>NZ_JCASIG010000004.1:0-613090 GCF_059685715.1 Telluria sp. ZB2R32 | reverse complement strand
GCCTGGGAACTCGTACTTCGACAGCAGTTCGCGGACTTCCATTTCGACCAGTTCCAGCAGTTCTGCGTCGTCGACCAGGTCGCACTTGTTCAGGAACACGATGATGTATGGAACACCAACCTGACGCGCCAGCAGGATGTGCTCGCGGGTCTGTGGCATCGGGCCGTCAGCGGCCGAGCACACCAGGATCGCGCCGTCCATCTGCGCTGCACCGGTAATCATGTTCTTGATGTAGTCGGCGTGGCCTGGGCAGTCGACGTGTGCGTAGTGACGGTTTTCCGTTTCGTACTCGACGTGCGCGGTGTTGATGGTGATGCCGCGTGCTTTTTCTTCCGGAGCTGCATCGATCTGGTCGTATGCCTTCGCTTCGCCGCCGAACTTCTTCGACAGAACGGTTGCGATTGCAGCCGTCAGGGTGGTTTTGCCGTGGTCAACGTGACCGATGGTGCCGACGTTGACGTGCGGCTTGGTCCGTTCGAATTTACCTTTTGCCATTTGAGACTCCTAACGATATTTTGAGAATTACCAGGCACACCTGACGGACGAGTACAACGCACTGCCGCTTTAAATTCTGGTGCCCTTTACGTGGATTGAACACGTGGCCTCTCCCTTACCAAGGGAGTGCTCTACCACTGAGCTAAAAGGGCTGATGTTTGCGCCGCACATACTGCGACACAATTTACTGGAGCGGGTGAAGGGAATCGAACCCTCGTCGTAAGCTTGGAAGGCTTCTGCTCTACCATTGAGCTACACCCGCGAGGTACAACTTCAATTCGACTTCACGACTTCTTCATTTGGTGGTGGGGGCTGGATTCGAACCAGCGTACTCAGAGAGGGCAGATTTACAGTCTGCTGCCTTTAACCACTCGGCCACCCCACCGCGAAGAACCGCAGAGTATGAAGCAAGCTCAACATGCTGTCAACTATTTTTGCCTTTACTACCAACCTGGCTCAAATAGCAGCGTTGCTTCGGGGCGTGATTGTAACCGCCGGGGGTAGGATCTGCAAGGCTATTTTTTCAAGTACTTTGCTGGCTACTTGCGCGCCACCCTCGGGCGTGCTGCGTTACTGTATGCCTCAGGCATGTAAATACGGTGTATATGGACAGCCACGCGTCCCGTTATCCCCGCTGGAGCTGGCAGGACATCCTGCTGGCCAACCTGTCGATCGTCGCGGCCTACTTCGGCACGGGACTGCTGCTCGACGCGCTGTCGCTGCCTTCAAGCTATGCGCTGCCGCTATTCCCGCCGGCCGGGATCGGCCTGGCCCTGGCCACCGCCGGCGGCATGCGCGTGCTGCCCGGCGTCGCCGTCGGCGCGGCGCTGGCCAATCTGCCGCTGCACCAGGCCAATCCGGCGTTCACGGCGGGTGCGGCGCTGGCGGCAACCTGCGCCAGCATGCTGGGCGCGCTGCTGCAGGCCTGGCTCGGCGCGCGCCAGTTCCGCCGCCGCATGCGCCCTGCGATCGACTCCGGGCGCGACGTCATCGCCTTCCTGCTGCTCACGCCCCTGGTCTGTCTCACCAGCGCCAGCATCGTGGTGCCGGCGCTGTCGCTGCTGGGCGCGGTCGACGCGCCCGACCGCTGGCATGTCTGGTTCGCCTGGTGGGCCGGCGACACGCTCGGCGTGCTGCTGGCCGCGCCGCTGTGCTGGATCGTGTGCGGCTCGCCGCGCCGCCTGTGGCGCCGGCGTGCGCTGCTGGTCGCGCTGCCGCTGCTGGTCACGAGTACCGCGGTGCTGGTCATCTACCGCCTGGCGCTCGGCTGGGAGCACGAACAGCATTTGCAACCCTACCGCCTGAAAGCGCAGCAGACGGCGGATTTGCTGCAATCCGAATTCAACGAGCACGTGCGTTTCGTGGGCACCTTTTCCAGCACCCTGGCCGACACCGAACATATCCTGGCGCGCGACAAGTTCCTGCGCATCGCCACCGGCTATGCCGATGGCCGCCCCGAGATCGAGGCCATGAACTGGATGGTGCCGGTCACCGGCCTGGAGCGTCCCGGCTTCGAGGACTGGGTGCGGCGCACGCTCGACCCGGCCTTCACCGGCATCCGCGACATGGACGGGGTGCGCCTGATCGCTGCCGCCGAACGCGAACGCTACCTGCCGGTGCTGTACGCCTGGCCGACGACGCACAACGTGATCCGCGGCCTCGATTATCTCGCCGCGCCGGGGCGGGCGGCAGTGGCGGCGCGCGTGCTCGTCTCGCGTGCGCCGGTCGCCACCGAACCGTTCATGCTGCAGACGCGCGATGGTCCCGGTATCGCCCTGATGCGCGCGGTGGGCGACCCCAGCGGACCGCCGGCGGGCGTCGTCGCCTTTGTGCTCAACGCGCGCGTGCTGCTCGCCCAGGCGATCCGGCGCGCCGGTTTCGACGGTTTTAACGCCGCCCTGGTCGACGTCACCGGCGGCGCCGCGCTACCGGTGGCGGGCGCGCTCGGCAGCCCCCGGCGCGACGATTACCGCGTGCCGCTCTCCTTTGCCGGACGCAGCTACGTGGTCAACTTCCGCCCCACCGCCGCCTACATGGATGCCGAAACGGGCGCCGCCAGCTGGACCGTGCTGTCGGCCGGCCTGCTGCTGACCGGCCTGCTGGGCGCGCTGCTGCTGCTCATCAGCGGCGAGCGCGACGTGATCGAAAAGCTGGTGGCCGACCGCACGGCGCGCCTGCGCGACCGCGAAGCGCGGCTACAGGCGGTGCTCGACAACGCCGCCGACGCCATCATCACGGTCGATGCAGCCGGCATGGTGGTGTCGGCGAATGCCGCCACCGCCGGCCTGTTCGGCTACCCGCCGCAACACCTGATCGGCCTGCCCTTCGGCACGCTGGTGCCGGCCGGCGCCCACAGCGACGCCAACGCCCAGCTCGGGCGGCTGTCGAGCGCGCCGCCCGAAGAAGCGGTACTCGAGGGTTTCAATGCCCGGGGCGAACCCTTTCCGCTGGCGATCTCGGTGGCGCCGGTCGACCTCGAATGCGAAGTTTTTTTCGTCTGCATCCTGCGCGACCTGACCGAGCAGCAGCGCGCGCAGGAACGCATCCACCGGCTGGCGCACCACGACGCCCTCACCGGCCTGGAAAACCGCTTTGCGCTCAACGTGCGCCTCGAACAGCAGCTGGCGGCGGCGCGGCGCCACAACGCCCCGGTGGCGGTGCTGTTCATCGACCTCGACCATTTTAAAAAGATCAACGATTCGCTCGGCCATACCGCCGGCGACAAGCTGCTGGTGGGCGCCGCCGAACGCATGAAGGATTTACTGCGCGAAGTCGACACGCTGGCGCGCCTGGGCGGCGACGAATTCATCATCGTGCTGGCCGGCCCGCTCACACCCGACAGCGTCACCAGCGTCGCGGTGCGCGTGGTCGAATCGCTGTCGCAGCCGTACCAACTCAATGGCGCCACCGCCCACAGCGGCTGCAGCGTCGGCGTGGCGCTGTTCCCGGACGACGGCGAAGACGCCTCGACATTGATCCGCCATGCCGACATGGCGATGTACGCGGCCAAGCGCGAGGGACGCGGCAATTTCCAGTTCTTCTCGCCCGAGATGAACGCCGCCACCCACGAACACCTGCTGCTGGAAAACCGCATGTGGAGCGCGCTCAGCGCTGAAGGTTTCGAACTCTACCTGCAGGCGCAGGTGGAACTCGACACCGGACGCGTGATCGGCGCCGAAGTGCTGCTGCGCTGGAACGACCAGGAACTGGGCAGCGTCGAGCCGAGCCGCTTCATTCCCGTGGCCGAGGAAAGCGGCATGATCGTGCCGCTCGGCGACTGGGTGCTGGGCCAGACCATGGCGCTGCTGGCACAGTGGCAGCGCGAAGGCCTCGACGAACTGCGCCTGGCGGTGAACCTGTCGGCGCGCCAGTTCTCCGGCTCGTCGCTATTATCTCGCCTGGACGAACTGGTGGCGCAGCACGGCATCGACCCGTCGCTGATGGAACTGGAGATCACGGAAACGGCCGCCATGCGCGACCCGGAAGCGACGCGCCAGCTGCTGCGCCAGCTGCGCACGCGCGGTTTCAAACTGGCGATCGACGATTTCGGCACCGGCTATTCGTCGCTGTCCTATCTAAAACTGTTTGCGATCGACCGCATCAAGATCGACCGCGGTTTTGTCAAAGACATCGAGCACAATCCGAACGATGCGGTGATCGTCGCCGCCACCATCGGCCTGGCCCACTCGCTCGGGCTGGCGGTGGTGGCCGAAGGCGTCGAGACCGAGGCGCAATGGGGCTTTTTGCGCGACAAGCGCGGCGACGAAGCGCAGGGCTACCTGTTTGCGCGGCCGATGCCGGCCCACGAATTCCGCGAATTCATCCGGCGGCAAGCGCAGACAGTACCTGACGCTTGAGGGCGCGGATCATCGCGGTTTCGTCGGGTGGCACGCCCTCCAATGCGGTCACGGCGCGGTCGGCATAGAAAAAGCCGAGTTGCGCCTTGCCGACCACGAGCGGCAGCACAATAAAACTCTTCGCGTCCGGCAGCAACGCGCGGTGCCAAGCCGGCAGCAGGTCGCGGATTTTAGGGCTGCCTGCATCCGAGATCATCAGGTCGGCATCGTTTTCCATCGCCAGCGCGAACAGGTCGCGCGTGCCAGCGGCGGGCAGCGGGAACAGGAAGCCCGCCTGCACCTGCGCCTGTTTCACACCGAACGAAACACGGGCGCGGTACTGGCCGGCGCGCCCATCCTTTAAACAAACCGTGGCGAAGCGGAATCCCAGCGCCTGGTACAGCGTTTCGAGCACGGCCAGGATGACGTCGTTGACGCGCGTGTTGGCGCCGGCGCGCAACTGCGTCACGTCCTGCACCCCGGCCAGCAGCAGTTCGCGCGCATTTTTCGGTTTGCCGCTCGGCCAGGCGCCCTCCTCGTCTTCGCCGGCATCGAGCGTGGCCAGCATCAGCACGTCGGGCAAGCCCTCGCCGTGTTCGGGCGCGGGTGTCGGCAACGGCTGCAGGTTCATGCTTTCCATAAGGCCCTGCATGCCCTCGCTCACGTTCGTGAACAGGCGCTCGAGGCCGGCCGCATCCATCTCGAAGGCGGCGCCATAGCGTGCCAGCAGCGCGCGGGCTTCCGGGGTGGCGGCCGGGTCGCCGTTCCTGGCGAGCAGGCGCGCCACGTCGAGGCTGAACGAGGCGACCTGGCGCATCCATTCGGCGCGGTTGGCGGCTGTTTTCAAGGCGCCGGCGGGCAGCGCGGCCTGGGCGCGCACGATCACGTCCGGGATCTTCCACTCGGACAGCACGGCGGCACACAAGGTGTCGTAGCTGCAGCCGAGGATCATCTGCGAAGCTTGCGCCGGCGTGTGCCTTGCACCGGCGGTAAGCTGGGTAATTTCACGGTAGCGCACATGCTCGTGCGAGGCCACCAATAAGGCGCCCAGGTTCTTGAACAGCGCGCCGATCGCCGCTTCCTCGGCCCCCTGGTAGAACGACAGCTTCGCCATTTCTCGCCCGACCAGGCTGGCGCACAGCGAGGCTTGCAGCTCGGCGCGCACGCTGCCGGCGTGGGCGCCGCTGTCGACGCCGTTGTCGAGCGTATCGACTAGCAGCATCGCCAGCGCGGTGGTTTTCACGTTGTCGAAGCCGAGCAGCGCGATCGCGCGCGAGACCGTCGTCACCGCGGTGCCGGACACGGTGCGGTAGCGGACCGTGTTCGACAGGCGCAGGATGCGCTGGGTCAGCGCCACGTCGGACAGCACGAAATAGGCGAGATCGTGCGGCCCCTTCTCGTCGGCGTCGGCCAGTTCGATCACCCGCGCGATCGAGCCGCCGAGGGCGAACATCTCTTCGTCGCCGTTCACTTTCTGCATCAAGGCCGCGCGCACGCGGCGGGTGGCGCCCTCATCGAGGGACTGGTGTGCTTCCGACATCTGGGATTACCCGGCTTTCCTGGCGCTTACGCGCTCATTTGCTCACTTTTATTTGTTGACCTTCTTGTACTTCCTGAGCACCGCCTGGTGCAGCGCGCCGAGTGCGGCCAGCTTCGGGTTGCGCGGATCGAGGCGGCGTACGGCCGCCAGCTGCGCCAGCGCCTGCTGGCCGAGTTTGTCGTCCCAGCCGGTGTGTTCCAGGCAGCGCAGCAGCGCCAGCGCGGCATTGAAGGCGACTTGCGGATTACCCGGCATGCGCAGCGCCGCTTCCTGCATCAGGCCGACGGCGCCCTGGTAGTCTCCGCTGCGCGCACGCTCGGCGCCATTGGCCACCAGGTCGACCACGTGCTGGCGCGTTTCCTGCGCCAGCGTCGTGCCGAGTTCGGCGTGGCCGGCTTGCGCCATGACGTTCAGCGCGCGCTCCATCGCGCTGGCATCGGCGGCGTTGCGCATGACGTCGCGCACCAGGCCGGCCGCGCCATCGGCCATGTCGTGCGCCAGGCAGCTGCGCGCCAGCTCCAGTTTCAGATCCGGCGACATGGCGGGCAGGTCGCGGCTGGCGGACACCGCGGCATTGAGCGACACCAGCAGGCGTTCGTCGTTGCCGGTGTATTCGTGCAGCAGCGCCGACGAGATCGCGCTGCAGGCGTCGGCATGGCTTTTGCCGCCCATCGAGCGGTCGAGGTCGCGAATCACCGAAGCTGCCGCCACCGGATCGCCTTTGCGTACCAAGGTACGTACCAGTTTCACGTGGTCTTCGGGATCGCGGAATTCCGAATATTTGGCTTTCGCCACTACCTGCTTCAATACTTTTTCGGCGGTGTCGTCGTCGCCCGCCTCGAAGGCGACTTCGCCCAGCGTGCGCAGGCGCCGCACCGCATGCGGAGAGACCGCGACCGCACGCGCCAGCACCTGCTGCGATTGAGTCAACTCGCCCAGCGCCGTGTGGGTGCGCGCCAGCCAGTCGTAGGCGTCGACGAAATTCCTGTTGGTCTGCACCAGCTCGGTCAGCAAGGTGCCGGCTTCCTCGTACTGTTCGCGCAAATACAGCGTCTTGGCCAGACCGAGCCGGGCCCAGGCGATCGCGCGGCTTTCCGCGAGTTGGCGGTAGATCGGTTCGGCCAGGCTGGCTTCGCCCAGGAACAGGTGCAGTTCGGCGCGCAGGCGCAGGAAGTCGACGGTATGGCGCGGGTGCGCCGCTTCGCCGGCGATGCAGGCCTCGATCGCCTCGTGCTGGGCGCCCGCTTCCATCAGGCGGTACACCGGCAGGAAGACGTTGCGCTTTTCCAGCGCGCGGGCGATGCGTTCGAGCAGGCGGTCGGCCGTAAACGGTTTCAGGATGTAGTCGGTCGGGGCCAGTTCGGCGGCGCTGACGACTTTGCCGTAATCGCCCTCGGCGGTGACCATGAAGAACATCGTCGCCAGCGAAATGAGCTTATGGTGGCGCAGGTCTTCGAGCAGCTGCTGGCCGTCCTGGCCGCCTTCGAGGTCGTATTCGCACAGCACCAGGTCGAAGCCGCGCACGCTCAGTTGTTTCACCGCCTGGTTGGCGCTGCTGGCGTGCTCGATGCGGGTCAGGCCGCACATGTTGAGCATGCTGTGGATATTCGCCCGCATGCCCGCATGGGGCTCGATGAGCAGGGCGGTAAGGCCGTCTAATTCATTCATGGCTGTTTCCGTTCAGGCCGGCGGCAATGCGCGGCTACGCTGGCCGCTGCCGACCGAGTATATTACGCCGAGGGAACAAATCAGATGAATTGGGTAGTGACTTGCGGAAAAGCGGGTTGCAGGTGGGAAAAAGCAACAGTTGGTGCGATGTTCCTGCATCTGCGTGGGCACAGACCGCCCACCCTACAAGTCTTGCACGTGCTTGCCACCACAGGTAATGGGCTCTCGAGCCCATGCGGATTAAAAACACGACAAGCGCCACAGGCAACAGCCCACGAACGCTGAACTTAAAATTAAAACCCCGCGTCCGCCCGCCGCGCCGCCTGCTTGCTGCACTCGGCATGCGCCGCACTGCCGACGACGTTCTGGTAACGCACCTCGTACTTGCCCGCCGCCAGCCCGTCGATGGTCAGCATATTGTTGGCCAGCACATACGCATGGCGCACGTTCGAGCGCCGTTCGAGATCAAAAATTTTCACGAACACGGGAGAAGCATTCGCGCTGTTGTCGACCACCACTGTCATCTCGCGACCGCTGTTGCCCAGCGGGTAGCCGGGAATGTAGCCGGACTGGTCGGGCCAGGGTTCGCCATTCGGCGCGGCCGGGGTGGCGAGGTCGGTATCGCATTCGGGCTGGCGCGCCGGCACCACCAGCTGGGTCACGGCCAGCGCCTTGACGACCGCGGGCGGAGAATTGACGCCGGTCGGGATCGCCCAGGCGTCCGGATCGGGGGCCGGCACCGACGTCACCGGCGCGATGGTTTCCGGCTTGTTGAACGCCAGTGCCGTCGGCAGCAGGCGCGGCTGTTTGACCAGCACCAGTGCGCAGACGGCGCCGACGGTGATGCCGCCGAACAGGCCGAACCACCAGCGCGCATCGCGCCACAGGCGCCGGCGGCGCCGGTTATGCGCCGGTGGCGGCGTTTCCCAATTTTCTCCGCGCGGACGCGCGGGTTCTTCGGCGTTGCTGCTCTCCAGCCACTCGACTTCCCACTCCTCGGCCGCGATCCACTCGTCGTGCTCCTTGCGGCGGGTCGGGTCGGACAGGATGTTGTAGGCGGTGTTGACGATCGCCATGATGCGGGCGGCCTTTTCGTCGCCCTGGTTCTTGTCGGGATGGTATTTCTGGCTGAGCGCCTTGTAGGCTGCACGCACGACTTCCTGCGGCGCGCCGCGCGCCACTTTCAGGTTGTCGTAATGGGTGTGAATCTTGGCCATGGGTGTCTGGTGGCATGCCGCGTGCAGGTTCTGGCTGGGATATCGGCGACCCCAACCGATACAGCATAGCCGGGTTTGTATCCCCAGCGCAAGTTATCAAGTCTATAAGCGATGACGTCGATCAGCCCGCACGATCGCGTCCGGCAGATCCACCGCATGGCCGACGATCAGCACCTTGAACAATTCTCCCATTTCGCTCGGCGCGACGAGCTTATGCACGGCTTTCGACTGTGGCAAATAACGCACAGCGTCGTCGGGATCCGTGCGTAGCAGCAGGTCACCGATGCCGCAGCCGAGTAGGAAGCCGGACTGGTTCAGGTAGCCCAGCACCGGCAACCCGACATCCTGGGCCGCCAGCGCCATCGCCGTGAAATCGACGTGGGCGGTGATGTCCTGCAGACCCGGCAGGAAGAACGGGTCCGGGTGCGAATGGTGGCGGTAATGGCACATCAGGGTGCCGCCGCTGCGCTGGTCGACGTAATATTCGTGCGCCGGGAAACCGTAGTCGAGCAGGATGGCCGCGCCCTTGTTACCCGAGAACATGGCCGCCAGCGACCCCATGAAGCCGCAGGCGACCGGGTGCAGTTCGGTTAGATAGCCCGCCGGCAGGGTGTCGGCATCCGGTATCTGGCGCGCCAGTTGCGCCGCCAGCGCATCGTCCAGCTCGGCCTGCAGGTAGGCGAAGCGGCCCTCTTCGACCGTCACCATCTGGCGGCGCCAGCCATTTTCCGTTTTCAGGACCAGTTCGACCGGCATGGCGTCGAGCACTTCGTTGGCCAGCACCACGCCATTGAACGCGTCGGGAAAACCGTCGCGCCATTCCACCTGCGGGAAATCCTTCAACGCTTCCTGCTGGCGCGCGCGCAATTCGCCCGACAGTTCGATGATGGTGTAGCTGTCAACTTGCACACCTTCTGCGGCCAGGGCGGTGAGCACGTCGCGCGCCAGCTTGCCGGTGCCGGCGCCGAATTCGATGATGTCGGGCGCGCTTTGGGCGATAATAGCGGCTGCCGCGCGTGCCAGCGCTTCCCCGAACAGGGGAGAAATTTCGGGTGCGGTCGTAAAATCGCCGCTCGCGCCCAGCTTGGCGGCGCCGCCGCTGTAGTAGCCGAGCCGGGGCGCATACAGCGCCAGCTCCATGAAGCGCGAAAAGGGAATCGCACCGCCCGCCTCTTCGATATGGGCGGCAATTTCCTGTTGCAAGGCGTGGGACGCGGCCAGCGCGTCGCTGTCGGGAAGGGGTAAGGACATTCCGGCATTGTAGCCAGATCGGCAGGGATCAACAATTTCGCTCAACCGCAGACCATGACGCACATCACGCCATCCGCCACTGACGCTCAAACTCGGGTTGCACTCGTCACCGGCGCCGGTCGCCGCCTCGGCCGTGCGATCGCGCTTGGCCTGGCCGCCGCCGGCTGGGACATCGGTGTGCACTACCGCCATTCCGAGCGCGAAGCGGCCGAGACAGCGGAAGCGATTCGCGCTCTCGGCCGGCGCGCCGCCCTACTGCCCTGCGACCTCGGCGACGAAGCGGGCGTGCGCGCGCTGCCGGGGCGCGCGGCGGAGGCGCTTGGGCGCGTGACTTGCATTGTGAATAACGCTTCGTTGTTCGAATACGACAACGCCACCAGTTTTTCACCGAGCCTACTTGCGGCGCACATGCGCACCAACCTGGCCGCACCGCTGCTGCTGGCGCAGGCTTTACATGCGGCCACGCCCGACAACGAGCAGGCGGTGGTGATCAACCTGCTCGACCAGAAACTGTACAATCTCAACCCGGATTTTTTGTCGTACACGCTGTCCAAAGCGGCGCTGGACACCGCCACCACGATGCTGGCGCAGGCGCTGGCGCCGACAGTACGCATCGTCGGCGTCGCCCCCGGCATCACGCTGGTGTCGGGCGACCAGAGCGAGGATGGTTTTGCGCAAGCCCATACGCAAACGCCCTTGAAACGCTCGTCGACGCCGCAGGATATTGCCGACGCCGTCGTGTACGCGGCATCGGCGCGCGCGCTCACCGGCACGACGCTGGTAGTCGACGGCGGCCAGCACCTGGTGCCGCTGGCGCGCGACGTGATGTTCCTTACGAAATAAATAACCCAGTTCACACCTGAAGAAAGTTTTCTTATGCTGTCCGCCCTGACCCACCCGAGCTTGCGCGATTGCCGCCGGCTGTTCCTGCGCAATTACGAAGTGATGATCAACATCGGCGTGCACGACTTCGAAAAGAAGGGAGAACAGCGTGTGTTGATCAATGTCGACCTGTACATCCCGCTGGCCGAATCGACCCCCCACACTGACCAGCTCGACGAAGTCGTCGACTACGATTTCATGCGCGAGACCATCGCCCAGCGCATGGCGCAAGGCCACGTGCACCTGCAGGAAACCCTGTGCGACGACGTCGTGCGCGCCATGCTGGCGCATCCGCGCGTGCGCGCCGCGCGCGTATCGACCATGAAGCCGGACGTGTATCCCGACTGCGAAGGCGTCGGCGTGGAAGTATTTCAGATCAAGGAAGAAGCATGAGCGCGGTATTGAATGAAAACAAAGAAAACCTTTCCGCACTGCCGGCGGCTGACGCCGACGTCAGTACGGAAACGAAAAAACTGGAAAAGATCGCCTACGAAAACGGCAAGTTGCATAAACGCCTGTGCCGCCTGGTCGGCCAGGCGATCGGCGATTTCAACATGATCGAAGACGGCGACAAGGTGATGGTCTGCCTGTCCGGCGGCAAGGACAGCTACGCCCTGCTCGACATCCTGATGACGCTGCGCGAACGCGCGCCGATTCACTTCGATATCGTTGCCGTCAACCTCGACCAGAAACAGCCGAATTTTCCGGCCGAGGTGCTGCCGGCCTACCTGGACAAGCTCGGTGTGGATTACCACATCGAAAACCAGGACACGTATTCGATCGTCAAGCGCCTGGTCCCGGAGGGCAAGACCACCTGCTCGCTGTGCTCGCGCCTGCGCCGCGGCATCCTGTACCGCGTCGCCGACGAACTCGGCTGCAACAAGATCGCCCTCGGCCACCACCGCGACGACATCCTCGAAACCTTCTTCCTCAACATGTTCTTCGGCGGCAAGCTGAAAGGCATGCCTGCCAAGCTGGTGTCGGACGACGGCAAGCACATGGTGATCCGCCCACTGGCGTACGTGAAGGAAGCCGATACCGAGCGCTATGCAGAGGTAAAGGGCTTCCCGATCATTCCGTGCGATTTGTGCGGCTCGCAGGAAAACCTGCAGAGAAAACAGATCAAGGCCATGCTGCGCGGCTGGGAAAAGACCCATCCGGGACGCGTGGAAAATGTGTTCTCGTCGCTGTCCACCGTGGTGCCGTCGCACCTGCAGGACCGGAATCTGTTCGGGTTCATGGACCTGAAAACGGATGGCGTGGTCAATCCGAACGGCGACATCGCTTTTGACGAAGAGCCGTGCTCGACGCCGGTAGCGAATACGATTTCGCTGACGCAGCTGTAATCGTTTGGTTTGAGCTATCCAGGACGGCAGCGTGATTACGCTGCCGTTTTTTTTCAGCCGAGCGCCATGCCGAACAGCTGCAGTTCGCGCGCGGTATCCGGCGCCTGCACCGTGCGCTCGAATCGCAGGCCCAGCTTTTCGAGCAGGCGGATCGAGGCGGCGTTCTCGGGAACGACGGTGGCGACCAGGCGCTTCAGGCCGAGCGCGCGCGCATGCGCCAGCACGCCCTGCGCCGCCTCCAGCGCATAGCCCTGGCCGCCATACTGCGGCAGGAAGGCGTAGCCGATGTCGACGTCGTCGAGGAAATCGCGTTGCGCCAGGCCGCACACGCCGAGCGGGTGGCCACCCTCCTTCAATTCGACGACATGAAAGCCGAAACCGTGACGGGCCACCATCGCCATCGGTCCGTTGAGGATGTACGCGCGCGCGCCTTCGACGGTGCGGATGCCGCGGTCGCCAATAAACCGGTGCCAGGCGGGATCGTTGAGCAGGCCGAGCATGAATTCGGCATCATCGAGGGTCATGTGGCGCAGGCGCAGGCGCTCGGTTTGCAGGACGATCATCAAAGGCTCATTGCGTTGGGAGAGGGCGCTGGCGCGACGCCAGCAGCGCGCCGGCGAACAGCGCCAGCGCCGAAAACACCAGCCCGCGCTGCAGGCCGCCGGGGCCGTCGGCGATCCAACCGATGGCCGACGGCCCGACGACCTGGCCCAGCGCGAACACGGTAGTAAATGCGCTGATGCCGGCCGACCAGGCGTGCTGCGGCAGGTTGTGGCGCACCAGCGCCGTGGTCGAGGCCACCACCGACAGGAAAATCCCGCCGAACAGCAGGCCCGAGACGAACATCAGGGCGGGCAGCGCCGTCAGCGCCGGCAGGAGCGTTGCCACTCCCAATAAAGCGTTCAGGATCGCCATCGCCTGCCCGCCCTTGAAGCGGTCGAGCATGCCGGCCCAGATGCGCGACGAGGCCATCACCGCCAGGCCGAGCATGGAATAAAACAGCGTGATGGTGCCGCCAGCCATTCCCTGCTCCCGGAGCAGGGCGATCACAAAGGTCATGTAGCCGATATAGCCGACCCCGAACATGAGGTAGCCCGCCAGCCCGAAGCCGAAGGGAGACAGCCGGAACCCGCCCTGCGCGCCCGCCTGCGAAGGCGCGCCGTCGACCTGCCGCGCCGGCGGGATCATCGCCAGCGTCGCCAGCAGGCACAGCGCCGCGAGCGCGATCCAGGCCCATTGCCAGGCATGTTCTGCGCCCTGCGCCGCGGCGGCATCCATGGCCAGAGGCACCAGCAAGGCAGAGGCAGTGATGCCCAGGCCGGTGCCGCCGTAATACATCCCCAGCAGCAGGCCGGCGCGCTGCGGGTGCAGCAGGCCAAGGCGGGCCGCCAGCAGGCCGCCGGAAATGAAGATGAAGGCGCTGGCGATGCCGGCCAGGACGCGCTGGCCGATCAGCAGCCCGGCGTCGACCACGAAGCCGGAAAGCAGCATGAACAGGCTGGCCAGCACGGCGCCGCCAACCAGGGCCGCTTGCGCGCCGTAGCGCCGCATCAGGGCGGGCGTGGCCAGGGCGCCGAGAAAATAGCCGAGGGCGTTCCCGGTATTCATGGCGCCCGACAGGAAGTAGGACCAATCGAGGTCGGCGCGCATGGGCGGCAACAGGAGCGCATAGGAAAAGCGCGTCAATCCCAGCGAGACGGCGGCGCCGAGCGACAGGGCGAAGGCCGTCAGGAAGGGCCGCCGCGCGGCCAGCGAGGCCGGACCGGGCGAGGTGTTCGAGGCGCTGTTCGCATGGCTGCTCATGGCATGATTGTAGATTCAAAACCCGGCTGGCCGGCATTATCCGGTAGCAGTATTACAATCCTGGTTCAATCCGAGAAAGCCGATCCCATGTCCCTGCCACGCCTGCTGACCGTCCTTACGCTTGTTCTCTCCATGATCTCGCCTGCTACCGCCCTCGCCGCTCCCGGGATCGTCTATCTCGTGCGCCACGGCGAAAAGACCTCTGACGAAAAAGATCCCGTGCTGACGGCGCAAGGACGGCAGCGCGCGCAGAACATCGCCACGATGTTGAGCAAGACCGGCATCGCCCACGTCTTCAGCACGCCGACGAACCGCACGCGCCAGACCGCGCAGCCGCTGGCACAGGCGCGCGGCCTGCCGGTGCAGGAATACGATCCGCGTGCCCCTAAAGCGCTGGTCGAAAAGGTGAAGAGTTTGAACGGACCGGTGCTGGTCGTCGGCCACTCGAACACGTTATCGGAGCTGGTGCGCCTGTTCGGCGGCCAGCCGGGCGTCGAGATCGCCGACAACGAGTATGACCGCGTTTACCAGCTGATTCCCGCTGCGGACGCAGTGACCACGGTGGTGTTCACATCCCTGCCGCCGACCGGCCCGGCGCCCTGAGTCCTATAAAGTGCGCTCGAGGCCGAGACGCATGCTGGCCATACCATCCCAGGCCAGCGCGCGCGTGACGGTGCTGCCGTCCGCCCCGCGGTACACCGTCCCGGCGCGCCGCAGCTGGCCCAGCGCATTGGCCGCGCTCACGCGCACGCGCCACTGCGCGTCCAGCTTGCGGGTCCAGTACAGGTCGAGCAGCGCCAGCCTGCCGGCCCAGGTGGCGATGCCATCGTTCGAGCGGCTGCGCGCGCTGCCGCGCAGATTCAGGTTGGCGCCTGCGTCCCAGCCGGCGCCGCGGTAATCGATGCCGGCATTCGCCGTGAACGGCACCTGTTCGGCCAGGGTATTGTCGGGAGCGGGCACGTTGCGCACCCGTGACCAGTTGCGGGCCGCGTTCAGACGCAGCGCGAAGGCCATGGCGCCGAGTTGCACGGGCGACTTCAGGTCGGCCTCGATGCCGGCCAGGTCGGCATCCCCATTGTTGATCGGCCGCGCAACCCAGCTGGCGCCGTCGCGGTACAGCTGCTCGGTCGTCACGTCGCTCACGCGTTTTACGTAGCCCGACAGCGTGGCCGTGCTGCCCTTGCCGAGCGGGCGCTCCCAGGCCAGGTCCAGGCCCCAGCTCAGTTCCGGGCGCAGGTCCGGATTGCCCTCGGCGTCGGGATTGGCCGGGCCGTTGTTGTTGTTGATGGTATAGCGGCGCGGCACCAGGTTGCCGGTCAAGGGCGCTTTATAGGTGCGCGCCAGCGCCAGGCGCAACTGGTTTTTGGCCGGCAGCTTCCACAGCAGTTGCAGGATCGGGCTGGCCACGCCGCTGCTGGTGGCCACGCGCGCCAAGTCGGCGCCGTCGGTCTTGGTGCGCAGTCCCTCCCAGCGCAAGCCGGCATAGCCTTCGAAGGCATCCGAGATGGTCCATTCGTCCTGGGCAAACAGTGCCAGGCGCTCGACCCGCGCCGTGTAGTCCTGCAGGCGCAGCGCCGCGTTGGCGACGCCGTCCAGGGTATCGGACTGGTTGCGGTGCTCGCCGCGCGTGGTGCGGCTGGCATCCCAGCCGAGGCCCAGGCTGTGCGCAGCGCCAAGGGGCGCCAGGTATTTGCCGTTCAAGCCAGCGGTGCGCTCGTCCGCGCCGGAAGCCACCGCCCGCGCCAGTCCCGGCTCGCCGCCCGGGCGGGTACCGAGGAACAGGTAGTCGCCGCGGCGCCGGCTGGTATCGAATACGCCTTTCACGGTCAGCTTGCCGGCACCCGTCAACCGGTGGGCCCAGGCCAGGTCGCTGCGCAGGTTGGCGACGCGCGAACCGATACTGGCGCTGCTGGCGGGGTAGTCGGTCGGCGGTCCGCGCAGCGTCGCTTCGTCCGCGGTCGTGGCGCCCTGCGAGCGCACCAGGCCAAGCAGGGCAGTCCAGCCGAGGGTGTCGCCATTGTCGAACGTCCAGTTCAGGCGCGGCGTCAGGTTCAGGCGGCGGGTAGCCGCAAGGCCGGTCTCGGTAAAACGCCGCGCTTCGATCGTGGCGCCCGCCTGTGCTTCCTGTGCCAGCGTCTCGCCGGTCAGCACGCGGTCGATGCGCATGCTGCGCTCGAACGCCGTCCCCAGCGACCAGGTCGCATTCCCGCGCTTGCCGCTCACCTGCGTCGACGCCGACGGGCTCCATTGCCCGCGCTGGTAGCCGCTGGCGAGCTTGTCTTCACGCCGCGGGCCGCTGCGCTTGCGCAGCACGATGTTGATGCTGCCGGCGACCGCCTGCGCACTGCGCTCGGCCGTCGGACTGCGCGCAATCTCGATCCGCTCGACCAGTTCGGGTGCGATCGCATCGATACTAAAACCCTGCGCCACCGGTTCGCCATCGACCAGGATCTGCGTATAGCCGCTGCCGAGGCCGCGCATGCGCACTTCATTGCCGGCCACCGAGATGCCGCCCTGGCGTTTCAGCACGTCGGCCAGGTTGCCGTCGCCATAGGCGGCGATCTCGGCGCGTCCGACGACTTTATTCGCGGCCGCCGTATCGGGCCGATCGACCGCGCCCTTGATCTCGACCCGCGCCGGCGCCTCCTGCGCGGCGGCATACGGTAACGGGGACAGCAGCAGGAGCAGGGACAGGCGATTCATGGACGCGCGGCAGTAGGCTGGAGCGGCGATTCTAGGGCTTGCGCCATGCACGGCGCCAGCCGTGTGACGAAATACCGCCGGGGCGTGACGAACGCTGCCGGCCGCCGTTTTTGCCCCTGCCGGCGCTGCTATACTCGGCGCACCATGACGCCACAGCACAGCAAGATCGTCCGCACCATCGCCCACCACGTCGCCTTCTGGACCGCGCTGTGCGCCGCCGGCGCGCTCGGCGTGTACGCCGACCGCGTCCAGCTCGGCCGCGACGCGGTCTACGCCCTCATCCTGCGCGAATGGTGGGTCGGACACATCCCGGTCATGGCCCTCAGCAGCGCGCTCAGCCTGGCGCTGGTGCGGCGCCCCGCCCTGTTCGTCGAACGCCGCACGACGCTGCGCGTATATGCCGGCATCGTGCTGCTGTTCCTGCCGCTCGAATGGTGGTTCCTCGCCTGCGCCGACGTGCTGCTGCGCGGCGAGGTGCTGACCCTGGCCAGCGGCTGGCGCGAATTCACGCAGATGGGCAAGATGACCTGGTTCAGCGAGACGGCCTGGACCACCGGCACCTTCATCGCCATGGTCGCCATCGGCAACCACCGCGAAGCGCGCGCCCGCAGCGAAGCGTTTACCAAAGCCCAGGCCGAAAACCTGAACCTGCACCTGGCCCTCGAACAGCAGCGCATGCTGGCCCTGCGCGCCCAGCTCGAACCGCATTTCATCTTCAATGCCTTGAACGCCATCAGCGCCCTGGTGCGCGCCGGCGACAAGGCCGATGCGCTGTCCGGCATCGGGCGCCTGTCCGACCTGCTGCGCTATGCCTTGTCGGCCACCCAGCGCGAACAGGCGACCATCGACGAAGAACTCGGTTTCGTCCGCGACTACCTCGCCTTGCAGCGCCTGCGCTACGGCGAACGCCTGCGCATCCGCATCGACGGCGACGACGAGCGGGTGCGGCGCGGTGAATGCCCGCCCCTGCTGCTGCAGCCGCTGATCGAGAACGCGCTGCGCCATGACCTCGATTGCCACGACGGCGCCGGCGACATCCGCCTCTCGTTCGAGCGCAGCGCCGACGCACTCCTGATCCGCGTGATGAACCCGGTCAGTGCCTACAGTTCGCCCAATCCCGGCACCGGCCTCGGCCTGGCGAATACGCGCGCACGCCTGGCCCTGGCCAACCCGCGCGCTACCCTGCGCACCGAGCAGCAGGGTTCCCACTTCCTGGCCGAGATCAGCCTGCCGCTGGCGCTGCGCGACTGACCATGCATCCGCCCATTCACTACGCCATCGTCGACGACGAAGAACCGGGCCGCAACAACCTGCGCCTGGCGATGGAGGCGCACCCCGGCTGGCGGCTCGCCTTCGAGGCCGACAGCGCGGCGCGCGCACGCGAGGGGCTGGCAGGCTGCCGCATCGACCTGCTCTTCCTCGACATCCAGATGCCGCGCGAATCGGGCCTGCTGCTGGCACGCGAACTCGGACGCCTGGACGAACCGCCGCTGGTGGTGTTCGTCACCGCCCACAACACCTACGCGATCGACGCCTTCGAAGTGCACGCGCTCGACTACCTGCTCAAACCCCTGGACGATGCACGCCTGGCACAGGCGGTCGAACGGGCCACGCTGTTGCTGGCCGGACGCCAGCGCGGCGCCTACGGCCGCGCGCTGCAGGCCTATGCCGAAGGGCCGGCCTATCTCGCGCAGATCAGCGTACGCTCGGTCGGGCGCATCGACCAGGTGCGGGTGGCCGACATCCTCTGGTGCGAGGCGCAGGGGAATTATGTGGCGCTGCATACAGCGGCCGGGTCGCCGCTGCACCGGGTGGCGCTGAGCCGCCTGGAAGAGTACCTCGATCCGGCGCAGTTCACCCGGGTGCATCGCGGGGTCATCGTGCGCAGAACGCAGAGCGCAGGCTTGAGCGTGGTGGGAGATGGGAGTTATCTGCTGCGGCTGCGCTGCGGGGCCGAGGTGCCGGTGAGCGAGCGGTATGTGGGGGCGGTACGAGCGCTGTTGGAGGCGTAAGTTCTGCGATACCTGCGTCAACGGCTTGGGTCATTGTTGCGATTGAAAGACCGGCCTACCGCGTGGGCACAAGTGCCCACCCTACGTTACGCCAGCGCCGCGTCAATGAATCGAGACAGCGGCGCACCGTAGGGTGGGCTCTCCGAGCCCATGCGGAACACCGTTTGCGGCCATGTGGCTTCATTATCGCCACGTACCGGCGATTACGGCGCGACGTTCGCGCGCAGCACCGGATACAGATTCAAGCGCTCGTCCCACGACGCATGGCGGCGGGCGAAGAATTCGAGGCGGGCGTGGGGGTTTTTCGCGAATGCCGGGTCGCTTTCGAGGCGGCGCTTGAATTCGGCGGCCACGGCCGGGTCGGCCGCCATCTGCTCGCGCGCGACGTCTTCGGCGACATACTCTTCCATGTATTCCTTTGGCTCGAAGGCATTGTTGAACAGGCCCCAGGCCAGCAGCGAATCCGGCGCCTGCGGCTCGAGCAGCGCCATTACCAGGCGCGCCTTGGGCTGGGCGATCGGCACGAACAGGGCGCCGCGGCCGACGTCGCGCGCTTCGCTCTTCCAGCTGCCTTCCACCGTCAGGCGCTGGTGCGATTCCAGCGATTTGGCGCCGAAAGTCGCCTTGTCGGCGCGGAAGGTCTCGCCGGCGAAACGCGCCAGCGGCTTGTCGAGCTTGCGGAAAGTGACGCCGTGCTGGGTCAGCTTGGCCGCGACCATGGCGGCATGCGCAGCGGGGACGATGTAGCCGGCGCGCGGGGCCGCCACCTGCAGATCGGCCACCACCTCGTCGCGCAGCGGCACGCGCCAGACTTGCGGCTTGCTCTCGTCGTAGCGCGTCATCAGGATGCCGGAAACGTCGGACGGCGTGCGCGTGTAGGCATAGCCGTTGAAATCGACCATGGTCGATTTCTCGGTGGTCTTATAGGTCAGCGCCACCGGGGTGCCGGCCAGGCGCGCGGCGCGGGCGTCGGCCGCGGCGGCAGCAAGCTGCCACTCCTTGCCATGCTGCGCCACCTGCTCCAGCACCGAGATCACGCTGTTGTGGGTGATGCGCACGCGGGTCGGATAATCCTTCCACGAATGGGTCTCGACCAGCATCGCCATGCGGTTACGCAGCGGGAAGTAGCCGGTCGAGAAGCGCGGGTCGGAGACGCCGTCAATAAAGCCCGATTGCGGATCGTCGGTTCTGGCGAACGACATGTAGTAGGACTGCGGCGTGGAGCCCTGCCTGGCGATGTCGGCGATGACGTTGGCGCGCAGCGCCAGGCCGGCCTTGCGGAATTCCGGATCGGCGGAATACACCGGTTCGACCTGGATCGAGACATCGTGCTGGAACTTGGCGCCGTCGGTCACGTGCAGGTCGACATAGGTCAGCGGATCCCAGGCGTTCACCAGGTTCAGCATGGCCTGCATCTCGGGCGCGTCGGCTTTTACGTAGTCGCGGTTCAGGTTGAAATTCTGGGCGGTGGTGCGCCAGCCCATTTCGACCGGGCCGCGCTGGTTCGGGCGGTTCCACTGCTGGAAGCGCTCGTGGCCGTCGACGTTGAACACCGGGACGAACAGCAGCACCTGCTTGTCGAGGGCGCCCTTGGCGAGACGGTTTTCCAGTACCTCGCGCAGCGCCAGGAAGCCGGCGTCCTTGCCGTCGATTTCGCCGGCGTGGATGCCGCCCTGGATCAGGGTGACCGGCAAGCCCTTCTTCGCGGCCGCCTGCGGCGTAAAGGCGCCGCTGCGGGTGGCGACCAGCGCCAGCATCGGCCGGTCTTCTGGCGTGCGTCCGAACTCGATGCATTTGACGTCCTTCGGATACGCCTTGGCGAAGGCTGCGCACAGTTGAATCACTTCGTCGTAGCGGCCGGTGGCCTGGAAGCCGGAGCGCTCCGAGACCGTGGTCAGGTTGGAAGCGGCCGCATTGGCGAGGGCGGACAGAGGCGAGGCGGCAAGCAGCGCAAGCAGTAATGCAGAACGAATCATCGGTGAAGCTCCGGCAGGTGAAGGGGGCGGCAAAGCGGAAAATTATAGTCGGGTTTGGCCCCGTGCAGACGAGCGCTTTACGGTCCGGCGCTTTGTTATGCTCGGCCGTATTGACACTTGCGAGGGGAATACCGATGACGACCGAACTGACGCTGCTGGCCTGGACCCTGGTGCTGGCGCTGGTGCAGATCATGCTGACGGCGCAGCTGCGCACGCAGGAGACCGGCCTGCAGTACAACATGAGCGCGCGCGACGGCGAGGCGCCGCCGCCGCGCCCCGTCACGGCGCGCCTGCAGCGGGCGCAAGCGAACCTGTTCGAAACGCTGCCGCTGTTCGCCGCCGCGGTCCTGATCGCCCATGTGGCGAACGAGGAAAGCGCGGTGACGCTGTGGGGCTGCTGGCTGTACCTGGTTGCGCGCGTGGTTTATTTACCGCTGTACGCGTTCGGCGTACCGGTGCTGCGCTCGCTGGTGTGGGGCGTGTCGCTGGTGGGGCTGGTGATGGTGCTGGCGGCGGTGCTGGTGAATTGAAAAGCCGCTGCAAATGATCGGCGTTATGTATGCAAGAGACGCACGTAACGCGTGGACTCAGGAGTCCACCCTACGTTTCTGAATGCGTGGACGGGAGACCCGTCCACGCTACGGGCTTACGGCAATGCAGCGTTCCTAGCGCGCCCTGGTATGAATCGCGATCTGCGCCCCCATCGGCTTAACCGCAGTACGCGCCGTGATCGCCATCGCCTGCGCCGAGGTGCGGGCCTGCGCCGGGCAGACGCCGCTGGCGCGGTGGCTCAGCGCCGTCGACAGCAGCGCTTCGTTCGGATCGCCCAGGTCGCGCGTCAGGTCGTCGGCCACGGCGCAGGTGGGGGCAAAGCCGTCGCTGTAGTCGCCAAAACCCTTGGCATTGACGCCCTTGAACTCGATCGAGAAATACGTGGTGCCGCAGTTCGGTACCGGGGTGAAGCCGTAGGGCTTGCCGCAGGTCTGGGCGCCGATCACGTCGACCTGGACGTCGATGCCGCGCAGCGCATTGATCACCGCCTCGCTGGCCGAGCAGGTGCCGTCGGTGGTCAGGATCGTGACGCGGTTCAGGCCCAGGGTCGGCAGCGGCGTGCCCCTGGCAACCGTGCCGGCGCCGGCGCTGAAGCCATAGGCGGTCGCCGGGAAGCGGATGGTGTCGCTCGGGTCGACCGGGATCTTGTCGTTGTACTGCAGGCGCTCGAACACCTGGCCCGTCGACACCGGGCCGGCAATCATGTAGCCCAGTTCGGCGGCCACGTTCAGCAGGCCACCGCCGTTGTAGCGCATGTCCAGCACCAGGCCGTCGACGTTGGCGTTTTTCAGGGTCGTAAAAGCGTCGATCAGCTGGCGCTCGGCAACCGCATTGTGGTTCTCGAAGCTCAGGTAGCCGACCCTGCCGCCGGCGCTATCGATCACCTTGGTCCCCTTTACCGACAGCGCCGTCACGTCCTGGGCCGGCATGGTGACGGCGATGTTTTCGGCGCCGCGCCGCAGGCTGAAGCTGTGCGATTCGCCCGGCGTGTCGGGGAACAGCGCGTCGTTGATCCGGTCGACCGACGTGCCATCGCTGGCGTTGACGAAGTCGACCCCATCGACCACGGTCAGCTGGTCGCCGCGGCGCAGGCCGGCGGCGGCGGCCGGCGAGCCCGGTTCGACGATCGCGACGTTCCAGGTGCGCGGCGCGGTGGCGCCGGCGCTGCTCCAGGTGATGCCGTAGCCCAGCTCGATGCCCGAATTGGTGCGCTTGTCCCAGTCGGCCGAATCGTAGGTGAAGTGGAACTGATCCTTGGGCGTGCCCGATGCCGTCACGGCCGGCGTTTTGAGGCGATTGAAATAGTCGATCGGGTTGCTGAAATCGGCCATCCTGATATTGGTCGAGATTTCGTTGTACCAGAGGTAGTTCTGGTGGGTCCAGGCGCGCAGGAAGGTCAGTTCGTCGCGCAGGGTGCCCTGCTTGTCCGGATAGGCCTTGCCGGTGTATGGATCGATGCCGCTGCGCGGCTTGGCGCACAGGTTCCAGTAGTTGCTGAAGGCATCGCCCAGGGTCGCGACGTCCGGTTCGGCCGCGCTGGGGTCGGTGGCCTGCGGTGCTGTCATGCTGCCGACGGAACCCCCACCGCCACCACCGCAGGCAGCAAGCGTCAGCGCGGCGATCAGGCCGGTGCCGATCAGGCGAAGCGGGGTGGCCAGGCGGCCATGCGGGGAGGTGGGCGATTTCATAGGAAATAGTTTAGGAGACAAGGTCGTAAGGAAAGAGTAAGACATGCCTGCCGCTTTGAGAAGGCAGTCCGTTTGCCACCCCGCCCTTTTTTTGAAAAACCGGTTTTTAGTGCCGTGAAACAACAACGCCAGGACCAGCTGAGAGCTGGGCCTGGCGCTAAAGGCAATGCGAAACGACGATCAGGCTGCGTGGTTGAGACCTGCCGGTTGGTTAAACGCCGACAACAGCTGGGCTTCCTTGGCCTTGGCCGCTTTCAGGTGGCGTTCCTTCACGTGACCGTAACCGCGGATGTCTTCCGGAATGCTGGCGATCGCCACGGCTTGCGCCAGGTTCTCGCTCGACAGCTTCGGCAGCAGCGCCGCCACGGTGTCACGGTACTGGCCGATCAGGGCGCGCTCGGTCTTGCGCTCGGCCGTGTAGCCGAACACGTCGAACGGCGTGCCGCGCAAGCCCTTCAGTTTCGCCATCACGCCAAAGGCTTTCAACATCCATGGACCGTATTCCTGCTTGATCGCGCGGCCTTCCTTGTCGTGCTTGGCCAGCAGTGGCGGCGCCAGGTGGTATTTCACTTTGATGTCGCCTTCGAACATATTCGCGATCTTTTCCTTGAAGGCCGGATCGGTGTGCAGGCGCGCCACTTCGTACTCGTCCTTGTAGGCCATCAGTTTATAGAAATAGCGGGCCACGGCTTCGGTCAGGCGCGTCGTTTTACCGAGCTTCGCTTCTTCGGCACGCACCTGGTCGACGAAGGCCTTGTACTGGGCTGCATAGCCGGCGTTCTGGTAAGCGGTCAAGAGTTCCATGCGGCGGTTGACCAGCTCGTCGAGGGTCTGGGCGCGCTTGAATTCGACCACCTTGGCCGGCGTCGTCAGCTTTTTCACTGCCGCCAGGTCGTGCGCGGCGCTGCGGCCCCAGTTGAAGGCGGCCTTGTTGAACGGCACCGAGACGCCATTCAGTTCGATCGCACGCATCAGCGACGCTTCGGTCAGTGGCACGCGGCCCTTCTGGAAGGCGTAGCCGAGCATGAACATGTTGGTCGCAATCGCGTCGCCCATCAGCGTGGTCGCCATCTGGCCGGCGTCGACGAAGTCGACATTCTCCGTGCCGCAGGCGAGCTGGATGGCGGCGCGCGAGCCTTCGGCCGGGAATTGCCATTCCGGATTTTTCACGAACGCGGCGGTGGTGGAACCGGTGCCGTTGACGGCGGCCCAGGTGCGGCCTTCGCCCATGCGCGAGAGCGCATCGCGGCTGGCGGCAACGATCTGGTCGCAGCCGATCACGAGGTCGGCGCTGCCGGTGCCGACGCGGGTCGAGTGCAAATCGGCCTGGTTCTGCGCCAGGCGCACGTGCGACATCACAGGTCCCCCCTTCTGGGCCAGGCCACTCTGGTCGAGCACGATCGCTCCTTTACCCTCGACGTGGGCGGCGACGGCCAGGATCTGGCCGACGGTGACGACGCCGGTACCGCCGACGCCGGCAATCAGGATGCCGAACGGGCTGTCGATCGCCGGAATCGCCGGCGCAGGCAGGACGGGCGGCGCGTTATCGGTGGCGACCGATGCCTTCTTCGGCTTTTTCAGGCCGCCGCCTTCCACCGTCACGAACGATGGGCAGAAGCCGGAGACGCACGAGAAATCCTTGTTGCACGAGGACTGGTTGATCTGGCGCTTGCGTCCCAGCTCCGTTTCCAGCGGCTCGACCGACAGGCAATTCGACTGCACCGAGCAGTCGCCGCAGCCTTCGCAGACGGCCTCGTTGATGACGGCGCGTTTGGCGGGGTCGGGGAATTCCCCTTTTTTGCGGCGGCGGCGTTTTTCCGACGCACAGGTCTGGTCGTAGATGACGGCGGTCACGCCCGGCAGTTCGCGCAGCGCTTTTTGCACGTCCATCAGCTCGGAACGGTGATGCACGGTGACACCCGGCGCCCAGGCGTAGTCGCTCGGGTATTTTTCCGGCTCGTCGGTGACGACCATGATCGGGCCCACGCCTTCGGCGGCGATCTGGCGGCTGATCATGCCCGGGTCGAGCGGACCGTCGACGTTCTGGCCGCCGGTCATGGCGACCGCGTCGTTGTACAGAATCTTGTAGGTGATGTTCACCTTGGCGGCCACCGCCGCGCGGATCGCCAGGATACCGGAGTGGAAATAGGTGCCGTCACCCAGGTTCACGAACACGTGCTTTTCGCTGGTGAACGGCGCCTGGCCGATCCAGGTCGTGCCTTCGGCGCCCATGTGCGTGAACGTCGACGTCTCGCGGTCCATCCACAGCACCATGTAGTGGCAGCCGATGCCGGCCATGGCGCGCGAGCCTTCCGGCACCTTGGTCGAACTGTTGTGCGGGCAGCCCGAGCAGAAATACGGAATGCGGTCGGTGTCCGGATTGGCCTTGGCTGGAATATTCTTGAGCACCAGCTCTTTCGCTTCGAGGAAGGCGATGCGCTCTTTCACACGCTCGGCGACAGGATGGCCGGCGCAGTAGTGCGAGATGCGGCTGGCGATGGCGCGCGCGATCTGCGCCGGGTTCAGTTCGTAGGTCGCCGGCAGCAGCCAGTCGCCGTGGCCGGTGCGGTTTTTGTTGTGCCACTCGCCGGTGTCGTCGAACTTGCCGACTACGCGCGGACGCTCGCTGTCGGGCAGGTTGTACAGTTCTTCTTTCAGCGCGTATTCCATCACCTGGCGCTTTTCCTCGACCACGAGGATCTCGTCGAGGCCGCGCGCGAACTCGTGCACGCCTTCGGATTCGAGCGGCCAGGTCATGCCGACTTTATACAGGCGCAGGCCGATGTCGCGCGCCGCCTGTTCGTCGATGCCGAGGTCGGCCAGCGCCTGGCGCGTGTCGACATAGCTCTTGCCGGCAGTGATGATGCCGATCTTCGGCTGCGGGCTGTCCCAGACGATCTTGTTGAGCTTGTTGGCACGCGCGTAGGCCAGCGCTGCGTACCACTTGAAGTTGCTCATCCGGACTTCCTGGTCGAGCACGGCGTCCGGCCAGCGGATGTTCAGGCCGCCTTCCGGCAGCTCGAAGTCGGTCGGGAGGTTAATTTGCACACGGTCCGGGTCGAGGTCGACCACGGCGCCCGATTCGATGATGTCGGTGACGCATTTCATTGACACCCACAGGCCGGTATAACGGCTCATGGCCCAGGCGTGCAAGCCGAAATCGATGTATTCCTGCACCGACGATGGGTACAGCACCGGAATGCCGCAGTGGGTCAGGATGTGGTCCGACTGGTGCGCGGTCGACGAGGATTTCGCTGCATGGTCGTCGCCGGCCAGTACCAGCACGCCGCCGTGTTTGGCGGAGCCGGCGTTGTTACCGTGCTTAAAAACGTCGCCGCAACGGTCGACGCCCGGACCCTTGCCGTACCACATGGCGAACACGCCGTCGTAGTTCGCATCCTTGTACAGATTCGTCTGCTGGGTGCCCCAGACGGCGGTCGCCGCCAGGTCTTCGTTCATGCCCGGGTGGAATTTGACGTGGTGCGCTTCCAGGTGTTTTTTTGCCTTCATCGCAGTCTGGTCGACGGCGGTGACGGGCGAGCCGCGGTAACCGGTGATGTAGCCGGCCGTGTTCAGGCCGGCCTGCAGGTCGCGCTCGCGCTGCAGCATCGGCAGGCGGATGAGCGCCTGCGTGCCGGTCATGAAGGCGCGGCCGCGCTCGAGCGTCCACTTGTCGTCGAGCGTGATCTCATGAGTCGGCTGTGATCCGGGCTGGGATGGCTGCAGCTGGGAACGGTCGAGGGGTGCGTTCATTGAATTGTCTCCGTTATGTTGTGCATGACCGCTGCGGTTTTTCCGCAGCGGTATGCATCCTTCATGTGTGCCGCGCGTTGTTATTGTTGTTCGCGCGGCGACGGAGATGTCTCCTCCGTGGTTGGCGACACTATACGCTTGTGGGTCCGGCATTAAATACCAATCAATTCCCCCCAACTCACCAGTTGCGCAATAAAATTGCGGCTCTGGTCAGCACAAGGGAAATTTATGTCAAAGGTAGAATTGGACAAAACGGACCGCAAGATCCTGGAGATTTTGCAGGCCGACGGCCGCCTGTCGAACCAGGATGTGGCCGAGCGCGTGAACCTGTCGCCGTCGCCCTGCCTGCGCCGTATTAAACGCCTGGAAGAAGCCGGCGTCATCCGCCAGTACGTGGCGCTGGTCGATCCGGACAAGATCGGCCTTGGGCTATTGGCGTACGTGAATGTACGCCTGGAAAAGCACAGCGAAGGACCGGCCAATTCGCGCGTGCCGGCGACCTCTCCCCGCTTCGAGTTCGCCCAGGCAGTGGCGGCCTGGCCGGAAGTGGTGGCGTGCTATGCGATGACCGGAGAGATGGATTTCCTGCTGCGCGTACACGTGGAAGACATGGACCATTTCTCGCGCTTCATGATGGCGACTTTATTGCGCCATCCGTCGGTGCTGGATGTGAAATCGAGTTTTGCGTTGCAGCGGATTAAAGAAACGACGGCGTTGCCGATCGGGGAATCGGGACGGTAATTATTATTTAATCTCCGGGGCTGCTCCTGCCGCGGTCGATGCGCTGCCCTGTAAGGTGGGCGGGAAACCCGCCCACCTTACACGTCTATTCTTTTTTTCTTGGTAAAAACCATTTTACGGCCGCGCGAGCGTTGGCTTTCACGGTGTAATCGATCACCGCAAACTGCTCTTCCAGCGCTTCGCGCATCACGCTGCCGGGGCTCGGCGGCGGCAGGTGCAGATAGGCATCGGCTTCGCCATACTCGCGCTTGATCTCCATGCCCGCCTTTTTGGCGATGTGCATCATCGTGCGGTTGCTGGATAAACACTGCATGTACAGGGTGTCGATGTCGTTGTTGCGGCAGTGAATTGCCGCGCGTTCGAACAGACGGGAACCGACGCCCTGCCCGCGCGCCGACCTCGAGACGGACACGCCAAATTCGGCGACGCGTTGCTTGGCCGTGGTGCCGGCGCGTCCAGGTTCCGGCGGCGCAAAGGCGAGATGGCCGACGCCGACCAGTTGAAAACCGCGGCTGACGACGCCGAACACGATGTCGCGCTTGAAATCGATCTTGTCGACGTAAGCGTGGATTTGCGGGTCCGGCAGCACGGTGCCGAAGCGCAGCAGGCGGTCGGCGTCGTCCAGCGCCAGAAAATGCTTCAGCATGCGGCGGCGGTCGCGCTTGCTCAATGCCTTGACCAGCACCGATGGCCGCGCGCTGGTGCCGGCCAGGCTGGCAAACCAGTTGCTTATCGAATTGTCAGGCATGGGATCGGTCCGTTTTTGTGCGCTGCACCATGGCGTCATTGTAGCGGCAATGACTTTCTCGCGCTGGGCGGTTCAGGACACGCTGGGCGCGCTATCGCCGGCCCAGTGCGCATTCGGGCTGATAATAAACGTGCCCTTGCCGGCTTGCTTGGCTGCGTACATCGCCTTGTCGGCGTCGGCCAGCAAGGCGGCGGCGCCCCACTCGGCGCCGGCGCGGCCGCGCGCACTGGCGATGCCGATGCTGGCCGAGATCGACACTGGATTGCCGTCGGCCTCGGTGATGCCTTCGATCTGGTCGAGCACCAGGCGGGCAATGCGCAACGCCCCGTCGGACGAACCGACGCCCTCGAGCATGACGACGAATTCGTCGCCGCCCAGGCGCGCCAGGATGTCTTCGGCGCGCAGCACTTTTTGCACGCGGCGCGCGACCAGTTGCAGCACCAGGTCGCCGGTGGCGTGGCCCCAGGTGTCGTTCACGCCTTTAAAACCGTCGAGGTCGATGAACATGGTTACCACTACGCTGTCGCGCCGCGCCGCGCGCACCAGCGCCAGCTCCAGCAGGCGCGTCAGCTGGCCGTAGTTGACCAGGCCGGTCAGGCTGTCGTGCTGGGCCAGGCGCGCCAGTTTGACCGACTGCGCTTCCAGCTCGGCGGTGCGTTCGGCGACGCGGTGTTCCAGGGTGTCGTTCGCGGCACTCAAGCGGCGATTGACGTCGTTGATGATGCGGTAGCTGCGGCGCAGGCGCCAGCCAGCGTAGGCCAGTAAAGCCAGCAGCAGGATCGAATAGCCGAACAGGAAGCCACGGTAGCGCTGGCGTTCGAGCACCTCGGCCTGGAACGAACGGTCGAGTTCACGTCCCAGGCGCGCCATCGCCTCTCCCGTGTCGAGCGCGGCGATGCGCGCTTCGATCGCGTTTTCGCGCGGGCGGTTGGCGAGGATGGTACGGGTGTCGCGCGCCAATGCCTCAATCTGCTCGTTCACGGCCAGCGAAAAGCGGTCTTTCTGGTCTTCGATCTGCGCCAGGTTACCTTCGATGCGGGCGGCCAGCGCCGGGCTCGGGGCCAGGTTGTAGCGCAGCGTATCGGCCAATAAATCGTTGAGCAGCGCGTCGAGCCGCACCACCACCCGGCCCGGCGCCAGCGCGCCCTCGATGCCGCCGAGTTCCGTTTTCAGGTCGGCCAGCGCCGGCGGCAGAGATAACAGCGCCGCGCGCAATGGGGGATTGAGGGCGCGGAACTGCGCCACGAGTTCGGTCTTGGTGCGCAGCGAGGCCAGCAACGCCGCATGCGCATGGCGCGCACCGTTGCCGCGTGTCATCGGCAACGCCTCGGCCAGGCGCGCGCTCAGTTCGTCGATCTGCGGCAGCGGCGCGGCCAGGCGCGCATCGGCGACGTTGCTGCCGATGTGGGCGCGCAGCAGGTTGGTATCCCATTCGGCGTCGACCTGCTGCAGTTCGTGCAGGTCGAACATCACGCGGTTCTGGGTGTCGACGTCGACGCCGGTGGTGCGGGTGTACAGAAATGCCAGCAAGGCGACCAGGGCCAGCGCGGCGAGCGCGCCGTAACGCAGGCGCTGGCGCGGACCCATTGCCTCGAGACGGTGCATCAGCACCGCGAATACCCTGTCCGTCTGCTGTAACAATCTGCTCATGCTATGAGCATAGCAAAACTGTTTGCGCCATACCGACTATGTACGTCTTGTAACAATTATGGCTGTGCCGGCATGCCTAGGGCCAGCTCAGGACCACAGCCGGGCGAAGATCCAGCCGTTCATGGCGGCGTTGAAGGCGGCGTGGGCCAGGATCGCCGGCAGGATCGAATCGCTGGCGCGGCGCAGCCAGGCGAACAGCAGAGAAAGCACGAACATCTGCGCCACCCACAAGGCGCCGGACACGGGCAGCCACTGGAATCCGGCCGCGCTCAGCAGGATGCCGTGGTGACACAGGTGCACCAGCGCGAACAGGCTTGCCTCCATGACGGTGGCGCGGGTGCGGCCGTGGCGGTCTTCCAGCACCTGTTGCAGAAAACCGCGAAAGAAGATCTCTTCGCCGATCGGGCTGAACACGCAGGCGACGATCGTGAACGTCAGGTGCAGGCGCAAGAGGCTCCAGCCGGCGGTCGGCTGCAACTGATAATTGCGGGCGACGCTGACGAACCAGTTATCGACCCCGGCGCCATACAGGGTGACGCCGAGCAGGTAGCAGGCGCTCGCGGCCAGCGCTCCCAGTCCCAGGGCGACCGGCAGCCAGGCGGCGTGGCGCGGCTGTTTCAGGCCGATCTGGCGCCGCCCTGCCCGGCCCAGCACCAGCCAGGGCAAGGCGGCCATGGCGATGCAGACGAGGGCGAACAGGCCGCGCCAACTGGGCGGGCCGAACATCGCCACGGCGCGGCCGGCGGACGAAGCCAGCACGAAGGCCAGCGTCAGGCCGCCGATGCCGAACGGGAGCGCCTGCCAGGATGGTTTGACGTCGATCCGGTGCATATGGTGGCTTGTCGAGTCGGGATGCTCGACTATAGGAGGAAGGGGTGGCGGCGTCCAGTTGCCATGCATGGGGCGGCGGCCAGGATCATCGCCGCGTCGATGCGTGGGGTGGAACGCGGGCATGCCCGCCCTACGTCAGGCCACAGTTCCGGGAACTTGCCACGGGCGGTGGTGCACCGTAGGGCGGGCATGCCCGCGCGTTCGTGCCGCTGATCAGTCCGGGTGCTGGGCTTCGGCGTAGGCCTGCGCCCCTTCCGCGCTGTACACCCATTGCGACACGGCCGTCACCCGTGCGCGGTGCACGGCTTCGGGGATCTGCGCCTTGTTGTCGCCACAACCGGCCGCGACTTCTCCCGCGTTCACGGCGCGCGCCACGGCCAGCGCCCGTTCCAGGTAGGGCCGTTGCGGATAGGCGCGCGTGCGCATCGGGTGCGCCGGGTCGCCGCGGCCGCGGGCGTCGCATTCGGCGGCCAGCAGCATGTCATTGAAGCGCTCCGGCTTGCGCAGGGCATCGCAGCGCTCGAACAGGGTGACCATCGTGTTCGGGCGCAGTTCAAAGGCGCGGGCGACGTTGCCGTGTTCGCGCGCGGTGATCAGCGCCAGGTCGCGGCAATCGTTCGGCACCTTTAACCGTTTACAAAGAGCGCTGATCAGTTTAGTGCCCATGCCTTCGTGGCCGTGGTGCGATGGCCACTTGTCGGCCGGGGTGATGCCCTTGCCGAGGTCGTGCATGAGGGCGGCGAAGCGTACCGCCAGCGTGTGGCCCCCTTCGGCGGCGACGTCGATCACCAGCATCATGTGGACACCGGTGTCCACTTCAGGATGGTGTTTGGCAGGCTGCGGCACGCCCCATAAAGCATCGAGCTCGGGCATGATGCGCGCCAGCGCGCCGCAGTCGCGCAGCACGGCCAGCATGCGCGACGGGTGATTTTCCATCAGCCCGCGCGCCAGTTCCTGCCAGACGCGTTCGGGCACCAGGGCATCGACCTCGCCCGCTTCGACCATGGTTTGCATCAGCGCCAGCGTCTCGGGCGCCACCGTGAATTCCGGGAAGCGCGCGGCGAAACGCGCCAGGCGCAGGATGCGCACCGGGTCCTCGGCAAACGCCGGCGACACATGGCGGAACACGCGCGCGTCCAGGTCGCGCCGCCCGCCGTAAGGATCGACGATGACGCCGTCCTCGCCCTGCGCCATGGCGTTGATGGTCAAATCGCGCCTGACCAGGTCTTCTTCCAGCGTGACCTCAGGCGCGGTATGGAACACGAAGCCGTGGTAGCCGGGCGCGGTCTTGCGTTCGGTGCGCGCCAATGCGTACTCTTCCTGGGTGTCGGGGTGCAGGAATACCGGAAAATCCTTGCCGACCGGGCGAAAGCCGGCCGCCAGCATGGCCTCCGGGGTGGCGCCGACGACGACGTGGTCGCGGTCCTGGACGGGCAAGCCGAGCAGCGCGTCGCGCACGGCGCCGCCGACAACATAGATCTGCATCGTCATGCGCGCGGCAGGTCGGCGTCGTGCAGCGGGGTCAGGTCGGTTTCAAGCATCGCTTCGGCGACCCAGCGCGCCACCGCCGGATGCGCCAGCATGCGCTCGCAATAGCCCTGCAGCGCCGGCGCCAGCGCCACGCCATAGGTGTTAAAGCGCATCACGACCGGCGCATAAAAGGCATCGGCGATGGAAAAGTCGCCGAACAGGAAGCCGTGGTGGCCGAAGCGAGCCAAACATTCTTCCCAGATTTCGCAGATGCGGCCGATGTCGGCCTGGGCGCCGGCCGTGCGCCCGCGTCCCGGCAAGCGGGCCTGGATGTTCATCGACATGTCGTTGCGCAGCGACGCAAAGCCCGAATGCATCTCGGCGGTGATCGAACGCGCCATGGCGCGCGCGGCCACGTCCTGCGGCCACAGGTGTTTATCCGGGAACTGTTCGGCCAGGTATTCGCAGATGGCGAGGCTGTCCCAGATCGTCATCTCGCCCGCCAGCAGCACCGGCACGCGGCCGGCATGCGAATAGGCGGCGATTTTCGCGGCGGTGTCGGGTTGATCGAGCAGCAGGCGCACTTCGGTGAACGGGATGTTGAACGCGACTGCCGCCACCCAGGGCCGCATCGACCACGACGAAATGTTCTTGTTGCCGATGACAAGCGTCAGGCCGGGCTTGCGCGCATTGTCGAGCGTGTTCGAGAGGGTCGGATCGAGTTCGATGGTCTGCATGGCGTTCCTGGTGAATGGTGGCGTGGTTAACGCCCGGCGCGGGTGCGCAGGCGGTCGAGCGGCTCGCCGGACGCCAGGTAGTGCGGCGCGACCGCTTCGAGCGGGGTGAGCTTGATTCCCAGCGCAGCCGCTGTCAAGTCCCCTATGCCCGGCGCGAGCACGTTATCGACCTTCATCGAGTCGAGATTGTCGCGCGTGAGAATCGGTTCGCCCGGCAGCAGCTCGAAAAAGCGCGCCTGCAGCCGCGCCAGCGCCGCCGGCAGCTCGAACACCGGGCGTTCGCAGCCGGCATAGCGCCCGGCCAGGCGCACCAGCTCGGCCAGCGTGTAGATCGTCGGTCCGCCCAGCTGGTAGACCTGGTGCGCCGCGTGCGGATCGCGCAGCGCGTGCAGCCAGGCGGTGGCGACGTCGCCCACGTACACCGGTTGGAAGGTTGCCGAAGCGCCCGCCAGCGGCACCAGTGGCAGACGGCGCTGGAGTTTGGCGAACATGGTCAGAAAATGGTCGCCCGGACCGAACACGACCGACGGCCGGAAAATGGTCGCCGCTACCTCGGGGTAGCTGCGCGCAGCCAGTTCGCCGTCGGCTTTCGAGCGGCTGTACATCGACGGCCCGTCGACGTTCGCGCCGAGCGCGCTCATGTGCAGGTAACGGGGCACGCCGCTCGCGCGGCAGGCGTCGACGATGCGCTGCGGCAGCTCGACGTGGGCGCGCCGGAATTCGGGACCATACGGCTGGGCGCGGCTGCCGTGCAGGATGCCGACCAGGTTCAAGGCCGCCGTGCGGCCCGCGAGCAGGCGGCGCAGCGTGGCGTCGTCGTGGATGTCGGCTTCGACCACGTCGATGCCGGGCAAGGTCGTCAAATGGCGCACGCGCGCCGCGTGGCGCACCGGCACCAGCGCCGGGATGCCTTCCTGCGCCAGCAATGCCAGCAAGTGACTGCCGATGAAACCGGAACCGCCGAATACCACCACGTTCGGGTCGCGCATGGGGTCCTCGCCAGGAATATCGTCAGAAATATGCGCCCCTGTTATGGCAAGCCGGCGCCGCCGGTACGCGGCGTGATGGTCCCCAATCTCGCCTTGAGCGACTGCGGGCGCTTCTCGAACAGGGCCGCGTAGTTGGTAGCGTTTGACATCACATTGCGCACATAGGTTCGCGTCTCGGAGAACGGAATCGTCTCTACAAAAATCGCGCCTTCCATCGGCGTCTCGAGCGTCCCGCGCCAGGTGCGCGAACGGGCCGGGCCGGCGTTGTAGGCGGCGGTGGCCAGCACCTGCGAGCCGCCGTTATTTTCGAGCACCATGTTCATGTAGTTGGCGCCGAGCGTGATGTTGGTGCGCAGGTCGCTCAGCATGCTGTGCACGAAGTCGGTCAGGCCGATCTTGGCCGCCACCCACTTGCCGGTGGCCGGCATCACCTGCATCAGGCCGGAGGCGCCGACCCCGGAGCGCGCGTCCGTGATAAAACGCGATTCCTGGCGGATCAGCCCATACACCCAGGCCGTGTCGAGCGAGAGGTTTTTCGCGGTCGGCTGCAGGATGTCGTTGTGCGGCGCCGGGAAGCGCTGGTTGAAATCGAGCTCATTGCGGGTGCGCAGCGAGGTTTCGACCATGCGGTCGAGCAGCTCGTTGCGGCGCGCATATTCGGCGGTGGCCAGCAGCTGGCGCTCGCTCATCCCCCGCGTGGCCCAGTTCCACTCGCGGTTGCCCTCGGCACGCAGGCGCAATTCATAGAATTTCAGGGCCTGGCGCAGCGCCGGCAGTTGCGCCACCTGGTTCACCTCGTCCGGCGTCACCGGCAGCGCGGCGGGCGGCGTCGCGATCTGCTGGCCGAGTTCTTCCAGCGCCAGCTGGCCATAGAAATTGTTGGGGGTGGCGATGCGGCGGTACAGGGCATCGGCATCCTCGCGTCGCCCCTGCTGCGCATAGGCACGGCCGAGCCAGTACACCCAGCCCGATTCGTCGCGCAACGGCGACGGCATGGCGTCGATGGTGGCGGACACTTGGCGCCAGTCGCCGCGGCGCAAGGCCATGCGCGCTTTCCATTCGCGCTGAAAATTGGTCAAGGGCGCGCCTTCGGCCCGGCGCCAGTATTCGGACGCTTCCGGCGCCAGCACGATCGAGGCGGCCAGCGCCACGTTGGCCCAGCCGATCGCGCGCTCGTCGGGCGCCAGCTTGCTGCTGTTTTTGTCGAGCGCGATGACTGCCAGTTTCAGACTGGTGCGCGCCATGCGGCCCAGCGCCACCAGATAAATTTCGCGTTCAGCGCGGGTGGTGCCGATGCCGCGCGCCATGGCCACTGCCGGCACGTCGACCGCCTGCGCCGCGCGCGTGTCGGAAGCGCCCAGCAGCAGCGCGATGCGGCGCGAAGGGCCGGTCGCGGCCATCTCGCCGGCCAGGCGCAGTTGCGCCAGCAATTCTTCCTGGCTCAATTGACCGCTTTGCGCCAGTTGCGCCATCAGCGCCGCGCAGCCTTCGCCGTAGGCAGGCGGATTGACAAGTAAAGTGCGCGCCTCGTCGATTACGCGCTCGCCGTGGGCGGCGCGCGCCAGCAGCGCATAGCAGCGCACCTGCAAATCGTCGCTGCGCGCCGCTTGCCCCAGTTCGCGGTCAAAATTGGCCCAGTCGCGCGTGCGCCCGAGTTCGAGCAGCCAGTCGGTGCGCAGGCGCTCGGCGGCGGCCGTGCCCTGGTGGCGCTGCAGCACGCTGCGGACTTCGTCGGCGCCCGCGTCGCGCAGGCGCGGTTTGAGACGATAATAGTCGACATACGGCGCCAGCACGTAGTTGGGCAGGCGCGAGGACAATGCGTTGGCGCGCGCGCTGTCGTTCTGGCGCGCCGCTTCGCGCAGCAGCAGGAAGGTCTCGTCCTCGGCGCGTGCGGTCTCGCTGGCGGGAGCGGCCCCGGGAGCTGCGGGAACGGTGGTGGCGCCCGGTACTGGCGAGACAGTCACCGCAGGCGCCTCGACCTGTGGCTCGGCAAGGACGGAGGCACTGGCTGCTGCCAGGACGGCGCCGGCTAAGAAATTCTTCGGAAGCAAAAACACGAATGACAACCCTTCATCGAACCATGACCGGCAAATCAAGAATACCATGCGCATCCGTTGCGCGACCAGAACCAGAGGCTAGCGTAACGGAGCGCCAGAGCGGCGCCCGGTACGCTGCGGACGCCCCTGCTGCGAGTGTGGCGCAGCCCTCCGCGATGGGTCATGACGGCGCGCCGCTGCACGCGCCCGAGGATGCGCGGAAACAACAAACCGTGGCTGCAACGCCGGTTTCCGCCGCTGACGTGCCGGATGCGAAAGCGGCCAAGGCGGCGCTGCGGCGCCACCTGAAAGCCGTGCGCGCCAGCCTGGACGGTCCCGGCAAGCGCGAGCGCGATCGCCGCATCGGAGAGCAAGTGCTGGCCTGGTGGCGCCGCACCCGCCCGCCCCTGCTGGCGGTCTACTGGCCCCTGAGCGGCGAGCCGGACCTGCACGACACTTACGCCCAACTGGCGCAGGAAGGTGCAACGCTGGCCTTGCCGGTGGTGGTGCGGCGCCACGCGGCGCTGGCGTTTGCCGCCTGGACGCCGGGCGAAGCGATGGCGCTCGATCCGATGGGCATCGCGGTACCGGCCGTGCTGCGCACGCTGGCGCGGCCACCGGCGCTGCTGGTGCCCTGCCTCGGTTTCAACGAACACGGTTACCGGCTCGGCTACGGCGGCGGTTTTTATGACCGCACCCTGGCTGCCCCGCCGCGGCCGTTCACGCTGGGCATTGCCTATGCGTGCCAGCAGGCGCTGTTCGAGGGAGATAGCCACGACGTACCGCTCGATATCGTCGTCACCGAAACGACCGACGCGCAATAGCGGGCGCGCCGATATAAAACAATCCCGGCGACGTCTGGACGCTGCCGGGATCGTTGTAGGCCACTGCCGCCCGCTTACACCAGACGCTGCCAGATGGCCGTGGTGGCCACCGCCTGGTTCATGCTGTAGAAATGCAAGCCCGGCGCGCCGCCAGCCAGTAGCCGTTCGCACAGGCTGGTCACCACATCCAACCCGAATGCCTTGATCGAGGCGCTGTCGTCGCCGAAACTGGCCAGTTTCAGGCGTACCCAGCGCGGGATTTCGGCGCCGCACATGTCGGAAAAGCGCATCAATTGGGTGTAGTTCGTGATCGGCATGATGCCGGCCACGATCGGCACGTCGATGCCCCTTTGTTGTGCATTGTCGACGAATTGAAAGTAGGCGTCGGCATTGTAGAAATACTGGGTGATCGCAGAGTTCGCCCCGGCCTTGATCTTGCGCTCGAAGTTGAGCAGGTCGTCCTGCGGCGAGCGCGCCTGCGGATGCACTTCCGGATAGGCCGCGACTTCGATATGGAACCAGTCGCCGGTCTCGGCGCGGATGAACTCGACGAGCTCGTTGGCGTAGCGCAGTTCGCCGGCGCCGCCGTAACCGCTGGGTAAATCGCCGCGCAGCGCCACAAGGCGGCGGATGCCTTGCGCCTGGAATTGCTGGAGGATGGCGCGGATCGAGTCGCGGGTGGCGCCGATGCACGACAGGTGCGGCGCGGCCAGGTGGCCGTCGGCCATGATGTCGAGCACGGTATCGAGGGTGCCCTGCTGGGTAGTGCCGCCGGCGCCGAAGGTGACCGAAAAGTACTTCGGATTCAGTTCGGCGAGTTTGCCGCGGGTGACGCGCAGCTTTTCCGCGCCCTCGGGCGTCTTGGGCGGGAAAAACTCGATGCTGAAATTATGCGTTTCCATCGTTTTTGAGGAGCAAGGTCGAAAGCGCCCACGAAATCACGCTGTACAGGATGGCTGCCAGGAAGGCCGACCAGAACCCCGCCACCGCGAACCCGTCGACCCAGTGCGACACCAGCCAGAACAGGACGGCATTGATCACCAGGATGAACAGCCCCATCGACAGCAGCGTGACAGGCAAGGTCAGCAACACCAGCACGGGCCGGATCAGCGTGTTGACCAGGCCCAGCACGAGGGCGGCGATCAGGGCGGTGCCGACATTGCTGACGGACACGGAATTCATGAGGTAAGGCAGGGCCATCAAGGCGGCGGCATTGATCAGCCAGGTCAGGAGCAGGCGCATGTTCAGCTTTCGTGGTGCGTTTTCTTGTTAGGGAGGGCCTACGGACGCCTGCGTCCGTAGGCAACCTGCGTTATTGCGTCAACCGGGGTTGCATCAATAACGATAGTGGTCCGGCTTGTATGGACCTTCCTTCTTCACCGAGATGTAGGCGGCTTGCTCGTCGGTCAGTTCGGTCAGCTGGGCGTTGAGCTTTTTGAGCTGCAGGCGCGCGACCTTTTCGTCCAGGTGCTTCGGCAGCGTGTAGACGCCGACCGGGTACTGGTCGGTGTTGGCGAACAACTCGATCTGGGCGATGGTCTGGTTCGCGAACGACGAACTCATCACGTACGACGGGTGGCCGGTGCCGCAACCCAGGTTCACCAGGCGGCCTTCGGCCAGCAGGATGATGCGCTTGCCGTCCGGGAAGATCACGTGGTCGACCTGCGGCTTGATGTTTTCCCACTGATATTTCTTCAGCGAGGCGACGTCGATCTCGTTGTCGAAGTGGCCGATGTTGCAGACGATCGCCTGGTCCTTCATGCGCAGCATGTGCTGCTCGGTCAGGATGTGGTAGTTACCGGTGCAGGTGACGAAAATGTCGCCGTGCTCGGCCGCGTATTCCATCGTCACGACGCGGTAGCCTTCCATCGCCGCCTGCAGGGCGCAGATCGGATCGATCTCGGTGACCCAGACTTGCGCCGACAGGGCGCGCATGGCCTGCGCCGAACCTTTGCCGACGTCGCCGTAACCGGCGATGACGGCGACCTTACCGGCGATCATGACGTCGGTCGCGCGCTTGATGCCGTCGACCAGCGATTCGCGGCAGCCGTACAGGTTGTCGAACTTCGATTTCGTCACCGAATCGTTGACGTTGATGGCCGGGAAGGCCAACTTACCCTCCTGGTGCATCTGGTACAGGCGGTGCACGCCGGTGGTGGTTTCTTCGGTTACGCCGAGGATGTGCGGCAGGCGCTTCGAGTACCACTGCGGATCGGTCTTCAGGCGGCCCTTGATGGCGTTGAACAGGCAAATCTCTTCTTCCGAACCGGGCTTGTCGAGCACCGAGCTATCCGTCTCGGCGCGCGCGCCCAGGTGCAGCAGCAAGGTGGCGTCGCCGCCGTCGTCGAGGATCATGTTCGAGTACACGGCGTTACCGGCGGCGTCGTTCGGCCACTCGAAGATGCGGTGCGTGTATTCCCAGTACTCGTCCAGGGTTTCGCCCTTGACGGCGAACACCGGCGTGCCGACCGCGGCGATGGCGGCGGCGGCGTGGTCCTGGGTCGAATAGATGTTGCACGAGGCCCAGCGCACTTGCGCGCCGAGCGCTTCCAGCGTGCGGATCAGCACGGCGGTCTGGATGGTCATGTGCAGCGAGCCGGTAATGCGCGCGCCCTTCAATGGCTGCGCAGCGGCGAATTCTTCCTGGATTGCCATCAGACCCGGCATCTCGGTTTCGGCGATGCGGATTTCCTTCTCGCCCCAGGCGGCCAGGGAGATGTCGGCAATGTGGAAGTCTTGGGTGGTTTTCAGTACGGCGCTCATCACGCCCTCCTTTCAAGTTAAGAAAAAAGTAACGTGAGCGCAGTGTTGATATCCGAGCCTGGCGAAAAAGAATTTTTTCGTCGCAACGCTCCTCGGAACGGGGTAGTTTAGCATGTCTGGGGCGGCGTCGTACCGGACGCAGGTCATGCTGAGGGGGATTTGTGCGGTTGCAACAAACTGAGCAGCTCGGATTGTATCGATCCACCGGTTTGCGTAGGGTGGGCCGGGCGGCGCACCGCTCTGCCCACGCGGTGCGGCACTTGAAGAGTGGTGGCGATGTTACGGAACGCGACGTTCGCGATCTCGGGACGATGTGCGGTATGCATCGGCACAACCCCGTGGGCACGAGTGCCCACCCTACACAGCGGCCATCAGCCTTCTACGCCGATGGCCGCTTTACTGCCTTACGACAAGCCCGCTTCGGCGCGCAGCAGCGCCGCCTTATCGGTGCGCTCCCACGTAAACTCCGGCTCTTCGCGGCCGAAGTGGCCGTAAGCAGCCGACTTGGTGTAGATCGGGCGCAGCAGGTCGAGCATTTGCACGATGCCTTTCGGGCGCAGGTCGAAGTGTTCCATCACCAGCTGGGCGATTTTCTCGTCCGAAATGACGCCGGTACCTTCGGTATAGACCGTGATGTTGATCGGACGGGCGACGCCGATGGCGTAGCTGACCTGCACCTGGCACTGGCGCGCCAGGCCGGCGGCGACGATGTTTTTCGCCACGTAGCGCGCAGCGTAGGCGGCCGAGCGGTCGACTTTCGACGGGTCCTTGCCGGAGAACGCGCCGCCGCCGTGCGGGGCTGCGCCACCATAGGTGTCGACGATGATCTTGCGGCCGGTCAAGCCGCAATCGCCCTGCGGGCCACCGATGACGAAGCGGCCGGTCGGGTTCACCAGATATTTCGTGTTCTGCAACCATTCGCGCGGCAAGGTCGGCTTGATGATTTCCTCGATGACGGCTTCCTCGATCTGCGAGTGCGACACGTCGGGATGGTGCTGGGTCGAGAGCACGACGGTGTCGACCGCGACCGGGCGGCCGTCGACGTAGCGCAGCGTGACCTGGCTCTTCGCATCCGGACGCAGCCATGGCAGGCGGCCATCCTTGCGCAGCTGCGACTGGCGCTCGACCAGGCGGTGCGCGTAGTGGATCGCGGCGGGCATCAGCTCGGCGGTCTCGTCGCAGGCATAGCCGAACATCAGGCCCTGGTCGCCCGCGCCCTGGTCGAGGTCGAGGCCGGCGCCTTCGTCGACACCCTGGGCGATGTCCGGCGACTGGCGGTCGTAGCAGACCATGACGGCGCAACCTTTGTAGTCGATGCCGAAGTCGGTATTGTCGTAACCGATGCGTTTAATAGTGTTGCGGGCGACGCCGATATAATCGACGTTGGCGTGGGTCGTGATTTCGCCGGCCAGCACCACCAGACCCGTGTTGCACAGGGTTTCAGCAGCGACGCGCGCGCGCGGATCTTGCTCGAGGATGGCATCGAGAATCGCGTCCGAGATCTGGTCGGCGACTTTGTCGGGATGTCCTTCCGAGACGGATTCGGAAGTAAAGAGATAATCGTTGGACATGAAGGCTCCAGTTACTGTGATCAAAAAACTGCCGCAGCAACCGATGCCTGCGACGCTTTAGCGACATTTATATTCCGCTTCGCAAGTTGTCTATTAACTCGGCGGATCCTGCGTAAAGTGGTATTTTACGCTCCTTTAAGAAATTCTGGCGGAGGGGCACGGTTTGTGCATCGATGCCGATCAAGCGCATGCTAGTTATTTTATTCAGAGTCTTGTCCGTCTTTCCACTACGCATGCTGCATGCCCTCGGCAGCATGCTGGGCTGGCTGGTGTACTGGTTGTCGCCTTCCTACCGGCGCCGTCTCGACGCCAACCTGGCGCAGGCGGGCTTTAGTTCCCAGCGCCGCGCCGCCGTTGCCGAAGCCGGCAAGGCCATCGTCGAGCTGGCGTTTGTCTGGTGCGGCAAGCCGGAACGTGTTGCCCGTCATGCCACGGTCGAGAATTGGGAGATGGTGCAGCGCGTACTCGACGCCGGCCGCGGCATTGTGTTCCTGACGCCACACCTGGGCTGCTTCGAGATGACCGCCCAGCAGATCGCGTTGCACACGGCGCTGACCGTGATGTACCGCCCGCCCAAGAAAAGCGCGCTGAAACCGCTGGTCGAAGGCGCCCGTGCGCGCCATAACCTGCACCTGGCGCCGGCCAACCTGTCCGGCGTGCGCATCCTGGCGAAGACATTAAAAGGCGGCCAGCCGATCGGCTTGCTGCCGGACCAGGTGCCGCAGGAAGGCGAAGGCGTATGGGCGCCCTTCTTCGGACGTCCGGCGTACACGATGACGCTGCCGGCGAAACTGGCCCAGCTCGGGCGCGCCGATATCTTGCTGGTATATGCCGAACGGCTGCCGAAGGGGCGCGGCTATGTCGTGCGCTTCGTGCCGTTCGAGGGCGACTTGTCGGGCAGCGCTGCCGAGCAGGCGGCCAGCATCAACCGCGCGATGGAAGCGCTGATCGCACGCTGTCCGGCCCAGTATTTCTGGAGCTACAACCGCTACAAACAACCCGAGGGGGTGGCCGCGCCACAGGCCGAGGCCGTGGCATGAGGATCCTGATCGCCTTCCTCTGGCTGCTGCATTGGCTGCCCTTGTCCGTGCTCGGGCGCTTCGGCGAAGCCGTCGGCAGCCTGCTGTTCTTGGCACTCGGCAAACGCCGCCACATCACCCTGACCAACCTGCGCTTGTGCATGCCGGAATTGTCGGAGGCGGCGCGGCGCGACCTGGCCCGCGAACACTTCCGCGCCTACGCACGCAGCATTTTCGAGCGCTCGATCCTGTGGTGGGCGCCGGAAGCACGGGTCCGCAAACTGATCCACGTCGATGGCGCGGTGCCGCAGGCGGCGATGGAAGCCGGGCCGACGATCCTGCTGTGCCCGCATTTCGTCTGCCTCGACGTGGCCGGCGTCGCTTCACGCGTGATTCCCGTCTGTAGCATGTATGTGCCGCAAAAAAATGCTGCCTTCGACAAACTGCTGCGCCATGGCCGCGAACGCTACGGCCCGGTACGGCTGGTGACGAGGAAAGAAGGCATCAAGCCGATCCTGCGTGCGTTGCGCGACGGCCTGCCCTACTTCATGCTGCCGGACATGGATTTCGGTGAAAAGGATGCCGAGTTCGTGCCTTTCTTTGGCGTACCGGCGGCCACGCTGACGGCGCTGGGCCGGATCGCCGGCGCCACCGGCGCCAAGGTGATTCCGGTGGTGGCGACTTACCTGCCGAACTACCAGGGCTGGCGCGTACGCTTCTATCCTGCCTGGGAAAACTATCCCGGCACCGACATGCTCGAAGCCACCCGGCGCATGAATGCGTTCATCGAAGAGCGGGTGCGCGAAGCGCCGGCCGAATATTTCTGGACCCATAAGCGCTTTAAAACCCGTCCCCCGGGCGAACCCTCGCTCTACGATTGACGCCTCACAGTTGATTTTATGAAACTCAAGTTCACCAAGATGCAGGGTGCAGGCAACGATTTCGTTGTCATCGACGCCATTTCGCAGCAGATCGATTTCAGTACCGAACAGTGGCGATGCCTGGCCGACCGCCGTTTCGGCATCGGCGCCGACCAGATCCTGATCGTGGAACGCCCGACCGTCGCCGGCGCCGATTTCCGCTATCGCATTTTTAATAACGATGGCGGCGAAGTCGAGCAATGCGGCAACGGCGCCCGTGCGTTTGCCCGTTTCGTTGCCGACCAGGGATTGACCAGCGAACGCAGCATCCGGGTTCAGACCATGTCCGGCATCATCGCGCCGCGCCTGGAAAGCGATGGCAGCGTGACGGTCGACATGGGCGCCCCGGTGCTGGAACCGGCTGCGGTCCCATTCGACAACGCGGCGCTGGGCGGCGTACCGCAGGGCCGCGACACGCTGTGGCCGCTGAACCTGCAGCTTGGGGGCGCGTCGGTCAGCATTCCGGTCTCGGTGGTTTCGATGGGCAACCCGCATGCGGTGCAGACGGTTGACGACACCGAGTCCGCCCCGGTGGCGGAACTGGGTCCGCAAATCGAACACCATCCGCGTTTTCCAAAGCGCGTCAACGCCGGCTTCATGCAGGTCGTCGACCGTCACCACGTCAAATTGCGCGTCTTCGAGCGCGGCGCTGGCGAAACCCTGGCGTGCGGCACCGGCGCCTGCGCTGCCGTCGTGGCGGGGATCCGGCGCGGCCTGGTCGATTCGCCGGTACGGGTCTCGGCGCGCGGCGGGGAATTATCGATTGCCTGGGCTGGCGAAGGCGAACCGGTTTATTTGAGCGGCCCCGCTGTGACGGTGTTCGAAGGCGAAATCACGCTTTAATGAATAACGTGTTCACGATGGTGGCATCCGGCCCGCCTGGGCCCGGCGTGCGCAAGCGCCGCACGATGCCATCTTGTTCGGGCGCGCTCAGGCAGCCATGCCATACGCGGCACTCCCGCGCTCGGACTTGCCGGCCGGGGCCAGCCTGCCATCGGCGCCGTTCAGCAGCCGTCCCGACATCGCCGCATCGGCCATCAAGGTGCGCAACCGGTACAGGCGCTGGCGGTAATTTCCTTCCGGCCCGCCCGGGCCACAATCGACATTCTCGAACAGCCGTACGATGCGGTCGAGCGTTTGCCGCTCCTGCGTCGTGTCGATCATGACCAGCCGGCGCTTGCTGCGGCCATAGCTGGCGCGGATATCGACCACCAGGCAATGCCCCTGGTCCGCCGCCGTGACGTCGAGCAGCAGGGTTTCGGCACGCGTCAGGCCAAACAGCGCGGCCAGTTCCAGCCGCGCCGCCAGCAGCGGGTGCGCCGCCAGGTCGCCGACACAACCGAGCAGCGCCCCGGTTTCGGTGTGGGCGGCATCGTCGGGGCGCGGTGCGATCTTGCGGATGGCTGCCGCTGCCTCGGCATTGCCTTGCGTGGCCGCCTGCTGCAGCCAGAACACGGCGCGCACATCGTTGCTTTCGTTTTCGCGGCGCGCCCGCCAGGCATTGTTGCCGCACTCCAGCTGCGCGACCTGGTAGCCCATTTCGGCTGCCTTCTCCAGGTAGCGCTGGGCATCCGCGACGTTGCGCTGCGAGAACTCGGGTTTCAGATAGATGCGCGACAAGGCGTACCAGGCCTCGGCCAGGCCCTGCTCCCCCGCCAGCAACAGCCAGCGGATCGCCTTTTTGAAATTGGCCGCCCCGCTGCCGCCCTGCACCCGGGCGCCGTCGACCTGCATGCGCGCATACCACAGGCCGATCGCCAGCTGGGCGTGGCGGTCGTGCTCGGCGGCGGCCAGTTCCCAAAAAGCGTGCACTTCTTCGTCACCAGCATCGGCGCCGCCCTTGCCGTCGGCCAGCAAGCGCGCCGTGCGCGACAGCAGCGTGACCTCGCCCGGCGCCAGGCGCCGGATATGCTTGCCGCCACCGCTTTCCACCAGCGCGCGCGCCAGCGGCAGTGCCAGCGCCAGGTACTCCTGCCAGGCCTCGGCCGCCCAGCTTTGCTCGAGCAGCGCGAATTGCGCTTCGGCCAGGCCGTTGTCGGCGGCGCGGCGCAGCCACGGCTGGTCCGGGGCGGCCTGGGCTGCCGGCGCCGGCGCATCCGCGCGCGCGACTGCGCGCCGCTCGGCATGGCCTGCCCGCTCGCGTACGGGCGCGGCGCCTTGCCGCAGCGCGCCAGTGGCCCCCTGCACGGCGGCGCCGGCGGCGCAGGCCGCGCTGACGCTGGCGGCAATGTCGGGCCGCCGCGCCAGCAGCCATTGCGCTTCCGCGAAACCGGCGCGCGCGGCTTCCTCGAGTGCGCGCAAGGCCTTGGTGCGCAGCGCATCGGGCGCGGCGCGGCCATCTTCGAGCAGCAGCTGGGCCAGCACCAACCCGGCGCGTACGTTGCCGCCGTCATAGGCGCGCTCGTACCACGGCGCCAGCGGCGTCGCGTGGATCCGCGCCAGGTCGAGCGGGATATGGCTGCCGATCAGTTCACACGACTCGGCACAGTCCTGACGCGCCGCCCGGTCGAGCCAGTGCAGCGCCGTCGGCAGGCTGCGCGGCAGGCCGGCGCTGCCAAACAGGTAGCGCTTGCCCAGTTCGAGTTGCGCGTCGGCGCGGCCACTGCGGGCGCCACGGATGATCGCCAGTTCTTCACGATTAGCCATCGGTCGTCTTCGTCAATTGATTAGGGGCGTGGATTGGAGGCGTGCAACTGGCGGGGCGGGATTGGCGCGAGACCACGACGAGCAGGCTGTCGCAGGCAAAGTTGCCAATATACAAGAAGTTCCCGCATTGCGCCCACACCCCATCGGTTTAAGGAAAGTCTAAGCCAGCAGGGGGTGTCAAACGTCCCGAACCGCCCGATGATTGATATCGCACAAGCGCCCCAAAACGATGCGGAACTCTGCCGCTTGGTAGTGCATCAAGTACCAAACAGGGCGCCAGACGGGCTCGGGCGTTTCGAAAATACAACAGCACGATTGGTTAAATTGGCTTTCCACCAACTCGAACCGCCATAATTAACCAATCCGGCAATCTTGACGCGTTAAGCATTTAAGGTTCACTCGTCCGAGTGTTCAGCAATGAAAGTCTCAACGCTCTTTGGATTCCGATTCACTTCTAAGGATACGAATAAATGAAAAAATCTCTGATGGCAGTTGCTCTCGTCGGCGCGTTCGCCGGCGTTGCCCATGCACAGACCTCCGTACAAATCTACGGCACCATCGATGCCGGCGTACAAAAGCGTTCGGGCCAGACCCTGAGCATCGGCAAGCGTGCATCGAACACGCTGGGCTTCAAGGGCACGGAAGATCTGGGCAACGGCCTGAAAGCGCTGTTCCAACTGGAAATGCGCTACGAGCCGGACACCGGCACCACCGAAAACAACGGCCGTCCGTTGTTCCAGGGCCAGAGCCGCGTCGGCCTGCAGGGTGATTTCGGTATGGTCCGCATCGGTCGCGGCCTGACCCCGTACCAGGAAACCGTCGGCGCCTTCGAGCCGTTCCACGCGCTGCCGCACCAGGCTGGTTTCTACACCGACCTGGCCGTCGCCGGTTACACCTCGACTCCGCTGGACCCAGCGATCAACTCGAACAACCGTTGGTCGAACGCCTTCTGGTACAACAGCCCGGTCGTCAGCGGCTTCCAGCTGAACACCGCGATCGCTACCAAGGAAAACAATGGCGCACCAGCCATCGTTGGCCGTGGCACCGTCGCTGCACCGCAATACGCTGCCGGCGCCGAAGCCAGCGCCAACCCATTCTCGGTCACCGGTACCTATAACAACGGTCCGGCAGCCCTGATGGTCGGCTACGAGCGCAATGCGATCGAAAGCAAGGTCATGTCGGTCGGCGTTTCGCTGAACGTCACGCCTGAACTGAAACTGATGGCACTGGCATCGCGCCAGGAGCAGGACAACACCCGCTTCTTCAACACCCGTACCAACGCCTGGATCCTGGGCGCCAACTACACCATGGGCGCAGGCAAGTTCCTGGCTGGCTATGGCCAGAAAGATCCAGACAACTACATCAAGACCAAGCAAATGTCGCTGGGTTACGAGTACAGCCTGTCGAAGCGTACCTACGTGTACGTCGATGCATCGCGCAAGGACGGCCCACAGCGTTCGTTCAACACCTTCACCGGTGCCGCTGCTCCGGACGAAACCGTCAATTTCTACACGATCGGCGTGAACCACTCGTTCTAAGCTGACGCGGACGCAGGTCCGCTTCGCTTGACGCGCATAGGGCAGGATCCGGCAACGGTTCCTGCCTTTTTTACGTCTACAGCGTTTATCCGGACATTCCAATCACTCAGCGTTGTATTTCTGCCACTCACCCCCGTCACGCTTGGGCAGTTGTGTATACAGCGCGCAGGGCGGATGGCATATTTGCGTTGCGGAACTATTTAGCTTCCGAAAATAAACAATAGTGGAGATTTAATGAACAAATGTTTGATCGCTGGCTTGATCGGCGCATGCTTTGCAATCCCGGCCATGGCCCAGACCAGCGTCCAGATCTACGGTATTGCCGATGCCGGCGTCCTGTTCCAGAAGGGCGGCCCGACCAAGATCGTCAGCGGTGGCGCCGACGGCTCGCGTATCGGTTTCAAAGGTACTGAAGAGCTGGGCAATGGCTTCAAGGCCATCTTCAATCTGGAAGCACGTGTCGAACTCGACACCGGCACCCAGCAGCCGACCCTGATCAACGACAACCGCGGCCTGTATCTGGAACGCGGCCTGAATGCACTCGACCGCTTCAGCCCGGCGATCGCGCCGGGCCTGCGCGCAGCGCTATACCAACCGGGCGCGCCTGCCGTCAACCAGGAGCGCGCGCTGTTCGACCGTACCGCGATGGTCGGCCTGATCACCCCGGTCGGCGCCGTGATGCTGGGCCGCATGTACACCCCGGGCTATGAAGTGTTCGCCGCCGCCGATGCCTTCGAATCGGGCATGGTCGGTACCTGGGGCCATGTCACCGGCGGCACCGCCGGTTTCACTGCGCTGGGCGCGGACATCCGCTCGCAGGAAGCGATCCAGTACCGTATCGCCCATCCGTCGGGCCTGGGCGGCTCGATCATGTACGGTCCGCGCGGCTCGGGTTACCTCGGCCGTTACGAAAAATTCCGCGCCGCCGCCATTACCTACAAGGCGAACGGCTTCGACATCGGCATCGGCTACAACCACGGTTACGACCAGCAAGACCGTCCGAGCCTGCGCACGACCACGGTTGGCGGTTCGTACACCATGGATGCCTTCAAATTCTTCGCTGGCTTCCACAGCCAGCGCAACCAGAACTCGGCCCTGATCGCCGATTACCTGGGCGCCTGGGACCAGCGTATCGCTCCGGCACTGGCCGCGGCGCCGCTGGCAGTGCGCACCGCCGCGCGCGATACCTTCGAGGGCATCATGCGCAACAACACGCTGCAGGATGCGAACAGCTACCAGGTCGGCGCCCATTACAAGCTCGGCAACGGCCGCATCATGGCGTCGTATGCGCACCAGAACGATCGCACGGTATCGAACAGCGATGCCGACATGTTCGCGCTCGGCTACGACCACTTCCTGTCGAAGCGTACCGACGTCTATATCGCCGCTTCCGTGATCAAGAACGACAACGAGGCGCAATACGCGCCAGGCATTTCGGGCTCGCCGGGCGGTTTCACCCGTGCCCCGGGCGAAGACGGCCGCGCCCTGCAGATCGGCGTGCGTCACCGCTTCTGATCGCTCCGATCGGCTAGCCACGAGGGCGCCTGCGGGCGCCCTTTTTGTCTCTACCGACCTGCCCCGCTGCACGGTAGAATGATGCACACCCTTTGCGCACACCCTATTTTTTGCAAGATTACCGATGACCGTTTCCCTGGACTCCGCCGCCGTTGCCCATTACCTGGCCGAGCACCCGCGCTTTTTCGAAGAACACGCCGACCTGCTGGGCGAAGTCAAACTGTCGAGTACGCTGACCGGAAAAACCGTTTCCCTGCAAGAGCGCCAGATGGAAGTCATGCGCGCCAAGTACAAGGCGCTCGAATTGCGCATGGCCGACCTGCTGCGCACCGCCACCGACAACACCGTCATCCTCAACCGTTTTCATGCCTGGCACGTAGCGCTCTTGAAATCGGCCGGCGGCGCGGCCATGGCGCGCGACCTGGTCGACGGCCTGAAAGAACATGTCGCCGTGCCGCAAGCGACGCTGCGCCTGTGGAATGTCAAAGCCGAGTACGCCGATGCCTGGTTTGCCGCCGATGCCGGCGATGCGCGCCTGTTCGCCTCCAGCCTGCGCGTGCCCTATTGCGGTCCGAACAAGGATTTCGAAGCCGTGCGCTGGCTCGACGGCGCCGACGCGGTGCGCTCGACCGCGCTGTTGCCGCTGACGGCGAATGGCGCTACTTTCGGTCTGCTGGTGCTGGGCTCGCCCGACGCCGAGCGTTTCAGCGCCCTGATGGCAACCGACTTCCTGGTTCAATTGGGCCAGTCGGCCAGCGCCGCGCTGGCGCCGCTGCGCGCATAAGATGGACGCCGGCACCGACTGGGCCGAACGCTACCTGGGAGAACTGGCCACCCAGCGCCAGCTGTCCGCGCACACGATTGCCGCTTACCGGCGCGACCTGGCCGAACTGCGGCAACTGGCCGGGCACGGCGACTGGCCGCTGCTGACCCATGCCGACATGCGCCGCTTTGCCGCGCGCCTCCACGCCGGTGGCCAGGAACCGCGCACGATCGCCCGCAAACTGTCGGGCTGGCGCGGCTTTTATGCATGGCTGTCACGCCAGATCGCACTGCCCGCCAATCCGGTCGAGGGCGTGCGCGCCCCGCGCCGTCCCAAAACCCTGCCCAAGGCACTGGCCGTCGATGCCGCCGTCCAATTACTGGAAGCGAAGCAGCACGGCCATCCGGAACCGGCCGAGCTGTGTAACCGCGCCATGTTCGAGTTGCTGTATTCGAGCGGGCTGCGGGTCTCGGAACTGGCCGGGCTCGACCTGGCATATACGTATACGGATGGCACTCCCTCGCTTGGCTGGTTCGATGCTGCCGCCGAAGAAGTGGTGGTCACCGGCAAGGGCAATAAAATGCGCCGGGTGCCGGTCGGCGGCCCCGCGCGCGCGGCGCTGGCCGCCTGGCTGGCGGTGCGCCCGCCCGCCGCCGACGGCAGTGCCGCCTTGTTCCTGTCGAACCGTGGCACCCGCATCAGTCCGCGCGTGGTGCAGCAACGACTGAAGACCCATGCGCTGCAGGCTGGCTCCCCGGTGCACGTGCACCCGCACGTACTGCGCCACTCGTTCGCTTCGCACTTGCTGCAATCCTCGGGCGACCTGCGCGCCGTGCAGGAACTGTTAGGCCACGCCAGTATCACCTCGACCCAGGTGTATACCGCGCTCGACTTCCAGCATCTTGCCGCCGTGTATGACCGAGCGCACCCACGCGCGAAAGCGAAGTAGACAAGGGTTCGCCTGCGCTGGCGCAAAGGCTGGTGCGGTTGATGGTGGCAGATTGCAAATTACGGCATAATCTTCGGCTTCTTCACGCTTCTTGCAGCCGCCCGTACTGCGCACAACCATGTCACCGATCCCGACCACCATCCTCACCGGCTTCCTTGGCGCCGGCAAGACCACCCTCCTCAACCGCATCCTGCGCGAGGAACACGGCCTGCGCATTGCCGTCATCGAGAACGAATTCGGCGAAGAAAACATCGACAACGAAATCCTGGTGCAGGACAGCGGCGAACAGATCGTCGAAATGAACAATGGCTGCATCTGCTGCACCATCCGCGGCGACCTGGTCGTGGCCCTGAATAAGCTGGCGCAAAAGCGCGAAGCGGGCGAACTCCAGTTCGACCACGTCGTCATCGAAACGACCGGCCTGGCCAACCCGGGTCCGGTAGCCCAGACCTTCTTTGTCGACGAGGAAGTCGGCAGCTATTACATGCTCGACGCCGTCGTCACCGTGGTCGACGCGCGCCATGCGATGGACCAGCTCGACCGCCACGAAGAAGCCCAGAGACAAGTCGGTTTTGCCGACAAGATTTTGCTGTCCAAATTGGATCTGGTCGATCCGAACGCGCTCGAAGCACTCAAGATGCGCATCAAACGTATCAACCCGCGTGCGCCGATCTCGACCTCCGACTTCGGCCGTGCACCGATCGCCGACGTGCTCGACCTGCGCGGTTTCAATTTGAACGACAAGCTCGAACTCGATCCGGACTTTCTGCGCGCCGAGGAACATGATCATGACCATCCCGATCACGTGCACACCGACGCCTGCAAACACGATCACGGCCATGATCACCATCACGGGCACCACAGCGACGACATCGCTGCCTTCGTCTTCAAATCAGAGCGCGCCTTCGATCCGGAACGGCTCGACCAGTTCCTCGGCAGCATGGTGCAAGTCTTTGGACCGAGCATGTTGCGCTACAAGGGCGTACTGTCGATGGCGGGCGCCGAACGCAAGGTCGTCTTCCAGGGCGTGCATCAAATCATGGGCAGCGACCTGGGGGCAAAGTGGGAGCTTGACGAACCCCGTGGCAGCAAAATGGTTTTTATTGGTAAAAATTTACCAAAAGACGTATTTATCCGCGGTTTGGAACAGTGTTTGGTATAAACTATCCCGGTTTAACAGTACCGGTCGCGCTCCTGGCAAGACACGGCGGGTATTGATGATTGACCGCTGTCCTCCCGGACAGCGAGGACGGCGGATCGTATGGGCCGTCATGGCAGCAGCAAGGGCGCGCACCCTTGAGTTCGGGGTGCTACGGCTGAGCTAGCTGATAAAATGAAAACCTCTGTCGTATCGAAGGTAAGTGAAGTCATGACTAAAACAACGAAACCGAATGCCGCTCAGGCCGAAGACCGACTCTTGACGGAAGAAGAAATTCGGGCGATGGGCGAAGAGGACTACATGAACCCGGCCCAGCTCGCGTTCTTCAAGGACCGCCTGCAGCAGCTCGAGAAGGAACTGCTGAAAAATGCCGGCGAGACTACCGAGCACCTGCGCGAAACCGTGCTGGTTCCCGATCCGGCCGACCGCGCCACTATCGAGGAAGAACACGCCCTCGAGCTGCGCACCCGCGACCGCGAACGCAAGCTGCTGAAAAAAGTGCAGCAATCGCTGGCCGCCATCGACGGCGGCGACTATGGCTGGTGCGAAGAAACCGGCGAACCGATCGGCATCCCGCGCCTGATCGCACGCCCGACCGCCACGCTGTCGCTGGAAGCCCAGCAGCGCCGCGAACTGAAGCAAAAGCTCTACGGCGACTGATCGACTTTTTAGTCCCCCTACAAAAAAAGCATGCGCGCGCGCATGCTTTTTTGTTTTGTACCGCCTTTGCCGCGATCGTGCGGTTAAAAACTTTCCCATGGGATACACTGGCAGGTGTCCGCACAGGCTTTGCGCGGGCGCACGTGTGCGCAGGACGCCACGCACGGGTCCATGCTACCGTCATGGATGAGCGCTGCAGCAGTCGTTGCGCCACATGATTGACAGGATGACGTGGGCATATTTTCCTTCCTCAAGAAAAAACCCGACCCGGCGGCATCCCTGCGCGCCGGCGGGGAAGCACGCCCGCCGTCCGAGGCCGAGCGCGAGGCCGAGCGGGCGCGCCAGCGCGACATCGCGCGCGCGACCGCCGCCAAGATCGACGCCATCGAACTGGCGATGACCACCGACTTCTTCGAGGATGCCGAAGCGCGCTGGGGCCAGACCCGGCGCGCTCCCGCCGCCGCTTCAGCAGTGCCGGATGAACCCGGCGAAACCGAACTTGTTACTTTGGCCGACCAGCCCGATGCCGCCGCGGCGCCGGCCAGCGCTCCGGTGGTCGAGGAAAGCGCGATCCTGTACGCGAATGGCCAGGGAGCGCTTGCCGAGCAGATGTTGCTGGAGTGCCTGCGCGAGCTGGGCCGCACCGAACGCCAGCCCTGGTGGATGCTGTTCGACCTGTACCAGGCCGCGGGGCGTGAGCAAGATTTCGACAGCATCGCGATTGACTATGCAAGCCACTTCGAAACCTCGCCGCCGGCCTACGTCGACCGCTCGCCGCCCGCTGCTGCGCAGGGTGCCTCGCCGGGTGCCTACGCTGGCGTGGCGCCGACAGCGCGTTTGACGGGCACCCTCGGAGCCGACGCTGCGCTGCGCCTGCACGCCCTGGGCGCCAGCGGTGGCGCGCCGCTGCGCATCGATGTCGCCGCCGTCAGCGGCATTACGGGCGAAGGATGCGCCGCCGTGCTGGCTTCATTGCAAAACTTGCGCGCGGCCAGGCGCGACATTGTGCTGGTCGGCGCCGACGCGTTGCTGGCGCTGCTGCGGCCGATGCTGGCCATCGGCGAGCGCAGCAGCGGGGAAGCGCCCTGGCTGCTGCTGCTCGAACTGCTGCAACTGGCAGGGCGCGAAAAGGATTTCGAAGAAACGGCAATGGATTATTGCGTCACCTTCGAAGTATCGCCGCCCTCGTTCGAAACCCTGCCCGCGGCCGGCGGCACGCCAGCGGCGAGCAATATTCCCATGCCCAGCGACCAGCGCTTCCTGCTGCCTGCGATCGTCGATGGCGATAGCGGCGACTTGCTGGCGGCGATCGCGGCGTACGCAGCCGCCGATCCCGCCGCGCCAGTCGTGCTCGACTGCACGCGGCTGGTGCGCATCGGTTTCGGCGCGGCCAGCCAGCTGCATGCCACCCTGCACCGGCTGGCTGGCGAGGAACGCCGCATCGAATTGCGCGAACTGAACCATCTGGTGGCAGCGCTGCTGCGTTTGCTGAATTACAACGATTGCGCGCGCCTGTATGCGCACAAATATTGAGTATCTAACTACCTTACTGCCGCGTTAGCGCCTCACTGTCTTGCAATTTTGTGCAGCACCCCCACTTGCGGAGGGCTAGTTAATCATGAGGCAGATATGGAACAATTTCACGGCACCACCATTGTGAGCGTGCGCCGCGGCGAAAAGGTCGCCCTCGGCGGCGACGGCCAGGTCACCCTGGGCAACGTCGTCATGAAGGGCTCGGCCCGCAAGGTGCGCAAACTCTATCAAGGTAAAGTCCTGTGCGGCTTCGCCGGCGCCACCGCCGACGCATTTACCCTGCTCGACCGCTTCGAAGCGAAACTGGAAAAGCATCAAGGCAACCTGCTGCGCTCCTCGGTCGAACTGGCCAAGGATTGGCGCACCGACCGCATGCTGAGCAAGCTCGAGGCAATGCTGCTGGTAGCCGACAAGGAAGTGACCTTGATTATCACCGGCAATGGCGACGTGCTCGAACCCGAAGATGGCATCGGCGCCATCGGCTCCGGCGGCATCTACGCCCAGTCCGCGGCCAAGGCGCTGCAGGAAAACACGGAGCTGCCACCAAGCGAGGTCGTGAAAAAAGCACTGACCATCGCCGGCGAACTGTGCATCTACACCAATCTGTCCCACATCATCGAAACGCTGGACTGACCGGCGCGCATACCATGAACATGACTCCCCTCGAAATCGTCTCGGAACTGGACAAGCACGTCGTCGGCCAGGGCAAGGCCAAGCGCGCCGTCGCCATCGCCCTGCGCAACCGCTGGCGCCGCCAGCAGGTCGACGAACCCCTGCGCCACGAGATCACCCCGAAAAACATCCTCATGATCGGCCCGACCGGCGTCGGCAAGACCGAAATCGCGCGCCGCCTGGCCAAGCTGGCGGATGCCCCCTTTATTAAAATCGAAGCGACCAAATTCACCGAGGTCGGCTATGTCGGGCGCGACGTCGACACCATCATTCGCGACCTGATCGACATCGGCGTGAAGCAGACCCGCGCCAGCGAAATGAAAAAGGTGAAGCAACGCGCCGAGGACGCGGCCGAAGACCGCATCATCGACATCCTGGTGCCGCCGGCGCGCGACTTCGGTTTTAATGTGAGCGCCGCTGCCGAAGCCAAGGAAGGTGACAGCACGCGCCAGACGTTCCGTAAACGCCTGCGCGAGGGCTCGCTCGACGAGCGCGAGGTCGAAATCGAAGTGGCCGATGCCTCCCCGCAGATGGAAATCATGGCTCCGCCCGGCATGGAAGAAATGACCGAGCAGATCAAGTCGATGTTCGCCGGCGTCGGCAACACGCGCAAGAAGGCGCGCAAGATGAAGATCAAGGAAGCGATGAAGGTGCTGGCCGAGGAAGAAGCGGCGCGCCTGATCAACGAAGACGAGATGAAGCAGAAGGCGATCCATAACGTCGAGAACAACGGCATCGTGTTCCTCGACGAGATCGACAAGATCGCCACGCGCTCCGAACATGGTGGCGCCGACGTCTCGCGCGCGGGCGTGCAGCGCGATCTGCTGCCGCTGGTCGAGGGCACCACGGTGAACACGAAATACGGCATGATCAAGACTGACCACATCCTGTTCATTGCTTCTGGTGCGTTTCACCTGGCTAAACCGTCGGACCTGATTCCCGAACTGCAGGGGCGCTTCCCGATCCGGGTCGAGCTCGAATCGCTGTCGATCGACGATTTTAAACGCATTCTGACCAGCACCGACGCCTGCCTGACGACGCAGTACGAAGCGCTGCTCGGCACCGAGGGCGTGCAACTGACCTTCTCCGAGGACGGCATCCACCGCCTGGCCGAGATCGCGTATGCCGTCAACGAACGCACCGAGAACATCGGCGCGCGCCGTTTATATACGGTGATGGAAAAGCTGCTCGAGGAAATCTCGTTCCACGCCAGCGACACACAGGACAAGGCGATCACGATCGACGCGGCGTATGTCAACGAGCGGCTCGACGTGCTGTCGGCCAACGAAGACCTGTCGCGGTATGTATTGTAATTCGGTGTTGTAATTGGCAAGGAGAGCACCATGGCAAACAAGGCACTCGCTACGCGCCAGAAAATGATGCTGCGCGCCATGCCGGCCCAGCAAATCGGCAAGCCGCGCAACCCGATCGCGGCCCTGGCCAAGGCGCGCTCGGCGGGTGCGCATGCCAAGCCGCTCTCGAACGAACGGCAGGCAACTAAACGCTTGCTGAAAAAAGTGCCGCTGGTTCCCGAGGACGATTGAAAACGGGGCGGGCGCCCTTGTGGCGCCTGCCCCGCTTTGTCCGCTGCCCGGCCGGTTACGGTTGCTGGCCTCCTTCACACTTGCTGCTGTAATACGCTGCTTGCCCTTGGCTGCGCACCTTCTGCGACAGCGCGGCCGCTTCCATTGCCGCCACCTTGACTGGGGCAAAGGCAGTCGCATTCTTCATCAAGCCCATCAGGGTTTGTTCCGCCTCGGCTTTGCCGGCCAGCGCCAGGCCAAAGGTTGCCGACACGGCCAGTTCGGCCGCCAGGGTCTCGAGCCTGGGCGCGTCGACGCCGGCCAGCGCCGCCTCGGCCGCCGCGATGGCCGAGCGCGGCACCGCCAGGGTTTTCGCCATTTCCTGGTCGCTGGCGACTTTGGTCAACAAGTCGAGGGCGGCCTGGCTGCCCGACTTGTTGATCAGGTCGCCAAGGTGGATCAGCGCGGCATTCTTGGCATTGAACACCGCACGATTCGCGCGCGGGCTGTGCACGAAGTCGATCAGCGGCTGGACGGCAATGTCGCTGCCGATGAAGCCGAGCGTGGTGACGATCTCGGGCAGGAATTCGTCGTGCTTTTCGGGCTCGTTCATGAGCCATTCGAGCAGCAGCCTGGCGTCCGCTTCGGTGTATTGCGCCGCCGCCTCGTAGGGGATGCCGGCGATCCAGTGCTGGGACACGAATTCGCGCACGTCCTTCGGTGGCTGGACCGCCATGGCCAGCGCGCAGCTCGACGCCATCGGTGCGCCGGCGCTGACGGCCAGCGGGCCGGCCAGGAAGCTGGCCGACTCGGCGGCGTTGACCACGTTATGGTCGGCGCCGACGCTCGGATACATGACCGCCCTGAGGTCGTCCGTGCGGTGCGGCAACCCGGCGTTGTGGCCATACTCGTGCACCCAGATCAGCCCTTCCTGGTCGGCAGTAAAACGCACGGCCGCCAGGTTGACCGTCGGGCTGCCAAGCGGGGCGCAACCGATGATCGAGCCGCCCGGACCACCGCACCAGCGAATGGCCTGGACGATCTTGATGCCCACGCCGGCATCGAGCAGCGCCAGCAAGTCCGCCTCGGTCTGGATCGCCGCCGGTACGTTCGCCGGCAACAACTGGACCGCGCCATTGCGTACGAAGCGCACCGGCGTTGCCACGTCGGCTGGAGAATCGTCGCTCTGGAGGATGGTGCCCATGTCGGCCAGGATGCGGTCGGCCTCGGCATCGCTCAAGGCGACAGTACTGTGGCGTTGCACGGTGACTTGCACGGTCCGGATCGGCGGTGGCGGCGGTGGCGCATCGGCGGGATTGATCACCAGGTAATCGACGTACAAGGAAATATCGGCGTCCCATTCGATGTTGACCCAGATATCGACGCCGCCGGCGCGCGGCGCCACGTTGTGGAGGGTATACCGCGCCGAGCCGATGAACTTGCCGGCATCCGGGCCGCCGGCGGCGCCCTCGGCGATCGACACGAACACGCGCGAACGCGGATTGACGTCGCCCCAGTTCAGCCGCAGCGTCCACTGGCCACGGCGCACACCCCAGTCATGGCGATAAGTAAAACCTGTCCCGCTGAGTTCGGGCTGGGGCGAGGCCGCACCATACAGCGGCTGTACCGCGGTTTGCTGGGCCTCATGCCGCGCTTCCGCAAAGGCGGCCGGAATGGCCGAGGAAATATTTTCAGGTGTTTGCAGCTGATTGTTTGACATGACCTCTCCTTGTGCACGCCGTTAAGCAATGGTGTCCGTGAAGCGCCAGTCGCTGCAGCGATCGTTCCTGAAGAAAGCACGGACTGATCAGCTCGCCAGAACCCGACCTCTGAGAGCCTAATTCAAGTTTTTTATGGCTGAGCTCGTTTACATCAAACGGTGGTGGATGGGTAAATCGGCTGGATGTTGAATTTTCTCAGCACCTTCAATCTGCAGATGTTGGGGAAATTCCGTTGCCTGAGGCGCATTCCGATCGTCAACTACCGGTTTGCCACAGCAGCGGACGCGCACCATCTTGCCGCTGTGACCATTCGCCTGTACATTGGTCGCCGCCCATTGTCGAGTACAGGAATTCCATGAGCTCACCCGAGCTGATCGTCGAGGTGTTGCGCGCCGAGCTGCGTGCGGCCAATCTGACCTATAAAACGCTGGCCGAACGCATCGACATGAGCGAGTCGAGCGTCAAGCGCATGTTCGGCCAGAAGGACATGCCGCTGTCGCGCCTGGCGCAGATCTGCCAGGCCGCCGGCATCGCTTTCGAGGACGTGTTGCGCGGCGCGACCGATGCGCGGCCCCAGCGGGACGCATTGACCCTGCCCCAGGAAACGGCGCTGGTCGCCAAGCCGCGCCTGCTGCTGGTAGCGATTTGCTGCCTCGGCTACTGGAACATGGAGCAGATCGTCGAGACCTATCGCCTGACCGACGCCGAATGCATCGGCTGCCTGGCAGAACTCGACCGGCTCGGCATCATCGAACTGCGCCCCCTGAACCGCTACACGCTGCGCGTCTCGAACGCGTTCCACTGGCTGCCGGATGGACCGGTGCAGCATTATTTTCGCGAGCAGATCGTGCCGGATTATTTTGCCGGGCGCTTCGATGGCGCCGGCGAAACGCTGATGTGCCTGCCTGCGCGGCTATCGGCCGCCAGCGCGGCCGAGCTGGCGCAAAAGATCCACCAATTGGCGGGAGAATTGACGCGCCTGCACCGCAACGACCGCCGCCTGCCGGCGGAAGAGCGTGAAGGGATGACCTTGCTGGTGGGATTCAGGTCGTGGGAATTTGCGGCGTTTACGAAGTTGCGGCGCTAAGTTGCTGCCAAAGTTGCTGCCAAAGTTGCGGCTAATCAGCGCGCGACCGGCTGGTCGCCGCTGACCGGGGTGCCCATGGCGCGCGTCGGCGGCGGCATTTGCGGCTGGTTCGGCGGCGGGGCGATGTCGGGCGGCGGGCCTTCCTGGGGCGGCTCCTGGTCTTGCGGCACTACCGGATTGACTTCGCCCGGCGGCGGCTGCGCCTGGACGGCGCCAGGCGCCGTCTGCGGTTCGCCGGTCGGCATGGCGCCGGCCGGGGCAACCGTCGGCTGCGCCGGCATCGCCATCGGCGCCGCGGCGCCGCCCGACAGCGGAATCGCCGGCTTGGTGTCGGCCGCGAGGTCGACGCGTTTCATGACGCCGCCTTCGGACAGCATTACGTAGCGCGCATGCACTTCGCTGATGCTCACCCCGGGCGCGAGTTCGCGTCCGACCTTCAGCGCTTTCGGCGGCTGGCCGTCGGCGACGATGATCGCAACACTGTCGCGTCCGGCGGCGACGATACCGGTCAGCTGGTAGTTGGTGGCGACGTTGGCCACCGGCTGGCCGCCAAAGAGCGTGGCGGCGGCATCGGGCGATGGCTCGGGCAGGCTGGCAACCGCGGCGGCGGCAATCGGCCGCTGCTGCGGTTTATACAGCTGCATGCCCCAGTAGGTGGCCGAAACGGCCAGGAAGACCAGGGCAAGCAGGGTAAATAAGAGAGGCAGACGCTTCATCGGTTTCCTTGTTAGCGCACCAGCTGGTTGATTTCAATGATCGGCATCAGGACCGCCAGCACGATCAGCAGCACCACCAGGCCCATGGCCAGGATCAGCACTGGCTCGAGCAGGCCGGCAATGGTCAGCGTGCGCCGTTCGAGGTCGGCCTGCTGCGAATTGGCAGCGCGCTCGAGCATCGCCGGCAACTCTCCGGTGATTTCGCCGGCACGGATCATGTGCACCAGCATCGGCGGAAAGTGTTTTTGCACGGATAGCGCCCGTGCCAGGCTGATGCCTTCACGCACGCTGGCGGTCGCCTGTTCGACCAGGTCGCGCATGGCGACGTTCGACAGGGTGTCGCGGCTGGTGTCGAGCGCGCGCAGGATCGGCACCCCGGAACCGGTGGTGATGGCCAGCGTGCTGGCAAAGCGCGCCGTGTTCAGGCTGCGCTCGAACTTGCCGTACACGGGCGCCGTCAGCAGCCAGGTATGCCAGCGCAGTTTCAAGGCCGGGTTCAACAGCGCCCTCCTCCAGGCGAACCAGGCGGCCACCAGCGCCACCCCGAGCAGGATGCCCCAGGCGCGCATGAAATCGGAGACGGCCAGCATCATGACCGTCAGCAGCGGCAGCTTTTGCTTGGTGTTGGCAAACACGGATACGATCTGCGGCACCACGTAGGTGAGCAGGAAGATCACGATGGCGAACGCGACCACGGTGACGATGGCCGGATACGTAAACGCCAGGCGCACCTTCTGCACCAGCGAATTGCGGCGCTCGATATAGTCAGCCAGGCGCGACAGCACGCGCGCCAGCTGGCCGATCTGCTCGCCGGACGAGACCAGGCCGCGATAAATCTGGTCGAAGTCGCGCGGGTGGTGCGACAGCGCGTCCGAGAACGAAATACCGCCCATGACTTCGGCGCGGATCGAGGCGATCAAGTCGCGCAGGTACGGCTTTTCGGCTTGCTCCAGCAAGGCCGTGAATGCCTGTTCCAGCGGCAAGCCGGCTTCCAGCAGGCTGGCCATCTGGCGCGTAAACAGCGCCAGCTCGACCGACGACAGGCGTTCGCCGAAACCGCGCGAGCGGGTGGCGCCGCTGGCGTCGACCTGGGCGGCGATCGCCTCGACGTTCAGCGGCGTCAATCCCTGCATGCGCAGGTCGGCGCGCGCGGCGCGCGGGCTGTCGGCATTGACCACGCCTTTGCGGGTGGCGCCGCCGGCGTCGACGGCTTCGTAACGAAATGCCGGCACTTAGTTACTCTCCACTGCGTTCATCCTCATCTTCAATCCTTCGTCACGCGCAGCAACTCGGCTTGCGTGGTGGTGCCGTCGCGCAGCCAGCGTTCGCCGTCTTCGCGCATGGTGCGCATGCCGCTTTGCTGGGCAGCCTTGCGGATCTCGGCTTCGGAGGCCTGGTTGTGGATCTGGGCGCGAATGCCTTCGTCGGTTTCCAGCAATTCGTAGACGCCGACGCGGCCCTGGTAGCCGGTATGGCCGCAGCGCTCGCAGCCGACCGCATGCCAGTGCGTGCCGTCGCTCTTTTTACACTGCGGACACAGCTTGCGCACCAGGCGCTGGGCCATCACACCCAGCAGCGACGACGACAGCAGGAAGGGTTCGATGCCCATGTCGAGCAGGCGGGTGACGGCGGCGGCGGCATCGTTGGTGTGCAGGGTCGCCAGCACCAGGTGGCCGGTCAGCGACGCCTGCACGGCGATCTGCGCCGTTTCCAGGTCGCGGATCTCGCCGATCATGATCACGTCCGGGTCCTGGCGCAGGATTGCGCGCAGGGCCTTGGCAAAGGTCATGTCGATGCGCGCGTTGACCTGGGTCTGGCCGACGCCGGCCAGGTCGTACTCGACCGGGTCTTCCACCGTCATGATGTTGGTGGTCGACGCATTCAAGCGCGACAGCGCCGCGTACAGGGTCGTGGTCTTGCCGGAACCGGTCGGGCCAGTGACGAGCACGATGCCGTGCGGCTGGTTGATCAATTTGTCGAACTGCGGCAGCAGGTCCGGGCTCATGCCCAGATGCGATAAATCGAGGCGGCCGGCTTCCTTGTCGAGCAGACGCAGCACGGCGCGTTCGCCATGCCCGGTCGGCAAGGTGGACACGCGCACGTCGACCGGTTTGCCGCCCACGCGCAGCGTGATGCGGCCATCTTGCGGCAGGCGTTTTTCGGCGATGTCGAGCTGCGACATGATTTTAATACGCGAAATCAGGGACGCATGGATGCCTTTACGGGGCCGCACGATGTCGCGCAGGGCGCCATCGATGCGAAAACGTACGACCGAGGTTTGCTCGAAAGGTTCGATGTGGATGTCGGATGCCCCTTCGCGCAGCGATTGCGTCAGCAGCGCGTTGATCATGCGGATCACCGGGGCGTCGTCGGACGATTCGAGCAAGTCTTCGATCGCCGGCACGTCCTGCAGCAGGCGCGTCAGGTCGAGGTCGGCGTCGAATTCCTCGGATACCTGGTTGGCGTCGCCGCCGGCCGAGGCATAGGCCGCCGCGATCGCAGCGTCGAGTTCGCCACGTTCCATACGGCGCAGGGCAATGCGTCCAAACCGGCGCGACACTTCGGCGATGGCGGCGGGCGGGGTCGCACTCGACACCATGACTTCGACACTCTGCCCCGTGCTTTGGCCAGCAGCGTCGCCAGTACGCGCCAACACCCCATGATCGCGGGCGAAGGCGTAAGGCAACAAATTAGTCATGATCGGATCACTTCTGGTTCGACGGCTGTACCGGACGGAATTCCGGCACGGGCGCCTGATTCTGTTGGGTCGATTGCGGCGCGGCCGGCTGGCTGACGCCGGGGCCGGTGGCGGCGCCCGGACGCACCGGCGGCGGGGCCGGTGGTGGCGTCGTCGCAAAGGTGCCGCCGGCCGGTGGCTGGCCATTGGTGAGTGGCGGCAATTCGGGCGCGCCCAGGTTGCGCAGCAGGACGGTGTCGTCTTGCGGACGGGTGGTCGCACCGAGAGCGCGCATGTATTCGTAGCGGTCGAGCGAAATGCTGTTGTTCTGCTCCTTGCTGCGCACCACGACCGGACGCAGGAAGACCATCAAATTGGTCTTTTCGCGCGTGCGGGTACGGTATTTGAAGAGGTTGCCGACGAGCGGGATGTCACCCAGGCCGCGCACCTTTTCCTGCTGGTGGTTTTCGTTATCGGAAATCAAGCCACCCAGCACGATGATCTGGCCATCGTCGGCCAAAATATTGCTTTCGATCGCGCGCAGGGTGGTCACGATGCCCTCCGGCCGCACCAGCGTGTTGTCGATGTCGGAATTCTCATGGTAGATCGACAGTTTGATGACGCCACCCTCGGAAATCTGCGGACGCACTTTCATCAGCAGGCCGATGTCCTTGCGGTCGACCGTCTGGAACGGGTTATTCGAACCATTCGTTCCCGTCGTGAACGAACCGGTGAGGATCGGGATATTCCGGCCCACTTTGATGGTCGCCAACTCGTTGTCGAGGGTGATCATGTTCGGTGTCGACAAGATGTTGGCGGCACCCTCGTTTTCAAGGGCGCTGGCGACCGCGCCCAGGCCAAGCTCGCCATTGATCTGTTTAAAAATGCCCAGCGTCAGGCCCGGCAGCGACGGCACGCCGCTTTCACCCGTAAGGCCGCCACGCGCGGCGGCGGCCAGGTTGACGATGTTGTTGCTGGTGCCCGAGTTGAACGACTGGATGCCGCCGATGCGGTATTTGCTGGTGTCGCTGCCTGACAAGCCGAGCCATTGCACGCCGAATTCGGCCGCCTTGTTCGCGTTCATCTCGACCACCATCGCCTCGATATACACCTGGGCGCGGCGCACGTCGAGCTGGTCGATGACGCCACGCAGGTTGCGGTAGATCGCGTCCGGCGCGGTGATGATCAGGCTGTTGGTCGAGGCGTCGGCCTGGATGAAACCGGACCCCGCGCCGCCGCCGGCGCCGCCCGCGGTGGCCTGGCCTTGCTGGCTGTAGTTACTGCTGCTGCCGCCGGCCCCGATCCCGCCTTGCTGGCCCTGTTGGCTGCCGAGGCCGCCGCTGCCGCCGCCGGCACCGCCCTGGGCGCCGGCCTGGATCGAGCCGCCTGCCGTGCCCTGCTGCTGCACCGGCACCGCCGAGGCATCCTGCGAGACGACGGCACGCAGGGTTTGCGCCACCTTGCTGGCGTCGGCATTCTTGAGGTAGACAACGTGGATATTGCCCTTCTCGGTGGTCGCCTGGTCGAGCTTGGCGATCAGTGACTTGGCCAGGTTGGCACGGGCCTGCGAGGGTGCACGCACGACTACGGAATTGGTGCGCGAGTCGGCCAGGATGGTGACGCGGCCGGAATCGCCGCCGGCGGCCGGTTCCATCAGGCGCGAGACCAGGGTAGCGATATCGCTGGCGATGCCGTTACGGATCGGCACCACGTCGAGGTCGGCCGCCACCGGCGCGTCGAGCGCGGCGATGATGCGCGCCAGGCGGCGCAGGTTGTCGGCGTAATCGGTAATGACCAGGCTATTGTTGCCCGGATTGGCCATGATCGAATTGTTCGGAGAAATCAGCGGGCGCAGCACGGCGGTCAGGTTGGCGGCCGATTCGTACGACAGGTGGAAGATTTGCGTGGCGATCTGGTCGCCCTGCACGCGGGTGCCGCGTTTGCCCACCTGGGTCGGCGAGGATTGCAGTTTCGCTTCGGCTTCCGGCACCACCTTGGCATAGCCCTCGCCGGTGGTGACCACGGCAAAGCCCTGCAGGCGCAGCGCCGAGGTCAGCAAACCAAAAGCCTGGCTCTTGGTCAGCGATTTTTCCGACACCAGGGTCAGCGTGCCCTTTACGCGGGGGTCGATGATGAAGGTCATGCCGGTGTAATGGCCGACGGCCTTGATCACCGACTCGATGTCGGCGTTCACGAAACTGAGGGCGGCGGAATTTTCCTGGGCGATGGCAGGCGGCATTGTGGTCGCCACTGCACAGCACAGCATGACGCCGGCTGCAAGGTGACGTAGATTCGGACGCAAAGCCGGACGCAAATTCGGGCGAACTGCGGGGAATTCGGAGGTGTTACGGAAGGATGTTTTCATTATCTGAACTCTAATGCGATTATGTTTTTACCGTTCACCATGCGGCGTTGGCCGAGGAGATTAAGCATGTTGCCCAAAGTGTCCTCATAGCCATCGGCGGCCGACGCTTGCCCTGAAAAGCGCAGGCGCCCATTTTGCAACGTTCCATTTCCCGACAACAGCAAGGCGCCGCGCACCGTGCGCAGCACCAGGTCGGCTTGCTGGCCGCGCCAGTCCATCATCATCTCGTAGCTGCCCAGCGGCTTGACGGGCGCCATACGCGAACCCATATCGTTCATCGTCAGGGTCGTGCGTCCCGTTACCGCCACGCTGTTGGGCAGGCGCGCCAGGTCGAGGCGGTTCCAGGAAAGCCGGATCACGCCCGACGGCACTAGCGTATTCAGGGGTGCGCCCAGTCCGGCCAGTCCCTCGGCCGGCAACAGCAATTGTCCTTCGCTCACCTGCCACTGCGACCAGCTGCCGGTGACCTGCACCGGCCCTGCCAGCGCCTGCGGATTTTCGAGCACCATATCGACGCGCCCGACCAGCACCAAGGGCGACAAGCGCCAGCTAAAACGTCCTGGCAACAGGGGCGTCACCGACCCGCCCAGGCCGGGCGCCCCGCCCACGAAGGCTGAGCCGCTCCAGAGCGTACCCTGCGCATCCCCGAGAGTCAAACGACCGCCGGTCTGGCGTTCGACCATCGTGCCGAGCCAGCTTGCGGGCAGGAAGGCGCACACCGTCAGCGCGATCGCCAGGGCGACCACGACCAGCCAACCGAGACCGCGCCTCATCGGGCGCCGGTCCCGTTATCCTGGCGCAGCGTCAGGTTGGCATCGACTTGCCCCACCGGATCTTGCGCTGTAAAACTGCCTTCCTGTACGGCGATGCGGTTTTCGCGGCGCTGGGCGTCGAGCCAGGACACCAGGTTGGCGAACGACACGCCGGTGACCTGCAAGCGCGCGAATTCTCCGGTCAGCGTGAGTGAACCGGGGGTGATGCTGCGCGCGGCCAGGCTCGCCATCAGGCTTTCGCGCGTCATCGGCGACACCGGTACCGGCGCCTGCCCCGCCAGCGCACGCGCCTGGTCGGCCATGCTGGCGAGTTGGGCGGCCTGCTGGCGCAGTTCGGGGAGCGAGCGCTGCAGCCGCGCGCGGCCCTCGACCGCCGGCTCGACCAGACCCATGTACACCAGCGCCAGCAGGACGACGACAAAGCCCGCCCCCAGGTAACGGCGTTCCTGTTCGGTGCGTGCGATCCAATACCCGGTGGCGCGTTCGCGCACCCGGCCGTAGCTGCTGACCAGACTCATGGCTTGGCTCCCGTACTGCGCACCAGCCAGTTATCGGGTGCGACTGCTTCCAATGACAAACTGCGCGCGGACAATGCCGCCTGCAGCTGGCGCAGCGCGGCGGGGTCGACCGTTTCCGGTTTGACCCGCACCCGCAGCGTCCGTTCCTTGTATTCGATTGAGGTAATTCCGGGCGGGCGCATCAATTCGCGGCTTGCGTCGCCGAGGGCGCCGGCCAGGTAGATGAATTCGTCGGCGCCGATCTGGCCGCTGCCGGCCTGGGCCCGCGCGATGCCCTGGCGCATTTGCGCCACCGGATCGACCATCGGCTGGTTCGGATACACCGACTGGAAGGTTTGCGCCATTTGCTGGCGCACGGCCGTCGCCTCGCCGCGCAGGCGCAGCCATTCGATATTGATGCCGGCCAGGTTGACGACGACAGCAAGAAAGGCGAGCGCGATCGGTACGCGCCAGCGGCGCCAGTCGGTCTGGCGCGCGCCGGCGCTGCCCAGGCCCGGCACCAGGTCGAAGTTGATGCCCTTCGCGCCGGCGACCCAGTGCGCCCAGTCGTCGGCTTCGAGTACCGTGCCGGGGCCGGCCTCGGCCAGCAGCACGCCATACTCTCCCAGCTGCTCGCGCGGCAGGAACAAGGTCAGCGGCGCTTCGCCTGCCAGCGCGCGCGCCGTCTGCAGGGCGCTGGCCGGATTGGCGTCCAGCGCCAGGCCGAGGCCGGCGAATTGTTCCTGGCGCAGCAGCAACTCGCCGCCGTTCAGGGCGGCGCTGACGCCGCCCGGCTGCAAGGGCAGGCACAGCTGTGCCGGCACGGCCGTCACCGCACGCGCGCCTTGCGCCAGCAGGGTCCGCACCAGCGGTTCGAGCCAGTCGCGCGCCACCACCGCCACCGGCCGCACACCTTCGCCCGTGGGCGGACCGGCGACCAGGACGCAGTCGGCCGGGTCGCCAAGGATATGTTCTTCGACCAGGCCCGGCAAGGCGGCGCGCAGGCGCGCACCGGTCAGCGGCGGCATGCGCAGCGACAGCAGGTTGACGTCGGTGCCGGCCAGCAGCAGCACCACGCGGCGGTTGGCGACGACGTCGGTGAGCGTGCGCAGCGCGCCCTCTCCCTGCTGTTCGATGGTGCCGCCCTCGCCGACGACGGCGAAGCGGCATGGCGCACCTTCTCCTTCTGCGCGCGCCGGATGCCGGATATAAAGTGTAGTCAAACCGTCTCGCTTTCTTGTTAGTCTTGACGAACCCACACCACCTTGACGCCGCCGCCGACCGGATTGGCGCTACGCTGGATCAGCGATTGCGCATTCAGGGTGGCGCGGTCGAGGCGGATGCGGCTGTTCACGAGGAACCAATTGCTTTTCACGCTGAGCGAATCGTCCACCGTCGCGCGCCCGCCGATCTCGGTCTGAAACTTGGCGAGGTCGTTCCACGGCACGTTGCGGCGCCGCGCCAGCAGGGATTGCGCCTCCGACAGCGAAAAATTCGGGATCACCGCTGCCAGCACTTCGGCCGACGCCGTGTTGACGTTAATCGGCGTGCGTTCCGGCAGCACGATGACATACGGGCGCAGCTTTTCCAGCATCTCCGGCGTAATGCCGCGCACCGCCAATAAATCCTCGACTTCGAGAAATTTGATCGGCGTGCCCAGGCCCGTGCGCGCCACCGGCAGCGTGCCGGCCAGCTCGGCATCGACACCGTCCGTGCCATCGGCACCGCCGGCGGCGTCCGCTCCCGCCCCCGTGCCAACCCTGGGAACGCCGCCCACGCCCGGCACGGCGCCCGCATCCGGATTGCCGCCCTCGCTCGGATCGCGTTCCTGGCCGCCCACTTCCTGGCCCGTGATCGGATCCACGGTCCCGGTCGCGACGATCGCCGGCTGGCTGCCGGCAATCAGGTTGGCCGCGGTTTTCGCCAGCGCCGGATTGATCTGCAAGTTCGTGAACAGGCGCTGGAAAATCGCCAGGTTGTCCGCATCGATCGCCCCGCCCCTGGCCGTGGTACGGGCCAGGTTGCGCAGATTGTAACGCGAGGTGGCATCCACGATGTTGCCGGAAAGACTAGCATCGAAGTTTTCGCCTTCGATGCGTTCCCGCTCAATGTACTGGTCGAGCCGGGTTTCTGCCAGTGGGGTCGCCCAGACGTGGGTCAGTGCGGTGTAGTTCGGATTGTCGTAGGCATCCTGGCGCAGCACCAGCGTCGACCAGTCGAGTGCGCCGCGCAGGATCCAGCGCGTCTGCAGGTGCAATCGCTGGTTTTCCATCGAGCGCACCTGCACCTGCTGTTGCCAGAACAGGCTGGCGACGATGGATATCGCGAGCGTAGTCAGCAGCAAGGCAGTGATCACGGCCACGCCGCGCTGGCGCCGGAGAGGTCGGTAGGCGCGGCGCATCAGATGCTGCCCAGCAAAAAGGACTTGGTCAGCGGCTGCGGATAGCCGCGCGCAGCCAGTTCCACCTGCACGCCGGTGATCGGGGCCGTAGGCAGGCCGCCCGGCGTCATGTCCGGCTGTTTTTTCCAGAGATTGTTTTGCCACACCTGCACTGCCATCGACGCTACGCCGCCCTGCAGCGTTACCGGCGGCGTGGGGTCGGTATCGCTGACCGAGGCTTGCCAGAGTGCGTCGAGCTCGACCAGGTCGCGCGTGCTGTTCGATTCGCGCCGCATCAACTGGCCATTCACCAGGCGGTAAGCGATGACTTGCAGGCGCGCCGGCTCGTTTTCGTTGAACACGGTGCGCACCAGGGTAATCCGGTTGTCGGCCTGCAGCAGGAAGGGCCGGCGCCCGAGCATGGTGGCGTCGGCCGCGTGCTCGCAATCGCTTTGCATCTGGGCAAACGCGAGTTGCATGCCACGCGTCATTTCCATCTGGTCGGTGAGGGCAACGCGCGCGCGCACGATGCCGTCCAGGCCGCGCCAGCCGAGCACGGCGACCATGGCGAGGATGCCGATCGCCACCAATAATTCGACCAGGGTGAACCCGCGCGCCGTCTTCATGAAGTCGGCCTCAGCACGAGTTGCACCAGTTTCAGGATGCGCCGGTCCGGATTGTCCATGTCGAACACCGATACCTCGACCCGGCGCAATTGCGGATTCGGGCTGGCCAGCACTTCGTCGGTACACATCAGTTTTAAATCCCCCTGGCCGCAGGCATAGCTGCGCTTGCCCACTTCGGGAAATTCGCGGCTCAGGCGGATCTGCACCAGGCGGTTCTCGGCCGACCAGGTCGCCATCATCGAGGCGCGCAGGCCGGCGCCGTTCGCGGCCAGGCTGCCGACGGCGCGCAAGCCGGCGGCGAGCGCGGTGCCGACGATGACGAGCGCCACCAGCACTTCGAGTAGTGTAAAACCGGCATGGGACTTGAAGCGGCTCATCGAAAGGGTCACTGGGGCTCTCCCGGCTCGACAACCGTGAAATGGCCAACGCCGTCGGCGCGGATGCCGACGCTGTTGTTGCCGCTGGCCAGGGTCAAAATGAATGGCTTGTCGACCGGTTCGCGCCCGAAGGTGACGCGCATGGTCTCGCCGCCGACGCCGGCCGCGGGCGGGTCGAGCAGCAGGCGCACCGGCGCATTCTTGAAGGGGCGCTCGCGCAATAAATCGTCTTCGTTCATCGCGGTCCAGCCGGTGTCGTTGCGTACCAGGAAACGATAGCGTTCAGGGGTGGCTTCGAAGGCGACTTGGCGGTTGCGCACGATGGCTTCGTCGCGCGCCAGCTGCAACAGCAAGGTCAGGCGCTTCGCTTCGTTCTCGAGGTCCTGGCGCGGGCTCGGAATCGCATTGAGCGAGGCCATCCCGAGCGTGATGCCGATGATGACCATCACGACCAGGATTTCCACCAGTGTAAAACCGGCGGCCCTGCGAGCTTGGCGCGGCGGCGCGACGCCAGCCATGACAGGCCTTATTGCTGCCAGGAGCCGACGTCGGCGTCTTCGCCCTCGCCGCTGGCCTGGCCATCGGCGCCGAACGAGAAGATGTCGACTTCGCCGTGCAGGCCGGGCGACAGGTACTGGTACGAATTACCCCATGGGTCCTTCGGCAGCTTCTCGACATAACCGCCTTCCTTCCAGCCGTTCGCGGACGGGCCCGAAGTCGGCTTGGCGACCAGCGCTTGCAAGCCCTGCTCGGTGGTCGGATAGCGCTGGTTGTCCAGCTTGTACAATTTCAAGGCTTGCATCAGGGTGGCGATGTCCGTCTTGGCCGCGACCACGCGCGATTCGCCGGTACGGCCCAGCAGTTTCGGCACGACCAGGGCACCGAGAATACCGATGATGACCACGACAACCATGATTTCAACGAGGGTGAAGCCGCGTGCGAGACGACGGCCAACTGCGCGGTGTGAAACGATCTGCATAGTCAAATCTTGAAAAGGTGGATCGGAAACAATCGAACTAGTATAAGGCCGAATGGCGCCAGCGGCCACCCACCGTCGTGCCCCATTGTATTGCAGAGCAAAGCCGCAGGCGATATCAGGCGTGTGCAGGTCTTTCGGCACAGACAGGGCAAGCCGGATTGCGTGCCGCCCGGATTTCGCTCCACTCCATGGCGCGCGCATCGAGCATCAATAAACGTCCTGCCAGCGGGATGCCGATCCCGACGATCAATTTCAAGGCCTCGGCCGCCTGCACCGCGCCGACGATGCCGACCAGCGGCGCGAACACCCCCATCGTACTGCAGGCAACGTCTACAAAACCACTATCTTCGGGAAAGACGCAGGCATAACAGGGACAATCGGCGCGCCGCATGTCGAATACCGACAATTGCCCGTCGAAACGGATCGCCGCGCCTGCCACCAGCGGCACGCCGGCCGCCACGCAGGCGCGATTGACGGCATGGCGGGTAGCGAAATTGTCGCTGCAGTCGAGCACGACCGATGCCTGTTGTACCAGTTCGCGCAGGCGTTCGCCAGTGGCGCGTTCGCACAGGGCAGTGACAGTGACCTCAGGATTGATTTCGCGCAAAGCCAAGCGGCCGGACTCGACTTTTGGCGTGCCGATGCGGCCGGTCGTGTGCATCACCTGGCGCTGCAAATTGGTCAGATCGACCTCGTCGTCGTCGACCAGGATGATCCGGCCGACGCCGCTGGCGGCCAGGTACAGCGCCGCCGGCGAACCGAGGCCGCCGGCGCCAATGACGAGCACGTGCGCGGCCAGCAGGCGGGCCTGGCCTTCGATGCCGATCTCGTCGAGCAGGATGTGACGCGAGTAACGCAGGAGCTGCTGGTCGTTCATGGAAAGATGATTACCCACCTGCGCCTTATTTTTTCGAACCCTTCAGCTCCGGCGGCTTTGTCTCGCTACCCGGCAATTCCTTCGGCGCCGGTGGCGTGACTTCCACCGCTTCCGGCTGGGCGACTTTTACGGGCAACCCTTTGAAATGGTTCAGTGCTTGCGCCAGTTGAAAATCGTCCTTGCCGCCCAGTTCAAGCGGCTGACGGTTCTTCATCAGGGCCAGCGCGCGCTGCTTCTGCTCGGCGCCGTCGCGCGCTTCTTTCGCAGCCGCCGCGCCCGGTTTTTCGTTCTCGCCCGTCAAATGGCGCTGCAGATCGACTTCGCGCACGCGCAATGCGTTCAGGCCATCGCCCTCGGCCGTTTCCTCGACTTTCAGATCGGGCACGATGCCGCTGGCCTGGATCGGCCGGCCCTTGGGCGTGTAGTAGCGCGCCGTGGTCAGCTTGATGGCGGTGTCGGCCGATAACGGGCGCAGCGTCTGCACCGAGCCTTTGCCGAAGGTCTGGCTGCCCATCACGATCGCGCGCTTGTAGTCCTGCAGGGCGCCGGCGACGATTTCCGAAGCTGATGCCGAGCCGCCATTGACCAGCACCACCATCGGCACCGTTTTCAGGGCTGCCGGCAATTTCGCCAAGGGATCGGCGCCGCGCGGCGCATAGAATTCGCGCCGGCCATAGTAATTCTGGTTCGAATCCTGTAACTGCCCCTTGGTCGAGACGATCAGCTGTTCCTTCGGCAGGAAAGCCGTCGACACGCCGATCGCACCCGGCAGCAGCCCGCCTGGGTCGTTGCGCAGGTCAAGGACTAACCCCTTGATGTTCGGATTGGCGGCATACAGCGCCTGCGTTTTACTGGCCAGTTCCTCGAGCGTGGCTTCCTGGAACTGACTGATGCGCACCCAGGCGTAATCGGGCTCGACCATCTTGGCTTTCACGCTCAGCACGCGGATTTCCTCGCGCGTGACCGGCACCACCCAAGGGCGGTCCTCGCCACGGCGCGCGATCGTCAGCGTCACCTTGCTGCCGGGCTTGCCGCGCATTTTCTTGACGGCGTCGTCGATCGACAAGCCTTTGACTGGAACATTGTCGATGCGCGTGATCAGGTCGCCGGCCTTGATGCCGGCGCGGTAGGCGGGCGAATCCTCGATCGGCGAGACGATTTTCACGTAGCCGTCTTCGGCCGCGACTTCGATGCCGACGCCGACGAATTTGCCCTGCACGCTTTCGCGCATCTCGCGGTAGGCCTTCTGGTCGAGGTAGACCGAATGCGGGTCGAGCGCGGCGACCATGCCGCCGATGGCGTCCGACAGCAGTTTCTTGTCCTCGACCGGCACCACGTAATCGCTTTTGATGAGACCAAAGACATCGGCCAGCTGGCGCAGTTCGTCCAGCGGCAGCGGGCTCGCCTCTCCCTTCTGCGCCCAGGCCGATACCTGCACCGTCAGCGCCACGCCGGCCACCACACCGAGGCCGACCAGCCCCATGCTTTTTACTTTGTTACCCATCGCTGCCCCTAGAATTTGACCCAGCTTGCGGGATCGAAGGCTTTACCGAGATGCCTGAGCTCAAAGTATAGTCCCGATTCCTCGTTACCGCCGGTGTTGCCCGCGCTCGCGATCGGCTCGCCCGCGCGCACCGCGTCGCCCGCCCGTTTCAGCAAGGTCTGGTTGTTGGCGTAGATCGATAAATAGCTGCCGCCGTGGTCGACGATGATCAGGTTGCCGAAGCCGCGCATCCAGCCCGAATGCACCACGCGCCCGACCGCCACCGCGCGCACTTCGGTACCTTCCGGCGCCTTGATGAACATGCCTTTCCAGCTCGGGCCGTCGCCGCCGCGCTTGGCGCCGAAGCGCGCCGCAATCGTGCCGCTGACCGGGGCGTTCAGGCGCCCGCGCATGGCGGCAAAGGCGCCGGCCGGCGCGGCGGGCGCCAGCGAAATGTCGGGCGTGCGCTCTTCCTGCTTCGGCTGCTCGGCCACTTTCGGTTCTTCCGGCTCCGGCGGCAAGGGTTTCGGCGCCGGCTTGCCGGCTTTCGCCGCTTCGCGCGCCAGGCGGTCGCGCTCGGCTTTAGCGGCGGCGCGCGCCAGCGCCCGCGCTTTCGCGGCGGCGGCGGCCTCGGCCCTGGCTTTGGCGCGCGCGGCGGCCAGCGCTTCCTGGCGCTTGCGCTCGGCTTCGGCCTGCTCCGCGATCAGGCGCGTCAGCTTGTCGACCAGGCCGCTCATGCGCTGTTCGTCGCGCTGCAGGCTGTCGGCCTGTTTTCTCTGCGCCACCAGTTTGCTCGACAGCTCGCCCAGCAAGGCGGCCCGTCGCGCCTTTTCCTTTTCCAGCACGGCTTTCTGGTCGCGCTGTTCCTCGGCGATTTCCTCGAGTTCGGTCTTGGCGTTCTCGACCTTCTCGCGGTTTTGCTCGACCTGCGCCAGGTTCGTGTTCAGCGCGGCCAGCAATTTTGCCTGCGCCTGCGACACGTACGCCATCATCTGCAAATCGCGGTTGATCCGGTTCGGGTTGTCGCCCGACAGCAGCAGTTTGATGCGGTCTTCATTGCCGGCTACATAGTGCTCACGCAACAGGGCAGACAATTGTTTCTTTTGATGAACAATTGTTTGTGCCAGCCGTTCCTGCTCGGTGGCCAGGTCTTGCAGGCGCACGTTGGTTTCCAGCGTTTCCTGTCCCAGGTCGCGCAGCGCGCGGTTGGCGTTCGAGATCGCTTCTTCCGACTCGGCCAGGTTGTCGGCGACGTCTTCTTTTTCGCTCTCGGTGCGGTTGATCTCTTTTTTCAGCGCCGTCAGCTTTTGCTGGATACCGGCGCGCTGGGCCTCCGCCGCCGCCTTCTGGCGGCTGCGTTCGGTAGGCTTGGCGGCCGCGAGAGCGCCCGCCGCGCTCAAGGCCAGCAAGCCGCTCAGCAGTGCGCTGGCGGCTACCTTCTTGATAGGAAAGCGCAAGACTTTACTTTGCCTTCCCTTGGTTCGCCACGGCGGCGACCGCTGCGGCGATCGCATCCTGGTCGCCCAGGTAGTAGTGGCGGATCGGCTTCAGGCTTTCGTCGAGTTCGTAGACCAGCGGCTGGCCGTTCGGAATGTTCAGGCCGACGATGTCGGCATCGCTGATGTTATCCAGCATCTTGATCAGCGCGCGCAGGCTGTTGCCGTGGGCTGAAATCAGGATCTGCTTGCCGGAACGGATGGCCGGGGCGATCTCTTCTTCCCACACCGGCATCACGCGCGCCACGGTGTCTTTCAAACATTCGGTCAGCGGAATCTGCTCTTTCGGCAAGCCGGCGTAGCGCGGATCGTTGAACGATGCGCGCGGGTCGTTTTCTTCCAGCGCCGGCGGTGGCGTGTCATAGCTGCGGCGCCAGACCAGCACCTGCTCGTCGCCATACTTGGCGGCGGTCTCGGCCTTGTCGAGGCCCTGCAAACCGCCGTAATGGCGTTCGTTCAGGCGCCAGTCGTTCTTGATCGGCAGGTACATCTGATCCATCTCATCGAGCGCCAGCCACAGCGTGCGGATCGCGCGTTTCAAGACCGAGGTGTAGGCCATGTCGAACGCGAAGCCGGCGTCGCGCAGGGCGCGCCCGGCATTCTTCGCTTCATTGATGCCCTTCTCGGTCAGGTCGACGTCGACCCAGCCGGTAAACCGGTTGGCCAGGTTCCAGGTGGATTCGCCATGGCGCATGAATACGATTTTGTACATAAGCTCTTCTTTACTTTAATTAAAAACCTGCGAAAGGGACTCAGGTAGCCGTGCCGGGCGGCTGTGCCGTTGGGCGCTGAAGATTCCCGAGGTCGCCAAAAGATTCCTGTCCGGCTTCTATTTTATAATGCGCGGATTGTGTTCAACCATTGGAAGCCTTGTGAAATTCATCCTCGATAATATCTTCATCGTCGCCATTGCCGTCGTTTCCGGTGGCGCGCTGCTGTGGCCCGCCCTGGCGCCGAAGGGCCGCCGCGCCACCGCGCTGCAGGTTACCCAGCTGATCAACCGCGGCAAGACCACGATTCTCGACGTCCGTAGCGCCGACGAATTTGCCGCTGGTCATGTGCGCGACGCGAAAAACATTCCGCTGGCAGACTTGGGCAATCGCATCGGCGAACTGGAAAAGTCGAAAGGCCGTACCGTCGTCGTCATTTGCCAGAGCGGTGCCCGTTCGGACAAGGCCGTGCGCCAGTTGAAGGCGGCCGGTTTCGAAGATGCCCTCAGCCTGGAAGGCGGCTTGACCGCCTGGACGGCTGCTGGTTTGCCGGTAACCAAGTAAAAGACATCAGACAGGAAGGAAATACCATGAGTGCTCACGTTGTCCTGTATCACACTGCCAGCTGCCCGTATTGCGTCCGCGCCGAGCGCCTGCTCGAAGCGAAGGGCGTGACGGAAATCGAACGCATCCGTGTCGACCTCGACCCGGAACAGCGCCAGATCATGATGCAAAAGACCGGTCGCCGCACGGTGCCGCAGATTTATGTCGGCGAAACGCACGTCGGCGGCTTCGACGACCTGTATGCGCTGGACCAGGCCGGTCGCCTCGATCCCTTGCTCAAGGGCGAGTAAGGCGGGGCGGGGCTCAAAAAGGCGCCCCGCGGGAGTATTGCATCCAAATTGATTTTGATACAATTGCCGCTGCGTTGACTCCAAGCCGCACGGGGGCGGCGCTTTGCCGTCCCTCTTACTTCATAACGAAAGCGTTCCATGTCCGACGAAAACCTGCAACCAGTCTTCCAAATCCAACGCGTCTATCTGAAAGACATGTCGCTGGAGCAACCAAACTCCCCAGCCATCTTCCTCGAACAGGAAGCCCCGACCATCGAGGTCTCGCTGGACGTTGGTGCTGAAGCCATCGCCGATGGCATCTACGAGTCGACCGTGACCATCACCGTGACCGCCAAGGTCAAGGACAAGGTCGCTTTCCTGGTCGAAGGCAAGCAAGGCGGCATCTTCGAGGCACGCAACATCCCTGCCGACCAGATGGACCCACTGCTGGGCATCGGCTGCCCGAACATCGTGTATCCATACCTGCGCGCGAACATCGCCGACGTGATCACCCGTGCCGGCTTCCCGCCAGTGCACCTGGCCGAGATCAACTTCGAAGTGTTCTACCAGCAGCGCCGCCAGGCGATGGCTGAAGCCGCTGCAGCCGCACCGGCAAACTAAGTAGTAGCCAGTTCAGCCGGTCCGGCTGGATTGTTGTGATGGGCATTCTTGCCGCGCCTTTGGCAACAAAAGCGCGGTGCGGATGCCCTTCCTGCCATCTTGGCGTCTGGTTGTACGAGCGAGCCCGGGCCTTGCCATGACCATTTCCCGATTATTGTTCGCCATGTTGCCGGTGCTGGCCTGCGCGCACGTCTGCGCCGCCGACTTTCGTTCCATCGGTGCGCCCTCGGTGGTGCTGTACGATGCGCCCTCCATAAAAGGAATGAAACGCTACGTCGCGCCGCGCGGCATGCCGGTCGAGATCGTGGCGCGCTACGGCGCCTGGGTCAAGATACGCGATGCCGATGGCGAACTGGCCTGGACCGAATCGAACGGACTGTCGGCGCGCCGCAATGTCGTGGTAAAAGCGGCATCGGCCAGGGTGCACGCCGCTCCCGATGACAATGCCGCCATCCTCATGACCGCCGACAAGGGCGTGCTGCTCGAACTGAGCGACCCGCAGGCGAGCGCCTGGGCGCGCGTACGGCACGAGGACGGTATCGCCGGTTTCGTGCGCGCGGCCGAAGTCTGGGGTCTCTGAATCCAACTATGCAAGAACTCAAACCATGACCAAGATTACTGTTCTCGGCGCCGGCGCCTGGGGTACAGCCGTCGCCATCGCGGTGGCCGCACGCCACGACGTGCTGCTGTGGGGCCGCAACGCCGAACAAATGGCGACCACCGCGGCCGCGCGCGAGAACACGACCTATTTGCCCGGCCAGCCGCTGCCGGACAGCCTGCGCGTGACGGCCGACTTCGAGGCTGCGCTGGCGCACGTGCTCGATGCCGGTCCCGCCGAGGCACCGCTGCTGATCGCCGCCTGTCCGGTGGCCGGCCTGCGGCCCCTGCTCGAACAATTGAAAGGGCGTGCAATCCCGAATGTCGTCTGGCTCTGCAAAGGGTTTGAATACGGCACCGGCTTGCTGCCGCACCAAGTCGTGCGCGAGGTATTGGGCAACGCGGTGCCGGGCGCAGCCCTGTCGGGCCCGTCGTTCGCGCAGGAAGTCGCGCGCGGCCTGCCCTGCGCCCTGACCGTGGCGTCGAGTTCGCGCGCCTTGCGCGACAACGTCGTCGCCACCGTCCACGGCGGCAACCTGCGCGTGTATGCCTGCGACGACGTGGTCGGCGTGGAAGTCGGGGGGGCAGTCAAAAACGTGCTGGCGATTGCTACAGGTACTGCAGACGGCCTCGGCCTCGGCCTGAATGCGCGCGCCGCCCTGATCACGCGCGGCCTGGCCGAGATCACCCGCCTCGGCACCGCGCTCGGTGGCCAGGCCAGCACTTTCATGGGCCTGACCGGGATGGGCGATTTGATCCTGACCTGCACCGGAGACCTGTCGCGCAACCGCCGCGTCGGCCTGGCGCTGGCGCAGGGTAAACCTTTGGAGACGATCGTGGCCGAACTTGGTCACGTGGCCGAGGGCGTGCCCTGCTCGAAAGCGGTACGCGACCTGGCGGCGACGCTGGGCGTGGACATGCCGATCACGAATGCCGTGGCGGCAGTGCTGTTTGATGGCTATGACGCGGCCGAGATGGCGAAGCAGTTGCTGGCGCGCGATCCGCGTAACGAATTGGCGTAGGTAGTGCAGGTGGGCACGGCGTGCCCACCATCCGATTACTTGTCCTGCCCTGCCCCGGCGCCGGTATGGGTCGGCCCGCCGGTGCGCACCGGCCCCAATAAAATCGTCATCAAGACCACCGCATCCTCGTTGGCGCGGATGCCGTGCGGCTCGCCGCCAATCAGGTACAGCATCTCGTTCGGGCGCAGCACGACACTGTTGCCGTGGGCGTCGACGATGATCTCGCCTTCCAGGCACAGCAAGGTCACTTCTCCCTCGACCCGGTGTTCCGGCATCGGCTTGTCCTTCGGGACGATCAGCCGGATCAGTTCCATGTGCTCGGTCTTCGCCAGCGCGATCGACGTGAAATTGGCAATGTCGTCTTCGCCGCGTTGCAAGGCGATCCGTTCGCCCGATGCTGCGTGTTGCAAGGCCATGTCGCCTCCTATTGTTCACTATCCTCGGTTGTATGGGGCACTTCGCGCAGCCAGGTCACCAGCGCGAACGCATCCTTGAATCCGCGCGCCAGCCGCGGCACCAGCTCGTCCGGATCGTTCACCTTGAGTGGCAGTTCCGTCCACACGAAAAAGCTTTTCAGCTTGATGTGCTTGATATGCGGGTGCGCTGGGTCAAACCCTTTTGGCGGACGCTGCAGTTTGTCTTCATCCAGCAGGTCGCCATAGGTCGCGCGCAGGTGTTTATTCTTTAATATTTTCGCGAAACCTGTCGCATCGTTGACCACGTGTTCCCGGATCGCCTTTAGCCGCGCGGCGGGCGGCAGGTATTCGCCGGCGCCAATGCCGAGGGTGCCGTTGCCGTCGATCTGGAAATAATAGGTCGAGCCGCCGCCTTCGCTCGGACGACGTCGATTGTTCGGCGTGATGCCGGCCGAAAAGCGGGTTTTATAGGGGCTCTTGTCGTTCGAAAAGCGGATGTCGCGGTTGATGCGGAACATTGCCTTTTTCGGGTCGACGGCGGCGACCTGGCGGTCGAACTTGGAGAGCTCACGGATCAATTCCGTGACCACTTCCAGAAACTCTTCGCGCAGGATGTCATAGCGCGGCTTGTTCATGATGAACCAGGGACGGGTGTTGTTTTCGCTGAGCTCGCTTAGAAATTGCGTCAAGTCACGCAGATGCATGGAAAATCCGAAAAGTAGTAAAAAATCAGGGAGAGGGACGGGGGCGCTTGCCGACGGTGACATCGACCGTCGCTTCGCGGTTCTGGCGCATCAGTTTCAGACGCGCCTTGGCGCCGGGCGCCAGCTGGGCGATCAGGTTCAGCATCTCGCCGGTATTGCTGACGTTCTGCCCTTCGACGGCGAGCAGGATGTCGCCCGGGCGCACGCCGGCGCGGTCGGCTGGACCATTGCGCACGACGCCGGCGATGATGGCGCCGCTCTGGCGGCCAAGGCCGAAACTGGTGGCCAGTTCCGGGGTGATGTCCTGCGATTCGATGCCAATCCAGCCGCGCACCACCTGCCCATGCTTGATGATCGATTCGAGCACGTTGCGCGCAGTCGAGACGGGAATGGCGAAACCGATGCCGATCGAGCCGCCGGTCTGCGAATAAATCGCCGAATTAATGCCCAGCAGGTTGCCGTTGGTATCGACCAGCGCCCCGCCCGAATTACCGAAGTTGATCGCGGCATCGGTCTGGATGAAATTCTCGAAATGGTTGATGTGCAGGTTGTTCCGTCCCAGGGCCGAAATGATGCCCATGGTGACGGTCTGGCCGACGCCGAACGGATTGCCGATTGCCAGCACCACGTCGCCGACACGGGCGTCGTCCGGCTGGCCCAGCACCATGACCGGCAAATTGCGTTCGTTGATGCGGATCACGGCAAGGTCCGTTTCCGGATCGGTGCCGACCATGCGCGCGGCCGCCTTGCGGCCGTCGGCCAGGCCGACCTCGATCTGGTCGGCGCCTTCGACCACGTGGAAGTTGGTGATGATGTAGCCTTCTGCGCTGACGATCACGCCCGAGCCCAGGCTCGACATCTGCTCCTGGGGTGGTGCGCGGTCGCCGAAAAAACGGCGGAAGAACGGGTCTTTCAAGATCGGATGGGCTTCGCGCGACGCCTTGCTCGTAAGGATGTTCACCACCGCCGGCATCGCCTTGCCGGCGGCTGCGCGATAACTCTCGGCCACGGCGCCAGACTGGGCCTGCAGCACCGGCACCGTGCGCGCGCCGGGGCCGACCGGCACCTGGACCGGAGAGCGCCCGAGCCAGTCCGGGCGCATGGTCGCGACAACAAAATACAGCGCGAGTGCGACCGTCACCACCTGGGCGAACAGCAGCCACAGCCGGCGCAACGGCGAGGCCGGGCGGATGGTGATGACGTCGTTTTTCACTGTGGGGGTGTTTTACGCAGCGAGTCGCGGATTTCGCGCAGCAGCAGGATGTCTTCCGGCGTGGCCGGCGCCTTGGCCGCCTCGGCTGGCGCCAGGCGTTCGCGCATGCGGTTCATCAGGCGCACCATCTGGAAAATGATGAAAGCCAGAATAATAAAATTCAGCAAGATCGTCAGGAAATTGCCGTAGGCGAGTACGGCGCCGGCTTTTTTCGCTTCGGCCAATGCCAGGCCTGTTGCCTGGTTATTCAAGGGTATATAGTAATTCGCGAAATCGAGCCCGCCGAAAATCTTCCCGATCGGCGGCATGATGACGTCCTGCACCAGGGAATCGACAATGCGTCCGAATGCGCCGCCGATGATCACGCCGACCGCCAGGTCGACGACATTGCCGCGCATCGCGAATTGCCTGAACTCATTCATCATCGACATTGTTTTCTCCTTTGGATGGATGGGATTATCCAGGTCGATGATACCGCAAGCGCTTTTTATGCGTTGCGCACCACGCCCTTGGCTGCCCGCGCGACGAGGCCGCTCATTGTCCGACTGCCCCGTCGGCAAGCCGATCACGCACCTGCCGCGGCACCGGATCGCTAACCCGAGGGCAGTCCTGTTTCACCGCCTTTGCACACCCAATATTTTTTCTCCAATAAAGATTGCCATTCACATATAATTTTGTGTTGCTGCAAGCTCTTCATTGATTTCCAAGATTCGTAATTTCACGGAGTGGGGTTGGTATGAGTAATGATAAGCAGGTCGATTCAGGCCGACGCGGTTTGCTCGTTGCGACATGCGCAGCGGGCGGCGTCGTCGGTGTGGCCACGGCAGGTGCCCTGGTCAGTACCTTCCAACCGTCCGAGCGCGCGAAAGCTGCCGGCGCTCCGGTCGAAGTGGATATCTCGGACGTCAAACCGGGAGAAATGAAGGTCGTCGAATGGCGCGGCAAACCAGTGTGGATCTTGCGCCGCACGCCCGAAATGCTCGCCAGCCTGCCGAAGAACGACGCACTCGTTGCCGATCCCAAGTCCGAAAAGATCTTCCAGCTCGATATGCCCGAGTATGCGAAGAACGAATTCCGCGCCCGTCCCGAACATAAAGAGGTGCTCGTTACCGTCGGTATTTGCTCACACCTGGGCTGCTCGCCCTCCTCGCGTCTGAGCGAAGGGCCGCAGCCGAACCTGCCTGACGACTGGCACGGCGGCTTCCTGTGCCCATGCCACGGCTCCACTTTCGACCTTGCCGGCCGCGTCTTTAAAAACAAGCCTGCGCCGACGAACATGGACATTCCTCCGTACATGTATCTCGCCGATAACAAGATCGTGATCGGCAAAGACGAGAAAGGCGAGGCATAACATGGGCGCCGCATTCAAGGAAACGAAACTGCCGGCCAACGCGCCGGCCGGCCACAAGGCACTGGCCTGGGTGGACGACCGCTTCCCGCTGTCGAAACTCTGGAACGACCAATGGGGCAAGTACTACGCCCCGAAAAATTTCAATATCTGGTACTTGTTCGGCTCGCTCGCGATGCTGATCCTGGTGCTGCAAATCGTGACTGGCATCTTCCTGACGATGCACTACAAACCAGATGCCAACCTGGCCTTCGGTTCGGTCGAATACATCATGCGTGAAGTACCCTGGGGCTGGCTGGTGCGCTACATGCACTCGACCGGCGCCTCGGCGTTCTTCATTGTCGTCTACCTGCATATGACCCGCGGCCTGCTCTACGGTTCCTATCGCAAGCCGCGCGAATTGATCTGGATCTTCGGCTTTGCCATCTTCCTGTGCCTGATGGCCGAAGCTTTCTTCGGCTACCTGCTGCCATGGGGGCAGATGTCGTACTGGGGCGCCCAGGTGATCGTCAACCTGTTCGGCGCGATTCCCGTCATTGGCCCCGACCTGTCGCTGTGGATCCGCGGCGATTATGTCGTTTCCGATGCGACCCTGAACCGCTTCTTTGCCTTCCACGTCATCGCCCTTCCGCTGGTGTTGCTGGGCCTGGTTGCGGCGCACCTGATCGCGCTGCACGAAGTCGGTTCGAGCAACCCGGACGGCATCGAAGTCAAGGATCACATCGGTCCTGACGGCCATCCGCTCGACGCGATTCCGTCGCACCCGTACTACACGACCAAGGATTTGTTCGGCGTCTCGATGTTCTTGCTGATCTTCTCGGCGGTCGTGTTCTTCGCTCCGGAAATGGGTGGCTACTTCCTCGAGTACAACAATTTCATTCCGGCCGACTCGATGAAGACGCCGCCGCACATCGCGCCGACCTGGTATTTCACGCCTTTCTATTCGGTGCTGCGTGCGACCACCGCCGACTTCATGTATGTGCTGATGGCGGCGATCGCGCTGTACGTCGTCTTTATCTGGATGAAGTCGCGCCTGTCTTTCAAAGCCAAGGTCGCGATTGCGGCAATTGCCCTGGTTTTGATCATCGGCATGCTGCCGCAGGTACTGGAAGCGAAATTCTGGGGCGTGGTGCTGTTCGGTTCGTCGGTCGTGATCATCGCCTTGCTGCCATGGCTCGATCATTCTCCGGTGCGCTCGATCCGCTACCGCCCGGACTGGCACAAGTGGGTGTATGCGCTGTTCGGCCTGTCGTTCGTGGCGCTCGGCTATCTCGGCACCCAGTTGCCGACGCCGGCCTATACCTTGATTTCCCAGGTGTGCACGCTGTTGTACTTCAGCTTCTTCCTCCTGATGCCGTGGTGGAGCGCCGCCGGCCGGTTCAAACCGGTGCCGACGCGCGTGACTTTCCATCCGCATTGATCGCAGGCTCAAGCTTAAGGACAACCATGAACTTCACCAAGAAACTGATTGCGGTCCTGGCGCTGGTGCCGGGACTGGTATTCGCAGCCGAGGGCGGCTTTCCACTGGACCGCGCGCCCGAGCGCAGCGACATGGCGTCGCTGCAAAACGGCGCCAAGCTGTTCGTCAACTATTGCCTGAATTGCCACTCGGCCTCGTCGATGCGCTACAACCGCCTGCGCGATCTCGGCCTGTCCGACGAGCAGATCAAGACCAATCTGTTGTTCTCCGCCGACAAAGTGGGAGAGCTGATGAAGACGGCGATGCGCCCGGACGATGCCAAGGCCTGGTTCGGTGCGGTGCCGCCGGATCTGTCGGTGATCGCGCGCGCAAAATCGTCGCCGGCCGGCAGCGGCGCCGACTATCTGTACACCTATCTGCGTACTTTTTACAAGGACGACGCGCGCCCGACCGGCTGGAATAACATGGTCGTGCCGAACGTGGCCATGCCGCACGCGATGTGGCAATTACAGGGCGTACGCACCGTCAAAATGGTCGAAGAGACCGATCCGCACGACGCTGCCAAAAAGATCCACAAGTTTGCCGGCTGGGAGCAAGTGGCGCCGGGAACCATGTCGGCGACTGACTTCGACACCGCGACGGCTGACCTGGTTGCCTATCTCAGCTGGATGGCTGAGCCAGCGCAAGGAACCCGCAAGAAACTTGGTGCTATCGTGCTGATTTTCCTGTCAGTATTTGCTTTCCTGGCTTGGCGATTGAACGCGTCCTACTGGAAAGATCTGAAGTAATTCGTTTTCATTGCCCGCTTGGCTATAATACGGGCAATTATTATTCGGGGTGAGTCGCTCGGCGCTCGCCCCTTTGTTTCTTAAGGAACGCCAATCATGATGGTTCTCTACTCCGGCACCACGTGCCCGTTCTCGCAACGTTGCCGCCTTGTCCTGTTCGAAAAAGGCATGGATTTCGAAGTGCGCGACGTCGACCTGTTCAACAAACCGGAAGACATCTCGACGATGAATCCATACGGCCAGGTTCCGATCCTGGTCGAACGCGAACTGATCCTGTACGAATCGAACATCATCAACGAGTACATCGACGAGCGCTTCCCGCACCCGCAGCTGATGCCGGCCGACCCGCTGATGCGTGCCCGTGCCCGCCTGATGCTGTTCAACTTCGAGAAGGAACTGTTCGTCCACGTGCACGTCCTGGAAAGCGACCGCAACAAGACGAACGAAAAGGCCCACGACAAGGCGCGCGCCGAAATCCGCGACCGCCTGACGACGCTGGCGCCGCTGTTCCTGAAGAACAAGTACATGCTGGGCGACGAATTCTCGATGCTCGACGTGGCGATCGCCCCGCTGCTGTGGCGCCTGGACCACTACGGCATCGAACTGTCGAAGACCGCCGCGCCGCTGATGAAGTACGCCGAGCGCATCTTCTCGCGTCCGGCCTACATCGAAGCGCTGACGCCATCGGAAAAGGTGATGCGCCGTTAAAGCGCGCTACCCATGGCGCGCTGCTTGGCGGAAGCACCATGGGTACACTTTTCCGGCGCCAGTGTTGCGACGTCGTTTGACATTCCGCACTAAGCTGGCACCTTGCATTTGTACGTTCCACACGCGTTCGCCGGCATTGACTCAGGCGGCAAGCGTGTGTGGCTGCGGTGGCGCATCCGTTCGCCGACCCATTGACGGATCATTGTTTATTTCATCTGCACATGCCTGACATTTCCACCAAGCCTTATTTGCTGCGCGCGCTATATGAATGGTGCACCGACAGCGGTTTCACGCCCTATCTCGCAGTCAAGGTCGACGCGGCCACGACAGTTCCGATGGAATACGTCAAGAAGGGCGAAATCATCCTGAATATCGCCTATGGCGCTACGTCCGGGCTGAAAATGGACAACGACGCCATTCACTTCCGCGCCCGTTTCGCAGGTGTCTCGCGCGAAATCTATGTGCCGGTGCAAAACGTGCTCGCCATCTACGCTAACGAAAACGGTCAAGGCATGGCTTTCGACGTCAGCACCACCGCCGCCGAGATGGCGCCACCGGCAGACGAACCTGCCACTGGCGCGCCAACGCTGTCGGCGGTGCCTGATTTCACCAGCCCGGCGCCTGCGGCAGAGGTGTCGCATTCGCCCGACGACGATAACGAGCCCCCGAAAAAAGGCGGCCGTCCGACGCTGACACGCATCAAATAGCGCTATAATTCCTGCCGTACAGATTACGCCGGCTTAGCTCATTTGGTAGAGCAGTTGATTTGTAATCATCAGGTGGCCAGTTCGAAACCGGCAGCCGGCACCAATTCAGTCGAGCAAAAGCCCAGCCTTCATGGTTGGGCTTTTTGCTTTTCGGACTCGATGCGCTGGGATGATGCTCGTCCCGGGCGCATCATGTGCACAAGCTGGTGCACCGCGGCAGGGCGCGGCGCGTCATCTTGCGCTTCTGTTGGCGCACTTTCCATGCGCGTCTAGCGCGTGTTCTGACGAGAAACGGGGTTCTGGACAAGGGCATGGTTCTTGCTGATGTGTCGGTATCGGCATCGAACTGCGTTCGATGTCTCTCCCATCTCGACAAGGACTGCCGATGTCTCCTTCCCTGCGCCACCATCGCTTCGTTGCGGCGACTTTTGCTGCCGCTTCTATCGCATGCCCGGTCCAAGCCCATGAGGCAAACATGCCGCACCTGATCCACATCTACGAGGGCCAGGTTGCGCTTGGTGTGGTGGTGCTGTCGCTGCTGGGCGCGGGTTGGCTGATCAGGCGCGCGCTGCGCCGTTGAGCCGCACTTGCCCTCTCACGCGTAAGCAACCTTTATTTCAGGACGGTGTTGTTACGCACTTCCTTCACACCCTTGACCCCGCGCGCGATTTGTACCGCTTTTTGGGCGCTCTCGCGCGACTCGACAAAGCCGCTCAGCTGTACCGTGCCTTTGAATGTCTCCACATTGACTTCGGTGGCCTTCACAGTGGGGTCGGCGGCAAAGGCGGCCTTGATCTTGCTGGTGAGGACGGTATCGTCGATGTATTCACCCGCCCCTTCGCGCGTGCTGGTCGGCGCGCAACCAACCAGCAGGAACACCGTCAAGGCGGCCAATACTGAGGTGAAACGCTGTGCAATGTTCATGGCAACGCTCCCGTGAGATGAAAGATCATTCCATTTTCGGGTGGACGCATCGACAGCGTTTGACGAAGAACAAAGGTGGCAGGCTGCCGCGCTCACGGCGCTTTGGTTGCCGACTCCGTCACCGCCAGGGTGTGAGCAGGTTGCAAGGCTGGACGCAGCACGAGTTGGCCGCGTGCCAGATCTTCGCCGAGGACCAGGCGCAGATCGGTGGGCTTGCAATTGTCGATCTGCACGATCTGGACCGGGTCGAAGCGGTCCGTCTGGCGGTCGCCCAGACGCTGGGCCAGCCGTTCGGCAGCAGCGCGGTAGTCCGCATGATGCTCGATGCGGGTACGCCGTACCTGAAAACCTTTTTCGTTGCTTAGCCGGGTTACTTGCAATCCATCGCCAACCATCTTGCGCGACAGCGCGCGTGCCATGCCGGTCACTCCGTTCCCGTTGCGTATTTCCAGCAACACGAAGTCAAGGCGCGACCGGGGAGCCGTCGGGATCGGCGCGGGGGCCGGTGCCCGTTGCGCCAACGCGCCCTGCGCCGGCACACGTAACAGCTCAAGCGTGCCGTCGGCGGCGGTACGCACCTCGGTTGCCGTCCAGCCGGTATCGGGCCGCGCCGGACGCGCGACCGCGGCTTCAATGGCGGCCACCGCCGTACCGCCGACCGTCGCGTAATCGCCCCGGAAATCGTGGTCACGCAGCGTAGCGGCCTGGCGGAACATCAATGCGGCGCGTTGGTCGTGGCCAAGGCGGCGCAGGCTCTCGCCCAGGTTGTTCCAGGCCCGATGGTCGAGTGGATCGAGGACGCAGGCCTTTTCCAATGCTGTCACCGCGTTTTGAAAATCGCCGCCCAGCAGATAGGCATAGCCGAGGTTGGCGAACAGATAGGCGCCGTCCGGCCCGGTGCCAGGCGTCAATTCATCGATCAACGCACGCCAGATGGGGATGGCTTGGGCGAAGTCGCCCTGCCGTGCAAACGCCGCAGCCAATGCATTGCGCGCGCGGATATGCCGTGGTGCAGAGGCGAGTACCGCGCGGTAGGCGGTAATTGCTTCATCGTAGCGGCCGGCCACATGATGCTGGCGCCCCTGGTCGTATGCGCGCTCGGCATCCGCAGCCGGCGCGGCATCGGGCTGACGCGAGACGTCGGCGCAGGCGAGCAGCAGTGCAGCGGCGCACAATACCGAGATTTTCTTGGCGATGCGTCGGGTTTGCATGGACATTCTCCTCGGTTCAGGGAGCGCCGTTGACGGCGCCGAGCGTACGGCTCAACTGGATTCCGGCCGGCCCCAGCAGGACCATCAGCAGCGTTGGGAAAATACAAAAGATGAGGGGGAACAGCAGTTTCAAACCAATTTTGGCGGCGCATTCTTCCGCCAGCAGGCGCCGCTTGTTACGCAGGTTGTCCGAATACACGCGCAGCGAATCGCCGACACTGGTACCGAAGCGCTCGGACTGGATCAGCATGGCGACCAGTGTATCGACGTCGTCGACGCCGCTGCGCAGGGCGAAGTTGCGCAAGGCACGTTCCTTGCTGAAGCCGGCACGCATTTCCATCAGGACCAGTTGCAACTCCTGGGCCAGTGTCACGCTTTTGATATGGATCTCGCCCGCCACTTTCACGAACGCCCGCTCCAGGCTCAGCCCAGCCTCGACGCAGACGGTGAGCAGGTCGAGGGCATCGGGCAAGGTCTCGAAAATCTCGCGCTGGCGGCGGCGTGCGATGCGGCTCAGGCTAACGTTCGGCATGTAATAGCCAACCGCCGCCGTCAACAGCAGCAGGAACAGGAGCTGGAGGCCGGACAGTGCAATCACGGCGGTCGCGACCAGCACGCCGACGAGGGCCGGTCCGAGCAATGCCAGGGCTGTCTTCGCGGCGAAGAACAGGGCTGGCGCAACCGGGTTGCGCCAGCCCGCATTCATGAAGCGGGTGCGCAGCTGCGACTTTTCCCAGCCCTCTTCCGGGATCGACAGCTTGGTCAGCGGCTGGGTGATCTTGGCGACCCGCTCGACCCAGCCATCGGACTCGAGCTGGGTGGTATCGGACTTCCCGATGAAACGGCGCAGCCGGGTACGCAGCGCTTCTGGCGCGAACAGCATCATCGCCAGCCAGGCGAGTGCGCAGACGATACCGAAGACGATCAGCAGGAACGATAATTGTGCGGCATTCATTGCAGCTCCTTAAATGCGAATGCGGATGACCTTGCGCAGCCAGACGACGCCGAATAGGATCATGCCGGCCGCGTACCACAGCAGGCGTACCCCGCTCGGGTCGGTCCACAGCAGGCTGACGTAATCCGGATTGACCAATGCCAGCACCAGCATCACGCCAAACGGCAGGAGGCCGAGGATCCAGGCCGACATGCGCCCCTCGGCCGACAGCACGCGGACCTGGGCCACCAGCTTCAATCGGCTGCGGATAATGGTACTGATGTTGCCGAGGATCTCGGCCAAGTTGCCGCCGGACTCGCGCTGGATCAACACCGCGATGATCAGGTAGCGCAGGTCGGTGAGGGGAATGCGCGCCGCCATGTTATGCAGCGCTTCGGCCAGCGGGACGCCATAGTTGATTTCCTCGCGCGCCAGGCGAAACTCGCTGCTCAGCGGTTCCGGCAGCTCGTTGCCGACGATTTGCAGCACATTCGTAAACGAGTGTCCGGCACGCAGTGCGCGTGCGATGAAATCAGCGGCGTCGGGTAACTGGTACTCGATACGGCCCAGGCGCCGCGTGCGTGCACGCCGTACCAGGAAGTAGGGAATGGCAAGTGCCGGCAACATCAGCACGAGGCGTATCCCCAGCGGCAGCGGCCAGCGCGTGCTGGCAAGCAAAACCAGCAGGAATGCCAGCAGCGAACAGCCGAGGAAGCGTTCGACGGTCAGCACGCTGCCGGCCTGGACCAGCAAGGCGTCGATCCGCTGCAAGGGTGGGATCTGGTGCAGCAGGCGATCGAAGCCGTCATGGGCACTGAAGCGGCGCTGCTTCAGGATCGAGATGCGTTCTCCCGAGCGCCCCATCCCGCCGGACATGACCTGCAGGCGGCGCGCGATACGCTGGGCGGCTTTGCCGTGGGTGCTCGACCACCACAGATAAACGCCCTCGATCAGCAGGATCACGGCGGCGAACAGAAACACGGTGAAGCTGTAGAAAAGCAGGTCCATGGCGCGGCTCCACTGCAGGCACAGCCTGCGGGTTCATTGGAAAATGCGGTCGGGATCGAAGGTGTCCTCGGGGAGTGCGACGCCGTACATCTTGAGGCGGTCGGCGAAGCGTGGACGCACCCCGGTAGCGGAAAAATGGCCAAGCACCTTGCCGTCGCGATCGACGCCGGTCTGCTCGAAACGGAAGATTTCCTGCATCGAGATGATCTCCCCTTCCATGCCGGTGATTTCCTGGATGCTGACCAGTTTGCGGCCGCCGTCGATCAGGCGTGCAGCCTGCACCACCACCGTCACCGCCGAGCAGATCTGCTGGCGAATCGCACGCGGCGTCAGACTGACACCAGCCATACCCACCATGTTTTCCAGGCGCGACAAGGCGTCGCGCGGGGTATTCGAGTGGATCGTCGCGAGCGAGCCTTCGTGACCGGTATTCATCGCCTGCAGCATGTCGAGCGCCTCGGGGCCGCGCACTTCGCCGAGGATGATGCGGTCGGGACGCATGCGCAGCGCATTCTTGACCAGTGCGCGCTGCGTGACCTCGCCCTTGCCTTCGATGTTGGCCGGCCGCGTCTCAAGACGCACCACGTGCGGCTGGCGCAGTTGCAGCTCGGCTGCGTCTTCGATGGTGACGATGCGCTCGTTGGCGGGGATGAAACCGGACAGCAGGTTGAGCATCGTGGTCTTGCCGCTGCCGGTGCCACCCGATATCAGGATGTTGATCTTGGCGATTCCCAGTCCTTGCAGCACCTTCATCATCGGCGGCGTCACGCTCCTGTAGTCGAGCAGGTTCTGCACCGTCAACGGCGAGGCGCCGAAGCGCCGGATCGACAGGATCGGTCCGTCGACTGCCAGTGGCGGGATGATCGCATTCACGCGCGAGCCGTCGGGCAGGCGCGCATCGACCATCGGACTCGATTCGTCGACGCGGCGTCCCACGCGCGAAACGATCTTCTCGATGATCTTCATCAGGTGGGCGTTGTCGTGGAAGATGATGTCGGTCAGTTCCAGTTTGCCGCGACGCTCGACGTAGACGCGGCTGGCCGTATTGACGAGGATATCCGAAACAGTCGGATCGTTCAGCAGCGGTTCGAGCGGACCGAAGCCGAGCATTTCGTGCTGAATGTCGAGCACGAGATTGTGACGCTCATGCTGGTTGAGGACAATCCGCTCTTCCTCGATGATGCGCTGGATGAGTAGTGCCAGCTCGTGCTTGAACTGCTCGGCGGTCAGGCGCTTGAGGCGTTCCAGATCGATCCGGTCGAGGATCATCTGGTGCATCATCTTTTTCAATTCCTGATAAGCGCCGTTGCCGGCTTCAGCCGGCAGCACGCCGGCCTTGCGGTCATCGTCCGAAATGGAAAGGCGTTCACGCAACGACATGGAGTTCTCCTCGCGAAATCAATACTCGGCTTCCCCGCGCCCGAACAGGCGCTCGAACAAGCCACGGGTTTCAGGGGCGCGCCGCGCGGTGACCAGTTCCACCAGGTCGGCCAGGCTGCGCGCCGCGGCGCTGGTGCGTGACAGTTCGAGAACCGGGACGCCCTGGTTGACCGAATCGGTGACAGCGACGTAGTCGTTCGGCACGGTATGCACGACTTCGCAGCCGAGCGACGCGTGCAGGTCGGGCAGGCGCAGGCGGCCGCCTTTTTCGTAGCGGTTGACGATCAGGCGGATCGTCTCGAGGGGATAACCGAGGGAGCGGAAAATGTCGAGCAGCCGGCGTGCATCACGGATGTCGGGCAGCGCCAGCTGCAGCACCGGGTAGATGGTATCGGTGCTGTCGAGCGCGCGCAGCGAGACGGCGTCGATCTGGCGGCCGACATCGAGCACGATGTAGTCATAGTGCTGGCGTGCCACGCGCAAAATCGCGTCGATGTGTTCCGGCTTGGCTTCCTTCGCCTGTGACGGGTCGTCGGCTGCGGCCAGCACGCCGAAGCCGCGTGTGACGTGCACCAGGCAGGAGTCGAGAAATGGGCCGTCGATACGTGCGATCTGTTCGCATACGTCGGACAGCGTCATCGCCGGCTTCTGGTCCGAGACATACAGCGCGGCGTCGCCGAACTGGCCGTGCAGGTCGATCAGGAGGACCTTCTTTTCGGCCAGCGTGGCCAGCGCATAGCCAAAATTGGTCGAAATGAAGGTGGCGCCGCTGCCGCCCTTGCAGGCGATAAAAGCGAGTACCTTGCCGTCGCGTAGTTGGGCGACACCGGCAGCAGTGGCGATGCGGTCCATCGCTTCGTGAAAGGCCCGGTGCACCAGCGGCAGCTGCAGTACTTCGCGCACCCCCGCGCGCATCGCACGAATCAGGAATTCAGGCTGATGCTCGCTAGTGAGCAGGATGAATTGCGCTTCCGGGAACTGGCGTGCCATGCGTTCAAGCAGGTTGGCATCGTCAGGTGTTCCGTCTCCGGCATCGACAATCACCACGCTTGGCGCCTCCCCCAACGGCCGGTCGAGCGCCTCGCGCATCGAAACACGGCTGTTGGCGACATTCAGCGGCGGCACGCGTGCCGCGCCCTGGGAGGCGAGTTCGGCAAACAGCAGGCTGTCGCGGCTGATCAGAAGGGCTTTCATGACAATCCTCGTGGACGCACTTGGGTTGAAAATGACGGAGGAATTGCAGCCGCGCGCCGCTCAGCTTATTTTCCGCCGCCGAGTGTATTGAGCAGCGGCACGCTGGCCGCGGCGTCAGGCTGGATGAAGGAACGCTGGTAGCGCTCATGCGCGGCGCGTGCCGCCGGCCCGTCGATGCCGTTGGCAGGATTGGTATTGGCCGCCGCGCGTGGATCGACCGTTTGCGCCGTGAGGTTGGCACGTACCGCCATGCCAAAGTTTTTTTCGAAGCGCGGCGCGGTCGAGCAGCCTTGCAGCAGCAGCAGCGCCACGATTCCTGCGATTGTCCTGGTGAACATTGCCGTCTCCTATTTGAGTTCGAATCCGTCGACGCTCTGGCCGGTGCGCGCGCTTGGCGCCGGTGGCTTTGCCGTACCCTCAAGCCGGCCGCCAAGCATGAGCGCGGCGCGCGACGGGGCTTCGACGCCATCGGTCGGCAGTGCATAGCCCGTGGCCGTCAATGGCTTGACCAGGCGCGCCGTGATCACGAAGACGAGTTCGGTGCGGTCCTGCTGGAAGTCGGTACTGCGAAACAGCGCGCCCAGCACAGGAACCTCGCCCAGCACCGGAAGTCCCTTCAGCCCGGTCACCAGGTTGTTCTTGATCAGGCCACCGATGGCGAAACTTTGGCCGTCATACAGCTGCACCGTGGTACTGGCACGGCGCGTGGTAACGACCGGCAGGATTGCACTGGCGTTAAGGCCCGTGGCATTGATGCCGATGCCTTCGCGCGACAGCTCGGATACTTCGGGGGCGACACGCAAGTTGATCCGGCCACCGCCCAGCACTGTCGGGGTAAAGCGCAGCCCGACCCCAAATTCCTTTTCTTCCAGCGTGATCCGGTTGTTGTCCTGTGCCACCGGTATGTAAAACTTGCCGCCTGCGAGGAAGCTGCCTTCCTGGCCGCTGATGGCCATGACATTCGGCTCGGCCAGCACCCGCACCAGGCTGTCCTGGGTCTGGGCGGCGACGCCATAACCGTTGCCGTTCGGGCGCTTTGAACCCAATTCGCTTTTCAGGGTGCCGCTCAGGAAGTTCGTCGCCAGCGTGGTTGCCCAACTGCTGGCACCAAAAAAGCTCCAGTTGGTGCCGCTTTCGAGCTTTTCGAGCAGGCTTTTGGACACCTCGGCCACTTTCACTTCAAGTTGTACCTGCTGCGGCGCCGCCACCGCGAGCAGGTTCACCAGGCGTGGACCGGCCACAGCGGCCGCAGCATCCGCGCCGTTCGGCGCCAGGTCCTTCGGTACAGCGCCTAGCGGACGCAGCGGACGGCGGACGTAAGCGGTGGCCAGTTCGGCGGCGCGGGCCACTGCCGATGCGTCCGATACGGTCCCGGTCAATACCAGCGAATCGGCGGCGGCCAGTACGCGAATGTCCTTCTCCTCGGGCATGACGGCGGCCAGCGTCGCCTGCAGCGCGCTAGGGTCCATCGACACTGTGATATCGAGTACGCTGCACAAACCGCTGCGGCCCTGGACGATCATGTTGGTGGTACCAACGTCGACGCCGGCGATGTACAACGTGTCAGGCGACACCAGCATCGCCTGCACGACTTCCGGATTGCCGACACTGCGGTTTTGGACAACTTCCGGCAGGCGCATCAAGGTCGATTTACCCATCTGCAACGCAACCTGGGCAGGACGAGCCGCTTCGCCGCTGCAGCGTGGTCCGGCGCCGGTACGCTCGCCGGCAACCGGCGCGGCCTCGGCCTGGGGATTCACGCGGGCCGCATGCGCGGCGCCGGCCAGCGTCAAAGCCATGCCGCCCAGCGCGCATTGGCGCAACAGGGAACCCAGGCCGGCGCGCGGATGAATGGAGTAGCCGGACGGTTTTGAACTGGTGTTCATGATTTCACCTGACACGGTAAAGGGATCAGAGGCACTCTTGCGAGGAATGCAGGCCATTGATGACGGTGACGCAATTGCGGCGTACGGGTGGCGTGGCGACCCGGTGCACGATGGGCTTCACAGGACGGCGGGCCGTGGCGGCTGGCTTTGGCGCAGCCGGTTTGACGACTGGCGCTGCAACCGGCAGCAAGGTCAGTTTGGTGGCGCCCTCGGTCTGGGCCGATTGCGGATCGACCTGGTTACGCAGTGCCAATGACAGCGTTCCGACACTGCGCGCTAGGTCGAGTTTCTCGGCCTGTTCCGGCGTGACCTCGAGCGTGACGGCGTTCACCACGCGCGGCTTGGTTTCGTCGCGGTTGACTTCCTGTGCCACTGCCAGAACCAGAATGCGTTCGAGCACGATCTTCGAAATGTTTTGTTCGCGGGCGTTGGTTTCGGGCGTCGGATCCTTTGCAGTGCTGACGATGATATCCACGTAGTTTCCCGGCAGCGTAAAGCCTGCTACGCCAATGACGTCATTAACGCGCACCGTGATCGCGCGCTTGCCTTCGGTGATCAGGGCCGACAGACCGCCGAGCGTGCCCGCCGGCGCCAGCTTCGCTTCGCTTACCGGTTCGCCCGCCAGCATGCTGCTCTTGAGCACCCGGCCGGCCAGCTTCGCCGGATCGGTAAAGGCGCCCTTGGGTACGCTGTCGGCGGGCCATTCGGCGAGCTTGACCATTTCCGGTGTCAGGCGCTGGCCCAAGTTGATATCAGTCGCGGCGACCGCGATATGTCCGGCGCTGGCGGTCGGCTGCAGCAATAGCCAGCGTGAAGCGAGGATCACGGCGGTCAGGCCGAACAGGATGGCAATGGCCATCACGACAAGGGCGCGCTTGTTTTTCATGGTTCGATTCCTGCGACGGGGCACGGGGCCGGGGCGCTGCCGCTGGTGCAGATGCTGTTCCACGCCTGCTCCAGGGCAGCGATCGTCAGGCGGGGTTGGGTGCCGGCAAAACCGGCGAAGTCGAGCACACGGCCGAGCAGCTCGTGTGGATAACAAGCCAGCAGCGGGATGCCGCTGGCACGGTGCAGGCGTGTAATCAGGTGGTTGGCCACGGTCTCGTCGCAGTCGACGCCAAGCAGCCCACTGGTACGGCGCAGCAAAGCGCGGTAGGCCGGTTCGGTCAGTGGCCCGAGGTCGACGCGGTAAGCGATACGGCGCAGCAAGGCAGCATCGAACACGCTGGCCGGCGTCAGATCAGTGACGAGAACGAGCATCGCATCGAAAGGCATGGCTTCGCCATGTCCGTCGCTTCCGAAGCGGGCGGGACTGCCGTCGAGCATGCCACGCCAGGCCGCCAACAGCTCGGCCACAGGCGTACGCGCATAACCGAGATCGTCAAGCACGAGGATGCCGTTGTTGGCCTGCAGTTGCAGTGGCGCACGATGCGTACCGCTGGCGCGATCGACTTGCAGCGTGAGCATCGATGCCTCGAGTTCCGCGCCGACATGCACCAGCGGGCGTTGGCAGATTGCCCAACGTGCATCGCAACTGCGGCGGTCTTCCTGATGACGTCCCAGCGGCAACGGCGCTGGATGGCGCAGCGGATCGTGGAATGGAACAATGTGCCCTCCGATCAGGACCGCGTACGGCACCGCGACCGCGCCCGGCAGCAAGCGCGCCAGCTTGCGTGCCAGTGTTGTCTTGCCGCAGCCGGACGGACCGTGCAAGAGCAGCGGACGTTGCGCATGCAGGGCTGCGCCGAGCAAGCTACGCAAAGATGGATCGAGACCGTCTTCGGCCATGACGGCGGCCAATTCCGCTGGCGTCAAACGGCCGATGGAAGACGACTGCGCTCCTTGAGGTTTGGCGTGGCGCAGCACTGGCTGGCGCAGGGATTGGCGCGCTACCATCGCGTGGTAAGCAAGTAGCGTCACCGGCGCAGGTCCGATATAGCTGCACTCTGCCAGACGAGCAAGCGCGGCAGGTTCGCCAATGGAGGTTAATTGATACTGCACATCGATGTCGGAATCGCCGGACCATGCCACCTCAACCAGCTGCTCGGCCGTCATGGCAACCAGCACTTCACGCAGCACGCTGACGGAAAGACGCAGTTTTCCTGACAACAGCGGCAGTGGGGCACGGCCGGTAACATGAAGCATTTTGAGCACGAGCGTAGTCAGGAGTCGCAGATCGAGCCCGGTGTCGCTGACGGTCCGTGGCTGGCGCGGTAGGATCGCTGTCACCTCTGCCTCACCGGCTGGCGCCGAAGAGGTTGCAGACACCGTACCGGATGCTGCAAAGGACAGCGTTTCGTTCATCGTCTTTCTCCTAGCATTCGTAAGGAAAATTCCCTCGGAATATTGAATTCATTCTAGCTACCGGGTCTTTCTGGCCATTGAGAAGCAGCAAGCGGTTACCTTCTTGGAAATAACGTTCTGCCAACATCAAGTGCATGGGCATGCTTGATGTGGTTCAAAAAGCCCTCCAGGCATATTTGGAGGGCAATCCATCTCATTACGGATTTTTCATTTTCGTCACGACACTCGTGAATGTCGTATTGATTTCACTCCCCAACGCTTTGGCGGTGGCCGCCATTGCAACGCCGATCAGTGCAGCAATCAGGCCATACTCGATGGCGGTAACACCGTCTTCGTCAGCGATGAAAGCTTGCACTGCGGTAAGGATCGTTTTCATGACAAACTCCATATGGTGGTTTATGAGGACGATCTGCAGCGATTAAAAAATTTTCCTACTTGCCATCCTCGCTCGGTCATAGCCGCTGCAGTGAGTTCACTATAAGATATGATTCCCTAAAGAAACTTGACTGTAAGCAAGTTATTTCTTCAATGAAAATATCGATCTCCCACTAGCCAGAGCGCGGCCACCGCAATTGCCAGCCCGTATGGCATGGCGCCGGCACTGGGTCGCACCTGCGTTGCCGCCTGCACGGTGGGACCGATGCGCAACGTCGGCAAAAGCAGGCTGCGCACATTGGCATAGGCATCAGACCAGCGGCGGGTAAACAAGATCATTACCAACGCCATGACGCCCCCTACGCACCAGGTCAGGATGCACGCTTGCGCTGTGTCCGCCGGCCCAAGGAACAAGCCGACAGTCGCCATCAGCTTGACGTCGCCGGCAGCCATGCCGCGCACGACATACAAGGGTAGGAAGAGCGCAAACCCGACGAGCGCGCCACCTAGGGCGGTGCCAATGGCGGGCAACACAGGCGCCGTGTCGGCCAGGTGCAGACCCATTACGGCGCACCAGGCAAGCAGTAGGAAGAGATTGGGAATTTTGCGGATCGCAAGATCGGTCGTCGCCGCGCTAACAACGAGAATAGTCAAGAACAGGTCGAGCCAAAGTGGAATGGGCATGATCGGACTCCCCCAAAAAAAAAGCCCTCCGGACCGAAATCCGGAGGGCACAACTACTTAATTACTGACCTTTCAACTTGTTGACGACAGTTTGAAAAGTCGTGTTGATCTCGGAACCCAGTGCCGCGGCAGTCGCTGCCATTGCGACACCGATCAGCGCAGCGATCAGGCCGTACTCGATGGCAGTAACGCCGTCTTCGTCAGCGATAAAAGCTTGCACAGAGGTAAAGATCGTTTTCATAATAAACTCCAATGGTGGTTTATAAGAACAACCTGCAGTGGTCGTCAGCTTCCTTGACGCAGCTAACTGCGCTTTGTCGTTTCCGCTGCAGTGAGTTCACTATAAAAGATGATGCTGTACAGTAAGTTGACTGTAAGCAAGGTTTCCGCGTGGAATTAATTACCTCCTAAAAACATTGATCCAGATCGTATGTATCCGCATGGGCTGCCGATCAGGGTAAAAATGCAGGCGCAAATATTGCTCGGATAACAAAAACCGATTATGCTGTTTCGCTTGCTTCTGGGAAATTCGTGCATGGCGACAGTCTTGGGAAGCAATGGCGGGTTGATTACATTTCTGAGAACGACATGCATTCCCTTCTAAGACACATGGTGGACATGACCGGCCACCGCGACCATGCAATGCTCGACATCTCGGTGGTGGCGGCAGTGCAGGAACTGGCTGCCGCTGCCCAGACACGCGTGTTGTCCATCTCGACCGCCGGCGTATGCCGCTACGTGCGGGTCCGCGCCAGCATCGTCATCGGCGCCAGTGCCCGCGTCGAAGACTTGCACGACAACAGTACGCCCGGCGAGCCGCTCGACGCCTACCCGGAACTGGCAGCCTGTCTGGCGCGCCATGACACCAGCGTCGAAGCCTGCGGTCCCGGTTGCACCCGCACCTTATGGCTGCCGATCTGGTGCGGAGATAGGGCCGATACCTGCCTCGAGATCGTGCGCGACGCGCCCTTCCCGGCCGCCACCATTCACATGGTGGCCGGTATCGTCGGCGTCTACCGCAATTTTCAGAATTTGCTCGACTACAGCGAACGCGATTCGCTCACCGGCCTCCTCAACCGCAAGACCTTCGAAGACCAGCTCGCACGCATGCTGCAATGCCCGGCCGAGCCCGAGCCGCCGCTGGCGGGCCTGCCGGAACGGCGCTGCAGCGGGGGAGAGAAAAGCGGTGGTGAGGAACAAGGATGGCTGGCCGTGGTCGATGTTGACCATTTCAAGATGGTGAACGACACCTTCGGCCATCTGTATGGGGATGAAGTGCTGATTCTGATCGCCAACCAGCTGCAGGCATCGTTTCGCGCCCAGGACCGCGTGTTTCGCTTCGGCGGCGAAGAATTTGTCGTGCTGCTGCGTGCAACGACGCTGGAGAATGCGCGCCGCATCATCGACCGCTTCCGCGGCAATGTCGCCGCGTACCAGTTTCCGCAGGTGGGACGCGTGACGGTGAGTGTCGGTTTTGTCAGCCTCAGCCCCTACGACTCGCCCGTGGTCACACTGGGCCACGCCGACCAGGCGCTGTACCACGCCAAGACCCATGGCCGCAACCAGGTCTGCCATTACAACGAACTGGTCGAGCGCGGATTGCTGCAGACGGTGACCTCGAACGACACCGCCGAGTTTTTTTAAGGAACCAGCAGGAACTTGTCCGGATCGACGCGCCACGTCTCCGGCGATTCGTGACGCACGATCTTGTCGCCGCCGCCAAAGCCGAACGCGCGCGACAAGTCCAGCAGCTCCGGGCGGATGTACGTCTGGCTGCGGGTATTGAAAAACACGTTGACCTTCGGCGTGAGCAGGTTGCTCTCGTGCGGCTCCACCACCACGCCGAGGCGGCCCGACTCGAGCATCACCATCGTACCCACCGGATAAATGCCGACGCAGCGCATGAATTCCTGGGTCAGGCCCGGATCGAAGTGGAACTTGCTCCACTCGTACAACTTGCGCAGCGCGTCGGCGGCCGGCATGCCCTTGTGATAGCAGCGGTCCGAGGTGATCGCATCATAGACGTCGACGATCGCCGCCATCTGCGCAAGTTCCGACATCTCCGTTGCGTTCTGCATCTCCGGGTAGCCGCTGCCGTCGCGCCGTTCGTGGTGGTGCAGCGTGATGTCGAGGGGAATGGCGCCGATTTCCGGGGTCTGGCGCAGGAAGTCATAACCGTCGCGCGGGTGCCGTTTGATGACCGCGAATTCCTCGTCGGTCAAGCGGCCGGGCTTGTTCAGGATGGCGTCGGGCACCAGCGCCTTGCCGGTATCGTGCAGCAGGCCGCCGACGCCGGCCTGGTAAATCGTATCCTCGTCCATGCCGCGCGAACGGCAGAATGCCACCAGCAAGGTGCACACGCTGACCGAATGCAAAAAAGTGTAGTCGTCCTTGGTCTTGATGCGCATCAGGCTGAGCAAGGCGCCGCTGTTGCGCAAGATCGATTCGGTAATGTTCTGCACCACCGGCGCGACGTTTTCCGATTGCACCGCCTTGCCCAGGCGCGCGTCCTGCATCACGGTGCGCACCAGGTTGACCGCCTGGCGCCGGATGCCGACCGCACGCTGCATCTCCTCGCCCAGGGTACTGCGCACCGGTTTCATGGGCTTGCCGGCGATCGCCGTCACTTCCGCTTCGGTTTTCGCCTGCGCTTCGGCCAGCGTCGGCGCTTCCCGTACATCGAGCCCTTTCGAACAATCGATGACGACGTGGCGAATCCCGGCGCGGGTGATCTTGCCGATCTCGTCTTCGCTGGCCAGGACGAACCGGGCACGCACGAAGGGGTGATCCATCCAGCCGCAGTCGAGGTCGTGAATGGCCATGCCGACGCGCAGCTGGGAGGAATCGATTTTCTTGAGCATGCCAGGATCCGGCGATATGGTAATCTCCGCCACCGCGACGGAAGGCCAAGTATATTCAATTTCATTTCCTTACATAAACTTTTCGTCTTGACGTGTTGTAGCCCGGCACAGAATAGTCTTTATGGAATTACGCCAACTCCGCTATTTCGTCGCCATCGTCGACCACGGTTCGCTGTCACGCGCAGCCCTGGTGCTGCACGTGGCGCAGCCCGCGCTGACCCAGCAGTTGCGCCAGCTCGAGGTAGAACTCGGCGCCCAATTACTGCACCGTTCCACACACGGCGTACTCAGCACCGATGCCGGAAAAATTTTTTACGAACACGCCCAGGCGATCCTGAAGCAGGTTGCCGATGCGCGCGCGGCCGTCACCCAGTCGACCACGCGCCCTTCCGGCAGCGTCACCCTCGGCCTGCCCCACAGCATTTCCGGGGCCCTGGCCTTACCCCTGCTCATCGCCGCGCGTGCCACCTATCCGGAAATCACCCTGCAATTGACCGAGGAAATTTCCGGCAACCTGATCGAACAGCTGAAATCGGGCCGCCTGAATCTCGCCGTCCTGTTCGACGACGGCCAGCTCGGCGGCTTCGAAGCGACGCCCCTGGTCGAAGAAGATTTGTTGTACATCTGCCGTGCCGATTCCGCTGCAAGACCGCAGGGAGCGGCAATCACGCTCGCTGCCGCGCTCGGCACCACCCTGATCCTGCCGGCCCAGCAGCACGGAGTACGGCCACTGATCGAGGGCGCGGCGGCCAGCGCAGGCCTGGCGCTGAGTAAACTGATCGAAATCAACTCGATTGCAATCTTAAAATCCGCCCTGCTGGCCGATATGGGCGCCACCCTGCTGCCGCTAGCCCCGCTGCGGATGGAGATCGACAGTGGCGCATTGGCCGCGATTCCGATCGAGAATCCGCCAATCCGGCGCAGCGTCACCCTGTGCGCCTCGCGCAATATCCCGCTGACGAATGCGGCAGCGGCGATCAGCCGCCTGGTGCAGCAAGTGACCGAAATGCTGTGTGCTGATGGCGGCTGGCCCGGCGCGCGGCTGTGCGAATAACAGGTATCATTTTTTCTTATACCCCCATCCGCAATCCGTATTTCCCCTGCCGGCACGCAGCCCCTACACTCCACGCGCCCGTTGCCAACCGCGACAAACTTCCGTCTCCAGCGCGCCTACCCGGCGCAGCGGCCAAGGCGGAAATCCCTCGATCACCCATGGAGTCCGTATGCCCGATACCGTCGCGCCGCAAGCCGCGCAGGATGCAACCCCGTCCCGTTTGACCACTGTTACCCTGGACGACAAATACACCGCGAAGTCGGGCAACATCTTCCTGTCGGGTATTCAGGCCCTGGTGCGACTGCCGATGATGCAGCGCGAGCGCGACGCTGCCGCCGGCCTGAACACAGCCGGCTTCGTCTCCGGCTACCGCGGCTCGCCGCTGGGCGGTTTAGATGAAACCCTGTGGAAAGCAAAGGGCCACCTGGAAGCCAGCCACGTCCAGTTCGTGCCGGGCGTGAACGAAGACCTGGCCGCCACCGCCGTCTGGGGTACGCAAACGGTCGACCTGATCGGCCCGACCAAATACGATGGCGTGTTCGCCATGTGGTACGGCAAGGGTCCAGGCGTCGACCGCTGCGGCGACGTCTTTAAACACATGAACCATGCCGGCACCAGCAAGAACGGCGGCGCGCTGCTGGTGGCCGGCGACGACCACGGCGCATATTCCTCCACCCTGCCCCATCAGTCCGACCACATTTTCTCGGCCTGCATGATCCCGGTGCTGTACCCGTGCAACGTCCAGGAATACCTCGACCTCGGCGTGCACGGCTGGGCCATGTCGCGCTTCTCCGGCTGCGCGGTCGCCTTCAAAGCGCTGGCCGACACCGTCGAATCGAGCGCCTCGGTCGACGCCAACCCGCACCGCGTGCAAGTCAAACTGCCGCGCGATTTCACCATGCCCGAAGGCGGCCTGAATACGAAATTGTCCTCGGTGCCGCTGGGCCAGCAGGCGCGCAATCAGGAAGCGCTGATGCAGGACTATAAGATCTACGCGGCCCTGGCCTACGCGCGCGAAAACAAACTGAATCACACCACGATCGACAGCCCGAACGCCAAGCTCGGCATCATTGCCTCCGGCAAATCCTACCTCGATGTGCTGGAAGCGCTGGAAGAACTGGGCATCGACGAAGCCATGGCGGCCAAGGTCGGCTTGCGCCTGTTCAAGGTCGCCATGATCTGGCCACTGGAACCCGAAGGCGTGCGCGAATTCGCCCAGGGCCTGGACGAGATCCTGGTGGTCGAAGAAAAGCGGCAAGTCGTCGAATACCAATTGAAAGAACAGCTGTATAACTGGCGCGACGACGTGCGTCCGCACATCATCGGCAAGTTCGACGACAAGGGAGAATGGGTCGCGCCGCGCGGCGACTGGCTGCTGCCGCCGAAGGCCGACTTCTCGGTGGCGCAGGTCGCGCGTGTGATTGCCGGCCGCATTGCGCGCCTCGTCAACGACGAAACCACGCGCGACCTGATCAAGGCACGTCTCGCCTTCCTCGATGCGAAAGACGCCGTGCTGCAAAAGGCGATCACCACGCCCTTCCGCCCGGCGTTTTACTGCTCCGGCTGCCCGCACAACACGTCGACCAAGGTGCCGGACGGTTCCTTCGCGCTGGCCGGCATCGGCTGCCACGTGATGGCGACCTCGATCTACCCCGAGATGAACAAGCTGACCACCCACATGGGCGGCGAAGGCGCCCCCTGGATCGGCCAGGCCGCGTTCTCGAAAGTGCCGCACGTGTTCCAGAACCTGGGCGACGGCACCTATTTCCACTCGGGCTACCTGGCCGTGCGTGCCGCGGTGTCGGCCAAGGTCAACATCACCTATAAAATCCTGTACAACGACGCCGTTGCCATGACCGGCGGCCAGCCGGTCGACGGCCAGACCTCGGTACCGATGATCGCCCAGCAGATGGCAGCCGAGGGCGTGAAACGCATCGCCCTCGTAACGGAAGACCTGTCGCGCTACACCGACCGTTCCGCCCTGCCCGCCCTGGTCACCCTGCACGACCGCAAGGAGATGGACGCCATCGGGCGCGAACTGCGCGAGCTGCCGGGCGTTTCCGTCATCATCTACGACCAGACCTGCGCCGCCGAAAAGCGCCGCCGCCGTAAAAAAGGCGAGTTCCCCGACCTGCCCAAGCGCATGGTCATCAACGAAGCCGTCTGCGAAGGCTGCGGCGATTGCGGCATCCAGTCGAACTGCGTCTCGATCCTGCCGAAAGAAACCGATTTCGGCCGCAAGCGCACCATCGACCAGTCGTCCTGCAACAAGGATTATTCGTGCACCAAAGGCTTCTGCCCGAGCTTCGTCACGGTCGAAGGCGGCACGCTCAAGAAAAGCAAGACCGGCATCAGCAAAGGCGATGACGATGGCTGGGGCGTGCTGCCCGAGCCGATGCTGCCGAGCGTCGAGCATCCGTACAACATCCTGATCAACGGTATCGGCGGCACCGGCGTCATCACTGTCGGCGCGCTGATGGGCATGGCCGCGCACCTGGAAGCGAAAGGCGCTTCGGTGCTCGACATGACCGGCATGAGCCAGAAGAACGGCTCCGTCACTTCGCACGTGAAAATCGCGGCGACGCCGGAACGCCTGCGCGCCCAGCGCATCGCCACCGGCGAAGCCGATCTCGTACTCGGCTGCGACATGCTGACCACCGGCGCCGCCGACGCGATTTCCAAGATGCGTCCGGGCCGCACGCTGGCCATCGTCAACCTGCACGAGCAGCCGACCGGTACCTTTGCCCAGAACGCCGACTGGCAGTTCCCAGCGGCAGATGTGCGCGGCCTGATCGTCGAAGCCGTGGGCGACGCCAGCGGTGCCGACTTCGTCGATGCCACCAAACTCGCCACCGCGCTGATGGGCGATTCGATCGCCACCAACCTGTTCCTGATGGGGTACGCCTGGCAGAAGGGCCGCATCCCACTTACCGAAGCCTCCCTGATGCGCGCGATCGAGCTGAATGGCGTCGCCGTCGCCTCCAACAAGAAGAGTTTTATGTGGGGCCGCCGCGCCGCGGTCGATGTCAAGCGCGTCGAAAAAATCGCGACGCCGGCCCAGGCCGTGCTGGTGCAGATGCCGCAAAGCCTCGATACGGTCATCAAGAAGCGCATCGAAGCGCTGACCGCCTACCAGGACGCGGCCTATGCCGGCCAATACGCAGCGCTGGTCGAGCGCGTGCGCGCGGCGGAAACCGCTGCGGGCCTGGGCAACAAACTATCGCTGGCCGTCGCGAAGTACTACTTCAAGCTGATGGCCTACAAGGACGAATACGAAGTGGCGCGCCTGTACACCGACGGCCGCTTCCTGGAACAGGTCAAGTCCCAGTTCGAAGGCGATTTCAAATTCAAATTCAACCTGGCGCCGCCGCTGTTCGCGAAAAAGGATGCGCAGGGCAACCTGGTGAAAGCCGAATTCGGCCCGTGGATGCTGGGGGCCTTCAAGGTGCTGGCCAGGCTGAAAGGCTTGCGCGGCGGTGCCTTCGACGTCTTCGGCCGCACGCAAGAGCGCAAGATGGAACGCGCACTGATCGTCGAGTATCGCCAGATGATCGAAGCGTTGCTGCCTTCCCTGAGCAGCGCTTCGTATGCGACCGCCGTCGAGCTGGCGAACCTGCCCGAACAGATCCGCGGCTTCGGCCACGTGAAGGAAAAGGCGGTTGAGGCCTTCCGGGTGCGCAAGAGTGAGCTGCTGAGCGGCAGCGTCATCAAGCGCGCCGCGTAATCATTAACGTTGTACCGCGTGGAGTCAGGACTCCACGCGTTCACTCGTTTGATCGAACTTGACGTTAACGTTAACGTCATATACCGTACAAGACGAACCTGTCCGCCGTCCGACTTCTGAAGGAACCCCATGAACGACATCACCACCGCTGCCAAACTCGAGCTGCAAGAGCCGAAGCTCGCCAACAAGGTCCGCTTCGTCACCGCCGCGTCGCTGTTCGACGGCCACGATGCCTCGATTAACATCATGCGCCGCATCCTGCAGTCGAACGGCGTCGAAGTCATCCACCTCGGCCACAACCGTTCGGTCGACGACGTCGTCACCGCGGCGCTGGCCGAAGACGTGCAAGGCATCGCCATTTCCAGCTACCAGGGCGGCCACGTCGAATACTTTAAATACATGATCGACCTGCTGCGCCAGCGCGGCGGCGCCCACATCAAGGTCTTCGGCGGCGGCGGCGGCGTGATCGTGCCGAGCGAGATCGAAGAACTGCACGCCTACGGCGTCACCCGCATCTTCAGCCCGGAAGACGGCCAGCGCATGGGCCTGGTAGGCATGATCCGCTCGATGATCGAAGCCTGCGACATCGATTTGTCACCCTATGCGCCGACCAGCATCGACGCGCTCCAACACGGTGACATCGCCGAACGCCACCGCCCGCTGGCCCAGCTGATCACGGCCCTCGAAAACGGCAAAGCCGACCCGGACCTGCGCAGGCAGATCGTCGAAGCGGCCGATACGCTAAAAGTGCCGGCGCTGGGCATCACCGGCACCGGCGGCGCCGGCAAATCCTCGCTCACCGATGAACTCATTCGCCGCATCCGCCTCGACCAGAACGACCGCCTGAACATCGCTGTCATCTCGATCGACCCGTCGCGCCGCAAGTCGGGCGGCGCCCTGCTCGGCGACCGCATCCGCATGAACGCGATCAATCCGTGGAACAGCCAAGCGCGCGTCTTCATGCGCTCGCTCGCCACGCGCGAAGCCGGCTCCGAGATTTCGCACGCACTGCCGGACGTGATCGCCGCCTGCAAGGTCGCCGGCTTCGATCTCGTGATCGTCGAGACCTCGGGCATCGGCCAGGGCGACGCCGCCATCGTGCCGCACGTCGACGCCTCGATGTACGTGATGACCCCGGAATTCGGCGCCGCCTCGCAGCTGGAAAAAATCGACATGCTCGATTTCGCCGATTTCATCGCCATCAACAAGTTCGACCGCAAGGGTGCGCAGGACGCGCTGCGCGACGTCGCGAAGCAGTACCAGCGCAACCGCGAACTGTGGTCGCACAGCCCGGAACAGATGCCGGTGTTCGGCACGCAAGCCTCGCGTTTCAACGACGACGGCGTCACCGCCCTGTATCACGGCCTGCTGCCGAAACTGGCCGAACTGGGCCTGCAAGTGGCGCCATCGAAGCTGGCCGTGCCGGAGCAAAAGCATTCCAGCGGCAAGAACGTGATCGTGCCGCCGGCGCGCGCACGCTACCTGGCCGAGATCGCCGACACCGTGCGCGGCTACCATCGCAATACGACCAAACAGGTCAAACTCGCGCGCGAGCGCCAGCAACTGAGCGAAACGAAACGCATGCTGGCTGCCGCCAACCGTGAAGTCGTATTGGACGACCTGATCACCGAGCGCGACAACGCGATGGACGCCGGCGCCAAGAAACTGCTGGCCATGTGGCCCGACATGCAGGCCGCCTATGCCGGCGACGATTACGTGGTCAAAATCCGTGACAAGGAAATCCGTACCCGATTGGTACAAAAAACCCTGTCCGGCACCACCATCCGCAAGGTCGCGCTGCCGAAGTATGAAGACCATGGCGAAGTGCTGCGCTTCCTGATGCTGGAAAACGTGCCGGGCTCCTTCCCCTTCACCGCCGGTGTGTTCGCCTTCAAGCGCGAAGGCGAAGACCCGACCCGTATGTTTGCCGGCGAAGGCGATGCCTTCCGCACCAATAAACGTTTTAAACTCGTGTCGACCGGCATGGACGCCAAACGGTTGTCGACCGCCTTCGACTCAGTCACCCTGTACGGCGCCGACCCGGCACTGCGCCCTGACATCTACGGTAAAGTAGGCAACTCGGGCGTCTCGATCGCCACCCTCGATGACATGAAAGTGTTGTACGACGGCTTTGATTTGTGCAGCCCGAGCACCTCGGTCTCGATGACCATCAACGGTCCGGCGCCGACCATCCTGGCGATGTTCATGAACACGGCGATTGACCAGCAGATCGACAAGTTCGTGCTTGATAACGGCCGCCAGCCGACCTCCGACGAAGCGCAGAAGATCAAGGAATGGGTGCTGGCGAACGTGCGCGGCACCGTGCAGGCCGACATCCTGAAGGAAGACCAGGGGCAAAACACCTGCATCTTCTCGACCGAGTTTTCGTTGAAGGTGATGGGCGACATCCAGGAGTATTTCGTCCACCACCAGGTGCGCAATTTTTATTCGGTGTCGATCTCGGGCTACCACATCGCCGAAGCCGGCGCGAACCCGATCTCGCAACTGGCATTCACCCTGTCGAACGGTTTTACGTTTGTCGAAGCCTACCTGGCGCGCGGCATGCACATCGACGATTTCGCGCCAAACCTGTCCTTCTTCTTCTCGAACGGCATGGACCCGGAATACACTGTGCTGGGCCGCGTCGCCCGCCGCATCTGGGCCGTGTCGATGCGCGACAAGTACGGCGCCAACGACCGCTCGCAAAAGCTGAAATACCACGTCCAGACTTCGGGCCGCTCGCTGCACGCGCAGGAGATCGATTTCAACGACATCCGCACGACCTTGCAGGCGCTGATCGCGATCTACGACAACTGCAATTCGCTGCACACCAACGCCTACGATGAGGCCATCACCACGCCGACCGACGAATCCGTGCGCCGGGCACTGGCGATCCAGCTGATCATCAACCGCGAATGGGGCCTGGCCAAGAACGAAAACCCGAATCAGGGCTCGTTCATCATGGACGAACTGACCGATCTCGTCGAAGAAGCCGTGCTGCAGGAATTCGAGCGCATCGCCGAACGCGGCGGCGTGCTCGGTGCGATGGAAACCGGCTACCAGCGCGGCAAGATCCAGGAAGAGTCGATGCTCTACGAGCACAAGAAGCATGACGGCTCGCTGCCGATCATCGGCGTCAACACCTTCCGCAATCCGAAAGGTGCCGAAGCCCCGGCCACGATCGAACTGGCGCGCTCGACCGACGACGAAAAGCAATCGCAGCTGACGCGCCTGGACGCCTTCCACACCGAGCACGCGGCAGAAGCACCGGCCGCGCTGGCCGCCCTGCAGCAAGCGGCGATCGACAACCAGAACGTGTTCGAAAAATTGATGGACGCCGTGCGCGTCTGCTCGCTGGGCCAGATCACCACCGCCCTGTTCGAGGTGGGCGGGCAGTACCGCCGCAACATGTAAGCGCTTGCGCGGCCGTCTCCGCAGCGGCCACCTTTAATCCCTCCGCAACGCTCCCACGGCGTCCGGAGGGATTTGTTTTAGCGACGCCGCCGGTGCCGCGATGCTGCGGTACATGAGGTGCGGGATGCCTGGCAGTTTTAATCCCAGCGCAAACAGCAAGTCGCGCCACAAGCCGGTGCCGTCGGCCTGGAAGCACGGGGTCAATGCACGGCTCAATAGCTGGTAGTTGCGCACGGCGCACAGGCGCTCGCCGGAATAGGCGGCGGCGCCCGCAATCGGGCCGTGCTGGCCGACCGCGTTTGCCAGCGCCAGCGCATCCTGCACCGCCAGCGTGCTGCCCAGGCCGAGCTGGGGGCTCATCGCATGCGCGGCATCGCCGATCACGCACACCGGGCCGCCTGCCAGGCGCCGGGCGCGCGCATGGTGGTAAGTAGCGAGCGTGAACTGGTCATGGCTGACGATCTGGCCGATGACAGGTTCCGCTTGCGGCCACAGTGCGCGTAATTCCTCCTTCCACGTATCGATGGCGCCTGCCTGCCAGGCGGCGTACCCGGTGCACGGCAGACTCCAGAACATCGACAGCCGCAGCTTGCCGTCCACCCGCGCCGTCGGCATCAGGCCGAACATCTGGCGCGTGCCGCGGTAGCGCTGCTCGAGCAGCGCCTGTCCATCCCAGTCGGCGACGTCGAACATCGCCCACAGTGCGCCCCATTTGTAGACGGTCGATGCCACCGCCAGCCCGGCCTGGGCCGGCAAGGTGGACGCCGCGCCATCGGCGATCGCAACCAGATCGAAGCTGGCGGCGTCAAGCCCATGCAGCGTCGCGCGCGCGCCCTCGACCGTGATCCGCTCCACCGCCGCACCGTAGCGGATGCGCACGCCCAGCGCCAGCGCGGCATCGAGCAGCACTTGCGACAGCGCCGCCCGGCTCACGCCGCGCGCTTCGCATGCCTCGTACGGAATGTCGACCAGGGTCCAGTTGCGGTGGCAAGTCCCGAGCAGGCGCGTCACCGGTATGCTCGCCGCATGAAAGGCAGGCCCGACGCCCAGCGCATCGAGGGCGGCAATTCCCTGCGGCTGGATCAGCAGGCCGGCGCCGAGCGGGCGCAACGCCGCGTGTTTTTCGAAGACCGTCACCGCGTGGCCGGCCCGCGCCAGGGCAATCGCACTCGCCAGGCCGGCGGTGCCGGCCCCCACGATTCCAATATCCAGAGAATTTCTTTTAGGCATCATCATGCCATTCTAGACGAGCCGGGAGCAGCACGTGCCGCTCCCTTCGCCCTACCTGCTCTAGAATAAGGACGAGACCGATCACTGGAACCCGCCATGCCGATCAAGCCCGACGACCTTGCCGCCCTGATGCGTGAAGTCGAACTGGAAGACCCGATCGATTTCGCCGACCTGCCGTTCGCCGAAGAAGATTTACGTGCGCTGGTCGCGAACCACCTGTGCGAGATGGCGGCATCGATGGAAAATTTCAGTACCGAAGACCGCCTGCTGACCCTGCTCGCGGTGTCCGCCAAGCTCGTCCTCGAAAATCTGGTGCTGCATGTCCAGTTGCTACGGCGCCATGGCTTACCGGTCAGCGAAGACGTAGAGGCCCTGCTCGGACGCCTGCGCAAGGGAGAGAGCGAATAAGCTTGGCGCTGTTCCCTTACTGTTTGTCACAAATTAAGCGTGGTAATTCAGGCGGACTCGGCGCAAGCTAGCGGGCGCTGCGCTCCGCGCATGGTCGCAACGTAATTAGTGCCAATAGGAAATCGTTTGTCTACAACGGTAATTCAAAATGCAGTGATTTCTACGGTTATCAAGCTGTTCCTTAAGGTATTATTGTTGGCTAGGAAACTTGTCGCCGGGTTTTTCCCGGTCGGCATCCAGCATGTCAAACCCTGAGGAAACCATGTCCCGTAACCAGATCAAATTTACTGCTGCCGTCGTTTCGGGCGCACTGCTGCTCGGCGGCTTGACGGCCTGCAACCGCGACCAGTCCACCGAAAGCCTGCTGGCCGAGGCCAAGCAATACCAACAAAAGGGCGACGAAAAGGCTGCCCTGATCCAGCTGAAAAATGCGGTGGCGAAGAGCCCCGAGGATGCCGAAGCACGCCTGCAGCTCGGCACCCTGTACCTGGAGACCGGCGACGCCGTGTCGGCCGACAAGGAATTGCGCAAGGCCGCCAGCCTCGGCATGGCGCCGGCGCGTACCCTGCCGCTGCTGGCCAAGTCGCTGCAGAACCAGGGCAAGTTCAAGGAAATGCTCGACGAGATCAAGCCGGAACTGGCCGCCAACTCGGCGCCCCTGATGGCGCTGCGTGGCGACGCCCTGCTCGCCACCGGCGACACCGATGGCGCCAAGGCAGCCTACGATGCGGCGCTGGCGCTCGATCCGAACAGCGGCGCGGCCCTGACCGGCCTGGCGCGCCACTCCCTGATCAAGAGTGACAAGGAAACCGGCCAGCGTTACCTGGCCGATGCGGTCGCCAAGGACAGCAAGAATCCGGACGTCTGGATGTTCCAGGCCGGCATGCTGCGCGGCTTGAACAAGCCCGACGAAGCCCTGGCCGCGTTCGACAAGGTGCTCGCCCTGCGTCCGCAAGACCGCAACGCGAACCTGGAAAAAGCCTATATCTACATCAACCAGAAGAAGTTCGCCGAAGCGCGCACCGAGATCGAAGCGGCGCGCAAGATCGCACCGAGCAGCCTGCTCGTCACCTATGGCCAGGCCCTGCTCGAATACAACGAAGGCAAGAACAAGGAAGCGCGCGAATCGCTGCAGCGCGTGCTGAAAAGCGCGCCGAACCACATGCCGAGCGTGCTGCTGGCCGGCGCCGTCGAACTGAACCTGGACTCGGCCCAGCAAGCGCAGTTGCACCTGCGCAAGTACCTCGAAGCCGATCCGAAAAACATGTATGCGCGCAAGCTGCTGGCGCAGGCTTACCTGAAAGGCGCCCAGCCGGGCGAAGCGGCCGCCGTTCTGGCGCCGGCACTTACCGATTCGAAAGACCCGCAATTGCTGGCGCTGGCCGGCGAGTCCTACATGCAGGCGCGCGAGTTCGGCAAGGCGACGGCCAACCTCGAAAAAGCAAGCCAGCTGGCGCCGAACGTCGCCGTGCTGCGCACCTCGCTGGGCATGTCGCGCCTGCAGCAGGGCGATACCGCCAAGGGCATCGTCGAACTCGAACGCGCCACCGAACTCGATCCGAAGTCGGAACGCGCCCTGGCGGCGCTGGTGCAGGCCGAACTGGGCCTGAAGCACTATGACAAGGCGCTGGCAGCCGTCAACAAGCTCGAGACGCTCAAGCCGAACGAGCCGCAGACCTACAACCTGAAAGCCAGCGTGCTGGTCGCCAAGGGCGACGTGCCCGGCGCCCGCGCCGCCTTCGAAAAGGCGCTGCAAGTGAACCCCACCTTCTTCCCGGCCGCGGCCAACCTGGCCAAGCTCGACATGATCGAGAAGAAGCCGGAAGCGGCCCGTAAGCGCTTCGAGGCGATCCTGGAAAAGGACAAGAAGAATTTCGGCGCCATGGGCGCGCTGGCCGAACTGGCGATGTTCGAGAAACGTCCCGAAGAAGCGACCACCTGGCTGGAGAAGGCGCAGGCGGAAAATCCCGATGCGATCGCGCCGGTCCTGAAACTGGGCAGCCATTACCTGATGACCAAGCAGGAGAAGAAGGCGCTGACGCTGGCACGCAAGTTCCAGACGACCAACCCGACCAGCCCGGAGATGATGGACCTGCTCGGCCAGGCCCAGCTGGCGAACAACGATCCGCAAGGCGCGCTCGACAGCTACAGCAAGCTGGTCAACATGGCGCCGAAGTCGGCGCTGGCGCAAATGCGCCTGGCGCAGGTGCAGGGTGCGCTGAAGAACGAGACCGGCGCGGCCGAGTCGCTCAAGAAGGCCAACGCGCTGGCACCGAACATGCTGCAAACGCGCGTCGCCCAGGTCGAACTGGCGATGCGCCGCAACCGCCTCGACGAGGCAATGACGCTGGCGCGCCAACTGCAACAGGATACGCCCGGCTCGCCGGTCGGTTTCCTGCTCGAAGGCGACATGCAGAAGGCGCAGAACAAGCCGGCGCTGGCCCTGGCCGCCTACGACAAGGCGTTCGCCATCACCAAGCAGGGCGCAGTCCTGCTGCGCAGTGCCCAGGCGATGCGCCAGATGGGCAAGGAAGCCGAAGCGAACGCGCGCGTCGCCCAGTGGGCCAAGGCCCATCCGGAAGACCTGCAAGTGGCGATGTACATGGCCGAGGCGCACCTGGCCGCCCGCGAATACAAGCCGGCTTCGGTCCTCCTGGAAGACATCATCAAGCGCGCACCGAACAGTGGCCCGGCGCTGAACAACCTGGCCTGGGCTTACCAGCAGCAGAAGGATCCGCGTGCACTGGCCACGGCCGAGCAGGCATACAAGGTGGCCGGCGAGCATGCTGCCGTGATGGACACGCTGGGCTGGATGCTGGTGGAACAGGGCAATACCCAGCGCGGCTTGCCGCTGCTGCAAAAAGCCGCCGCCACGCCGCTGGCGACGCCGGAAATCCGTTATCACCTGGCGGTCGCATTGCATAAATCGGGCGACAAGACCGGCGCACGCAAGGAACTGGAAACCCTGATTGCGCAGAACAAGCCGTTCGCCCAATTGGAAGAAGCCCGTTCGTTGCTTAAAACCTTATAAGCGTCTACTATCTAAAATAAATAAACCAACCATACCGCGCTTTTTTGTGGCGCACAAAGCGCGGTATGGGGCCAAAAAAAGACGCCGTCCGTCCTGGCGGCGACGTGAAATGAAGGTGTCTTGCCATGACCAATCCCGACGAAGTGAAGGAGCGTGAAGAACGCTCTGTCGAATTTCTAACGAACGCTCATGTGTCAGAGGATCGCGATAATATAGCGAACTCAGAATTAGAGGATGTTATCGTGAACCAAGATTCATATGGAATCCGGCTTACCGATACGGCAAAAGGACGCAATTCGGCCAGCATGCTGGTCAACAAGATGTATGCTTGGCGCGGCTATGCTGGCACGCACCAGTTCAGTGACGATCCCAATCGCATCACTCTCACGGCTACCGATAAAGGCGAGGTAGTAGGCACCCTGACGCTCGGTATCGATTCGCCCATCGGCATGATGGCCGACCAGATTTTCAAGGAAGAACTCGACGCCCACCGCGCACGGGGCGCCAAGCTGTGTGAGTTCACCAAACTGGCGTTCGATCCAACCGTGCGCTCGAAAACCTCGCTCGCCAACCTGTTCCACCTGGCGGTGATTTACGCCCGCGACATCCACGATTGCACCGATATCGTCATCGAAGTCAATCCACGCCACCGCCGCTTTTACGAGCATATGCTCGGATTCAAGCGCGAAGGGGATTTGAAGGATAATCCGCGCGTGAATGCGCCGGCCTACCTGCTGCGCATCGAACTGGCGTATGTCACCGAGCAGATTCAAAAGCACGGCGGCACCTTCAGCGAATCGGCCACCGAAGCGGCCACCGAGCGCTCGTTCTATCCGTATTTCTTCTCGCCGCGCGAAGAGCAGGGTATTATCAACCGCCTGCGCCGCATCGACGAACACCAGGCAGCCTGATTTTTTAATCGATTTGTCCCGGCCTGTTTTCTCGAAACAGGCCGGCCGGTGCACCGCCAGGGTGCACCCCGTTTTCGCCATCCCGTCATTTACCCGTTCACCGTTTTATCTCCCCTACATGACCACTCCATTCCGCTACGAGCAGGCTTTTTCCCGAAATATTGGCTGGGTAACGCGGGAGGAGCAGGCGCGCTTGCGCAATAAACGGGTGGCCATTGCAGGCGGCGGCGGCGTCGGCGGCGTCCATGCGCTGACCCTGGCGCGCCTGGGCGTGAGCAAGTTCCGCATTGCCGACTTCGACACCTTCGACGTGCCCAACTTTAATCGCCAGGTCGGCGCCATGGTCTCGACGCTGGACCAGCCCAAGGTCGAGGTCATCCGCCGCATGCTGCTCGACATTAATCCCGAGTGCGAAGTCGAAGTGTTTGAGCAGGGCATCAACGACGCCAACCTGAACGCCTTCCTCGAAGGCGCCGACATGTACGTCGATGCGCTCGACTTTTTCGCCTTCGATATCCGCCAAAAAACCTTCGCCTTGTGCGCCCGCCTCGGCATTCCCGCCAGCACGGTGGCGCCACTGGGCATGGGCGCGGCGCTGCTGAATTTTTTACCCGGCCAGATGACCTTCGAGGAATATTTCCAGTGGGGCGATTTGGCGGACACGGACAAGGCCGTCCACTTCGTCGTCGGCCTGGCGCCGGCCGGGCTGCACCGCCCCTACCTGGTGGTGCCGGAGGCGGTCAACTTTGTCGAGCGCCGCGGTCCCTCGACCATCATGGCTTGCCAGCTGTGCGCCGGTGTGATGGGTACCGAAGCCCTTAAAATCCTGCTCGGGCGCGGGCGGGTACTGGCGGCGCCCTGGGGCATCCAGTTCGATGCCTATCGCAACAAGCTGGTACGTACCTGGCGTCCGGGCGGCAACAAGAATCCGCTGCACCGCCTGATGATTAAAATCGGCAAGAAACAACTGGCCAAGGACCTCGCCGCGGCGGGAGCGACGGGAGCGACAACATGAGCACGAACACGATCGAACAGATCCTCGAACTGGCGCGCTGGGCGCCCAGCGGCGACAACATGCAGACCTGGCGCTTCGAGATCGTGGCACCGGACCAGCTCGCCGTGCACGCCTACGATACGCGCGACCATTGCGTCTACGACCTCGACGGCCATCCGAGCCAGATCGCCTTCGGCACCCTGCTCGAGACGATTGCGATTGCCGCCAGCGGCCACGGCCTGCGCGCCGACGTCACGCGCCGTCTTGATGCCCGCGCCACGCACCCGGTATTCGACGTGCGTTTCATAGCCGACCCTGCGGTCGTGCGCAGCCCGCTCATCGACATGATCGACAAGCGCACCGTGCAGCGCCGGCCGATGCGCACCACCCCGCTTAGCGCCGAACACAAGCGCATCCTCGCCGCCACCGTCGCGCCCGGTTATTCGCTCACCTGGCTCGAGAGCCGTGCGCAGAAATGGCAGGCGGCCAGGCTGATGTTCAACAATGCCCGGCTGCGCCTGACGATGCCGGAAGCGTTCGAGACCCACCGCAGCATCATCGACTGGAAGAATCGCACCCACAGCCCGGACAAGGTTCCGGCCGGCGCGCTCGGCGTCGACGCCATGACTCTGCACCTGATGAAATGGGCGATGGTCAGCTGGCGCCGCATGTCCACCGTCAACACCCTGATGGGCACCTGGGCGCCGCGCCTGCAGATGGACCTAGCGCCGGGGATGGCGTGCGCCGCCCACTTCGTACTGAAAGCCCATGCGGCGCCGCAATCGATCGACGATTACGTGGCCGCCGGGCGCGCACTTCAGCGTTTCTGGCTGACGATGACGACGCTCGGCCTGTACATGCAGCCGGAAATGACGCCGCTGATTTTCTCGAAATATGCGCGCGAAGGCACGCGCTTTACGACGCAGCCGAAGCTCGAAGGCGCGGCGCGCGCGCTGCAGCGCGAAACCGAGGCGCTGATCTTCGACGACAGCCTGTTCCCGGTCTACATGGGCCGCCTCGGTTACGGCCCGGCCCCCGCGGCGCGCTCGGTACGACGCCCGTTGGCCGAGCTGATGAAATCCTGACCGTCGCGCCCGTCCCGGCGCAATAAAAAAGCGGCGCTGACTTCGATGAGTCAGCGCCGCTCTTTGCTTTCATTTCCCTAACCTGGTAAATCTTGTTTTTTTGATCGCCAGCGCTTGCCCAGCAACTCGCGTCTTTATTTATTTACAACAATTTGCCACTTCATGAAAAAGAGCGGGCCAGCCCGCTCTTTTCCTACATCAGGTACGGCTCAGAGGGCAATTAAGCCTTCTTTGCGCGCTTGCGGCTGACGACGCCGGCGCCCAGCATGGCGATACCGAACAGGGCCAGCGAGCCTGGCTCTGGCACTTCAGCCAGCTTGAACTGACCGTTGTTGCCAACGAAGAAGTTGGTCGGGGTGTTGGCGTAGGCATTGCCGTTGCAACCGTTGCCGGTGAAACCAGCGAATTCGCAAGCAACTTCGCTCACCAGGGTAGCGGTTGGATCGGCGATGGTGTTGGCGTTGGTGAATGCGAAGGCCATGATCGATTCCATCGACAGGTCGTCGCCGTTTTCACGGAAGAAGTAGCCTGCGTCCAGCGAACCTTGCTGCGCGCGCGCCAGCACGGTGACTTGACCGTTGTTGACTGGCGAGCCGCTTGCATCGACCGTGCCGCCGCCACCGGCCATCACGTTGAAGACAGCGATTTCGTTGCCCAGGTTGGCGCCGTAGATGCCGGTGGTGCTTGCGTACTGGCCGCCGGTTGGGTTCTGGAACATGCGGATGGTGCCGCTGCTGAAGGTGAAGTTGCCGCTGAAGTTACCGCTACCGGTGGCTTCGAAGATTGCGGTGATGTTGCCGCCAGCATAGTTGATCGGGAAGAACTGACCGTTGCTGTCAGCCTGGCCGATGTTGAACACGGCGTGCTCGTTGAACGTGAAGCTGTTGCCGCCGTTTGGCGTGATCTGGATGAAGGCATTGCCGTTCACGTCCAGGTATTCGTTGATTTGCTGAGAACCAGCAAAGCCGCCGCCAGTTGGGTTGAAGTGCCAGTCGTTCAGCACGGTAGCAGCATTGGCGCCACCGGCGACGGACATTGCGACAGCAGCGGCACAGGCCAGTTTCTTCAGAAATTTCATAATTCAGTTCCTCGCTTAGTTGAATGTTGGGCAAACACATCCTCCTATTAGCAAGCGCCGTGCCAGGCGATATATTTTGTTTTAAATCAAAGACTTGTATCTCTACAATAGACCTTCGTTAAGTCATGTGTAAATAATCCCGACAGCATAACTTCACAAAAAATTCTTGTTGGAATTTTAATGCTTTTTAGACATGTTTCTTCTATTTATTTAACATTTCTTGATGACAAAATGGGTTGCAGGATCGGTTGTATGATGCTGGACACATACTCGCACCCACAAACGACAACGGCGCCCGCAGGCGCCGTTGTCGTTCTAAAACCCGGAGTCAGGTCAGAAAAAACTTTCCGGGATCACCAGGATGTCGCCCGGGCGCATCGGCATGTTGGCCGAGATGTCACCATCCTTGATCAGGTCGTCGAGGCGCACGTTCAGTTTATGCTGCTTGCCCTCGATGGTGCGGATGATGCTGGCGCGGTTACCCGAAGCGAACTCGGTCACGCCGCCGACGGCAATCAGGACATCCATCAGCGACATGTCGCGGCGGTAAGCCAAGGCTTGCGGGCGGGCGGCCTGTCCGATCACGCGGATCTGCTCGCCGTAGTTGCCGACGAAACCGGTGACGACGACGGTGACGACCGGCTGCTGGATGAACTTGGCCAGTGCCTTCTCGATGTCGCGCGCCAGTTCGGTCGAGGTTTTGCCGGCGGCCGGCAAGTCTTCGACCAGCGGGGTCGTGATCTTGCCGTCCGGACGGACCGGGACCGACATCGACACTTCCGGATTGCGCCAGACGATGATGTTGACGGCGTCGCCAGGGCCGATCAGGTAATCGGCGGGCGCGGCGCCGGCCAGTGCGGCTGCCGACGGTGCCGGCGGCTTGTTCCACAGTGCACAGCCGGACAAGGCCAGGGCGCAGGCGCTTGCCAGGGCCAGTTTCGTCAGATTCGTCGAGATCTTGCTCACGTCATTCCCCTTCACGACAGCAGCGACAGGCAAGGCCAGGCTGTTGTTCTAGCAAATCAAAAATTGTTATTTAGCCATCAAAACCGGCATATTGTATCTCAATCATGCCTCCGTGAAAGCTATGCACGATTGAAATACTTTCTTTTCACTTTTGCTGCAACAGTTCTTGTGCGTAGCGCGCCGGAATCGCGTAGGTGATCCCGCTCGGGCTAGTGATCGCCGTTTCCTTCAGTCCCTTGACGAACACCATATTAATAATGCCGAGCACGGTGCCGCTGTCGGGGTCGTAGACCGGACTGCCGCTGTTGCCGGGATAAGCCGTGCCGTCGAGCTGGAAAATTTTAAGCGGGTCACGCTGCAGCTGGGTGATCGCGCGCGCGTCGAGGCGGCGCGAACTGAGCGAGGGCATCACGATCGGCGTGATCGCCGACAGCATGGCGCGGTGGGTGACGTGATTCAACCCCAGCACCATCCCTAATGGAAAGCCGGTGAACGCCAGCGCCTGCCCTTCGACGGCGCCATTCGAGTCGCCCAGCGCCATGGACGGCAGTGGCGGGCCGTCGAGCAGGCGCAGGTGGGCCAGGTCATGGGCGCGGTCGAGTGCGACCAGGCGCGCCGGACGGAAGCGGAAATCCTGGCCGGCGCCGACCACCACGCCCAGCGTTTCCATCTTCGCGGTATCGAGTGTCATCGGCACGACATGTGCGTTGGTGATGATGCTCAGGCCATCGCCGACGGCAAAGCCGGTGCCCGAAAAGGTCACCGACGGACTGCGTGTCTTGAGAAAACTGCCGACGCCGACGATCGATGGTTTAACGCTGGCAATGGTGTGTCCCAGGGTGTCGGCATGCAGCGGCGCGGCGGCGCAGGAGGCGGCCAACGCGGCAAACGCGGCCAGCACGCGGCGGCGCCGCGATGTCTTAGCCATGCTGCATTCATTATTTCGAATAGGAATCAATCGTGCAGACCTTTTTGCAAATAAAACATTACAATACAACAGCTTGATGTACCGCAAAGACGCTGTTCCATCCTGCTGGCAACGGTTTGCTCACTCACCTCATCATTGATGGAGTGCAACATTTTTCACTGCTTTCACTTGTCGACCGGCAATAATAACGCCGAAGTTGCCTTACAGCAGTGATTTTCGATATTGCACTCTGGAATTTGTGTTGTATCGGGTACTAACCGGGGTATTTATTACCACAATTTTTCTAACACGCAATTGCAATTGCACAAACTACAAGCGATGATGCGTGTTCTTTTTGTGATTGTTCCCCTGCCTGGCCACGCGCCGGGCGCTCTTGGCGAGACTACGAGATGGCAGAAATAACAGCCCTAATCCTGAATTTCCTCAAAGCCCTCGGTAAATACCGTTGGCACGCGGTGACCATCGCCTGGCTGGTGGCACTGATCGGCTGGGCATTCGTGCTCCGCATGCCGAGTACCTATGAGACCTCGGCCAAGGTATATGTCGATACCCAAAGCATCCTGAAACCGCTGCTGTCGGGCATGACCACCTTGCCCAACCTGAACCAGCAAGTCCTGTTCATGCGCCAGACCCTGATCAGCCGCCCGAACGTCGAAAAAGTCATGCGCGACACCGACCTCGACGTCAAGGCTACCGACAGCAAGGCCAAAGAAAAGATGATCAGCGACCTGATGTCCAACATCAAGATCGCCGGTACGGGCCGCGACGACATCTACACCATCAGCTATACCTCGACCGATCCGAAGCTGGCCAAGGACGTGGTGCAGTCGCTACTGACGATCTTCGTGGAAGGCAGTTTCGGCGGCAAGAAACAGGATTCCGACAAGGCGATCCAGTTCATCGACGACCAGATCCGCGCGACGGAAGAAAAACTGGCCGCCGGCGAAAACAAGCTGAAGGAATTCAAGATCAAGAACATGGGCATGCTGCCACGCGAAGGCGGCGATTTCACCGGCCGCATGGCGTCCGCCAACGACGCCCTGAGCCAGGCCCGCCTCGAACTGGCCGAAGCGGAGCAATCGCGCAATGCGATCCGCCGCCGCATGACCGGCGGCAGCGGCAAGGAAGGCGGCGTGATCGTCGATCCGGAACTCGAAAGCCGCATCGCCGCCGCCCAGAAGACGCTCGATTCCCTGCGCCTGCAGTACACCGAGGAACATCCGGACATCATCGGCACCAAACGCCTGATCGCCCAGCTGCAGGAGCGCAAGCAGGAAGAGTCGAAGAAGGGCCGTACCGATCCCGGCTTCGCCGCCAGCCCGATGATGCAACAGCTGAACGTGTCGCTGTCGGACGCCGAATCGCGTGTCGCGGCCCTGCGTGCCCGCGTCAACGAGTATGCGAACCGTGTGACGACCCTGCGCACCCAGAGCGTGACGGCGCCGGAAGTCGAAGCCCAGCTGGTCCAGCTGAACCGCGACTACCAGATCAACCGCGACAACTACCAGAAGCTGGTCGAGCGCCGCGAACAGGCCAAACTGTCCGGCGACCTGTCCTCGGCCACCGACATGCTGACCTTCCGCGTGGTCGAGCCGCCCCTGGTCGCCAACAAGGCTAGCGGCCCGAATCGCCCGCTGCTGTTCTCGGGCGTGTTCGCACTGGCCCTGGTGGCCGGCCTGATCGTTGCTGTCCTGATGAGCCAGGTTCGCCCGACCTTCCTCAGCCACGCGACGCTGCGCGAAGTCAGCGGCTTCCCGGTGCTGGGATCGATCAACATGCACTGGACCGATAGCCAGAAAGTGCTGCGCAAGCGCCGCCTGATCGGTGTCGGCGCCGCGGTGCTGGTGCTGTTCGGCGCCTATGCCGCAGGGATGGCCGCCATGATGGTGCGCCTCAGCGCCTGAAGCCATAACGGACAATATTAGGAGCGAACGTGAGCATTATTGAAAAAGCGGCAAGCCGAATCGACCATACCCGCACAGCGGCCCCTGCCCCTGCCGTCGTCGAGTACGACGGACAAACCATCGTGCTCGAGCAGCACGCACCGCTGGCCGAGGTTGCGGCCGTTCCAGTCGTTGCAACGGTGCCCGCGGCGCGTATGGAGACGCCGGGCGTCGCTACGCCTACGCCGGGCGTCGCCACGCCGGGCGTCGCCAAGCTGGACGCCCCACGCAAGACCGCGCCGAAACCGGGCGCGCGCAAGGTCGACCTCGACCTGGCGCACATGCGCAGCGCCGGCATGGTTACCGCCGCCAGCGGCCGCACCAGCCTGCTCGAGGATTTCCGCGTGATCAAGCGCCCGCTGCTCAAGCAAGCCTTCAGCGAAGGCACGAAGGGGCGTCCGAACAACCTGATCATGATCACCAGTTCGTTGCCGGGCGAAGGCAAGACCTATTGCGCCATCAATCTCGCCATGAGCATCGCCATGGAACTCGACCACACGGTGCTGCTGGTCGACGCCGACGTCGCCCGTCCTTCGGTGCTGCGCACGCTCGGCCTGCCGGCCCAGCGCGGCCTGATGGACATCCTGGTCGACGACAGCCTCGACGTCGCCGACGTGATGTTGCGCACCAACGTCGATACGCTGAGCATCCTGCCGGCCGGCACCAGCACGCCGCGCGCCACCGAACTGCTGGCCAGTTCGACCATGAGCAACCTGGTCAACGAGATCGCCAACCGCTATCCCGACCGCGTCATCATTTTCGATTCGCCGCCGCTGCTGCTGACGAGCGAATCGCGCGTGCTGGCCAGCCACATGGGCCAGATCGTGATGGTGGTCGAGGCCCAGACCACGACCCAGCACGCGGTGACCGAAGCGCTGCGCCAGCTCGAGGGCTGCAGCAACGTTAACCTCATCTACAACAAGGCGCGGGGTATTCCGGGAATTGAAGAAACGTATGACTATCACTACGGCTAAAAAAGGCCTCGCCGCCCGCCTGCCGCGGCTGGCGCCGCTGGCGGCGGCACTGCTGGTGGCCTTGCCGGCCCAGGCCCAGTGGCGTGTCACTCCCTCGCTGTCGATTACCGAAACCCTGACCGATAACGTCAACCGTGGAAGCACGCGCCGCGAAAGCGCCCTGGTCAGCGAACTCACGCCCGGCGTGACCGTGAACGGCCAGAACGAGTATGTGCAACTCAACGCCAACGCCAGCGCCTCCCTGTTCGCCTACACGGGCGGCGGCCGCTCGTCCGGCAACCGCCGCAACCGCGCCCAGTACGGCGCCGACGGCCGCCTGAAGGTGGTCGACGAATTCATGTACGTCGATGCGAGTGCCAGTTCGTCCACACGCAACATCTCGGCCTTTGGCCTGCTCGAAGACGAAAGCCGTTACAGCAACGAGAACAGCACCGACGTCAGCACCTGGAGCGTCAGTCCGTTCATCACCCAGCGCTTCGGCAACTTTGCCGTGGCCACGCTGCGCTACACCCTCAACAGCGTCGATGCCGATTACTCGCGCTACGGCAGCAGTACTGCCCGCGGCGGCTCGGTCAATCTCACCAGCGGCCGTTCCTGGCAAGACCTGGGCTGGAACCTGCAGTATGCGCGCCAGGACATCCACAACGAGCGCTTCCCGGATACCGCGTCCGAAAACGCCCTGCTGTCGCTTAACTACCGCTTGAGCCGCACGTTGCGCCTGACCGCCAGCGGCGGCTACGACAGCTTCGACTATGAAGCCATGCCGGGCAACCGCACGGCCGGGGCCAGCTGGTCGGTCGGCTTTGGCTGGAACCCGTCCTCGCGCACGGTCCTCGAGGTAGCGGGCGGGCGCCACTTCCTCGGCAATACCGGTTCCCTGCTGGCCTCACACCGCAGCCGCCACACGGTCACGCGGCTGAGCTATTCCGACCAGGTTACCAGCACCCGTCAGCAGTTCAGCGGCGTGCAGGGCGTCGATACCGCGGCGCTGATCGATTCCCTGTTTGCCGTGACGATCCCCGATCCGGTGGCGCGGCGCCAGGCGGTGCTGGAGTACCTGCTGGCCACCGGCCTGCCCTTGACGACGGCAGAGAGCGTGAACTATCTGACCAACCGCTATTTCCGCCAGAAGCAGGCGCTCGCCTCGTTCGCCTACAACATGCGCCGGCACAGCACTGTGCTGTCCGCCTTCGCCAGCGAGCGCACTGCGCTGTCGACCGGTCAAGCCGATTCCGACCTGCTCGGCAGCGCGCTGTTCGCGCTGAACGACAACGTACGCCAGATTGGTACCAGCCTCGCCCACAGCTACCGCCTGGACGCCGCGACCAGCGCCACGGCCGCACTGAGGCTGACCCGTAACCGTTCGCTGACCACCGATTTCGAACGCGACCAGCAGACGCTCAGCATGGGCATGACGCGCCGCTTCAGCCGCAAGCTGTTCGGCAACGTCGAGCTGCGCCATGCCCGCGGCGAGCGCGGCATCAACGGCGCCGGCTATCACGCCAATTCGATCAAGGCCACCATAACGGCCCAGCTTTAAGCGGAGTGACAAGATGTACGAATCATATTATGGATTGACCGCCAAGCCTTTCCAGCTGCGCCCCGACCCGCACTTCTTCTTCGGCAGCAAGGGGCACAAGCGCGCCATGGCCTATCTCGAATATGGCCTGTCGCAAGGCGAGGGTTTCATTGTCGTGACCGGTGAAGTCGGTGCCGGCAAGACCACGCTGGTGCGCAACCTGTTCAACAAGCTGCCCTCGCAGCAGATCGTGGCCGCCCACATCGTCAACACCCACCTCGACCCGGACGACACGCTGCGCATGGTCGCCTCCGGCTTCGGCCTGGCGCACGAAGGCGCCACCAAGACCGACCTGCTCACGCGCCTGGAGCAGTTCCTGCACAGCGTCGACCGCCAGGGCAAGCGCGCCCTGCTCGTCATCGACGAAGCGCAGAACCTGAACCCGAAGACGGTCGAAGAGCTGCGCATGCTGTCGAACTTCCAGACCGACGACAAGTCGCTGCTGCAAACCTTCCTGCTGGGCCAGCCGGAGTTCCGCGGCACCCTGCACAGCCCGAGCATGCAGCAGTTGCGCCAGCGCGTCATCGCCAGCTACCACCTCGGTCCGATGGACGCGCCGGAAACGCGCGCCTACATCGAACACCGCCTGCACACGGTCGGCTGGAAGGGCGATCCCGCTTTTGATGACGCCGCCCACGCGGCGATCTTCGCCTACACCGGCGGCATCCCGCGCAAGACCAATACCCTGCTCGACCGCGTACTGCTGATGGGCTACCTGGAAGAGCTGCATGCGTTCACGGAAGAACACATCCAGACCGTGATCGCCGACGTCAGCGAGGAATTCCAGCTGCCCGAGGTGCTGGGCGCACCGGCCGGCGCCCCCGCCGGTAGCACATCGCTGGCTGACGCCGCCGACCGCCGCGACAGCATCGAAGTGCTCGACGAGCGCATGATGCGCCTCGAAAAATCGATCGTCTCGGTGCTGTCGATCCTGAAGAAAATCGTCGCCAATCCGCCCAATGGCGTGCCAACGACCCAACACGTGGATACTCCCGAATGAAGATGCAGACTCCCGCCGCCCGGCCGCAGCGCCAGCCGGGCGAGCGTATCCGCAATGCGATGACCTGCGACGTCGAGGATTATTTCCAGGTCTCGGCCTTTGCCCCCTACATCAGCCGCGACAGCTGGCCGGCGCGCGAATGCCGCGTCGAGGCCAACGTCGAGCGCATCCTGGCCCTGTTCGAACGCCACGACGTCAAAGGCACGTTCTTCACGCTCGGCTGGATCGCCGAACGCTACCCGCAGATGGTGCGCCGCATCGTCGCTGCCGGCCACGAACTGGCCAGCCACGGTTATGGCCACCTGCGCGCTTCGGACCAGAGCCGCGCCGAATTCGACAACGATATTCGCTCAGCGAAAGCCCTGCTGGAAGACATCGGCGGCCAGCAGGTGCTCGGCTACCGCGCCCCCAGCTTTTCGATCGGAGAAGGCAACCTGTGGGCACTCGATGCCTTGACCGAAGCGGGCTACCGCTACAGCTCGAGCATCTACCCGATCGCGCACGACCATTACGGCATGCCCGACGCGCCGCGCTTCGCCTTTTATCCGAACGGCCCCGACGGCCTGCTGGAAGTGCCGATCACCACCGCCATGCTGGGCGGTAAAAAACTGCCGGCCGGCGGCGGCGGCTATTTCCGTTTGCTGCCCTACGCGCTGTCGCGCTGGATGGTGAAACGCGTCAACGAGATGGACAACGAACCGGCGCTGTTCTATTTCCACCCGTGGGAAGTCGACCCGGGCCAGCCGCGTCCCGCCGGTCTCGGCGCCAAGGCGCGCTTTCGCCACTACATCAACATCGAGCGCATGGAAGGGCGCATTGCCGCCCTCGCCCGCGATTTCGCGTGGGACCGGATGGACCGCATTTTCCTGAACAAGCCATGAATTCGATCATTGAAAACGCCCATGCGCGGCGCGCAGGCGGCGCCGTGGGTGCGCCCACGCTGCACCTGCTGACGCCGGCCGAACGCCCACGCTGGGACGCCTTTGTGCGCAGCTGCCCGGACGCCACCTTCTTCCACCTGTCCGGCTGGCAGAACGTCATCGAGCGTTCCTTCGGCATCAAGACCTGGTTGTATTATGTCGAGCAGGACGGCCAGATCCAGGGCGTGCTACCGCTGGCGCAAATCAAGAGCCGCCTGTTCGGCCACTCGCTGGGCGCGATGCCGTTCTGCGTGTATGGCGGCGTGGCCGCGATCGACGCCGGCGCCCGCGCCATGCTCGACGCCGCCGCCGACAAGCTGGCGCGCGAACTCGGCGTCGGCCACCTCGAATACCGCGGCATGGAACGCGCGCACCCGGACGACGCGTCCTGGCTGACCAAGGAACTGTACGTCACCTTCCGCAAGGAGATCTCCGGCGACGACGAGGAAAACCTGAACGCGATCCCGCGCAAGCAGCGCGCCATGGTCCGCAAGGGCATCAAATTGGGCCTGCGCGGCGAGGTCGACGACAACGTCGAGCGCCTGTTCACGGCCTATTCGCACAGCGTGCACCGCCTCGGCACCCCGGTGTTCCCAAAAAAGTATTTTGCGCTGCTGCAGCAGGAATTCGGCGCCGAGTGCGAAGTGCGCACCATCGTCACCGAGGACAACCGCCTGGTCGGCTCGGTGCTGAGCTTTTACTGGCGCAACGAAGTGGTGCCGTATTACGGCGGCGGCATGGACCTGGCGCGTGAAGTGGCCGGCAACGATTTCATGTACTGGAACCTGATGCAGGCCGCCGCCGCGCGCGGTTGCCGCCTGTTCGACTTCGGCCGCAGCAAGCTCGGCACCGGCGCCTACGATTTCAAGAAGAACTGGGGCTTCACGGCGCAGCCGCTGCCGTATGAATACAAGCTGTACGGGGCCGACGCGTTGCCTGATAATAACCCGCTGAACCCGAAATACCAGCTCTTCATCAAGATGTGGAAGAAATTGCCGATTCCGCTGGCAAACCTGGTCGGGCCCTACATCGTCCGCAACCTGGGGTAATCCGTGCAAGACCTGCTGCTCCTGATCCACCGGATCCCTTATCCGCCGAACAAGGGTGACAAGATCCGTTCTTATCACCTGCTGAAACACTTGGCGCAGCAGTACCGGGTGCACCTGGCCACCTTCGTCGACGACGCCGACGACTGGCAGCACGTGCCGAAGGTCGAGGCCATGTGCGCGAGCAGCCATTTCGCGCCGCTCAATCCGACCCTGGCGCGCGTGCGCAGCCTCGGCGCCCTGGTCCGCAACCGCTCGCTCTCGCTCGACTATTACCGCGACGCCGGCCTGGAACGCTGGGTCGACGCCACCGTCGCCCAACATGGCATCAAGCGCGTGCTGGTGTTTTCGTCGGCGATGGCGCAGTACGCCGACAAATATCCGCAAGCGCGGCGCGTGGTCGACTTCTGCGACGTCGACTCCGACAAATGGCGCCAGTACGCCGAGCAGAAATCCTGGCCGATGAGCTGGCTGTACCGGCACGAGGCGCGCCAGCTGCTGTCCTACGAGCGCCGGGTGGCGCGCGACTACGATGCCTCCTTGTTCGTCTCGGCGCCGGAAGCGGCGCTGTTTCGCGACCTGGCGCCGGAGAGCAGCGCGCGCATCGGCTTTTTTAATAACGGCGTCGACACCGACTATTTCACGCCCGACGGCGGCTATGCCAATCCCTATCCGGCCGGCGAGCGCGCCGTGGTGTTCACCGGCGCCATGGATTACTGGCCGAACGTGGATGCGGTGACCTGGTTTGCCCACGAGGTGCTGCCGCAGTTGCGCACGCGCTTTGCGGACCTGCGTTTCTACATCGTCGGCGCCCGTCCGACCCAGGCCGTGCGCGACCTCGAACAACTGCCCGCCGTGACCGTCACCGGCACCGTGCCCGACGTGCGCCCGTATATCGCCCACGCCCAGGCGGCGGTGGCGCCGCTGCGCATCGCGCGCGGCATCCAGAACAAGGTGCTGGAGGCGATGGCGATGGCGACGCCGGTGGTGGTGTCGCCGCAGGCCCTGGAAGGCATCGATGCCGAACCGGGGCTGGACCTGGTACTGGCCGATGGCGCCGACGCATTCGTCGACGCCGTCGCCGCCATGCTGCACGCGCCGCAGGGCGCGATGGGACGCGCCGCCCGTCAGCGCGTCGAACGTCAATACAGCTGGCCGAGCAACCTGGCCTGCATCGGAGAACGCCTCGAATGTTCCTGAAACCTCCGCCCGGCCTGGTCGAGCATAGCGCCCAGCCCCTGACCCGCGCCAACATGATCCTGATCGTGCTGGCGCTGCTCGCGCCGCTGGCGCTCTACTTCGATACCGCGCGCTCGATCGTCAGTATCTGGGACAGCTCCGACACCTTCGCCCATGGCTACGCCATCGTGCCGATCAGCCTGTGGCTGATCTGGCGCCGGCGCGCCAATTTCTCGCTGATCCCCGCGACGCCTGCCTGGCCGGCACTGGCGCTGCTGGCGCTGGCCGGCGCGGGCTGGCTGGCCGCGCGCGTCGGCGGTGTGCAGGTCGTGATGCAGTATGCCTTCGTCGCCATGTTCCCATTGGCCGCGTTCGCCCTCCTGGGGCGGCGCCTGGCCGGCTCGCTCGCGTTCCCCCTGCTGTTCCTGCTGTTCGCGGTGCCGTTCGGCGAAGTCTTCGTCGACCCGCTGATCCACATCACGGCCGACTTCACCGTATGGGCGGTGCAGGTCACCGGCATCCCGGTGCTGCGCAACGGCACCCGCTTCGAGCTCCCTACCGGCAGCTGGTCGGTGGTGGAAGCCTGCAGCGGCGTGCGCTACCTGATTTCCTCGATCACCCTGGGCTGCCTGTACGCCTACCTCACTTACCGCTCGAACGTACGCCGCGCGCTGTTCATCGGCCTGTCGATGGTCGTGCCGATCATCGCCAACGGCTTGCGCGCCTACATGATCGTCATGATCGGCCACCTCTCCGGCATGGAACTGGCGACCGGTGTCGACCACCTGATCTACGGCTGGCTGTTCTTCGGCCTGGTGATGTTCCTGATGTTCTGGATCGGCAGCTACTGGCGAGAAGACGAAGCGCCGGCGCCAGTCGCCCCGGTCGCGACCGGCACTGCCGCCGTGGCGCCGTCGCTGCTGCCAATGGCGCTGGCGATCGTCGCGGTGGCCGCCGTCTGGCCGGCCTTCGCCGCCTACAACGAGCGCGCCAACCACAATCCGCAGCCGGTGCAATTGGCACTGCCGCAACTGCCAGGTCTGGCGCCGGGCGCCGCCTTCCCCGGCTGGGAGCCGAACTACATGGCGCCCGACGCCCGTATCGCCGGCGTGTACGAGGGCGGCATGCGTCCCGTAAAACTGCAGGTGCTGTACTACCGCAACCAGGACAAGTCGAAGAACCTGATCAGTTCGCTCAACCGCCTGGCCGGCTTCCGGGATGCATGGCATGCCACCAACAGCAAGAGCCGCACCGAGCAAGTCGGCACGCGCCAGTTGACCGTGCGCGAATCGACCCTGACCGGCCCCGGTGGCCCGCTGCTGGTGTGGGACTGGATGTGGGTCGACGGCCACACGACCACCAGCGGCGTCGTCGGCAAGCTGCGCCAGGCGCAGGGTAAACTGCTGTTCCATGGCGACGACGGCGCGCTGGTCGTGCTGGCGGCGCCGGTCAACGACGATCCGGAAGCGGCACGCGCCGCGCTGCGTGCCTTCCTGGCGCGCGGCGGCGACGCGCTCGAAGCCTCGCTGATGCAGGCACGGGGACGCTGAGATGGCGGTAACGCATGACCGCACCACCCCGCTGGTGGTGCACCTGATCTACCGCCTCGACATCGGCGGGCTGGAAACGCTGCTGGTCGACAGCATCAACCGCATGCCGCCCGAGCGTTACCGGCACGCGGTGGTGTGCCTGACCGGCTACACCGAGTTTGCCGGCCGCATCGAACGCCCCGGCGTCGAACTGTACGCGCTCGACAAGGCGCCCGGCCTGGGCCTGGCCTCGCACCTGCGCCTGTTCAAACTGCTGCGGCGCCTGCGCCCGGCGATCCTGCATACCTATAACCTGGGCACGATCGAATACCAGGCAGTCGCCCTGCTGGCCGGGGTGCCGGTACGCATCCACGCCGAGCACGGGCGCGACGCCTCCGATCCGCAAGGCTTGAACCGCAAGCACAACCTGCTGCGGCGCCTGCTGGCGCGGGTGATCGACCGCTACGTGCCGGTCTCGCACGACCTGGCGCGCTGGCTCGACACCGTCGTCGGCCTGCCCGCGCGCAAGGTGGAGACCATCATCAACGGCGTCGATACCGAGCGTTTTAAGGTCGGCGCCGCAATTGACCCCGCCGCTGCCGCCTGGCGCGCCGACGGTGCCTTCGTCATCGGCGCGGTCGGGCGCCTGCAGGACGTGAAAAACCACGCCGGCCTGATCGACGCCTTTGCGCGCCTGCGCGCGCGCGTGCCGGATCGACGGCTGCGCCTGGTGCTGGTCGGCGACGGCCCGCTGCGCGCGCAGCTCGAAGCGCAGGCGGCCGCCAGCGGCTCCGGCGCCGACATCGTGTTCGCCGGCGCCCACGCGAACGTGGCGGCGGTGCTGGGTGGCTTTTCGCTGTTCGCGCTGCCCTCGATCGCCGAAGGCACGCCGGTCACGCTGCTGGAAGCGATGGCGAGCGAACTCCCGGTCGTGGCCAGCAAGGTCGGCGGCATTCCGGAAGTGGTCGACCATGGCGTGAACGGCACCCTGGTGGCGGCCGGCGACCCGGAAGCGCTGGCGCAGGCGCTGGCCGCCTACGTGCGCGATCCGCAGCGCGCCGCCGCCCACGGCCGCGCGGCGCGCGCGCGCATCGAACAACAGTACAGCATGGCGGCCATGCTGGGCGCCTACCTCGGCCTCTACGACCGCCTCTGCAAGAGCAAGACAACACTTCACCAAGCAATCACACCATGTGCGGAATAACTGGCATTTTTGACCTGCGCGGCGGCCGTCCCATCGACCCGGCCCTGCTGCAGCGGATGAACGACTCGCAATTCCACCGCGGCCCGTCCGAGGGCGACCTGCACCTGGAAGCGGGCCTGGCATTCGGCCATCGCCGCCTCTCGGTCATGGACCTGGCCGCCGGCCTGCAGCCGATGTTCAACGAAGACCACAGCGTGGTCATCGTATTCAACGGCGAGATCTACAATTTCCGCGCCCTGATGGCCGAACTCAAGGAACTCGGCCACACCTTCCGTACCCGCTGCGACACCGAAGTCATCGTCCACGCCTGGGAAGAATGGGGAGAACAATGCGTGCAGCGCCTGCGCGGCATGTTCGGCTTCGCGATCTGGGACCGTAATCAACAGGTCCTGTTCATGGCGCGCGACCGCCTCGGCATCAAGCCCTTCCACTATGCGCTGCTGCCGGACGGGATGTTCGCCTTCGGTTCGGAACTCAAATCGCTGCTGACGCTGCCGAACCTGGTGCGCGACATCGACCCCTGCGCGGTCGAGGAGTATTTTGCTTACGGCTACGTGCCCGAGCCGCGCACGATTTTTACGGGCGCCCACAAGCTGCTGCCGGGGCATACGCTGACCCTGAAACCCGGCATGACCGCACTGCCGGCCTCGAAACAGTACTGGGACGTGCCGTTTACCCCGCACGTCGGCATGACCGATGGCGACATCGAAGGCGAAACCATCCACCGCCTGCGCGAAGCGGTCGAGAGCCACATGGAAGCGGACGTGCCGCTCGGCGCTTTCCTCTCCGGCGGCGTCGATTCGAGCGCGATCGTGGCGATGATGGCCGGCCTGTCGGATCGGCCAGTGAACACTTGCTCGATCGGCTTCGACGAGGCCGACTTCGACGAATCGACCTACGCGCAGCAGGTGGCCGAACGCTACAAGACAAACCACCGGAAAGAAATCGTCGACAAGGACGATTACGGCCTGCTCGACTTGCTGGCCGGCCTGTACGACGAGCCGTATGCCGACAGTTCGGCCATCCCGACCTACCGCGTCTGCGAACTGGCGCGCAAGAACGTCACCGTGGCGCTGTCGGGCGACGGCGGCGACGAGAACTTCGCCGGCTACCGCCGTCACCGCATGGCGATGGGCGAAGAGCGGGTGCGCTCGATGCTGCCGCTGGCGCTGCGCAAACCGGTGTTCGGCCTGTTGGGCAAGGCCTATCCGAAGGCCGACTGGGCGCCGCGCGTGTTCCGCGCCAAGACCACTTTCGAGGCGCTGGCGCGCGACCTCACCGAAGGATATTTTCACGGCGTCTCGATCAACAACGACCGCGTGCGCGGCGGCATGTTTTCGGATGGTTTCAAAAGCAAACTGCAGGGTTACCGCGCCGTGGAAGTCATGCGCGGCTACGCCAATAACGCGCCGACCGACGATCCGCTGTCGCTGATCCAGTACATCGACATGAAGACCTACCTGCCGGGCGACATCCTGACCAAGGTCGACCGCGCCTCGATGGCGCACGCATTGGAGGTGCGGGTGCCGCTGCTGGACCACCAGTTCGTCGAATGGGTGTCCGGCCTGCCGTCAAGCTGCAAGCTGCGCAACGGCGAAGGCAAGTACATTTTTAAGAAAGCCTTGAAACCCTACCTGGGCGACGACATCCTGTACCGCAAGAAGATGGGCTTTTCGATTCCGCTGGCGAGCTGGCTGCGCGGCCCGCTGGCCGGGGCCATGAAGGCGGCGGTGCTCAATCCAGCCCTGCTCGACACCGGCATTTTCAATCCGAACACCCTCAGGCAGATGGTCGACGAACACCAGGGGGCGACCAAGGACCACAGCACGGCCCTGTGGTCGGTCCTGATGTTCGAAGCCTTCCTGCGCAAGAACGGCGCTGGCGCAGCCACTATCACCAACGCCACCGCCCCTAGGAGCAACTGATGCGCGTCCTGCACGTCCTCGACCATTCGATCCCGCTGCACAGCGGCTACACCTTCCGCACCCGCTCGATCCTGCGCGAGCAGCGCGCGCTCGGCTGGGAAACCTACCACGTGACCGGTTCCAAGCAGAACTCCGACGACGCGCTCGAAGAAACCGTGGATGGCCTGCATTTCTACCGCACCCCGAAGTCGACCGGGGCGCTGGCGCGCCTGCCCGTGCTGAACCAGAAGGAAGTCATCGACGGCCTGGCGCGGCGCCTGGCCGAAATCATCCCGGTAATAAAACCCGACGTGCTGCATGCGCATTCGCCCAGCCTGAACGCGATCGCCGCCCTGCGTGCCGGCAAGCGCTTCGGTATTCCGGTCGTGTATGAAGTGCGCGCCTTCTGGGAAGACGCCGCGGTCGATCACGGCACCAGCGCCGAGAACGGCCTGCGCTACCGCGCCACCCGTGCGCTGGAAACCTGGGCGCTGCGCCAGGCCGACGCCGTCACCACCATCTGCGAAGGCCTGCGCCGCGACATCGTCGCGCGCGGCATCCCGGCCGCCAAGGTCACCGTCATTCCGAACGCGGTCGACATCGACAAGTTCGCCGTCGGCGGCACGGCCGACCAGGACCTCAAAACCCGCCTCGGCCTGGCCGGCGCGCGCCTGATCGGTTTTATTGGCTCGTTCTACGCCTACGAAGGCCTGGACGTGCTGCTGCGCGCCGTGCCCGCCCTGACGGCCCGCCACCCCGACTTGCGCGTGCTGCTGGTCGGCGGCGGCCCGCAAGACGCCCAATTGCGCCAGCTGGCGCAGGAACTGAACATCGCCGACAAGGTGGTGTTCACCGGACGCGTGCCGCACGACCAGGTCAACATGTATTACGACCTGCTCGACGTGCTGGTCTACCCGCGCCTGCCGATGCGCCTGACCGAACTGGTGACGCCATTGAAACCGCTGGAAGCGATGGCGCAGGGCCGCATCCTGGCGGCGTCGGACGTCGGCGGCCACCTCGAATTGATCGCCGACGGCAAGACCGGCGTGCTGTTCAAGGCCGGCGACCCGGCCTCCCTGGCCGACAAGGTCGGCGCCCTGCTCGCGGCGCAGGAGCAATGGCCGGCGCTGCGCGCCAACGGCCGCCATTACGTCGAAACCGAGCGCAACTGGCCGGTCAGCGTGGCGCGCTACCAGGAGATCTATGGCCGCCTGACGAGGCTGCGCGCCGCATGAAGATCCTGACCTTCAGCACCCTGTTCCCGAACAGCGAAAAGCCCGGCCACGGGATTTTCGTCGAAACGCGCCTGCGCCACCTGGTCGCCAGCGGCCAGGTCGAGGCGCGCGTGGTGGCGCCGGTGCCCTGGTTCCCGTCGGCCAACCCGCGCTTCGGCGACTATGCGAAACAGGCGCGCGTGCCGCGCCGGGAACAGCGCCACGGCATCGCGGTGCTGCATCCCCGTTACCCGACCATCCCCAAGATCGGCATGAACGTCGCGCCCATGCTGCTGGCGCAGGCGGTCAAGCCAACGATCGCGCGCCTGCTCGACGAAGGCTACGATTTCGACCTGATCGACGCCCATTACTTTTATCCGGACGGCGTGGCCGCCGCCATGCTGGCGCGCCATTTTAATAAACCGCTGGTGATCACCGCGCGCGGCTCCGACATCACCCTGATTCCGCAGCACTCGCTGCCGCGGCGCATGATCCGCTGGGCCGCGCGCCGCGCCGACGCCGTCATCACGGTCTGCAACGCGCTGCGCGACGAAGTCATCGCGCTCGGCGTCGACGGCGAACGCGTCACCTCGCTGCGCAACGGCGTCGACCTGCAGCTGTTCCGTCCGGTCGAGCGCGCCGCCACGCAAGACGTGTTTACCCTGCTCACCGTCGGCCACCTGGTGCCGGTTAAGGCGCAGGAGTTGATCGTCGCTGCGCTGCCGCTGTTGCCGGGCGTGCGCCTGGTGGTGGCCGGCGACGGTCCCAACCGGCAGATGCTGGAAGAACTGGCGCGCACCTCGAACGTATCGGACCGCGTGCAATTCCTCGGCGCCGTGCCGCAAGCCCAGCTGCGCAGCCATTACGGCGCAGCCGACGCCCTGGTGCTGGCTTCGTCGCGCGAAGGCTGGGCCAACGTGCTGCTCGAATCGATGGCCTGCGGTACCCCGGTCGTCGCCAGCCGCGTCTACGGCACCCCGGAAGTGGTGGCCGCGCCGGAAGCCGGCGTGCTGATGGCCGAGCGCACGCCGCAGGGCGTGGCCGACGCCGTCAACGCCCTGCGCGCGCACTATCCCGAGCGCGCCGCGACGCGCCGCTATGCCGAAGGCTTCAGCTGGGACGACACGACCGCAGGACAACTGCGCGTGTTCGAAGAACTGCTCAACCGGCGCCAGCGCCAACCGTCCGCGGCCCTGGCTTGCCGGGCGCCCTAACCTGGAGCGAAAGATGGAATCGATACTCTGGACCCTCGACCTGCTGGTCGTCGTCTTCGTGTGCCGCTGGGCGCTGCGCGCCGACGAAGCCGAGACCAAAGCCACGAAGCAGCAAAAGAAACTGGAACAGAACTGATCATGCGCGACCTGATACTTTTAAGCGTTTTGCCGTTCATGCTGTATTTCATGGCCAAGCGCCCGTTCATCGGTACCGGCATGTGGATCTGGACCGCACTGTTCTTCCCCAACGCATGGGTATATGGCATTGCCGGCAGCATCCGCTACAACCTGCTGTTTACAGCCGTGGCCGTTGTGGCATACGTGATCATGAAAAACAAGCCGAAGTTCGTGCTCGGGACATTGGGCGCCATCGTCTTGTTATTTTTCTTTTGGACGACGCTATCGACGATCCTTACAATGGCGCCGCCCGACCGCTCCTGGGATATCTGGAGTCGTTTTGCCAAGGTGATCGCACTGTTCGTGTTCGTCCTGCTGGTCATTGAAAAAAAACTGCACATCGACTTCCTGTTGTGGTGCGTCGTGCTGTCGGTGGGCTTTTATGCCGACCTCGAGGGCCTGAAATTCATTGCCAGCGGTGGCGGCCACAAAATCGAGGGATTAGGCGGCCACGTGCTGGGCGATCGCAATGAACTGTCGCTGGCGTTCGTGATGACGCTGCCGATCTGTTATTACCTGCTGGGCCAGTATGGCCAGCGCTCGCGCCTGATCTGGCTCGCCCTGTTGGGCACCATGGTGCTGCTGGTGACGGCCGTCATCGGCACCCAGTCGCGCGGCGGCTTCGTCGCCCTTGCAGGCCTGGGCGGTTACCTGTTCCTCAAGAGCGAGCGCAAGGTTCCCCTTGCCATCCTGATGGTGGTATTGGTGATCGGCCTGTCGACCCTGGTGTCGCACGAATGGACGACGCGGATGAATACCATCGAATCGGCCGACACCGACTCTTCCTTCATGACCCGGGTCGTGTCCTGGAAGCTCAGTTTCATCATGGCTGTGGAGCATCCCTTCTTCGGCGGTGGTTTCAAATCGCTCGAAACCTTCGGGGTCTGGACCGACCTGTCGCGCCAGTTCTTCAGTTACGACTGGTTCTACACCGGCACCGCACTGCCGAACACCAAGGTGGCCCGCGCCGCCCACAGCGTGTACTTCCAGGTAATGGGCGAGCACGGTTTCGTGGGACTGGTGATCTACCTGAGCTTCCTGATCGGCGCTTTCCTGACGGCCGGGCGCATCGCGCGCAGCGTCAAGGTGCATGGCGGCCCGCCTTGGGCGCGGACCCTGGCGACCATGCTCCAGCTCAGTATTTTTTCGTACGCGCTCGGCGGCGCCGCCCTCAGCTTCGCGTACTTCGAACTGTTCTACGCGATCATCGGGCTGTTGATCGTCCTCGAACTGCGCATCCTGCCGCGCGAGCGCGCCGCGCTCGCCAAAGCGCCGGTGGCGGTCGCCGCCGAGCGGCCCCTTGTCGTTCGCCATGCATAGCAGCGGCCCCATGACACCAAAGCGACATTCCTACCTGACCGAGCGCCTGCTGCGCGCTGCCGGCAACACCGTGGCGCTGTCCGGGCGCGGCAACCGGCTGTGCGTGGTCAACTATCACCGCATCCTGGCAGGCCCCGACCCGATGCTCGAATCGGAGCCGGACGTCGTGGCCTTCCGCTGGCAAATGGCCCTGCTGGCGCGCTGCTTCAACGTGCTGCCGCTGTCGTCCGCCCTGGCCGCGCTCGACGCCGGCAAGCTGCCGCCGCGCGCCATCTGCATCACCTTCGACGACGGCTACCGCTCGGTGCACGACCTGGCGCTGCCGGTGCTGCGCGAATTCGGCCTGCCGGCCACGGTGTTCGTCACCAGCGGCTTCATCGGCGAAGGCAATATGTGGAACGACCGCATCATCGAAGCGGTGCAAAACCTGAAGAGCCATACGCTCGACCTGTCCGACCACGGCCTCGGCAGCTATGCGCTCGATACCCTGGAAGCACGCAAGCTGACCCTGGGCCACCTCACCGAACGCTCGAAATACCTGCCGCCGCCGGCGCGCCAGGCGCTGGTCGAACGCCTGGAGGCGATGGTCGGCGACGACCTGGCGAGCGGCCTGATGCTCACGCCGGCGATGATCCTCAACCTGCGCCGTAGCGGGATCGACATCGGCGCCCATACGGTGACGCACCCGATCCTCACCAGCCTCGACAATGAGACGGCGCGCCTCGAGATCGTTGCCGGCAAGGCCGACCTCGAAGAAATCATCGGCCAGCCAGTACGTCTGTTCGCCTACCCGAACGGCAAACCCGGCATGGATTTCGATGACCGCCACGCGGCGATGGTGCGCGAGGCGGGGTTCGACGCCGCCTTCACCACCCTGCCCGGCCCGATTACCCGTGGCCATGACCGGTTCCAGCTGGCGCGCAGCCGCCCCTGGGACAAGACACCGCTGATGTTCGGCCTGCGCCTGTTGCGCTGGCTGGCGGCGTGAGTAACACTCAACTTAACTGAAACAAGCATGAAAAATAAACACGCGCTGATGGTGGCTTTCCACTTTCCGCCACAGACAGGCAGCAGTGGCGTCCAGCGCACCCTGAGCTTTTCGAAACGATTGCAAGCGCATGCCTGGCACCCCCTGGTGCTCTCAGCCAATCCACGTGCTTACGCTACGCACAACCCTGCGCAGCTTACCAGCCTGCCGGCCGACCTGATCGTCTGCCGTGCCTTTGCGCTCGACACCAAGCGCCACCTGGGCCTGGGCGGGCGCTATAGCGAACTGATGGCCTTGCCGGATCGCTGGATCAGCTGGTGGGCCCACGGCGTTGTTGCGGGTCTGCGCCTGATACGGCGTCACAAGCCGACCGTGCTGTGGTCGACGTTTCCGATCGCGACGGCGCATTTGATCGCCCTGACCTTGCACCGGCTCACCAAACTGCCCTGGATCGCCGACTTTCGCGACCCGATGCTGCAGCCCGCGCACCCGGCCTCGGACCGCCAGCGCCGGATTTATGGTTGGCTGGAACAGCAAACCCTGCAGCGCTGCCGCTTCGCCGTCTTTACCACGGAAAAGGCGATGAACGCCTACCGCGCCCGTTTTCCGCACGTCGACGCGAACAAGTTCCGTGTCATCGAAAACGGTTACGACGAGGACGACTTCGCAGCGTCGAGCAAGGACGCCAAAGCGGTCGTCAATACCCGCACAACCTTGCTCCACAGCGGCATCCTGTACGATGCCGGCCGCAATCCGGAGCAGTTCCTGGCGGCGCTGGCGCAACTGAAAGCCGCAGGCAGTATCGACACCAGTCTGCGTGTCGTGCTGCGTGCGCCCGGCGACGTTCCCGCCACGATCGACAAGGTTCGCCGGCATGGCGTCGAAGACATCGTCGACGTCCTGCCGCCAGTGCCATACCGCGATGCCCTGCACGAAATGCTGGCCGCCGACGGTCTGCTGATCTTCCAGGGCAGCCCCTACAATAACCAGATCCCGGCCAAGATTTACGAATACTTCCGCGCGCGCAAACCGATCCTCGGACTGGTCGACGACGCTGGCGAAACGGCCGGCGTGCTGCGCGGCGCCGGTTTTAACGACATTGCTCCGATCGACGACATTGCCAGGCTGGCCTCGGCTGTCACCGACTTCGTTGCGAATGTCCGTGCCGGCAGCGCACACCGCGCCAGCGAAGAGCTGGTGGCGAAATCATCACGCGCGCACAAAGCCGTTCAATTGGCACAACTGTTTGATGAGGCGAGCAAATGAGTAAGAACAGCGTCAACAAACAGATCGCCAAGGGCGCGGTCTGGATGGTTGCATTCAAGATGGTGGACAACGTTCTTGGCTTGATCAGCACGCTGGTGCTGGCGCGCATGCTGGCGCCGGAAGACTTTGGACTGGTGACGATGTGCATGGTGCTGTTATCGGCCATGACGCTGTTGATGTCGTTCGGTTTCGATGTTCAGCTGATTCAGAATCCCGACGCGACCCGCGAACATTTCGATACAGCCTGGACCTTCAACGTCATGTTCGCGACCGGTTGCGGCCTGGTATTGGCGTTGCTTGCCGTGCCGGCGGCGAATTTCTACCGCGAGCCCCGGCTCGAGACCATTATCTACGTGCTCGCATTCGGTTTCGTCTTGCAGGGCCTGTCAAATATCGGCACCGTCAAGTTCCGCCGTGAAATGCGCTTTGACCGTGAGTTCAAGTTCCTGCTCAGTAAACGCATGGCCACCCTGCTGGTGACCATTCCGCTGGCACTGTATTTGCGCAATTACTGGGCGCTGGTGATGGGCCAGGTGACCGGTACGATCTTGTCGCTCGTGATGTCGTATGTCGTCAGCAGCTACCGCCCGCGCTTTTCGATTGCGGCCAGGGGCGACATGTTCAACACGTCAAAATGGCTACTGGTAAACAACTTCATCATGTTTATCCACAACCGCGCACCTTCCTTTGTCATCGCGCGTCTGGCCGGTGCCCAATGGGTCGGCGTGTATTCGCTCTCGGCCGAGATTTCGCTGCTTCCGTCGAACGAGCTGGTGTCACCCATTAACCGCGCCGCCTTTCCCGGCTATGCCAAGGCTGCGCAAAACATGGATGCGCTGCGCGACAGTTTCCTGAAGGTGATCGCCTCTATCGCGCTGATTGCCATTCCAGCCAGTATCGGCATTGTGTCAGTAGCCGAGCTCCTGGTTCCGGCGGTGCTTGGCTGGAAATGGCTTGCGGCGGTCCCGATTATCCAGATCCTGGCGTTCTACGGCATCATCAAGGCGCTGCAAACCAATATTTCGTACATCTACCTGGTGCTAGGCATGACCCGGCGGATCACGATGATCCTGACGGCCCAGGTCATCATGCAGACCACCGCGTTGATTCCGGCAGTTTATTTGTATGGCATCAAGGGGGCCGCCTGGTCCTACCTGGGAACCTCGATCATCCTGATCCCGGTTAACCAGTATCTGGTGGCGCAATGCCTGAACCTGTCGGCTACGCGCTTCTGCCGCCAGCTGATACGGCCATTACTTGCGTCCTTGTTGATGATGGCCGTTGTGGTAGCGATCAAGAGCCAGCTGGTGCTGCGCCAGGTGACACTCGACTATGTGCTGGGTTTGCTGTTATGTGTGGTCAGCGGTGCACTCGTGTATGTGCTGGCGATGTACGTTCTGTGGTCTGTTGCCGGAAGGCCCGAGGGGCCCGAGGAATTCGTGTTCCGTCGTATCCAGGGGGTATTGGGCAAAGCCGGTATCCGGCTCCGGCTGGTGGCCTGAACCATCCCGGCGGGCTCGGAGTAAAGCTGCGGCGGCGGCAGACATGCCGCCGCCGCGATCAAAGTGCAGGCGCTGCTAATTACAGGCGCAACATACGGGCCAATGCGCGCCCCAATGCCAGTACGCCGCTCATCTCTGCCTCGAACTCGATCATCGCCACATCGCCGCCATCGAGGAAGCGCGGCAGGAAAAAGACGTCGTCGGGCCGGGTGAGCTTGACGAGGCCCGCTTTGCAGGTCGTGGCTGTACGGACGCCGGCTGCGCGCATTACGGCGGGCGCGCCGGGATCGAAGCGCCCGCTGGGATAGCAGTAATGCACCGGCGCCGGCAGGCCGGCTGCCACGATCGACTCGCGGCAGCGTGCGATGTTGGCGCGGTTGACCTCGACTTCGCCGCGTACGTAACGATGTACGTGCCCATGCAGCTCGATCGCACAGCCATTTGCCGACGCTTGCAGGAGTTCGGCGCGCGTCATGTAGTGGAACCGGCGCGACGCCATGTCGAGCGTCGCGGCCGGTACGCCAATCGCCTCGCTCAAGCGTTCCAATGCCACGGTCAGCGTGTCCGGCGCCATCGCGCCCAGCCACTGCTCGGCGCGTTTGGTCAGCGTGCGGCGGTCGTCTTCCTGCCCCAAATCGTAGTTACCATCGAGCTCGGCCGCCAGTCCGCCGATGCACGCGGCGCGGCGCGGCGCTTTCCAGATCAGGTAACGCAGCGCCACGCCGGTCACCGGCACGCCCAATTCATAAGTCTCGCTGTGCAGATAGAGCACTGGACGATAGCCGTACTCGGCAAGCACCGGCAGCAGGTCGTGGTATGAAGAATACCAGCCATCATCGAGGGTTACCGCGACCGGGATACCGTTCTTTACGGCAGGTTGCAACAGTTCGTCGAGCGTCGCCGGCACGAAACCATGGCGGCGCAACCAGTCAAGGCGCTGGCGCAGTTGCTGCGCGCTGCAGAACAGCTTTGGATTGTATTCGCATTCATCACCCAGGTTGCCACCGTGGTAACAGAGAATACGCGCGCGGTTGCGCGTCAGCGTACGCATCAATGCGAACAGTCCGGCAGATCTGGCCGCCACGAGGAGAGCTTTCTTGAGCGACATCGATAAATCGTCTATGAAGAACGTTGAGATTGACGCAGCGACCAGGCAATCTGGGCGCGGCGTGGCCAGACCAGCGCATAGGTCGCAGGCCGATAAGTGCCCGCCGCATGCGCCGCCCGGCGCGTGGCCGATCTGGAAGTGGAATAGCCGACCGCTTGCTGGTTGTGAGAAACGAAGAGGCATGCCGCGCCCCCTGCGACTGCATCCTCGCGCAAATGCGCCAGATGCGGGCTCAGGCGCGCGATGGCGGGGTCGTAAAACCAGCTGCCGGCATACATTCCCAGCAGCTCAGGATGCAACGCATACAGGTCGGCACAGCAGCGGTAGCACTCACGCCGGCCTGCAGCGTTGAACTCTTCCATATACAGCTTGTGCGCGTGAATTTCAAAGAAGGGCTTGAATCCGCCAATACGCGCAAATAACAGCGCGCGTGGTACCGCTTGCAGCAGGCCCCCCTTCCACAGCAGCGAGCGGGCCACGCCCGCCTGCGGATCGATGAGATTCGAGGCGCCGGCATACAAGCGCAGCCTGGCCAGACCCAATTCCTTCATGTAAACGTCGCTGGCCAGTTCGCATTCGGCGGCAAACGCATCGTCGTGCGCGATAATGCGGGCAAATTGGCGCAATTGATGTGCAAGCACGCGCGGCGGCAACAGCACCAGGCGCGTACCCGCGAGGCTGGCGCAGACGCCATGGAACAGCGCTGCCAGCAGGAGTGCCTGCGCCCCCGGCTGCCCAGCCTGCGCTTGTGTCTCATTGACCAGCGCGCGCGCATCCGCCGGCACGTCCTTGTAACGGGAAGTCGCCGGCAACGCAGCAAACGCATCGACGAAACGTTTTACGCGGGAGTCGGCCTCGGGCACGCCGAGTCCGTGCAGAAGAACGAGTGCCGCAGCGAGGCGGGCGCGGGCCTGGTCAGCCAGCGCCGCTGGTATGGATGGGTTTGAAGTCATGCCTGATAAAGAAGACAGTGATGCCGGCTGTAATTAGTTGATAAGTTCGCAACTTTCAAGATACCGTAGTTGTGCTTTCCTGTCCACACCACAGGCAGCATCGCATGCCGTCATACCAGCACTTCAGGCACTTCCGGATGGCTGAGAAACCCTTGCGGACTGGCCGATCGCCCATACGCGCCCGACTGGAACACGACCACCAGGTCGCCGACCTCGGCTTGCGGCAGTTCCATGCGCTCGGCCAGCAGGTCGAGCGGCGTGCACAAGGGGCCGACGACCGACGCTGTTTCGCGCGTACTCGCGGCGCTCATGCGGTTGCCGATCGCGACCGGATAGTTTTTACGGATCACCTGGCCGAAATTGCCGGAGGCGGCCAGGTGGTGGTGCAGGCCGCCGTCGGTAACGAGAAACACCTGGCCGCGCGAGATTTTACGATCGACCACGCGCGCCACGTAGACGCCGGCCTCGCCGACCAGGTAGCGCCCGAGTTCGATCGAGACTTGCGCCTCGGGCAGCGCCGCCGCTACCTGCGGCAAGGCAGCCGCCAGCGCGTCCCCAATCGGCGCCAGGTCGAGCGCCGCTTCGCCCGGAAAATAGGGAATGCCGAAGCCGCCGCCGATGTTCAGGATCCGTAGCGGGTCGCGCATGTGCGCGGCCAGCTGCTGCGCCAGCGCGAAGGTCTGCGCTTGTGCCTCGATGATCGCCTCGGCTTTTAAACTTTGCGAGCCGCTGAAAATATGAAAACCGAGGATCGTCAGGCCGAGCTCGGCGCACAAGCCGATCACGCGCGGCGCGTCTTCGGCGTCGATGCCGAACTGCTTGGCGCCGCCACCCATGCGCATGCCCGAGCCTTTCAGCTCGTAGTCGGGATTGATGCGCAAGACCAGCAACGGCGCGATGCCGAGTTCGTCCCCGATGCGCGCCAGCGCGCGCAGTTCGCGTTCCGATTCGGCGTGCACCACGGCGCCCGCGGCGACCGCGCGCGCCAGCTCGGCGTCCGATTTACCGGGGCCGGCAAAGCTGATGCGGCCCGGGTCGATGCCGGTGTCGAGTGCGACCTTCAGTTCGCCGGCGGAAGCGACGTCGATGCCGTCGACCAGCGCCGCCATGTGCTGCACCAGCGCCGGCATCGGATTGGCCTTCATCGAAAAATGCAGTTCGACCGTTGGCGGCAGGTGCGCGCGCACCTGCGCCACGCGTTCCGACAACAGGCGGCGGTCATAGGCATAGAAGGGCGTACTGCCGACGCGCTGCGCCAGGCGCGTGAGCGGCACGCCGCCCACTTGCAGGCAGTCGTCTGCGACCGGGAACCCGGTCTGGGCAGCGTGGACGGGTTTCGCGTTCATTCGGTACTTTCAAACATCGTCATGAAGGATTGCTGCAGCAGCTTGCGGTCGATCTTGCCGTTCGGGTTGCGCGGAAACGGTTCATGGCGCAGCCCGACGTGGGCCGGCACCATCCAGGCCGGCAAGCGGCGCTGGCATTCTTTCAGCAAGGCTGCGCCGGCCAGGTTGGCGTCCTGCGGCAGCGCCAGCAGCACGATGGCCTGGCCCAGCTGCGGGTGCGGCACGCCAAAGGCGACCGTTTCGATCACGTGACCGGTCGCATACACGACTTCCTCGACTTCGAGCGGGCTGACGCGGTAGCCGGAGACCTTGATCATATCGTCGCTGCGGCCAATAAAATACAGATACCCTTCGGCGTCCATGCGCACCGTATCGCCTGACCAGACGGCCATCTCGACCAGCGGCAGGGCCGGATCCTGGCCCGGGGCGGGTTTGAAACGCTCGGCGGTTTTGGCGGGATCGTTCCAGTAGCCGAGCGACACCAGCGCGCCGCGGTGCACCAGCTCTCCCGGTTCGTTCGGCGCGCAGGGCGTACCGTCGGGACGCACCACCAGCACCTGGGCATTCGGAATCGCGCGGCCCATCGAATCGGGGCGGCGCTCGAGTTCGGCCGGCGGCAGATAGGTCGAGCGGAACGCTTCGGTCAAGCCATACATCAAAAACAGCGCGGCGTTCGGCAAGGCCGCGCGCAAGGCGGCGACGGTGGCCGTCGGCAGCGCACCGCCGGAATTGGTCAGATAGCGCAGCGAACAATCGGCTGGCCACGTCAGCGGCGCCAGCTGCAGCCACAGCAGCGGCACCGCGGCCAGGCCGGTGATCCGCTCCGCGGCCACGGCTTTTACAATATCCTTGGCGAACAGGTGGTTGATCAGCACGGCGGTGGCGCCAGTTAAAAAGGCGCAGGTCAGCTGGCTCAAGCCGTAATCGAAGCTGAGCGGCAGCACGGCGAGCAGGCGGTCTTGCGGCGTCAGCGCCAGGTAACTCGCCACGCTGCGCGCGCCGGCCACCATGTTTCGGTGCGACAGCACCACGCCCTTCGGCTTGCCGGTACTACCCGAGGTGTACAGGATCGCCGCCATGTCGGCGTCGATTGCGCGGCGCGCCGCCAGCACGGCCGCTGGTGCTTGCATCTGCGCCGCCTCCCAGCCTTGCACCTGGAATGCAGCCGCATTCTGCTGGGGCGTACCGGTGACGAACACCGTGCGCAGGTCCGGGCAGCCGGCCAATACGCCCTGCAATTGCGCCAGCCGTTCATTCGAGGTGACCAGTACACGCACGTTACAGTCGGCCAGGATGTGGGCCACCTGCTCCGGTTTGAGTTGCGGGTTGACCGGCACGAACACGGCGCCGGCCAGCGCGGCGCCGAACATCGCCGCCACGTTCTCGATGCGCTTTTCCAGGAACACGGCGACGCGCTCGCGCGGCTGCACGCCGGCGCCGATCAGGGCCCCGGCCGCTCCCGCGACGGCCGCGGCCAGCGCGGCGTAGTCGAGGCGGCTCGCGCCGTACACGAGCGCTTCGGCCTGCGGCGTGCGGCGCGCGGAATCGAACAGGAAATCATGAATTAAGTCAGCGTGAATCAAGTCAGCGTGAATCAGGTCAGCCATGGTCGGATCGGTGCGGGAATGAATGAGGTCAGTGGTAGACGGGCGCGACGCCACCTGCGCAGCCCGCAATCTTAACAGCTTGCAGCTTCCTGGCCGCGCCGATCGCGCTGTTGCGTGGCAATCGGGCATGTCCTATGGTAAATTTTTCAACACCCGGTTTATACTGGATGGATGCTCGCGAACCCGCTCCCTGGCCGGCCCCTGATTCCGCTGGCGCCGATCCTGTCGGCGTCGTCGTTCCGGCGTGCTTCCGGCGCCCGTGTCCACACCGTGCTCGATGCCGGCAACTACCGCCTGGTCACCAGCGGGCGCGTCGCCATCGCGCTGGCGCTGCGCGAGATCGGCGTGGGGCCAGGCGATGAAGTGCTGGTACCCGCCTACCACAGTGCCTCGATGGTGCCGCCGGTACTGTGGCGCGGCGCCGCATCCGCGTTCTACCGGGTGCGCGCCGACGCCTCGGTCGATCTTGCCGACCTGGCGGCGCAGATCGGCTCAACGACGCGCGCCGTCATGGTCACCCATTATTTCGGCTTCCCGCAAGACATGGCGCCGATCCGCGCCCTGTGCGACGCGCGCGGCATTGCCCTGATCGAGGATTGCGCCCACTGTTTTATTGGCGAGCAGGGCGGACGCCCGGTCGGCGCCTGGGGAGATTACGCCATCGCCAGCAGCATGAAATTCCTGCCGATCTACGAAGGCGGCGCGCTGGTATCGGCGCGCCACAATTTAAACAATGTCGCCTTGCGCTCGGCCGGCGCCGGCTTCGAAGCCAAGGTGGCATTGAATTCGCTGGAACGGGGTTTTGCCTACGGCCGCCTGCCGGCCGTGCGCGCCGCCTTGTTGCTGCCGCTGCGCGCCAAAGAGGCCTTGTGGGGACTGCTCAAGAAAAAGAGAAGCGGCCCGGCCGCGGCGCTGGCCCCCGACTCTTCCGATAGCAGTTTCAATTTCGATCCCGCCTGGGTGAATAAACGTTCGTCGCTGTTCGCGCGCGCCATGCTGAAACTGGCGGCGCCCGGGCGCATCCAGCAACTGCGCCGCAGCCACTACGCGCGCCTGGCGGCGGCGGTGCAGGGTTTGCCGGGCGTGCGCCCGCTGCACCCGCGCCTGCCGGAAGGCGCCTGCCCCTGGGTATTCCCGCTGCTGGTCGACGACCCCGAGTCCTTGTTTGCGCGCCTACAAGCGCTGGGTGTGCCGCTGACGCGCTTCGGCACGCCGCAATGGCAAGGCGTCGACGCTGCCACCTGCGCCAACAGCGCAATGCTGGCACGCCACGTACTGGCCCTGCCCTGCCATCAGGAGTTGCGCGAAGATGAAATCGCCTGGCTGGCGCAAACCTTGCGCGCGGCGGTGACGGCGTGAGCGCGCAGATGCGCTGGCAACTGAGTCCGGCAAGTGCGCTTGCGGACGATCCTGCGCGCCATGGCGGCGACTGGGCGCAACTGCATGCGTCGCTTCCCCCTATTCAGGCATCGAGCCTGCTGGCGCTGGAATTCGTCGCGCCGCTGGTGAAACAGTTTGGCCGCGGCGACGAGCTGCTCGCCTGCCTGCGCCAGGGAGATAGCGTGCGGGCGATGGCGATCGTGCGCCCCAGCCGGCGCGGCGCCTGGAGCACCTTCCAGCCGGCGCAGGCGCCACTCGGACTCTGGCTGCAGGCGCCGGAGCTCGACACCGGGGAGTTGGCGCGCAGCCTGCTGCGCGCCCTGCCCCGCTTCCCGCTGATGCTGGCGCTGACGCAGATGGACCCGCTGCTGCACCCGCGCCCGGCCACGGGCGCCTGCACCCGCAGCCTCGACTACATCGACACGGCGCGCGTGACCCTGGCCGGCGGTTTCGAAGCTTACTGGAATGCGCGCGGCAAGAACCTGCGCGGCAACCTGAAAAAGCAGCGCGCGCGCCTGGAACGCGAGGGCATCGCGACGCGCATGGCCGTCGAGCGCCTGCCGGCGCAGATGGCGCAGGCGGTGGCCGACTACGGCCGCCTGGAGACGACCGGCTGGAAGGGCAGCGAGGGGACGGCCGTGAGCGTTGATAGTGCCCAGGGCCGCTACTACCGCGCCATGCTGGAAGGAATGGCCGCGCGCGGCGCCGCCAGCGTGTACCGCTATTATTTCGGCGAACAGCTGGTGGCCATGGACCTGTGCGTGGAAGATGGCGAGAGTATCGTGGTGCTGAAAACGGCCTACGACGAAAGCGTGCCGTCGAACCTGTCGCCGACGCTGCTGATGCGCGAGGAAGCCTGCCGCAGCCTGTTCGATGCGGGACGTTTCGAACGGCTCGAATTCTACGGCCGCGTGATGGAGTGGCATACGCGCTGGACGGAAGAGGTACGCACTATGTACCATGTTAACTATTATCGCTGGCCGGGCATCGGCCGCCTGCACACCTTGCTGGAAGCACGCGCCACGCTGCGCGCCCAGCCTGCTCACACTACGACGACAAGCCTATGAAGTACCTTCAAGAAGTCAAGACCCTCCTGATCGACGTGCTCAATCTCGGCCCCGCCGGCGAACACCTCACGGCCGATTCGCCGCTGCTGGGCAGCCTGCCCGAACTCGACTCGATGGCCGTGGTCACCCTGATCGGCGCACTGGAAGAGCATTTCGGCATCATGGTCGACGACGACGACATCAGCGCCAGCACTTTCGCCACCCTGGGCAGCCTGGCCGGATTCGTGGCCGCGCGCGCCGACTAAATGACGCCGCCCGCCCACCCGAGCGCGGACGCGTTCTTTCTCGACACCCCGGACGGACCGCGCTTTTGCCTGTACCACGCGCCGCGCGGCGCCTGCCGCGGCGCGCTGGTGTACGTGCACCCGTTTGCCGAAGAGATGAACCGCTCGCGGCGCATGGCCGCGCTGGGCGCACGCGTGCTGGCCACGCAAGGGTATGGCGTACTGCTGCTCGACCTGCACGGCTGCGGCGACAGCGGCGGCGATTTCGGTGACGCCACCTGGGATGGCTGGCTGCGCGACATCGCCTGCGCGCGCGCCTGGATCGAGGAGCGCCTCGGCCGCACCGCCGGCCTGTGGGGCGTGCGCGTAGGCGCCCTGCTGGCAGTCGCCCATGCGCAAACGGCGCCCGTCGCACCCGAGCGCCTGCTGCTGTGGCAGCCGGTCACCAACGGTTCCGGCTACCTAAACGGCTTCCTGCGCCTGCGCCTGGCCGGAGAATTGCTCGCCGGCGGCAGCGACAGCGGCGGTACCGACGCCCTGCGCGAGGCGCTACTCGCCGGCGAATCGCTCGAGATCGCCGGCTATGCGCTCAATCCGCAACTCGCCGCCGGGCTGGACGCGGCCGATGCGCGCGCGCTCGGGCCGCGCTGTCCGATCCACTGGTTCGAAGTGATGGCGGCCGACGGGCGAGCGCTGCCGCCGGCCGCGGTGCGCGTGGCCGATACCTGGCGCCTGCAGGGCAGCCGGGTCGACGTGCACCAGGTCGCAGGGCCGCAATTCTGGAGCGCCCCCGAAACCGTCGATTGCCCGGCGCTGCTGGGCGCTACCCTGGCCTGCCTGGAGAACCTCGATGCCTGAAGAACGCGCTATCTCCTTCGCCTGTCGCGGCGCCTGGCTGTACGGCATCCTGAGCCTGCCGGCAGCCGGCGCCACGCCCCGGCGCGGCGTGGTGATCGTCGTCGGCGGCCCGCAATACCGCGCCGGCAGCCACCGCCAGTTCACCCTGCTCGCGCGCGACCTGGCTGCCGCCGGCATTCCGGCGCTGCGGTTCGATTACCGCGGCATGGGCGACAGCGAGGGAGATATACAGGACTTCGAAAACGTCGAGGACGACCTGCGCGCGGCGATCGACCGTTTTACGATAGAGGTGCCTGGCCTGAGCGAAGTCGTACTGTGGGGCCTGTGCGACGGCGCCTCGGCCGCAGCCATGTACGCGGCGCAGGATGCGCGCGTGGCCGGCCTGGTGCTGTTGAATCCGTGGGTGCGCACCGAGGAAGGTGCCGCGCGCGCCACCATCAAGCACTACTATAAAGATCGCCTGTTCGACGCCGCCCTCTGGAAAAAGATCGGCAGCGGCCAGTTCGACGTAAAAGATTCGGTGCGTTCGCTGTGGGGCAATGTCGGCAAGGCCTTTGGTTCCAGACCAGGCGCCGCGAGTGCAGCTTCGGACAGTCTGGCGCCGCTGCCGCAGCGCATGCAGGGCGCACTGGCCTCGTTCGGCGGACGCGTCCTCGTCGTGCTGAGCGGCGCCGACCTCACCGCCCAGGAATTCGCCGACCTCTCCGGCAGCAACCCCACCTGGCAGCGCCTGCTGGGCTCCACGCGGTTTACGCGCCGCCAGATCGACAAGGCCGACCACACCTTTTCGCGCCGACCCTGGCAGGATCAAGTGTCGGACTGGACGTGCGACTGGCTGCGCGGTTGGTAAGTCAGGCATGTTGACGCGCTTCTTGTCCCGTTGACGTTCTAGCTACTAAGGCAACTATATATATGATGAAGCGTATGTTTACAACAACAAGGAGCGCAAATTCTGTAGCTGCGATGAATTACAATGAACAAATAAGAAATATTTCAGATTAGGCCCGATCGCTCCATGGTTCCGATACCTCGGCTGATCATCGCGATCCCGGGTGTCGGCACTGCCTGCCACATCACCGCACGCTTCCCTACCACGTATCGTCGCGTTATTGCTGGGAAAACATTGGTCGGCACTAGACCGCGGCAGCTTGATATCCACTCACATTTGTTGCCGGTCAGGTAGCATGGTTATGACGACAATATGAAAAAAACAGAAGTACGTACTCGTATCTGTATCACGGTCGATACGGAATTCAGCATTGGCGGTGCTTTCTCGGATACAACAAAACAACCCGTTGCCGAGCCAAACGTCTGGTGCAATGTTGACGACCGTTCGGAAGGACTTGGGTTCATGCTGGACACCTTCCGCCGCTACGATACGCAGGCCACGTTTTTTGTGGAAACACAGCAGCGCCACTATTTCAAGCATGACCCGATGCGCGCCATCGCGCAAAAAATACACGCCGACGGCCATGAGGTGCAGCTCCATACCCATCCTTGTTGGGCGCTGTTTCAGGATCCTGACTGGCGTAATACGGTCCAGGCCCGAAAAAGCCGCGACGACATCAGCAAACGCACTGTCGACGAAGCTGTTGAACTGATCAATCAGGGCATCGACACATTCCAGGAATGGGGGCTTCCCCGTCCATTGGCTTTCCGAAGCGGCAATCTTCATCACGGCGACAACTTGTACCTAGCACTGTCGAAAGCCGGCATTCCCTACAGTTCGAACATCGGCATCGCCATTTACGATAGCGGCGACCCGAATTACAGGCTGTATAGCGGCCAGCATGAGCGCCATGGCGTGCGCGAGTTTCCAGTATTGTCATTTTCGGATTGGAAAGTCGGAGCGAAACAGAATATCAAATCCTTGACCATCGCCGGATCGAGCTTTGCCGAAACAAAGCATCTAATTGAAAAGGCGCGCAACGAGGGCATCCCGCTCGTGGTCGTGCTGACCCATCCGTTCGAATTTGTGCAGAGTCATGACCTGGCCTTCCGGCAGACCCGGCGCAATGCATTGACACAGGGGCGGTTGGCCAGGTTATGCCAATTCCTGCAGCAAAACAGCGACCGCTTCGAAGCCTGCGGCCTGGTGGCCGCTGCCCAGGCAGTCGCACCGACACCTGCGCCTGCAAATGTTTTGCTGAAAGGCGCATTGCACCATACGCTGCCCCGTATGGCAACGCAGGTGACATATGATCGTTTCGGTCACTGGATGCTGGCCCGCCGCTATGGCGCAGACAAGAAATAAAAATGCAATACACGAAAAAAAACAAACTACCTGCCGTCGTATTCGGCATCGATACGCCAATCGGCTTGACCATCATACGCGATCTCGGTCGCCACGGTATCGAAGTCCATGGAATAGCGCACTCGACGCAGGCGGTGGGCCTGGCTTCGCGTTATCTGACGACCAGCCTGATACGCGCGAAGGACGAAGAGGGCGTGATTGCCCAACTCCTCGCGTTAGGGAAACGGCTTGGCAATGCCTGCCTGTTCGCCATTTCCGAAGGGGATATCAATCTGTTGAACCGCCACCGCGCGCGGCTCGGCTGTTACAAGATTATGTTTGCGGATAAAGAGCGCATGGACAGCGTTCTGAATAAGGACCGCACCTATGAGGCAGCAGCGCGCGTCGGGATTCGCACACCACGCACCGAGCAGGTCAGCAGCATCGCGGAAGTACAGGCATTGAGTGGCTCATTGCGCTTTCCAGTGGTGCTGAAATGGGCCAATCCAGTACTGGTCGGGCGCGAATTGCGCGCCGCCGGCCTGGTACTCGAAAAAACCGTTTATTGCGATACACCGGCGCAGCTGCTCGCCTCGATGCAGCGTTTCGAGACACTTGGTCTGTATCCCCTGATCCAGGAATACTGTGCCGGTTACGGGCTCGGGCAATTCATCCTGATGAAAGATGGCGAAGTCTACTATACCTTCCAGCACAAACGCCTGCACGAGTGGCCGCCGGAAGGGGGATTTTCCAGCATGTGCGAATCGGTATCGAAGGCTGAGCATACCGGCTTGATGGAGAAGTCGATCGCCCTGTTGCGCGAGTTGGCATGGGAAGGAGTGGCGATGGTCGAATACCGCCACGACCCTGCCAGCGGTGAATCTGCCCTGATGGAAGTGAATGGCCGCTTCTGGGGCAGTCTTCCCCTCGCTTACCATGCCGGCGCGCACTTCCCGACCCTGTCCTATCAATTGCTAGGCCTCGGCGAACCGCTGACTGTCACGCCTTATCGTAGTGGCATGCGCTGCCGTTTCATGGTGCCGGAAATAAAACGTCTGTTACGCGTCCTGTTTGGCCAACGGCACATTGCGGACAAAACACTCGTTTTCCGGCGCTTGCCGACGCTGGCAGGGTTCTGCATCGATTTCCTGCGCCCGAGCAGCCGTTACTATGTGTTCGATATGCGCGACCCAAAGCCCTTCTTCACCGACATCGGCCATATGCTGAAAAAAGGATTGGGCGCCGTGTTGCGTCGCGTTTAGACCAGGTTTCGCATATTGCTGCCGATGTCGGCGCGATGCCAGCGCAACGCCAGTGCAAGTTCGGGTAAATAAATCCATGAATTTAATCGGTCGCTTGATTACCCGAATGATTATTGTTCCGTTGCCCCCGTTGTTCCACACAATATTATATAAGTAGATGGATATGCCGACCGAACGCCAAAAATCCAAGCCCTTAATGCTCAGCATCGTCGTGCCGATGTATAACGAGGAAGAGAACGTCAAGCATTTTGTAAAGCGCGTGATGAAAGTCGTCGATGCGCTTGCACTCGAGTACGAAATTTTGCTGGTTGACGATGGCAGTAAGGATGCGACTTGGCGGGAAATCCAGATTGCCGAACAGTTGTTTGACACCGTTCGTGGCGTTCGATTGGCGCGTAATTTCGGTCATCAAGCCGCCTTGCTGGCAGGCTTGCACCAGGCAAAGGGCCTGGCGATCGTCAGCATGGATGGCGACATGCAGCACCCGCCCGAACTGATTCCCGAGATGCTGAAGGCCTGGCAGCAGGGTGCCGCCGTCGTATCGACTGTCCGCACCTATAATGAACGCACTAGCTTTTTCAAGAAAGCCAGTTCTTCTTTATATTATCGCGTTTTTTCCTTCCTGTCCGAAGTCCCCATGAAGTCAGGCCATTCCGATTTCAGACTACTTGATCGGAGTGCCTTGGATCAGTTGCTGTCCATTCGCCAGAGCGATATTTTCCTGCGCGGTGCGGTGAGTTGGCTGAATTATCCTGAGGTAACTATTCCATTCGTGGCAGAAGATCGACTGCACGGTCAAAGCAAGTATTCACTCAGCAAGATGCTGCGCTTTGCGCGTGGCGGTATTCTGGCTTTTTCTACAAAACCATTACAAGTCGGGATCATGATCGGGCTAATGACCAGCGCACTGTCATTTTCTTATCTCATTTACATCATCATACAATACTTCAGCGGCAACACAGTACAAGGCTGGGCATCTACCCTCGGTCTCCTCTCTTTATTGTTTGGGATCCTGTTTATCATGCTCGGCATTGTCGGCACGTATCTTGGCCGGATTTATATTATGTTGCAACAACGTCCGCAATACGTACTCGGTACAGACAAAGAACCCGAAATGCAGGATCGTACGACAGCCTTACACCGCGACAAAGCCAATGTTGCAACTTTTTAAGTTTCTTTTGGTGGGTGTAAGCAATACTTGCGTATCGTTGGCTGTTTTCAGCGCAATGACACACGTGTTGCCGTCCGTTCCGGTGATGGTAGCCCTTAGTCAAATCGTATCGTATGCCAGTGGCATGGTCTTCAGTTACTTACTGAATAATTTCTGGGTTTTCCGTGGCAAGCGCCAGCCCACCGGCGCCGTCCCCGGTTTCATCGTGTCACAGTTGGGATTGATGATGGTCAGTGCCGCATCCATCGCAACCGCCTCGCATTTTGTAAAAGCGCGGCCTGAATTCATCTGGGTAGCGGTCATGGCAGTCATTACAGTGGCCAATTTCATCATACTTCGGAAATGGGTATTCAAATCATCATGACGAACGGCCGACTGGTTCAAAGTCTCGTATTATCGATTGCTGTCCTGATCGCGTTATCGTTTGGGTTTTCCTTCGGAAACGTGGGAAATCAAGCAACGTATTTCCCGCATGCGCTTAACCATATCTATCCGGAATTCCTTGGCAATGATTGGCTGGTGCAGGAAACGACCGTCTACCATGCAAGTTTTCGCTGGGTGATCGTCGGATTGGCCGGGCTGGGATCGGTAGCCTGGGGCGCCGCCATATTGAACGTCGTTCTGCTCGCTGCCAGTATATTTACCATTTATCAGATCGTTGTCACGCTCGCCCGCGAAGATGCGCTGTGGGCCATGGCGCTGGTCGCTGTGTGCATTGTTCTCGATCGCACCGGTTCGGTTGGCGCATCCTTCCTGTTTTCGGACGGTCTGCAACCGTCGACGTTGGCGACGACGGCCTGGCTCATCGCGATCTGGGCATTTTTACGCCAACAATATGTGGCTTCGGGATTACTGCTCGCACTGGGCGGCCTTTTCCATACCAATTTCCTGGTGCTGGGTATCGGGCTATTTGCGCTTGCCCATCTTTTTTTGAAAGAGAAGCACCTGGCGAAACGCATGCTCGTCCAGCTGGTGCCCAGCCTGCTGATGCTGGGATTTTCTTTGCCGCTCATCCTGGCTGCGGCCAGCGGTGAGGGCGCCAGCCAGGCCCGCGATATCTTTTTGCTGATCCGCTCTCCCCATCATTATGTTCCTTTGAGCTACCGCACCGAGTTCTTTTATTTGGGCGGCTGGTTCCTGTGTGCCCTGAGCGCATTGTTCGCCCTGCCCGGTTTCCCCCTGCAGCGCGCCTTGCTGGCATTATTCCTGGCCTTCGGTATTTCCCTGGCCGGCGCAACCTTATTGACCACCGTGGTATTCGTACCGCAGATATCGCAACTCTACGTGTGGCGTCTTGCCCCCTTTCTGCTCATCCTTTCTCAGATAACGGTGGCAATTTTCTTGATACGCCAGCTATCGGCGGATGCATTCGAATACCGGCATCGCCGCCTGCTTGCCATTGGGGCACTGATTGGCGTACTCATGATCTTGCGCTGGGTCGTGTACGTCAACAGCTTCTCTATCCAGGTTGCTATCACCGCGGTGTTGATTGGAATTTATCTTGTTGCCTGGTTCATGCGCCGGAAATCGCGCGGGACCTCAGGACAGCGCGCTGCAGCTATCGCTGGATGTGCGGCAATCACGGTTGCGCTGGTACTCACTGCGTTCAACATACCGGGCGTGTTCGCAAATTCAACATTGCTGCACGATCATTCGGACGGCCTGAATGCATGGGTCGATCGGACCGACAAAACATCCGTATTTCTGGTGCCGGTCGAATTCGGCGATTTTCGGCTGCTGGCTGGACGGCCTGTCGTGGTCGATTGGAAGTCGACGCCAGTCAAGCCCGACGAGCTGATTGAATGGTACAGCCGCATTAACGCAATCGCAGGCAAGCCGGTACGTTCGCTCGACCAGGCAGTATCAGGCTTCCGCTCGCATGATTTGCCTGGCCTGCGAAAAATCGCAGGTGATTTTGGCGCCGACTATATTGTGGTTAATACCGCCAAACAGCGCCTGACGAATACGGCCGAACTACCGCTGTTCCGCAATAAAAAATACAGTGTATATCCTGCGCACCCGGAAGCGGTCGGCACCGCTTCCGCGGCGCTTGCGCATTCACCGGCGCAATAGCAGGCAAAGCAAGTCCCCGGGAAGCCGACCCCGCTTGTATATCGCTGCCGTCTTCCTATCCTGAAGGTTGACAACGAACCAATGCGGAAGTGTGCGATGGACACCGTCGGTGTCAACGAGATCGACCAGTTGCAAGGCAGTCTCAGGGGCAGCCTGCTCCTGCCGGGCAAACCGCACAACGATGAAGCCCGCACCATCAGGAACGCGACGATCGACAAGAAGCCGGCCATGATCGTGCGTTGCGCCGGCGCCGCCGAGGTGCGCGTTGCCGTGAACTTCGCGCGCAACCAGGGTTTATCATTGGCGGTGCGCGGCGGCGGCCACAACATCGACGGCAGCGCCCTCGTCGACGACGGGCTGGTGATCGACCTGTCCATGATGCGCTCGGTGCAGGTGGCGCCGCATACGAGGCGCGCCTGGGTCGACGGCGGCGCGTTGCTGCGCGACGTCGACCACGAAACGCAGGCCTACGGGCTGGCGACGCCGCTCGGCATCAATTCCACCACCGGCGTCGGCGGCCTGACGCTGGGCGGCGGCTTCGACTGGCTCACGCGCAGGCACGGCCTTGCGGTGGACAGCCTGGTCGCGGCTGACGTCGTCACGGCGAACGGCGAGCGCCTGCACGTCGACGCCGGCCATGATCCCGACCTGTTCTGGGCACTGCGTGGCGGCGGCGGCAATTTCGGCGTCGTCACCACCTTCGAATTCGCCTTGCACCCGGTCGGGCCGATGGTCACGGCCGGCCTGATCGTGTTTCCGTTCGCGCAGGCGCCCTCGGTGCTGAGGAATTACCGCGACTATGTCGATGTCGGTCTGGGCGGTCCTGCGCGGTGCGCCGCCGCTGCCCTTCCTGCCCGCCTCGGTGCACGGCACCGGCATCGTCGCGCTCGCCTTCTTTTCACCCCTGCCCGTCACCGAAGTGGACGCGGCGCTTGCCGCTGTGCGCGGGTTCCGCCAGCCCATTGGCGAACACGCCGGCGCGGTGCCGTACACGGCATGGCAGCAAGCCTTCGATCCGCTGCTGGTACCGCCGGCGCGCAATTACTGGAAGTCGCACAATTTCAATAGACTCAGCGACGCTGCCATCGACGTGGTGATCGACTACGCCGGCCGGTTGCCGTCGGCGCAGAGCGAGATTTTTCTTGGCCTGCTCGGCGGCGCGGCGAATGCCCGTGCGCCAGGCGAGATGGCTTATCCGCACCGCGCCGCGCTGTATGCGATGAACGTGCACACACGCTGGGAAAACGCGGCCGAGGATGCCGCCTGCCTGGCCTGGGCGCGCGAATTTTTCAAGGCGGCGGCGCCGCATGCGGCCGGCGGCGTGTACATCAATTTCCTTAACGAGGACGAAGTCGACCGCATCGCCGACGCCTACGGCCCCAACCACCGCCGCCTCAGGGAAATCAAGACCAGGTACGATCCGGACAATCTGCTGCGCAGCAACCAGAACATCCTGCCCCCCTGAGGCACAGCGTGCGCCGGCGTCAGCGTGCGGCGCTGCGCAGGCAAGCCGCAAAATCGCCGAAGGCGCCATACGCCGCTTGCAGGGCGCGCTGGGCGCCGCACAAGCCGGCGCCGGCCGTGCCCGCGTCGCGCTGCACCGGACCGTCGCGCCAGCGCAGGTCGAGCCGGGCCGGATCGGCGAACAGGGCGCGTTGCGGATGACGCCCCAGGTACAGCTGCCAGACCGGCGTATGCAGGTTGTCGCCGGCGCGCAGCACGCCGCCTTCGTCGGCGCGCAGTGGGCCATCGACCAGGTTGCCCTCGAGCGTGGCGCCGCTGGTCGGGAAACGCACCTGCACGCCGGCCGTGTCGAGCACCGTGTTGTCGAGGATCTGCGTATTCGCCGCGCTGTTGAGATATACGCCGGCGTCCGAGCAGCCGGAAACCAGGTTATTACGCATGATGCCGCGGTCGTGTTCGGTGATGCAGCGGCCGTCGCGGCAATAGCGCGTGCCGGTACCGCCACCGCCGAAGGACAGGCCGACGCGCTGCCCCGGTTGCCCGGTCAGCGCCGCTTCGCACAGCACCACGTTGCGTTCGAATACGGTGCCCTCGGCGGCGCCCTTGGCAAAAGCGCCGTAGCTGATGCGGTCGCCCTCGGCCTTGATGAAGTCGTGAATCAGGTTGCCGCGAATGGTCCAGCCGTTGGCGGCGACCAGGTCGATCGGCGTGACCGGGAAGCGGGTGCGGCGCGGCGCGCTGTTGCCGAGGGTGTTCGCTTCGATCAGGCCATGGTCGGGGAAGGTGCCGCGCGCGCCGTTGATTTTAAAGTGGGCATTGAAATCGTGCAGGGTGTTGTTGCGGGCGACGAAATGGCGGGCGTCGCCGCTGACGTGGAAGGCGTGTTCGCAGCTGCTGTGGCTGGTGCAGGCGCCGCGCATCGTCAAATTTTCGAAGCGCCAGTACGGCGCCATCACCGCGAAAGCTTCCCGCGCCGTGACGGCGATGCGCACCGTGCCCGGCCGCGCGGCGCGCACCACGATCGGGGCGCGCGCGCTGGCGGGGCCGCGTGCGTACACCGTGCGGCGCAGTTGATAATCGCCCGGCAGCAGGGTAATGACGTCGCCCGCGGCGGCATTCCCGATCGCGCGCCAGGCTTCTTCGCTGGTGGCGACCAGGCGCTCGTTGCCCTGGGGAGCGGGCACGCCCTCGGGCTGGGCGCCAAGGCGCAGCGCCGGCGGCACGTACGGCGCCAATTCTCCCCGGTCCAGGCGCAGCAAGGTGGCGGCGACGGCACGGCCGGTACCTTCGATCAGGCTGTTGTGGCCGCTCGTGCGTTTCAGGACGTATGGCGCCAGCGCGCGCGGCGTGACGCCTTCGGACTGCAGGTAATGCAGGCTTGCCGCCGCGCCGGCCGCCGCCAGCACCAGCGGCACGGCCAGCAGCGCAAGCAGCCTCACGCCGCGGTCTTGATGTTGTGACGGCTCATCAGGTCGTACATGGTCGGGCGGCTGATGCCGAGGATTTCGGATGCCTTGACGATGTTGCCGTCCACGCGCGCCAGCGCCTTGATGATGGCTTTGTATTCGGCCTCGTCGCGTACCTGGCGCAGGTTGATCGGTTCTTCCTCGGCGCCCTCACCCGGCAGCCCGAGGTCGTCGGCAACAATCGTGTTCCCGTCGGCCATGATGACGGCGCGCTTGATGTAATTTTCCATCTCGCGTACGTTGCCCGGCCATGGATAGGCTTCGATGGCGGCGATCGCGTCCGGCGCGAAGTGCAGCGCCGCGCGCCCTTCGGCGGCGCAGAATTTATTTTTGAAATGGTGCGCCAGCAGCGCGGCGTCGCCTTCGCGTTCGCGCAGCGGCGGAATCGTCACCACGATTTCCGACAGGCGGTAATACAAGTCTTCGCGGAAGCGGCCCTGGGCGCACAGTTCCTTCAGTTTCTGGTGCGTGGCGCAGACGATGCGCACGTCGACCGCGATCTCTTCATGGCCACCGATGCGCTCGATCACGCGCTCCTGCAGGAAGCGCAGCAGTTTCGCTTGCAGCGGCATCGGCAGATCGCCGACTTCGTCGAGGAAGAAGGTGCCGCCGTGGGCCAGCTCGACTTTGCCCTTGGTCTGCTTGGCCGCGCCGGTAAATGCGCCCTTTTCGTAGCCGAACAGCTCACTTTCCAGCAGGTTTTCCGGAATCGCCGCGCAGTTGATCGCCATGAAGCGCTCTTTCGCGCGCGGGCTCAATGCGTGCACGGCGCGCGCCAGCACTTCCTTACCGGTGCCCGATTCGCCCAGCAGCATCACCGAGGCCGAGGTCGGGGCGACTTTTTCGACGTTGCGGCAGATTTTCAGCATCGACGGCGCGCGCGAAATCACGCCGGCCATCGGCGAATCGGCTTGCTGCTGCTGCATGCGGCGGTTTTCCTGCTGCAGCTGGTGCAGGAAAAAGGCGCGCTGGATCACCAGGTTCAAGACCTCGGGATCGCACGGCTTTTGATGAAAATCGTAGGCGCCCAGGCCGATCGCTTTGACGGCGTTCGCATGGTCCTGGTTACCGGTGAGGACGATCACGCGCGTGTCCGGCGCCAGCGCCAGGATCTGCTGCAGGGTGGCGAGACCCTCGGTCGAGCCGTCCGGGTCCGGCGGCAAGCCGAGGTCCATGGTCACCACCGCCGGCTCGTGGCGGCGGATCTGCGCGAGGGCCGCTTCGCGGTCGCCGGCGACGGCGACGTCGTAGGCATCGAGGCTCCATTTGAGCTGCTTTTGCAGGCCGGGATCGTCTTCGATGATCAGGAGTTTCTGTTTATTCTGGGTCACGATAATCCTTGTGTATCTAATTCCAATATCAGGCTGCCCGTTCGAGCAGCGCATCGCGCCTGTACAGCGGCAGGATGACTTTAAAGGTGGTGCCGAACGCCGGCCTGCTGGCTACTTCCAGGCGGCCGCCCAGCTCGTTGATGTATTCGCGGCTTTCGAACACGCCGATGCCCATGCCGGCCGACTTGGTCGACTCGAAGGGTTTGAACAGGCGCTCGCGAATGAACTCTTCGCTCATCCCTTCGCCGGTATCGGTGATTTCGATGCGCACCGCATCGTCTTCCCGCTCCAGGGCGATGGTGACGCTGCCCTCCTTCGGCGTCGCTTCGATCGCGTTCTGGATCAGGTGGCCGACGACGCGCTCGAGGCGTTCGCGGTCGGCCAGCACGCGCAGTCCGGTGTCGCGCACCTCGAAGCGCGGGCGTGGTTCGAAAGCTGCCTTGTTCGCCACTGCCTGGCGCACGACCTGGTCGACCGCGAGCGGCATCGGCTTTTCCTCGACATCGATGCGCGACAGCTTTTGCAGCATCAGCCGCATCTTTTGCACCGACAGCGAGACCGTTTCCAGCATGTCGGCCTGGAATTCGGGATTGTCCTTGTGCTTGGCGGCGTTCGCATTCATCAGCGACAGCTGCGAGACCAGATTTTTGAGGTCGTGCACGACAAAGGTCGACATGCGGTTGAACGATTCGAACTGGCGCGCCACCATCAACTCATTGGCCGCATCCTGCTGCGCCAGGTAGCTGGCGGCCTGGCTGCCGGCAATTTCCAGCAGGTCCAGCACTTCCCAGTTCAGTTTGACGCGGCTGCGCGCCGTTTGCAGCACCACGAAGCCCGACAGTTTACTGCCCATCATCAGCGGCACCACCAGCCAGCCGCGCGGCCAGGCCAGCAGCCATGCGGGCATGCTCAGGCCCTCGTATTTCTCCGGTTCGTCGGCGTATTCGCCGAGGTCGATCACCCACTGGGTCGATTCGAGGAAGCGGCACAGGGCCGAGTCGGCCGGCTCGATCACGTCCGGCAGCGCGACGTCCCAGCCGGCCACCGGCTCGAAATTACCACTCTCGCGGCGTTGCCAGAGCGCCCCGCCCGGGCTTTCGACCAGCGCCGCCACCGCCTGCACGGTGCGCTCGCCAAGGTGCGGCCCCGCTTCCGACAGGGTGCGCGTAAAGCGCATCCACTCTTCGCGGTAGTCGTAGCCGTAGCTGTAGAAATGCTTGCTGATGAATACTTTAAGCCAGGCGCGGAAGGTGCCCGAGAACAGGATCCCGGCCAGCAGCAGTAGCGCCCCGAACAGGAACGTGACCTGCATCACGGTGCCCCAGCTGCCGCCGAAATAGCGCAGGTAGTAGCCGGCCGAGCCCATTGCCAGCAGGTAGATGGCCGAGCCGAACAGGGCCGCCGAATGGAACATCGCGCGGCGCGACACCGCCAGCGGCGAGCGCCAGGATTTGGCGCGCCGCATCGACAGCGCCAGCAAGGGCACCGTCAGCGCATTGATGATGCCGCGCGCGGCCCAGATGTCGGGATCGACTTCGCGGAACAGCATCGCGTGGCTGTACAAATAAAAATCGTAGGCGAACATGGCGCCGATGCCGAGGCAGGCGAATTTGACTGCCCAGCGTTCCTGCGTGGTCTTGTTGCGGTAGGCCTGCTCCACCAGCAGCATGCCGCCCACGGCCTGCATCACGCGCGCCATCACCGGCAGCACGCTCTCCAGCAGGGCCAGGTCCCAGTAGCCGAAGCTGGCCGCGGCCAGCGCCAGTACGTAACAGACGGCCGCCGCGAACAGCACCGGACGCAGCCCGAGCGGCAGTTTGCTGTCGGGATCGCGCCAGTCGCCCAGCAGCACGACCAGGAACAGCGACCAGACGGCATTCCTCGCCACCTCGAAGCCGTTGGAGAGGCTGGTCCACATCATGAGGTCGGTGGCGGCCCAGGCCAGCGAACCGGCCCAGAAGGCGGAGATCAGGCAGGCCGCCACCAGCAGCGGGCCATGCGCGCGCCCGCGCCAGCCGGTCAGCAGCGGCACGCCCAGCAACAGGAAGCCGATGGCCGCGAGGCCATAGCTGTAGGTGGCGATACTGGTCAGGGAAACACTATCCATGTGCGCCTGCCGGGCACGCAGGCCCGGCGGAAAATGTTATTGCGGTGTTGCCGATATCAGCGCCCGCTGCGGAACAGCACGACCTTGAGGGTGTTGATGAGGACAAGGAAGTCGAGGAACAGGCTGTTGTTCTTCACGTAATACAAGTCGTACTGCAGCTTTTGCAGCGCATCCTCGGCCGACGAACCATAGCCGTAACGCACCTGCGCCCAGCCGGTGATGCCTGGCTTGATGCTGTGGCGGACATTGTAGTACGGGACCACTTCGATCAGCTGCTCGACGAAAAACGGGCGCTCCGGGCGCGGGCCGACGAACGACATCTCGCCCTTGAACACGTTCAGGATTTGCGGCAGCTCGTCGATCCGGGTCTTGCGCATGAAGTTGCCCACGCGCGTCACGCGCGGATCGTTCTGCGCCGCCCATTGCGGCTTGCCGCTCTTTTCGGCGTCGGCGCGCATGCTGCGGAATTTGTGCACGTAAAAGCTTTTGCCGTCTTCGCCGACCCGTTCTTGCGAATAAAACACGGGACCGCGGTCTTCCAGCCAGACCGCCAGCGCCGCCAGCAGCATCAGCGGGAAGGTCAACACCAGGATCATCGTGCTGCACACCAGGTCGAAAGTGCGCTTCATGAACATGCGCACGAAACTCTGGTCGAAGCCGCCGCCGAAGACGAGCCAGCTCGGCTGGATCGAATCGACGCGGATCTGGCAGGTTTCGCGTTCGAAGAAGGTGGCGGCATCGGTGACCTTCAACCCTTGCAGCTTGCAGTCGAGCAGTTCCTTGATCGGGAAGCCGCCGCGGCGGTTCTGCACCGAGACCACGATTTCCGAGACGTTATATTGGCGCGCCAGTTTTACCAGCGAATCGCCGTCGCGCATTTTGAGCAGGTCCGATGGACCGACGCACAGTTCTTCGCCCGGGGCCGGGATGAAACCGGCGATGTCGTAGCGGTGGTAGCGGTTGGCGCGTTCGGCCAGTTCGCTGCACTCCTTGGCCAGCGCGCCGCCGCCGAGGAACATGATGCGCGACTGCAGGAAGCGTGCCTCCGAGGTCTTGAAGAAGATCATGCGCGCGACGAAAATGCCGACCGCCGACAGCGCGAACACCAGCAGCAGGATACCGCGCCCGAACGACAGCTCCGGTGCGATATAGAACACCAGCGTCAGGATCAGGAAGCCCATCACGAACGAAGGCATCAGCTTCATCAGGAACGGATGGCGCAAGCCTTCCTCGAAATCGAGCTGGTACATGCCCATGGCGCTCATGCTGAACACGATCGCCAGCGTGAAGGCGAGCGCCGAGGTGAAGAAATGGTCGAGCGAAGGTGCGTTCACCCCGGCATCGATGTCCATGAAGCGCAAGGCGGCACCGGCGTAGGCGGCGCCGAGCAGCACCAGCACCTCCACCACCAGCAGCATGGATACGATTTTTGATACGTAATGATTAGAAATTCTGAACACGCCAGTCTCCTGATTCTTTACTTACTTGAGGCCGCAGGCGCAGGCGCCCGCGGTGCCTCCAGCAGGTCGTGGACATACCAATCCATGGCTTCGCGCAAGCCTTCGCCGATCCGGTGCGTGGGCGCATAGCCCAGCAGCGTGGCGGCCTTGCCGATGTCGGCTTTCGAATGACGCACGTCGCCGCGGCGGAAGTCGGCATACTCCGGCTGGTGCGCATCCACGTGCGGGAAGCGCGCGCGCAGCAGGTCACGCATCATCGCGTACAGCTGGTTGAGGCTGGTACGCTCGTTGAGCGCGACGTTGTACACCTGGTTCGCCGCCTCGGGCGCGGCCAGGGCCGCCAGCAAATTGGCTTGCACGACGTTGTCGATGTAGCAGAAGTCGCGGCTGGTTTCGCCATCGCCATTGATGCGCAGCGGCTGGTTTTTGATTAACGCGGCCACCCATTGCGGGATCACGGCGGCATAGGCGCCATGCGGATCCTGGCGCGGGCCGAACACGTTGAAATAGCGCAGGCCGATCGTTTCCATGCCGTAGGTACGGCCGAACACGTTCGCATACAGTTCGTTGACGTACTTGGTGACGGCATACGGCGACAACGGATTGCCGATCACGTCTTCGACTTTCGGCAGATCCGGATGGTCGCCATAGGTCGAGCTCGACGCGGCATAGACGAAGCGTTGTACTCTTGCGTCGCGCGCGGCGACCAGCATGTTCAGGAAGCCGGTGACGTTGACGTCGTTGGTCGTGCCCGGATCGTCGATCGAGCGCGATACCGAACCGAGGGCAGCCTGGTGCAACACAAAATCAACGCCGGCGCAGGCTTGCGCGCAATCGGCAGGCACGCGGATATCGCCCTCGATGAAATTAAATTTCATCCAGGCCTCGTCGGTGACAGATTCTTTCACCTGCGCCAGGTTATGCCGATGCCCGGTAGCGAAATTGTCGAGCCCGGTCACGCGCTGGCCGAGCGCCAGCAGCGCCTCGACCAGGTTCGAGCCGATGAAGCCGGCAGCGCCGGTGACCAGCCAGTGATGGCTTTGCCGGCCCAGTTGCTGCCTAACGTCTTGAATCTTATTCACAGTTTCAATGCACTTTCTCGATAATGCGATGCGGTACGCGCGATACAGCAGCGTCAGGACGAATAAAGCCGCCGCATGAAAAGGCGGCGGCTCGTCCCGTCTGCTTTGTTACAGGCGCCAGACGCAGTAGCCAGCCTCGCGGATGGCTTTCTCATCGAATTGCGATTTGACGTCGATGAAGCAGCCGCCGTCGTTGAGCTTGGATTGGAAGTCGGTCAGCGAGAGGGCCAGCACCTCCTTGTGCGGCACGGCGGCGATCAGGGCGTCGGCCTTGGGCAGGCTGTCCCAGCTTTCCAGCTTGATGCCGTACTCGTGCTCGGCTTCGGCGGCATCGGCCATCGGGTCGTACACATGTACGTCCACGCCGTAGCTCTGCAGTTCGTGGACGATGTCGGCCACTTTCGAATTGCGCAGGTCCGGGCAGTTTTCTTTAAACGTCAGGCCGATGACGTTGACTTTCGCACCCTTGACCTGGAAGCCCGACGAAATCATCGATTTCACGGTTTTTTCGGCAACGAACTTGGCCATGCCGTCGTTGATGCGGCGGCCGGCCAGGATCACCTGCGGGTGGTAGCCAACCATTTCGGCCTTGTGCGTCAGGTAATAGGGATCGACGCCGATGCAGTGGCCGCCGACCAGGCCCGGACGGAAGGGCAAGAAGTTCCACTTGGTGCCGGCCGCTTTCAGCACTTCCAGGGTATCGATGCCGATCTTGTCGAAGATCAGCGCCAGTTCGTTCATCAAGGCGATGTTCAGGTCGCGCTGGGTGTTTTCGATCACCTTGGCCGCTTCCGCCACCTTGATGCTCGAGGCGCGGTGCACGCCGGCGGTGATCACCGATTCGTACAATTGCGCCACGCTCTCCAGGGTCTCGGCGTCGTCGCCCGACACCACTTTCAGGATGGTGGTCAGCGTGTGTTCCTTGTCGCCCGGATTGATGCGCTCCGGCGAGAAGCCGACGTGGAAGTCTTGCAGCCATTTGGTGCCAGAATGCTTTTCCAGCAGCGGGATGCAGATTTCTTCGGTAGCGCCCGGGTAGACGGTCGACTCGAAGACGACGATGGCGCCCTTTTTGAGGTTCTTGCCGACCGTGGTGCTGGCACCGATCAGCGGGGTGAAATCGGGGTTGTGGGCGATGTCAACCGGGGTCGGCACGGCCACGATCACGTAATCCGCCTGCGCCAGCAGCGCAGCGTCGGTCGTCACTTCCAGCTTGCTTGCCGCTTGCAGCTGCTCGGTCGAGACTTCGCCGGTCGGGTCGATAAATTTTTTGTAATTGTCGATTTTTGACGCCGACAGGTCGAAACCGATCGTCCGTACTTTCTTGCCGAATTCCACCGCCAGTGGTAAACCAACGTAACCCAGTCCAACTACTGCAACGACCTGATCTGCTTTCATTATCAGCTTCCGATTTCGAATAAAGTTTTGCTATGTATTATTAAATAGCTTAGGGGAATGATGTACACCTGCCTGCCGATTCATCTTGCTCACCTGTTGCGGTGGGCGTACGGTCTCGAATGCCAACTCCTGCACGTCGGAGTGACGGACACAACCGGGCGTCTTGTGAATAGTTGAAATCTTAGCACTTTCCGATCAATAAGTTGCGATTTGAAAATGAATCGTGCGCACTGGATTTATATGTTCAACAGTCAACTACTGCCAGTGGGTCGTCGCAGGCGGAAGGTCGCTGGCCAGGCCGGGGCCAGCGCCGTGAAGAACACTGACGGCAGAGGCCAGCAAGGACAAATCAAAGAATAAAAAGGGAACGAGGGTGGTCTTGCTCTTACACGGCAGGCGCAGTGGTGCGAGGTCGAGCGCAGAGCGGATGCGTTGTCGAACCTGATCTTCCACTGACATGTTGACGCTCCTTGAAGTACTGATAGCGCACGTGCGACAGTAACCGGAGAGAAAGTATAACCGATCAACTATTGAGCTTGCATTAAAGGCACGAAATATCGCGGAAGCTGTTGTTTTCGTTGTCAATACGGCCGAGCGGACGCAGGCCAGTGAACAGTCGTCGTAGAGGGTGTGAGGGGTGGGCGCCGCTAGAGAGGTGTCGGCGTCGACAAACGAATGGTGCGGCTGGCTGGGATCGAACCAGCGACCCTTGGCTTCGGAGGCCAATACTCTATCCACTGAGCTACAGCCGCACTGGGAAACTGCTCGCGTCATCTCGCGAGGAAATGCCTGAGCGATGCGAAGGATACATTCTTTCGCGCCCCCCGTCCATGGAAAGTGAAAGTTGCAAACGAGGCATGTGCTATACGGCATCTTTTGAGACTATAATCGCCGAGGCGGCCTTTGCAAAAAGTCATGCAGGAAGAACAAACGCCGGATAGCAGGTTTTTTTAATCGTATTAAGGAAATCATGAGCGACGCACACAATGAACAATCGTTTATCCGGACACCCAAGCAACTGATCGGGGTGGTCGCAGGCTTCTTCCTGGTAATCGTCATCGGCATCATCCTGCTGGTCTCCTTCGTGACCAACGACAGGCTCGAAGGCGCCGGCACCAACAGCCTGGGGCCGGAAGCGGTGGCGCAGCGCCTGCGCCCGGTGGCGGAAGAAGGATTCACCTTGCGCGACGCGAATGCACCGAAAGTGCTGCAGGCGGGCGATGCCGTCTACACCGCCGTGTGCGCCGCCTGCCACGCCAGCGGCGCTGCCGGCGCTCCTAAAACCGGCGTCGCCGGCGACTGGAGCGCGCGCCTGGCACAGGGTTACGACACGCTCATCAAGCACGCCATCGAGGGCATCCGCCTGATGCCGGCCAAAGGCGGCAATCCCGACCTGGACAATGTTGAAGTCGAACGCGCGGTCGTGTACATGGCGAACCAGAGCGGGGCCAAGTTCAAGGAACCGGCGGTCCCTGCCCCAACCGCCGCGCCGGCCGCAGCGACCGAAACAGCAGCAGCACCGGCGGCCGCGAATGCGGCAACCGCAGCGCCTGTGGGCGGCACGCCGGCCAGCGCCGCGCCAAGCGCAACCCCTACAGCAGCTACCCCGGCTGCTGCCGCACCAGCGGCCGCAGCACCAGCAACCGCGCCAGCCGTCGCCAGCGCCGACAACGGCAAAGCGCTTTATAACAGCGCATGCATCGCCTGCCATGGCGCCGGGATTGCCGGCGCACCGAAAATTGCAGACAAGGCCAACTGGGCACCGCGCATCCAGCAAGGCAATGCGGTGCTGTACGAACACGCCATCAAGGGTTTCCAGGGCAAGGCCGGCGTCATGCCGCCGAAAGGCGGATCGAGCGCGCCGGATGCCGACGTCAAGGCCGCAGTCGACTTCATGGTGGCATCTTCGCGTTGAGAAAACGCAGGACAGCACAAAAAAAACCGCCCCCGGGCGGTTTTTTTATTTTGAACAACAGATAAAAGGTCAATATAAATACACAATAATCGCTTTCTAAACGAATAATATTCGTAAAAAAATCGACAACCTTGTGTTGTATTTGGACGAAATATTGAACGACAGTGCTGATTTTACTGTCGCAAAATCTTGCCGTGGCGTAACCTTCAGTTATTCCCGTGGGGCAATAATTTATTCCCCAACGTAACTTTCACTGAAGACTGCCATGACTTCCCCACTCCAAAATTTTGCAATGCGAATCGCCGCAATCGCGGCATTCGGTACCACACTCGTGGCCTGCGGCGGCGGCGGCGGCGGCGGTGGATCCACCTCGACTGCCGGCGTGGCATCGACATCGACGGCCGTGCCAGCCGTGCCGGCTGCCAGCCCGGCAGCTGCCACTCCTGCCACCAGCGAGCCAATCGCCGCTACGCCCGTTGAAACTCCAGTCGATGCGCCCATTGCCGCACCGATTGTCGCGATGCCCGATGCGGCATCGCCGATCGCTGTCGCATTGCCGGCGAACATCAAGAACCCGACTGCGACGGTCTCGACCCCAACGACCGTCACCACTGCGCCTGTTGCTACCCCGCCAGTGACCTCCACCATCTTCGGCATGGTGACTGACGTGCGCATCCAGAACACCAGCGCCACGGTCCAGGCAGCCCTGCCGGTCACTTTCGGCCAGGTATTTGCTGCCGGCGACCTGCGCCCGAGCGATTCGCTCGTCGGCCGCTTCGACAATGGTAACATGATCCCGCTGCAGCTGGACGTCAAGGCCACCCACGCCGACGGTTCGGTACGCCACGCCGTGGTATCGGGCATCGTCCAGAACATGGGCGCCAACGAAACGCTCACCCTGGCGCTGATGAAATCGAACGCACCGCACGCCGGTGGCATGGACCCGAAAACGCTGCTGAAAAACGGCTTCAGCTCGTCCGTGCATGCCACTATCAATGGTGTGCGCTACAACGCGTCGGCCGACGACATCCTCAAGACCGGTGGCGCTTACCAGACCTGGCTGTCGGGCGCAGTCGCCAACGAATGGCAAGTTTCGGCACCGCTGACCACCGCCGACGGCGTGGCGCACCCGCACCTGACCGCGCGCTTCGCGATCCGCTGGTACGAAGCGATCAAGAAAGCCCGTGTCGACGTCACCATCGAAAACAACTGGGCTTACGAGCCCAATCCGCAGAACGTCACCTATGATGCAGAAATCAAGGTCCAGGATGTGGTCGCATATAAAAAGGCGGCACTGACGCACATGCATCATGCCCGCTGGCGCAAGATGTTCTGGTGGGGCGGCGATGCGTCGCAGGCCCACGTCAAGCACAACACCAGCTATCTGATCGCCAGCCGCGCGCTGCCTAATTACGACCAGACCGTTCAAGTCGCCGAAAGCGCCTTGTCGTCGATGAAAACGCATTTCAGCGGCGCCTTGACCGAACCGATGAATATCGGCATTGCATCGAGGTCGATGCCAGGCACTGGCGGGCGCGACGACATCGGCCTGCTGCCGGGCTGGGCCACCAAGTATCTGTTGACCATGGACCAGCGTGCCAAGTACGTCACGCTTGGTACCGCCGACCTCGCAGGTAGCTGGTCGATGCACTACCGCGACAAGCAGACTGGCCGTCCGGTCAGCCTGATCGACTTCCCTTACATGACCACGCTGGGCAACCGCGGCGATACGTATAACCCGGCGACCAAGCAGTACGAGGCTTTCCCAAGCTGCCCGTCCACGGTATGCAGCACGCCTTTTACGCATGACACGTCGCACCAGCCGAATTTCGCTTATCTGCCTTACCTAGTGACGGGGGATTACTACTACCTGGAAGAACTGCAGTTCTGGTCGATGTTTAACGTGTTTTCCAGCAATCCCGGTTATCGCAAGAATATCCAGGGCCTGCTGAACAGGGATCAAGTACGTGGCCAGGCGTGGAGCTTGCGTACCTTGGCGGAAGCGGCTTACATCACGCCGGATGCCGACCGCCTGAAGGAACATTTCAACCGCATCCTGTCGAGCAACCTCGACTGGTACAGCGCGGAATATCTGAATGGCGGCGCCAGTGCCAATGCGCTCGGTGTCCTGACCGGCAAATCGGCAGTGGTATACATCAGCAAGACCGGTGTCGCACCATGGCAGGACGACTTCTTCACGTCGGCACTCGGTCACACGGTAGAGCTTGGTTTCACCAAAGGCCTCCCGTTGCTGCAATGGAAAGGAACCTACCCGATCGAGCGCATGATTGGCGATGGTGCCTGCTGGATTGGCGCCGCCATGTATTCGATGAAGATCCGGGAAACTGAGACCGGCCCGATTTACAAGACGATGGGCGAAGCATTTGCGAAAACCTCGCCTAACTGGGTCAGCCTGCCTTGCGGCAGCTCCGAAATGGCAGCCCTGCTCAAGCTGAAAGTCGGTGAGATGGATGGCTATGCTACGTCAGCGATGGGCTACCCGGCGAACATGCAACCAGCGCTGGCCTATGCGGCCTCTTCGAACGGTGCGCGTGGTGCCGCGGCCTGGGCCAAATTCGCAGTGCGTCAGATCAAGCCTGACTTCTCGATGAGTCCACAGTTCGCGATCGTGCCGCGCTAATCCGACGGCAAGCAAGTAAAGCCGGAAGGGCAACCGCTCTTCCGGCTTTCTTTTTATCTGCGCCACTATATTTCTGCGCATTGCAACAACTTGCACTTGAAACAAGCAAAGCGTTATAAAATCGCTGCGCATGAAGATCGTAGCGCCCCGTCAACAGGGCGATGTCGAGGGTGATTGACCGTAACTAAGGAATTCCGATGGAAAACGACGCCGTGCTGACGGCAGATGTGACTGTGGTCATGGCCTGCTATAACCGTTCACGCCTTATTCTGCGTTCCCTTGAAAGCATCCGCGCGCAGCGCGTCTGGCCGCGTCAGGTCATCGTCGTCGACGATGCCTCGGCCGACGATTCAGTGGCCGTCGTGCGGGCGTGGGCAAAGGAGACTGGTTTCCCGGTAGTGGTGGAAGCCCTGACGAAGAATGGCGGGGTAGCGGCAGCCCGCAATCGCGGCTTCGAGATAGCCAAAACAAAATATATTGCGATCCTCGACTCCGATGACGAACATGTCGACGACGCACTGGGCAAAATGGTGGCGGCGCTCGAAGCCAATCCTGACGCCGTCGTCTCCTTCGCCGACAGCATCAAAGTAACACCCACCGAGCGCATTCCGGATGCCATGTTTACCAGCAAGGTCGATATTGACGCTGTCTGCGAAGCGCTGCATCAGGAAACACCGCGCTACCGCCTGCGCGATACCAAAGCGACGATGCTCAAAGCCAGTTTGATTGCGACGTGTTCGAGTTGTTTCCGGCGCGCTGACGGAATCGCCGTCGGCGGCATGCCGACCAAGTTCCGGGCGGGTTCCGACTGGTTGTTCTGGCTGCGACTGAGCGAGCGTGGCGACTTTATCTATATTCCTGAAAACCTGTCTTTGGTTCACCGCCATTCCGAGAACCTGACCCACCCCGGCAGTGCCGTCAACACGTCCTATTACAAACTGGCCGGTTTTCTTGGACTGCTCGACGGTTCGGCCGGTATATCGCTGACCCCGGCCCAGCGTGTGCTGGTCGAAGAATATATACGTGCACGGGTTGCACTGCTGCGCTATCAGTCATCGCGCCTGGGCCTGGGCATGTACCTGCGCTCGCTACGTAATCTTCCGATTCCTCAGCACAGAAGCATCCTGGCCCATATCGCCGAAGATCCGAAAAGCCTGATGCGTGCCATCGCGTGTTCGGTACGGCCGGCGCCGGTGTCCAGGACGCGCTGACCCCAGTATCTGTCGATGTAATAAAAAGCCCCGCTGGATGAACCAGCGGGGCTTTTGCTTTACTGCCCTCTACTTACCAGATGATCACACGCTCCTGCGGCGCCAGGTACATCTTGTCGCCCTGCTTGACCTTGAAGGTTTCATAGAAGCCTGGCTGGTTCATCAGGGTGCCGTTGGCGCGGAACTGGCCCGGCGAGTGCGGGTCGGTTTTCACCTGGGCGATGCGGGCCGGCTCGCGCATCTTTTCGCGCCAGACTTGCGCCCAGCCCATGTACAGGCGCTGCTCGCCGGTGAGGCCGTCGATCACCGGCGCCTTTTTGCCCTTCAGCGAGATCTTGTAGGCTTTCGCCGCGATGGCGAGGCCCGAGTTGTCGGCGATATTTTCGCCCAGGGTCAGTTCGCCGTTGACGTTATAGCCCGGCAGCGGGCTGTAGCCGTTGTACTGCTTGACCAGCATCGCGGCCTTGGCCTTGAAGTTTTTATGGTCCGACGGGCTCCACCAGTCGCGCAGGTTGCCGTCGCCGTCGTACTGGGCGCCCTGGTCATCAAAACCGTGGCTGATCTCGTGGCCGATCACGGCGCCGATGCCGCCGTAGTTGACGGCGTCGTCCGCATTCGCGTCGAAGAACGGCGGCTGCAGGATCGCGGCCGGGAACACGATCTCGTTCATCTCCGGATTGTAGTAGGCGTTGATCGTCTGCGGCGTCATGCCCCACTCTTCGCGGTCGATCGGCTTACCCAGTTTATTGAGTTCGCGGTCGGCTTCGACCACGCGCGAACGCATCACGTTACCCACCAGGTCGTCGCGCTTGACGACGAGGGCCGAATAATCCTTCCACTTGTTCGGGTAAGCGATCTTCGGGGTGAACTTCGCCAGCTTGGCTTGCGCTTCCTTCTTGGTCGCCGGGCTCATCCAGTCGAGCTTGTCGATGCTCTGTTTATAGGCGGCCAGCAGGTTCTGCACCAGCTTTTCCATGCGCGCCTTGTGCTCGGCCGGGAAGTACTCGGCCACGTACAGTTTACCGACCGCTTCGCCCTGCGCACGCTCGACCGCGCCCACGCCGCGCTTCCAGCGCGGTTCCATCTGCGTCACGCCCGACAGGGTCTTGCCGTAGAAATCGAAACGCTCGTCGACGAAATTCTTCGACAGGAAGCTGCCGTAGGATTCGATCAAGTGCAGCGACAAATACGCTTTCCAGGTATCGAGCGAGGTCTTGTTGGCGACCTCGACAAAGGCCTTCAGGTAGGTCGGCTGGCTGACGATCACATAGCTCGCCTTGCCCGACAGGCCGGCGGCATCGAACCAGCTGTTCCAGTCGTAGCCCGGGGCGACCTTGCCCATGTCGGCCACGTTGACCTTGTTGTAGGCCTTGACCGGATCGCGCAGTTCGACCTTGGTCCACTGCACCCTGGCGATTTCGGTCTCGAAGTCGACGATGGCTTGCGCATTCGCGGCGGCGTTCTTGTCGCCGGCCAGCGCCAGCATCTTTTCGGCGTGCTGCTGGTACTTGGCGCGCGTTTCGGCCAGCTTCTTGTCGTCCGCCTTCAGGTAGTAGTCGCGGTCGGGCATGCCCAGGCCGCCCTGCATGATGTCGGCCACGTACTTGGTCGAATCCTTGTTGTCCTGGTGGATGGCGAAGTCGAACGGTACGCCGACGCCGATTTTACCCAGGCGCGCCAGCAGCGCCGGCAGTTCCGACTTGTCATTCAGGGCGGCGATTTTATCGAGCTCTCCCTTCAGGGGCGTCGCGCCCAGCTGTTCCAGGCGCGCTTCGTCCATGAAGCTGGCGTAGAAATCGCCGATGCGCTGGGCGTCGGTGGCCGCGGCCGGGTTGCTGGCGGCGGATTTTTCGATGATGCCGCGCAGGCGCGGCAGGGTGTTGTCACGCAGCTGCATGAACGAACCCCAGCTTGCCTTGTCGGCCGGGATTTCCGTCGTCTTCAGCCACTTGCCGTTCAGGTATTCAAAAAAATCGTCTTGCGGACGCACGCTCGGTTCGATGTATTCGGTAGCGATGCCGGAAGACAGGACCGGCGCCTTGGCGCTCTTGGCGGTGGCGGCGGCGCCGGCGGCAGCGCCGGAGGTCTCGGCATTGGCGACGCTGGCAACCAGCGCCAGCGTCAGTGCGCTCAGCAGATATTGTTTCATGGGTCTCTCTTTGTTGTTTGACGGATGGTGACCAAAACGGCGCGGCCCGGCGCTCGTGGCGCCAGGCCGCTTTTTTATGACGCCTCGGCCGGACATATGCATGTCATGCAGACAGCTGCATAAAAGATGCGCACATCCGGCCGATCGACGACTTTACCAGATCGTGACGCGATCTTTCGGCGCCAGGTACATTTTGTCGCCTTCCTTCACGCCGAACGCCTCATAAAAGGCCGGGTGGTTCATGACGGTGCCGTTGGCGCGGAACTGGCCCGGCGAGTGCGGATCGGTTTTCACTTGCACGATCTGCTGCGCTTCGCGCATTTTCGAACGCCATACCTGGCCAAAACCCATGAAGAAGCGCTGGTCGCCGGTCAGGCCGTCGATCACCGGGGCCGGCTGGCCTTTCAGGGAGATTTTATAAGCCTTGTAGGCAATCGCCAGACCCGAGTTGTCGCCGATGTTTTCGCCCAAGGTCAGTTCGCCGTTGACGTTGTAGCCCGGGATCGGGCTGTAACCGTTGTACTGTTTCACCAGCATGTCCGCGCGTGCCTGGAAGGCGGCGCGGTCTTCCTTGGTCCACCAGTCGCGCAAATTACCCTCGCCGTCGGACTGGCTGCCCTTGTCATCAAAGCCGTGGCCGATTTCGTGGCCGATGACGGCGCCGATCGCGCCATAGTTGACGGCGTCGTCGGCGCGCATGTCGAAGAACGGCGGCTGCAGGATCGCCGCAGGGAACACGATCTCGTTCATCGAGCTGCTGTAATACGCGTTCACCGTCTGCGGCGTCATGCCCCACTCTTCGCGGTCGATCGGTTTACCCAGTTTCGTGATGTTGCGGTTGTAGCCGAATTCGGCCGCGCGCTTGACGTTGCCGACCAGGTCGTCGCTGCGGATCGTCAGCTTCGAGTAATCGCGCCAGGTGTTCGGGTAGCCGACTTTCGGTACGAACTTCGCCAGCTTGGCTTGCGCTTCCTTCTTGGTCGCCGGGGTCATCCAGTCGAGGGTATCGATGCTCTGGGCGTAGGCGGCGGTGACGTTGTTGACCAGTTCCTGCATGCGCGCCTTGCGTTCGGCCGGGAAGTATTTTGCCACGTACTGGCGGCCCGCGGCCTCGCCCAGCGCGCCTTCGACCACCGACACGCCGATCTTCCAGCGCGGACGGTTTTCGGTGACGCCGGTCAGCGCGGTGCCGTAGAAGGCGAAGTTGGCGTCAACAAAGGCCTTCGACAGGTAAGGCGCGTATTCGCGCAGCAGATGCCATTCGAAATACGACTTCAGCGTCGCCAGGTCGGTCCTGGCGACGACGTCGTTGAACCCGGTCAGGTAGCTTGGCTGGGCGACGATGACGTAATCGAGCTTGTTGCCGACGCCGGCGGCGGCCAGCGCCGCGTTCCAGTCGTACCCCGGGGTCAGCGCCGCCAGTTCGCGCACGCTCATCTTGTTGTAGCGTTTGACGGGGTCGCGGTTCTCGACCTTGGTCCACTGCACCTTGGCCAGTTCGGTCTCGAAGTCGACGATGGCCTTGGCCTGTGCGGCGGCGTTCTTTTCTCCGGCCAGGGCCAGGATCTGCGCCACGTGCGCTTCGTACTTGGTACGCGCGTCGAGCATGCGCTTGTCGTCGAGTTTCAGGTAGTAGTCGCGGTCCGGCATGCCGAGGCCACCCTGGCCGATGTAGGTCGCGTACTTGGTGGAAGCGCGCGCATCCTGGCCGACGCGGATGCCGTAGGGCGTGGCAACGCCGATCTTCGACAGGTGCGCCACCAGCTGCGGCACGCCCTTCTTGTCCTTCAGGGTGCGGATACGCTGCAGTTCGCCGGCCAGCGGTTTCACGCCGAGGGTCTCGAGCCTGGCTTCATCCATGAAACTGGTGTACAGGTCGCCGATCTTCTGGACATCGGTGCCGGCCTTCTTGTTCTTGTCCTGCTGCGCCGCTTCGACGATTTCGCGCAGGTGCGCCTGGCTGTCGTCGCGCAGCTGCATGAACGTGCCCCAGCTGGCCTTGTCGGCCGGGATCTCGGTCGACTTCAGCCACTTGCCGTTCAGGTAAGTGAAGAAGTCGTCCTGCGGGCGCACCGAGGTGTCGATGAACTGGGTGTCGATGCCGGAGATCGGCGCGGACGGCGCCGCTGCGGCGGCGACTGCGGCGGGCGCGGCGTTGGACTTGGGGGTATCGCCCGCATGGGCGAAGGTGGCCAGCACGGACAGGGTCAGGGTGCTCAGAAGGGTACGTTTCAAGGAAGTCCTCGTATGCCGATAAAGTTTTACTGGTCTCAGGCGCGCACCGGGCAAGCTAGCTGCGCCCTGTGCGCCAACAGGTTGATTTACGCTGGCCCCGGCGCGGCAACCACTGTCGTTACACGACGTGGAGGTAGCGGCGCCGCATGGGTCATCTTGCAAGAATGCCCGATCCAGCCCCATCCGTCGAGAGGCAATGTGGCAAAAATGCTGACACCGCGACAACTGGGTCCGCGGGCACGGCGCCCGTATTGACGGGCGCTATGGCAAACCGCGCCAGCACGCGGCAAAAAAAATGCCCACGGAGGGGGCCATGGGCAAAACCACTGTGGAAGTGGTGAGAGAAAACTGAATGGACTATAAGAGCGGCCAGGGACCGGCGCCCCGCTTCTTACAATTACTTACCGGAATTGCAACCCGTTTTACAACTGGCGCCCGTTTGCGCGGGCGCACCCCGGGCCGGGCGCGATTCGGGTTTATACTGGGGGCGCGCTATCTCATGCGTTCATCATTGGCGTTCTCATTGGCGTTCACCTTTGCCTCACCACCGCCTCACCACCACAGCTATGGGTTCCACTCTCAAGAATTGCGCTTTGATCGTCGCCGGCGTCACCGCCGGCGTGGCGGTGACCATGCAGTTTTCCGCGCTTGCCTATAAACCGGTCGAGCCGAGCATGCCGCTCGACCAGTTGCAGCAACTGGCCAGGGCCGTGGAAGTGATCCGCTCCGATTACGTCGAGCCGGTCGCGGGCAGCAAACTGCTGACCGACGCCATCTCCGGCATGGTCGACGCGCTCGATCCGCATTCGGCCTACCTCGACCCGGCCGCCTTTCGCGAACTGCGCGAAGGCACCGAAGGTAAATTCGTCGGCCTCGGCATCGAGATCGGAGAGAGCGACGACGGTTACGTGGAAATCGTGTCGCCGATGGAAGATTCGCCGGCCGAACGCGCCGGCATCCAGGCGGGCGACCTGATTACCCGCATCGACGGCGCCGACGTGCGCGGCCTCGGGCTGGAAGAAGCGGTCAAGCGCATGCGCGGCACGCCCGGCACCCGCGTCACGCTGACGATTGCGCGCCTGAACACGGCGCAGCCATTGGTGCTGACCGTCGAACGCCAGGAAATCGTGCAGAAAAGCGTCAAGGCCAGCATTGTCGAGCCGGGTTACGGCTGGCTGCGCATCGCCCAGTTCCAGGAACCGACGGTCGACGACATGGCCATCAAACTGGCCGAACTGGCGAAGAAGGAGCCGCACCTGAAGGGTCTTGTGCTCGACCTGCGCAACGATCCGGGCGGGCTGCTGCAAGGCGCGATCGGCGTTGCCGCCGCCTTCCTGCCCGATGGCGCGGAAATCGTTTCCACCAATGGCCAGCTGGCCGAATCGTGCCAGCGTTTTTATGGCCGCCCCGAGCACTACATGCTCAGGAGCGGGCGCGATCCGCTCGCCGGCGTGCCCGCCGCCTACAAAACCCTGCCGCTGGTGGTGCTGGTCAATACCGGTTCCGCCTCGGCTTCGGAAATCGTCGCTGGCGCCCTGCAGGACCACAAGCGCGCGGCGATCGTCGGCACCCCGACCTTCGGCAAGGGTTCGGTGCAGACGATCCGCCCGATCGGGCGCGACGCCGCCGTGAAACTCACCACGGCGCGCTATTTCACGCCGAACGGGCGTTCGATCCAGGCGCGCGGCATCGTGCCCGATTTCGCGGTCGACGAAAACCGCGACAACGATGGCTTGAATGCGCTGCGCCTGCGCGAAGCGGACTTGCAGCACCACCTGTCGGGCGATGGGCTTGAAGAAAAAACGCGCCCGGACGATATCGAAGAGCAGATGGCTTTACTGGACGCCGCGCGCGACCGCAAGCCGCTGGCTTACGGCAGCGCCACCGATTTTCAATTGGCGCAGGCAGTAAAACACCTGAAAGGCGAGCCGATGCAGTTGTCGCAGCGGACATCGTCGGCAACGCTGGCGCGCCACCATGCGCCGGCAACCCCGCAGAAGCGCGGACAGTGATGGTCTACCCGACAATTCCCAGGCTCCGGCCGATTGTGTAGAATCGCCGTCATTCACACGGGAATCGCCCGTTATCTCCTTTGAAAGTCCCCACCATGAAACCTGTCGTCATCAGCGGCACCGGCCTGTTTACGCCCCCGTATTCCATCTCGAACGACGAGCTGGTGACGGCGTTCAATGCCTACGTCGAGCTGCACAACCGTGAAAACGCCGCCGCCATCGCCGCCGGCGACGTCACCGCGCTGGAACCGTCGAGCAGCGGCTTTATCGAAAAGGCGTCCGGCATCAAGTCGCGCTACGTGATGGAAAAGGAAGGCATCCTCGATCCGGCCCGCATGACTTCGCGCATCGCCGAACGCGGCGACGACGAACTGTCGCTGCAGGCGGAAATGTGCGTCGCCGCTGCGACCGAGGCGCTGACGCGTGCCGGCCGTGTCGCCGCCGACATCGACATGGTGCTGGTCGCCGCCTCCAATATGCAGCGCGCCTACCCAGCGATGGCGGTCGAAGTGCAGGAAGCGCTCGGCATCGAAGGTTTTGGATTCGACATGAACGTGGCCTGCTCGTCGGCCACCTTCGGCATCCAGACCGCAATGGCGGCGGTGCAGACCGGCCAGGCGCGCGCCGTGCTGGTGCTGAATCCGGAGATCACCAGCGGCCACCTGAACTTCCGCGACCGCGACAGCCATTTCATTTTCGGCGACGCCTGCACCGCGATCATCATCGAAGCGGCCGACACGGCGGTGAGCGCGCACCAGTTCGAGATCCTCGACTCGAAACTGAAGACCAAGTTTTCGAACAACATCCGCAACAACTTCGGCTTCATGAACCGTTTCGACGAAGCCGGCGCCGGCAAGGCCGACAAACTGTTCCGCCAGCAAGGCCGCAAGGTGTTCAAGGAAGTGTGCCCGATGGCGGCCGAGATGATCCGCACCACGGTGGAAAACGCCGGCCTGCAGATCCCGCAAGTGTCGCGCTACTGGCTGCACCAGGCCAACCTGAACATGAACCTGCTGATCGCGCGCACCCTGCTCGGTCGCGACGCCGAACCGGACGAGGCGCCGGTGATTCTCGATACCTACGCGAACACTTCGTCGGCCGGGTCGATCATTGCGTTCCACAAGTACCAGGACGATTTGCCGGCCGGTGCGAACGGCGTCATTTGCTCGTTCGGGGCGGGGTATTCGATCGGGTGCGTGGTCGTGCGCAAGAAGTAAGTGTCGATTATTTAAACGTTGTAACGCGTGGACTCAGGAGTCCACCCTACATATACCTCGGTTCGTAGGGTGGAGTCCCGACTCCACGCGGTACGGCATATGATCAGAGGCGCGCCGCCAGCTCCGCCCCCTCCCGAATCGCCCGCTTCGCATCCAGCTCCGCCGCCAGCACCGCCCCGCCGATCTTGTGAAACGCCGTCCGCGGCGCCGCCTCTCCACCCGTCAACTCATCCAGGCTCTCCTGCCCCGCGCAGATGACCACGTTGTCGACGTCCAGCACGCGCGCCTCGCCGCCGACCGTGATGTGCAGTCCCGCGTCGTCGATGCGCTCGTACTGGACCCCGGCCAGCATCTGCACGCCGCCGCGCGCCAGCGCCGCCCGGTGCACCCAGCCCGAGGTTTTACCGAGTCCGGCGCCCGGACGCGTGCTTTTGCGCTGCAGCAGGTACAGCTGGCGGTAGGGATGCGGCGCCACCGGTTTCACCAGTCCCCCTTCCACCGCCGCGTTCAGGTCGACACCCCACTCCCCGGTCCAGGTCGCGATCGGCTGCGGCAGCGGGTGGGCCGGGTCATGCAATAAAAATTCGCCGGTATCGAAGCCGATGCCGCCGGCGCCGATGATCGCCACGCGTTTGCCGACCGGCGCCTTGTCGCGCAAGACCTGCAAATACGACAGCACCTTCGGATGGTCGATGCCGGGAATTGCCGGCAGGCGCATGCGCACGCCGGTGGCGACGATGACGTCGTCGAAGCCGGCGGCCAGCAGTTCGGCGCGCGTCACGCGGCGGTTCAATTGCACGTCGACCCCGGTGGATGCCAGCTTGCGCGCGAAATAACGCACCGTCTCCCTGAACTCTTCCTTGCCCGGGACCTGCATGGCGACGTTGAACTGGCCGCCGACCTGATTCGCCGCTTCGAACAGCGTCACCGCGTGGCCGCGCTCGGCGGCCACCGTCGCCGCCGACAGCCCGGCCGGCCCGGCGCCGACCACCGCGATCCGGCGCGGTTTATTCGTCTTCGTGTAGACCAGCTCCGTCTCGTGGCAGGCGCGCGGGTTGACCAGGCAGCTGGCGCGTTTATTCGAGAAGGTGTGGTCGAGGCAAGCCTGGTTGCAGCCGATACAGGTGTTGATCTCGTCGGCGCGCCCGGAAGCGGCTTTCACCACAAAGGCGGCGTCTGCCAGGAAGGGGCGCGCCATGGAGACCATGTCGGCGTCGCCGCGCGCCAGCACCTGTTCGGCTTCGTGCGGCATGTTGATGCGGTTCGAGGCGACCACCGGAATGGTCACTTCGCGGCGCAGGCGCCCGGCCACACTCGTAAAGGCCGCGCGCGGCACCGAGGTGACGATGGTCGGCACGCGCGCCTCGTGCCAGCCGTAGCCGGTATTCAGGATGGTGACACCGGCCGCCTCCAATGCGCGCGCCACGCTCGCCACTTCGTCCCAGGTGTTGCCGCCTTCGACCAGGTCGAGCACCGAATGGCGGTACATCAGGATGAAGTCGGGACCGACCGCCTGCCGGATGCGGCGTACGACCTCGACGGCCAGGCGCATGCGGTTTTCGATCGGGCCGCCCCAGCGATCCGTGCGCTTGTTGACGCGCGCGCATAAAAACTGGTTCAGCAAGTAACCCTCGCTGCCCATCACTTCGACGCCGTCATAGCCGGCCAGTTGCGCCAGCCTGGCGCAGCGTACGTAAGCGCGGATGGTCGACTCGATGCCGCCTTCGCTCAGTTCTTTCGGCTTGAAAGGAGAAATCGGCGACTTCAGCGGCGAGGCCGAGACGACGAAGGGTTGATAACCGTAGCGGCCCGCGTGCAGGATCTGCAGCAGGATCTTGCCGCCCTCTTCATGCACGGCGCGCGTGACGCGGCGGTGATTCGGCACGTCGCCGATCATGTTCAGAGTGCCGCCCAGCGGCAACAGCCAGCCTTGCCGGTTCGGAGAAATGCCGCCGGTGACGATCAATCCCACCCCGCCGGCGGCGCGCTCGCGATAAAAGGCAGCCAGCTTGCCGTAGTTATAAAACCGGTCTTCGAGGCCAGTGTGCATCGAGCCCATGATCACGCGGTTCTTCAGCGTCGTGAAGCCGAGGTCGAGCGGCGCGAGCAGATGGGGGTAGGCGGTGTTTGTCATTCCGGCATTATCATGGAATCACGCCGGAAATCAGTCGAGCGCTGGTTCTAAACGTACTGGCGCCCGTCATACAAGGTCACACCAGATGGCTCTCCGGCGCGCGCAACTCGGCGAACTGTTCGATGCTGCCAATCTTGACGGTCACCGGATTCAGGCTGGCATTCGGCGACAGCGAACGCCAGGCAAATTTCCACTCGCGTTCCTGCGCCTCGGCGCCGGTCTTGGTAAACGCCGCGCCCAGCGGCGAGCGGCTACCGTATTCGACGGCGCCGTCGATGCCGGCCCAGTTCGGCAGCGCGCGCTGGACCGCGCGGTGCAGGCGTTCGCCGAATTCCTCGCTGTTGTGGATGACGAGGCAGCAGTCGGCCGGTCCCAGCACCTCGAACAGGCGTTTACTCCAGGCCTGGGAGAACGACACGGTGAGAAATCCACCGGCCGGCTGCAGCCGGAACAGGCCTTCCTTGAGCGCCTGTTCGAGCTCGTCGCGCATGCCGTAGCGGTGCAGGGTGGGTGGGCGCTGGTAGTCGTGCATGTGGTACTCGATTCGATGTGGAATGGTAAATTAAGTGCGGCGCGCGCCCGGCACCAGGTGGGCGTCGTGGCGCATGCGCATGAAGCGCGAGGAGATAAAAATCTCGCGCAGGAAAAAGACGAAGCTGGAGATCAGGCCACCCATCGCCAGCACGAAGGAAGCGGCGATGTACTGGTCGAGCTTGATGTTGGCGCTATCTCCCAGGAACAGCATCGCAATCACCAGGCAGACCAGGAAGCCGCAGGCGGTGCTCGAGGTGATCGCGTAGTTGATCAGGTGCGAGCGCACGTACAGCGTCTCGAGTTCTTCGGTGTAGTCGTCGTTCGGGCCGATCTGCAGGCGGTCTTCCAGCACCCGGGTGCGGTCGATGATGCGCGCCAGCCGGTTGGTGAGCACGGTCAGCTTGGTGGCCACGCCCGTCAGCAGGAACACGGGGGCGATCGCCAGCTGGATCATGTGGCCGATGTCGCTAATCTGGATATTCATGGAAACACGTGCATTGGCGTTTTTTGAGGCGTTGTCGGTGACGTTGTCTGTCCGTCAGGCGTAGTGTAGCAGCCGCGTCGCGGCATATCGGAAGCGCCCTGGCTCAATCGAAGCGTCCGTAGCGCTTGAACTGTTCGGTCGCGCCGACCAGCGCGCGCGCGATGCCGAGCTCGAGCGCGCCGTGGCCGGCATCGGGGATCATGCGCATGGCCGCACCGGGCCAGGCCGCGTGCAGGCGGTGCGCCGCCAGCGGCGGACAAATCACGTCGTAGCGCCCCTGCACGATCACGGCCGGCAGGTGGGCGATGCGACCGATGTCGCGGATGAGCTGGTCTTCTTCGATGAAAGCGCCGTTCGCCATGTAGTGCGCTTCCAGGCGGCCGACACCGAGGTCGAGCGTGTCGGAGGGCTGCTCTTCTTCCTGCGGCAGCAGGAACACCCTTCTACCCTCGAAGCGGCTCCAGGCGCGCGCCGCCGGCCAGTACAGCTGGGGGTCGTCGCACAGCAGGCGGCGCGCATACGCGCCCAGCAGATCGGCCCGTTCCTCGGGCGGGATCGGGGCGATGAATTCGGCATACAGCTCCGGATAAAACCATTGCACGCCATGCAGGAACCACTCGACCTCGGCCTTCGTGCAGAGGAAAATCCCGCGCAAAATAAAACCGAGGCAGCGTTCGGGATGGGCCTGGCCATAGGCCAGCGCCAGGGTCGAGCCCCAGGAGCCGCCGAACACCAGCCAGCGCTGGATGCCGAACATCACGCGCAAGCGTTCGATGTCCTCGATCAGCAAATCGGTCGTGTTATTTTTCCATTCGCCCAGCGGCGTCGATTTACCGGCGCCGCGCTGGTCGAACAGAATCACGCGGTAGGCGTGCGGATCGAAAAAGCGCCGGTGCTGGGGCGACAGGCCGGCGCCCGGACCGCCATGCAGGAACAGCACCGGGATGCCGTTCGGGTTGCCGACCTCTTCCCAATAAATCGTGTGCAGCGCATCGACCGCCAGCATGCCGTGGCGGGTCGGTTGGATCGGGGGAAACAGCGACGGCGGGGTGGCGGGCATGGCATCTTTCTTGAAGTTCAGGCAAGGATTGTAGCCTACCCGGCCGCCGCTTTAGAAGAAGGTGTTGTAGGCGCCGCGCACGTGATAATCGTCGTCGACGCCTAGCAGCAGCGGCCACTTGTCGAAGGTGGTGCACGGGTGCGAAATGCCGCAGCCGACCAGGTCGCCCACGGCCAGTTCGGTGCACAGCGGGTGGCCGTCAGGCAGGCGCAGGTAGGCGTGCTGGTCGTTCAGTTTGTCGATGCGGCAGCCGGCGGGTAGCGCGTGCGGTGTGCCCGGTCCGGGACGGTGGTACAGCAGCGGCGCCGGCAGGTCGGCGTCATAGGAGGCGTCGCGCTTGCCCATGGTGAGGATGGCCAGCGTCGGTTCCGGGCGCGACTGTACCATCGACCATACTTCCAGGGCCGGCCGCAAGCCGTCATGCTCGGATTCACGCGCGTTCAGTTCGCCGATCATGCGTTCATAGGTGCCATGGTCGCTGGTCAGATAGCAGCCGCTGCGCAGCACGGTACGCACGGGCCGCGACAGGCCAGGCACGGCCTTGAAACCACGCGCTACCAGGTCGAAGTATGCCGAGCCGCCGGCCGACAGCAGGATCTCGGTGGCGACGAACAAGCCTTCGTCGTCGGCGCTGCGCACCAGTGCCACCAGTTGCGCGAGAAAGGCATCGACGTGCGCCAGGTCGGCGCCGCGGTCGTCGCTGACCAACAGCCCCTCATAGCCCTCGAAGCCGGCCAGTTGCAAGCCGGGCGCGCCGGCGACCGCACGCGCCACCGTCAGTGCCGCTTCCGGCGTACGGCAGCCGGCCCGTTTGCCCATTAAACCCAGTTCGACCAGCACCGGCAGCGGCCGCGCCAGCGGGTGCAACGCCACTGCCTCGGCCAGGCGCGCCACGCCGGCCAGCGAATCGGCCAGCACGATGCATTCGAAGTCCGGGTCGCCGCGCAGCAGCGCCAGCAGGCTGCGGATGTCGCTCGGCGCCACTAACTGGTTCGCCAGCAGCACACGGCGCACGCCGAAGCGGTGCGCGACCCGGAGCTGCGTGACGTTCGCCAGCGTGATGCCCCAGGCGCCGTTGGCCAGCTGGGCGCCGAACAGTTGCGGACTCATCGTCGTCTTGCCGTGCGGCGCCAGCGTGACCCCATAGCGCTCGCAAAAACGCCGCATCCAGTCGAGGTTATGGCGCAGCGCGGACGTTTTCAGAAGCGCCACCGGAAAGCTGGTATCGGCGTGCAATACATTCCAGCCCTGCACGCCGAGCGCGCCCTGGCGCAGCGGTTCCGTGATCGGCAAGCCTTTCATGCCAGGCTGCAGCAGCTGTTCGTCGAGGGCGCCCAGCGCCAGGCCATCGTAGGGGAGCGTGTGCATGGTTTTATTCGGCGCCATGGCCCGGCAAGCCGGCGCGCTGGCGCAGGCGCAATTCCAGGTCCTTGCGCAACTGGGCGTGCGAGGGAGTGAGCCCGTATTCGTCGGGCGTATAGGTAATGCCGGGCAGGATGCCGTCGGCTTCGAGCTGGGGCAGCAATTCTTCCAGCAATTCCTGCAAGCCAAATTCCTGCGGGATGTAGCCGGTCCATTCGAGCACGGCGCACTGCTGGGCCAGCACATCGGTCGGCCAGAGTGGAAACACGAGCGCGCCATCGTCGGTCTTGCCGATCGCCCAGCCATCGTTGACCAGGCCCCAGACCCGGCCGGTATCGGCCACGCGCCGAATAAAATGGTCGTAGCGCAGGGCTTTCGGTAAGGCGAGGACGTCGGCCTGTACGTCGAGCTGAGAATCGGGCGGGGAATCGGTAGTCATGGCATGCATCCAGGTGGTCTCTGCACACAGGATACAAAAACCGGCGCAAACTAGCCGCGCTCTTGGGGAAACCTCGTTGACCACCCCCATTTTAGGTATTATCATTCCCAAAATGAGTATGATTGGCAACTTTCTCTTTACCTCTACACAACAGCGCTTGCTGGGAATGCTTTTCGGCCAGACCGAGCGGTCTTTTTACGCCAACGAGCTAATTGCCCGTGCCGGCGTAGGTACCGGAGCGGTACAGCGGGAACTCCTTCGCATGGAAACGGCCGGGCTGGTTACCACGCGACGTATCGGTAACCAAAAGCACTATCAGGCAAATCCACTTTGTCCGATTTTTGCGGAATTGCGCGCGATTGTCCGCAAAACCCTGGGCGCCGCCGACCTCCTGCGGTCCGTCCTCGCTCCCGTATGGGACGACATCGACGTCGCATTCGTGTACGGCTCGGTAGCCGAAGGGACCGAACATGCTGACAGTGACGTCGACCTGCTCGTGATCAGCCCTGCATTGTCGAATGCGGCACTATTGCGTGCGTTGGAGCCGGCCCGGGTGGAACTTGGCCGCAGTGTCAACCCGACGCTGTACATGCCGGAGGAATTCTTCCAACGCGTGCGCGAGCGCCGCTCCTTTATACTGCGTGTACTCGCCAAGCCCAAATTGTTCATCAAGGGGGCGGAACATGACCTCGTCCAAACTGAAAAATTTGTCGATGATCGGCCAACTCAAGCCTGAAGCGCCTGATGTTAATGAGCGCGCTGGCCTGTTGCGTTCTGCAATCGAGCGCTTGCAGGATGCGCGTATCCCCAGCCTTTCGCTTGTCAGTCGTTTTGACCTTGCCTATAACGCTGCGCATGCAGCCGCATTGGCGGCGCTTCGCGCACATGGTTATCGCAGCGAAAACCGTTTTATCGTTTTCCAGTGCCTGGAACATACGGTTGGATTTACGGCCGAACAGTGGCGCCTGCTCGACCAGGCCCACAGAAAACGCAATCTTGCCGAGTACGAGGGCGATCTTGATGTCACTTCAGGATTTGTGGACGAGTTGATCGAGCAAATTGCGCTACTCATCGGCGCTGTCGAGAAGCTTCCATGACCGGTCAAACACTGCACTGTTTTGGTCAGGTAACGCAGATCCTGCCATTCATTTGATATGAAAAAAAGCACCGCTCGGCTTGTTCGCCGACACGGTGCTTCTGTTTCAGTGCGCAAGCCGCTTACGACATGTGCTGACCGCCATTGATGGCGATGTTCGCGCCGGTGACGAATGCCGCTTCGTCCGACGACAGGTACGCGACCAGGCCGGCGACTTCGTCAGGTTTACCCAGGCGGCCCATCGGGATTTGCGGGATGATCTTGCTTTCCAGGACTTCGCTTGGGATTTCCATCACCATCTTGGTGCCGATATAGCCCGGCGAGATGGTGTTGACGGTCACACCCTTGCGTGCCACTTCCAGTGCCAGCGCCTTGGTAAAACCGTGCATGCCGGCTTTGGCCGCCGAATAGTTGGTCTGGCCGAAGGCGCCCTTCTGGCCGTTGACCGACGAGATGTTGATGATCCGGCCCCAGCCGCGTTCGACCATGCCGTCGCAGACCGGCTTGGTCATGTTGAACACGGAATCGAGGTTGGTCTTGATGACCGCATCCCAGTTCACCTTGTCCATCTTTTTAAACGTCATGTCGCGTGTGATGCCGGCGTTATTCACCAGCACATCGATCGGGCCGACTTCCTGCTCGACCTGTTTGACGCAGGCTGCGGCCGAATCGTAGTCGGCCACGTCGCACGGATACGCCTTGAAATTGAAACCCTGGTCGCGCATCGCGGCCAGCCAGCCCTCGGCCTTGGTGTTGCCCGGCGAGTGGGTGGTGACCACCGTATAGCCGAGTGCCGCCAGCTTCATGCACACGGCCTCGCCGAGGCCGCCCATACCGCCCGTTACCAATGCTACTCGTGCCATTTGTCTTCTCCTGTTTTATTTATCCGTTCTGAACCCGGGGAACTACGCTTGTTTTCAGTCGCGCTCGACCGCCAGCGCCACGCCCATCCCGCCGCCGATGCACAGGCTGGCCAGACCGCGCTTGGCATCGCGCCGGATCATTTCGTGCAGCAAGGTCACCAGCACGCGTGCGCCGGACGCGCCGATCGGGTGGCCCAGCGCAATGGCGCCGCCGTTGACGTTGATCTTCGACGTATCCCAGCCCATTTCCTTGTTGACCGCCACGGCTTGCGCGGCGAAGGCTTCGTTGATTTCCATCAGGTCGACCTGGTCGTGGGTCCAGCCGGCCTTTTGCAGGCACAGGCGCGAGGCCGAGACCGGTCCCATGCCCATGATGGTCGGATCGAGGCCCGACGACGAATACGCCTTGATGCGCGCCAGTGGCGTCAGGCCGAGCTCGCGCGCCTTGGAAGCGCTCATCATGATCACGGCGGCGGCGCCGTCGTTCAGGCCGGAAGCGTTGCCCGCGGTGACAGTGCCTTCCTTGTTAAAGGCCGGACGCAGGCTGGCCAGCGCCTCGATGGTGCTGCCCGCTTTCGGATACTCGTCGGTATCGAACACGACGCTGCCCTTTTTCGACGGGATCTCGATCGGGATGATCTCGTCCTTGAATTTCCCGGCAGCCTGGGCCGCCTCGGCCTTCAGTTGCGAATTGAGTGCGAACTCGTCCTGCTCGGCGCGCGAGATGTCGTACTTGCGGGCGACGTTTTCGGCGGTGACGCCCATGTGGTACTGGTTGTAGACATCCCACAGGCCGTCGACGATCATGGTGTCGACCAGCTTGGCGTCGCCCATGCGGAAACCGTCGCGCGAGCCGTTGAGCACATGCGGCGAGGCGCTCATGTTTTCCTGGCCGCCGGCGATGACGATATTCGCGTCGCCGCAGCGGATCGCCTGGGTCGCCAGGTGGGTGGCTTTCAGGCCGCTGCCGCAGACTTTGTTGATGGTGTAGGCGGGCACCATGTCGGGCAGGCCGGCCTTGATGACGGCCTGGCGCGCCGGGTTCTGGCCGGCGCCGGCAGTGAGCACCTGGCCCATGATGACTTCGCTGACGGTGGCCGGGTCGATGCCGGTTTTCGCCAGCAGCTGGCGGATGACCTGCGCGCCGAGCTCGGCCGCTGGGATCTTGGCGAGCGAGCCGCCGAATTTGCCGACCGCGGTACGGCCCGCGGCTACGATGACGACGTCTTCCATTATTGTCTCCGGTATCTGGCTTGGCCAGGATTGAAGGGGGCAGCGATAGCGATGGCATGTACACCCAGATGCAGTGCAGGGCTGCCGATTCGGCCTGGCGGAAACCTCGAATGGTAGGTTTCACGCCTGCGTTTTCATTTGAGCGAAGTCAATCTTATCAGCTTATCCACGGAAAACAACCAGTAATGCCGCCGGGTTGATAAGGGGTTTCCACAGGGTGATTTCCGGCAAAATATTGAACGCTTCTGCAGTCTCCATTGCCCTATGGAATGATAGGGAAATGCTGCCCTTTTCAGCACATTTCACAGTAGAATGCACGGGCTAATCCAACCTGATCCGTTTATGTCGAAAAGCCCGTCCAGCCTGCCCATCGAAATCAAGATTTCCACGGTCGTCGCCATCTCGGCGATCCTGCACTCGGTCGATCCGATTGCGATCGATGCGGCCCTCAAGCAGATGACCGGCGGCGTCCCGGACTTCTTCGAGGATGAATTCGCGGTGATCGACGTCGGCGCGCTCGCCGCCGACAACCCGTATATCGACTGGCGCGCGCTGGTCGACCTGCTGAAAAAATACCGCCTGAACGCGGTCGCCGTGCGCGGCGCGACGCCGGCCATGTTCGAGGCCATCAAGGCGCGCGGCCTGGCGCTCGACGAAGGGCAAGCCGGCGCCGAGCGTGCGCGCGAGGACGTGGCCGCGGCCACCGCGGCGGCGAACGTGCCCGCCCCGGCGCCGCAGCCCGCACCGGCACCGGCACCGGCGCCACCCCAGCCGCCGCAGACGGTCGCCCTGCCGGCGATGTTCGTCGATACCCCGGTGCGCGCCGGCCAGCGCGTGTATGCGCGCGGCTGCGACCTGATCATCACGGCGGTGGTGAACAACGGCGCCGAGATCATTGCCGACGGCAGCATCCACGTGTACGCGCCGATGCACGGGCGCGCGCTGGCGGGCGCTTCGGGCAATGCCGATTCGCGCATCTTCGGTTTGGCGCTGCAACCGGAACTGGTGTCGATCGCAGGCGTGTACCGTACCTTCGACGACGGCTTTCCGGCCGAGCTGGCACGCCAGCCGGCACAAATTCGCCTGGTCGGCGACCGGATCGATATATCATCCATGACTTCGCATCGCTGACTCCGGCTTCGTCGCGCGCATCAGCACGCTACTGACCAGATACTGTAAAGGACACTTTTGTGGCAAGAATTATTGTTGTGACGTCCGGCAAGGGCGGCGTGGGCAAAACCACCTCCAGTGCGAGCTTCTCCACCGGCCTGGCCCTGCGCGGCCACAAGACCGCGGTGCTGGACTTCGACGTCGGCCTGCGTAACCTCGACCTGATCATGGGCTGCGAACGCCGCGTGGTGTACGACCTGGTCAACGTGATCAATGGCGAAGCGACGCTGAACCAGGCCCTGATCAAGGACAAGCACTGCGACAACCTGTTCATCCTGCCGGCTTCGCAAACGCGCGACAAGGATGCGCTGTCGGAAGACGGCGTCGAGCGCGTGTTGAACGAACTGGTCAAGATGGATTTCGAGTTCATCATCTGCGATTCGCCGGCCGGCATCGAGCACGGCGCGCTGATGGCGCTGACCTTCGCCGACGAGGCGCTGATCGTGACCAATCCGGAAGTGTCGTCGGTGCGCGATTCGGACCGCATCCTCGGCATCATCCAGGCCAAGTCGCGCCGCGCCCAGACCGGCGGCGAGCCGGTCAAGGAACATCTGCTGATCACCCGCTATTCGCCCAAGCGCGTCGAAAACGACGAGATGCTGTCCTACCAGGACGTGCAGGAAATCCTGCGCATCCCGCTGATCGGCATCATTCCGGAATCGGAATCGGTGCTGCACGCATCGAACCAGGGCAATCCGGCGATCCATTTCAAGGGCACCGACGTGGCCGAGGCGTATGAGGACGTGGTCGCCCGCTTCCTGGGCGAAGAACGCCCGCTGCGCTTCACCAACTACGAAAAGCCGGGCCTGCTGCAGCGCATCTTTGGGGCAAAATGACATGGCCTTGCTCTCATTCCTGTTCCCCGAAAAGAAGAAGAGCGCGACCGCGGCCAAGGAACGGCTGCAGATCATCATCGCCCGCGAGCGCACCAACCGCGCCGGTCCCGACTTCCTGCCGGCCCTGCACCGCGAACTGATCGAAGTAATTTCGAAATACACCAAGGTCAACGCCGACGACATCAAGATTTCGCTCGACCGCCAGGGCAACCTGGAAGTGCTCGACGTCAACGTGGTGCTGCCCGACGCCTGAGGCTGTCCAGCCCCTGCTCCACACCAAGGCGCCCCGATCCGGGCGCCTTTTTATTTTGCGCAGTGCTTTTATTGACCTTCCCAGCATCGCCTACCCTGTTCGCTTAGATGTAGGACAGCACGCCAGCTCGACATCACGTATTCTGTGAAATGTACCCGTAAGTTAGTAAACTCCTGCAACACTGTTGTTTTTTGTCTATTAATGTTGCTTTTATGCGGCAATTGTTCAAGCTGGGAACACCCCTGCAAAACTGTCGGAATTGAGCGCGCATAGAGTGAGAATGGCTGAGAAAACGGCATGACCATTCTACGATTGTCTTCTTTCGATAAAAAATCAAAATTTGCAATCAGCATTATTTTGTCAAAGTCTGCTATAGTCGGTTTAACGTTGTAGGACTCATCCTACGAATTTGACAGATAATGAGCCGCCATGAGAATAGCCGTCCTTGATAATGACCGTAGTCAGGCAGACCTGGTGTGCCAGGTGCTCAGTGCCGCTGGCCATAGCTGCCAGTTCTTCGACAGCGGCAAGGATATGCTGGCGCAGATGCGCAAGGACAGCACCGATCTCCTGATCATGGACTGGCCCACCGGCGACATGGAGGCGGCCGACATCCTGCGCCGCGCCAAGGAAAAGATGGCGCCCGAGGCGCCGGCCATGTTCCTGGTCAGCGGTAATGCCGAGGACGATATCGTGGCCGGCATGGCCGCCGGCGCCGACGATTACCTGGTCAAACCGCTGCGCCGCGGCGAACTGGTAGCGCGCGTCTCGGCCCTGCTGCGCCGCGCCTACCCTTCGCAGACCGGTACTGAACAGCTGCAATTCGGCTCCTACGTATTCGAAACGCGTCCGGGACGCCTGCTCAAGGATGGCAGCGTCATCGACGTCACCCAGAAAGAGTTTTATCTGGCTCTGCTGTTCTTCCGCAATATCGGGCGCCCGCTGTCGCGCGCCTATATCCACGAAGCCGTCTGGGTGCGCGAAACGGCCGTGCCCTCGCGCACCATGGACACCCACGTCTCGCGCGTGCGCAACAAGCTCAGCCTGCGCCCCGAAAACGGTTTTAGACTCGTGCCGGTGTACAGCTACGGCTACCGCCTGGAAAAGCTCGGCGCCGCCTGATGATGCCTCGGGGCCGCCCGCTAGCCCACGAACGTCGCTTGATAATGATTGCGCAAGCTTCCCATGGACACAGGGTGCCCACGCCACGCCCTGCGCGCATGGGCGTTATAATGCGTCTCACCGTCTTCCTCTTTTCATCCCAGCATGCAATTGCTCGCCGTTGGCCTGAACCACACCACTGCCCCGGTCTCGCTGCGCGAGCAGTTGGCGCTCGGACCCGAGCAGCTGGGACGTGCGGTGCAGTCGGCGCGCGCATGGTTTACGCGCTTCAAGGGTGCTGACGTTAGCGGCGGCGACGAGGCGGCGATCCTCTCGACCTGCAACCGCACCGAGCTTTACGCCGCCAGCGGCGTGCCCAATCCGCTCGACGCCTCGGCCCAGTTCCTGGCCCACTACCATGCCCTGAATTTCGCCGAACTGCGCCCGCACCTGTACATGCTGCCGCAGGACGATGCCGTGCGCCACGCCTTCCGTGTCGCTTCGGGGCTCGATTCGATGGTGCTGGGCGAACCGCAGATCCTCGGCCAGATGAAGGATGCGGTGCGTACCGCCGAAGAGGCCGGCGGCCTGGGCACCTACCTGCACCAGCTGTTCCAGCGCAGCTTCGCGGTGGCCAAAGAGGTCCGCACCACCACGGAAATTGGCGCCCACAGCGTGTCGATGGCGGCCGCCTGCGTGCGCCTGTCGCAGCGCATCTTCGACAGCATCGCCGACCAGCACGTGCTGTTCATCGGCGCCGGCGAGATGATCGAACTGTGCGCCGCCCACTTCGCCGCGCACAACCCGAAATCGATCACCATCGCCAACCGCACCATGGAACGCGGCGAATCGCTCGCCACCCGCCTGAACGCGCGCGCGATCCGCCTGGCCGACCTGCCCGAGTGCCTGCCCCAGTTCGACATCGTCGTCTCCTGCACCGCGTCGACGCTGCCGCTGCTCGGCCTCGGCCTGGTCGAGCGTGCGATCAAAGCGCGGCGCCACCGGCCGGTGTTCATGGCCGACCTGGCGGTACCGCGCGATATCGAGCCGGAAGTGGCGAGATTGGACGACGTGTTCCTGTACACCGTCGACGACCTGGCGCAAGTGGTGCAGACCGGCATGGAAAGCCGGCAAGCGGCCGTGGCCCAGGCCGAAGCCATCATCGAGACCCGGGTCGCCTCCTTCATGCACTGGATCGGCGACCGCGCCGTGGTGCCGGTGATCCAGCAACTGCATGAGTCGAGCGAGGCGCTGCGCCTGGCCGAACTCGAGCGCGCACGCAAGCTGCTGGCGCGCGGCGAGGATGTCGACGCCGTGCTCGAAGCGCTGTCCAGGGGCCTGACCGCGAAATTCCTGCACGGTCCGCAACAGGCGCTGCACCGCGCCGAAGGCGACGAACGCGCGCGTCTGGCGAACCTGCTGCCGCAACTGTTCCGCGGCCGCCGTTAGCGCTTTTTAGTCCCCCGCAGTTGCGCCCGCGGGCGCGTCCCGGCGCCCCGCGCCGTCCAGTTACCCTTCTGCACACAATAAAACCATGAAACCATCGATGCTGGCCAAGCTCGACCAACTGGCGAACCGCCTGGTCGAACTCGACGAATTGCTGACCCACGAAGGCGCCACCGCCAACATGGACAATTATCGGAAGATGACCAAGGAGCACGCCGAGATCGGCCCGCTGGTCGCCCTGTATCGCGAATACCAGACCGCCAACGGCGACATCGCCGCCGCTCAGGAGATGCTGGCCGACCCGGAAATGAAGGAATTCGCTCAGGAAGAAATCGAAGCGGCCAAGATGCGCCTGGGCGCCCTCGACCTCGACCTGCAGAAAATGTTGTTGCCGAAGGATGAAAACGACGAGCGCAACATCTTCCTTGAAATCCGCGCCGGCACCGGCGGCGACGAATCGGCATTGTTCGCCGGCGATCTGCTGCGCATGTACACCCGCTTCGCCGAACGCAACCGCTGGCAGGTCGAGATGGTGTCGGAATCGAGTTCGGACCTGGGCGGCTACCGCGAAGTGATCGTGCGCGTGATCGGCAACGGCGTGTATTCGAAACTGAAATTCGAATCCGGCGGCCACCGCGTGCAGCGCGTACCCGCCACCGAAACGCAAGGCCGCATCCACACCTCGGCCTGCACCGTGGCGGTGATGCCGGAAGCGGACGAGGTCGAGGATGTCTACATCAACCCGGCCGACCTGCGCATCGACACTTATCGGGCCTCGGGCGCCGGCGGCCAGCACATCAATAAAACGGATTCGGCGGTGCGCATCACCCACCTGCCGACGAATATCGTGGTCGAATGCCAGGACGACCGCAGCCAGCATAAAAACAAGGCGCAGGCAATGAAGGTACTGGCCGCGCGCATAAAAGATGTGCAGTTGCGCGAGCAGCAGTCGAAGGAAGCGGCGACCCGCAAGAGTCTGATCGGCTCAGGCGACCGCAGTGAACGCATCCGCACTTATAACTTCCCGCAGGGACGGCTGACCGATCACCGCATCAACCTGACCCTGTATAAACTCGATTTTATTATGGACGGCGACCTGACCGAACTGACCAATGCGCTGGCGGCCGAGCACCAGGCGGAACTGCTGGCGGCGCTGGGCGATTAAGGTGACATTAAGACTATAAGGTCTTGCCAATGTGAAAATACGGCAGCGGTTGCGCCGTATGCGAGAATCGCCACCTTCTGACCACGAAAGCCATTCGCGATGCCACGTTCCCGCTCCGTTCTACTGCTCATCTCCCTCGTCAGCTTCGCGCTGGTCGGCGTCGCCGTCTATCTGCAGCTCGTCCACGACATGCTGCCCTGCCCGCTGTGCGTGATCCAGCGCTATGCCTTCATCGGCATCGGCATCGCCGCCCTGATCGGCGCCCTGAGCGGCAAGGTGCGCGCCGGCGCCGGCGTGGCCCTGCTGGCGGCGCTCGGCGGTCTCGGCACGGTCGGCAAGCATTTGTACGTGCTGGCCAATCCCGGCTTTTCCTGCGGTATCGATCCGATGGAAACGACGCTGAACACGATCCCGACCGCCACCATGATGCCGTGGCTGTTCAAGGCCGAAGGCCTGTGCGAGAGCGCCACCGACAGGCTGTTCGGCTTGTCGATCCCGCAATGGTCGGCGGTTTGGTTCGTGCTGCTGACCCTGGGCCTGGTGTGGGTCCTGTTCGCAAGCCGGCGCACGCGATGAAGATCGCCGTGGGCACCACGGTCAAGGCGCTGCAGGCCGGCTTGCCGCTCGATCCGCTGGAAAACCGCATCCTGCTGTGCCATGCGCTTGGCTTGACGCGCGTCGGCCTGATCACGAATAGTGAGCGCGCGTTGAATGACGCGGAAGCGGCGCAGCTGGACGCGCTGGTGGCGCGCCGCCTGGGGGGCGAGCCGATCGCGTACATCGTCGGGCAGCGCGAATTCTTCGGCTTGCCGTTCCAGGTGAGTCCCGCCGTGCTGATTCCACGTCCGGATACCGAATTGATCGTCGAACTGGTGCTGGAACGCCTGATACCCGCCGCCCGTTTGCTCGACATGGGCACCGGCAGCGGCGCGATCGCGGTCGCGGTGGCGCACACGCGACCGGACGCCCGCGTCACTGCGCTCGATGTCAGCGACGAGGCGCTCGCCGTGGCGCGCGCCAATGCCGAGCGCAACGGCGCCCGGGTCCGCTTCCTGCGCAGCGACTGGTTCGCCGCCCTGGAAAGTGAAACCTTCGACCTGATTGCCTCGAACCCGCCCTACATCGCCGCCGGCGACACGCACCTGGCGCAGGGCGACCTGCGCTTCGAGCCGAGCGGCGCGCTGACCGATTTCGCCGACGGCCTGTCGGCCCTGCGCACGATCATCGATGGCGCACCCGCGCACCTGGAGACAGGTGGCTGGCTGCTGCTCGAGCATGGCTACGACCAGGCCGACGCGGTACGCGCACTGCTGCTGGAGGCCGGCTACACCGACGTACAAAGCTGGCGCGACTTAAGCGGCATCGAACGCGTCAGCGGCGGCCGGCGCGGGTAGTTGTAGGGTGGACTCCCGAGTCCACGCGGAACTTCGCACAGTGTTACCAGGGTTGCACCTGAGGCGCTAACGACACGCTAGCGGTGACCGCGCGGGCATGCAGCTTCGTCTGGCTCCGCTCGTGGTAAAACGCTGGGCTAATTTCCGCGTGGACTCGGGAGTCCACCTTGCGGTACCTCGGCATTGCAGGTCATCGTGATTCAGCCGCTCGACCTCCCCACGGTGCGCGGCCTTCTTGTCAGCATTGCTACAATGCGGCTACCCCCACCGCCCCTTGCCGATGCGACGCCTCGTTACCCTCCTGTTCCTGCTATCCGCCCTGTTCCACGGCGCCGCGCACAGCGCGCCCGGCGCGGCGGCGCTGTTCGAGCGCGACTGGCAGTGGCGCCTCGAGCAGTTTCCCGAATACGCGACCGCGCTCGGCGAGCGCCGTTATAACGACCGGCTGTCCGACCTGTCCCTCGGCGCCGCGCGCGCCCGGCGCGAGCATGCGCGCGTCATGCTCGAAGAAGCACGCGCCATCGAGCGCGCCGGCCTGTCCGCGCAAGAGCGGCTCTCGCTCGACCTGTTCGTGTTCGAGAAAGAGCGTCAGCTCGCCACCCTCGCGTTTACCCTGGCCGACCCGCAACTGCTGACGGCCTGGGATGGCATACAGGTGCGCCTGCCGCGCCTGGTCGCGCAGACGCCTTTCGCCAGCGAGGAAGACTACCGCAACTACCTCGCGCGCCTGAACGCCCTGCCGGCACACGTGGACGGCCTGATCGAGCAGCTGCGCGAAGGTGTCCGTACCGGCTGGACCGCCCCGAAAGCGAGCGTGCGCGCCGTGCCCGACCAGTTGCGCGCGCTGCGCGAACGCCTCAATGAGGGACCGCTGGCCGCGCCCTTGCAGCGCATCCCCGCCACCATCGACCCGGCCATCCGCGCCGAATTGCTGGCCGCCGGCACCAAGGCCCTCAACGACAGCGCAGCACCCGCCCTGCTGCGCCTGGAAGCGTTCATGCGCAACGATTACCTGCCCGCCGCGCGCGATACGCTCGGCGCCGCCAGCCTGCCGGGCGGCCCCGGCTATTACGCCTTCCTGGCCAGGAATGCCACCGGCGGCGAGCTGACCCCGGCCGAGCTGCACGCGCTGGGTGTAAAGGAGGTGGCGCGCCTGCGCGCCGCGATCAAGGAAGTCATCGGCCAGACCGGCTTTCGCGGCAACGTCGCCCAGTTCCTCGCGTTTGCGCGCAGCGACCGGCGCCTGTTCGCGCGCGATCCTGAAACGCTGCTGGCGCGCTACCGGCGCGTGATCGAACGCGCCAGTACGCGCCTGCCGGCCCTGTTCGGCACGCTGCCAAGCGAGGACATCGGCGTCAAGCGCCTCGGCCAGGCGGGAGCGGCCAGCCAGGTCGCGGCCTATTACGAAGCCGGCACGCTCGATCGCAGCGCGGCGCTGGTCGTGAATACCGAGCGCCCGGCCGGCCAGCCGCTGTGGGAAATCGAGACGCTGGCGCTGCACGAAGCGGTGCCGGGCCACCACCTGCAAGTGGCGCGCGCGCGCGCCTTGCGCGAACTGCCGGCGTTTCGCCGCCACGGCTGGGACGACGCCTTTGGCGAAGGCTGGGCCACCTATGCCGAGGGGCTGGGACCGGAACTCGGTTTCTTTCGCGATCCCTTCTCGCGCTTCGGCTACCTGAACGACGCCATGTTCCGCGCCGCGCGCCTGGTGGTCGACACCGGCATCCATGCCTTTGGCTGGACACGCCAGCAGGCGCTCGACTACCTGAACGCGAACACGGCCAACGCGCTGCCCGACAACGAAGTCGAGGTCGACCGCTACATCGCCCAGCCGGCGCAAGCGCTCAGCTACAAGGCGGGGCAATTACGGATTGCCGCCCTGCGCGACAAGGCGCAGGCCGCGCTCGGCACGCGCTTCGACGTACGCCGCTTTCACGATGCGCTGCTGGGCAATGGCGTGCTGCCGCTGCCGCTGCTCGAGCGCGTGATGAACAAATGGCTAGTAGGCGAGGTGAATGGCGCAGAGCCGGCGCCAGCGCCCGCCAAGGCGGCCACTCCGGCAGACACGCCCGCCATCGCGCCGACTCCAACAACACCTGCCGCAACGCCTGCCGACAAGCCACCTGCCCCGCCCGCCAAGCCACCTGCCGCCGAGCGCGCCGACCCGCCGGCCAGCGTGCCCGCCAGGCCCCCCGCTTCGCCACCCACTGCGCCGCTGGTGCCGGCGCGCGATTGACGCCGCTGGCGGCCTCCATAAACGGGCCCGGCACCGACGCGCTGTCCGATTTTCGGTTACTCTCTGCACCAATCACTAAGGCAGTATAAGAAAGGAAACACCCGTGTCGAACCAACTGACCCGCCGCCTGGCCCTGCTCGACGACGATGCCCACCGTGGCCTGCTCGGCCAGGGCTTGCGCGGCATCGAGCGCGAAACCCTGCGTATCGACCCGCAAGGACAGCTCGCGCGCACCCCGCATCCGGTCCAGCTGGGCGCGGCGCTGACGCACCCGCAAATCACGACCGACTACGCCGAAGCGCTGCTCGAATTTATCACCCCGGCCGAGCACGACATCGGCCTGGCGCTGCACCGGCTCGACGCCACCCACCGCTTCGCCTATTCGAAACTGGGCGACGAGATGCTGTGGAGCTCGTCGATGCCGGGCGAACTGCCTGCCGAAGAAGACATCGAGATCGCCTGGTACGGCACTGCCAACATCGGCATGCTGAAACACGTGTACCGCCGCGGCCTGGCCCTGCGCTATGGCAAGGCCATGCAATGCATCGCCGGCATCCACTACAACTATTCGTTGCCGGAGCAGTTGTGGCGCCTGATCCTCGCCAGCGAAGGCGTGCCCGAGGAGCGGCGCCATGCCTTGCGCGACTTCCAGTCCGAAAGCTATTTCGCCACCATCCGCAACTTCCGCCGCTACAGCTGGCTGCTGATGTACCTGTTCGGCGCTTCGCCGGCACTCACCACGAGTTTTTTGCGCGGGCGCGAACACGCGCTGGAAACGCTGTCCGACGACACCTTGTACCTGCCCTACGCGACCAGCCTGCGCATGAGCGACCTGGGTTACCAGAACGATGCCCAGTCCGGCCTGCGTCCGCACGAAAACAGCCTGGAAAGCTATGTCACGAGCCTGATGGATGCCGTGAACCGCCCTTACGAGCCGTACGCCGCGCTCGGCACCAAGCGCGACGGCGAATGGATCCAGCTGTCGACCAACGTGCTGCAGATCGAGAACGAATACTATTCGACGATCCGCCCGAAGCGCGTGATCCGTACCGGCGAGCGTCCGGTACAAGCCCTGTGCAACCGCGGCGTGCAATACATCGAAGTGCGCTGCCTCGATGTCGATCCGTTCGAGCCGATCGGGATCTCGATCGAGACCGGCCGCTTCCTCGACGCCTTTTTGCTGTTCTGCGCGCTCGACGAGAGCCCGCTGATCAGCGCCGCCGAAGGGCAGGTCCACGCCCGCAATTTTGCGCGCACGGTCAAGGAAGGACGCCGCCCCGGCCTGACGCTCACGCGCAACGGCGAAGAGGTGCCGCTGGCGGCATGGGCCGATGACCTGATCGAACGCATCCGCCCGCTGGCGCGCCTGCTCGACGCCGAGCACAACGAGAGCGGCGTGCACGAAGCTTCGCTGGCGCAGCAAAAGGCGAAGATCGCCGATCCGTCGAAGACGCCGTCGGCGCGCGTGCTGGAAGAGGTGCGCGCACTCGGTTCGGCCGCCGCCTTCGGACTGCAGCAAAGCAAACTGCATGCGGCCACCTTCCGCGACAGCCCGCTGATGCCGGCCGAGGAAGCGGTGTTCGCCGAAATGGCCGCCGCCTCGCTGGCCGAGCAGGTGATCGTCGAGCAGCAGGACACGGGCAGCTTCGACGATTTCGTGGCGGCGTACAACAGCAGTACGCTGTGCGGCAACCACCAGTAATTTCGGTGTTCTGACCCGCTGGGGATGCCTTGCTCACCTTTTATAACGAACACCATGGCCAGCACCGCGCGCAGTCATCGTCGTCGTTCGACAAGCCCGAGCGGGTGGCCCTTGTATTGAATGAACTGCAGCGGCGCGGACTGGGCGAGATCGTCACCCCGCACCGCGCGCCGCCGGTCTCGCTCGAACGCATCCATACGCCGCGTTATTTGCATTTTTTGCGCAGCGCCTGGAGCGAGTGGCTGGCCCTCGACCCGGCCAACACGGACAAAGATGCGCAGGCGTTCAACTGGCCGGTGCGCGGCCTGCGCAGCGACGTCGAGCCGGAAAGCGTCCTGGGGTGTCTCGGCCTGTATTCGACCGACGCCACGGCGCTCACCGCCGGCACCTGGAATGCCGCCCGCACCGGCGCCGACTGCGCCATCAATGCCGCACACGCGCTGCGCCTGGGCCAGCGCGGCAGTTTCGCGCTGACCCGCCCGCCCGGCCACCACGCGGGCGCCGATTATTTCGGCGGCGGCTGCTTCCTGAACAACGCGGCGCTGGCGGCCCAGCACCTGCTCGACGATGGTTCGCAACGCGTGGCCATCCTCGACATCGACTACCACCACGGCAGCGGCACACAAACCATTTTCTATGGCCGCAGCGACGTGTTGACCATCTCGCTGCACGCCGACCCGCGCACGGATTTCCCGTATTATCTCGGCCACGCCGACGAAACCGGCAGCGGCGAAGGCAGCGGCTACAACATGAACCTGGCGCTGGCGCGCGGCACGGGCGCCGCGCACTGGCTGGCGGCGCTGGAGACGGCTTGCCTGAAACTGGGCATGTTCGCCCCGGAGGCGCTGGTGGTGGCGCTCGGCGTCGGCGCGCGCGGCGACGATACCGATGCAGGCGCCAAGGCGGAATTCACGCTGAATGGTGCCGACTACCTGCGCATCGGCGAACGCATCGCCTGGCTCGGCCTGCCGACCGCCTTCGTGTTCGAGGGCGGGCAGGCGCACGCCGAACTCGGCATCCACACGGTCAACGTGCTCGAAGGTTTCGAGACGGCCGCCTATCTTTAAATACGAACGGATTCACAATGATCGAATGGCAATGGTGCAGCTTCGCCGAGCTCTCGGGCGCGCAACTGTATGAAGTGCTGGCGCAGCGCCAGCAGGTATTCATCCTCGAGCAGACCTGCCTGTACCCGGACATCGACGGCTATGACCTCGATGCGCACCACCTGCTCGGCTGGCGCGACATCGGCGGGCGGCGCGTGCTGGTTGCCTACCTGCGCTGCCTGGCGCCGGGCGCGAAATACGACGAGATGTCGCTGGGGCGCATCCTGACGACGAACGACGTGCGCGGCTCGGGCGCCGGGCGCGAACTGGTCGCGCACGGCCTTCAGTATGCCGAACGGCTGCACCCGGGACACCGCGTCCGCATCGGCGCCCAGCAGCGCCTGGAAAAGTTTTACCAAAGTTTCGGGTTCGAGACCGTCTCCGCGCCCTACGACGAAGACGGCATCCTGCACATCGACATGCTGCGCTAATTACCCTTTCAAGAGACCCGACTTGCTCGGGTCGGGCATGCGCAGGGCAACGATGAAGGCGAGCGCGCACATGCCGCTGACGTACCAGTAAAAATTCTGCTCCACGCCGGCCTGCTTGAACCACAGCGCCACGTATTCGGCCGAACCGCCGAACAGCGCATTCGCCACCGCATACGACACGCCCACGCCCATCGCGCGTACTTCGACCGGGAACATCTCCGCCTTGATCAAGCCGCTGATCGAGGTGTACAGGCTGATGATCGCCAGCGCGCAGATGATCAGGATGCCCGCCACCCAGGGATCGGTGACGCCGTGCAGGGCCGACATGATCGGCACCGTGCACAGGGTCGCCAGGCCGCCGAACCAGATCATCGCGGTACGGCGGCCGATGCGGTCCGACAGCGCGCCGAACAGCGGCTGCATGCCCATGTAGACCAGCAGCGCCCCCGTCATCACCGCGCTGGCGGTCTTGGTGCTCATGCCGGCCGTGTTGACCAGGTATTTCTGCATGTAGGTCGTAAACGTATAAAAGATCAGCGAGCCGCCGGCGGTAAAGCCCAGCACCGTAATGAAGGCGCGCTTGTGCTTCATCAGGCCCGCCAGGCTGCCCGCTTCCTTGCGGCTGCGGTCGGAGGCGGTGGTGGTCTCGGTCAGCGAACGGCGCAGGTACAGGGACACGATCGCCGCGGCGGCGCCGCACACGAACGGGATGCGCCAGCCCCAGGCGCGCAGTTCGGCCTCGGTCAGGAGCTGCTGCAGGATCACCAGCACCAGCAGCGCCAGCAGCTGGCCGCCGATCAGGGTCACGTACTGGAACGAGGCGAAGAAGCCGCGCCGTCCGGGCAGCGCCACTTCGCTCATGTAGGTGGCGCTGGTGCCGTACTCGCCGCCGACCGACAGCCCCTGGAACAGGCGCGCCAGCAGCAGCAGCGCCGGCGCCGCCGTGCCGATCTGCGCATAGGTCGGCAGCACGGCGATCATCAGCGAGCCGCCGCACATCATCAGCACCGAGATCATCATCGAATTCTTGCGGCCGTACTTGTCGGCGATGCGGCCGAACATCCAGCCGCCGATGGGACGCATCAGGAAACCGGCGGCGAAGATGCCGGCGGTGTTCAGCAGTTGGGTCGTTGGATTCCCGGACGGGAAAAAGGCCGAGGAAAAGTACAGGGCGCAGAAAGAATAAATATAAAAGTCGAACCATTCGACCAGGTTGCCCGAGGAAGCGCCGACGATGGCCATGACGCGCTGGCGCGGTGTCAGTTCTTCGATTTCCGTTTTAGTAAGGTGTTCCGCCATGTTGTATTGCTCCGATGTGTTTACGCAAACGGGCGACCGATGAGGTCGCCCGTTTCACATCGTACCCACTCTGGGTAGTTGGCGGCGTTCCCTAGGACAGTGTTCTATTCGACTTTGGTGAGCTCGACCTCGAACAGCAAGCCGGCATTCGGCGGGATCGGACCGCGGCCGGAACTGCCGTAGGCGAGGCTCGATGGAATCGCCAGGGTGCGCTTGCCGCCCACCTTCATGCCGGCCAGGCCCTGGTCCCAGCCGGCGATGACGGCGCCGGTGCCGAGCACAAAGCCGAAGCCGGTGCTATTGCTCTCGAACTGCGGCCCCTTGTGGTCGGCGGTGCTGGCGCTGTAGTACCAACCGGTGTACTTGACGGTGATCCGCTTGCCGTTGGTGGCGGTTGCACCGGTGCCGACGACGCTGTCGGTGACCACCAGCGTGGCCGGATTGCTGACGGCAATCGCCGGCGCGCTGCTGTCGCCGCCGCCGCCGCCACCGCCGCAAGCGCTCAGGCTGAGGACGGCGGCGCAGCAGGCTGCCAGCAGGGAAAGTTTAGCTTGTTGCATGAGAACTCGCGGAGAATGTGTTTAAAGGGAAACACAGTACCTTAGCGCAAGCCCCCACACCAGACTGTCCGCTTTTTGTCCGCGATATGTATCAGATTTCGACTTGGGTACCGAGTTCGATGACGCGGTTGGGCGGGATCTGGTAGTAGTCGGCCGCGCCGCGCGCATTTCTCGACATCGCCACGAACAGATGTTCGCGCCACGGCATCATGCCGCCGCCCGGCGCCGAAATCACGGTCTGGCGCGCGATGAAGAACGAGGTTTCCATCATCTCGAACGGCAGCCCCAGGGTGGCGCACTGGCGCATGATGCCCGGGATGTCCGGTTCGTCCTTGAAGCCGTAATGGATATTCAACTGGTAGCAGTTGTGGCCGAGTTCGACCATCTCTACCTGGTCGGCCGGCGCCACCCAGGGTTCTTCCTTGATGCGCACGGTGAGGAAGACGACGCGCTCGTGCAGCACCTTGTTGTGCAGCAGGTTGTGCAGCAGCGCATGCGGCACGCCATCGCTTTCTCCGCGCAGGAAAATCGCGGTGCCGGGCACGCGCGTCGGCGGCCCCACGAACAGCGACTGCAAGAAGGCGTCGAGCGGGATCGCATGCCGCTCCAGGTTTTCGAACACCAGTTCGCGCCCGCGCTTCCAGGTCAGCATACCGGTCAACAGCACCGAACCGAGCAGCAACGGGAACCAGCCGCCATGGAACAGTTTCAGGGTCGTCGACGAGAACAGCATGATGTCGATCACCAGGAAAAAGCCGGTCGCGCCGATGCACAGCACCAGCGGCAGCTGCCAGCGGTAGCGCGTAACGAAAAAGGTCAGGATCGTGGTCGCCATCATGGTGGCGGTCACGGCGATGCCGTAGGCGCCGGCCAGCTCTTCGGAGGAACCGAAGCCGATCACGGCGATCAGCACCACGCCCAATTGCAGCCAGTTCACGGCCGGGATATAAATCTGGCCGATCTCGCTTTCCGAGGTGTGCAGGATGCGCATGCGCGGCAACAAGCCCAGCGCGACGGCCTGCTTGGTCATCGAATAGGTACCGGAAATCGTCGCCTGCGAGGCGATCACGGCCGCCATGGTGGACAGGATCACCAGCGGGATCACGCTCCAGGTGCCGAGCTGGTGGAAGAACGGGTTGTCGATCGCGGTCGGGTCGGCGATCAGCAAGCCGCCCTGGCCCAGGTAGTTCAGGGTCAGCGCCGGAAAGGCGATCATGAACCAGGCGAAGCGGATCGGCTTCTTGCCGAAGTGGCCCATGTCGGCATATAAAGCTTCGGCGCCGGTCACGGCCAGCACCACCGCGCCGAGGGCGACGAAGGCGAGGAATTCGTTGTGCAGCATGAAGTCCAGCGCGTACCAAGGATTCAACGCATTCAGGATCGCCGGCGTCTCGATGATGTTGACGATCCCCATCGCCGCCAGGCTGATGAACCAGACCAGCATCACCGGCCCGAAGAAGCGGCCGATGCCGGCCGTGCCGTGGCGCTGCACACTGTACAAGGCGACCAGCACGACGATGGTCAGTGGCACCACGTAATGCGACAAGCCGGGCGCCGCCACTTCCAGGCCCTCGATCGCGCCGAGCACGGAGATGGCGGGCGTGATCACGCTGTCGCCATAAAACATGGTGGCGCCGAGCACGCCGATCACGAGCAGCGGAAAATGCCATTTCGACTGGCGGGTGACGGAATTCAGGGCGAGCGCCATCAAGGCCATGATGCCGCCCTCGCCACGGTTGTCGGCACGCAGCACCAGGGTGACGTATTTCAGCGAGACGATGATCGTCAGGCTCCAGAAAATCAGGGAAACGATGCCGAGGATATTCCCGCTGGTCAGCGGCAAGCCGTGCTCGGGGTCGAAGATCGCACGCAGGGTATATAAAGGACTGGTACCGATGTCGCCGTAGACGATGCCAACCGCGGACAGGGTCAGCGCGGCGATGCTGCTCTTCTTGTTTTCAGCCGTCAAAATTGCACCATTTTTCTGTTTTGGTGCGGCGCACCATAAAATAACGACAAGAAAATTGCAAGAACATTTCGTCAGGCATCATACACCGCCATAAAAAGGGGCAGCGCCAGCAGGGTCAGCCCGTATCGGGGATAATGCCAGTCCTGCAATTCCATCCTTCTTCCCCATGCGTACCGGCATCGTTTCCGCCGCCCTGGCCTTCCTGTGCTGGGGTTTGTTCCCTCTCTATTTCCACGCGATCGGCGAGGTGCCGGCGCTGCAGATCCTGGCCAACCGCATGCTGTGGTCGCTCGCCTTCCTGTTGATCGTGCTGGCGCTGCGGCGCCAATGGCAGTGGCTCGGCCAGGTGCGCCAGCCGCGCGTATTCTGGAGTTTTGCCGGGTCCGCCGTGCTGCTCGCCGCCAACTGGCTGCTGTATATCTGGGCCGTCAACAATGGCCACGTGATCGATGCCAGCCTCGGCTACTTTATTACACCCCTGGTCAACATCATGTTCGGCTTTCTCATCCTGAAGGAGCGCCTGCGTCCATTCCAGTGGGGCGTGATCGGCCTGGCCGCCCTCGGCGTTGCCTGGCTGACCTGGCAGGCCGGCAGCGTGCCCTGGATCGCCCTGTTCCTGGCAGCCACCTTCGGCGCCTACGGCCTGTTGCGCAAGACCGCCGCGCTCGGCGCCCTGGAGGGTTTGTCGTTCGAAACGATGGTGCTGTTCCCGCTGGCGGCTGCCTATATCGGCTGGCTGACCTCCCATGGCGACAACGCCTTCATCAACACCGCCTCGAACAGCACGCGCTGGCTGCTGGTGGCGTCCGGTCCGATCACGGCGATCCCGCTGCTGCTGTTTGCCAGCGGCGCGCGCCAGATTCCGCTCTCGATCCTCGGCTTGCTGCAATACCTGGCGCCGACGATTCAATTTTTGCTGGGCGTGCTGCTGTTCAAAGAAGCATTTACCGCTGACCGCCTGGTCGGCTTCGCCCTGATCTGGACGGCGCTGGCGCTGTTTGCCGGTGAAGGACTGCTTCGGCGCGGCCGTAGTGAGCCCGCAGTGAAAGTTTCGTGATGGGGGTGCCCGCGGGCGCGCTTCTATCGTATCCTTTGCACCTTGATTTTCTACAGACACAATAATGGCTAATTACGTTTACACCATGAATCGCGTGGGCAAAATCGTCCCACCGAAGCGGCAGATCCTGAAGGATATTTCGCTGTCCTTCTTCCCGGGCGCGAAGATCGGCGTGCTGGGCCTGAACGGCTCCGGCAAGTCGACCCTGCTGAAAATCATGGCAGGCATCGATACCGACATCCAGGGCGAAGCGCGTCCGATGCCGGGCCTGAACATCGGCTACCTGCCGCAGGAACCGCAACTCGATCCGGAAAAAACCGTGCGCCAGGAAGTCGAATCGGGCCTGGGCGAAGCCTTCGAGGCGCAAGCCAAGCTGGAAGCCGTTTACGCGGCCTATGCCGAAGAAGACGCGGATTTCGATGCGCTGGCAAAAGAGCAGGAACGCCTGGAAGCCATCATCTCGTCCTCCGACGGCGGCAACCTGAATCTGCAGCTGGAAATGGCCGCCGATGCGCTGCGCCTGCCGCCCTGGGATGCCAGGATCGCCGTCCTCTCCGGTGGCGAGAAGCGCCGCGTGGCGCTCTGCAAATTGCTGCTCTCCAAGCCGGACATGCTGCTGCTCGACGAACCGACTAACCACCTGGATGCCGAGTCGGTCGAATGGCTGGAGCAATTCCTGCTGCGCTTCCCCGGCACCGTGGTCGGCATCACCCACGACCGCTACTTCCTCGACAATGCCGCCGAATGGATCCTGGAACTGGACCGCGGTTCGGGCATCCCATGGAAGGGCAATTACTCGTCGTGGCTGGACCAGAAACAGGCGCGTCTGAAACAGGAAGAAGCGACCGAATCGGCGCGCCAGAAAGCGCTCGCCAAGGAACTCGAGTGGGCGCGCCAGAATCCGAAAGCACGCCAAGCCAAGTCGAAAGCGCGCCTGGCGCGCTTTAACGAACTGAGCGAATTCGAATACCAGAAGCGCAACGAAACCCAGGAGATTTTCATTCCCGTGGCCGAGCGCCTCGGCAACGAAGTCATCGAATTCAAGAATGTCTCGAAAGCGTTTGGCGACCGCCTGCTGATCGACAACCTGTCGTTCACCGTGCCGCCGGGCGCGATCGTCGGCATCATTGGCCCGAACGGCGCCGGTAAGTCGACCCTGTTCAAGATGATTGCAGGTAAAGAGCAACCGGACAGCGGCGAAGTCGTAATCGGCCAGACCGCGAAAGTGTCGCTGGTCGACCAGCACCGCGACGAACTGGCGAACAACAAGTCGGTGTTCGAAGACGTCACCGGCGGCGCCGACATGCTCAGCGTCGGCCGCTTCGAAATGCCGTCGCGCGCCTACCTCGGCCGTTTTAACTTTAAAGGCTCGGACCAGCAGAAAATCGTCGGCAACCTCTCGGGCGGCGAACGCGGCCGTCTGCACCTGGCAAAAACCCTGCTGCAAGGCGGCAACGTGCTGCTGCTGGATGAACCGTCGAACGACCTCGACGTGGAAACCCTGCGCGCGCTGGAAGACGCCCTGCTCGAATTCGCCGGCAGCGTGATGGTGATCTCGCACGATCGCTGGTTCCTGGACCGCATCGCCACCCACATCCTGGCGTTTGAGGGCAACTCGCAAGTCACCTTCTTCGATGGTAACTACCAGGAATACGAAGCGGACAAGAAGAAGCGCCTGGGCGAAGAAGGCGCCAAGCCGAAGCGGATTCGCTACAAGCCGCTGACGGCCTGATCGCCGTCTGAAGCACAAAAGCCTGGCTCTGCCGGGCTTTTTTTTGCTCAAAATTTATGCGCGGAAACGTAACGCGGCAGTGAGCGGCAGTGTGTAGAATCGAGCGCCGATGAGGCTTACCGTTCCCGCCTCCCATTTGCGCCAATCGCATGGCGATCACCCATCGATCGGCACACCTTGCCCATGACCGACTACCGCGATAACCGGGTCCCCGGTGGGACCTTTTTCTTCACGGTTCGCCTGCTGGACCGTGGCAGTTCCTTGTTGACGGACCATATATCCGCCTTCGGCGACGCGATCCGCCAGGCGCGCGTGCGCAAACCCTTTCATGTCGACGGCTGGGTGGTCTTGCCCGACCACGCCCATGCGATGTGGACGCTGCCGCCGGGCGACCATGACTGTTCCAGCCGCTGGCGCGCCGTCAAGATTGCCTTCTCTAAAGCCTTGCGCAAGTCGCTGGGTGCGGCGGGCGACGACGGCGCGATCTGGGCGCGCCAGTACCAGGAATTCCGCGTGTCCGACGACGCCGAATATGCTTCCCTGATCGACTACATGCACACCAATCCGGTGCGCCACGGCCTGTGCGCGAGCGCGCACGACTGGCCGTGGTCGTCGGTACACCGGTTTGTTTCCGCAGGCCTCAGTGCGCCGCAGGTCGAAACGCCGCCCGTGTTGCCCCCCTGGGCGATGGGGCGCGCTGGCGTCACAGGCGCCGCGCCGGCGCTATAAGGCCGGCCGGGCCGCAACCGGCTCCACGCATCCGCCAATACAAAAAGGGCCCGCAGGCCCTTTTTGTCGTTACCTCAGCGAGGCATCAAATTAAAACTGGTACTTGGCGCCGATGGTGAAGACGTCCGGCTTCGGGCCGAAGTCTTTCTTGGTGCCGTAACGCTCGTACTCGGCCAGCAGTGCGACTTGCTCGGTCACCTTGTACTGCATGCCGAGGGCACCGTAGCCGGCGTTGTCGCTGACCTTACGGTTCAGGCCGGCGGTAGCCGAGGTCTGCTCGTTGCTGGTGTGCGCAACACCCAGCTTGGCGTAGACCGATGCCTTGTCGTTGAAGTTCTTGCTGGCCTTGGCGGCGATGTAGGCGCCGTAGCCTTCGTTTTCGGTGTTGACGTTGGCGCCGTTGAGCGTGTAGTTGCCATCGGCCTTGCGGAAGTCGGTATAGCCGATTTCGGCGCCGAAGTTTTCATGCACTTGCGCGCCGGCGAAGATCTTGCCGCCGAACTTGTAGCCGCCGTTGCTATTCATGGTAGCGCCCGGCACGTTGTACTCGCGGTCGGCGCCGGATGCACCGATACCGACATACGGACCGGTAATGGTCTGGGCTTGAGCAGCGGTCATGACAGCGGAGCCTGCGATCAGTGCAAAGATGAGCTTTTTCATACGACAATCCTTTTCACGTTTTAGTCTGGCTCGCAATTCATCGTGAATCGCGATGTGTCCAAGATAGCATCATGAAAAGCGCACACCCATGCCAATCAGGTAAGAACTGTAATCAAATGTAACATAACTGACTTATGGTTCAGTTATTTTCGCACCAATGTGGCGCACGTAAAAGTCAAACTAAACGATATACCGAAAGGTTAGATTTACCCTTTCTCCGAGGGAGCGGGTCGACTTGTTAATGCCGTGTAGCCAATGTTTTTGTAACTGGCCGCTCATCAATAACAAACTGCCATCTTCCAAGGGTAAGCGGACCGTCTGTTTGTTGTTTTTATGCCTCAAAACAAACGTGCGCACCGTGCCGTAGCTGAGCGAAGCGATGACGGGGTCGTCGCCCAGTTCCGCTTCATCGTCGCTGTGCATGCCCATGCTGTCGCGCTCGTTGCGGTAGCGGTTCAGCAGCACGCTATTGAACCGATGTCCGCACACCGCCTCGACGGCGGTGCGCAATTCCAGCAACAGGGCCGTCCACGGCAAGGGGTCCAGGCGCAGGCCCGAATAGGTATAGCTGGCGTCGCCGTACCAGGCCGTCAGGCGCGGCTGCAGGTGGCGTTTGCCGTAGACGAACACGCTTTCCGCGCGCCACGGCGTTTCCGCCAGCAGGCGCGCCAGAATGGCGGCGTTCGGCAGCGGCAGCGCCAATTGGGACAGCAGCGCCAGTTCGCCATCGATGATGGGGATCGGCACGAGAGTGCCAGGGGTGTCGAACAGATCCATAAGACAATCGCGCGTTGATCATGGGGGGATCCCATGATTGGGCATTGTCGCATGAACAAACGTGAGATCCTCGGCGCCTGGCCGGCATAGCGGCAGGCAGGGCGCGGCGCATGACATCTCAGGCGTAAGCTTCGGCCATGCTCATTACGCGCCGGGCGACGCTGATGCCGAGACTGCCGAATAGCCTGTCGAGGGCGGCCAGGTTGGCACTGCACTCGTCGGCCTTCCAGCCTTTGAACAGGTCGGTGCCGTCTTTTTCGAAATGCAGGTCGAGCACGCGGCCGCCATCGCGGTGCGTGTACTTTTTCTGGTAACTGCCCTTGAAGCCAAGCTCGGCCAATGCGGCGAGCAGCGCCTGCGGCGGATTGTCGGGATCGGTGGCCAGGTAGACCCCGAAAGTTTTGCCGGGTGGCTTGGCAGCAACGTCGACCTCATAAATGCCCGGCGCTTTCATCAGCGCGGTACTTTTCAGAAAGAGCATGGTGCCTCCTGCGCATCGGACCGGCTGGGCGCGACGCGCACCAGTCACCGGCATGACGGATTCAACCGCCAATCTTATTGCCTATCAGGAACTCTGTCGATTCCTCAATGCCTAGGATTTGCTTTAGTGCATTAGTAATCCGACGACTGTGCCGCCGATCAACAACGCACTTGCCACCATGCCAAGCACAAAACCGAGTTCGCGCCGCGCCGGATCGCGGTAATAGCCGAGCGCGTACGCAATCCGGGCGCCACACCACAGCAAGCCGCCGGCGGCGGCCCAGACATCGCCCAGGTAAGTGGCGCACAGCCACAAGGGCACGATCACGATCGGCAACTGTTCGAGCGTATTGACTTGCACCCGTTGCGCGCTCTGGAAGGCGACAGGCCCCTCCATCGAGGGCGCCGGCACCTTGTATTTGACGCGCGCATAGCCAGCCATGACGCCGGTCCAGAAATAGACGCCGAGAACGGCCAGCATGGCCCAGGCGGTGAAGAACATCGGTACTCCTCGGTAAGAAAAATGGCCGCTTCAGGGCACGCCGCGCCGCTTGCGTTCGGCCAGCAAGGTGGTGGCGTCGACCAGGGCCGCGTACAGCTCCGCGGTCGGGGTATCCCAGCCCTGCAGCGCCGCCTGCTGGCGCGCCACCGTCGCCATGTCGCCCCGCGCCACCGGACCGCTGAGGGCGGCGGGCGTACCGAGCCGGAACACATTATTTAACGTTTCGCCCGCCAGCGGCTGCGCCAGCTCGCGCGCGACTTCCATCGGCACGCCGGCCGCGGCATAGGCGCGCAGGGCGGCGTCGAGCACCGTCACCAGGTAGTTGGAGGCGAACACGGAGGCGGCGTGGTAGACCGTCTTGGCGGCGGCGTCGATGGCGACAAAACGCGCACCGATCGCCTCGAACGCCGGCGTCAACAGCGCCAGCGCTTGCGCATCGCCTTCGACGCCGCACCAGGTGCCGTCGAAAGCGGCGGCGACGGCGTGCGGATCGGCGAAACTGCGCACCGGGTGGATGCTCGCCACATGCGCGCCGACATCGCGCGCCGCCTGCAGTTCGCTCGACGTCCTGGCGCCGCTGCAGTGAAACACGGTGGCGCCGCCCAGCAGGCCGGCTGCCGCCAGTGCGACACACGTGTGGGCGATCTGGTCGTCGCCGACGGCCAGCATCCAGACGTCGGCGCGGCGCAGTTCGGACAGTTGCCCCCGTGCGCGCCCGGCGCCGATAAAGGCGGCGGCATCGGCGGCACTGGCCGGGGAACGCGTCAGCACGTCCTGCACCGTGAATGCGCCGTGCGTATGGAACAGGCGGCCCAGTACGCGCCCGACGTGGCCGGCGCCGACGACGTTGAGTGTCGCGGCCATCAGAACCCGGCGCCGGGCTGCCCCAGGTACTGCAGTTCGTCGGCGGTGGAGGCGCGGCCCAGGATGGGATTACGGTGCGGGAAGCGCCCGAAGCGCGCGATCACGCCGCGGTGGCGGTGCGCGTAGTCGAGCATCTCGCCGAACCCTTCGTGTTCGGCCGCCAGGCGCGCGAACAGGTCGACCGCGCACTGCTGCATGCGCGCGTCTTCCGCGTGCTCGTAAGGCATGTAGACGAAGGCGCGCTGGAACGGCGCCAGCTGGCGGTCGGCGCCGCTGTCGACCAGCGATTGCGCGGCCAGCAGCGCCAGCGTGTCACCGGCAAAGGATTCCGGCGTGTCGCGGTGGGCGTTGCGGGTGAACTGGTCGAGCACCAGGATGCGCGCCAGCGCGCCGGCCGGCCCTTCCATGTCCCATTCGCGCAAGCCGCCGGCGACCGCCTGCGCGATCAGGCTGCCGAAGCGGTCGCGGATCTGCGTATCGAAGGCGGCATCCTTGCGAAACCATTCAGGACGCGCCTGGCCGTAGCCGGGAGCGCCAGGCGGCAGGAACCAGAAATCGAGAACATCTTGAGCCTTCATGCGTACTACCCCAGTCGTTGGTTATTTAATTATTTTAGTTACGTGCATGCGAGAGCTGAAACCCCTCGACACCCTCGGACGCCGCCAGTTCGGCCGCCAGTTCGGTGAGCGTGGCGCGGTTGTGGCGCGACAGGGCGATGGCGACGAAACGCCATTCCTGGCGCCGGTTGCTGCTGGAGACCGTCAGCGAGCTGCCGGCAATCTGGTAGCCGCGCTCGAGGGCCGCTTCGCGCAAGGCGTCTTCGCGCGGCAGGTAATCCTCGCGAAAGCGCAGCGTGACGGCCACCGCGCGGCGCGAGGGCAGCACGGCCTCGACGCGGTTCAGATAAATCATGATCATGGCCGAAAAGAAGGCGAGGCCCATCGCGGCCAGATAAAAGCCGACGCCGACCAGGATGCCGATCACCGACGAGCTCCAGATCGAGGCGGCGGTGGTCAAGCCGCTGATATTGAAACCCTCGCGCATGATGACGCCGGCGCCGAGAAAGCCGATGCCGGTCACCACGCCCTGCATCACCCGGGTCGGATCGACCACGCCGATGGCGCCGACCTGGCCGCCGAACCACATCTCCGGATAGCCGCTGACGATGGTCAGCGCGCATGAGGCCATGCACACCAGGCCATAGGTGCGCATGCCGGCCGCGCGCCCGTGATAGGAACGCTCGTAGCCGACCAGCAGGCCGAGAAAAAGCGAGCCGGCCAGGTGCAGCAGGATCACGGCATTGGTCGCGATTTCGGTCGGCGACCAATAGGGAGACAGAAAATCGACGTTCGTCATGGCGGACTTTATAGGACTGCGACAGCTGCGGACCGCCTCGGGGCTTTTACTTTTTCAAGTTTCTCTTACTCGGCTTTTTTCTTGACCAGCTGCTTCTCGAAGGCGATGTCGTTCTTGGTCATCCGGCGGATTTCCTGCGGTCCGAGACCGTTGACGAAGGCGACGAATTCGTCGAGTTCGAGCGGTTCGCACAGCGGCGGCGAACCCGGCATCTCGGACAGATAAAAGCCGCCGCTGGCGGTGCGCGCCATCGAATAACCGGTCTGCCCGGTACGGCGTTTCAGGCGTTCGACGGCGGAACTGGCGCGGGTGGAGCGGGAAGAAGCCATCATTAAATCGCTTTCGTGCGCAGTTCGAGCCAGGCGCGCGCGCTGCCGTCCACATGCGGCAGCAGGCGCTCACGTACCTGCGCGTGGTAGTCGTTGAGCCATTCGACTTCGTGCGGCTGCAGCAGAGCCAGGTCGAGGCAGCGCGTATCGATCGGGCACAGGGTCAGCGTCTCGAAGCGCAGGAACTCGCCGAATTCGCCCGCCCCTGCTGCTACGTTCAGCACCAGGTTTTCAATGCGAATACCCCAGCGCCCCGGTTTGTAGATGCCCGGTTCGATCGAGGTGATCATGCCCGGCTCCATCGCCGTGTGCGGATCGGGCGCGGCGCTCGGCGAAATCACTTGCGGGCCTTCGTGCACGTTCATGAAATAACCGACGCCGTGGCCGGTACCGTGGCCATAGTCGACGCCGGCCGCCCAGATCGGCGCGCGCGCGATCGCGTCGAGCATCGGCGAGCGGGTGCCACGTGGGAAGTGGGCGCTCGACAGCGCCATCATCCCTTTCAGCACCAAAGTAAAATCACGCCGGTGCGCGTCCGTGATCTGGCCGACCGGGACCACGCGCGTGATGTCGGTGGTGCCGCCCAGGTACTGGCCGCCGGAATCGATCAGGAGCAGGCCGTCGCCCTCGATCAGCGCATGCGATTCGCGCGAGGCGCGGTAGTGCATGATGGCGCCGTTGGCATTGAAGCCGGCGATGGTATTGAAACTCGGGCTCACAAAATGCGGACGGCGCGCACGCGCGGCCGTGATCTGCTCGTCGATGGTCAGTTCCGTCAGTGGCGCGCGCTGCGGGTTGGCCAGTTCGGCTTCCAGCCAGGCGAAGAATTCGCACAGGGCGGCGCCGTCCTGCTCCATGGTGGCGCGCACGTGCACCGCTTCGGCCTCGCTCTTGCGCGACTTGGCGAAAGTGGTCGGATTGATCGCTTCCACGATCCGCACGCCCTCAGGAACCGCCGCGCGCATGCCGGCCGTGATCCGGCGCGGGTCGAGCAGCAGAGTGCTGGCGGCAGGCAGCGCCGCCAGCGCATCGGCGGCTTGCGCATACGGCGCCAGGCGCACGCCGTCGACCAGCAGGCTCGCCTGCAGTTCCGGGGTGGCTTTGCCTTCGGCGACGAACAGGGTCGCACCATCGGGCTCGAGCAGCGCGTGTGCCACGAACACCGGATTGAAACTGACGTCGGCGCCGCGCAGGTTGAACAGGTAGGCGATGTCGTCGAGCGTGGAAATGAAGTGACGCTCGGCGCCGAGGGCGGCCATCGCCGCGCGCGTGGCGGCCAGTTTATCGGCGCGCGCCAGCGTCGCATGCGGGGCCGCGTGTTCGTACAGGGCGTCCGTCGGCAAGCCGGGACGGTCGGCCCAGAACTCGTCGAGCAGGTCGATATCGGTGCGGAGAAGGACGCCGCGCGTGGCCAGGGCCTCGCCCAGCAGGCGTGCCACGGCCAGGCCGAGCACGCGCGCATCGACCGCCACCGTCTGGCCGGGCTGCATGTTCGCCGCCAGCCAGTCGATGTGCAGCAGGCTCGCGCCCGACGGGATTTTCATCAGCGCGATGTCGGTACCGGCCAGCTCCGTTTCGGCTTGCGTGTAATAGCGGCCATCGGTCCAGACGCCGGCAAAATCGGCGGTGGCGATGAAGGTGCCGACCGAACCGGTGAACCCGGAAATCCACTCCCGTCCCTGCCAGCGGCGCGGCAGGTATTCGGACAGGTGAGGGTCGCTCGACGGCACGATATACGCGTCGATGCCGTGGCTTTGCATGGCGGCGCGCAGCTGTTGCAGGCGCTCGGCGCGGGGGGAGGAAGATGTTGGATTTGACATGGTTCCTATCATACCCCCAACGATCTATCACACGCGAGCCGATAACAGTGACGTAGGGTGGGCCGGGCCGCGAAAGGCACTTGTGCCCACGCGGTCGTACGGCTGAATACCGCACAACTTGCGAAGGTCAATAACGCATGCCAACGTACTCCGCTTTGCCTTTCGATTTGCATATGCCGCACCGCGTGGGCTCGAGAGCCCACCCTACGGTACGCGACTGTTTCAAGCTTGAAATTGCCGCAGTCCTTCGAGGTCCAGCACCCGGATCCCGCCGTAATCGAGCCGCAGCAGCCCCGCCTTTTCCAGCAGCTGCAAGGCGCCATTCACGCGCTGGCGCGAGGCGCCCGACAGGTAGCCGATCTCTTCCTGCGACAGGTGCACCAAGGTGTCGAGCCCCGGATACAGGTGGTCGTTGAACATCGCCGCCAAGCAGCGCGCGACGCGGGTGTCGACGTCGAGCATGCGGTCGGTTTCGACTTGCCCGATGAACTGGCCGAGGCGCTCGTTGAGCTGCATGAGCAGGAAGCGGTTGAAGGGCAGGCTGGTCTCGAGCAGCCACTCGAAGGTGGCGCGCGGCATGCGCGCGACGCGGGTATCGCGCAGCGCCATCACGTCGTACTTGCGAAACGCATCTTTCAGTAAAGACCCCTCGCCGAACCAGCCGCCCGCGGTCACGCCGGTAAACGTCACGCTTTTTCCGGACGGCGAAAAATTGTTGATTTTTACCAGGCCGTCGATGATGCCGACCCAGTATTCCAGCGGCTCGCCCTTGCGGCAGACAAAACCGCCCTTCGGCACCAGCTGCTCGAAACAGACGGACTCGACCCGCGCCATTTCGGCGGGCGTGAGCACGCGGCCCCAGATGGTGGCGCGCAGGTGTTCCACGAGTGTCAGTGTCGGCATTTTTACTTGTGCAAAGCGTTTGTGCAACGCGTCATCGAAAGTCGGGCCAATTGTCATTCAAATGACAACGTGGCGCGCCAACGCAAAGTACTATCTTCACATAAAAATTCCACCGGTCACAGATTTTGTGCCGCGCCGGACGACGATCCTTAACTAGGGGAGACAGCGATGGAGACATCGGGAAGCTTGCCATTGCAGACTTTTCCGCGGCGCCTGCTCGACCACGCCCGACAACGTGGCGCGTGTCCGGCCTTTCGCGAAAAATACCTGGGCATCTGGCAGACCTGGTCCTGGCGCGAGGTCGACGCCGAGGTGCGGGCGCTGGCCTGCGGCCTGGCCGCCCTCGGTTTCGCACGCGGCATGAACCTGGCCATCATCGGCGACAACCGCCCGCGCCTGTACTGGGCGATGCTGGCGGCGCAGTGCCTGGGCGGAGTGCCGGTGCCGCTCTACCAGGATGCGCCCAGCGCCGACATGGCCCACGTGCTGAACGATGCCGACATCGAATTTGCCGTGGTCGAAGACCAGGAACAGGTCGACAAGCTGCTCGAACTGCAATCGACCTGCCCGCGCGTGCGCCACATCGTGTACGAGGATGAACGGGGCATGCGCCACTACCGGCACGCCGGCCTGCTCTCGTTCGCCGCCCTGCAGGAGCTGGGACGCACCTGGGACCGCGAGCATCCCGGCGTCTTCGAAGAAGCCATCCAGCGCGGCCAGGGAGGCGACACCGCCATCATCCTCTACACCTCCGGCACCACCGGCAAGCCGAAAGGCGTGATGCAATCGCACGCGGCCCTGATCGCCGCCGGCAGCGGCGGCGTCGGCTTCGACAAGCTGACCGACCGCGACGACGTGCTCTCCTATTTACCGATGGCCTGGGTCGGCGATTGCCTGTTTTCGTTCGCGCAGGCGATGGTGGCCGGCTTTACGGTGAACTGCCCGGAGTCGAGCGACACCGTGCTCAACGATTTACGCGAGATCGGCCCCACCTATTATTTCGCGCCGCCGCGCGTGTTCGAGAACATGCTCACCACCGTCATGATCCGGATGGAAGACGCCAGCAGCATCAAGCGGCGCATGTTCGATTTTTACATGGGCGTGGCGCGGCGCAGCGGCGCCGCCATCCTCGATGGCAAAGCGGTGGGTGTGCTCGATCGTTTCAACTATGCGCTGGGCCGGCTGTTCGTCTACGAACCGCTGAAAAACGTGCTCGGCCTGTCGCGCGTGCGCGTGGCGTATACCGCCGGCGCCGCGATCGGACCCGACCTGTTCCGTTTCTACCGCTCGATCGGGGTCAATCTGAAACAGCTGTATGGCTCGACCGAGACCTGCGCCTATGTATGCCTGCAGCCGGACGGGAACATCAAGTTCGACAGCGTCGGTGTGCCGGCGCCTGGGGTCGAAGTAAAGCTGGCGCCGAATGGCGAAGTGCTGGTCAAAGGGGTGTCGAACATGGGCGGCTATTTCAAGCGCCCGGATGCCACCGCCGAAGTGATCGACGGCGACGGCTATTTTCATACGGGCGATGCCGGCATGTTCGACAGCGATGGCCACCTGAAAATCATCGACCGCGCGGCGGACGTCGGCACCATGCAGAATGGCGCCATCTTCGCACCCAACTACATCGAAAACAAACTCAAATTTTTCCCGTTCATCAAGGAGGCGGTCGCCTTCGGCAGTGGGCGCGACCAGGTCTGCGCCTTCCTGAACATCGACATGGAAGCGGTCGGCAACTGGGCCGAACGGAGAAATATCGCCTATTCCGGCTACACCGATCTCGCAGGGCATCCGCAAGTGCTGGACCTGATGCGCGACTGCGTACAGCAAGTGAATGCCGGCCTGGCCAAGGAGGCGCCGATGGGCCACACGCAGATCCACCGCTTCCTGGTGCTGCACAAGGAACTCGACCCCGACGACGACGAGCTGACCCGCACCCGTAAAGTGCGCCGTAAATTCGTCGCCGACAAATACGCGGTGCTGATCGACGCACTGTACACCGGTAAAGCGTCGCAATACATCAGCACGCAGGTGAAATTCGAGGATGGCCGCACGGGTAGCGTCAGCGCCGACCTGCGCATCGTCGACGCCGCGACCTATCCGCTCATGCAGAATATGCAGAACATGCAGGAGGCCGCGTGATGCAGATGACGCAACCGCCGGCCAGCCCGGGTAGCCCTGACCCCGGCCGCAAGATCGGCGAGGTGATCCTCGACCTGAAAAACATCTCGCTCGCCTTTGGCGGCGTCAAAGCCTTGACCGACATTTCGTTCGACGTGCGCCGGCACGAGATCCGCGCCATCATCGGCCCGAACGGCGCCGGCAAGAGCTCGATGCTGAACGTGATCAACGGCGTGTACCGCCCGCAGCACGGCGAGATCGTGCTGCGCGGCGCCCGCCGCACCAACATGGACTGTTACAGCGCGGCGAAAGCGGGCATCGCCCGTACCTTCCAGAACATCGCGCTGTTCAAGGGGATGACGGTCCTCGACAACATCATGACCGGCCGTAACCTCAAAATGAAAACCAACTTCCTGCAGCAGGCCTTGTACCTGGGCGCGGCACGCAGGGAAGAAATCGCGCACCGCGAAAAGGCCGAAGCCATCATCGACTTCCTGGAAATCCAGGCGATCCGCAAGACGCCGGTCGGGAGATTACCCTACGGCTTGCAGAAGCGGGTCGAACTGGGACGCGCCTTGGCGGCCGAACCGGACATCCTGCTGCTGGACGAACCGATGGCCGGCATGAACGTCGAGGAAAAGCAGGACATGTGCCGCTTCATCCTCGACGTCAACGACCAGTTCGGCACCACGATCGTCCTGATCGAACACGACATGGGCGTGGTGATGGACATCTCGGACCGCGTCGTCGTGCTCGACTACGGCAAGAAGATCGGCGACGGCACGCCCGATGAGGTACGCAGCAACGAGAACGTCATCAAGGCCTATCTGGGCCAGGCCCACGAGGGGACAAACGAGAAGGAGGCGCAGGCATGAGCTTTTTCATCGAAGTGCTGCTCGGCGGCCTGCTGTCCGGGGTAATGTATGCGCTGGTCGCGATCGGCTTTGTGCTGATCTACAAAGCCTCGGGCGTGTTCAATTTTGCGCAAGGGGCGATGGTGTTCTTCGCCGCCCTCACCTGCGTCGGCATCGTCGACAAATTCGGCGTCTCGCTGTGGGTTGCGGTACCACTCACCATCCTGGTCATGATCGCGCTCGCCTTCGCCATCGAGCGCGTGGTCTTGCGCCCGCTGGTGAACCAGCCGGAAATCACCCTGTTCATGGCCACCATCGGCCTGGCGTTTTTCATCGAGGGCCTGGCGCAGCTGGTCTGGGGTTCGCAGGTTAGAAAACTCGAGTTGCCGATCGAGGACGTGCCCAACGAATACCTGATGGAACACTTCAATATCCTCGTTTCGCAGTTCGACATGATGGCGGCGATCGTGTGCGCGGTGCTGGTCGTGGCGCTGGCGCTGCTGTTCACCAAGACCCGGGTCGGGCGCGCGCTGCGCGCCGTGGCCGACGACCACCAGGCGGCGCTCGCCGTCGGCATCCCATTGCAGCGGATCTGGGTCGTGGTGTGGTCGGTGGCCGGCCTGGTGGCGCTGGTGGCGGGCATGCTGTGGGGCGCCCGCAATGGCGTGCAGTTCGCGCTGACGTTTATTGCTTTAAAAGCGTTGCCGGTGCTGATTTTGGGCGGGTTCACCTCGGTGCCGGGCGCAATCGTCGGCGGCTTGATCATCGGCGCCAGCGAAAAACTGGCCGAAGTCTATATCGGGCCGCTGGTCGGCGGCGGCATCGAGGGCTGGTTCCCGTATGTGCTGGCCCTGGGCTTCCTACTGGTGCGGCCCGAGGGGCTGTTCGGCGAAAAAATCATCCGGAGGATCTAGATCATGCTGTATCGCGAAGCCGGACAATTCAAGACCAGCTATGCCGCGGATGGGCAGATCCTGCCGATCCGCCAGGACCGCATCGGTTTGCTGGCGCTGCTGCTGGTGGCGCTGGTGGTGGTGCCGTTGTTTGCCTCGCCCTATCTGCTGTCGGCGATCCTGATTCCGTTCCTGATCTTTGCGCTGGCGGCGCTGGGGCTGAACATTTTAACGGGCTACGCCGGCCAGCTCTCGCTCGGCACCGCTGCCTTCATGGCGGTCGGCGCCTACGCGGCGTTCAATTTTGTGGCGCGTATTCCCGGCATGCCGCTGCTGCTCGCCTTTGTGCTGGGCGGCCTCTGTGCAGCCATGGTCGGCATCGCCTTTGGCCTGCCCTCGCTGCGCATCCGCGGCTTTTATCTGGCCGCCGCCACGCTGGCGACCCAGTTCTTCGTGATCTGGTGTCTGACCAAGATCCCGTATCTGACCAATTACAGCGCCTCGGGCGTGGTGACGGTGCAGACGATGCAGATTGCCGGTTACCGCTTCGTGACGCCCGCCTCGAAATACCTGCTGGTACTCGGCATTGTCGCCACGATGGCGCTGCTGGCGAAAAACATGATCCGCTCGAACGTCGGCCGTTCGTGGATGGCGATTCGCGACATGGACATGGCGGCCGAAGTGATCGGCTTTCGGCCGCTGCGCACCAAGCTGCTCGCCTTTGCGGTCAGCTCGTTTTATTGCGGCGTGGCCGGCGCCCTGTATGCGTTTGCCTACCTCGGCACGGTGGAGCCGGAAGCCTACAGTCTGGACCTGTCGTTCCGCATCCTGTTCATGGTGATCATCGGCGGCGTCGGTTCGATCCTGGGCTCGTTCCTGGGCGCGGCGTTCATCGTGCTGCTGCCGATCTTCCTGAACATGCTGGCGCACACGCTCGGCATCGCCACCAATTACGCGTCGAACCTGGAATTGATGGTGTTCGGCGGCTTGATCATCTTCTTCCTGATCGTCGAACCGCATGGGCTGGCGCGCCTGTGGCAGATCGGCAAAGAGAAGCTGCGTTTGTGGCCCTTCCCGCATTGATTCGTATCCCCACTCAACGTCGTTAATAAAGAGGAGACACCCATGAAAGTCATCAAAACGCTGGTACTCGGCGCTGCCCTGGCGGGCGCATTCGGGCAGGCGCTCGCCGCCGACCAGTTCGTGGCGCTGCAGTCCTACCGCGTCGGCCCGTATGGCGCCGGCGGCTCCGGCTTTTATGGCGGCATGATCGATTATTTCAATCTGGTGAATGCGAACGGCGGCATCAACGGCGTCAAGATGACGTGGGAAGAATGCGAGACCGAATACAACGCCTCGCGCGGGGTGGAATGCTACGAACGCCTGAAAACCAAGAATGGCGGCGCCACCCTGGTCGACCCGCTCTCGACCGGCATCGCCTACGGCATCGTCGATCGCGTCGCCGTCGACAAGATCCCGATGACCATGCTCGGCTACGGCCGCTCGGACGCCGCCAACGGCAAGGTTTTTCCGTACGTGTTTCCGCTGGTGACCAGCTACTGGAACCAGGCGGCGGCGATGATCAAGTATTTGGGCGACAAGAACGGCGGCTACCCGAAATTAAAAGGTAAAAAGATCGTCTACCTGTACCACGATTCGGCATTCGGCAAAGAAGCCATGCCGGTGCTCGATGCGCAGGCGAAGCAGTACGGCTTTGAATTGATCAAGATCGCGGTGGCGCCGCCGGGCAGCGAACAGCAATCGCAATGGCTGCAAATCCGCCAGGCGCGCCCCGACCACGTAATCCTGTGGGGCTGGGGAGTCATGAATTCGGTCGCCATCAAGACCGCCCAGCGCAATGGCTTCCCGCGCGAGAAAATCCTCGGCGTCTGGTGGGCCGGCTCGGAAGAAGACACGATCCCGTCGGGCGAAGCGGCCAAGGGTTACACCTCGATGACCTTTAATACGCCCGGCAACTACCCGCTGATGGACGAGATCCGCAAGAAGGTCTACGCAGCCGGCAAAGGCAACCTGGCCGACCAGGGCCGCATCGGTTCCGTCTACCACATGCGCGGCGTGACCCTGGGGGTGCTCTGGGTCGAGGCGATCCGCACCGCGCAGGAAAAATTCGGTAAAGGGAAGACCATGACCGGCGAGCAGGTACGCTGGGGCCTGGAAAACCTGAACGTCGACGCCGCGCGCCAGAAGGCGATCGGGGCCTTTGGCATGTTCCCGACCGTGAAGACCAGTTGCGACGACCACGAGGGGTCGGGCGCCGTGAAAGTGCAGCAATGGGATGGCAAGAAGTGGAATGCGATCACGCCGAACTGGGTGGTGGGCGACAAGGCACTGACGCGCAGGCTGCTGGAAGAGTCGTCGCTGGCCTACGCCAGGGAAAAGAACATCACGCCTGGCTGCATGCAGTAATGCGCCCTCGATGGACCCGCCTCCGCCATTGCGGCGGGGGCATTTCGGAAACCGATCCATGACCAGCACCAGCGAACAACCGTATCTGTCGGTGAACAACATCGAAGTCATCTACGACCACGTGATTTTGGTGCTAAAAGGCGTGTCGCTGCAGGTACCGAAGGGAAAGATCGTCGCCCTGCTGGGCGCGAACGGCGCCGGCAAGTCGACCACCTTGAAAACGATTTCGACGTTGCTGCGCGGCGAACGCGGCGACGTCACCAAGGGAGAGGTGCGCTTCCAGGGCGAACGCATCGACCAGCTGACGCCGAACGAACTGGTACGGCGCGGGCTGTCGCAGGTGATGGAAGGACGCCACTGCTTCGGCCACCTGACGATCGAAGAGAATCTGTTGACGGGCGCGTATACCCGCAAGATCGGCCGCGGCGAACTGAAAACCGCGCTGGAATCGGTGTACCACTATTTCCCGCGCCTGAAAGAACGTAGAAGCAGCCAGGCCGGCTATACCTCGGGCGGCGAGCAGCAGATGTGCGCCATTGGCCGTGCGCTGATGGCGAATCCGTCGATGATCCTGCTCGACGAGCCGTCGATGGGGATCGCGCCGCAGATCGTCGACGAGATCTTCGGCATCGTCCAGGACTTGAACCGCAAGGAAGGCGTGTCCTTCCTGCTGGCTGAGCAGAACACGAACGTCGCCCTGCGCTACGCCGACTTCGGCTACATCCTCGAAAACGGACGCGTGGTGATGGATGGCGCGGCCCGGGACCTGGCCAACAACGAAGACGTCAAGGAGTTTTATCTGGGCGTATCAAGCGCCGGCCGCAAGAGTTTCAGGGACATGAAGTTTTATAGGCGCCGCAAACGCTGGCTCGCCTGAACGCCTCTACTGAATCGGAGAAGCACATGACAGGCATCACCCTCGATGCGTTGGAAACCCGCGCGCCGGCAGAACGCGAACGCGACTTGCTGGCGCGCCTGCCGGCCCTGATCGCACGGGCGCAGGCGGCGCCGGGCTGGGCCAGGATTTTAAAAGAGGTCGACCCGGCTGCGGTGACCAGCCGCGCCGCGCTGGCGCAACTGCCGGTAACCCGCAAATCGGATTTAAAGGCGCTGCAGGAGGGGGAACCTCCGTTCGGCGGCTTGAACGCGACCGCGACGAGCGACTTGGCGCACGTGTTCATGTCGCCCGGTCCGATCTTCGATCCCGAAGGGCGTGGTAGTGACTGGTGGCGCTTCGGGCGGCCGCTGTTCGCGGCCGGCGTGCGCGCCGGCGGCCTGCTGCAGAACTGCTTTTCGTACCACTTCACGCCGGCCGCCTTCATGGTCGAAAGCGGGGCCGCGCGCATCGGCTGCAGCGTGATCCCGGCCGGCACCGGCCAGACCGAAATGCAGGTGCAGGCGATGGCGGCGCTGCGTCCGGATACCTATGTCGGCACGCCCTCCTTCCTGCGCATCATCATCGAAAAGGCGCGCGAGACGGGACTCGACATCAGCAGTGTCCAGAACGCCCTGCTCGGCGCCGAAGCGCTGCCGGAATCGCTGCGCAGCTGGTTCCGCGAACACGGCGTGCCGCACGTGTTCCAGACCTATGCCTCGGCCGACATCGGCAGCATCGCCTACGAGACGGCGACGAACGGCGTGCTCGATGCGGGCATGGTGCTCGACGAAGAGGTGTTATTGGAAATCGTGCGGCCCGGCAGCGGAGAACCGGTGGCGCCGGGCGATATCGGCGAAATCGTGGTCACCCTGTTCAACGATGACTATCCATTGATCCGCTTCGCCACCGGCGATTTGTCGGCGCTGCTGCTGGATGCCGCCCCCGGCGTGCGCACCAACAGCCGCATCCGCGGCTGGCTGGGACGCGCCGACCAGACCACCAAGGTGCGGGCGATGTTCGTGCATGCCTCGCAGGTGCAGAACATCGTGCGCCGCCATCCGCAGATCCTGAAAGCGAGACTCGTTGTCTCGGGGCGGATGGCGAACGACGTCATGACGCTGCAGTGCGAAGTGGCGGGAACGCCCGGCTTGGGGCTGGAAGCGGCGATTGCCGCCTCGATCCGCGAGGTGACCAAGCTGCGCGGCGAGGTCGCGTTCGTGGCGCCGGGTTCGCTGCCGCAGGACGGCAAGGTCATTGAAGACGCACGCGATTACAGCTGAAGGGGTAGCGATGACCATGACCCTTGATCCGCAGGTGGCGCAGCAGGTGCGCGCCAGCTTCGCGCGCCAGAACGCGATGCGCCTGATCCGGGCCAGCCTGGAGATTGTCGAACACGGCCGCACCGAAATCCACCTGCCGCACTGGGAAGGCGTCGAGCAGCAGCACGGTTTCATCCACGGCGGCGTGGTCGGCATGATCGCCGATTCGGCGGCCGGCTATGCGGCCATGAGCGTGGCCGCGCCAGGCGCGTCGGTGCTCACCGTCGAATACAAGCTGAACCTGATGGCGCCGGCGGACGGCGAGCGGCTGGTGGCGCGCGGCGCCGTGGTGCGGGCCGGACGCACGCTGGTCGTCACCCGCGCCGACGTGTTCGCCATCCGCGGCGGCCAGGAAACCCTGTGCGCGCTGATGCAGCAGACCATCATGGTCATGCATGGCAAAGGGGAAAAATAGCGTCGGAATCGGGTCGGCATCCTCTCCTGCCAAATGTCCGCCTGTCATTGGCAAATTTCGCGATAATTGATGTATTGCCCTCTATACGTCAATGTCCATGCAAGATTTTCATGTTACGCGCGCACAGGCCCTGCTCCAGAACGCGCAGGAGATCGTCACACCGGCACAGGTGCAGGCGGCGGTAAGCCAGGTCGCCGCCGTGCTCAACGAGCGTTTTAAAACGCCCGGCGCCGGCTTCCCGCTGGTGCTCGGCGTGATGGGCGGCGCCGTGGTGTTTACAGGCACCCTGCTGCCCCAGCTCGACTTCCCGCTCGAGTTCGACTACATCCACGTCAGCCGCTATGGCGACGACGACCGCGGTGGCCAGGTCGTGTGGAAAGTCATTCCGCGCCAGAACGTGGCCGGCCGCACCATCGTCGTGCTCGACGACATCCTCGACGAGGGAGAAACCCTGGCCCATGTAAAACAGCGCCTGCTCGACATGGGCGCGGCCGAGGTCATCATCGCCGTGTTCGCGGACAAGGATATCGGGCGGAATAAACCGATTGCGGCCGACATCACCGGATTGACGCTGCCGAACGCCTTCGTGGTCGGCTTCGGCATGGACGTGTACGGTTACTGGCGCAACCTGCCGGGGCTGTGGTCGATCCGCCAGGAAGATCTGAAACCGGCGGAACCGGAAACCGAGTATCCGATTCCGGATGCAAAAGCCTCCGGAAACGGAGTAAACTGAATAATCGGTTTGTAATCGAGGCCTCCGGATGGAGGCCTTTGTTTTTGTAGCGTGGACGGCTTTGCCGTCCGCGGAAGGTATCAGCGCAGCGCCAGGCGTGTCCGTGCCGCCTCGTACTCGCGCGCCAGGCGTTCGACCATCTCGGCGGTCGTCGGCACATCGTGCATCAGGCCCACGCCCTGGCCGGCTCCCCAGATGTCGCGCCAGGCTTTCGCTTTCGAGCTGCCGTCGCCAAAGCTCATCTTGCTCTTGTCCGATTCCGGCAGCGCATCCGGATCGAGCCCGGCATTGACGATCGATTTTTTCAGGTAGTTGCCGTGCACGCCCGTGAACAGATTCGTGTACACCACGTCGGCCGCACTCGATTCGACGATCGCGTCGCGGTAGTCGTCGCTGACGTTCGACTCTTGCGTGGCGAGCCAGCGCGAGCCGATGTAGGCGAAATCGGCGCCCATCGCCTGCGCCGCCAGGATCGCGTCGCCGGTGGCGATCGAACCGGACAGGGCGACCGGACCGTCGAAGAATTTGCGTACTTCTCCCACCAGCGCGAACGGAGATAAAGCGCCGGCATGGCCGCCGGCGCCGGCCGCGACCAGGATCAGGCCATCGACGCCCGCTTCCAGCGCCTTGTGCGCGTGGCGGATCGACACCACGTCGTGCAGCACGATGCCGCCATAGCTGTGCACGGCGTCGAGCATCTCTTTCGGCGGCGCGCGCAGCGACGAGATGATGATCGGCACCTGGTGCTTGACGCAGACTTCGACGTCGTGCTCGAGGCGCGCATTCGAGGCGTGCACGATCTGGTTCACCGCGATCGGGCCGACTTTCGCGCCTGGATTGGCGGTCTGGTAGTCGGCCAGCTCCTTCTGCAGGTCGGTCAGCCAGGTATCGAGCAATTCGGCCGGACGGGCGTTCAGGGCCGGGAAGGAACCGACGATTCCCGCCTTGCACTGCGCCGCGACAAGGGCCGGACCGCTGGCGATGAACATCGGCGAGGCGATCACGGGTAAGGAGAGGTTTTGCAGTACGGTGGGCAGCGACATGGGCAGCTCTTTCGGCGTGGGGTTATTCGGACTGGCTGATGATTATAGCCTCAAAAAAAGCACGATCGTGCTAGATCAGTGGTTCTAATTTATGCGTCGACCAGGTCATTGCCGTCGATGCGGGCGGCCTTGGCGCGGATCAGGGAGGATGCGGCCCAGTTGGCGAGCGTCGTGTAAGCATCTGGTGCGGTAGGCAACTGTACGTTGAACGCGTGGGCGGCAGAGCCGCCCACCTTACAGGTCTGATCAAGCGTCCTGGCAACGTCGATCCGACCGAGGGGCACGCCTGGCGACGTAGGGTGGGCGGGTTTCCCGCCCACGCGTTCAACCAGCGCAGGATCAATCGCCAGGCCGGCGATATCCATCTGCCGCATCGCACTGGCGACCACCGGAATCGCCGCCAGCAGCGCCGGCAGCTCCGCCAACGCAATCCGCTGGCGCTCGAGCAGCAAGAATTTCACCAGCACCTTGACCGCATTCTCCGCATTTCTCTTCGGATCGGCCGATAAATAATCCAGCCGCGAGTACGCCCGTTCCAGCGCGCCCGCCACATCGGCAAACATGCGCCCATGCCCCGGAATCACCACCCGCGCATCGAGCGTACCGATCAGGTCGAGCGTTGCGCGCGCTTCGCTGAAACCGGGTTCGCCGTCGAGTTCCGGAAAAATGACGCCGAAACCGTTTTCCCACAGCGCGTCGCCCGCGATCAGGATGCCCTCGCGTGCGCAGAACAGCAACACGGCATGCGGGTCGTGGCCCGGGGCCGCCAGCACCTGCCACGCCATGCCGCCCAGTTCCAGGCGTTGCCCCGGCGCCAGCAGGGCGTCGTACGTGAACCGCGCGCATTGCTGGCCGGTGGCGCGAAAACTCAGCGCCTCTTCGTCCCAGGCGGCGACCTTGACGGATTCCCCTGCCGGGATCGCCGTGTGGCAGCCATACGCCGCCTGCAGCGCGCCATTGCCGCCGCAGTGGTCCGAATGCAGATGGGTGTTCAACAGGCGCACCAACGGGCGAGCGTCGAGTGCGTGGCGCACCAGCGCCAGCGTCTGCGGCGCATGGGTCACGTAGCCGCTGTCGACCAGCGCCGGGGCGTCGCCCGTGAACAGCACGTTGTTCGACGACAGCCAACCGCGCTCAAAGACGCGCATCGTCAGGGGCAATTGCGCAGGCAGGCTAGCCAAAATCCAGGTCCGCTTCGCGGCGGCGGATCTCGACCCACACCGCCCGTTTGACCTCGTCGCTGGCACTGCCCCAGGCGATGATCTCGTCGATCGTGCGCAGGCAGCCGCGGCACAGGCCGCTACGCGGGTCCATCTCGCACAGGCTGATGCAGGGCGAGGGAACCGGGGTCTGCCGTTCGGGAGATGCCAGGCTCATATGGCGTCTCCCGACATTGCGCGTTGCTTCTTTGCGACACGCGCATTGAAACGTTCCGTATCGATCACGCAGCGTTCGTGCGTGCCTGCGCAGACACGCTCCTGCTCGTCCCAGGCTTGCACGTTGAAGCGCACGCGCTGGCCTTCGACGGCGAGCACTTCGCCCTCGATGCGCAGCTGCATGCCGGGCGGCGTCGGCGCCAAATGTTGAAAGCTGACCATCGTGCCCAGGCTCTGTTCACGGGGCCAGTCGAGGTAGGGCAGCATGCCGTGCACGCACGCCAGTTCCATCATGCCGACCAGGTAGCCGGTCGCCAGCACGTCGGGCATGTCGCGGCAAAACGGGGTGTCGTGGTACAGCTGCGGCACGGTCGCGCGCGGCGGCACCGTGTACTGCCATGCGAAGCGCAGGCCGGGTTGTAATTCTGGACTCATGAAGAAAGAGATTACCCGATTCAATCGAATTGCGCTTGACCTCAACACTCAGGAGCGTAGACTTGGCCTCAAATAAAACCATCCATGTGGATGGTACGGAGATGGTTTGAAAGTATGGTGTAAGCATGCGGGGTCAAGTTATGAACACGAACGAAGCAAAACCGAAGGTGGTGGACTCGGAAAAAATCACGATCAACCTGGGCATGATCGACCTGGGCCAGATCGATTTACTGGTGAGCGAAGGTTTTTATAGCAACCGCACCGACCTGATCCGCACGGCCATCCGCAACCAGTTGAATACCCATGCGGATGTGGTCCGGCAAACCGTGGCGCGCCGCAGCCTCGTGCTCGGCATGCACCATTATTCGCGCGCCGACCTGGAAGCGGCGCAGCAAGCCGGTATCCGGTTGCAGATCCAGGTGCTCGGCATGGCCAGCATCGCCAGCGACGTCTCCGTCGAACTGGCGCTGGCCACCATCGAATCGATTTCGGTCTTGGGCGCATTGCATGCCAGCAGTGCCGTCAAGACCGCATTGGCAGAGCGCATTCTTTAAAGCGCACAAAAGGAAGCCAGATGAAAATGAACATGAACAATAAACTGCTGGCGCAAATGCGCGCCGCGACCCGTAGCCTGATCAAGAAGCCCCAGGTCGATACCAGCAAAGTGATCCAGGACGCGCTGAAGAATGCTTCGGCGCTGACCCAGGCGGCGCAGGCACAGATGAGCGGCCTGTCGCAGGCGAACGGCATGGCCAACTTGCGCTCGGCAGGCGACGTGCCCGACATGCTGGCTGAACTCAGCCGCAAATTCGGCCATGGCGGCGCGGCCGCCAACGAACCGGCGGCGCTGTTGCCCGGCACCTTCAGCGAAGGCAGTTTTACCAATCGCGCCGGCACCCGCAGTTATAAACTGTACGTGCCCAGCAATTACCAGGGCAAGGAAGGCAAGCCGACGGCACTCGTCGTGATGCTGCACGGCTGCACCCAGGACCCGGACGACTTCGCCACCGGCACGCAAATGAATGCGCTGGCCGAGGAAACCGGCTGCCTGGTGGTCTATCCATCGCAATCGCGCCAGGCCAATTCCTCGCGCTGCTGGAACTGGTTCAATGCCGTCGACCAGAAGCGCGACCAGGGCGAACCCTCGATCATCGCCGGCATCACGCGCGAGATCATGGGCCAGTACCGCATCGACCCGGCCCAGGTATATGTCGCCGGCCTGTCCGCCGGCGGCGCCATGGCCACCATCATGGGCACGCTGTACCCGGAACTGTACGCCGCCGTCGGCGTGCACTCGGGCCTGCCCTACGCCTCCGCGCACGACCTGCCCTCGGCCCTGGCCGCGATGCAGGGTCAACTCCAGCGCCAGAACAAACCCGGCAAAGCGATCCCGATCATCGTCTTCCATGGCGACCAGGACCATACCGTGCACCCCACCAATGGCGACGAGCTGATGGTGCAGGCGCGCGACGCCGCCCATGCCATGGCGATCGAACCAGGCCGGGTACCGGACGGGCACGCCTTTACCCGCACCATGCACAAACGCGCCGACGGCAAGGTGCACGGCGAACACTGGGTCATCCATGGCGCCGGCCACGCCTGGTCGGGCGGCAGCGCACGCGGTTCTTATACCGACGGCAAGGGACCCGACGCCAGCCGCGAAATGCTGCGTTTCTTCAGTACGCATCGTTGAGCCTCCGGGCGCGTCATGCAGCCCAGTGACGGCGCCCGATGTCCACCGTCCCGACACGAAGATGATGCGCGCACGGCGACCACCGAACACCGCAGCGCCTCAATCCTCCAGCGGGAACTTTTCGGCGGCTGGTCTGGCAGTCTCGGCAATATGGGCGCGCAGGCAAGCCGGACACCAGCAGGCGGCATCGAGGCCCGGCACCGGCACCACCGGCGGCAGCGTTGTGCACCAGCAGGGTGCGTTCGATCCATCGGCCATGGCGCAGCCGAAGGCGGCGCCGCAACGTATGCACAGGCTCATGGCACACCCTTGCGACATAAATTATTCGTCATGTGTAATATCGTAAAGGCATTCATCGGCAGCGATCCAGACCCGGTCATCCAATAAAATACACCAGGCGCGCCGCAGAATGCCTACAAGGGCGCCCGCGTTGCCTGTAAAATCTCCGCCACATTCTTTTCGGACTCCCCATGAACGCTCACGTGACCAGCTTGAAAACCGACGACCCATCGAGTGACCTGACCGGGGTTTCCCCGCAAATCAAGGCACAGATCCTGGCCGAGGCGCTCCCGTATATCCGCAACTTCCATGGCAAGACGATTGTCATCAAGTACGGCGGCAATGCCATGACCGACGAACGTCTGAAGCACGGCTTCGCGCGCGACGTCATCCTGCTGAAACTGGTGGGCATGAACCCGGTCGTGGTGCACGGCGGCGGTCCGCAGATCGACAACGCCCTGAAAAAAATCGGCAAGCAAGGCACCTTCGTGCAAGGCATGCGCATCACCGACGAAGAAACCATGGAAGTGGTCGAATGGGTGCTGGGCGGCGAAGTGCAGCAGGACATCGTCATGCTGATCAACCATTACGGCGGCCAGGCAGTCGGCCTGACCGGCAAGGACGGCGGCCTGATCCGCGCCCGTAAGATGTCAATGCCCGACCGCGATAAACCGGGCGAATTCCTCGACATCGGCTTCGTCGGCGAAATCGAGGCGATCAATCCGGCGGTCGTCAAGGCATTGCAGGACGACGCCTTCATTCCGATCATCTCGCCGATCGGCTTCGGCCAGGACGGGCAAGCCTACAACATCAATGCCGACGTGGTCGCCGGCAAGATCGCGGAAATTCTAAAAGCCGAAAAGCTGATCATGATGACCAACATCGCCGGCGTGCAAGATAAAGCCGGCAACCTGGTCACCGACCTGTCGGCGCGCGAGATCGACGAGATGTTCGAAGACGGCACGATTTCGGGCGGCATGCTGCCGAAGATCTCGTCGGCACTGGATGCCGCCAAGTCCGGCGTGAACACCGTGCACATCATCGATGGCCGCATCGAACACTCTTTGTTGCTGGAAGTCTTGACCGAACAGGCATTTGGCACTATGATCCGGTCGCACTAAAGCAAATGTGACGGCGTCTCTGCCGTCATACCAGTACCGCCCTTTTAGCTCAGTGGTAGAGCACTCCCTTGGTAAGGGAGAGGCCACGTGTTCAATCCACGTAAAGGGCACCACTCTCCTCCCCCGCAGTTCTCTCGTTTCAGTACACCCGCTCCACCTTCAGACCACGCTGGCGCAACAGCTCCGGTATGCCGTGTTTCCCCAACAAGTGCAATAAACCGACCGCGGCCACCGCATTGTCTTCGCGCGCCAGCAGCGCGGCGATTTTGTCGGCCATCGGCCCGTTGCGTTCGATGAGCACCATGTCGCGGATGAACTTGCCGCTGACGCTGTCGTCGGTCTCGATGCGGTGCGCGATGGCGTCCAGCGCGGTGCGGTCGGCGCGCTCATACGCTGCGAACAATTCGCGCGTCTCGCGCAGTTGTTGTCCCGACGCCATGTGCTCCAGGGTTTCTTCCAACAAGTCCCACTGCAGCGCCAGCGGCAGCCGGTCCAGCAGCGCCGCCTGGTACTGCACCGATTCGAGTTCGGCGATGCGCGCCTTGCCGCGCGCCAGCGACGCCAGGTGCAGGTCGATGCCCAGGGCCGGGTCGACACCCAGTTTTGACAGGTCGACCACCGCCAGCATCGTCGCCAGCACCCAGGGTTTCAGCTGCGCCAGCGCGCCCGGATCGATGCCCTGCCCCTTGAGGCCGGCCTCGATGCGCTGGCGGCGCGCGGCCGGCAACTGCGCAAAGTCGGTGCTGCCGGCCGCGAACAGGCCGTGTTGCTGGAAGGCCGCCGCCGTGGCGCCGGGGTCGCGTTGCACATCGACTTCCAGCGCCAGCGTCGGTGCGGCGGCGACCGCCTTGCCAATGCGCGGCTCGAGCGGATAGTAGTCCGCTTTGCCGGCATGGATGGTGCCGTACAGGTACAAACTGTGTTTTGCACCGCTCACCTTGAACAGCGCGCCGCGTTCGGCGGCGAGCGCCTGGCACGCCAGCAGAACGAAGCCGAGGAAGGCCACTATAATCGGACGTCGCATCCATTGCTCCTGTCATCAAAATTCAACGTGTCGAATCATACCCCCGCCGCCCCTGTCTGGTTATTTGACCTGGACAATACCCTGCACGACGCCTCGCATGCGATCTTCCCGACGATCAGCGCCAACATGAACACGTATATCGCGCGCGTGCTCGACGACGGCATCACGCCGGTGACCCAGGCGCGGATCGATGCCGCCCGTCTCGGCTACTGGAAGAAGTACGGCGCCACCCTGCTCGGCATGATGCGCCACCACGGCGTCAGCGCCGCCGATTTTTTGCGCGAGACCCACGATCTGAAGGATTTACGCGCGATGATGCGCTCCGAGACCGGCCTCGGGCGATTGCTGATGAAACTCCCGGGCCGCAAGATCCTGCTGACGAACGCGCCGCTCGATTATTCGACCCACGTGATGCGCCACCTCGGTCTCGGGCGCCATTTTGCGCACCACATCGCGATCGAGCAGATGCACGTGCACCGCCAGTTGCGTCCCAAGCCGTCGAAGCTGATGCTGGCGCGCCTGCTGCGCAAGTACGGCATCGCCGCGCGCGATTGCATCCTGGTCGAAGACACGCTGGCCAACCTGAAAAGCGCCAAGCAGCTCGGCTTGCGCACGGTGTGGATTACCCAATACCTGCGCCACGCCGAGCGCAGCACGCTGGCGATGGCGCGCCCGCGACGGGTGATTCGCCCCAACTATGTCGATGTCAAAGTAAAATCCGTGCGCCAGCTGCCGCAGCGCCTGCAGCGGCTACGCTCATTCGACTAACTCTTCTTTCGGGATCCCATGGCAAGCACCAGGCCAGGCCAGCGCAAACTGCAAATCCTCCAGGCCCTGGCGGCCATGCTCGAGCAACCCAAAGGTGAAAAAATCACCACCGCCGCGCTGGCGGCGCGTCTGTCCGTGTCGGAAGCGGCGCTGTACCGTCACTTCGCCAGCAAGGCGCAGATGTTCGAGGGACTGATCGATTTCATCGAGTCCAGCGTGTTCGGCGTCATCGACCAGATCGGCGAGAACGAAGAACGCGGCGTCGACCAGCTGCACGCGATGTTGACCACGCTGCTGGCCTTCGCCGCCAACAACCCGGGCATGACGCGCGTGCTGATCGGCGACGCCCTGGTCGGCGAAGACGAACGCCTGCAGGCGCGCATGAACGGTTTCTATGACCGTGTCGAACTGGCCTGCAAGGGCGCGCTGCGCCTGGCCGTCACGCAAGGCCACGGCAGCGAGGACGACGTCGCCGCCCGTGCCAGCCTGCTGGTGAGCTACGTCACCGGACGCTGGCACCGCTACGCGAAGAGCGGTTTCAAACAGCATCCGGCCGATGCCAGCGGCGTACAATTGTCGTTGCTGCTGGCCGCCTGAGTTCATCATGCATAACGTCTTTGCACTGCTCGACGATGCGAGCGCGGAGGGTCATGCGCAAGCCCGCTCGCGCCTGTACACCGGCCACGCCGGCACCCTCGCCTGCCTTGATGCCGCCGGCTGGAATGGCGTGCTGGCGGAACTACAGGCAGCCCTGGCGCGCGGCCTGTACGCCGTGCCCCTGCTCAGCTATGAACTGGGTGCGCACCTGCTCGGCATTCCCACGCAACCCCTGCCAGGCCCGCTGGCGCAGATCCTGCTGTTCGAGCGCTGCGAACTGCTCGATGCCGGCGCGGTGCAGGGGTGGATTGCCACCCGTACCGACGCCACCGCCCCGGCCGGCATCGCCGCCGTGACGGCGAACGTCGACGAGGCGCGCTTCGTCGACGCCATCCATCGCATCCGCGCCTACATCGCCGCCGGCGACACCTACCAGGTCAACTACACCTACCGCCTGCGCTTCGACGCCTTCGGTTCGGTGTATGCGCTGTACAGCCGCCTGCGCGCGCGCCAGCCGGTGCCGTATGGCGCCCTGATCGGCTTGCCGGACGGCGGCGCCGTGCTGTCGTTCTCGCCCGAGCTGTTCGTGCGCCACAGCGGCGATACGCTGCTGGCGCGCCCGATGAAGGGCACCGCGCCCGCCAGCGACGACGAAGCGGTGAATCGCGAACGCGCCGCCGCGCTCGCGCTCGACCCCAAGAACCGCGCCGAAAACCTGATGATTGTCGACCTTCTGCGCAACGACCTCGGACGCGTGGCGCAGACCGGCAGCGTGGCGGTGCCCAAACTGTTCGAGGTGACGCGCTTCGGCGCCGTGCTGCAGATGACCTCGACCGTGCAGGCGCGATTGCGCGCGGACGTCACCCTGGCCGAGCTGTTCGCCGCGCTGTACCCGTGCGGTTCGATCACGGGCGCACCCAAGCGGCGCACGATGGAAATCATCGACGAAGTCGAACCGGACTCGCGCGGCCTGTACACGGGCGCGATCGGCTGGTTCGATCCGCCGGGCGATGGCCGTGCCTTCGGCGACTTTTGCCTGTCGGTGCCGATCCGTACGCTCGCATTGGGACCTGAAGAGGGACTGCGCCGTGGAGAATTGGGCGTCGGCGCCGGCATCGTCTACGACAGCGATCCGCAGGGAGAATACGCCGAATGCAAACTCAAGGCGCGCTTTTTGACCGGTTTGAGGAATGACTTCGACCTGTTCGAAACCATCAAGGCCTCGTGGCAGGATGGCCCGCGCCACCTCGACCTGCACCTGGCGCGCATGGCCGCTTCGGCGCGCTATTTCGGCCGGCCCTTCGATGAAACTGCCGCCCGCACGCGCGTGCGCGACGCCTGCCTCGGCTTGCCGGCGGAGGGTGGCGTACACCGGCTGCGCCTCGCGCTCGATCCGGATGGCGAACTGACGATCACCACGGCCCCGCTGGCGCCACTGCATGAACCGGTGCGCGTGCTGCTGGCCGACGCGCCGACCGACTCGAGCGACGTCTTCCTGCGCCATAAAACGGCGGTACGCAGCCGCTACGACGCCGCCTGGCGCGGCGCCGAGGCGCAAGGCGCATTCGACACCCTGTTCTTCAACGAGCGCGGCGAATTGACCGAAGGAGGACGCAGCAACGTGTTCGTGCGCCTGGAGGGCAACTGGTACACGCCGCCGCTGTCCTGCGGCCTGCTGCCGGGCGTGATGCGCGCCGTGATGTTACATGCGCCGGCCTGGGACGCGGCCGAACGCGTCATCACGAGAGAAATGCTGGCGCGGGCCGAAGGGATCGTGGTGTGCAATGCGCTGCGCGGGCCCATGCTGGCGATTCTCGGATAAATTTGGCGCACGCGGACACGTGCATCGTGCTGGCGTGTGAACTTCGATTCCGCTAACACCGAGCGGGCGTCCGCGTGGGCATGCCCACCCTACAGCGCGCCTTCGATCTTGTTGACCAGTTGCGGATCTTCCGGCGTCACCTTGCTCGGGAAGTGCTCGATGACCTGGCCATCGCGTCCGATCAGGTACTTCGTGAAATTCCATTTCGGTTGCTGGCCGGTCTGCCGCGCCAGCGCCGCGTGCAGCGGGTTGGCGTTGGCGCCGGTCACCACCGTTGGCGCGAACATCGGGAATTTCACGCCATAGGTGTTGTAGCAGAGGTCCGCGATTTCCTTGGTGCTGGCCACTTCCTGCTTAAAATCGTTGGAGGGGAAGCCGAGGATCACCAGGCCGCGCGGGCTGTATTTGGCATACAGCTTTTCCAAACCCTCGTACTGCTTGGTATAGCCGCATTTGCTGGCCGTGTTCACCACCAGCACCACTTTGCCGGCGTACTGGCACAGGTCCTGCGGCGCTTCGTCCTGGAGGCGCTTGAAACTTTGTTTCAGCAGCGCCGGGCAGCTGGCCGGCGCGGGCGTGGCGGCGACCAGGGGGCGCGGATTTGCCACGCCCGTGGTCTGGGCGCTGACGGATGCCATGGCGGCCAGCAGGGAAAGCGACAAGGCGGTTTTCAGCATGATGAGGTCCGTTCGGGTCTGTTTTAATGGTCAGGCGTTGAGCTTGTGGTGTTCAATTTTCAGGCAGTGGTTCATCACCACGTCGAGGCCGGCGGCGCGTGCCAGGTCGGCGGCGGCCTGGTTCTCGATCTCGAGCTGCATCCACAGGCAGCCGGCGCGCACGGCAATGGCGTCGCGCGCCAGCGGCGGAATGTCTTCCGATTTGCGGAAGCAGTCGACGATGTCGATGCGCTGCCCGCTTGGCGCCAGCGCATCGGCCGCTTCCTGCAGGCTGGCGTAGACCTTTTCGCCGAGGATCTCGTCGCCGGCATAGGCCGGATTCACGGGCAGGATGCGGTACCCCTCCCCTTGCAGGTAGTGGGCCACACCGTAACTGGCGCGCTCGGGTTTGCTGGACAGGCCGACGATGGCGATGGTCGTGCTGTCTTCGAGGATCTGGGCAATCGTTCTCATGGTCGCTTTGTTGGATTTTTTCGGTCCGTGTAAGCTTAACAGGAAAGCATCGCACGGCGCGCGTTGCGCGCACCCGGCCACCTGTGGAAAGATGGCGGCTTCTTCAATCCGGACTCATCCATGAATTTCAATTTCCGCGCGCGCGCCCTCCCCGCCCTGGCGCTGGCACTGCTGCTGGCCGGTTGCGCCAGTCAGCCACCGGCGACGCCACCGATTGTGCCGGTGGCCGACTGGGGCGGCACCGCGGCCGACGCGACCAGGGCGCGGCGCCACGCCATCACCCACATCACCCTGCACCACCAGGGCGAAACCTTTAAAGCCGGCACCGACGTGCGCCAGTACCTGCGCAACCTGCAGACCTGGTCGCGCAACACCAAGGGCTGGCTCGACATCCCCTACCACTACGTGATCGACCTGGAAGGTAAAACCTGGGCCGCGCGCGACATCGCCTATGCCGGCGACACCAATACCGAATACGATCCGAGCGGACATGCGCTGATCGAAGTGGTGGGCAATTTCGAGGAAGTCGAACCGAACCAGCAACAACTCGATGCCGTGGTCGACCTGATGACGATGCTGGCGAAACAGTACGGCGTGCCGGTCGAGCACATCGCCAGCCACCGCGACCATTCGAACAACACCGTCTGCCCGGGTGCGAACCTGTATCGCTACGTGCAGAGCGGCTGGTTCCGCGCACAGGTCGCCGCAAAATTGGTCAAGCCCTGACCGCGGCCACGCCCTCACCGGTCGCGGCGGGCGCCATGCTCAGAACGCCTTGTTGAGCGTGGCCCAGGTGCGGGTCGTCGGCTGCGCGCCGAGCAGGAGCGGTTCGGCGCCGATCGGCGTGGCCACCGCGACCGTGGCGCGCCATGCGCCGGCACCGCTCCAGGCCAGCCCGAGGCCGGCGCCGGACAGCCTGGCCGTGTCGAGCGCAGCGGTCCAGGGGCTGTGGTTGATCCTGATGCGGGCGCTGTCGGCAAACACCTGCGCCTGCAGGCTGCCCCCGGCGAACGCTCCGAATTCGTGGCGCAGTTCCACCGAGGCGACATAGCCACTGTCGCCCGAGAGCGCGCCGCTGTCGTAGGCGCGGACCGTGTACGGGCCGCCCACGCTCATCTTTTCGGCCGAGTCGAGATTGGTATTCGCCCATTGTGCGCCGGCGTTCAGGTACAACGCGTTGCGCGCGCCCAGCCGCTGCAGGCGCGAGGCGCTGGCATTCCATTTCGCGAAGCGTCCGCGCGTCTGCGCCGATGCAGCGTCCGCCGCCTGCGCCGCGGCATCCTCGAAGCGGGTACGCCCGCTCGTCCAGCCCAGGCTCCAGGCGTTGACGCCGCCGCCCAGCAACCCATCGCGCAAGTCGCCGTTCAGGCTCAGCATCCAGTTGCCGAGCCGGCGGTCGGTGCGGGTGTCGCTCACGCCGATGCGGTCGCGCAGGCGCTTGGCATCGTAGGCGCCCTGCAGGTACAGGTTCGTTGCGCGGCCACGCAGCAACGGCTGCTTGATCCAGGCGCCCGCCACGCCCGCCCTGCCATAGGCATCGAGCGCCTCGACCTCGCCCTGCAGCTTGTAATGCACGCTCGACCAGGCGATGCCGGCGCGGGTGCCGGCCCCGTTCAGCAGCGTCTCGTAGCCGACGCGCCCGTAATCCATGCCGTGGCCGGTGCTGATGATGCTGGCATCGAGCACGTCGCCATGGCGCAGCGGATTGACCAGGTACGCCGTGGCGCCGAGGCGCGTGCGGCCGATGTAGCGGTTGCCGGCATTGTCCAGCACCAGGCTGGCGACGGTGGCCGGGTTGCGGCGGGTGGCCACCGCGAGATCGGCGCTGCCGACCGCGGCGCCGGGTTTGATGACCGCTTCCACGCCCACGCCCGGCACGTCGGACAGCAGCAGCAGCGCACGGTCGAGCGCGGGTCCGGCAATGGCGTCACCCGGCTGCAGGCGAGACAGCGTGGCGGCCAGCAGCGCGTCGTCGACCCGGCTGCCATTTGCCAGCCGCACCGCGCCATAACGGGCTTCGACCACCTGGATCACGACCTCGCCGGCGCGGATGGTCTGCGCCGGCACCAGCGCCCGGCTCAGTGGAAAACCCTGTTCCTGGTAATAGGCGGTGATGCGCGCGGCCAGCTGTTCGAGCTCGGCCAGGGTGACGCTGCGGCCCTCGGCGCTGGCCACCAGCGCATGCAGGGTATCGGTGGTAAACGCGGTGTTGCCGACGATGCGGATCTGCGTCACCTGGAACGGCGCCGACGCCGGCGCGGCGGGCGCGCCGTCCGGCTGAATCCGCAGCGCCGGCTGGGCCGACTGCGGCGGCGCCGTCAGTGCCGGCTGCACCTGCTGCAGGATCGAACCCGCATTCGGGACGCCTGGTTGGGCATGGGCCGGCAGCGCCATGGACAGCAGGATCGGCAGCGCGGCAAGGGGTGTTAATGGCAGGCGCGGGATATAAACGGCGTTCATGAAGGTCTTCATTCGATGGTGAGGGCTAGCGGCAGCTGCACGCCGCCGTTCTGGATCTGGAGGGTCGGCGCGCTGGCGCCGCTGCCGAGGCGGGTGTTGAGCGCGCCGGTGGCGCCCTGTGCGCGCGTTTTTTCGCCCTCGGTCCCGTCTGCGTCGGCGCCGACCACGACCAGCGTCGAGGACAGCTGCAATGCCTGCGGCTGGGCGCCTGCCTGCGGCGCCAGCACGGACGATTGCACTTGCGCGATCGTGTTGCGGATCCGGGCGGCGGGTGCAACCGGCAGCGCCGGCAGCGGCGGCGGCGTGACGACAGGCGCCTGCGGCAAGGCGGCAATACTGGCCAGCGCCGTGGCCTGGTCGACGATGACGTAGTTGCCGGCGTCCAGGCCGCCGTAGACGTTCGTCAGGCGCACCGTCTTGTTGGCGCCGGCGGCGGCATCCTCGAACACGCCGGTCGACGCCAGCGTCACGCTGTCGGTGCCGATCCTGCCGGCCAGCAGCGCGCCGGCCGTGCTGACGCTGGCGGCCGTCGTGCCGTCATGGGTCTTGTCGGCGGCGACGATACCGCTGACGACCAGCCGCGCCGGCGTGATCGCGGCACGCAGGCCGGCCGGCATGACCAGTTCGTAGTTGCCGGCGTCTGGGCCGTCCAGACTGAAACCGGCGACGCTCACGGCTTTACCTGTACCCGCATGCTTGTCGGCGAAGCTGGCACTGGCGCTGCCGGTCACGCTCACCAGGTCGTTGCCGAAGGCGGCCACGCTGGCGCTGCCGGCAAGGTTCGCTGCCAGCGTGCCGTCGTAGACCTTGTCGCTGGCCACCAGGCCGCCAAGGACCAGGCTGGCCCTGGCGATGGAGGCGTGCAGGCCGCTCGGCTGGACGACCTGGTAATTGCCGGCATCGGCGCCAGCCAGGGTATAGCCGTCGACACTGACCGCCTTGCCGCTGCCGGCGTTCTTGTCGGTGAAGCTGGCGCCGGCGCTGCCCGCGACACGCACGTCGTCGTTGCCGATGGCGTTGACGGTCGCGCTGCCGGACAGGGTGGCGCCAAGCGTGCCGTCATAGGTTTTATCGCGCGCGGCAACGCCCGTGACCGCCAGCCGGGCCTTGCCGATATTCGCGCTCAGATCGGCGGGCAAGAGCAGCTCGTAGTTGGCGGCGTCCAGCCCGGTCAGATGAAAACCGCTGACGATCACCGCCTTGGCGCTGCCGGCATGCCTGTCGGCGAACACGGCGCTGCCGCTGCCGGAGACGCGTACCTCGTCGCCAGCAAACGCATGCACACCGGCGCTGCCGGACAGGCTGGCGGCAACGCCGCCGTCATACACCTTGTCGAGGGCCGCCAAGCCGTCGAGGAGCAGGTCGGCCTTGCCGATGCTGGCGCGCAGGCCAACAGGCTGGACGATGTCGTAGTTGCCGGCGTCGGCGCCGGCCAGCGCATAGCCGCTCACCGTCACCAGCTTGTCGCTGCCGGCATGCCTGTCGGCGAACGCGGCGCTGCCGCTGCCGGTTACGGTGACGGCATCGCTGCCGAAGGCGTCGACGACGGCGCTGCCGTGCAAGGCCGCGCCGGTACCGCCGTCATAGATCTTGTCGGCGGCCACCAGGCCGGACACGGCAAGCGTCGCCTTGTCGATGGCGGCGCTCAGGCCGGTCGGCTGGACGATGTCGTAATTGCCCGCGTCCTGGCCGCCAAGCGTAAAACCACCGACGCTGACAGTCTTGTTGGTGCCGACGTTCTTGTCGGCGAAGGTGGCGACCGCGCTGCCGCCGACCAGCACCACGTCGTCACCGAAAGCGCTGACGGCCGCAGTGCCCACGAGCGTGGCGGCGGTGCCGCCATCGTAGGGTTTATTGGCGGCGCCGACGCCGGTTACGGCCAGGCTGGCCTTGCCGATATTCGCGCGCAGATCGGCTGGCATGGCGAGCTGATAGTTGTTGGCATCCAGGCCGGTCAGCGTAAAACCGTCGACGCTGACGGCTTTATTGGTGCCGGCGTGCTTGTCGATAAACCTGGCGCTGCCGCTGCCCGCCAGGCCCACCAGGTCGCTGCCGAGCGCGGACACGCTGGCGCTGCCGTCAAAGGTCGCGGCCAGCGTGCCGTCATAGGTCTTGTCGTGGATGCCGAGGCCGGACAGGAGCAGGCTGGCGCGCGCGATGTCGGCTCGCAGGCCGGCCGGCATCACCAGTTGGTAGTTGCCGGCGTCGAGCCCGCTCAACGTAAAACCGCTGACGCTGACGGCCTTGCCGCTGCCCGCCCCCTTGTCCGCGAACACGGCGCTGCCGCTGCCGCCGAGCGCCACCACGTCGCTGCCGAAGGCGGCCACACTGGCGCTGCCGGCCAGCACGGCATTTACGGTGCCGTCATAGACCTTGTCGCTGGCCTGCAGGCCGCCGACGCTGAGATCGGCCTTGCCGATGCTGGCGTGCAGGCCGGCCGGCTGGACGATCTGGTAGTTGCCGGCATCGGCGCCGCTGAGCGTCAAGCCGGCGACGGTCACGGCTTTACCGGTGCCGACGTTTTTGTCCGCGAAGCTGGCGCTGGCGCTGCCGGTGACGCTCACCACGTCGGCACCAAGGGCGCTGACCTGCGCGCTGCCGCCGAGGGTAGCAGCCAGCGTGCCGTCATAGGTTTTATCAAGCACGCTGACACCGGTGACCGCCAGGTCGGCGCGGCCGATGGCGGCGCTCAGGCCGGCCGGCATGACCAGCTCGTAGTTGCCGGCGTCAAGACCGGCCAGCGACAAGCCGGCGACGGTGACGGCCTTGTTGGCGCCGGCCTGCTTGTCGATGAAACCGGCGCTGGCGCTGCCGGTCACGCTGACGACGTCGCTGCCGAAAGCGCTCACGCTGGCGCTGCCGGCCAGCGTGGCGGCGACCGTGCCGTCATAGGTTTTATCGGCAACGCTCAGGCCGGACAGCGCCAGGCTGGCCTTGCCGATATTCGCGTGCAAGCCGGCCGGCATGAGCAGGTTGTAGTTGCCGGCATCGAGGCCGGCCAGCGTAAAGCCGCCGACGTTCACCGCCTTGTTGCTGCCGACGTTCTTGTCGATGAAACTGGCGCTGCCGCTACCGGTCACGTTCACCACGTCGGCACCCAGGGCATGCACCTGCGCGCTGCCGCCCAGCGTGGCGGCCAGCGTGCCGTCATAGGTCTTGTCGTTGGCGGTGAGGCCGCCGAGCGCCAGGTTCGCCCTGGCGATATTGGCCGTCAAACCGGTCGGCATGACCAGGTTGTAGTTGCCGGCATCGAGGCCGCCGAGCGTAAACCCGCTGACGGTCACCGCCTTGGCGCTGCCCGCGTTCTTGTCCGCGAAGGTGCCGCAGCCGCAGCCGCCGATGCTCACCACGTCGCTGCCGAAGGGGTTGACGCTGGCGCTGCCGGCCAGCGTGGCGGAACTGGTACCGTCGTAGGTCTTGTTGTTGGCGCTGACGCCGGTGAGCGCCAGGTTGGCCTTGCCGATGGTGGCCGTCAAGCCGGGCGGCATGACCAGGTTGTAGTTGCCGGCGTCAAACCCGGCCAGCGCGTAGCCGCCGACAGTAATCAGTTTGTTGGCGCCGGCGTTCTTGTCGATAAAACTGGCGCTGCCGCTGCCGGCCACGCTCACCACGTCGCTGCCGAAGGCGCTCACGCTGGCGCTGCCGGTGAGTGTCGCGGCGACCGTGCCGTCATAGGTTTTGTCGGCAGCGCTCAGGCCGGACAGCGCCAGGCTGGCCTTGCCGATGTTGGCGCTCAAGCCAGCAGGCATGACCAGGTTGTAGTTGCCGGCGTCCAGCCCGGTCAGATAAAAACCGCCGACGACGACCGCTTTGTTGGTGCCCGCATTCTTGTCGGCGAACGCGGCGCTGCCGCTGCCGGCCACGCTCACCACGTCGCTGCCGATGGCCGCTACGGCAGCGCTGCCGGAGAGTGTCGCGGCGACCGTGCCGTCGTAGGTCTTGTCGGCGGCGCCCAGGCCGGCGAGCGCGAGGCTGGCCTTGTTGATGGTGGCGCTCAGGCCGGCCGGCTGGACGATGTTGTAGTTGCCGGCGTCAACCCCGGCCAGCGTGTAGCCGCTCACGCTCACGGGTTTGCCGCTGCCGGCATTCTTGTCGGCGAAACTGGCGCTGCCGCTGCCGGCCACGCTGACCACGTCGCTGCCGAAGGTGCTCACGTGGGCGCTGCCGGTCAGGGTGGCGGCGGTCGTGCCGTCGTAGGTTTTACTGGCGGCGCCGATCCCTTGCACCGCCAGGCTGGCCTTGCCGATGCTGGCGGTGAGCCCGGTCGGCATGACCAGGTTGTAGTTGCCGGCGTCAAACCCGGCCAGGCTGTAGCCATTCACGGTGACGGCCTTGCCGCTGCCGGCGTTCTTGTTGGCGAAGACGCTGCCGGCGCCGCTGCCGGCCACGCTGACCACGTCGCCGGCCAGGGCGGACACGCTGGCGCTGCCGGTCAGCGTCGCCGCCACGGTGCCGTCGTAGGTCTTGTTGTTGGCGCTGACGCCCGAGAGGGCGAGATTCGCCTTGTTGATGGTGGCGGTCTTGCCGTCGAGGCCATTCAATGCGTACATCCCGGCATTGGCGCCGCTCATGACGATCCCGCCGATGGTCACCGCCTTGTTGGCGCCGGCATTCTTGTTGGCGAAACTGGCATGGGCGCCGCTGGTGTCGATCACGATCCCGGACGGCAGGCCGGCGTTCGGCCAGATGGCGGCGATCGTCGCCACCGTCGTGCCGTCGTAGGTTTTATTGGCGATGGCGGCCCCGAGGTTGACCAGCATGTAGCTGCTCAGGTTGGCGTAGCGGATGGTCGGATCGCCGTTCGTGTCGGTCAGCCCGGCGTAGTCGGTCGGCGCCGCGTAGCTGGTCGGGTTGTAGTAGATCTTGACGCTGCCGCTGCCGCTGCCGAAGATGTTCGACTGGTTGCTGAGGATGACAGTGCCGCTGCCGGTACCGCTGTTGTCGGCGCGCAGGACGATATTCCCGGCGCCGGCGTAGGCATCGATGTTGGCAGTGCCGCGCACGTCGATGTTGCGGTAAGCGCTCAGCGTCAGCGTGGTGCCGCTGGTCCAGTCGTTGCCGCCGACCAGGGCGCCGTTGGCCAGGATGATGTCGCCGTTGCCCGATTGTCCGGCGCTGCAGGCCAGGTTGGTGCAGGCGACGGTGGGACCGGTCTTGATCGTCACGTTCGAGAATTGCAGGGCGGCCGTGACCAGGGCGCCGTCGATGTCGCTGTCGCCCGGCTCGAACCCGCCAATCGTGAAATCTTGCGGGTCGAGCAGCCATTCGCCGGCGCTGCCGCGCGCGGCCAGCGTGGAGACGGATGCCTGCGCGCCGATTTTCAGGTGTTTGCCGGACGTTTCGACAGCGCCGCCATTGCCGCCCCCTGCCCCGCCGCGGGCACTGATGCGGCCATCGAAACGGGTCGTCCCGTCGGACCAGACGGCAACGCGGCCGCCCTCGCCCACACCAAACGCGTCGGCAATCACGCTGGCGCCGGCCGCCACGCTGGTGTTGTGCGCATTGCGCTCCGGTCCGGCCCCGAGAAAATTGCCGCCAATGAGGACCGTGCCGCCACCGGCGTCGCCGGCGACGTCGACCAGACTGGCGGCCGCCAGCGCCACCTCCTGGCCCAGCACCCGGACGCTGCCGCCGGTCTCTCCCGCATTGCGGCCGGACGCGTCGAGCGTGCCGCTGTGCTGCACGCTGCTCTGCTGGCCGCCGTCGAGCACGATCGTACCGTTCACTTCGCGCACGCTGCGCGCCTGGATCAGGCCGGTATTGTTGACCACGCTGGCAAGCACCGCATCGCGCGCGCCGGCGCTGAGCAGCACGGCGCCGCCGTCGGCCTGGATCAGGCCACCGTTCTCGGCCAGGTTGTCGAGCGTGCCGCGTTCCACTTGCATGTTGATCAGGCGGTTGCCGGCAAACGCCAGGGTGACCTCGCTGCCGGCGCCCAGCGCCACGCTGCCGCCGGGCGCGGTGATCGTCCCCTGGTTACCGACGCGCTGGCCGAGGAAGGCGACGTAACCGCCCTCGGCGGCGTTGATGGCGCCGTGGTTGACGACGCTGCCGCCGCCGCTGCCACCGAAGCGGCGCGTGGCGCCGCCGGCGGCCTGGTCGCCGATGTCCAGCGTGGAAGCGACCAGTCCGCCGACGTTGACCTGGGCGCCGGCGCCGAACAGCACGCCGTTCGGATTGATCACGTACACCTGGCCGTTGGCATTGAGCTGGCCGAAGAACTGGGTGGCGTTCGTGTCGAGGATGCGGTTGACCGCGATCGCGCTGCGCGACGGCTGGACGAAATTCACCGTTTCCGCCGCGCCCGTATTAAAACTGGTCCACTGCAGTGACAGGTTCTGGCTGGACTGGTGCACCGTGGTGGTGGTTCCCGACTGGTTGACGCTGCCGCTGCCGGCAGTCACCTGGCCGCCGGTGGGTCCGGCCTGCGCCAGGTTCACCGCCGCCAGCGCGGCGGCGGCCAGCAGCAGCTTGCGGCGCGCGCACTTGCCGCGCCCGCGCGAGGTTTCGGCGACGACGACCCAGGTCTGGTGCACATGGCTCCAGACCAGACGGAAAATCCTGTTGAGCGAGGCGTGGCGGTGCATGGTGTGTTCTCTGGTTAGCGTGATGGGGGCGGAGCGAATCTGGCGAGGTGCCGGGCGACGCGGCGGTCCAGGTCGGCCTGCCATTGCGCCGGCATGGCGGCCAGGGTCAGCGCGTCGATGCGGGCGATCTCCGCCAGCTGGTCCGGGTTGCTGGTACTGGCGCGGGCGGCCCGGTTCCACATGTAGACCTTGGCGAGGTCGTGCGGCGCCAGCGCGCCGGTGTTGATATCGAGCGGCGCGTTGGCGTACAGGATGGCGGTGGCGAGGTAGGCCGGGGCATAGCCCTCCATGGCGGCGTGCTCGAGCCAGAAGCGGGCCTGCGCCGGGTTCGCATTGCCCCCTTCTCCTTCGCTCAGCATCACGCCGAGGCGGAACTGCGCCTCATGGTGATGGCGCTGCGCCGCCTGTTCGTACCAGAAGCGCGCCAGGCGCGGGTCAAACGGCACGCCCGCGCCTGCGCGGTAGTAATGCGCCAGCTTGAGCATGGCCGGTACCGATTCGGCCTGGGCCGCCGCCGTGCACAGAGACAGGCCGCGCGCCACGTCGGGCGCCACGATGGCGCCGGCGATGAGGAGTTCGCCCGCCGCGCAGTGCGCGTAAGCCAGGCCGGCGTTAGCCGCCTTGCCGTACCAGCGCAGCGCCGCCGCGCCGTCGACGGCGCGTCCAATCCCCTGCGCCAGGCAGTCGCCCAGGAATTGCTGGGCGGCGGGAATGTCCCGCTGCGCCGCTTTTTCGAACCAGGCGCAGGCGGCCGCCGGATCTGCGGGACGGCCCCAGCCGTTTTGTTCGAACAGGCCGAGGGTGAACTGGGCCAGGCCATTCGTGCCGGCATGGAGAATATACGCTTGCCGGGCGGCGGCGTAATCGCGGGCGGCGAGCGCGCGCTCGGCCGGCGCCAGTTGCGTGCGCAAGTCCTTCGCCAGGGCATGGCACGGAAGCTCGGCGGCCAGCAGGGAAACGGTCAATACCAAGTGTCGCAAGCGCATGTCGGGCACAGGTGTTGGTCAGTCGCCCGATGGATAGATGCCGTTCGAGGCGATGTAATACGGCAGCACGACATACGGCGGCATGACGGGTACGTCGGCGCCGGCGCCGATCACCGCGCTGGTGCCGCTGGCGCTGCCGGCGCCGCTGACGGTGGTGCTGGCGGTGCCGGCGATCGCCACCGGCGCGGTGACGCCCTGGTTCACGGTCAGGCTCAGGTTGCCGGCGATCGAGGCGGGGTTGAGCGTGGCGTCGGGCGTGCTGGTGTTCGAATAAATATTGCTGGAGGTGCCGCCCGACTTGCCGAGGTAGTTACCCGCCGGCGAAGGCTGGCCGTTGGCGCTTGACGCGACCTTGATCGTGAGGCCGCTGGCGGCACCCTGCAGTACCAGGCCCGACAGGTTGGCGGTAGCGCTCAGGCCCGTGAGCGTGGTCGCTGCCTGCAAGTTGGTGAGCGTGACCGGCACGTTGGCCAGCGTCATGGCGTGCGGGGGCAGCTGGGCCACGCTCAGTTTGATGGTGGCGCTGCCGCCGACGGCGCCGGTCTGGCGCGCGGGGTCGCGCGGGTCGTAGCCGACGACGACCTTGCCGCGCAGGTCGGGCAAGCCGAAGGTGGTGCGGCCATCGCCGCCGTAGGTGACGCCGAGCAGCGAATACAGGGCGGCGTACTGCTGCAACGGCAAGACCTGCCCCGCCGCCAGCAGATAGGTCTGGTTCATCGACTGGAAGCGCGTGCCGGGCACCAGTGCCATGGTGCACACGCTGGCGATCAGTGGTTCAGCGGCGCAAGCGTAGCTGGGAGAACTCCAGGCTGCCATGCCCAGCCCGGACAGCATGCCAACGAGGGTCAGGAGAGTCTTGGAACGGTAGGTCATGTGCTTCCCCAATGAGTAAAGAAATGTTGCTTCTTGTCAGGTTCCAGCGTTACCGTCGGCCATCATAAGCAGGCCATTTTTATTTATCCATGGAAATCTAGCGACCAAGAGTCTACTGTTGCTCGCCAACCATATCGGTATTGAGCGCCATCAAGGAAGTGGGTTGACGCGGCCGCTACGGCGGGCACAGGCGAAAAAAAAGGCAGCGCCGAAGCGCTGCCTTTCTTGTTGCTGTGTGTTTCTAGAATCAGCGACCGCGCGAACGCAATCTCTGAATTGCCGCCAGCTGGGCGATGGCCGACGCCAGTTCGGCTTGCGCTTTCGCGTAGTCGATCTGGGCATCCTGCGACTGCATCAGCTCTTCGGCGGCCTGCTTGGCCGCCTGCGCCTTTGCTTCGTCGAGGTCGCCACCGCGGATCGCGGTGTCGGCCAGGACCGTCACGCCGTTCGGCTGCACTTCGAGAATACCGCCGGCAACGAAGACGAATTCTTCGCCGCCGCCGGCCTTCTCGATGCGCACGGCACCCGGGCGGATGCGCGTGATCAGCGGGGTGTGCTTCGGGTAAATACCGAGCTCACCCGCTTCACCAGGCAGCGCGACGAAGGTGGCTTCCCCGGAAAAAATCTGGGATTCGGCCGAGACCACGTCAACGTGAATTGTGTTTGCCATGTGTGTCCTTCCCTTGAAGAGCCGACTTAGGCAGCCAGTTTCTTGGCTTTTTCGACCGCTTCTTCGATGGTGCCGACCATGTAGAACGCCTGCTCCGGCAGGTGGTCCAGTTCGCCCGATGCGATCATTTTAAAACCTTTGATCGTGTCTTTCAGCGAAACGTACTTGCCTGGGGCACCGGTGAACACTTCGGCGACGTGGAATGGCTGCGACAGGAAACGCTGCATTTTACGCGCACGTGCGACCAGCAGCTTGTCTTCCGGCGCCAGTTCGTCCATGCCCAGAATGGCGATGATGTCGCGCAGTTCCTTGTAGCGCTGCAGGGTGCCCTGGACGGCGCGCGCGGTGTCGTAGTGTTCCTGGCCGACGACGAGCGGGTCCAGCTGGCGCGAGGTCGAGTCGAGCGGGTCGACCGCAGGGTAGATACCCAGCGAGGCGATGTCACGCGACAGAACGACGGTCGAATCCAGGTGGGCGAAGGTGGTGGCTGGCGATGGGTCGGTCAAGTCATCCGCAGGGACGTAGACGGCTTGGATCGAGGTGATCGAACCGGTCTTGGTCGAGGTGATGCGCTCTTGCAGGCGGCCCATCTCTTCGGCCAGGGTCGGCTGGTAGCCCACTGCCGACGGCATACGGCCCAGCAGTGCCGAGACTTCGGTACCGGCCAGGGTGAAGCGGTAGATGTTGTCGACGAAGAACAGAACGTCCTTACCTTCGTCACGGAAGGCTTCGGCCATGGTCAGGCCGGTCAGCGCGACGCGCAGGCGGTTGCCTGGCGGTTCGTTCATCTGGCCGTAGACCATCGCGACCTTCGAGTTTTCAGGCGTTTCCAGGTCGACGACCTTGGCGTCCGCCATCTCGTGGTAGAAGTCGTTACCTTCGCGGGTACGCTCACCGACGCCGGCGAACACGGACAGGCCCGAGTGCGCTTTGGCGATGTTGTTGATCAATTCCATCATGTTGACGGTTTTACCCACGCCGGCGCCGCCGAACAGGCCGACCTTACCGCCTTTGGCGAACGGGCAGACCAGGTCGATGACCTTGATGCCGGTTTCCAGCAGATCGGTCGATGGCGACAGGTCGTCGTACTGCGGTGCGGTACGGTGGATCGATGCCATGCGCTCGTGCGAGACCGGACCGCATTCGTCGATCGGGTTACCCAGCACGTCCATGATGCGGCCCAGGGTCGCGGTGCCGACCGGCACCATGATCGGGTTGCCGGTGTTCTGGATCATCATGCCGCGACGCAGACCTTCGGAGCTGCCCAGCGCAATGGTACGGACAATGCCGTCGCCCAGCTGCTGTTGAACTTCCAGGGTCAGCTCGGAGCCTGCCATTTTCAGTGCGTCGAAAACTTTCGGCATGGCGTTACGCGGGAATTCCACGTCAACCACTGCGCCGATACACTGAACGATTTTGCCATCAGCCATGTTCGTTCCTTCAGATATAGTTAAATTCGTTTTTTAGACCGCGGCCGCACCGGCGACGATCTCGGAGAGTTCTTTGGTAATCGCTGCCTGGCGGGTCTTGTTATAGATCAGCTTCAGCTCACCGATGACGCTGCCTGCGTTGTCGCTTGCGGCTTTCATCGCGACCATGCGCGCCGACTGCTCGGACGCCAGGTTTTCCGCGACGGCCTGGTACACCAGGGCCTCGACATAACGCACCAGCAGTTCGTCGATCACGACTTGCGCTTCCGGTTCGTAGATGTAATCCCACGAGATCGCGCCCTTTTCCGCTTCCAGGTGTTTCGCTGGCAACGGGAGCAGCTGTTCGATCACCGGCTCCTGCTTCATCGTGTTGATGAACTTGGTGTAGCTCAGGTAGACGGCGTCCAGCTGGCCATCCTGGTATGCGTCGAGCATGACCTTGATCGGGCCGATCAGCTTGTCCAGGTGCGGGGTGTCGCCGATTTGGGTCGCGTGCGACACCAGCTTGACGCCGACGCGGTTCAGGAAACTGAGGCCCTTGTTGCCGATGGCAACTGCCTCGATGCGGTTTCCCGCCGCTTCCAGTTCGCGCGACTTGGTCGTCACCTGGCGCAGGATGTTGGTGTTCATGCCGCCGCACAGACCCTTGTCGGTCGTGACGACGATGAAGCCGACAGCTTTTGCCTGCACGTGCTTGGCTTGCGCCATGAAGACGTGCGTGTACTCCGGGTTTGCGCCGGCCAGATTGGCGGTGATGGTCCGAACTTTTTCACTGTAGGGACGGGCGGCGCGCATGCGGTCCTGCGCCTTGCGCATTTTCGATGCGGCGACCATTTCCATCGCCTTGGTGATCTTCTTCGTATTCTCTACGCTCTTGATCTTGCCACGAATCTCTTTGCCTACTGCCATGAGTCCTTACTCCTTCCGGTCACCGGCAGCGCGCCCTTGCAAGCGCGCCGCCGGATTCTTCATACATTAAAATGCGCCGGACTTTTTGAAATCAGCAATGGCGGCGGCGAGTGCTGCTTCGGCGTCCTTGTCCAGTTGCTTGGTTTCTTCGATCTTCGACAGGAGCGCAGCCTGCTTGGTCTTCAGGTAGCCGTGCAGGCCACTTTCGAAGGCCAGCACTTGCTTGACTTCGATGTCGTCGAAGTAGCCCTTGTTGACGGCAAACAGCGATGCGGCCATCAGCGAGATCGGCAGCGGCGAGTATTGCGGCTGCTTGAGCAGCTCGGTCACGCGCGCGCCACGGTCCAGCTGCTTGCGGGTCGATTCGTCCAGGTCCGATGCGAACTGCGCGAAGGCAGCCAGTTCACGGTACTGCGCCAGGTCGGTACGGATACCGCCCGACAGGTTTTTGATGACCTTCGTCTGTGCCGCGCCACCGACGCGCGAGACCGAAATACCGGCGTTGATCGCAGGACGGATACCGGCGTTGAACAGCGAGGTCTCCAGGAAGATCTGGCCGTCGGTAATCGAAATCACGTTGGTCGGCACGAAGGCCGAGACGTCGCCCGCTTGCGTCTCGATGATCGGCAATGCGGTCAGCGAGCCGGTCTTGCCGGTGACTTCGCCGTTGGTGAAGTTCGACACGTAGTCGGCGTTCACGCGTGCTGCGCGTTCGAGCAGGCGGCTGTGCAGGTAGAACACGTCGCCTGGATACGCTTCGCGGCCTGGTGGGCGGCGCAGCAGTAGCGAGATCTGGCGGTAGGCAACAGCCTGCTTCGACAGATCGTCATAGACGATCAGCGCGTCCTGGCCGCGGTCGCGGAAGTATTCGCCCATCGCGCAGCCCGAGTAGGCGGCGATGTATTGCATGGCGGCCGATTCGGATGCCGATGCGGCGACGACGATCGTGTATTCCATCGCGCCGTGCTGCTCGAGCGAGCGCACGATGTTCTTGATGGTCGACGCTTTCTGGCCGATCGCGACGTACACGCAGGTCATGTTCTGACCCTTCTGGTTGATGATCGCGTCGACTGCCACGGCCGATTTACCGGTCTGGCGGTCGCCGATGATCAGCTCGCGCTGGCCACGGCCGATCGGCACCATCGCGTCGATCGACTTCAGGCCGGTCTGCATTGGCTGCGAGACCGATTCGCGCGCGATGACGCCTGGCGCGATCTTTTCGATCGGGGCGGTCAGCGTGGTGGCGATCGGACCCTTGCCGTCGATCGGCTGGCCCAGGGCGTTGACCACACGGCCACGCAGTTCCGGACCGATCGGCACTTCCAGGATGCGGCCGGTCGTCTTGACGGTGTCGCCTTCCGAGATGTGCTCGTACGAACCCAGGATGACCGAACCGACCGAGTCGCGCTCGAGGTTCATCGCCAGGCCGAAGGTGTTGCCAGGGAATTCCAGCATCTCGCCCTGCATCACGTCCGACAGACCGTGAATACGGCAGATACCGTCGGCGACGGAGATCACCGTGCCTTGATTGCGGACGTCAGCGGAACCTTCGAGGCCCTGGATGCGGCTCTTGATCAGTTCGCTGATTTCAGATGAATTAAGTTGCATGAGTGCTAACTCCTAATAGTTTCTTGATGCGTAGGGCAAGGACGTGAGATGCCGGCGATGGTGCAAAGTTCGGATTACGACGTCAGCGCAACATGCATCTGTTGCAGCTTGGCGCGGACCGAGGTATCGAGCACTTCATCGCCGACCACCACGCGCACACCACCGATCAGCGACGGGTCGACGGTCACCGTTGGGTTGAGCTTGCGGCCGAATTTCTTTTCCAGCGTACCGACCAGTTGCGCGGTCTGCGCATCGGTCAGGTCAAAGGCGCTGAAGATGGTCGCGTCGGCAGCACCTGCCTGGGCGTTCTTCAGTTCCTGGAACTGCGCGCCGATTTCCGGCAGCAGGCTGATGCGGCCGTTTTCGGCCAGCATCGTCAGGAAGTTCTGCGCCTCTGCCGTCATCGGCGCCTTGACCAGCGAGGCCAGGGTGGCGACCAGGTCGGTGGCGCTCAGTTTCGGGTTGGCGGCAAACGCCTGCACATCAGGGTTGGCGCCGACTTGTGCCAGTTGCGACACCAGTTCGGACCAGGCTGCCATGTCGCCCTGTTGGGCGACACGGAACAGCGCTTCGGCGTAGGGACGGGCGACGGTTGCGAGTTCGGCCATGATTACAGCTCGGTCGACAGTTGCGACAGCAGGGCGGCGTGCGCTTCTGCGTTCACTTCACGCTTGAGGATCTGCTCGGCGCCTTGCACTGCCAGGGCAGCGACCTGGCCGCGCAGTTCTTCGCGCACGCGCGTGACTTGCTGCTCGGCGTCGGCCTTGGCGTTGGCAACGATGCGGGCGGCTTCTTCGGCGGCGGTCTTCTTGGCTTCATCGATGATCAGTGCAGCGCGCTTTTCGGCGTCGGCGATGCGCTTCTGGCCTTCGTCACGGGCACCGGCCAGTTCGACCTGCACGCGCTTTTCGGCGGCTGCGAGGTCGGCCTTGCCACGGTCGGCGGCGGCCAGTCCATTGGCGATCTTCTCGGCGCGCTCGTCGAGCGCTTTCATCAGCGGTGGCCAGACGAACTTCATCGTGAACATCGCCAAGACGAAGAAGACCAGGACCTGGGCAAACAGGGTTGCGTTAAGGTTCACGGTATTTTCCTTCTCACAAAAACGGATGCCGAACCGCGATGGTTCGGCCCTTCAGAACGAACGAGGCGCTATCTGATTAGCTGAATGGACGTGCGAACACGAACAGCATGGCGATACCGACGCCGATCAGGAATGCCGCGTCGATCAGACCAGCCAGCAGGAACATCTTGGTCTGCAGGGTGTTCATCAGTTCTGGCTGACGTGCAGAAGCTTCGAGGTATTTACCGCCCATGATAGCGATACCGATACATGCACCGATAGCGCCCAGACCGATGATCAAACCGCAAGCCAGTGCAACAAAAGAAAGGTCAGTCATGATTACTCCAAAAAGTTAATTTAAAAACTAGATTAAAAACTACTACTTCGTTACTACTACAATTCTGTTCGATGCTTGTGGCGCCGATCAGTGGCCTTCGTGAGCCTGACCGATATACACCAGCGTCAGCATCATGAAGATGAATGCCTGCAGGAACACGATCAGGATGTGGAAGATCGCCCAAATCGAACCTGCAATCACGTGGCCAATAATGCCGAACGCGGTTGCCATGGAGCCGAGCAAAGCAATCAACAGGAACAACAGCTCACCGGCATACATGTTGCCGAACAGTCGCATGCCCAGCGACACGGTTTTTGCTGCGTATTCGATGATGTTCAGGAGCAGATTGAATGGCGCCATCCAGATGCCAAACGGTGCGGCGAACAATTCATGGATCCAGCCACCGATGCCCTTGATTTTCAGGTTGTAGTAAATCATCAGGATAAACACGCCGATGGCGATACCCAGGCTGCCGTTCAGGTCGGCGGTCGGCACGACGCGGTGATACGGGAACACGTCGGTCAGGCCAAGGTACGCGAATGCTTGCGAGAACATGTCGACCGGCAGGAAGTCCAGCGAGTTCATCAGGGCAACCCAGACGAATACGGTCAGCGCCAGCGGGGCGATGAAGCTGCGGTCGCCGTGGACGATCGACTTCGACTGGTTCTCGACCATCTCGACCAGGATCTCGACGGCGGCCTGGAAGCGGCCCGGCACGCCGGAAGTGGCGCGGCGTGCCGCTTTCCACAACAACAGGCAGCCGACCACGCCCATCAGGATCGACCAGAAGATCGTGTCCAGGTTGATGACCGAGAAGTCGACGACGAAGCTTTGATGCTTGTTCGACAGGTGGCCAAGGTGGTGGGTGATGTACTCTGATGCGGTGGGCGCGTGGTGTGCGCCTTCTACGGTTGTCGTCGCCATTTTCAGTGCCTAAATAATAAAATAATGTAACTTTTCAGCGCTACGACGAACCCGGCCATCAGGGCCAGCCAGTTCAGGTCGTGGTACAGCGTCGCGGTCATCCATAACAGAGCAACCGTCAGTGCAATCTTTATAAATTCCCAGATGAAAAACGTTGCGGGGTTTGCCCCGCCCGCTTTCTGCGCGCTGGCGAACAGCCGCACCGCCATGATGCCGTTGGGCACGACACAACAGATTCCGCCGAGTACCGCCGAAAACATCGCAGGCCATCCCCCCAACAGTGCGGCGATGAGGCCGACGACTGCTGTTGCGATCAATTGCAGGGAGACCAGGCGCAACATTTTTATTCTTTCGCCTTGGCCGTTTGAACCGAGTTACGGTGTGGTAATTACATGAATCAGCGGGATTATATGTTCGTTAGTGCATCTGAGTCAAACGATTCCCGTTGTGCCAATCCATTTCCTGCGAGCGTGAAATGGCATCGGAATATTGCTCGAAACAGGGGTTTTCGCAGTAGTTCGCGACAGGAAATACAGATGTGGAAGCAGAAATGCCGTGTGCCACTGTGGTGTCTACGGTAGTTTTGCGGTAGCGCTGTTCGGGATCCTGTGCTAACGCGAAAGCCACCCTGTTGATGACTTACTGCGCCGATTTGTGTCCTGGACGAATGCACCAGATTGGTGCCTCCACTTACGCACACCCGATCCACCGGCTACGCACACGCTTGCCCACATCTTTATCCACAAGCTGATGCATACCGTAGGGTGGGCACTCGTGCCCACGCGTTCGCACCCGTGCATGTCGTCACGCTGATTCGGGCCATTCCGGTGGAGCTTCATCGTTATCCTCACCCTTTCCACCGCTTGCCCACACGCTGATACACCCCTGCCCACACGCTTATCGGCAAGCTTATCCACAAGCGTGCGGCGCAGAAGTTGAACAACTCAAGCCCGCAAGCGCGCCAGCACCCCTTCCAGAATATCGAGGTCGGCGAAATCGATGATCATCTGCCCCCTGCCCTTCGGCCCCATCTTGAACACGACCGGCGTGGCGAGCTTGTCCGACAGTTCCTCTTCCAGGCGCACGATGTCTCCCGACTTGTCTTTCAGGCGCGGCTGGGTGTTCGAGCTTGCCTGCTCTTCGAGCGCGCGCGCCACCAGCTTTTCGGTGTCGCGCACCGACAAGCGTTTTGCCACCACGTGGCTGGCCAGCGCGATCTGGCTGGCGTTATCCACCGACAGCAGCGCGCGGGCATGGCCCATGTCGATATCGCCCGCCATCAGCATGGTCTGCACCGGTTGCGCCAGGTTCACCAGGCGCAGCAAATTGGAGACGGCACTGCGCGAGCGGCCGACGGCGTGCGCCGCCTGCTCGTGGGTAAAATCGAAGTCCGAGATCAGGCGCGCGATGCCCTGCGCTTCTTCCAGGGGATTCAAGTCTTCGCGCTGGATGTTCTCGATCAGGGCCATGGCGGCCGCGGCCTGGTCGTCGACGTCGCGCACCAGCACCGGAATTTCCTCGAGTCCGGCCAGCTGCGCCGCGCGGAAGCGGCGCTCGCCGGCAATGATTTCGTAGCGTCCCGCAGCGATGGGACGCACCAGCACCGGCTGCATGATGCCCTGGGTTTTGATGGAGGCGGCCAGCTCGGCCAGGGCGCCCTCGTCCATGCGGGTGCGCGGCTGGTACTTGCCGGCCTGCAGTTGGGCGATCGGCAGTGCGGACGGGGCGCCGGCGGGCGCGGGTGCATCGTCCATGTCCCCGCCCAGCAGCGCATCGAGGCCGCGGCCGAGGCCCTTGAGTTTTTTCGTCGCCATGGTTGTCTATTTACCCTTACATTGTCTTGATGCGCTCGACCATTTCGGCCCCGAATGCGATGTATGCCTGCGCGCCCTTCGAGGACGGGTCGAAACTCACGCCCGGCACACCGTACGAAGGCGCTTCCGCCAGGCGAACATTCCTCGGAATGATCGTTTTAAAGACCTTGCCGCCGAAATGCTGCTCGAGCTGGGCCGAGACTTGCTGCGACAGGGTCATGCGCGGATCGAACATCACGCGCAGCAGCCCGATGATCTTTAGATCAGTGTTCAAGTTCGCATGGACCTTCTTGATCGTGTTCACCAGGTCGGACAAACCTTCGAGGGCGTAGTACTCGCACTGCATCGGGATAATCACGCCATGGGCGGCACAGAGGCCGTTCAGGGTCAGCATCGACAGGGCCGGCGGACAGTCGACCAGAATAAAATCGTAGTCGCCATCGACCTTGGCCAGCGCGTGCTTCAGCCTGCGCTCGCGGCTGTCGAGTTCCACCATCTCGACTTCGGCGCCGGCCAGCTCGCGGTTGGCGGGCAGCACGTCGAAGCGCCCCGCTTCCGAACGCTGGCGCGCCTCGGTGACTTCCGCTTCGCCGAGCAGCACGTGATAAGTCGACGCTGCCAGGCTGGCCTTGTTGATGCCGGCGCCCATGGTCGCATTACCCTGCGGGTCGAGATCGACCAGCAGCACGCGCTGGTCCAGCTTGGCCAGTCCCGCCGCCAGGTTGACGCTGGTGGTCGTCTTGCCGACGCCACCCTTTTGGTTTGCCACACAAAATATCTTTGCCATCTGTTCTTTCCGGACACGAACATACGGTTTATACCGATCATTCTCAATAAACCGTTATCTTGATTTATATCGAATAAATTGTATAAACGATTTATATCGTTAGTTTGTTTGCGCTGATTTTTCGTTCTGCTTTTCGATGAAAACCAGGTGCCGCTCCGCTTCCAGTTTTGCCACCCGAATCGGCCGCAATTCCTTCACTTTCCACTCCGCCGGCAGCCGCTCCTGTTCCTCGGCCGGCGCCGTGCCTTTCAGGGCAATGAATTGCCCGCCCTCGGCCAGCAAATGCCCGGACCAGTTGACGAAATCGGACAGGTCGGCAAAGGCGCGCGAGGTGATGACGTCGAAGGGCCCGGCCTGCAGTTCCTGCACCTTCATCGTGTACACGGTGACGTTGGTCAAACCCAGTTCGGCTTTTACCTGGGTCAAAAACGCGGTTTTCTTGTGCACGGTGTCGATCAGCGACACCTTGATGTCCGGCCGCGCAATCGCCAGCACGATGCCCGGCAAACCGCCCCCTGCCCCGACGTCGAGCACGTTCTTCGCCGCGGCGAAGGCCGGCACCGCTGCCAGCGAATCGAGCACGTGGTGCGTGACCATCTGCAGCGGGTCGCGCAGCGAGGTCAGGTTGTAGACGCCGTTCCACTTGGCCATCAGGGCCAGGTAATCCATCAATTGTTCGCGCTGGGCCGCCCACAGGGGTAAATCCATCTCATCGATGCCGTCGCTCAGCACGCCCATCAATTTTTCGCGGTCAAAACCCCTCACTGTGCTGCCTCCTCGTTGGTCGCTGCAGTAGCCGTAAACCCTTTTGCGCCACGTTTTTTCAGGTGCACCAGCAATAGTGAAATAGCCGCCGGCGTCACGCCGGAGATGCGCGACGCCTGGCCCAGGGTCTGCGGACGCTGTTTATCGAGCTTCTGGCGTACCTCGAAGGAGAGCGCGGCGATGTCCAGGTAATCCAGGTTCTCGGGCAATTTCAGGTTTTCGTAGTGGTCGTGGCGCTCGACCTCTTTCGCCTGGCGGTCGATGTAACCGGCGTATTTCAGCTGGATTTCGACCTGCTCCTTGACGGCAGGATCGGCAACGCCTGGTCCTGCCAATGGCTGGCCTTCGACCCCGGTCATCGTCATCAGGGTCGTGTATTCGACACCCGGACGGCGTAGCAAGTCCGCCAGGTTGTACTCGCGCTCCAACGCCTGGCCAACGACGCGCTCGGATTCGGCAGCCGCCAGGATGCGCGGGTTGACCCAGGTCGAGCGCAAGCGTTCCAGTTCGCGCGCCACCGCTTCGCGTTTGGTCTCGAACGCCGCCCACTGGGCATCGCCGACCACGCCCAGCTTGCGGCCCATTTCCGTCAGGCGCATGTCGGCATTGTCTTCGCGCAAAGACAGACGGTATTCGGCGCGGCTGGTGAACATGCGGTAGGGTTCGGCCACGCCCTGGGTGGTCAAATCGTCGACCAGCACGCCGAGATAGGCTTCCGCGCGGCCCGGGGTCCAGGCATCTTCCCCTTTGGTTTGCAGGGCGGCGTTCATGCCGGCAAGCAGGCCTTGGGCGGCGGCTTCTTCGTAACCGGTGGTGCCGTTGATCTGGCCAGCGAAGAACAGGCCGCGGATAGCCCTGGTTTCGAGCGACGATTTCAGGCCGCGCGGGTCGAAATAATCGTATTCGATGGCATAGCCGGGACGCAAAATAAAGGCGTTTTCCATACCTTTCATGGAGCGTACCAGGGCGATTTGCACGTCGAACGGCAAGCTCGTCGAGATACCGTTCGGATAGATTTCGTGCGTGGTGAGGCCTTCCGGCTCGAGGAAGATCTGGTGCGATTCCTTGGAGGCGAAGCGGTGGATCTTGTCTTCGATCGACGGGCAATAACGGGGGCCGACACCTTCGATCACGCCGGTATACATCGGGCTGCGATCCAGTCCGTTGCGGATGATGTCGTGGGTCTGCGCATTCGTGTGCGTGACCCAGCACGGCACCTGTCTGGGGTGCATGGCGGCATTGCCCATGACGGAAAACACGGGCACCGGATCGAGGTCGCCCGGCTGTTCGGCCAGCACCGCATAGTCGATGCTGCGGCCGTCGATGCGCGGCGGCGTGCCGGTTTTCAGGCGCCCTTGCGGCAGTTTCAGCTCCTTTAAACGGCTCGACAAGGCGACGGCGGCCGGGTCGCCGGCGCGGCCGGCCGTGTGGTTTTGCAGACCGACGTGGATCTTACCGTCGAGGAAAGTACCGGCGGTCAGCACCACGGCACGGGCGCGGAACTGCAAGCCGATCTGGGTGACGGCGCCAACCACGCGGTCGCCTTCGACCAACAAATCGTCGACCGCCTGCTGGAACAGCCACAAGTTCGGCTGGTTTTCCAGGCGCGAGCGGATCGCCGCTTTATAGAGGATGCGGTCGGCCTGGGCGCGGGTGGCGCGCACGGCCGGTCCTTTCGATGAGTTCAGGATGCGGAACTGGATGCCGGCTTCATCGGTGGCGATCGCCATGGCGCCGCCGAGGGCGTCCACTTCCTTGACCAGGTGGCCCTTGCCAATGCCGCCGATCGACGGATTGCAGGACATCTGGCCCAGGGTTTCGATGTTGTGGGTAAGGAGCAGGGTTTTCTGCCCCATGCGTGCGGACGCGAGTGCAGCCTCGGTACCGGCATGGCCGCCACCGACGACGATCACGTCGAATTCAGTTGGAAATAGCATGATGGGAAGGTGTGAGGCGAGGAGTCTAATGCGCGATTATAGGATCTTTTGCGTTCTCAAACGCAGCGTGGCCAAAATCGAGGCGGATTTTGTTTCACGTGGAACACAGTCGCGAGCAGGTGAATGGCTGTTTCACGTGAAACAATGGGGCTGTTTATCTACACTTCAAGCAATAAAAAACCGGACAGTACGTACCTCTCCGGCTTTGTTCCACGTGAAACAATTTAACTAACCAGCCGTACGACTGCGTCAAATCCCGTCTTGACGATCAGGGTCGACACCACGACCAGGAACAGCTTGCGGACAAAGGCGCTGCCGTGCTTGATCGCGAGGCGTGTACCGACCAGCGAGCCGCCGACCTGGCACACGGCCATCAGCAAGCCGAGTTGCCACAGCAAGTGACCGCTGTACCCGAACCACAGCAGTGCCGACAGGTTGCAGGCGACGTTTACGATTTTCGCTGCCGCCGAAGCGCTGAGGAAATCGAAGCCGAAGAAGCGCACGAACAGGAAGATCAAGAAGCTGCCGGTACCGGGGCCGAAAAAGCCGTCATAAAATCCGATCGCGGCGCCGATGCCGACCGCCCACCAGCGCTCCGCCCTGCCGCTGTGTAGCGGCGCGTGCACCGCGCCCAGGTCTTTCTTGCGGAAGGTGTAGAACGCCACCGCCAGCAAAACGAAAGGGAGCAGGCTGCGCACGAAGTCGCCGGGCACGCGCGTTACGGTCCAGGCGCCGACAAACGACAGGGCAAAGGCGGCGACTGCCGCCGGTGCCGCTGCGCTCCAGGCGACCCGCACCCGGCGCGCATAATTCACGGCGGCGGCGCCGGTGCCGCAAATGCTGGCCAGTTTATTTGTGCCGAGCAGGGTTGCCGCGGCTTCTTTCGGCAAGAAGGAAAAGATGGCCGGTACCTGGATCAGGCCGCCGCCGCCGACGACTGCATCTACCAACCCGGCCAGGAAGGCGGCGCCGCCGAGCCAAACAACATCCATGATTCACTGCTTTCGCTTCAATTTGAAAAGGCGAAATTGTACGGTAACGCGGCAAGGCCCTGCCCGTCCATTGCGCACTTTCTGGTGTAACCTGATCGTTCCTTTCGACTCGGGATAACCATGACTGCCTTTGCCTTCAATACCGTTGCCAGCATCGTTTCGGAACCTGGCGCCGCCGCCCGCCTCGGCCAGCTCATCGCCGAACGTTTCACCAACACCCGCCGCGTCCTGCTCGTCACCGACGCCGGCTTCCTGCGCACCGGCTTGCTCGAACCGGCGCGCGCCAGCCTGGCGCAGCAGAGTGTTACGGTGGACGTGTTTTCAGATGTCGTCGCGGACCCGCCCGAGCACATCGTCGACAATGCGGTCGGCGCCGCGCGCGCCATGGAAGCGGACCTGATCGTCGGCTTCGGCGGCGGCAGTTCGATGGATGTCGCCAAGCTGGTGGCAGTGCTGGCCAACAGCAGCCAGGCGCTGCAGCAGATCTACGGCATCGGCAACGTTATTGGTACTCGCCTGCCGCTGGTGCAAGTGCCGACCACGGCCGGCACCGGTTCCGAGGTCACGAATATTGCCATCGTCACCACTGGAGAGACGACCAAGATGGGCGTCGTCGCACCGCAACTGTATGCGGATCTGGCCCTGCTCGACGCAAGCCTGACACTCGGCTTGCCGCCAGTGGTCACCGCCGCCACCGGCATCGATGCGATGGTGCATGCGATCGAGGCGTATACCAGCAAGCACAAGAAAAACCCGCTGTCGGACAACCTGGCGCGCGAAGCGCTGCGCCTGCTGTCGCGCAATCTACTGGTGGCGGTCGAGGATGGCGCCAACCTGGAAGCGAGACAGGCCATGCTGCTCGGCGCTTGCCTGGCCGGCCAGGCGTTTTCGAATGCACCGGTCGCCGCCGTACACGCCCTCGCCTACCCGATCGGCGGCATTTTTCATGTGCCGCACGGGCTGTCGAATTCGCTGGTCTTGCCGCACGTATTGCGTTTCAATGCCTCACATGCGGCGCCGCTGTATGCCGAACTGGCCGACATCGTGGTACCGGGCTGCAGCGGAAGCGCGGAACAGCGCACCGAGGCATTGATCGCGGCGATGCGGGAGATTGCCGCACGCACCGGGATCCAGACGCGGCTGCAAGAAATGGGGATCGGTGAAGCCGACCTCGACCGCTTGGCCGACGACGCCATGCTGCAGACGCGCCTGCTGGGCAACAATCCGCGCGACCTCACGCGTGCCGATGCACGCGCGATCTACGCCGCGGCGTTCTAGTCGAGCGGAGAAACGGGCGCCGCAGCCAGCGGCGACCCTGCAAAGAAATCGAGCAATAACGCGTTGACCTGATCCGGCGCCGTCACTTGCAGCCAGTGGTCGGCGCCGTCGATGCGCTCATACCTGCAACCGCCGGCGACGTAGCGCGCTGAATCGCGCATCTGCGTTTCGCCCAGCGCCTGATCGCCGCTGCTCCAGACGCCCATCACCGGTACCCGCACCGGTTCATCCTGGCTCGCCAGTCCGAGTCCGCGCGGTACGTTGGCCCGGTAATAATTCAGCGCCGCCGTCATCCGGCTCGGGTCGCGGAAACTGCGCTTCCAATGCCCGACCTGGGCGCGGTCTTTGGTGAACCGGCTCATCAGATAAAAGTCGCCGGCCAGCAGCGAGCGTTCCGCCAGCCCCGGCACCAGGAACCACATCATGTAGCTCGAGCGCAGCGCTTGCATGATGCCGGCGCGCGCGAACGCCGCCGGATGGCCGACCGACAGCGCGACGAATTGGTCGATGCGTTCCGGCGCGCGCATGCACAGCAGCCAGCCGATCACCGCGCCCCAGTCGTGGCCGACGATGCGCGCACGCGGAATGCCGAGCGCATCAAGCATGGCGAGCACGTCGGCGCACAGGTGGTCGAGGCGGTAGGCGTCGACCGCCAGCGGCGCGTCGCTGCCGCCATAGCCGCGCAGGTCGGGCGCCAGCACCCGGTAACCGGCGGCCACCAGCGGCGCTACCTGCTTGCGCCAGACGACGTGGGAATCCGGAAAACCGTGCAGCAGCACCACTGCCGGCCCCTGCCCCACGCTTTGCACTTGCAGGCGCAAGCCATTCACCATCAGTTGCAGCGATTCCTGTCTCATGCGGTTTCCCGTTCTGGCGTAGCAGCGCGCGCCGCCGGCGCCGACTTCTTGCGGCCCATGCGTTCGAACAAGGCGCCGATTTCTCCGACGATACCGCGCCGGAACAGCAGCACGCAGACGATGAAGATCAGGCCGGTGACCATGCCGACCGACTCGCCCAAGGTCGAGAACCAACTAATGCCGGTCCCCTCGGCCAGGAAGTTGCCGACCTCGCCCAGCTTGTTTTCCAGCGCAACGATGATGAAGGCGCCGATGATCGGACCGGCCATCGTGCCCATGCCGCCGACCAGGGTCATCAGCACCACCAGGCCAGACATGGTCCAGTGGACGTCGGTCAGGGTTTCGAAGCCGAGCACCAGGGTTTTGGTGGAACCGGCCAGGCCAGTCAGCGCAGCGGAGAGCACGAACGCCAGCAATTTGTATTTGTCGGCGTCATACCCGAGCGAGATCGCGCGCGGCTCGTTTTCCTTGATCGCTTTCAGTACTTGCCCGAACGGCGAATGCACGGTGCGTACGATCAGCGCGAAGCCGGCCACGACAATGGCAAGCACGACGTAGTACAAGGTGAGGTCGTTACCGAGATCGATCACGCCGAACAGTGTTCCACGTGGAACACCCTGCAGCCCATCTTCGCCATGCGTAAATGGGCTGCGCAGCGCGGCGAAATACACCATTTGCGCCAACGCCAGCGTGATCATCGAAAAATAAATGCCCTGGCGGCGGATCGCCAGCGAACCGATGACCAGTCCCAGCACGGCGCTGGCGGCGACCCCGGCCAGGATGCCGAGCTCGGTCGGCAAGCCGACCGTGGTCAGCAGGTAGCCGGTGACGTAGCCGGCGCTGCCGAAAAAGGCGGCGTGGCCAAACGACAGCAGCCCGGTAAAGCCGATCAGCAAGTTGAAGGCGCAGGCGAACAGCGCGAAGCAGAGCAGCTTCATCAGGAACACTGGATAGCCGAAGTATGGTGCGGCCAGGGCGACGGCGAAGGCTATTGCGACCATGAGTTTCTTGTTCATCGCTTATTTCTCCTTACCGAACAGGCCGGCCGGGCGCAGCAGCAGCACGATGACCATGACCACGAACACGACGACCTCGGACCCTTCCGGATAGAAGACGCGCGTCAACCCCTCGATCACCCCCAGCAGCAGGCCGGTGATGATCGACCCGAGGATCGAGCCCATGCCGCCGATCACGACCACGGCGAAGACGACGATGATCAGGTTCGAGCCCATCAGCGGCGTGACGTTGATCACCGGCGCCGCCAGCACCCCGGCCAGGCCGGCCAGCGCCACGCCGAAACCATAGGTCAATGTCACCATGCGCGGCACGTTGATGCCGAAGGCTTCGACCAGTTTCGGATTTTCGGTGCCGGCGCGCAGGTAGGCGCCGAGTCTCGTTTTTTCGATCACGAACCAGGTGCCGAGGCAGACCACCAGGGAGGCGACCACCACCCAGGCACGGTAATTCGGCAGCATCATGAAGCCGAGGTCGGTGGCGCCGATCAGCGCTTCGGGTACGTCCAGGGTCTGGCCGGACACGCCGAAGAAGGAGCGGAACACGCCCTCCAATAACAGTGTGATGCCGAAGGTCAGCAGCAGCCCATACAGATGGTCGAGTTTATATAGCCAGCGCAGCATCGTCTTTTCGACGGCGATGCCGAAGGCGCCGACCACCAAGGGCGCGAGCACCAGCATCATCCAGTAGTTCAGGCCGTACGAGGTGACGCCGATGTAGGCGATGAAGGCGCCCATCATGTACAGCGCACCGTGCGAGAAATTGATGACGTTCAACAGACCGAAAATGACGGCCAGGCCGAGCGAGAGCATCGCATAGAAGGAACCATTTACTAAGCCCAGCAGCAGCTGGCTCATCATGGCTTGGAGGGGGACGCCGAAAATTTCCATAGGTACCCAAAGCAAAAGTCAGGATAGCGGGATGGCGGCCAGCGGGGGCGGCCGGACCGGCCAAAGGGAGTGAAGCAACAACGAAAACATACAAAGGACGCGACTTGCGAATCGTCGTTGAACGCGTGGGCGGGGAACCCGCCCACCTTACGCAGGCTCGCGGAACACCTGCTTGAACCGGAGGGACGTAAGGTGGGCGGGTCACCCGCCCACGCGTTCAACGCACGCCTGCATTACCGCAGGCGCGAAACCATTCAAATTACTTCCACGCCGCGCACTTGGTCTCGGCCTTGGTCGTGTACGCCTGCGCGCCCGGGATGGTGGCAACCAGCTTGTAGTAATCCCATGGATACTTCGATTCGTTCGGCGCTTTCACTTGCATCAGGTACATGTCGTGCACCATGCGGCCATCCGGGCGGATCTCGCCATTCTTGGCGAACATGTCGTTGATTTTGGTCGCGCGCAGCTTGGCCATGACCTTGGTCGAATCGTCGGTACCGATCGCTTTGACGGCATTCAGGTAATTGGTCGTCGCCGAGTAATCGGCCGCCTGCAGCATCGACGGCTCTTTCTTCATCTTGGCGAAATATCGCTTCGACCAGGCGCGGGTGTCGGCATTCATGTCCCAGTACCAGCCGTCGGTGAGATACATGCCCTGGGTCGCGTTCAGGCCCAGCGTGTGAACGTCGTTAATAAACACCAGCAAGCCGGCGATCTTCATGTTCTTGGTCAGCCCGAATTCCTTGGCCGCCTTGATCGAGTTGATCGTGTCGCCGCCGGCATTGGCCAGGCCCAGCACCTGCGCCTTGGACGATTGCGCCTGCAGCAGGAAGGACGAAAAATCCGACGCCGACAACGGGTGCTTGACGCTGCCCAGCACTTGACCGCCGGTTTTCTTCAGCACCTCGGTGGTGTCCCGTTCCAGCGACTGGCCGAAGGCATAGTCGGCGGTCATGAAATACCAGCTCTTGCCACCTTGCTTCACCACCGCCGAACCGGTGCCGCGCGCCAGCGCCACGGTGTCGTAGGCATAGTGCACGGTGTACGGGGAACACTGTTCGTTGGTCAGCTGGGCAGTGCCGGCGCCGATCGCAATGAACACTTTCTTTTTCTCGGCCGCGACTTTGGCCATGGCCAGGCTGGCGCCGGAATTGGTGCCGCCGATCAGCATGTCGACGCCTTGCTGGTCGAACCATTCGCGCGCCTTGGAGGCGGCGATGTCCGGTTTGTTCTGGTGGTCGGCGACCATGAACTGAACCTTCTTGCCGTTGACGGCGCCGCCGAGGTCGGCGATCGCCATGCGCACGGCTTCGGCGCCGCCGTTGCCGTCGACATCGGAATAGACGCCGGACAGGTCCGTAATGAGGCCAATTTTAATCGTGTCGTCGCTGATCTGCGCCTGGGCAGGCGCCATGAAGCCGGTCAGTAGGGCGCTGGCGGCGAGGGCAAGGGCGGTGCGTTTCATTGTGGTGTCTCCGTTGTTGTGATGGATGGTATTTACTAAACTACACGCCGAGCAGTTCGGTCAGGACCGGCATCCTCGCCTCGAGATCGCGCGCCTCGATGGTTTCGACGATTTGCCCGTGTTCGACGACGTGGAAGCGGTCGGCCAGCGGCGCGGCAAACCGGAAATTCTGCTCGACCATGACGATGGTGTAGCCCTTGGCCTTGAGCATGGTGATCATGCGCGCCAGTCCCTGCACGATGACTGGCGCCAGTCCCTCGGAAATTTCATCGAGCAGCAGCAGGCGCGCACCGGTGCGCAGGATGCGCGCCACTGCCAGCATCTGCTGCTCTCCGCCCGACAGGCGCGTACCCTGGCTATGGCGGCGCTCCTTCAAATTCGGGAACATCTCGTAGATTTCGTCGATCGACATCGCCGTCCCGCCCTCTTTCAAAGCCGGCGGCAACAGCAGGTTTTCTTCGGTCGACAGCGACGAGAAAATCCCGCGCTCTTCCGGGCAATAGCCGACGCCAAGGTGGGCGATGCGGTGGGTCGGCAAGCCGATCGCCTCGACGCCATTGATGCGGATCGAGCCGGTGCGCCGGCCCGTCAAGCCCATGATGGCGCGCAGCGTGGTGGTACGGCCGGCGCCATTCCGGCCCAACAAGGTGACGACTTCACCGGGTGCGACCGCCAGGCTGATGCCGTGCAGGATGTGCGATTCGCCGTACCAGGCCTGCAAGTCGTTTATTTCCAGCGCCGCCGCCTTTCGTGGCCCGGCCTCCCGTGGCGCGGCCTCTCGTGGCCCGGCCGTTCGTGCCCCGCTCATGCGTGCCCCGCTTCGAGTTCGCCGTCGGCGGTGCCCATGTAGGCTTGCATCACTTGCGGATTTTTCGATACCTCGGCATAGCTTCCCTCGGCCAGCATGGCGCCGCGCTGAAGGACGGAAATGCGGTCGCAAATGCCGGAGACGACGTTCATATTGTGTTCGACCATCAAAATCGTGCGTCCTTGTGACACTTTTTTAATCAGGGCCGTGACGCGGTGCACGTCTTCGTGGCCCATGCCCTGGGTCGGCTCGTCGAGCAGCATCAGTTCCGGTTCCATCGCCAAGGTCGTCGCGATCTCGAGCGCGCGCTTGCGACCATACGGCAAGTCGGCGGTGACGGTGTCGGCGAAGCTGCCCAAATCGACTTCGTCGAGCAGCGCCATGGCGCGCGCGTCGAGCGTGGACAGGGAACCCTCGCTGCGCCAGAAATGAAAACTGGTACCCAATTCGCGCTGCAATCCTATCCGCACGTTCTGCAGCACGGTCAAATGGGGAAATACGGCGGATATCTGAAAAGAGCGGATGATGCCGCGGCGCGCGATTTGCGCCGGTTTGTCGCGGGTGATGTCGCGCCCGTTGAACAGGATCTGGCCCGAGGTCGGCACCAGGAATTTGGTGAGCAGATTAAAACAGGTGGTTTTGCCGGCGCCGTTCGGGCCGATTAAAGCATGGATGTGTCCGCGCTGGACGCGCAGGTTGACATCATTAACTGCGGTAAATCCCTTGAACTCTTTGGTCAAGTTCTTCGTTTCAAGAATGACGTCTGCCATTGTGTCTCCAGTGCGTGAATACGATCTGCCGCGGGACTACTTGGCAAATATGTCACAGATTGGGTCTTTACACAATACAACGCCATCCTGTGCAGCCGTGCACAATGGTGCTGCTGGCGCAGACCGATTGTGCAGGTTTACACAGAGCGCTTTTATTCAGCCTGCATCGGCAGCAATCAGCGCCGCCGCTTTTTCCGCGATCATCAGCGTCGGCGAGTTGGTGTTGCCGGAGGTAATAAACGGCATGATCGAGGCATCGACCACGCGCAGCCGCCCTACTCCGCGCACCCGCAATTGACTGTCGACCACGGCGAGCGGATCGTCGAATTTGCCCATTTTGCAGGTGCCGACCGGATGAAAAATCGTGGTGCCGATCTGGCCAGCCGCCGTCGCCAGTTCTTCCTCGGTGTTGTAGAGCGGGCCCGGCTTGAATTCCTGCGGCTGGTAGCGCGCCAGAGAGGGTGCGGCGACGATCCGGCGCGTCAAGGCCAGCGCCGCCGCCGCGGTACGGCGGTCTTCCACCGTGCTGAGATAATTCGGCGTGATTTTCGGTGCTGCGTAACTGTCGTGCGATCCCAGGCGCACGTGCCCGCGCGCAGTCGGGCGCAGGTTGCAGACGCTGGCGGTGAATGCGGGAAAACCGTGCAGCGGGTCGCCGAATTTTTCCAGGGACAGCGGTTGCACATGGTATTGCAGATCCGGCGTCGCTTGCTGCGGGTGTGACTTGGCAAATGCGCCCAGCTGCGACGGCGCCATCGACATCGGCCCGCTGCGCGTCAACGCATACTCGAGCCCGATCTTGAACTTGCCGAACCAGCTCGCCGCACTCATGTTCAGGGTTTTGACGCCCTGCACCTTATAAACCATGCGCAGTTGCAGGTGATCCTGCAAATTCTCGCCGACGCCAGGCAGGTCGACCAGCGGCGCGACGCCATGCCGATGCAGGTGATTCGCGGCGCCGATACCGGACAATTGCAGGATATGCGGCGAGCCGATCGCGCCGGCGGCCAATAAAGTTTCGCGCTGGGCGGTGGCGCTGAAGGCGCGGCCGCCGCCGGTAAATTGCACGCCGCGACAAACGGTGCCGGATTCGGTCGTTTCCAGCAGCAGGCGCTCGACGTGGCAGCCGGTCATGATGGTCAGATTGGGCCGCTGCGCCGCCGGCTTTAAAAATGCTTTCGCCGTGTTCAGGCGGATACCGCGGCGCTGGTTGACTTCGAAATACGAGGAACCGGCATTGTCACCGGTATTGAAATCGTCGACCTTGGCGATGCCGACTTCGGCGGCGGCGTCGCGGAAGGCATCCAGGATTTTCCAGGATAGTCTCTGCTTTTCGACGCGCCATTCGCCGCCGGCGCCATGTACCTCGCTGGCACCCAGGTAGTGGTCTTCGCTTTTCTTGAACAGCGGCAGCACCTGCTCCCAGCGCCAGGCATCGTCGCCGCAGGCCTCGGCCCAGCGCGCGTAATCCTGCTTCTGGCCGCGCATGTAGATCATGCCGTTGATCGACGAACTGCCGCCCAGCACTTTACCGCGCGGATAGATCAGGGCGCGCCCGCCGAGGCCGGGATCGGGTTCGGTATTGAACAGCCAGTCGGTACGCGGATTGCCGATGCAATGCAGGTAACCGACGGGAATGTGGATCCACAAATAATCGTCGCGCGCGCCGGCTTCGATCAGCAGCACCTTGACGTGCTTGTTTTGGGTCAGGCGATTGGCAAGAACACAGCCCGCGGTGCCGGCGCCAACGATGATGTAGTCGTATTCTCCAGCCGATTCCACGCGCACTCCTCAGGGTTACTGTTTGGATGCCAATTCGGATTCCAGCAACTTCACCAGGTCCGCCGCCGGCATCGGCCGCGCCCGTTTGAATTCGGCGCCGGCCCATAGCGACATCAGTTCGGTATCGCCGCTTTGCGCTGCCGCCGCGCGGATCGGACCGGTCAAGGCATTCTGCACCGGATACGGCGGCACGTTCGGCTCGGCCGTTTCCATCATGCGCATGAAACGGTTCTCGATACCGCGTGCGTAGCGTCCGGAAAAACTGCGCGTCAAGCGCGTCCGCCCTTCCCCGCTCAGCAGCCGCGCTTTATACGCCGGATGCAGCGCCGCTTCATCGGTGACGAGAAAAGCGGTGCCCATCTGCACCGCGCGCGCACCCAGCGCCAGCGCCCGCCGGATATCTGCACCATTCATGATGCCGCCAGCGGCAATCACGGGAATGTTCACCGCTGCCACCACCGCCGGCCATAGCTCTGCACCCGCGAGCGTCGCCTCTTCCTGGCGCCCGATAAACGTGCCGCGGTGTCCGCCCGCCTCGATCCCGGACGCCACCACCGCGTCGGCGCCGACCGCTTCCCAGGCCAGCGCTTCTGCGACCGTGGTGACGGTGCCGATCACGCGGATGCCGGCGCCGTGCAAGCGTTCGACTTGCACGCTTTCCAGGATGCCGAAGGTAAAACTGACTGCCGGCGGACGCAGCGTGATCAGCGTTTCAAACTGCGCCTCGAAATCCTCGCACCAGTTACGAGGCAGCGGCAGGCTGTCCCAGCCGAGGTTTTCCCAGACCGGGCGCAGCAATTCCATGCCCTTGGCCACCTCAAGCGCACTCGGCGCCGGCTTGCCCTGGACGAAAAAATTCAGCATGAACGGAGAATTCGTCATGCTGCGGATCTGCGCCGCCTGCTGTTGGATGGTTTGCGGGCTCAGCAGCGAACAAGGCAAGGCGCCGAGCGCACCGGCGTTCGACACGGAGGCGACCAGTTGCGGCGTGCAAGCGCCGCCCGCCATCGGGCCCTGGATGACCGGTATCTGGAACAAGCCGTCGATTCCCATGTCCGCCTCCGTTGTCGTTATCGATGCATTTCAATTCATTTCAATTCACTAAGGCAAGCTTACCAGATCGTAAACTTCGCGCCAGTACCCTCTCGCCAGCTCATCTGTGGATAAGCTTCTTGATATCCACAGGAACCGATTGTGCAAAAACGCCGATTTCCGCGCCTTCAAAAATCTTGTCCAGATTTGTCATCACGGCGATACAGACGCCATCACAGGCTTGTACAGCGCGTAAACCGATGATTTCTCGGCTGTTAACAGGCTTATCCACAGAAAATGCCGGTTGTTAACACTACTACTACCGTTGTATACCTATTTTGGTTGTAAACCTGAGGAGCGAACGCTGCGTGCGCGCGAAAATTTTTTTTTGCTCGCACCATCGATTGTTGGCCTCCTGCGTCAGATTCAGCTCCAGGCAGTCCGTTCCCCATGCCTTGCCGGCCAGTGCATCGCTTTTCTGCCCGGCAGTTGCTTCAGTTGAAAGTCAAAACGCTTCCCTGGCCAACTGGGTGTGGACAAGCCCATGCATATCCACAGGAGCGAATGTGCAGAAGCGCCGCCATTCGCTGCCACCCGAAATCTGTACACCTTCGGTGCAAGCCGGATACACGGCTTGTCCAGCACATCGGCAGGCCCGTAAACCCTTGAGCTTGTGGAGAAAATCCGGTTTATCCACAGTAAACGGCGCGTTTACTACTACTACTATTTTTTATGTATACCTTTTGATTAAACAGATAACGGACCGCGCGCTGTGAAAAACCCGGCTGCGCCCGTTCCTGGCCAGGAGACAAGCCGGATTTTGTCGACTGATGAATGGTCTGCAGGAAAACGCGATGCAGATGAGCTGGCTAAAGACGGGATGGTGAGATGCGCATGTCGCAAAAAAACGGTCGGCATGTGTCCGTGACCAGGCGTGACCTTGCAGACAATCGCACCTTGAATGGTTTGGCAGGAAATGGAATGCGGGCGCTCGAGGTCGCAATGACATGGCGTCGGTTCGACAGCTGCGAACGCATGGACTGGAGAGCCCGCTGAAACTGTCATCGAGACCACTGTTCTCCATGACCTTGTACGGTGCGCGGCTGTTCCAGGCTGATGTTGAGAGACCGTGATTTCTTAAAAGCTCGGCAAAGTCGGCAAAAAAACCGGCTAACAGCCACCTCGGCTGTGGACAAGCCACTGCATATCCACAGGACCCGATGTGCAAAACGGCGTTTACTGGAAGCAAGCCGTTTTTTCTCCAACATCGGTGCAAGGCCGATACAATCCTTGTCCAGCACGTTCGCGATGGCGTAAACCGCTGATCTTGTGGAGTAAACCGATCTTATCCACAGTAAACTGTACGTTTACTATCATTACCAGTTTGTATACTTACTTTATTACTGTAAACAGAGAAGAACGCGAACAACGTGGACAAATCCGTCTGCAAGACCAAAACCAGGGTGAAAACGCTGCTTTCATCCTTCAAAACCTTCATGAATCAGGTAAAACATGCGTCTTGGGATCATCAGCGCGCTGGTTGAAGAACAGCAGGGACTCGTGGAAGCCATGCAGAGCCCCTACAAGCTCGTCCATGGTCAACGCACCTACTGGGTCGGACAGCTGTGGGAAATCGCCGCTGTGTGCGTTCTGTCGCGTATAGGCAAGGTTGCCGCTGCAGTGACAGCGACGACGCTTGTGGAGAAGTTCGGAGTTACCCACATCCTGTTTACGGGTGTTGCCGGTGCTGGCGACAAATCGGTGCAGGTAGGCGACATCGTGGTGGCCGAATCACTGGTCCAGCACGACATGGATGCCAGTCCGCTATTCCCGCGTTTCGAGGTGCCGCTGACGGGCCTGACCCACTTCCCGGCCGCTCACCGCCTGAGTACGCGCCTGGCCGATGCCGCCCACGCTTTCCTGGACGACGACTTCGCAGCGGCAATCGCGCCGCAGGAACGGGCAGCGTTCGGCTTGAGCCGGCCACGCGTGCACCGTGGCTTGATCGCCAGCGGCGACCAGTTCATGGACGACCCGGCGCACATCAACCGCTTGAATGCGGATCTGCCCGGGCTGGTGGCGGTGGAAATGGAAGGAGCGGCGGTGGCGCAGGCGTGCTATGAGCTGGCTATTCCATGCGCCGTGATGCGCACGATTTCGGACAACGCCAATGAAAACGCGGCCACCGATTTCTTACGTTTCGTAAAATCGGTAGCCGCGCAGTATGCGTTGTATATCGTCCGCCGGTTTTGCCGACAGGACGAGGAAATAATAAAAGTTCAGGCCAGCAGGGAATCGGCCGGCACGTAGTCGTAACCCAGCGTCTGCGCCACCGCCTGGTAGGTCACCTGGCCCAGGCCCACATTCAGCCCCTGGCGCAGGTGCGCATCGTCCAGCAGCGCGCGTCTCCAGCCTTTGTTCGCCAGTGCCAGCGCATGTCCGATGGTCGCGTTGTTCAGCGCAAAGGTCGAGGTACGGGCGACGGCGCCCGGCATGTTCGCCACGCAGTAATGCACCACGCCGTCGACGATGAACGTCGGGTCGGCGTGGGTGGTTGCATGCGAGGTTTCGAAACAGCCGCCCTGGTCGATCGCCACGTCGACCACCACTGCCCCCTTTTTCATCTGAGAAATCATGCTGCGCGTGACCAGCTTGGGCGCCGCCGCACCCGGCACCAGCACGCCGCCAACCACCAGGTCGGCCGCCAATACCGCTTCTGAAATCGCGTGCGCGGTCGAATACACGGTGGCGATGCGGTTACCGTAGACCAGGTCGAGCTGGCGCAGGCGCTCGATGTTTTTATCGAGCACCGTCACGCGGGCACCGGTGCCGACCGCCATTTGAAGCGCATTGGTGCCGACCACGCCGGCGCCGATGATGACGATGTGGCCCGGCGCCACGCCCGGCACGCCGCCCAATAGCAGGCCCATGCCGCCCTTCGATTTTTCCAGGTGCGCGGCGCCGGCCTGGATCGCCATGCGCCCCGCCACTTCGCTCATCGGCGCCAGCAGCGGCAAGCCGCCGCCGGGGCCGGTGATCGTCTCGTAGGCAATGCAAACCGCCTTCGATTTCACCAGGGCGGCGGTTTGCTCCGGATCCGGCGCCAGGTGCAGGTAGGTATATAAAATCTGCCCTTCGCGCAGCAGTGCGCATTCGCCCGGCTGCGGTTCCTTGACCTTGACGACCATCTCGGCGCGCGCAAAGATTTCTTCGGCCGTGTCGACGATGCTGGCGCCGGCGTCGACGTATTGCGCGTCCGCCAGGCCGATCTCACTGCCGGCGTTCTTCTGGACAATCACTTGATGCCCCCGTGCGACCAGCTCGTGCACGGAAGGCGGGGTCAGGCCGACCCGGTACTCATGGTTTTTGATCTCTTTTGGAACGCCAACTAACATGTCTTCCTCCAATGGTTTTATACAACTACAGCATGATTACAGCCCCAGCGTCATCAGGCTTGCGTTGCCGCCAGCCGCGGTCGTGTTGACGCACACGGCCCGTTCCGCCACCAGCCGCCACAGGGCAACCGGAGAGCCCGCATCGGTATCGACGATGCCGACGATCGCGCCCTGTCTCGCCGCCAGCTGCGTGCGCAGGCTGCCCTGCAGGCCGGCCTCGACCAGCGCGATCGCGAATTCGCAATTCGCCACTTCGGCCGCGCCAATAAAGCGGATGCGGTCCTTGACTTCGGGCGGCAAGCCTTCCGGCACTGCCGCCTGCGAGGTGGCCAGCACAAAGGCGCGGTTGCCCGTCGCCAGCGCCGCCGCCAGCTGGTTTAGCATGCCCTTTACGGAACCGGCCGCGCACAGCACCACGCCGCGCGGGAAGAACGCCAGGCTGTTCTTCTCTCCGGTCGGACCCGGCAAGGCGATCGTCGTCCCGTTCAGCTGGGTACGGGCATACCCCTCGCCCAGGCTGACGATGTCGGTATGGCCATTGCTTCGCGCCCAGACCAGCAGTGCGGACAGCGCCGCATAGGCCGGGTTTGCCGAGTTTGCATGAATCAGCAGCGGCGCCGCCTGGCGCTGCAGGCGCTTGATGTAGAGCGGGCCGCCCGCTTTCGGGCCGGTGCCGGATTTGCCTTCGCCACCGAAGGGTTGCACGCCGACGACAGCGCCGACGATATTCCGGTTCACATAGATATTGCCGACGTGGGCGCGGGTGGTAATGAAATCGATGGTTTCGTCGATGCGCGAGTGGATACCCAGCGTCAAGCCATATCCGGTGGCATTGATCGCATCGACGACTCGCGGCAGATCGGCACGGCGATAGCGCACGATGTGCAGCACCGGACCGAATACTTCCTGTTTCAGTTCACCCAGCGAGCCAATTTCGAGCACGGTCGGCGGCACGAAAGTGCCTTGCGCCGTCACGTTCGCCGGCAACTCCAGCGCGAAATGCTGTTTCGCCGTGGCTTTCATCCGTTCAATGTGGCCCAGCAGGTTGCGCTGCGCCTCGGCATCGATGACCGGGCCGATGTCGGTCGCCAACCGGTCCGGGCTGCCGACGCGCAATTCACCCAGCGCACCCTTCAGCATCCGGATCGTCTTGTCCGCAATATCTTCTTGCAGGAACAAGACGCGCAACGCCGAGCAGCGCTGGCCGGCGCTGTCGAAGGCCGAACTGAGCACGTCCTGCACCACCTGTTCCGGCAGCGCCGACGAATCGACGATCAAGGCGTTCTGGCCACCGGTTTCCGCCACCAGCGGAATGTCGATGCCTTCGGCTTCGCCCCGTTTTGCCAGGGTACGGTTGATCAATTGCGCGACTTCGGTGGAACCCGTAAAAATCACGCCTTTGACGCGCGTGTCGCTGGTCAAGGCGGCGCCGACCACTTCGCCGCGCCCTGGCAGCAATTGCAGGGCCGCACGTGGGATGCCGGCCTCATAAAACAGTTCGACGGCGCGGTGCGCGATCAGTGGCGTCTGCTCGGCCGGTTTTGCCAGCACGACATTGCCGGCGGCCAGGGCCGCGGCGACCTGGCCGGTGAAAATGGCGAGCGGGAAGTTCCAGGGCGAGATGCACGTGACCGGTCCGAGCGCATTGGCATGCGTCGCATCTTTGACCTGGGCGCCGTAGTAACGCAAAAAGTCGACTGCTTCGCGGATTTCGGCGATCGCGTTCGGCAGCGATTTACCCGCTTCGCGCACGGCCAGGGCCATCAACTCGGCGCAATTGGCCTCGAACAGGTCGGCGACGCGGTCGAGGATCGCTGCGCGTTCGCGGTTGGCGCTGGTATTCCATGCGCCGGCAAAGGCGGCGGCGGCAGCCAGCGCGGTGTCGACGTCGGCTTTCGCCGCTTCCTGCACCTGGCCGACGACATCGGCGTGCTGTGCCGGATTGATGACCGATAAAGTATCGGCGCCCTGTACGTCACCGGCGATCAGCGGCGTCGCATGGTAGCTGCGCTGGCGCCCCAGCTCGGTGCCGAGTTCGCGCAGTGCATCCTCATTGGTCAAATCGATGCCGGCCGAATTCTTGCGCTCGGTACCGAACAGCGCGCGCGGCAGGGCAATCCCCGTGTGCGGCGCACCGGCGCTGGCGCGCGCGATCTCGAACGGATCGTTGATCAGGGTATCGATTGCCACCTTTTCGTCGACGATCTGGTTCACGAACGAGGAATTCGCGCCATTCTCCAGCAGGCGGCGCACGAGATAAGCCAGCAGGGTTTCGTGCGAACCGACCGGCGCATAGATGCGGCAAGCCTTGTTCAGATTCTCCTTGCCGACGACCTGGTCGTACAGCGTTTCTCCCATGCCGTGCAGGCACTGGAATTCATAATTGTCGATGCCGCGTTCCTGGGCCCAGGTATAGATCACCGATAAAGTGTGCGCATTGTGGGTGGCGAACTGGGCGTAGATGACGTCGGTCGCGGCCAGCAGTTTTTCGGCGCAGGTGAGATAGGACACGTCCGTATAGACTTTACGGGTGTACACCGGATAGCCCGGCATGCCGTCGACTTGCGCGCGCTTGATCTCGGCATCCCAATATGCCCCTTTGACCAGGCGCACCATGAACTTGCGATTGCTGCGCTTGGCCAGGTCGACCACGTAATCGATCACGAACGGGCAGCGCTTTTGATAACCCTGCACCACCAGGCCGATGCCTTCGAAACCGGCGAGAGTCGCATCGAACGCCAGCGCTTCGAGCATGTCGAGCGAGATTTCCAGGCGGTCCGCTTCTTCGGCATCGATGTTGATGCCGATGTTGTACTGTTTAGCGAGCAGCACCAGGCTGCGCACGCGCGGCAGCAGTTCGCTCATCACGCGGCTCGATTGCGCGCGGCTGTAGCGCGGGTGCAGCGCCGACAGTTTGATCGAAATCCCCGGACCATCCTTGATGCCGCGCCCATTCGAGGCCTTGCCGATTGCGTGGATCGCCTTTTCGTACGAGGCGTAATAGCTTTGGGCGTCCAGTTCCGTCAGCGCCGCTTCGCCCAGCATGTCGTAGGAATATTGATAGCCGCGCGCTTCGTTGGCCTGGCTGTTTTTCAGCGCTTCGTCGATGGTCTGGCCGGTGACGAACTGGTTGCCGAGCATGCGCATGGCCAGGTCGACGCCCTTGCGGATCAGCGGCTCGCCGCCCTTGGCGATCAGGCGCGTCATGGCCGAACCGAGGCCGCGTTCGCTGCTGCTGCCGACCAGCTTACCGGTGATCAATAAACCCCAGGTGGCGGCGTTCACGAACAGCGATGGCGATTCGCCCAGGTGGCTGCGCCAGTCGCCGCGGCTGATTTTATCGGCGATCAGGCGGTCGGCGGTGGCGCTGTCGGGAATGCGCAGCAGCGCTTCGGCCAGGCACATCAGGGCGACGCCCTCTTCCGACGACAGCGAAAATTCATGCATCAGCGCATCGACGCCCGACGCACGGGTACGCTTGGCGCGCACGCTCGAGACCAGGCGGTGCGCCAGCGGTTTTGCCTCCAGGCTCGGACGCGCGCCTTGCGCCAGCAGCCATTGCACGGCCTCGCGCTCGTCGCGGCGGTAGGCGGCGGTGATGGCGGCGCGCAGCGGCGTCTGCTCCGGCTTGATCTCGGATTGGAAGGCGTCGAACGGGACGAAGGTGGTGGCCGGAGTGGCGGCGATCTGCATGGCGGGTCTTTTATGAAGAAAAATAGAGGGTGCGCACAGCAAAACGCGCCGGTCTGTAGCCACAGCCGGCGCGGGTTTTGTCAGGTGCTGCAATCGTTTGATTGTAGAAGGAAATCTTCTGGATTAATTCTGTTTTTAACGGGTACTAGCAATAGATAGTTTTTGGTGCGAGAATTCGACCAAATAATATTTACGCGCAGGAGCGACGGCATGCTGGACAAGATTTCCAAGAAAATTCTCGCCGAATTGCAGAACGACGGCCGCATCAGCAACGTCGAACTGGCGACCCGGGTGAACCTGTCGCCGGCGGCTTGCCTCGAGCGCGTGCGCAAGCTGCACGAGTCCGGCTACATCATGGGTTATACGGCCCAACTGAACCCGCAATTGTTGGACGTTTCGCTGCTGGTATTCATCGAAGTCGTGCTGGACCGCACCACGCCGGAAGTGTTCGACGCCTTTAAACAGAGCGTGCAGCTGATTCCGGAAGTACTGGAATGCCACATGGTGGCGGGCGGCTTCGATTACCTGGTGAAAGCGCGCGTCAAGGATATGGCGGCGTACCGCGAGTTCCTCGGTAAAACCTTGTTGCAGAAGGGTGTGCGCGAAACGCATACCTATGCGGTGATGGAAGAAGTCAAAAATACGACGAAGTTGCCGATCCGGTAGCGTGGGCCGGGCCGCGCAGGACCCCTGTGCCCACCCTACACATCCCTTTACGCCGCCGCGCGTTCGCCTTTCGGCGCAGTCGCCTGTGCCGCCGTCGTTTCCAGGTTATTTCTCAGCCAGCGGTGCGCCGGGCTGCGGCCGTCGCGTTCGTGCCAGAGCATGTCGAGGTGCACCGCCGGCAGGGCGAACGGCAGTTCGCGCCAGACCAGCGATTCGGTCATGCCAGTCGACACCATCAAATGTTTCGGCAATACGGTAATCAAATCCGAATTCGCCACCACCCGTCCCGCCGTAAAAAACTGGTTCACGGTCAATAAAATACGCCGTTCGCGCCCGATTTGCGCCAGCGCCTCGTCGACCAGGCCGTGCGCGCGCCCGGAAAAACTGACCAATAAATGGTTGGCCTTGCAATAGGTGTCGAGGTCGAGCTTGTTGTTGGCAAGCGGGTGGTTCTTGCGCATCACGCACACGTACTGCCCGGAATACAGGCGCTCGTGGCGGATCGGCGAACCCGTTTCGTACGACAACTGCGCCGCCACGCCGGGAAAAAAGCCGACCGCGAGGTCGATGTCGCCGCGCAGCAGCATCGGGCGCGGTTCGCGCGTGGTCAGCGGCACCATGCGGATATTCACGCCGGGCGCTTCGCTTTCGATCGAACGCATCAAGGAGGGCAGCCAGTAGGCGGCAGTGGCGTCGGCCATCGCCATGCGGAAGGTGGCTTGCGCTTTCGAGACATCGAAGGTTTCCGGCATCACGGCCGCTTCCAGCGATTGCAGCGCCGCGCGCACCGATGGCCACAGCGCTTCGGCGCGCGGGGTCGGTTTCACGCCGTAGGCGGTGCGGATCAGGAGTTCGTCGCCCAGACTTTCGCGCAGGCGTTTAATGGCATTCGATACGGCCGGCTGGGTCATGGCCAGGTGGCCGGCAGCGCGCGTCAGATTTTGTTCGGTCATGACTGCGTCGAACACGCGCAGCAAATTCAGGTCCAGCGTCAGGAAGCTCATGGCAATGTCTCGGTAGCGGTGCAGGTATTGGTCTGCATCAAAGTGTACCGCATTTCATTCACGATCAATATAAGCCACATCAGGAATCGAAATTAGATTTATATGTTGCAATGCACTATAGTTTTCCAAAACAACATCTCATAGTAAATAACCATGTCGTTCGCGTCCGCCGTCACCCAATTTTCGTTCCCGCTGCTGTCGTTGACTGAACTGTTGCAGGGTGCGCTGGTGCTGGCGCTGCTGGCCAGCGTGGCGATGTTCTTCCGCCCCCTGCTGTCCGGCCTGGTGCGCGCGCTGGTATTGACCGTGCGTCCGCGCCCTGCCCGCCCGGCCCGCGGCGCTGGCGCCTGACAAGCGCGCAACTGTATTTCGCATATAAAAAACGCGGCGTCCGGTCACCCGGCGCCGCGTCTTTTTATGCGTGCTTGTTGTTAACGGGCGTCGCCCAGCAATGCCGGTTTCAGCGAACGGTCGACCGGCTTGTCGCCGAGCCAGATGCGCAGCACGGCATTATAAAAAGCCAGGTCCGACACCGGTGCGCCGATGCGCTTGCCGTTCAGTTCGCAGACGGTGCCGGTGCCGGGGATCCAGTCCATGTGCAGCGTATCGCCTTTGCTGATGGCGTCGACATTCGCGAACATCTCGCCGAACTTGCCGATCTGGCTGACCAGCTTTGCCTTTTCCGCCTTGTCCAGGTTGTCGTTGATGCCATCCATAAAGGCTTTGCCGAGGTCTTCGGCGGCGATGTCGCGCGCCATCACCAGCGTGACGCGGCGCGTACCTTCGCTATTGAAAATGTCGGCGACCGTCGTCTTCTTTTCCGGCAGGTAGAGCCCGGCGGCATACACTTTGATGACGAGTTTGGTGCGCATGCCGGCGCCGTTCAATGTCAATTCCTTGCCGCCGACCCGATTCGTGTCTTCGAATTTGATGCCGTTGACGTCGATGGCGGCCTGGGCACTGGCGGCGAACGCCATGGCCAGCGCGGCGCCGGTGAATACGTGTTTTTTAAAAGTCATGCTGTCTCCTGGGGATTGTTATTTGTTGTCGCGCCGGGCGCATCCACTAAAAAAGTATGGTCGTGCTAAAACCGCAATATAGCATCGAAATATTGTCGAGAATCAATTAGGGAGGAATATTTCGATGCTGCAAGAGCACAATACAGAGGGGACTATTTCGTCTTCTGGTCGATCGCTTCCAGCACGCTGGTGGTGTCCGCCGGTGTAGAGAGCGCATCGGCTTCGCGGTCGGGCTTGTCGGCGAGATTGGGCGAGTCGCGCCGGATCTCTTCCAGCATGGCGATGATCTTGCTGGTCTTTTCGTCGGCCAGCAGGCTGATTTGCAAATCCAGATGGGCATTGCGGTCGGCCAGCTTCGACATCCGGTTCTGGCGAATCAGCACGGTGGTGGAAATGATGAAAGCGTTCAGGGACACGAAACCCTGCAGCCAGAAAAAGGGTGGCTCGTCCGGCTGGGGCAGGTCGAAGGTCGAGGCGCTGGCGTTCCAGGCAATCCAGCACGCGATGAACAGGGCATTCACCGCAAAATAGGTGGCACTGCCCAGGAACAAGCTAATCTTTTCGACAATTTTCTGGGCAGGCGTCGCGCGCTGCTCATTACGTTCGCAATAGTCGGCGATGGTGCCGATGTTCTCGTCGATGGTCGAGGGCAGCGCGTTGCCGGGAGAAGGGTCCGAAGTGGCCATGGCCGAGCATAGCATGGCGCTGGCGGCGCATGGCGCACCGGCGTTCCGCGCAAGCAACGCCGCTCAGGCGGCGCTCTTGCCGGCGGTCAGGCGTTCGTACTTGGCCTGCAATTCTTCGCGCGTTTCGCGCCAGGCCGGGTTGAATGGAATGCAGGCGACCGGGCACAAGGCCTGGCATTGCGGCTCGTCGAAGTGGCCGACGCATTCCGTGCATTTATGCGGATCGATCTCGTAGATCTCCGCGCCCATCGAAATGGCGTCGTTCGGGCACTCGGGCTCGCACACGTCGCAATTGATGCATTCGTCGGTAATCAGTAAGGCCATGATGATGCTGCTTTAACGGAGTAAACGCCTGGATCAGGCGCTCGGCAGGTTCATGGATGCAATTTTGCGTTGCAGCCAACGGTCTACCGAAGGGAAGACAAATTTCGAGACGTCGCCGCCGAGCATCGCGATTTCGCGCACGATAGTGCCGGAAATAAACTGGTACTGGTCGGACGGGGTCAGGAACAGCGTCTCGACGTCGGGCAGCAGGTAGCGGTTCATGCCCGCCATCTGGAACTCGTATTCGAAGTCGGACACGGCGCGCAAGCCGCGTACGATGACGCGCGCATCGTGCTTGCGCACGAAATCTTTCAACAGGCCGGAAAAACTCTCGACCTTCACGTTCGGGTAATGGCCCAGCACCTCGTTGGCAATCTCCAGGCGTTCCTCGAGCGAAAAGAACGGCTTTTTGTTCTTGCTGTCGGCGACACCGACGACGAGCGTGTCGAACAAACCCGATGCACGGCGGACCAGATCTTCATGGCCGCGGGTGAGCGGATCGAAGGTACCCGGATAAACGGCTACTACCATTGCAGCTCCCTGGAAGAGAAACATTGATGGGAACGCGCGGTACGCCCCTTGGAACGCGCATTATGCCTGAAAATCTGGCAATTGCCCCAGCAAGGGGCCAGTTTTGCCCGTAAATTGGGCAAACCTGGCTGTTCAGGCTTCGTTTTCGTGCACCTGGCCGTTCAACTTCAGCAAGTGATGGAACACCATGCCCGCCTTGTCGGCGCGCACGACTTCCCAGGGGGCCAGCCAGTCGAGGTTGACGCCCGTGGCGGCTTCCTGCGGCAGTGCAAATTCCGCTTCCACATACACCATGCCGTCTTGCTTCAGCAGCGCGACGCACAGCGGTAAAGCCTTGGCAATGAAATCCTGCTGGTAAGGGGGATCGAGAAAAATCACGTCGTAGCGCTGGCCGCGCGCGGCCAGGTCGCGTGCGACCGCAAATGCGTCGGCGCGCAGGACGGTGACGTTTTCCGCTTTCAGCATCTCTTTGTTGGCTTCGAGCTGGCGCGCCGCCGGCGCGTGAAAGTCGAGCATGGTGACGCTGCGCGCGCCGCGGCTGGCCGCCTCGAAGCCGAGTGCGCCGCTGCCGGCAAACAGGTCGAGGCAATCGATTTGCCCCCAGTCGCCACCGACCTGGTGGTGCAGCCAGTTGAACACGGTTTCGCGCACGCGGTCGGGCGTGGGACGCAGGCCGAGGGCGTCGAGCACCGGCAGCAGGCGCCGTTTCCATTCTCCGCCGATGATGCGTACCTGTTGCGGCGCCAGGCGCGGACGGCCATGCTGGCCCTGGGTTTTATTCGTCGGTCGTTTTTGCATGGCGCGCACTATAGCTTATTTCGCCTCCTTGGCCAGCACCCTGAAATCGTCGATCCAGCCCTGCATGCGCTGCTGGGCATGGGCTTTCTGGGCCGGCGTTGCGATCCGGATCGCGCTTAAAATGTAATTGCTGGTGGTATTGATATAGGCGTCATAAAACGCCTTGCGCTCAGGCGAATCCATGCGCGTAAAGAACTCGTGCAGCAGCGCCGTGATCATCACGCTCGCCTGTTCCTTGCTCGGCTTTTCCTGCTGAATCTTGCGCGCCAGGGCCAGGATTTTACGCTGGCGCAGGATGCGCTCTTCCAGCCAGACATTGCTGTCCAGCGGGCGCGCGTCGGAAGCGCGGCGCAGCGCCTTTTCCTGTTCGTTGCTAAAACTGCCGAACCACAATTTGAATTGTTCCATCGATTTGTCGAAACGCGCCTCTTGCCGTTTTTCGGCGCTGCCGCTGACGAACTTGCGGCGGTATTCGTCGTTTTTCTTTTTAAAGCGTTCTTCCATTTGTTCGATCTGGTCCGGCGTCAGGGAGCGCGCGAGGTCGACCATGTGGGGAACGGCCTTCATGGCCAGGGTTTCGGTATGGGTGCGAATGATGCGGTAATCGGCCAATAAATCGGCCTGGGTCGGATTGCCGCCCAGCTGGCGCTGGAAGGTGCCGAGCAACTGGGCATAATCGTCGAGCTGGGTTTTGCGGTGCCATTGAAACAGGTCGCGGATGTCGCGTTTGACCCAATCGGACTGCTCCCCCTCAAAATCGACATAGGCGTCGAGCCACCAGTACAGTAAGGTGTCGCCATGGTTGTAACTAAAACGGATCGTGCTGCAAGCGCCCAGGCAAGCGAGCAAAACGATCAGAAACAACCCACGTGCGCGCTGGAATAGAGGGGCATGCATGCTAAAATTTTTCATCTTATTAACTCTTATTGAATACGGCTTATGAACGTTGTGATCCTCGCCGCCGGCATGGGAAAGCGCATGCAATCCGCGCTGCCTAAAGTGTTGCACCCGCTGGCTGGAAAGCCGCTGTTGCAGCATGTAATCGATACCGCCCGCCAACTGCGGCCGAGTAAATTATGCGTGATTTACGGGCACGGGGGCGCAGCGGTGCCCGAGATGGTGGCAGGTTTAACTACCACCGGCGAGGCGCCGATCGACACCGCGCTGCAGCAGCCGCAATTGGGTACCGGCCACGCCGTGATGCAGGCCATGCCCCAGCTCGACGACAACGTGCCGACGCTGGTGCTGTACGGCGACGTGCCGCTGACGAGCGCCGATTCGCTGCGCCGCCTGGTCGATGCCGCCGGCGCCGACAAACTCGGCATTCTCACCGTCGAGCAGGCCAATCCGTTCGGTCTCGGCCGCATCGTGCGCGAGAATGGCTGCATCGTGCGCATCGTCGAAGAAAAGGATGCCAGCGACACCGAGCGCGCCATCCGCGAAATCAACAGCGGCATCCTGGTGGTGCCGACCCGGCACCTGAAACGCTGGTTGACTGGGCTGTCGAACAACAATGCGCAGGGCGAATATTATCTCACCGATATCGTCGCGCAAGCGGTAGCCGATGGCGTCGAGGTGGTGTCGGCCTCCCCCGCCGGCGAGTGGGAAGTCGCGGGCGTCAACAGCAAGGTGCAACTGGCCGAACTCGAGCGCCGCCACCAGCTGAACATTGCCAATGCGCTGCTGGAACAGGGCGTCACCCTGATGGACCCGGCGCGCATCGACGTGCGCGGCGAACTCGTGTGCGGGCGCGATGTCGTCATCGACGTCGGCTGCGTGTTCGAGGGACGGGTGGAACTCGCCGACGGCGTCAAGGTCGGACCGCACTGCGTGCTGGTGGACGCCCGGATTGGCGCCGGCGCCACCATCAAACCGTTCTGCCATATCGAGGATGCCGTGGTCGGCGCCGCTTCCCAGATCGGTCCGTATGCGCGCCTGCGCCCGGGCACCGAATTGGGAGAGGATGTCCACATCGGTAACTTCGTCGAAGTCAAGAACAGCCAGGTCGCCGCCCACAGCAAGGCGAATCATCTGGCCTATGTCGGCGACGCCACCGTCGGTTCGCGCGTCAACATCGGCGCCGGCACCATCACCTGCAACTACGATGGCGCCAACAAATTCCGCACCGTGATCGAAGACGACGCGTTTATCGGCAGCGACAGCCAACTGGTCGCCCCGGTCACGGTCGGCAAGGGCGCGACCCTGGGCGCTGGCACCACCCTGACCAAGGATGCGCCGGCCGGCAAGCTGACGATTTCTCGTTCGAAGCAAATCACCATCGATGGCTGGAGCCGTCCAGTGAAAAAGCCGAAGTAATCCACCGTTTGTACAAGGCTTATTGACTGGAAAATCACAGGGGTATCCACTGGCTTATGCACGGGATACCCCCTGAACTTCCACACTGTTCTACACAGAATTATCCACAGGCCTCATTGGGGACAGTCAGACCGCGATACGGGTGTCGAACTTGCTCCTGAACGTGGAAAAATAGGTTTTTACGTTGCGCACATTTGCGTGCGTGGCAAACAGGCGGTGCGCCAGTGCGTGATAGGCCGGCATGTCGGCCACCTGGATGATCAACACGAAATCCGGTCCCGGCGCGACGCGGTAGCACTGCATGACCGCATCCTCATGCGCCGCCAATTGTTCGAATTGCGCCATCCGCTCGGCCGCCTGGATGTCGAGCGTGATCTCGACGATGGCACTCAAGCGCGCCCCGACCTTGTCCGGATCGACGATCGCAACTTGCCGAGAGATAACACCGTTCTGCGTCAACTGCTTGACGCGGCGCAAACATGTCGGCGGCGATACGTGGACTTGCGCAGCCAGTTCGGTATTCGTCTGCGATGCGTCAGCCTGCAAGGCATTCAGGATGCGACGATCTAGTTCGTCCAGCGTCGTAAGATCGGTTGTCATAAAATTTTCACTCAATATTTTTTAATAAATGAAATAATATTTCATCTTTCATGTTCGGTGAAATTTTATAACGAAAATGGCTCGATTCTGAAAGCATATTTCATGAGCGTTGCCCTACGATACGGCCCATTGCTCAATTTTTATAAACGAGGTCTTCCATGTGCGGTATCGTCGGCGCAGTCGCTCAACGTAACATCACCCCTATCCTGATCGAGGGCCTGAAACGCCTCGAATACCGCGGTTACGATTCCTGCGGCGTCGCCCTGCACGTCGAAGGCCGCCTGGCGCGTTCGCGCAGCACGTCGCGCGTAGCCGACCTGGAAACGCAAATCGCCGGCAGCGGCCTGCAAGGTTTTACGGGGATCGCCCACACCCGCTGGGCCACCCACGGTGCCCCGGCTTCGCACAATGCGCACCCGCACTTTTCGCCAGCCGAAGACAACGCGCGCATCGCGCTGGTCCACAACGGCATCATCGAAAACCACGACGAACTGCGCCGTGAACTGAGCGAGCTTGGCTACGTCTTTACCAGCCAGACCGACACCGAAGTCATCGCCCACCTGGTTGAGCACATGTACAACGGCGATCTGTTCGACACCGTGCAGCAAGCCGTGAAACGCCTGCACGGCGCGTATGCGATCGCCGTTTTCGCGCGCGAAGAACCGCACCGCGTCGTTGCTGCGCGCCAGGGCTCGCCGCTGATCCTCGGCGTCGGCGAAGGCGAGAATTTCGTCGCTTCCGACGCGATGGCGCTGGCCGGCACCACGAACCAGATCATCTACCTGGAAGAGGGAGACGTCGTCGACCTGCAACTGGCGCGCTACTGGATCGTCGACGTCGACGGCAAGCCGGTCGAGCGCGAAGTCAAGACCGTGCACGCCCACACCGGCGCGGCCGAACTCGGCCCCTACCGCCACTACATGCAGAAGGAAATCTTCGAGCAGCCGCGCGTCATCGGCGACACCCTCGAGGGCGTAACCGGCATCATGCCGGAACTGTTCGGCGACAACGCCTATAAAGTCTTCAAGGAAATCGACCGCGTGCTGATCCTGGCTTGCGGCACCAGTTATTATGCGGGCCTGACCGCCAAATACTGGATCGAGTGCGTCGCCAAGCTGCCGGTCAATGTCGAGATCGCCAGCGAATACCGCTATCGCGACAGCGTGCCGCACCCGAACACCCTGGTCGTCACCATCTCGCAATCGGGAGAGACGGCCGACACCCTGGCCGCGCTGAAACACGCACGCAGCCTGGGCATGCCGCACACCCTGACGATCTGCAACGTCTCGACCAGCGCCATGGTGCGCGAATGCGAACTGGCCTACATCACCCGCGCCGGCGTCGAAGTCGGCGTCGCCTCCACCAAGGCGTTCACCACTCAGCTGGCCGCCCTGTTCCTGCTGACTTTGACCCTGGCGCAAGTCAACGGCCGCCTGAGCGACGAAGAAGAAGCCGAGCACCTGAAGCAGATGCGCCACCTGCCGGTCGCGATCGCCTCGGTGCTGGCGCTGGAACCGCAGATCATCGCCTGGGCCGAGGAATTCGCCCGCAAGGAAAACGCCCTGTTCCTGGGTCGCGGCATGCACTACCCGATCGCGCTGGAAGGTGCATTGAAACTGAAAGAAATTTCGTACATCCACGCCGAAGCCTACCCGGCCGGTGAACTGAAGCACGGCCCGCTGGCGCTGGTGACCGAAGAGATGCCGGTGGTGACCATCGCCCCCAACGATGCGCTGCTGGAAAAACTGAAATCGAACATGCAGGAAGTGCGCGCCCGTGGCGGCCAATTATATGTGTTCGCCGACGTCGATTCGCGCATCACCTCGGGAGAGGGCTTGCACGTGATCCGTTTGCCGGAACACTACGGAGAACTGTCGCCAATCCTGCACGTGTGCGCGCTGCAATTGCTGGCGTATCACACGGCGCTGGCGCGCGGGACCGATGTCGACAAGCCGCGGAATCTGGCCAAATCGGTGACGGTGGAATAAAGCGGTTTATTCCCTCAAGGGAAACCACGCGGCGGGCCCGGCTTCCATCCATGGATTTTTCCAGGATGGCAGGCCGAACCCGCCGCGTTGTCACATCAGGGCTAGCGTCTCAGCTCAGAACAGTCGCGAGACCGTCACACTCAATCCCTGCCGCACATGTTCCGGCTGCGCCACGCTGCCGGCAAATTGCCCATCGCGCGTCACCGACGCCTCCTCGCTGCGCCCGACTTTGATCCAGTCGAAGGCCGCGCGCAATTCCAGCGCCGGCGCGAACGCCGGACGGTACTGGGCGCCGATGCGGATGCCGCGCGCGGGTTTCGTCTTGAGCGCGACCGGATCGAGGACGCCGGAAAAGCCGACGCGCATCCGTTCCGGAGTGGAGAACAGAACGGCGACATCGGCCGCCGCCAGCGCACCCGGCAGTTGCCAGGCTTTACGCAAACCGACGATCAAGCGCTCCGAGCGGTAGCGCTCCTGCAAGCCGACCTTGTTGCCCGTGCCGCGGATGTCGCGCTTCCAACGGTCGGCTTCGACGGCGGCTGTGGCTGCATAGCCGTTCTGGATGACATAGGCGGCGCCGACGCGCAGCGACGTCAGGCCGGTCGCCGTACGCGAGGCGGCGGCGACGCCCGCTTGCGTCTGGCCACGGTAATCGATGTCGCCCCGGTACCAGTCGAGTGCGCCAGACCAGGTGAGCTTGCCGCTCGTGTAATCGGCCTGCAGGGCGAGGCCCGGCAGCCAGCCCGATTCGCGCACCAGGCGGCGCCCCGCGTTGTCGGTTTCGGTATGGCTGACGGCGCGCATCCCGGCGCCGGCTTGCGCTTGCCATTGCGCGCTGGCAGGTTGGACCAGCGACATGGAAAGAGCCGCGCCGAGGGCGGCACTGTATAACGGGTTCATTCAATATCCACCTGCAAAGGTGCCGCTGTCGCAGCGGCACCGCATACACACATTCAAATCGCGTGTCAGAACGCCGCCATGAATTCCATCCAGCTCAGCGTATTCGTTTGCGTGATCGCGCCATCGCCCTTGGCGCTGAAGTCGAGACGCACGCCGCTGGCCGAGGCAACGCTGAGCGTCACCGACGAGGCGTTGCCGTTGACGATCAGCGAGCCGCTGGCCGGCATGGCGCCGCCCGTGCTGACGAAGGGTTGCAGGTTCTTTACCGTGTACGAGAACTGGCCGAGGTCGCTGGCGCTGCCCGACATCGCGAAACTGGCGGCGCTGCTGATGGTCGTGCTGCGGGTGCTGCCGTTCATCGAATAATCGGCCAGGGTAATCGTGCCCAGGGTCACGCCATTGCGCAGCACGGTCATGCCCAGGGTTTTACCGGACAGGGCCAGCGTACTGGTGCTGGAATTGGTTTGCGTCAGTGCGATCTTCATGTCGCCATTCACGCTGACCGTTTCGCCCGCGCTGGTGACGCCGAAATTGGTGAACGTGGTGTCCATGGTCGCTGACCAGTTCCACGAATTGAACACGTCGCCCGTGACGTTCGACAATGTGGTCGACAGCTTGCCGTTCATGGTCTCGCCATCTTCGACGCAATTGTTGGCCGTCAGCGTGATGGTGTCGCCGTTGCTTGCCATCTGCTCGTTGCGCAGATTGGCTTCGAGGGTGACGCTGCCGCCGCCGCTGCAGGCTTCGGTCATGGTCACGCCGGTCAGCAATTGCGCTTTCGCGCGCGGATAGGCGCTGCGGACCAGGCCGAGGGCCGGCGTCACCACGCTGATGTTGGCGCCGCCGACGCTGACGCCGGTCAGGATGGCGCTCAGGGCCGACGACGATTCGCTGACCGCGGTGGTACCCGCATAGGCAGCGGCGGCAACGTCGGTGGCATTCGCCGCGGTGATTACGGACAAGGTCGATACCGGTGCGGGCGCGCCGGGATTGTTGGTGTTGCCGGGACTGCCGCCACCGCCGCCGCAGGCGGACAGGGACAATGCGCAGCACAGGGCGAGCGGGAGAAGACGCTGGTTCATGTTTTCTTTCAGGATATTTTATTGATAGACCCAGAGCTACCGAGTAAGGGCGCATGGTAACTGTTGCCCTGGCCCAAAAGACTATCGAATTGTCACAGTGATCCAAGCGTCCATAAAAAATGCCGCTGTCTCCAGCGGCATGTCCAGGCGATTCCTGTACTTTCAGCGCGAATCGGCAGCGCCGGGCTTGTCCGGGGTTTGCTCGGCCAGTTCGTCGACGCCCGTGCCGGTCACGCCGGCATCGACGGATGCGTTCGCGCCCTCGTCATCGGCTGCGGCCGAGGTACCGGGCCGGCCGCCGCCGGCCGCCGCGCTCATTTCCTGTGACGCGCCCTCGCCCGCACTGCCGCGGCTGCTCTGCGCGGCGCCGGCCGGCCCGACATTGCTTTCCGCTGGCGCCCTGACGATGCCGCCCGGACGCTCGCCCTGGTCCGCTTCCGGCGCGCCGGTGTAATGGCCGGCGTCCTGCTGACGCTGGCCGCTGTCCGGATCGGCGGGATCGGAGCGGCCCGACAGTGAATCCGGCCCGCGCGTACCGGGGTTATGCGTGCCATTGTTGTCGGCACCGATCTCGTTTTCTTGATTTCCAGCCATGTTCGACTCCTGATAATTGACCCATGGGTTCGATGTTAGTCAATTATCGGGGCACACCAATAGGAGAGAAGACTGAGGGAGTGTAGGAAGCGACGTACAGCGATTTCTACTTTTTCTGAATAACGGCTGTGAAATGAGGCGAGAAATCCACACCCTATTATCTCTTGCCGATTCTCAACGATTAACACCGTCTTGCGGACAACAATGCGCCTTTGTGGCCAAACTCTTCTGGCCTTGGCTGGGATACGCAACACGATTTGCGTTTTCCTGATGCGTTGTACAACCTGACAGGAGCATCGATTGGTCGAGCTTTTTCCACGCTTTACCCAGGACACCCGCCTGCTTCGTATTGCTACGCCACTTGGAACCGACAAACTGCTGGTCGAGTGTCTGCGAGGCGAAGAAAGCCTGAGCAATAATTTTTGCTTCGATGTCTCGCTGCTTTCTACCGATGCGCATATTTCCCTGAAATCGCTGCTCGGCCAACCAGCCTTGCTTGAACTCCTGACGGCCAACGCCGGGATGAAATGGCGACCGTTTCACGGTTACGTTACCTCTGCAAAATGCGTCGGCGCTAATGGAGGTTTCGCTCGCTATACGGTGACCATCGAACCATGGACAGCATTTCTCCAGCTTGGCCGGGACAGTCGAATGTTCCAGGACAAGACGGTCTTCCAGATACTCGATGGCGTTTTTGAAAGCTTGCAGGGAAAAGGCAGGCTTGCGCCGAAGTGGCGGTACGACATTGCCGACCTTAGTATTTATCTTTCGCGTTCGTTGACTTGCCAGTATCAGGAGTCGGATTATGCTTTTGCTGAACGCCTGATGCATGAAGAAGGCCTGTTCTATTATTTCGAGCACAACCCTGCCACAAATGAACACCAAGCTAGCCACACCTTGGTTATTGCTGACCATAACGGCGCATTTCGGCCGAATACGCAGGCGGAAGTTCGCTTTACCCAGCCCGGTGCCATTATGCGGGAAGACAGCCTCGACCGCTGGCGCATCACAACCCGCTCAGTCGTCGGGGCGACTAGAATGGACAGCTGGGATTATCGGTCGATGAACAATCGTCCAGTCGAGGCGAGTACTGGTACAGATCGCAGTGTATCGAAACCGGCAAGTCGCGACACGCCCGGTGCTTACGGTTATCCAACCCGCGCACGTGGACAGCGCATCGCCGACAACCATTTGCAGGCCCTGGGTGGCGAAAGAACAGCACACCGGCGCCGGAACTGTACGGACCTTCGCACCCGGCACGACCTTTCTCCTGCGCGGCCATGCACATCTGGATCAGGCTGAAACCAATGATGGGCGCACTTTTGCCATCACCCGCGTGGTGCATTCAGCGCATAACAATCTCAGTGCCGAATTGCGTTCAGCAATTGCGCAGGCGCTTGGCCCAGAGTCTGTTCCCAGGTTCGGGAATGAGCGGCAAGATGGTCTGCACCTTGGAACCGCGATAGCCGAGCGTCCTCTCTATCGCAATCGCATTGATGCGATCCGTAATGTGGTCCCTTACCGAAGCAGCGGCATCGACGACCACGGAACATTGTTGCACCCAAAACCGACGGTGATAGGACAACAAACAGCGATCGTCGTTGGTCCACCAGGTGCGGTAATCCACACGGATCGCGATCATCGCATCAAAGTGCAATTTCACTGGCAGCGCAATAGCACCACGAGCCATCAAAGCCACAGCCGCCTGGATCATCCCGCTCCCAACGCCCAAGTAGGAGCTCCGGCCGACGACCGCTCCTGTACCTGGGTGCGAGTCGCAAGTTCGATGGCGGCGATTGCTGGCGCAAACTGGGGCGCCGTTGCCATTCCCCGCGTCGGTACTGAAGTCTTGATCGATTTTTTGAACGGCGATATTGATCGGCCAGTCGTCATCGGCGCCCTATACAACGGCAAGGGCAACAGCAATGCACAGCACAGTTCGGTAGCGTATGGCGCCGGCATTGCGACCGGCAATGCCGCTTCCTGGTTTCCTGGCGAAACCGGTGCACATGCACATCCAGCAGTTCTTTCCGGCATCAAGACGCAAGGTATGAGCACCAGCCAGAACGGCAACGGGGCCTATAACCAGCTGGTGTTCGATGACAGCGCAGCGCAGTCGCGCCTGGCTTTGCAAAGTCATATGCGGCCACATGCGGGCACTGCGGAACTCAACCTGGGGAGTCTGCGTCACCAGACCGATAACCAGCGTCTTCATCCTGTCGGGTTCGGTGCTGAACTGAAGACGGCACATAGTGCTGCGCTACGGGCCGGTAAAGGCCTGCTGTTGTCGACAGATGCGCACGCCGGCGCCAACGGCGACCAACTCGACGCGCGCGAAGCGCAAGCCCAGAACGAGGAAAGCAGGGAACTACAGAGCACAATGGCACGCACGGCGAAGCAGCATAACGCGGTACTGGAAACGGAAAGCAGCCAGCCCGCCGAATTGCCGGCAATCAGTGCAATCGGAACAACGATCGACATCCTTAAGAACGTGAGTCATGACGGTGCGCCGCGCAGCGTTGCTGCCTTTAGTCAACCGCACTTTCAACTGTCGAGCCCGGCTGGAATTGTGATGAGTACATTGGCAGATGCCATTTTTGCCGCGGGGAGCACAACGAGCATTGCAGCTGGACAGGACGTGAACTTGGTTGCTTCAGGTAGCAGTGCTCACGCTGTAAAGGAAGGAATCACTTTGTTCACCTACGGTAAAGCCAATAAGGACAAGCCCAATCAGGAAACAGGCGTCAAGTTACATGCGGCAAGCGGCAAGCTGAGCAGCCAGAGCCAGTCCGGCACCACCCGCCTTACAGCAGACAAGACAGTGACCGTCGCCAGTGTGAACAAGAACGTCCGTATCGCAGCAGCAAAGCATGTCTTGCTCACTGCCCAAGATGCCTGCCTCAAGCTCGAGGACGGAAACATCATGCTCCATGCTCCAGGAAAGATCGACTTCAAGGCGTCGATGAAAGAAGTGACAGGCCCTGCCGATGGCAGCATCAGCAAGCCAGACCTGCCGAAAGCGAAGGAAATCTACAACGAAGCCTTCGTCGTCATGAACGAAGAAACGAAGCAGCCGATGGCCCACGTTCAGTACTGGCTGAAATCGGCCAGCGGTGTCGTCGTGAAGGGTATTACCGATGCTCAAGGGCGCACGCAGCGCATCTTCACCGCGAAACGGGAAGACCTCACCCTGCATTTGCCAACCGATGAGTGACCTCGGCAGTTAATTTTGTAACGCCATCAGATCATTAGGAAGTCATGAGCGAAATACTGACTGCTGTTAAATCCACGCCGACGACGACGCCACGAGAAACCTATGTCGAGGTGACGCATACGTCGACCGAAGGTGTTCTCGTGTACCGGCCAGGTGATAACTCCTTCATCGCGCTTTACCCTGACGAGTGGCTCATGTGCCGCGAAGATGGTTTTAAGAATAAAACCGCCATCGAAGAGCTGCAAGAAGCCAACTGCGACGTCACAGCCAAGTCGCTGCTTCTGCAAGAACTGATCGAGCAACCGAACGCGGCAAAAGCGGCGATTGCCCAGGCAAGGAAGGATCTCGACGCTGCCTTGGACACGCTGTCGCAAAAAAGCGATGCGGCCAAGGCCAGGGTGGAAGCGCTGGGCAGTCAGGAAGTCGATCCCAGCAAATTGATTGAACTCGTGCCGCTGACAATGAAGCGGATAGAAGGAAGAACCCGTACGCCAATCTACGTCAACGTCGACCGCTTGCGTAGTGCTTTATCCGATCGTCGCGTTTATGTGGTAGAAGGCTCAGCTGAAAGAAACAAACCTTCCGAGCAGAAGCTTTTTAACGGCATTTCGCTGAATACGACGGAGGTCCGCAATCGTATTCTGAATCAGGTGCAGGACAGGGCAAAATTCAGCAAGAAATGGAAGCTTGCTCCAAGAGATGCAGATAATTTCAGCGGCATTCTGACGGATTGGGCGAAGGTGATGGGTGCAGATGCCTCTATCTGGCTGGAGCGAAGCCAGAAAGAGATCCTTGAAGGGAGATTCGGGGCCAAGGCCGCTGATCCCAACAATCCGAATCGAAAAATCGACACGAAAGCAGAAGCCCAGTTCTTGCGTTGGTCGGCGGGCGCCGGGGCAGAAGCCACTTTCATGCCATTTCAAGGCGACTTTTTTAATGCGCGAGACAGGACCTGGACGCAACGTTTCAAACGTGCTGCGAAAGCGGCCCAGTTCGGTATCAAGGCCAATGCCGAGGCGTCGTTCGCCGTCGGCGAAGCCAAAGTCGATACCACACTGTACTTACCACACGCCGCCGGCTGGCATCTGGACTGTAACCTTGGTGGCCAGCCGCTGGATTTTGGATTTTTTCGCATGCGTGGCGACCTCACGCTTTCGGCGATCGCAGGTGCTAGCATTGCCCTGGAAGCAGGCGCGGCACTCATGATTACCGGTCACACGCAAGGGGTACGCGGTACGCCAAGACACCGATCTGCCGCGACAGCGAAAGCCGGTGTCAAGGGTAAAGCAGACATATTCGTCGGACTGAAAGAATCAGTCGACCTGGCTGGTGCGCTGCAATGGTTGAATCCAGAGGGATTCATCGATCCGTCAGGTCCGAAAAAAACTGATCCGAATAAAACAATTGCCGTCTATGCGGACGTAGCCAAGGTGAGCGCCGGCGTCAGCGCGATTCAGGGTCTCGCTGCGACCCTAGGGTTTGAATGTACTTATCGTGGAGGACGGTTTGTGATCGCGGCCAAGGCAGGAGCCTGTCTCGGACTCGGCGGCTCAGGAAGTGTGGCGTGCGAGGTTGGCGCCGAACAGATTGGGCAGTTTGTCATGTGTATTGCACATCAATTAAAGCAAGTAGATTACCGAAAAATGCCCGCCATAATGGCTGAGGTAGCATTCATAATTTTTAATAAAATATTGTATTTGCACGTTGTAACTGGTAAGAAAATGAAAGATTTCATTGGCATGACAGCCGGTGCCATTTCAGAAAGATATACAGATGCCCTTGAAGCGATAAAGTACGATGGAAAGGAAATGATAAGAAAAATTGAAGATCAGCTCCAGTCCGGTTGGGGTTGGTTTTCCTATATGCCACCTGAGTCCAGAGGTGCCTTGATTAGCAGTATTGCTAATGTTATCAACCAACCTGCCTACTCAAACGATTTTGAATTGAAAACGCTGGCTGCTTTTTCGATCAATGAATTACTGTCAACTACTCAATCAAGTGGCCACCTGAACAATACCTTGGATCGTGTTAACATTGCCTTAGGAAGCGAGTCAGGTCGTAACCAAGGGGTAGCGATAATAAACTCAGTCGTTGATGGAACCCAATTCGCTAACTGTATCAGTCGCTGTACATCGGAGTTGGCGCAAGCTAAGCCTCTGTTTGGCCGTGCATTTCTTCGTAACGATGAGCCAGAATTTAAAATGGCCCAGTTCCCTTTGCATCATCCAGCTTACAATGTAGCTTGAAGCGTGCTGATAATTTAGTTAACAATACATCGGAAGTTATCGGATCGGTATCCCGAGTAGCCGGGGAACGGCACCATGACTTCCCCGCCTCTAATTCCATTTGGATAGATGGTTTGCAAAGGTTGAGGTGATCTCCCAGCGCGCATGAAAACCATAGCGGCGATCTCAGAGGTGCCTCCTACACTTCCACGTATCAATTTTTCAGTACCGCTTGGAGGGCCGCTTGGATTATTTTTAGATGAGATTTTGTAGTAATCTTCACTAAACCAATCATTTACCCATTCTCCTGTATCTTCGGACATGCCATACAACCCGGCTGGGTTAGGAGGATAACTTCCAACATCAGGAATTGAGGGCTCTTTCTCGCCATGTCGCCATTTTTCTGGAAAATTCCTTCCTCTTTCAATTTTGCCGTTATCTGTGGCAAAAAGAACTTTTTTTCCACCTGATCTGGCTGCGTATTCCCATTGGGCCTCGGTAGGTAGATCAAAAGGGAGTTTTGTCACCTTCGCTAGCCATCCGCAATAAGCTTTCGCCCCATACCAGCTCACTCCCGCAGGTCGCTTCGGTGCCCGAACCTCCAGGTCGCGTGGACGCATGAGAATGCGCTCATTGGCAGTGGCATCCGTAAAAACGTCAAAATCCTCGAATGTAACCTTGTAAGCCATCATCGAAAAACCGTTCAGTGTTACCTTGTGCACGGGCCGGGAATGCGCATCGAAGTCATAAGGAATACCTTCTTCGTTACCCCAGTCACCCATCTCAAACGTGCCTCCTTTTAATGGCCGGAGCGATGCTTTTACTTTCGTCAGCAGGTTATTGACGCGTGCCTCCACACTCGCATCCAAGCTGGGTTTCTCTGTAGAGGAAGCTGTTTCTCCACGGAGCACCAGAGTATGCAAGCCGGTCAGCAACGAAAAAACAAGAATTTTTGAAGTGTGCATGATTGAGAGTAAAGAGGACAACAGACGGACCAATCGCTACGACTGCGAGGACAAAGAGAGCAGAAAAATAATGGTGGTTACGTATGTAAAGACATTGGATGAATAAGCGCTACATAGCGAACGTAGGCCTCTTCGTTACTTGCATACAGCACTGGCGTGGTACGCGAGGCAGCCTGGTACTGGGCTAACGCCAACGTGGTCACGCAAGATACAACGCCACAATTACCGCTGCTAATACCAACACAGGCCACATCGGCCGTAGTGTCGAGATGCGGAAATGCACTTGATGCCATCTCCATCAGTTCGCCAACACGATTGATACGCGATCCCGTATCAGCAACGATCATCCCGACGTTTCCCAGCTCGACATTCGCCTCGCTACAAGCCTGACGTGCCAGATTGCTGAGCGGCGCTGCAGCCAAAGGTTTGTTGTCATTCACCGACGCCATACCTACTTCCCTCATAGGGTCGAGCAATGCAAAGGAGCGCCTTTGCAGTGATTGCGCATGTTTCGAACTCGTGATGAGCAGCCCAGCAGCACCTTCGCCTGGGACTCCTCCTTGCAGCCGCTCCGATTTGAACAAGGTTTCGTTGGCCGCCCATTCGTCTACTGTCTCCTGCGCGATATGCGAATCACAGGCAACGAGCATGGTCACGGCCTGGCTGTCCGCCACACACTGGCCCAGGACGCTGGCAAGGGTGGCGTCGCGCGCAACCTCGGCCCGGGTCAGGTGTTCGACCGGCCAGCCAAATTGCGCCACCGTATGCTTGAACCAGAGTCCGGCCGCATGGCGCTGCTCGACGGTCCAGCTCGCCGGCAGGAGCGGCAGCAGGCGCAGGGGCGGCGGCGTGCCGCCCTCGGGCAGCAATTGCAGCAGCGCTTCGCCCGCCAGGTCGCGCACCACGGCCGTGCCGAGCGTCAAGGCGCGCCAGTGCGTTTCTCCCAGCTGCAATTCGGCCATGCCGGCCAGCGTCAGCCACTCCGTGAATTCTTCCTGCAGCGCCTCATCCACCGCTTGGTCGCTACGGGCGCTGGTGACGGGAAAACCGTCGTCGTCGACCAGTTCCGGGTCGAGGTCGGGACGGGCTTGGTTGGCGGCGATCGCCGCGGCCAGTTCTTCGGCAGAAGCGCCGTGCGGGGCGCGCAGGGAAGTAGCCAGGATTGCCAGCGGTGCGGACGGGGTCGCAGGGGCCGCCGCCTGGGCCGGAGCCACGGCAGCAGCAGCGGGGGCAGCCTTGGGACGGGCGAAGACAACTTTCCTGCCAAGCCAGACGGCGGCCAGCACGGCCAGCGGCGCGCCCAGCAGGACCAGCAGCAGGTCGCCCGTGGCGGGGGTGTTGGTGGAAGTGCGCCAGTAGACGATGGCGCCGCCCCAGCACAGGGTCAGGATGCCGGCGGCGAACAGGGTGTTTTTCAGCCAGCCGGGCATGGGCCGCGCTGGCGCTACGGTAGTCGAAGTCATCGTTTCAATCTAAAGGTTGTCGATGGTCGCTTGCTGGCTGGCGATCAGGGAAGCGCCGCAGGCGGTCTTGTCGCCGTGGCGGGCGGCGGGCTTGCCGTCGATGATCAAGGTGGAATCGCCGCTGACGATGGGGTTCGGTCCGTGTTTCGGGCAGACGGTTTTATCGCCCATGCGCGCGATGGGGACGCCGCCGCTGTCGCTGTGGGGAGAGGCTTCGATGACGGAGCCGCCATGGGAGGTTTTGTCGCCGAGCAGGATCAATGGTCCGGACATGGGGTATCTCCAAGCGAGGCAGTCGCGCAAACAATGCTGTTGCGTGTGGGGTTGGTGGTGGGGTGGATCCGCGTGGGCACAAGTGCCCACCTACGAAATACGCTAGGCCGCGACTGCCAGCAGTTCCAATTTAAGTTCCTTCATCCCGGCCGGCACGTACAGCGAAATCGATTGCGCCTTGAGCATGCGTTCGTACATCTGCCCTTTCGATTCGAGCATGAAGTAGCAGGTGTCGGGGCGCACGGCGAGGGCGGCCGGCGGTTGCGGGGTGTATTGCAGGCGCACGCCGGGGAGCGCCGACAGGACGAATTTTTCGACGTCGTCCGGGGCGCCGACCTTGAAACGCAGGGGCACGACGTCGACCAGTTGCACGGCCGGGATGTCGGCGGAGACGGCAATATAAAACGTCGTCTTGTCGTCGATCTTGCCCGAGTCGAGGGCGCCGATGTGGTACGAGGGGCGCACTTCGCTGAGGGCAATCGCAAAGTATTTCGACGAAATGACGGTATCGAGCAGTTCGCGGATGATGGTGTGCAGCTTGGTAAAACTCGGGCCCGGGTCGGCATGTTGATAATGCGGCAGGTCGGCCAGGGTCCAGCTTTTGGAAAAGGTCATCAGGCCGCCGGCGACGTCGAGCAGTTGTTCGTACAGGCGCTCCGGGTGCAGGTTCGGATGGTGGTAATGGTGGCTCAGGGTGGCGTAGGCGGAGCTGGCCGTGTGCAGCAGCCAGAACGAGGACATGTCGCCCGAGCGAAATTCGATGACGTTGCGGCTCGGCTCGCGGTGGTGGCCATACAAGGCGCTGACTTTGGCCTGCAGCGCGTCGAGCAGGCGCCGCAATTGCTGGAACAGCGGCACCGCCGCGCCGATCGACAGGCTGGGCGGCACGAAACTCGGGTCGATTTCGAAACCGCCGGCGGCGGCGCGGCGCAGGCGCAGCAGCGGGAAGTGGATGTAGGCGTCGCGCGGGTCCGATTCGAGCACCAGGCGCACCGATTTTTTCAGGTAGGCCAGCTGCACCGGCGCCGCCTGCGTGTACAGGTCCGCCGTTTCCTGGTTAGCCTGGATGAAGCGCGCCGTGTTCGCCGCCTGGCCCTGGGGCGCGAAATTGCCGCTGAAGGGTTTTAGTCCTGGCAGCGCCGCGTAAAAGGTCACGCTTTGCTGCGCCTGCCCCAACAGGCTGAGGTCGACCGTGTCGGGCAGCGCATCCACGTTCGGTGCGTCGACCAGTTCGCCGTCCTGGAAGCGCAGCGCCAGGTCGAGGATGCGTAGCACGTTGTTCGCCAGCGCTTCGCGGTCGACCTGCAACCGTTCCACGCCCCAGGCATACGGGTGTACCGCCTTGATGCCCTTTTGCAGGCAATGCTCGTGGTACTGGTCCTGGCGCTGGAAATGCTGGGGGCGCAGCAATAAACCCTCGCCCAGAGTACTTTGCTGGTCATCGGCTGTCTTCCCTGTGTGTGATTTTTCGTTGCGCGCAACTTTTACCAGCGGAAACAGTAGCACTGCCCCTGATGGTCGGGATTTGACATTCCTCAACCGTCGGGTTTGCACAACGCCAGCATGGGCGATGCCGCTTCCTTATCTTTTTTCAACATTCGCCTCTCCATGCGCGGTAACACTACGGAGCTTGTTGCCACTCAACAGGAGACGCCGATGAAAGGGTTTACGCCAGGGTTGTTCGACCGTTTATTGGGGGTATCGCTGCGTGGCGGGTTATCGCTACACAGCCATGGCAATCTGGCGCGCATGTCGGTCGAAGACATGAAGGATGCAGTGGCGCGCGATCTGGAAGCCCTTTTGAATACCCGCGCCGTGCTGCCGCCGGATTACCTGACCGACTGGCCCGAATGCGAGCGCTCGGTCGTCAGTTACGGCATGCAGGATTTCGCCGAGTTGTCCCTGTCGAGCCCGTCGGACCGCGCCTTTATCTGCATGTGCATCGAGCAGACGATTTCCCGCCACGAGCCGCGCCTGCGCAACGTCAAAGCGCAGCTGGAAATGCGCGAAGGCGCCGTCAACCGGCTCGATTTTTCGATTACCGGGGTGCTGGTTGCCAGCGCTTCGCAGGAAGCCGTCAACTTCGATGCGGTGCTGCAGCCGTCGACCCTGAGTTACAGCATCGGCAAGGCCGGCCGCGCCGCGCCGGCGGGAGCATAACGACGTGGACCAGTTACTGCCGTATTACGAAAGCGAACTGGGCTACCTGCGCCGCAACCTGCGCGAATTCGCCGAGCGCTATCCGAAGATCGCCGGCCGCCTGTTGATCAGCGCAGAAGTGTGCGAAGACCCGCATACCGAACGCATGATCGAATCCTTCGCCCTGCTCAATGCGCGCATCGCCAAGCGCCTCGACGACGACTATCCGGAATTTACGGAAGCCTTGTTCGACGTGCTCTATCCGCACTACCTGCGGCCGTTTCCCTCGTGCTCGATCGCGCGCTTCGATGTCAGCGGCGCCCAGCAAAGCGCAGCCGCCACGGTGGCGCGCGGCACCCAGCTGAGCACGCGTCCGGTGCGCGGCGCGCCCTGCACCTTCCGCACTGTGTATCCGGTGACGATCGCCCCGCTGGCGCTGGCGCTGGCCGGCGCCGCCTTTTGCGACATCCTGCGCGCCCCCGAGGCGGTGCGTGCGCCGGCGGGCGCCAGCGCCGGCATCAGCATCACGCTCACTGCCGAGCAGGCAGGCATCAAAGGGAGCGACTTGCCGGCGCTGCGCGTCTTCATCGATGGCGAACCCTCGTTTTGCGCAGCCCTGCGCGACGCCCTGTTCATGCGCACGCTGGCCGCCTGGGTCGAAGCCGACGGCAGCGGGCGCTGGGTGGCGCTGCCGGCCATTCCGGTGCGGCCGGCGGGCTTCGACGAAGACGATGCCCTGATCGACTTTCCGTCCCGTTCGCACGTTGCTTACCGCCTGCTCACCGAATACTTCTGTTTTCCGGATAAATTCAATTTCTTCGATATCGACCTGGCCGCGCTGGCCGGCGCCGTGCCGGGCGCGAAAGCGGTGACCCTGCACCTGGCCCTGGGGGGCATCCGCAGCGATTCGAACACGGCGCGCATGCTCGCCACCCTCTCGACCAACAACTTGCTGCTCGGCTGCACGCCGGTCATCAACCTGTTCCGCCAGCGCGGCGAGCCGATCCGCCTGACCCATACCACGGCCAGCTATCCGGTGCTGGCCGATGCCCGGCGCGCGTTCGCCTTCGAGGTGCAATCGATCGATTCGGTGAACCTGGTGCGCCAGACGCCGCAAGGGGAAAGCGTGGTGGAGTTTCGCCCGTTTTATTCGCTGCAGCATGCGCAAACGGCCGAGCAGAACGGCCATTACTGGGCCATGCGGCGCGACGAGACGCTGGCCGAGCGCAGCCCCGGTTTCGAAACGCAAATCGCCATCGTCGACATCGACTTCGATCCGGCCGCGGTGGAAACCGATACGCTGAACCTGGAACTGACCTGCTCGAACCGCGACCTGCCCGCCCTGCTCAGTTACGGCCAGGCCGGCGGCGACCTGTTCATGGAAGGCGGCTCGAACGTGCGCGTGATCCACTTCTTGCGCAAACCCAGTAAATCCTGGCGGTTTACCAGCGGGCGCAGCGCGCACTGGCGCCTGATCTCGCACCTGGCCTTGAACCACCTGTCGATCAGTGCCGGCGGCGTCGAGGCGTTCAGGGAGATGCTGGCGCTGTACGACCTGCCGCGCTCGGCTTCCTCGCAGCGCCAGATCGGCGGCATCCACGCCATCGAACAGCGCGCCACCAGCGCCTGGCTCGCCGGCAACCCATTCAATTGCCTGGTGCGCGGGGTGCAGGTGCGCCTCGCGATCGACGAGGAAGCGTTCATCGGCAGCGGCATCCACGCATTTACCCACATCGTCGAACGTTTCCTGGCCCTGTACGTCCACGCCAACAGTTTTACGCAACTGGTGATCGTGTCGGCGAAAAGCGGAGAAGAATTATTCACATGCCTACCCCAAAGCGGCGCTTTGAGCCTGCTGTAATCGAGCGCCTGTTCCGCGAACCTTACCGCTTCGAGTATTTCCAGGCGGTGCGCATGCTGGAGATCTGGCTGCGCAAACATGGCGCGCCCCAGCAAGGCCTGGTCGCCAATTTTTTGCGTTTCCAGAATTCGATCTCGCTGCGCTTTCCGGCCAGCCAACTGGAAGCGGTGCAGGTGGAACCGCGCACGATCGAGCCGACCGTGGCGTCGCTCGGCGCGGCGCTGCAGGCGTCCCAACTCAAATGGATTCGGATTACGCCGACCTTCATGGGGCTCCTGGGCGGGCATGGCGTGCTGCCGCCGCATTACACGGAACGCATCGCCGATCAGCAATATGCCGACAAGGACGAGGGGGCGCGTGCCTTTCTCGACACGTTTTCGAACCGCTCGCTGGCGCTGTTCTATGCCGCCTGGCGCAAGTACCGCTTGCACCTGAAATACGAACTCGACGGCAAGGACGGCTTCCTGCCGCTGCTGCTGGGCCTGGCGGGCCTGGGCAACCCGGCGCTGCGGCGGCGCCTGGCGCGTCCGGAAAGCGGCGCCGTGCTCGACGAATCGCTCGGCTATTTCGCCGCTTCGATCCGCCAGCGGCCGGTCTCGAGCGTGCAGATGGCGCGCGTGCTGTCCGCCTATTTCGGCCAGCCGGTGCGGATCGAACAATTCGTCGGCGCCTGGTATCCGGTGCCGCCGCCGCAGCAAAGCACGCTCGGCTGCGCCAGCGCCACCCTCGGCACTTGCGCGATTGCCGGCGAACGGGTCTGGCAGCGCGACCTGCGCCTGCGCCTGGTGGTGGGACCGCTCGACCGCGCCGGCTTCGACGCCTTTTTGCCGGGCGGCCTGGCCGCGCGTGCGCTCAAAAGCCTGACGACGATGTTCACCGGGCTGGCGCTCGAATACGAGGTCGAGCTGGTATTGCGCGCGGCCGACGTCTGCGGCGCCACCTTGTCCGGCGAGCGCCACGCCGGCCGCCTGGGATGGGGAACGTACCTCGTCAGCGGTCCGCAACGGCACGATCGCAACGACGTGCACTACGATTTACGCATCGAGTAGCCGAGGCGCCGAAAGATTGCGCTAGAACACGCGCACAAGCTGGGATATGATGCAATTTTGCAATCTTTAATGCCAGCAGGCGCTTCCAGGAGCAGCAATATCGGCTGGAACAGCAAGACCGGCAAGGTCAGCAATATCGGTAACTTGGCCGAGTCGGCAATATCGGCAAGAGCGGCAAGACCAGTAAACGTGTGTTTGATCGCCCCCTCACACGATCCCGCCATTCACGCGCAGCGTCTGCCCATTCACCCACTCTCCCTGCGGCCCGACCAGGAAGGCGACCGTATTGGCGATATCTTCCGGCGTGCCGAGGCGTTCGAGCGGCGCCGCCTTGGCCAGCCGTTCCACCAGGTCCGCCGGTTTGCCGTCCAAAAACAGCTCGGTTGCAGTGGGACCCGGCGCCACCGCGGTCACCGAGATGCCCTTGCCGCGCATTTCCTTGGCAAAAATGTTGGTCATGGTTTCGATCGCCGCCTTGGCCGCCCCGTACACGGCATAACCGGGCATGGCGAGGCCAATGGCGCTGGTCGAGAAATTGACGATGCGCCCGCCCTGGCGCAGGCGGGTGGCGGCCAGGCGCAGCATGTTGAACGTGCCGCGCGTGTTGATCGCGAAGATGCGTTCGTACAGGGCGTCGTCGGTATCGGCCAGCATGGTGGTGCCGGGCTGGATCACGCCGGCGTTGTTGACGACGACGTCGACGCCGCCAAACCGGTTAGCTGTTTCCTCGAACAGGCGCGCGCAATCGGCGGCCTGCGCCACGTCGCCCTGCAGTGCGATGGCTTGTCCGCCGGCCGCCGTGATCTGCGCCACCACGTCCTCGGCGTCCGCCGCGCGGCTGGCGTAATTGACTGCCACCGCATACCCATCCTGCGCCAGGCGCAGCGCGATCGCGCGCCCGATGCCGCGCGAGGCGCCGGTGACGATCGCCGCTTTTTTATCCTGTTCCGCCATGTGACCTCCTTGTCTGTGTCGTGTTCAGTTCCACTCAGTTCCACTTAGCGGCGCGCCCGCCGATGCTGTAGCGTCCCGCCCCGAGCAGGGCCAGCGCGATGGCAGTAAACAAATACATCCCTTGCAGCTCGAGCGCCCAGCCGCCGGTCTCCGTCATCGTGAAAAATTCCTTTGTATGCACCAGCAGGATGGCGACCACCATGTTGCCGGCAACGATCAGCGCGGCCAGGCGCGTCCACACGCCGACCAGGATCAGCAGCGGCGCCACTACTTCGCCCACATACACCAGGTAGCCGATCGCCTCCGGCAAACCCATCTTGCCGAGCATGCCGGTAATGAAACCGACGCCGCCGAACAGTTTAGATATGCCGTGAAAGAGCAGCAACAATGCGAGGGTGACGCGCAAGACCAGCCGTCCCAGGTCGTCGCGCGCGCTGGCAGTATCGGAAATGGACATGTCGGTTCGCATGGCAAGGCTCCGGTTGAGGGGCGTGTTCAGTATGGACTGCTTGCCGCTACGGCCGCGCGCCGGTTGGACGGCTCAGGGCGGCGACTGGGACGCCTCGTACCAGCCATATTCCCAGCGCCATGGCATGCTGCTCGCACCGAGTACCAAATGCGCAAGCTGCGGATAGATGCGCTCGGCGCGCACGTCGTTGGCCAGCAGCACGACGCAGCGCTGTCCCTGTTCCAGGCACAGCACCATGTTCCCGGTCCAGTCGTTGTGGCCACCCTTGAACCAGCCGCTGCCGTTATTACCGTGAAAAGTCACCAGGCCCAGTCCCGCGGCCAGGCCAGCGACCGGCGTGCCCTCTTCCGGCGCCAGCGTCGGAAACTGGTGGCGCGAGCGGATCGGCAATTGGGCCCGGACCAGGTCGGCGCGGGCACGGGCGGAGAGTCCTTCGCCGCGCATGATGCCGGCCCACAGGCGCGCCTGGTCGGCAATGGTCGTGTCCATCGAGCCGGCGGCGCTGACGCGGCTGCGCTCGTCGTGCGGTTCCATCGTGCCATCCGCGCCATAGCCGTCGGCCAGGTTGGTGGCGAAGTCGGGCCGCCAGCGCATGCTGGTGTGGCGCATGCCGAAACGGTCGAATACGCGGCGCTGCATCTCTGCGCCGGCGTCGAGCCCGAGTCCCTGTTCGACGATCAGCTGCAGCAAATAGAAACCCTCGCCGGAATAGGCGTAGCGGGTGCCGGGATCGAAGTGGATGCGCAGGCGCCGGTCCGGTTCCAGCCAGCGGAAGTTGGCGAAGCCGGCACTGTGGGTCAGCAGGATGCGCGGGGTGATGGCGCGCCAGCGCGGATCAGCCGCCAGGTCGCCGTAGTCGTGGTCTCCCGTACGGTAATCGGGCAAGGGGCGCGGCAGCAGCGTTGCCACCGAGGCGTCGAGATCGAGTTTGCCTTCGTCGGCCAGTTGCAGCAGCATGTAGGCGAACGCGGTCTTGGTCAGCGAAGCGCCGTACATGATGCTGTCGCTCGTCAGCGGCAGGCGCCGTTCGGCATTGCGCCAGCCGTAGGCGGCGACCTTGACGATCTGGCCGCCTTCGATGACGGCCAGCGCCAGACCCTGCACCTGCGCACCGGCCATCAGGCGCGCGACCGCGGCATCGGCGGGCACGTGCACCCTGGGCGATGTCGACACGCAGCCCGCCAGCAGGCTCGCCGCCAGCATACCGACTACCGTGCGCAGCGCCTTCATGGCCGTGTCAAGGCCCGCCGGCCAGCACCTTGTCCGGCGTGATCGGCGTACTGCGGATGCGCTTGCCGGTCGCGTGGTAGATCGCATTGCTGACCGCCGCCGCCACGCTGACTAAACCAATCTCTCCGACACCCTTGGCGCCCAGGCGGCTGACGATGCGGTCGTCCTCTTCGACGAAGATGACGTCGATGTCGTGGATGTCGGCATTCACCGCCACGTGGTATTCGGACAGATTGTGGTTCATGAAGCGCCCGAAGCGGTGGTCGGTCAGGCTTTCCTCGTGCAGCGCCTGGCTGATGCCCCAGACTACGCCGCCGACGATCTGGCTGCCGGCGGTCCTGGTGTTCATGATGCGCCCGGCGGCCACGGCGCTGACCACGCGCGTGACGCGCACCACGCCGAGGTCTTCGTCGACCCGCACTTCGACGAACACGGCCGAGTGCACCATGCGCCGGAACTTGCGCTGCTTTAGCATGTTCGGCAGCATCAGGTATTTTTCCTCGATGCGTTCGCGCCCGGCGCGCCCGACAATGGTGCCGAGCGAAATGAAGGTGTGCGGATCTTTTTTGAGACGCATGACGCCGCCCGCGAATTCCACGTCTTTCAAACGTTTGTCGCGGAAGGGCGAATCCGCCGCCGACTGGGCGTAGCGCAGCAGCGTCAGTTGCAGCTTCTCGCACACGCCCGCCACCGCCGAACCAACCGTCGCCACGTGCGACGAACCGCCCTCGATCGGCGCCGCCGGCAAGGTCGAATCGCCGAGTTGAAAGGTCACGCGCTCCAGCGGCAAGCCCATCGCTTCGGCGGCAATGGTCGCCATCACGGTATAGGTGCCGGTACCGATGTCGGTGGCGGCGCTCGACACCACCAGGCTGCCGTCCGCATGCATCACGGCGCTGGCGCGCGCGAACATTTGCATCGCATCCCAGACCCCGGTCGCCATGCCCCAGCCGACGTATTCGCTGCCCTCCTTGCGTGCGCGCGGCGCCAATGGCCGCTGCGACCAGCCGAAGCGTTCGGCGCCTTGTTCATAGCAGGCGCGCAGCTCCTTGCTCGAATACGGCTGGTCGTCGATCGGCGCGCGCTCGGCGTAATTCTTCAGGCGCAGCGCCAGCGGGTCCATCTCGAGCGCATAGGACAGCTCGTCCATCGCCACTTCGAGCGCATGCATGCCGTGCGCGGCGCCGGGGGCGCGCATGTCGATCGGCGTGTACTGGTCCAGGCTCACCAGTTTATAACCGAGCTTGATGTTGGCGCAGGCGTAGAGCAGGCCCGACCAGTTGACCACGACCTCGACGTAATCCTCGATCTGCGAGGTTTCGGCGATCGCTTCATGGCGGATCGAGGTCAGCGTGCCGTCGCGCTCGGCCGCGAGCTTGACCCATTGCACCGTCTCCGGACGGTGGCCGAAGCTGAACATCTGCTGGCGCGTCAGCTGCACCCGCACCGAGCGTTTCATGTGCAGCGAGGCCATCACGGCCAGCGTCAGCTGGTATTGCGGGCGCAGGCCGGAACCGAAGGCGCCGCCGACGTAGGGATTGCGCACGGTGACCTTGTCCTTCGACAGGCCGAACACGTGCGATACGTACCAGCGGCTGTTCTGCGAACTTTGCGTCTTGTCGTAAATCGTCAGGTGGCCATCCTCGTCGCGGATCACGGTCGAGGCGAACAGCTCGAGTGGATTGTGATGCTCGACGCCGTGATAGAACTCGGCCTCGATCTTGACCGGGGCGGCATGATAGGCTTTGTCGGCATCGCCCTTTTCCGGCGGCGGCGGCTCGTAGCCCGCTTTTAAGGGCCGCGGCTTGTAGGCGCGGTCCAGGTTTGCGGTAAGGCGGGTGTCGTGGTCCTCTTCCTCGTAGCGCACGCGCACCAGTGCCGCCGCGCGCCGCGCCGCTTCGAAGGTCTCGGCCAGCACCAGCGCCACCGGCTGGCCGTTGTAGATGATGCGGTCGTCGTAGAGCGGGCGGAATGGCGAGCCGGCCGGCGCCGTCATGTCCTTGTAGGCGATGTCGAAGGAGCGTACCTTCGGGCGGTTCAGGTGGCTCATCACCTCGACCACGCCCTCGATCTGCAGGGCGTCGAAGGTATCGATGTCGCGGATGCGGCCCTTGGCGACGGTGCCGCTGACGACGACGCCATACAGCATGTCGGTCGACGCATATTCGGCAGCGTAGCGGGCGTCGCCGGTGACCTTGGCGCGGCCATCGACGCGCGCCACGGCGGTGCCGGTGGCGACCTGGCCGGTGCCCGGTTCGGCGACGGGCGTTTTCAGGTCCTGGATCAGGTCAGTCATTCGGCTCTCCGGTATTGGGAACGGTGCCTTGCACCGCGGTCTGCAGCGCGCGCACGATCGCCTTGCGCGCCAGCCCGATCTTGAAATCGTTGTGGCCCTGGCCGGCGGCGTCCGCCAGCAGGACGTCGGCCACGCGCCCGAACAGGGCAGGGTCTTCGCGTTGCCCTTCCAGCAGCGCCTCGGCTTCCGGCTTGCGCCACGGTTTGTGGGCGACCGATCCGAGCGCGATGCGCGCGCTGCGGATGACGCCGTCGGCGCCGATGTCGAGCGCCGCCGCCACCGACACCAGTGCGAACGCATACGACAGGCGCTCGCGCACCTTGATGTAGGCCGAGTGCGCCGCGTAGCGGCGGGCGTCCGGCAAAGAAATATGGGTGATCAGTTCGTCGGCTTCGAGCACGGTGTCGTACTGCGGCGCGTCGCCCGGCAGGCGGTGGAATTCGGCGAAGGGGATGGCCCGTTTGCCGCGCACCGATTCGACGTGCACGGTCGCCTCCAATGCGGCCAGCGCCACGCACATGTCGGACGGGTGGGTGGCGATGCAGTGCTCGCTGGCGCCGAGGATCGCGTGCTGTTTGGTGATGCCGCCGATCGCCGAACAGCCGCTGCCCGGTTCGCGCTTGTTGCAAGGCGTGCCGACGTCATAAAAGTAAAAGCAGCGGGTCCGTTGCAGCAGGTTGCCGCCATTGCTTGCCATGTTGCGCAGCTGAGGCGAGGCGCCGGCGAGAATGGCGGCCGTGAGCAGCGGATAACGTTCGCGCACCAGCGGGTGGTAAGCGGTATCGGCATTGCGCGCCAGGGCGCCCAGGCGCAGGCCCGCTTCTTCTCCACCTTCGTCCTCCTCGATGGCATCGAGCGTGAGCCGGTTGATGTCGACCAGGCGGCCGGACACCATCACGCCTTCTTTCATGAGGTCGAGCAGGTTGGTGCCGCCGGCGATGAAACGCACGGCCTCGCCGGCGAAGCTGGCGTTGCCCGCCACCTGCGCCAGCGCGGCTTGCGGATTGTCGGCCTGGGAAAAAGTAAACGGGTTCATGCCGGCACCGTTCCGGTCACGACCGGGCGTTCGGCATTGTCTCCGCCATCGATGCCGGCGATGGCGCACACCGCCTTGCGGATGCCTGGATAGGCGCCGCAGCGGCACACGTTCCCGCTCATCAGTTCGCGCACCTCGGCGACGGTTTTGGCCTGCCCTTCGTTGATCAGGCCGATGGCCGAACAGATCTGGCCCGGGGTGCAGTAGCCGCACTGGAAGGCGTCGTTGTCGATGAAGGCTTGCTGCATCGGGTGCAGCTTGTTGCCCTCTGCCAGACCCTCGATGGTGGTGATCTCGCGGCCGTTCTGCATCAGGGCCAGCGTCATGCAGGAATTGATGCGCTTGCCGTCGACGAGGACGGTGCAGGCGCCGCACTGGCCATGGTCGCAGCCCTTTTTGGAACCGGTCAAGTCGAGGCGCTCGCGCAGCAGGTCCAGCAAGGTCACCCAGGCTTCGAGTTCCATGTCGTGTTGCTGGCCGTTGATGCGCAGGGTGAGCGGATAACGCTCGGGAGCGGTCATGGTGAATCCTTTCTGGGTGGTGTCGGCGTGCTGTGCAGGCGGCGTGGAATGGCCGGGAATGCTGTTGTCATTCCATTACAACCATCTTAGTAGCAAGCACTTGGTGACCGGCGCACAATAGCCGGGAGAACGCGGGTGTAGGGAAGGCTTGCCCGAAACCCGCGCCGGCTCAGGCCAGCTGGCTGGCCAGATCGAACTCGTCGATGAATGCGAGCAGGGCGCTGAGCGCCGCCGGGCGGTGGCTGCGGCCGGGATAGACGGCGTAATAGGTGTTGTCGAGCGGCGGGCAGGCCGGCAGCACGGGGTGCAGGCTGGCGGCGGCCAGGTCTGCGCGCACCATGAACCAGGGCAGCAAGGCGATGCCGGCGCCGGCCAGGCACAGGCCGCGCAGGGTATTCAAATTGTTGGCGCGCAGCGGCGCGCCGGCGGCGGCCACTTGCAACACCTTGCCCTCGCACTGCAGTGGCCAGTGCGGCAGCACGTCGTGCAGCAGCAACTGGTGGCGCGCCAGCTCGGCCGGGTGTTCCGGCACGCCATGCGCCGCCAGGTAGGAAGAAGAAGCCACCAGCACGCGCCGCACCGGGCCGATGCGGCGCGAGACGAACGAGGAGTCAGCCAGTTGGCCGGTGCGCAGGGCGAGGTCGATGCGTTCGGCCACCAGGTCGAGGTGGGCGTCGGTGATCACGCAATCGACGGTGACGGCCGGGTAACGCGCATAAAAGGCGGCGAGCAGCGGCGGCAGCAACAGAATGCCCGAGGCTTCCGGGGCCGTCAGGCGCAGGTGCCCTGCCGGCTGATCGCGCAGGCGGGAAATCGCCGCGTCGGCGGCGTGCGCGGCGTCGAGCATGGTCTGGCAATGCGTCAGGTACAGTTGCCCGGCCGCGGTCAGGCTCAGGCGGCGCGTGGTCCGGTGCAGCAGGCGCACGCCCAAGGTGCTTTCCAGCTCGGCCACGCGTGCACTGACAGTGGACTTCGGCAAACCGGTGGCGCTGGCGGCGCCCGTAAAACTGCCGCTGGCGGCGACCTGCACGAACAGCGCCATGGCGTCCAGCTTCATTGTTCACCCCGGTGGATAGTCTTTCCGGATTATAACGACTAATCATCGTAATCCAGAGCCGCTACACTGGGCCATGTCCATTCAATAAGAGGTTACCCATGAAAGCCATCGCCGCCTACGCATCCCTCCCCGCCTCCGACAGCAATGCGCTGCAGGACGTCGTTCTCGCTGATCCGGTTGCCAGCGGCCACGACCTGCTGGTGGAAGTCCATGCGGTCTCCGTCAACCCGGTCGACACCAAGGTGCGGCGCGGCTTGCCGGCAGAGGGCCAAGCCGAACCGAAAGTGCTGGGCTTCGATGCCAGCGGCATCGTGCGCGCCGTCGGCCCGGCGGTGACGCTGTTCAAGCCGGGCGACCGCGTCTGGTATGCCGGGGCGATCAACCGCCCCGGCAGCAACAGCGAACTGCAGCTGGTCGACGAGCGCATCGTCGGGCGCATGCCGACCTCGCTTGGCTTTGCCGAAGCGGCGGCGCTGCCGCTGACGGCGATCACGGCCTGGGAATTGCTGTTCGACCGCCTCGGCTTGGAGTTTGGCGGCCATGCGGGTGAAAAACTGCTGGTGGTGGGCGCGGCCGGTGGCGTCGGCTCGATCCTGGTGCAGCTGGCGCGCCAGCTGACCGGCATCACCGTGATCGGCACCGCCTCGCGCCCCGAAACGCGAGAATGGGCGCGCATCTTCGGCGCCCAGCACGTGATCGACCACAGCACCCCGCTCGATACGGCCTTGCAGGACGCCGGCCTGGGCGAAGTCGACTACGCCATCAGCCTGACCCACACGGATAAACATTTTATTTCACTCGTCAACGCCATCAAACCGCAAGGAAAACTGGCGCTGATCGACGACCCGGAGCCGATCGACGTGCGTTTATTAAAACGCAAAAGCATTTCGCTGCATTGGGAACTGATGTTTACGCGCTCGCTGTTCACCACCCCGGATATCCAGGCCCAGCACCGCCTGCTGAACGAGGTGGCGCAACTGGTCGACGACGGCCGCATCCGCACCACGCTGGCGCAGAACATGGGGACGATCAACGCCGACAACCTGCGGCGCGCCCACGCCTTTATCGAAAGCGGCGCGGCCAGCGGCAAGGTGGTGCTGGCCGGGTTTTAAAGGAACGATTTCAGGCGGTTTAAATTGTCTTTTGGCATTTATTGTCGAAAGAAAAAACTGCCTGAAAATGCATCAATTAAACGGTATTATCGTTTATATTATTAATATGAATTAAACGATATATACTGTATGTTTTACCGTCTGGTGCCGGGATTGTTCATGCGCGGCGCCGGGCAGTTTTCCGTGATGATCAGCGCGTCGATGCTGCGTTTGTGGTCGGCCAGCGTCGGCAAGCCGATGCGCCGGCGGCGCGCCTCGACGCGACCCGGGTCGTCCAGCGGGTAGTAATCCCAGCTGCAGGCGTCGACCGGGCGCAGCTGGGTGCCGTAGCGCTGCGGGCGCCCTTCCCTGACGGCCAGGCGGTCCGATGCCGTGGCGAGGTGGGTCATGGCGGCTTCGCCGTCGAGGGCGGCCAGTTCCAGCTGGCGCACGGCCTGGCGCTGCAAGGGTAGGTCGTCGGCGCGTTGCTGGACGATCAGCCAGGCCTGGCGCGCCGCTTCTTCTCCTTCGACGCTGCGCCGCGGCCAGCCGCAGGCCGCCATCAGGGCGCCCAGGCGCGCGCCGTTGGCGCGCTCGACCAGTGCCAGCTGGGCCAGGTGGCGTGCCGCCGCCGCATCCTCGGGCGGCGCCAGGTAATCGACCCGGCTGCGCACGGCATCGGCCGCTTCCGCCATGGTGGCCAGTTCCTGTGCATAGGCGCTGCAATCGGGCGCGGCCTGGGCCGGCGCCGCCAGTGCGGCCGACAGCGCAGCCATTGCCTGCAGTCTGCGAAGACGTTTCATCGTTTCGTTCTCAAAAAAGCAATGAATAAAGCGTAGCATAAGCAGGTGCTGGGATAACCCGGCGTTTATCCACAGGGAGATCCCATGAACGCGCCCGCATTTTTGCTGTCTCTGCTGTTGCTGCCCGCCGCCCTGCCCTCCCAGGCAGCCGACATGGACCAGGACGCGCTTTGGCAAAAGCTGCGCGGCGGCGGCGTCACGGTCCTGATGCGCCACGCGGCGACGGTGCCCGGCATCGGCGACCCACCCGGTTTCAAACTGGACCAGTGCCCGACCCAGCGCAACCTGTCCGAACGCGGCCGCGCCGATGCGCGCGCGGTCGGCGCCGCCTTCCGCCGTCACCAGGTCAACCCCGGCGCGGTCTGGTCGAGCCGCTGGTGCCGCTGCCTGGACACCGCGCGCCTGGCCTTCGGCCGCGCGCAACCGGAGCCAAGCCTGGACTCGATGTTCGAGGACGACGCCGGCGCCTCCTCCGCGAAACTGCGCGACCTGCGCGCACGCCTGGCCGCACGCACCGAGACCACGCCGCTGGTGCTGGTGACGCACGACGTCAACATCCGCGCCCTTACCGGAGAATCGCTGGCGCAGGGAGAAATAGTGCTGTTGGCAGGACGCGGCGGCAAGCTGGCGGTACTGGGGCGTCTTCCGGTACCCACCGCCGGAAAAGCGGCGCCGTGAATGTGCACATGCGCGCGCGTGGCCGTGTTCGGGCGTAGAATCGGCACGGCAGATTGATGAGAACACCTCCCGGGAGACCCGTCATGAAACGTTTTATGTTGCTCACCGCCGGACTGCTGTTCAGCGCCGGCACCCTGGCCCACCACGGCTGGAGCGAATACCAGGCCGACAAGCCGCTCGACCTGTCCGGCACCATCGAACAGGCCGGCTACGAACAGCCGCACGGCTTCGTGCGCCTGAAAACGGCCGACAAGACCTGGCTGGTCGTACTGGCGCCGCCCTCGCGCATGGAAAGCCGGGGTCTGGCGCGCGAAAAACTGGTCGCCGGCCAAAAGGCGAGCGTGCATGGCTACCCGCACCGCAGCAAGGGCGATGAATTGCGCGCCGAAAACATCACGATCGAGGGCAAGAAGGTGGAGTTGCGCTGATGGCGGACGCCCGCGTTCTGGATACGCTGGCGGCAACGCCCTTGTCGGTGGCAATGCGCGAGGGTACCTGGCTGTACCCGATCGTCGAGATCGTCCATATCGCCGGCTTTGCGGTGCTGGTCGGCAGCGTCGTGCTGTTCGACCTGCGTGTGCTCGGCTGGGCGCGCACGCTGCCGGTCGTCGCCTTGGGCAACCACCTGCTGCGCTGGGCGCTGGCGAGCATGTTGCTGGTGGTGCCGGCCGGGGTATTGCTGTTCAGCGCGCACCCGGTCGAGCTGGCGAACAATCCCGCCTTTTTGCTGAAACTGGTGTTGATCGCCCTGGCCGGCCTGAATGCGCTCGCTTTTCATTTACTGCCGTATCGCAGCGTCGCCGGCTGGGACCGCGAGCATGCGGCGCCGCCATTGGCACGCTGCGGCGCCGCGCTGTCGATCCTGCTCTGGCTGGGCGTGATCACCTGCGGCCGCCTGCTGGCCTATCTGTAGTCGCGCCTGCGGCCCGGCCTGCTGCATGCTACAGTGACCATCCCGAATAACCGCATCCGTGCCAGCATGCTGAAACCCGCCGCCGCCCTCACCGCAATCGTCCTCGCAGGCTGCGCCTGCAATGCCGCCGTGGCGGCCATCCCCGTCTACGGCTTTATCGTCAAGAACACCTATCCGCACGATCCGCAGGCGTTTACGCAGGGACTGTTCTTCCGCGACGGCCACCTGTTCGAGACGACCGGACTGACCGGCCGCTCGACCCTGCGCCGCCTCGACCTGAAAACAGGCAAGGTGCTGCAAAAGACCGACTTGCCGAACGACGTGTTCGGCGAAGGGTCTACTGCCGTCGGCGACAACATCCTCGGCCTGACCTGGCAATCGAAGACCGGCTATGTATTCGACGCCAAAACCTTCACCTTGAAAGGCAAGTTTCCCTACCAAGGCGAAGGCTGGGGCCTGGCCAGCGATGCGAAATATGTCTACATGAGCGACGGCAGCGCCAGCATCCGCGTGCTCGATCCGGGCTCGTTAAAAGAAGTGCGGCGCGTACAGGTGACGGCCGACGGCAAGCCGATCGACTCCCTGAACGAACTGGAGATCGTCGACGGCGAACTGTATGCGAACGTCTGGGGCACCGACATCATCGCCCGCATCGATCCCGGCTCGGGCAAGGTGACCGGCTGGATCGACCTGACAAACTTGCTGCCGCGCGAAAAACGCGGCACCAGCTCGGCCGACGCCGTCCTCAACGGCATCGCCTGGGACGGCAAGCACCGCAAGCTCTACGTGACCGGCAAGTTCTGGCCGAAACTGTTCGAGATCGAGCTGGTACGCTTCGAAGGCAGATGAATTACCCGACCACCGAAATGACCACCTTGCCGAAGTGCGAACCCGATTCCATGTAGCGGTAGGCTTCCTTCGCCTCATCGAAACCGAACACGCGGTCGACCACCGGCTTGATCGCGTTGATCGCGGCAAAGCGCATCACCTGCTCCAGCATCAGGCGGCTGCCGACGAAAATGCCGACCATGCGCTTGGCGCCGCCCAGTAAAGTCGCCGGATTGACTTCGCCGCCAAAGCCGCTGACGCCGCCGATGATCGCCACGCTGCCGCCCATCGCGCACGACGCCACCGAGCGATTCACGGTGCCCTGCCCGCCCACTTCCAGCACCACGTCGGCGCCGACGCCGTGGGTCGCGCGCAAGACTTCGTCCTGCCATTCCGGCGTGGTGCGGTAATTGATGGTGTGGTGCGCACCGAGTTCACGGGCACGCTGCAGTTTTTCGTCGGACGACGAGGTGATGATCGTGCGCAGCCCGGCCGCGCGCGCCAGCTGCAAGCCCAGCACCGACACGCCGCCGGTGCCCAGCAGCAGCACGGTATCGCCCGGCTTGATGGCGTTGCTCGACTCGAACATCGCATTCCAGGCGGTGACGCCGGCGCACGGCATGGTCGACGCCTCGACATAATTCAACTGCGGCGGAATTTTTGCCAGCGCATCTTCGTGCAGCACGACTTCTTGCGCCAGCATGCCGTCGATGTCGCCGCCCAGCGCATGGCGGATTTTACTCGGAGACGTGCGCCCATCCTGCCAGTGCGGGAAGAAGGAGCCGGCGACGCGGTCGCCTACCTGCAGCCGGGTCACGCCATGGCCGACGGCCAGCACTTCGCCGGCGCCGTCCGAGCAGGGAATGATCGGGTCATCCACATTCACCAGATAATTGCCGCTGGCAACCATCAAGTCGCGGTAGTTGAGCGACACCGCGTGCACGCGCACCCGCACCTCGCCATTCGCCAATTCGCGCTGGGGAAAATCCACGCACTGCAAACCGTCGATATTGTCGCCCGGCAGAATCTGGTAAGCCCGCATTGTCTTCTCCTGGAAGTGGTCTAGTAGCCGGCAATTCTACTGCGCGCGCCGCAGCGCCGTGTTCCGTTTGCCGGGACTCACATCGGCTTGGCCACCATCAGCCAGAAGATCACGACGAACGCGACAAATGCCGGCACCCCGAGCGCGACCCAGGTTTTGAAGAGACGCCAGTATTGCGGCGGCAGCGCGCTGTTCGTGCGCGCCGCCTCGGCCGCCAGGTCGCGCAAGCGCATCTGGATCCACACCACCGGCAGCCAGCAGGCGCCGGCCAGCACATATAAAGCGATCGACCACATGATCCATGTGCTGTGCAGCGGATAACCGGCCAGGTGGATCATGTAGAAGCCGGTCGCCGGTTGGATGATGGCGGTGGTCGCCGTAAACACCCAGTCGGCGATCACGACGTTGCGGCTGACCACGGCGATCGCGCGCACGTCGCGGCTGATATTCGCAAACAGCATGTACCAGGCCGAACCAATGCCAGTGCCGAACAAAAAGGTCGACGACAGGATGTGCAGCCATTTGATAACGACATACTCCATTATTCCTCCAGCTCGTATAACAGCCAAATGGCCGCCAGCATCGGCAGGTTTTTCGTCAGCGGCCCGTACGGATGCAATAAAAATTCAGGCAATTTGAACGCTATCACGACCGTATAAAAACCGATCAAGCCCAATTGTGCGAGCCATAGCCAGCGCCGCCGCGGCAGGAAAGCGATGCCCAGGCCGAGCAGCAAGTCAAAACTCGCGGCGCCGTACAGCATCAGCGGCTGCAGCGCCGGCGGGATGCCGGTGCGCGCCAGCAGCTCGTAGCTGGCCTCGACCGGATACAGGCCAAAGGAAACGATGGCGGTGGCGATCCAGACGACGACGATGCTCCAGCGCAGGGTCGGCAGCAGCCAGCCGAGTTTGGCAAGGGTGCGCTCGGCGCGCGCGTCGGTAACGAAACTGGCGATCGGCGCCGGCGGCCGGCCCAGCAAATGGGTGATCACGGCGGCGTCGCCCGTATTGCCGCGGTCGAGCATGCGTAGCGCGTCTTCGTCGAGCAGCGCGCCGGGCAGCCAGCGTCCGGCCTTGGCCAGCAGCCGCGCCATCGGGCCGGGCAACGGCAGCACCCATTGGCGTCCTCGAATACCGAGGGCACTACGCAGGCGCGCCAGGTAATCGCTGAACGACAGCGCCTCGGGGCCGACCAGCGGTACGCGCATGGCGGTGCTGCCCGGAGATAGCGGCAGGCGGTGACGCAGCAGGGCGACGATCGCCGCCACCACGTCGTCGACGTGCACCGGCTGCACCAGTTGCGGCGCGCTGCCGAAGCGCAGCGACAAGGGCATGCTGGCCAGGGTTTTAAACACCGCGGCGCTGGCGCCTTCCTTGCCGTAGACCAGCGAGGGCTGGACGATGTAGGCGCGCAGCGGCAGAGAAGCGAGGTAGTCGTCGGCCGCCTTTTTCGACAGGTGGTAGCGGCTGTCGGCCTGGGCGTCGGCGCCCAGCGCGGACAACTGGATCACCATGCGCACGTCGTCGGATTCGGCGCAGGCGGCGAACAGCGCGCGCGGGGCCAGCGTATGCAGGCGCTCGAAGCTTTGCCGGCCCGACTCGCGGAAAATCCCGACCGTGTTGATGACGGCTTCGACCCTGGAAAGGCGCGCCAGCCAAACCGATTTGTCGGTATCGTTGGCGAAGTCAGCTTGAATATAGCTCAGGCGCGGATCGGTGCTCGTTTTGGGTGTGCGCACGGCGCAGACGACGTGGTGGCCTTCGGCCAGCAAGGCCTGTACCAGATGCTGTCCAATGAAACCGCTGGCGCCGGTGAGCAAGATCCGCATGCAATTCCTTTTACCGACCGATTTATCGAGTCATGACAAGTTAGCGAGGACGATCACTATGTCAGATTGGAACACTTCATTACAACGCGGCCTGATCGGTGGCGCCGCATCGAGCGTCGTCTCGACCGCCGCGCTGGCCCTGCTCGGCCGTTCCGAAGCCGGCAGCGCGTATGCGCCGACCAACGCCGTCAGCCACTGGATCTGGGGCGACGAAGCGGCCGAGCACGACGGCTTTTCGCTGAAGTACACGATCACCGGCTACCTGATCCACCACGCCAGTTCCACCTTCTGGTCGGTGCTGTTCGAAAAACTGGTCGGCGAAAAGCTCGACCGCAAGGATTTAAGGGTGACACTGGCCGCATCCGCCGCCACTTCCGCCATTGCCTGCTTCGCCGACTACAAGATGACGCCGCAGCGCCTGAAACCGGGTTACGAAAAGCGCCTCTCGAAAAAATCGCTGGCCGGTGTGTATGCGGCATTCGCCGTCGGCCTGGCGCTGGGCGCGATCGCCCTGCGCAAGCGTTGACAGCCGGGCCAGTCTAGAGCAGGCGAGGAAATCGTGCCGCCCTATATCTACGTGCTGCTCCTGCATGGTGTGCTGGGCTTTCTCGACATCGTCGTCAACCACGAATTGCTGGCGAAACTGCCGAAACGCGGCGACGCCGCACCCGAGGAAGCGCTGCACGCCGCGCGCGAAACCATCTTCGCCAGCCTGTTCGCCTGCCTGGCCTGGTACGAGTGGCATGGCGCCTGGGTCTGGTGGATCGGCGCGCTGCTGCTGTGCGAAGTGATCGTCTCGGCGCGCGACGTCATCGTCGAGGGAGATACGCGCATCCTGCCGACATCGGAACGGGTACTGCACCTGCTGCTGTTCATCAGTCTCGGCGTGCTGATCACCCTGGTCGCGTATGCGCTCGTATGGTGGCATGGCGCGCCGACGGCGGTCGTGCGCGTCGATTACGGCTGGGCCAGCTGGGCGCTGACGGCGATGTCGGTGCTCTCCTTTGTGTGGGCCGTGCGCGATGGCGTCGCGGCCGGCAGGCGCCGGACGGTCGCGGCGGCGCAATAAACACTGAATGAAAAAACGCGCCCGCGGCAACATCCCGGGCGCGTTTCATTTGATGGTCTTCAGAACGCGTAGTTGGCGCGTGCGTACACAAACCGGCCGGAACGTCCGAATGGCGAATAGTTCGAGAACGGCGTATTCCCGGTCGTGTTCAGTGCCGGCGGCAGCGTTTCCGGGTACTGGTCGAAGACGTTGTCGGCGCCGAGCGCCAGCGTCATCTTCGGCGTCAGGGCGTAGCGCGCCTCGAGGTCGACGATGGTTTTCGCGCCCAGCTGGAAGTCCAGCGCCGCGGTGGTGCCCGGCGTCATGGTCTTGCCATAGCGGGTGGCGCGCGCGGTGGCGCCCCATTGCCCCAGTTTCCAGTTCAGGTTGGCGCTGAACTTGTTCTTCGGCTGGCCTTCCTCGATGGCGATGATGTTGACGCGGTCGAACAGCGCCGGCGCCGGGTTCAGCGCCGCCAGCTGGGCCGTGACCGGGGTCCTGGTGACTTCGGTACTGTTGAAATTGGCCGCCAGCGTGGTGTCGAAGCGCCCGGCCGCGCCGGCATTCACCGGCCAGTTCATGACGATGTCGACGCCGTCGGTGGTGGTGTCGACGCCATTGATGAAGAAGCGTCCGCCGCCGACGCCGATGAACCCCTGGGACACGATGTAATTGCGCACGTTCGCCTGCAGCAGGTTTTCCGACAAGACGATGCGGTCGCGGATTTTGATGCGGTAGGCGTCGATCGTCAGGCTGACGCGGTCGAAGCGCAGCACCGCGCCGAGCGACAGGTTGACCGATTTTTCGGCATCGAGCGGCTGCGCGCCGAGCGCCACGGCCACCGGATCGGTCGGTTTGAAGGTGGTGATCTCGTAGGGCACGCCGTCGACGAAATTGGTCGAGGTCGACGTGAAATTCTGCTGCTGCGGCGACGGCGCCCTGAAACCGTTCTGCAGCGAGCCGCGCAGGGCGAAATTCTTGGTGAAATCGTAGCGGCCGGCGATCTTGCCGGCCAGGCTTTCGCCGAAGTCCGAGTAATGTTCGCCACGCACCGCAACCGAGGCCAGCAGTTGCGGGGTGATGTTCGCCTCCAGGTCGACAAAGGCGCCGACCGCGGTGCGGTGGGTGTCGATTTCGTTGGAGGGACGGAAGCCCGGGAACACCTGGGCGCCCGGCGCGGCCGGGGTGCCGTTGGCCAGCACCTGGCCGCCGTAGCGGTAGGAGTCCGGTTCACCGGCAAACAGTTCGTAACCTTCGCGCCGCACTTCGGTGCCGACGGCGATGTTCAGCGGCGAGGACAGGCCGGCGAGGTCGAGCGTACGCACGCCGGTGAGATTGAACACCAGCTGGTCGTACGCGAAGCCGCCGGCGTCGAATTCGGTTTTGCTGGACGGGCCGATCGAGCGGTTCAGGGTGTTCTGGATTTCGAACTGCATCTTGTTCTTGCCGTAGCCGAGCGACGTGTCCATGTCCCAGCTGCCCAGCGACCAGGTCACGCCGCCGGTGAGGCTGAAGTCGTCCACGGTGGGAGCGATCACCGGCAGGAAGCCGTCCGGATAGATCGCCGGGATGTTGCGCGCATCCTGGGCCGGGCGGAAATAGCCGGACGAACGCGCCTCCCTCTTCTGGTAGCTGGCCCAGCCATACACCTTGACGCCGTTGCCAAGGTCGTTGCCGGCATTGGCGAACAGGGTCGTCTGCTGCATTTCCGGGTCGCCGTACCAGGCATTGAAGCGGTCGATCGTGTTTTCGCGCGGGTCAAAGGCGCCGTTCGCCAGTCTCGGGTATTGCTGGCGCACGTCGTAGCCGCCGCGCTCGGTGCGCGACTGGTCCTTGTATTCGGCAGCGATGGTCAGGTGGCCGGTCTCGCCGAGCGCCAAACCTTTCCAGACGCTGACGGTGGCACTCTGGCCGTCGGTGCGCTCGCGCGAAGCGGGGCCGGACCAGGTGCCGCCCGCCGGCGTGACGTCGTTGAACAGGTCGTATTCGGTAAAGCGCGCGCCATAGGTGACGCTGGCTTCGCCGCCGTCGCGGTCGTTGCGCAGGCGCAGGTTGATGACGCCGGAGATCGCGTCCGACCCGTACTGGGCGGCGGCGCCGTCGCGCAGCACCTCGATGTTTTTCACGATCGCGGTCGGGATCGTGTTCATGTCGACCGCCGCCGAGCCGCGCCCGACGCTGCCGTTCAGGTTGACGAGCGAGGAGCTGTGGCGGCGCTTGGAATTGACCAGCACCAGGGTCTGGTCGGGCGCCATGCCGCGCAGCGTGGCCGGGCGGATGGTGTCGGTGCCGTCGGTGAGCGAGGGACGGGGGAAGTTCAGCGAGGGTAAGGCCACCGACAGCGCCTGGTTCATCTCGGTGGTGCCGGTGTTTTTCAGGGTCTCGGCCGAGATGATGTCGACCGCGGCGGCGGTGTCGAGCGCGCTGCGGTTGGCCACGCGCGTACCCGTGACCACGACCGTTGCAGCGGCCCCTTCGGTAGCGGTGCTGTCCTGGCTCTGGGGCTGGGTTTGTGCTTGACTCGTGCCTGCAAACAGCGCGGCGATGGACAGGGCCAGCACCGTTTTCTTCGTCGTTCCTTGCATTGAATTCCCCTCGCATGATTGAACTGAGCAGCTGCTTGCATCGCTGCCTGCTCAGTTCAGTCTGGAGGGCGCACCCGGGCATGTCAATTTGCCACGGGCGCTGTAGTACAGAAAGCAACAGTTGTAATTACGTAAGGATGACGTAAGGAAAATCAGCCTGTCGGGCCTCAATGTGAGGTTCAGTGTGCAAGGGCAGGCTTCTTGCCGCGCATCTTGTTGATCAGGGTAACGACGAGCAGCACCACCACGCCGACCGCGATCCCGACCAGGGCATCGAACAGCACCGGGCCGATGGCATGCAACACGCCGCCGATGACCGGCACGTTGCCCGCAGCGGTCGCAAAACCTTCCGAGTAATGGTGCAGCAATGCCCAGTTGTGGCTGACGATGCCGCCGCCGACCATGAACATCGCCGCGGTGCCGACGATCGCCAGGAATTTCATCAGGCGCGGCGCCAGCGCCAGCAGCATGCGGCCCAGGCCCTGGGCTGCACCGCTCGATTTCTGGGTCAGGTACAAGCCGGCGTCGTCCATTTTGACGATGGCGGCCACCAGGCCATAGACGCCGACTGTCATCACCAGGGCGATGATGACGAGCACCGCCAGCTGCTGCATGAACGGCATCTGCGACACCGTGCCCAGCGAAATCACGATGATCTCGGCCGACAGGATGAAATCGGTGCGCACCGCGCCCTTGATCTTGTCCTTCTCGAGCGCGACCAGGTCTTCCTTGGAAGCCACGGCCGCCGCCAGGCGTTCCTTGTGGGCCGTGTCTTCTTCCGGGCTGTGCAGGAATTTATGGGCCAGTTTTTCCGCCCCCTCGAAGCAGAGGAAGGCGCCGCCGATCATCAACAATGGAATGATCAGCCAGGGAACGAAGGCCGAGATCAGCAGTGCCGCCGGCACCAGGATCGCCTTGTTCCAGAGGGACCCCTTGGCGACCGCCCACACCACCGGCAGTTCGCGCGAGGAATCGACGCCCGTCACCTGCTGGGCATTCAGGGCGAGGTCGTCGCCGAGCACGCCCGCGGTCTTCTTGGCCGCCACCTTGGTCATCACGGACACGTCGTCGAGGACGGTGGCGATATCGTCGAGTAAAGCGAGCAAACTGCCTGCAGCCATAACCTACTCCTGAGAATTAGCAATATGGCAGCATCTTAACCGAGGGCCGATGGCGCGGCCACACGGTTCAGCGCGATAAAATGCGTTTCACGCCCGAAAATCTGCAGCTCGTCGCTTTGGCAACGTGGGTTCCGGCCGGCATACGTATAGTCAGTATCGAAGGCTGCGCACCTACCGCCCTGATCCCAGCCTCGCCCTTGCCGACGGAGACCATGATGATGACACCGACCCCCAGCGACACCCCGAATTCGACCCACGGCCAGAGCGCTGCCCCGCTGCGCCGCACGCGTCCGCCGAAACGCAAGACGCGCATCACGATCTATCTCGACGACGAAGTGCTGGACGAATTCCGCAACCTGTCCGAGCGCTGCGGCACCGGCTACCAGACCCTGATCAACGCTGCCCTGCGCACCCGACTGGCGGCGGCCGGCATCGAACCGAGCCTGCTGTGACGGGCGCGCCTTGAAACATGGCCGTCCGCTTGAAGGGTACGGGAAAGTTACAAGTGGCAAACATTTGTGCTACTCTTTCCGCTCTTTCAACCCCGGAGGCACCATGAAAAAAGGCGAACTGATCGCGGAATTTGCCAAGCGTACCGAGATGTCCGGTAGCGCTGCCAACAGCGCGGTCAACACGATCATCGAGATCATCACCGAGCGTCTGAAAAAGGGCGACACGGTCGGTATCACCGGTTTCGGTACCTTCTCGATCACCAAGCGCGCAGCGCGCAAGGGCCGCAACCCGGCGACGGGCGAGGTCATCAAGATCGGTGCATCGAAGACCCCGCGTTTCTCGGCCGGCGCCACGCTGAAGGCTGCCGTCAACCCACGCAAAAAGTAATTCGTAGGCCTGCATGGCGCGGCGGCACAATGCCGCGCGCCATTTCCCTCCTGTTCCCCGCCCGTCCGTTTCCCCGAGTTTCAACATGTCATTCGCTACCTGGTTCGCCTTCGTCATCGCCGGCACCGTGATCGCCATTTCTCCCGGCTCCGGTGCCGTCCTGTCGATGTCGCACGGGCTGGCGTATGGCGTCAAAAAAGCCAGCGCCACCGTGCTCGGCCTGCAATTCGGCTTGATCCTGGTACTGGCGATCGCCGGCGCCGGCGTCGGCTCGCTGCTGCTGGCCTCGCCCACCGCCTTCCTGGTCGTGAAAATCATCGGCGCCCTGTACCTGATCTATCTCGGCATCGCCCAGTGGCGCTCGAAAGCCGAGGCCGGGCCGACGGCGAGCAGTGCCGGCCTGGCCGCGCACCCCTCGTTCGGCAAGCGCGTGCTGACCGGTTTCCTGACGAATGCGACCAACCCGAAAGGCATCATCTTCATGGTCGCGGTGCTGCCGCAGTTTATTTCAAAGGATGCGGCGCTGCTGCCGCAACTGCTGATCCTGGGCGTGACCATGGTCACCATCGACAGCCTGGTGATGCACGGTTACGCGACCCTGGCCGCCTCGATGCAGAGACTGTTCCGCGATCCGCGCGCGATGCGCATCCAGAACCGGTTCTTTGGCGCGGTGTTGGTCGTCGTCGGTTCGATGCTGTTCTTCGTGAAGCGCGCAGGCGGCGCCTGATACGACCCCCATGGCTGCGTTGCATCGTCTCGCCGTGCTCACGTACTGTATTCGACGCCGCGCCTTGCCCTGAGGGCCGTCTCAGGCGCCGCGGATAGTGCGTCGGCATGTTTCGGTTGTGCACGATGTGCAACCGTCTGTAACCCCGGTTGTCGTGGCCTGCCCGCGTGCGGTGTAATCAGGTCGACGCATTCCGTCCCCACCGCCTGGAGCTTTCGATGACACTCCGTCTACTCACCACCGCAACGCTGCTGGCGCTGGCGGTTCACTCCACTGTCGTGCATGCGCAGGAAGATCCGCCGGCCAGAGTCGGCCGCGTCGCCCTGGCGCAAGGGCAAGTGAGCATCAGCAGCGCCGGCGAGACCGCGAATGCCGCGCTGGTGAACTGGCCGGTCACCTCGAACCAGACCATTTCCACGGCGCCCGGCGCGCGCACCGAACTGCGGGTCGGCTCGACCGCGATCCGCCTCGACGGCGACTCGGCGCTGGAAGTGCTGCAGCTCGACGACGAGCAGTTGCGCCTGCGCCTGCACTACGGCAGCGCCAGCATCCGCGTCGTCAACGCCGAAGTGGCCGGCGGTTTCGAGCTCACCACGCCACAGGCGCGCGTGCTGCTGCAGGGGCCGGGCCGGCTGCGCGTGGATGCCGAGCGTGTGCGCGATACCAGCAGCGTCGGCGTGTTCGACGGCGTGGCGACCGTCGAAGGCGGCGGTGAGCGCCTGACCGTGCGCAGTGGGCGCAGCGCCGAGGTGCAGGGCAGCGACCTGCGCACGACGCAAGCGCTGGCCGACGCCTTCGACGACTGGGCGCTGGCGCGCGACCGCGACACCGAGGCCGTGCGCGCCACCCGCTACGTGCCGGCCGAGATGACCGGCTACGAAGACCTCGACCGCTACGGCAGCTGGCGCGACGACAGCGAATACGGCGCCCTGTGGCTGCCGGCGGTGGGTTCGACCTGGGTGCCCTACCGCGACGGCCGCTGGACCTGGGTGGCGCCCTGGGGCTGGACCTGGGTCGACAATGCACCCTGGGGCTATGCGCCCTTCCACTATGGGCGCTGGGTCCACGTCAACAACCGCTGGGCCTGGGCGCCGGGCCGCCTCGAACGCCATCCGGTGTGGGCGCCGGCCCTGGTCGGCTGGGTCGGCGGCGCCGGCTGGAGCATCAATGCCGGGACGGCGATCGCCCAGGGTTGGTATCCGTTGTCGCCGCGGGATCGCTTCGTGCCCGGTTACCGCCTGTCGGACAAGCGTTTACGGCGCTTGAATAATCATGAGGGCCGCCATGACGGCAAGCGCGACGGCGGTCACGACTACCGCCAGCGTGGCCTCACCGTGGTGCCGCAAGACCGTTTTGGTCAGCGCGGCGAGGTCGTCGTCAAACACGAGCCACGCGCTACGCCGCCGGCGAACTGGCAGGCGGCGCCGGGCGCCCAGCCGCCGGTACCGCGCGGCTGGCGCGAGCGTAATGGCGACGATGCGCGCCGTGCCGATGGGCGCGATGGCCGCGATGGCCGCATCGGCGAACGGCGCGGCAACGATGGGGATGGCGTCGGCCGTCCGGATGGGCCGCGCATGGGCCGCGGCGACAACGACAGCTGGCGCCGCGATGGCCGCCCGGCCGGACGCGAGGGCCAGCCTCCTGCCGCCCAGCCGGTGCCGGCCGCACCCTTGATGACGGCGCCGCCCACCGTGGTGCAGTCGCCGCAACCGGGCTTCGTGCGCCAGCCGGGCGTGATCACGACCGTTCCCCAGCCCGACCGGCAGCGCGACTGGCGCGGCCGCGATGGCCGCGAAGAACGCGGCGCCTTCGAGGATGGCGGGCGCCAGCGTGGCTTCGGCCAACGGCGCGACGCCGCGCCGGCCAGCGGCGCCGCAGCGCCGGCGGTCCCGCAGCCGCAACCGCAACCGCAACCGTTTATCCAGCAACAGCGTGGCGGTGCGGCCGGGATGATGGAAGCGGCCGCGGCCCGTGCGCAAGCACAGGCGCAGATGCAACGGCAGGCGGCGGCCGCGCCAGCGCCGGCGCAGGCGATGCCGAGCCCGCCCCCCGCGCCCGCCATGGCGCCGCCCCAGGCTGCACCGGCGCGGCACGAGGGGCCGCGTTGGCGCGGCAATGACGGTCCGCGCCAGCGCGACGGCGTACGCCAGATGGAACGCTGATGCGCTGATGGCGGGCGCGGTTTCACGCGCCCGTCGCGCATTGGCTACAATGACGTTTTGCACAGGAGCCATCATGGACCCGAAAGATTCCCTCATCGAATACCCGAGCGACTTCCCGATCAAGGTGATGGGCCCGACGCACGACGCCTTCCCGACCACGATCGTCGAAGTGGTCTGCGGCTACGACCCGACCTTCCACGACGGCCGCATGGAAGTGCGTCCGTCCGGCAAGGGCAACTACACGGGACTGACCTGCACCGTGCGCGCCACCAGCCGCGCCCAGCTCGACGATTTATACCGCGCCTTGTCGGCGCATCCGATGGTCAAGATCGTTATGTAAGTTGTCTCGTGGGCGAGGGGGCCGGGCAAGCCGCCCGGCACTGGCATATAATGTCGGGGCTGTCCACCTTCCCACCGGATCCCATGCACCCCACCCGCCCCGCCAGCCCGCTGATTCGCGCGCTGGGCTGTGCCGACTACGAACCCGTGTTTGCGGGGATGCGCGCGTTTACCGATGCGCGCATCCCCGAGACGCCCGACGAACTCTGGATCGTCGAGCATCCGCCGGTGTTCACCCTGGGCCTGGGCGCCGACCGCGGCCACCTGCTGGCCGGACCCGGCGTGCCGCAGCACGACATTCCCGTGGTGCAAACCGACCGCGGCGGCGAAGTGACCTACCACGGTCCCGGCCAGGTCGTCATTTATCTGCTGATGGATTTACGCCGCAACAAGCCGGGCGGCAAGTTGTATGCGCGGCAATTTGTGGAAAAAATCGAACAGGCGGTCATCGACGTGCTGGCGGCGTATAATCTCGGCGGTGAACGCGTTGCCGGCGCGCCCGGCATTTACATTGCCGCCGGCCCGCGCCGCGGCGCGAAGATCGCCGCGCTGGGTCTCAAAGTGCGCGGCAACGGCTGCACCTATCACGGCGTATCGCTGAACGTGGCGATGGATTTACAACCGTTCACCTGGATTAATCCCTGCGGCTATTCCGGCCTCTCCACCGTCGACATGCGCACCATGGGCATCGAGGCGCCGCTGGCGGACGTACAACAGGCGCTGGCGCACGCACTCGTGCAGCACCTGGCGCCCGCCACAACCGAACAAACCAACTGAAGCCCGCCTGGGCTAGAGCGACATGACTACCGACACCGATACCGGTCTGAATCCCGCCTACAACGCCACCGACAAACAGAAGGGCGCCAACAAAACCTCGCGCATCCCGATCAAGATCGTACCGATCGCCGACGCCGAGCGCCTGAAAAAGCCGGACTGGATCCGCGTCAAAGCGGCGACGGCGTCCTCGCGTTTCTACGAAATCAAGGACATCCTGCGCGCCAACAACCTGGTCACCGTCTGCGAAGAAGCGAGCTGCCCGAACATCGGCGAATGCTTCGGCAAGGGCACGGCCACCTTCATGATCATGGGCGACAAGTGCACCCGGCGTTGCCCGTTCTGCGACGTCGGCCACGGCCGTCCCGATCCGCTCGACGTCAACGAGCCGGGCAATCTCGCCAAGACCATCGCCGACCTGCGCCTGTCGTATGTCGTGATCACCTCGGTCGACCGCGACGATTTGCGCGACGGCGGCGCCGGCCACTTCGTCGAGTGCATCAGCAAGACGCGCGCGCTGTCGCCGAACACCAAGATCGAAGTGCTGGTGCCGGACTTCCGCGGCCGCCTGGCCAAAGCGCTGGCGATCTTCGCCGACGGCTTGCCGGACGTGATGAACCACAACCTGGAAACCGTGCCGCGCCTGTACAAGGAAGCGCGTCCGGGCGCCGACTACAAGCACTCGCTCGAACTGCTGCGCGATTTCAAGGCGCTGTATCCGAACGCGGTCACGAAGTCCGGCATCATGGTCGGCCTCGGCGAAACCGACGAAGAGATCCTGCAGGTGATGCGCGACATGCGCGAGCACAACGTCGAAATGCTGACCATCGGCCAGTACCTGGCGCCGTCGAACTCGCACCTGCCGGTGCGCCGCTATGTGCACCCGGAACAATTCAAGAAATTCGAGGAAGCTGCCTACGAGATGGGCTTTGTCCATGCCGCCGTCGGCGCCATGGTGCGCTCTTCGTACCATGCGGACGTGCAGGCGCACAACGCGGGCGTGGCGGCGTAAGCGATCCGGCTCGCAGCACAAATAAAAACGGCCTCCGCGGAGGCCGTCTTTCATGGCGTAGCCAAACGTTCACTGCAGGGTCGCCGTCCCCTTGAAGGTGTCGTTCAATTCTTTTTCGTTGCGCTGCACCCGTTCGACCACCTGCGCATCGGCGCCGACGGCGTGGGTCGGCACGATGCGCGGCGTGATCACGACGATCAGTTCGGTCGAGCTGCCGGTCTGCTCGCTGTTCGAAAACAGTTTACCCAAGCCCGGCACGTCGCCCAGCAGCGGCACGCCGGTGCGGCGCAGGCCCGCATTCGCCTTGATCAGGCCGCCGATCAGGATCGATTGACCGTTTTCCGCCACCAGCTGGGTGTTGACTTCGGTCGTCTTCTTCGACGGGATGCCGCCCAGGAAGGTACCGGAACTCACTTCCGGGCGCACCCGCATCGCAATGCGTCCGTCGTTGTCGACCGAGGGCGTTACGCGCAGGATCACGCCGGTCTCGAGGAATTCGATGGTCTCCGTCGTGATGTTGTTGAGCGTCGTCGTCACCCGGTACCCCAGCTTGTCGCCGACATTCGTCGTCGCTTCCTGGTTTTCCAGGGTCAGCAGTTTCGGAGTCGCCAGCGTGCGCACGCGGCCCTTGTTGCTGAGGGCATTCAGGTAGACGTCGACGTTCTTGTTGACGAGGTTGAAGACGAAGCCCGGTCCGCCGGGCGGCACCAGCCCGCGGGTGCCGATATTGCTGATGTCGGTGCCGCCGTCGCCACTAAAAACCTTGTTCCACTCGATGCCGAAGTTCTGGTTGTCGTCGAGCGTGATCTCGAGGATCTTCGCTTCGATCATGATCTGCTGCGGCTGGGTATCGATCTCGCGCAGCAGCGCGGCGATGCGTTTGATTCCCTCCGGCGTGTCCTCGACCACCACCATGCGCCGCGCCGGCAGTACCGTCACCTTGCCGCCGCGGCCGACATGTTTCGCCAGGATGTCGGCCACCAGCTGCGGTTCCGAATACAGCACCTTCATGGCGCGCACTTCCATCTGCCCACCCGGCACCACCTCGGCCGCCGGCTGCGCCGGGTTGACGATCACGTAGCCGTTGTCGCGCGTGAGCACCTGGTAGCCGCCGGCTTCTGCGATTGCGTAGATCGCCTGGCGCGGCGTCATGTCGTACAGGCTGACGGCGACGTTGCCGGTCACGCCTTTGCCGAGCATGATGTTGACCCGCTCGTGGCGCGAGATCATTTCGAACAGCTCGGCGATCGGGGTATCGCGAAAGACAAACGAGGTCGGCGCGATTTTCGGCGGCGTGGTCGTCGACGACACGGCGGTGGCCGGCTGCGCGGGCGCCGTTTGCGGCTCGGCAGCGGTAGTGGGGGTGGCATGCAGCGCGGCGGCGCACAACACCCCCGCGGCGGCCAGGTGATAAACAGTATGCTTCATTTGCGTATTGCCTCGTTCAGTACCAGAACGCTGATGACGCCACGCTTGGCGAGCGTGACGCCGCGTTCTTCCACCTTGATCAGTTGATAATCGCCGAACCACTCGCCGACGGCGAGGATCTGGCCATTGATGTTTGCCAGTGCGCGCCCCGGCGTCACCATGACGGCGCGCAGCTGCGGCAACGCTTGCGGCGTCGGCTCCTCCGGTTCGGCGGCGCGGACCGGCGCGGCAGGGCGCGCGAACGGATCGCGCAGCGGCGCCGGCGCGGCGGCGGCGCTCGCCAGTGCAAACGCCAGGACCGCACTCAAGATGCGCTTCATGGTGTGCCTTCCTGCGGCCGGAATGCCGCGATGCGTATTTTCATGGTCACGTGGCCCGGCGTCGCCGCCGCGTGCATCTCGAAAGCGGCAATCGACAGGTTCGGCTGGGCGCGCTCGATCGCCGCCATCCACGCCAGCAGGCGGGCATACGGGCCGCTGGCCTCGGCGTCGAAGCCGCTCTGGACAAAGGCCAGCACCATCTCGTCCGGCGCGGGAACGATGCCGTGCAGGGTGACGCCCTCGGCCTGTGCCAGCGCGCCCAGTTCGCCGATCAGGCGCACCTGCAATTGCGTCGCGCCGCCCGCGGGGGCGCCGCCGAGGCGTTTGGCGAGCAGTTCGGTGTCCTGCGCGAGCGCCGCCAGCTGCAGCGCGAATGGGCGCGGGTCGGTGCCGGCCAGTTCCAGCTGGGCCTGCTCGGCGCGGACCGCGCGCAAGGCAGTCAAGGGCGCGCGCAGCGCATAGAACCAGAGTGCGGCCGCCACGACCAGCAGCAGGCCGGCGCCGATCAGGTGCAACTGGCGCGGCGGCAGCGCGGCCGCCTTGTGGAGCAGGGTAGGGTGCATGGTGCTCATTGTTTGTTCTCCTGTTTGACGAGCGACGCGGCGACCCTGAACTGCACGGCGCCACCGTCAGCGGCCGGCGCCGTGCTGCTGTTCAGGAAGCGCACGTCGGCAAGCGCCGGATCGCTCGACAACGCCGCCAGGAAACGCGTCATGGCAGCGTTGTCGAGGGCCTGGCCGGCGATCTCGATCTGGCTGCCCAGGCGCCAGGCCTGTACTGCGCCCTGTACTGCGCCGGCCGTGCCGCGCGCCTGCACCACGCCGGCCGGCAGCGGCGCGGGTGGCGCCGCCTGCAGCAATTCCTGGGAACGCGACAAGCGCAGCCCGTCGAACCAGACGCCGTCGTTGATCGCGCCGTCCACGCTGGCCGCGAGTGCCGTCACCTCGCCGGTGCCCCGCAGGGCGGCCAGGGCCGCGACGTTGTCGGCTAATAGATCCTTGCGTGCCTGGGCGTTGATCAATTGGGTGCGCAGCGCGCTGGCCTGGCCCGAGGCGGTGCGGCTCTGTTCCAGGCGCGGCGTTTCCAGCGCCAGGCGCCAGTGCAGCAGCGCGCTGGCGCCGCCACCGGCCACCAGCAGCAGCGCCAGCGCGCTGCCATACACCGTTAACGTGCGCCGCACGCGCACGCCCTCGCGGTAGCTGCGCGGGATCATGTCGATGTCAGCCACGTACTTCTCTCCGTAATGCCAGTCCGGCCGCCAGGGCGATGCCGTGGGTGTCGCTGCCGACCGGCGCCGACAGCGGCGTGCCGCTAAAGGCGCGCATCGGGTCGAGCAGTTCGACCGGCAGGCGCACCAGTTCCTCGACCCGTTGTTCGATATGGCGGTAGCGCGCCACGCTGCCGTTCAGGTAGACGCGGCTGATCGCGCTGCCGCGCGTGCGCGAGGCCACGTACACTTGCGTGCGCACCAGTTCCTCGGCCAGCGCCGCGAATTCCTGGTGCAGGATCTCGCGCAGCGTGCGGCCGATGTCGGGCGCGGCGCCGTTCGGGCCATGCTGGGCGCCGGCCGGGGTGCCGATGCCGTGCTCGCGCAGCAGCGCCAGCGCCACTTCGGTATTCAGTCCAAGCGCGCGCGACAGGCGGTCGACCAGCTGCATTTCTCCGAAGTCGATCTCGCGGTCAAGCATCAGGCGCCGTCCCCAGATCACGGTGAGATAGCTTTTGCTGGCGCCGAAATTGATCAACAGGACCGACTGGTCGAAATCTTCCTGCATCGCCGCCAGCAGGCGTGCGATCGCGGCCGGGCCGATGTCGAGCGCCACCGGTTCCAGGCCGGCGCTGCCCAGCGTCTCGAGGTAGGCCAGCACGTTGGCCGATGCCGCCACCGCCGCCAGCACCTGCTTTTCCGGGCCGGCCGCCTCGACGCTGCGCACCTGGTAGTAATCGACCACCGATTCGGCGGCGGCAGCGCCGAGCTGCTCGCGCACCGCCTTGGCCACGGCTTGCCCTTCGCTCTGGCCGCCCGGCACGTGCACCGTCAGCGGCAGGATGCGCACCTCGCTCGGCGCCAGCACCGACACCACGCGCCGTCCGGCGAAGGGCGCGGCGGCCAATGCCTCGCGCACGAAGGTTTTAAGGCGGCGCCGGTCCGCCAGCAACTGGGCGCGCTCGACGGGATAGGGCAGCGACAGCGCCGCGCGCACGGCCAGGCCGCCGGGCGTGGTGGCGGTCTGCACCATGTTCAGGCGCTGGGCGGCGAAATCCAGGCCGATCGGGGAGGGCGCCGTACTTTTGTTTGCCAGCGAAGAGAGCCAGGACTTCATGTGACTACCGCCTTTTCCGATTCTCCCGGCGCGCTGACGCGCACCGCATTGCCGCCGGCGCGCTTGGCGGCGTACAGCAATTCGTCGGCCAGCTTATAGGCGCCGTCGAAGCCGATGCGGCCTGCGCGCGGCAGCTGCACCAGGCCCAGGCTGACCGTCGGCTGCACGCCGCAGCGCACCGTGCACGCCATCTTGCCGGCGATCGATGCCAGCGCCGCCTGCACCCGCGCCGGCGCGTCGGCGCCGCACACCAGCAGCGCGAACTCGTCGCCGCCGAGGCGCGCCAGGTATTCGACGTCGCCGGCCAGGCCGCCAAAGGCCGCATGCACTGCGCGCAGCACCTCGTCGCCGCAGCCATGCCCGTAAGTGTCGTTGATCGCTTTAAAACGGTCGATGTCGAACAGGCCGAACCAGCAGGCCACGCCGGCGCCATGGTGGTGCGCCACCACGCGGTCGAAATCGCGTTCGATGTGGCGCCGGTTCCAGGCGCCGGTCAGGTGGTCGCGGTTGACCAGTTCGGTCAATTCGCGCTGGGCCTGCTCCAGGTGGAAGCGCAGCGCCAGGTCATGCTTGCGCAGGCCGAGTGCACGCGCCACCAGCGCCAGCGAAATCACGGCCGCCACCAGCATCAGGCATTGCAGCACCCACAGGTCGAGCGCGGCGAAGCGCAGCCGGCTCAGGTAAGTGGAGGCGGTGAACATCAGGTAGATGGCGCCGGTGGTGAGCGCCGCTTCGCGCAGGCCCCAGGGCACGACGGGCACCAGCATGATCAATACCGCCACGCTCAAGAGCAGCATCGCGTGCAGGTGGCCCGAGCGCTGCGCCAGCAGTACCAGCGACGAGCCGCATACCACCAGCAGCAGCATCGCCAGCAGGTACAGCGCGCGCAGCTGCGCCACCTTCGCGCTCGACAGGTAGACGTGCAGCGCCAGCAGGCACAGCACCGAATACGTATAGGTGTAGGCGCCGCCGAGTGCGAACGCGGCCGACATGGCGGCGGCCAGCGCCAGGAACAGCAGGGCAACCAGGCTCAACAGGGCGACGCCGCGCCGGGTTTCGCGCGTGATCACGGGGGCGGCATAGTCGCGCAGTTCGGGCGCGCCGAAATCGAGGCAGGACCAGACGCCGGATAGCGCGCTGAGAGTGGAGGCGGTTGTTTTCATGGCTTGTTGTTGTTATGTACAGCGCTTGTAAAAGCGGACGATCAGTTCCGGCTTGTTACCGCCGTTAAAACTGACGAAGGCCACGTTCGCCAGGGCGGTCGGTTTCAGCAGCACGCCGTAATTCGGCACCGAGCGATTGGCCCAGCTGTCCGCGAGCGCATCGACGCGCCAGGTATAGGCGCCGTTGAAGGCGCCATTGCCGGGGTCGATCACGACGCTGTCGCTGGCCGTCGGCACGTAGTCGCCGCCCCGAGTCGTCCATGGACCCGGGCCCGCCTTGTCCCAGGTCGCTTCCTTGGCCTTCCACTCGCGCGTGATGCGGTGCACGGCGAGCGCGCGGCCCGGCTGGTTGGCGTTGCCATTGTTCTTGGTGATTTTCAGGGTGGCCTGGATCACGGCGCCCTTGTCGAGGTCTCCCGGCATCCTGAACAGGACCAGCGGGTGCGCCTTGTCCTGGGTCGCAGTCAAGGTGTCGGCATTGTTCTGGCTGGTGGTAATGCCGTCGATGATGGTGGTGTCGTCGTCGCCGGCGCCGATGATGGTCGCATTCTTGACTTCGGCCAGGTTCATCACCTGTTCCTTGCGCGTCAGTGCACGTACCGCGTCGCGCGCGGTGGTCGCCGTCAGGCTGAGCGTCAGGATACCGTTGTCCAACTTGGTGTTCGCGGCATCGACAGTCACCTTTCCGAGGGCGGCGCCGCTGCTGTCCAGGAACCTGATGGTGCCGAAGCGGGCGTAGTCCTCGTCGCAGCCGTTCTTGGCCGCACGCCATCGGGCGAGCTGGACGCCGCTGGCGGCAAGGTAGCGCGCGCGCTCGATCTCGTACTGGGCGTCCACGTCGGCCACGTTCATGCTGCCGTCGTAGGCCATCGTATAGGCGAGCGCGCCGATCAGTGCCAGCGTCAAGGCAACGGGCAACAGCAGGAGGCCGCGCTGGCGCCGGGCGCTCATCGCGCCGTTCCCATGCGGACGGTGGCCAGCGCCGTGGTGCGGGCGGCGCCGCGTTGCATGCTCAGGCTGACCGTGATGGCCGGCTGGGCGGCCTCGGCGACCGGCATGGTGAGCTCGAAACTGGTCACCGATTCGGGCTCGGTCAGGACGTAGGTCTCCTTGCCCCGCTGTTCGACCAGCACGCCGGCGCCGGTGTCGGGATTCATGATCGCGCTGAAGACGACATCGGGTTTCAGCCACTCGCTGGGCGGTTTGTTCTGCATGTCAGGCGCCGGCGCGGTGGCGCGGATGCGCGCGACGATGCGCGCGAGGGCGAAGTCGGCGTCGCGTTCCAGCGCAACCTGGTCATCGGCAGCGCGCGCGGCGTTCGATGCGATGCCCAGCATCGGCACCAGCGGCGCCATGATCAGCGCCGTGATGGCCAGGCCAAGCAGCAGTTCGACCAGGCTGAGGCCATGGGCGCGGCGCAGGGGAGTCTTGCTCATCGCGACACCAGGGTGGCGAACGCATAGCCCTTGTCCGAGCCGAGCGAGACGAACAGCAGCGCCGATTCGCGGCGCGCCGTCGTGGTTGAGGTGAGCAGGGCAGGTGGCTGGCTGCCCGATTGCTCGTACAGCGCAATCGTCAGGGTGCGCACGACGTTGGCGCACGATGCGTCGTCGGGCAGCGCGTAGTCGGCGGCCGTGTCCCGGCCTTTGGCGGCTTTCCACAGAGTTGGATAGGGCTCGGCCAGGATGCTTTCCATCGTGTTTTTCATGCAGCGCAGTTCGCGTGCCTTGTCGACACCGGCCGACGAGGCCATGATGCCGTTCCGGATGGCGTCGCCCATCGGCACCGCGCAGATGGCCAGCAGGACGACGGCGACCATGATTTCGACGAAAGAAAAACCGCGCTCCCGAACGGACGCGTTTGCAGGCCACCTCACAGGCTGATCCTGGCCGTCACCGGGGCGATGCGCACGACGCGTTCGACGTTGTTGTAGCGCACCGTGATCCTGCCTTCTTCCTTCAGGGGTTTGATTTCCGGCGTACCGAGCAGAAAGCCAAACAGTTGGCCAACCGCGCTCTTGTCGACATACACAGGCATGCCGTCCGGACCGAACAGGGCATAACTGCTGGCGAAACCCCCTTCGTACCTGAAAACGGAACTCACAATGGTCGCGCGTAGCATGCTGGTGCTGCCAAAGCTGAGCCGGTAATCGCGCTTGTCGATCGGGTGAGTAGCCGGGGCGGTGCTGCCCGCGGGAGTCGGCTGGTCGATGCGCAGCACCTGGGTGGCGGTATCGATGCTGACGACGCAAAAATTATTTGTGCGCACCGCTTCGCGCTGGGCGAAGCGCAGGGCGCGGGCAATCTCCGCGGCGGCCGCATCGGCGGTCGTGGCGGGAGACAGCGAAGAGGCCTGGGGGATGGCGATGACGGCGACGATGCCGAGGATGGCAACGACAACGAGCATCTCGGCCAGCGTGACGCCGGCATGCCGCACGGCGGAGCAATGCGTCACGATGGCCTGCTAGATTACTTTGCCGACAACAAAGTGACGCCGTCGCGTGCCAGCTTGGTGCTGTTGATCTGGAGCGCGCCCGTCGTGTTGAGGAAACGCCAGCCGGAAGTCGCCGCGCCTGGTGGCGTAGTAGCATTGTCGGTCACAACGAGCACGGTACTCGCGTTGGTGAGCGGTTCGGCCGGGATCGCGCGCAGGTAAGGGCCATAAATGTAGCCGGCAACCTGGGTGCTGCACGTATGGCCGCTGGCGCTGCTGTATTTGGTCAACTGGTCAGCGAACGTGGTGGCATCGTTATCGGTCGTGGCGCCGGCGGTAGGGCAAGCCGTCACTGGCGCTGTTCCAACCGGTGCTTTGGACGGGTAGTTACCGTTATGCTGCGCACGGTACAGCTCGATAGCCGAGCGCATGGTAGTCAGGTTGGCGATCGACGCCGATTCCTGCGCATCGCCCGAGGTGTTCGAAAACTGCGGAATCGCGATCGCCGCCAGGATGGCAATGATGATCACGACAATCAGGAGCTCGATGAGCGTGAAGCCTTGGACGGCGCGGCGGCGGAAAGTAGAGGTCATGGTCTTTTAGTAGGTGGGCCAAGGAGGGCTTGCCAATAGGCAAGTTCTTAACGGGTAGCAACGAAGAGTAACATGAACCACCAATTCATTTGTTGCCGATGCGCATTAACTTTTTCCAATTGTGGTTTTTCAGTGCACAGCCCGTGACATTTTGAAAATAGGCAGGATGATCGAGGTCACGATGGTCCCGACCAGCACGCCCATCACCAGCAGCATCACCGGCTCCGCCATCTTGGCCAGGCTGTTCAGCTGGCGCGTCAGGTCGCGCTCGTAAAAGTCGGCGACGCGTCCCATCACGCGTCCCAGGGTGCCGGTCTGTTCGCCGGTCTCGATCATCTGCTTGACGCTGACCGGGATCAGGTGGCTGTCGCGAAAGCCGGCGGCAATCCCGCGGCCTTCGGTGACCTGCACTTCGAGTGCGCCGATAAAACGCTGGAATTCGGCGTTCGGGATCACGTCGCGGCAGGCGCCAAGCGTGGCCAGGATCGTCACGCCGCGCTCGAGCGAAATGCCCATCACGCGCATCAGGCGCGTCAGGTAGATCTTGATGAATATGTCCTTCACCAGGGGCAGGCGCAGCTTGATGCGGTCGAGTCCTTCGCGCACGTCGGGGCGGCGCAGCGCCAGCAATGCGCCGCCGGCAAACGCCAGGATGCCGATGCCGAACAGCGCGCCGTGCTTGGTCAGTACCTCGCTGGCGAAAATGAACACCTTGGTCGTGACCGGCAATTCGTCGTAGATCGCCGCGAACATGACCGAAAACTTCGGGAACACGGCCACCAGGATGAACACCACCACCAGCACCGAAAACACGATCAGGAAACCCGGATACGACAGCGCCGAGACGATCGTGCTGCGCAGCCGTTCCTGTTTTTCGTCCATCTCGACCAGTTGCTCGAGCACCTCGGCCAGGAAGCCGCCTTCCTCGCTGGCGCCGATCAGGTTGATGTAGGTCGGCGGGAACAGATCGGGGTGCCGGGCCAGGGCTTCGGAAAAGCGCTGGCCGCCGACGATGTCGTCCGCGACTTCACCGACGATCGCTTTCAGACGCGGCTTGCCGGCCTGCTCGTGCAGGGCGCGCAGGGCGTCGTGCAGCGGCACCCCGGTTTCCAGCAGCAGGGTCAGGCGCTCGGTGAACATCACGCGGTCGGCAGTGCCGATGCGCTCTCCGGACGTCAGGCGCCAGGCTGGCTTGCGTAGCGGCTGTGCCGGTGCGGCCGCTGCAGGCGCGTCATCCCATTCGAGTGCCATCGTCGCTCCTTATAACGAATGCACGACGCGTGAGATTTCCTCGGGCGTGGTGTCGCCGCCAAAGGCACGCTCCATGCCGTCGGCGTACAGGTCGCGGTGGCCAGTGCCGGCCACGTGCTGGGACATCGCATCCTTGCTGGCGTTCGCCACGATCATGCGCGCCAGGTCGGGGCCGACTTCGAGCAGCTCGTAGATGCCAAGCCGGCCCTTGTAGCCGGAGTCGTAGCAGGCCGGGCAGCCACGCCCCTTCAGGAGTTTCAGATTGCCTTCTCCCTTGTAGCCGTAGGCGGCCGCCGCACCAGGCGGCACCAGGTAGCTGGTTTTACAGCCCGGGCAGATGCGCCGCACCAGGCGTTGCGCCATCACGCCGATCAGGGCCGACGACAGCAGGTACGGCTCGACGCCCATCTCGACCAGGCGCGCCACCGCGCCCAGGGTATCGTTGGTGTGCAGGGTAGTCAGCACCAGGTGCCCGGTCAGCGCCGCCTGCACCGCGATTTCCGCGGTTTGCCGGTCGCGCACCTCGCCGACCATGATGATGTCCGGGTCCTGGCGCAGCACGTGTTTCAGGATTTTCGGGAAGGTCAGGCCGATCGCATCGTTCACCTGGTTCTGGTTGATGATGTCGAGCTGGTATTCGACCGGGTCCTCGATCGTGACGATGTTCTTTTCGATACTTTTGAGGTAGTTGATCGCGGCATACAGGCTGGTGGTCTTGCCGCTACCGGTCGGTCCCGTCACCAGGATCAAGCCGTGGCTGCGCCCAAGCAGGCGTTTAAAGGTGTCGACCGCGCCGCGGTTCATGCCCAGTTTATCGACGTCGAGGATCGACTGGTTTTTGTCGAGCACGCGCAGCACCACCTTTTCGCCATAGATGCCGGGCAGCGAGGAAAAGCGCAGGTCGACCGAGCGGCCCTGCGTCATCACCTGGATGCGGCCATCCTGCGGCAGGCGGCGTTCGGCGATGTCCAGGTGCGCCATCACCTTCAGACGCGAGACGATCGCCGGATGCAGCTCGGGGCGCGGCGACATGACCTCGTACAGGATGCCGTCGATGCGCAGGCGGATGCGCGATTTGTTGCGCGAGATTTCGATGTGGATGTCGCTGGCGTTGTCGTGGATCGCGCGCTGGATCACGGCGTTGACCATGTTGATCACCGGGCTGGCGCCGGCCATCTGGTCGATCTGCGTGTAGTCGTCCGGGATCTGGTTTTCCACCAGCTCCAGGTCGTTCGCCTCGCTGTGGATAAAGTCCGGCATGGTGCCGCCGTAGGCATCGTCGCGCACCCGGTTGATATCCAGCGGCGGCGCCATCGCCACGCGGATGCGGCAGCCCGTGCGGGCGCGGATCTCGTCGATGCTGTGCACCGCCTGCGGTTCGCCAGTGGCGATCGTCAGCGTGTTCTCGACCACGAACAGCGGGATCACGTTCAGGCGCTTGGCCACGTCGCGTTCGAGCAGCGAGACCGCCACCGGATCGTACAAACCGGCGCGCAGGCTGACGAACGGCAGGTCGAGCTGCTCGGCCAATGCCTGGAACAGCGCCGACTCCGACAGCCATTTTTTCTCGACCATGATGAAACCCATGCGCTTGCCGGTCTGCTCCTGCAGGCGCGCCGCTTCCGCCACCTGGACGGCGGTGACGATGCCGCGCTCGACCAGGATGTCGCCCAGCTTGGGTTGCGTACCGGTGCGCGCCGCTTTCGGCGGCGCCTGCGGTGCGTCGTACAGCGCGACCTGGTCGGCGACCCCGGTCACCTTCAGGATATCGAGCAGCAGCGGGCTCGGATAGGCCAGCTTCAGCCAGCCGCCCAGCGATCCGAGCCGGTTGGCCGCGCGCATCGTCAATTCCAGCGCGCGCCCGGACAACAGCGGCACCTTGCCCAGGTCGAGCACGATGCTGACCTGGTGCTGGGCGATGCACTCGGCGATCGCACTCTCGACCGCATCGATGGCATCGCTTGCGACCAGCGCCATCGACGGCGCCAGGTAGGTCATCGAGCCGATGCGGCTGCGGGTGACTGCGTCGCTCATTTAGGCTGCCTGCTCCTGCACGCGGTCACGCGCGATATTGAAACGCGCGATCCATTCCGGCTCCAGGGCGCAGACGTCCTCGAACACCTTGATGATGGCCGGGTCCAGCTGGCTGCCGGCCACGCGTGCGATTTCCGCCATCGCCACTTCATGGCTGCGCCCGGCGCGGTAGGCGCGCGAGCTGGTGATCGAATCGTAGGTGTCGGCCACGGCGATGATGCGCGCATGCAGCGGAATGTCGTTGCCCTTCAAACCGTGCGGATAGCCGGTGCCGTCGTACTTTTCCTGGTGGTGGCGCGCGCCCGGCACGGCACCCTTCAGACGGTCGATGTGGCGCAGGATTTCGTAGCTGCGCTCCGGGTGCACTTTGATGAACGTGAACTCGTCGGCGGTGAGGCGGCCCGGCTTGCACAGCACCGCATCGGGAATGCCGATCTTGCCGACGTCGTGCAGCAGCGAACCCCAGAACAGGTCGTCGGTATCGCGCGAACCGAGGTTCATCGCCTTGCCGATCTCCATCGTGATGTAGTGCACGCGCTCGGAATGGCCGCGTGTGTACGGGTCTTTCGCTTCGACCGCCTCGATCAGCGCATTCGCCATCTGGTCGTTGAATTTCTGCGTCTCGGCGAGCATGCCGTACATTTTGGAGAGACCCGACAGCTGGTTCGCCAGCAGTTCGCCCAGCTTGCGGTCGCTGTTCGAAAAGTCGGGTTTCGCCAGGTGGTTCGCCAGCACCAGGATCGCCACCACGCTGCGGTCGTGGATCACCGGGCAGCACAGCAGTTTGAAAGGCAGGTCGGTAAAAATGTAGGCGCGGCGCGGGTCGTCGACGTCGTTGATGACGATCGGCGCCCGTGCCGAGTGCGTGAAGCGGTACAGGTCGCCGCGCATCTCGACCAGCACCAGGTCCAGGTTGTGGATCGGCGCCGACAGGTTCGTCGCATGCACGCATAAATTCTCGCCCGGTTTCACGAAGGCGGCGACGTCGGCATCCATGTGCTCGGCCCAGCTTTGCAGCAGGCGCTGGAACAGGTCGGCGCCGGGTTCGAGCTGCTGCACGGTCTTGTCGATCGCGTACACCAAGTGCAGTTCTTCATAGCGCTCGGACAGTTCCAGCGCCATGTTGTCGAGTTCGCGCTTGGCCGCGGCTTCGTCGGCGATACCGGCGCCGATGTCTTCGAAGGTTTCGGCCAGGGCATCCCAGGCGGTCGGCGCGGCCGCTTCGCTGGCGACGCGTACCGCCAGGTAGCCGAGCAGGCCGGTCTTGCCGTGGATCGCCATGTAGAGCAGGGTGGCGCCGTGGCCATCGTAGCGCTGCATGCCCTCGCCGTCGCAAGGCCAGTTAAAACCGGCGGCGCAAGCGCCGGCGATCCAGGCGCCGATGTCGCTGCCGGCCAGGCTGCAAAAGGCGAGGGTACCGTCCGCGCCGCACACCGCGAAATCGTAATCGACGCCGGTGATGCGGCGCAGCCAGCGCGCGTGGCGCGTGAAATCGAGGTCGTTCAGGATGTTAGTGGGCATTGGGGTTCTCCTGCGGGGCGGCGGCGTTGGTGAAATAAGTGGTCAGGCGGGCGATCAGCTGGCGCGGGCTGAGCGGCTTTTCGAGGAATTCGACGTTCGCCAGTTCGCGTACCCATTCGCGTTCCTGCGACGCCGTCATCGAGGTCATCACGAAGATCGGGAAGGTCTCGTCGGGATAGCGTGCGCGCGCGGTGCGGCACAGCTCGCGCCCGTCCATGCCCGCCATCTGGATGTCGCTCACCATCACGTCGGGACGGCGCGCGCTCATCTTGTCGAGGGCTTCGTTGCCGTCGTTCGCGCTCAGGACGTCGTAACCCTCGCGTTCGAGCATCAGGCGCAGCACGCGGATCACGTGCGGCTCGTCATCGACGAGCAGGATGGTTCTTTTCATAAGACTTGGCCTCCGTCGACCAGGGCCGGCATTTTCTTCAGGTGGATGGCGAACACGCTGCCGTGTCCCAGCTCGCTTTCGATCGTCAGGCGGCCGTGGTGCAGCTCGATAATCTGGTTGGTCAGGTACAGCCCGAGGCCGTGGCCGCCGCGCTGTTCGGTACCGGTTTCGCGCACACGATAGAATTTTTCGGTGACGCGCGCCGTGTCTTCCGGGCTCATGCCGATGCCGCTGTCGCGCACGGCGATGACGACGTCGGCGTCGCCCTCGTCGGCAGCCAGCACCACGCTGCCGCCGGACTGGTTGTACTTGATCGCGTTGTTGAGCAGGTTGTTCAGGGCAATGCGGAACAGGTCCTTGTCGACCGAGACCGCCGCCAGTTCGCGCGCCACCTGCAGTTCGAGGCGGATGCCCTTGCTTTCGGCGCGGGTACGGGCCTGCTGCCAGGCGTCGCGTAACAGATCGTCGAGTTTGACGCGATGGCGTTCCGGACGCATGCTGCCCATTTCGAGCTTGCTGACGTTGAGCAGGTTGTTGACCAGCGAATTCATGCGCTCGACTTCGTCCTGGATCACGTTGATCGCTTCGACCCGCACCGCCGGATCGTCTTCGCCGACGTCGGCCAGCATTTCGCCGTACATGCCGATCACGTTCAGCGGCGATTTCAATTCGTGCGCGGCGTGGGCGACGAAATCGTTGCCGGCCTGGCGCGCCAGGTGTTCGCGGGTGGCGTCGCGCAGCACCACCAGGGTGCCGTAACCCATCGCGTGCCCGAGCAGTGCCTGGGCGGTAGCCCACAGGCGTTTATCCGGCACCCCGGCCGGATTGAATTCGATCGTCATCTGGCTGCGCGTATCCAGCCCCGCGCCCTTGAAGCGCGCCAGCATCGCGCGCAGCTCGGGATCGCGGCACCAGGCCTCGACCGGCTGCGACAGCACGTCCGCCACCGGCACGCCCAGCAGCGGCTCGATCTTGCCGGTGGCGAAAGTGACTTCGCCGGCCGGGTCGAGCACCAGCAAGCCATCGGGCAGGCATTGCAGCACCGCCTGCATCTTGTTGCTGCCGTATTCGAGCAGCCTGCCGCTGGCCATGCTGGCCACGCTTTCCTGTTCGAGTTCGCGGATGCGCGCGCTGGCCTGGTCGATGTAGCGATTCAGTTTAGTCGCCAGCCCGCGCACGTCGGCATCGCTGTCGCCCGCCGCAACGGGTGCCTGGGTAGCCGCCTGTGTCGCCACCGAGCGCAGCTGTTCGCCCAGCGCCGCCAGCGGCGCCATTTCTCGCTTGATCACCAGGTAGATCAGCGGCACCAGCAGGAACATGGCCAGCGCGATCAGCGCGTAGAAGGGCAGGTCCTTCATGTCGAACGGCGTGCGCGGCTCGAAATAGCCGATCCGCACTTGCGTTTTCGCGTCGGCGCTGGCCAGCGGGCCGTGGAATTCGCGGATCGCGCGGCCGTTCTGGCCGGCGGGGATGGCGCGTTCGGCGAAACCGGTCAGCGCCAGCGGGGCGCTCGGCGGCACCAGGGCGCCGGCGCTGGCCACTTCGGCCAGGCTGCGGCCATCGGCGCCGGTCACGGCGGCATAGGCGAAGTCCGGGTTGTCGCGGTAGGCCAGGATCGATTCGAGCACCCCCGGCTGGCCGGTGCCAGGCGCCAGCACGGCCAGCGGCAGCGCGGCCAGCGAACGCACCATGCCCAGGCCCTGCACGCGCACCTGTTCGGCGTGGTCCGCCTGCTGGCGCTGCAGCAGCAGGGTGACGACAAGGGCGATCACGGCCAGCATGGAGCCGACGAGAATCAGGCCGATCCTGTTATTTTTCATTCTGGGGCGTCCTGCCTGGCGTTGCATACGAGCGCAGGTCGACAGTAAGTGATGGGGAAGCGCAGACTATAGTTGAAAATTTCTTCAAGGAAAATAACATTCTGCCCGGATCGCCCCTCCGGTCAAACTTTTGTCGATACCAGGACACACTTTCGGACGAATCGTGAAGCGGGGAGCACTACCGCAGCTGCGTAGAGTGTGTGAAAAAATCGTCAGGGCAAGGCGCGCCGCCGAAGACAGTACGTGGGTACGGCGAGGCGGTGCAACGCCGCCCTGGCGATTTTTTCACACACTCGTAGTGGAACAGGAGCTGCGCGCCATCCGCGCTATAGTGATAACAACCAGACATCACCTCCAAGACACATGAGCAATCCACGCTACGACGCTGCCGACACCGACACGGGCGACGACGACGCCTTCCTTGAACGCGAACTCGACCTGGCCGCGCGCGGCATCGAACTCGTCAAAATGGAAGGGCGCGTGTTCCTGCGCTTTTCCGGCGAAGTGCGCTACGAAGGCTTGCGCGTGCCCTACGCGCTGGTGCCCTCTCGCGGCGTGCTCGCCAAACCCAGCAAATGGCGCAAGATGGATTTGATCGCGCGGCGCGAGCTGATCGAAGAACGCACCGGCGACAAGGCCCTGGCCGAACTGCACCTCGATGCCGAGGAATTCGTGCGCGATATCGCCGAGCAGGCCGACGATGCCGGCTTCGATCCGCGCCTGTTTCTTGGCGTGCTCGACGAACTGGAAACCTCGGAGCCGGCCGAGTATGTCTTCGAGCGCATCCGCCAGCGCGTCGAGCACGCCATCGAGCGCGAGCAGGAAGAGCGCCACGCCGCCCGCACCAAGGAAAGCATCAATTTGGCCGAGTACCCGGAATCGTTCGAGGTGGCCAGCCGCATGCAGCGCAAGTTCATCGCCCTGCTGGGGCCGACCAATTCCGGTAAAACCCATCGCGCGATGGAAGCGCTGGCGAAAGCCAGAAGCGGGGCCTATCTGGCGCCGCTGCGCCTGCTGGCGCTGGAAAACTACGAACGCCTCCAGGCGGCGCGCCCGCATGGCGAACCATTGAAGGTCAGCCTGATCACGGGGGAAGAGCGGCGCGTGACCGAAGGCAGCACCCACGTCGCCAGCACCGTCGAGATGCTCGACAGTAAAACGCCGATCGAGGTTGCCGTGATCGACGAAATCCAGATGCTGGCCGACCGCGACCGCGGCGCCGCCTGGACCGCCGCCGTCTGCGGCGCGCCGGCCGCCACCGTGTACCTGGTCGGCGCCCCGGAAGCGCGGCGCGCGATCGAGGCGCTGGCCGAACGCCTGGAAGTGCCGCTCGAGGTGCACGTACTGAAACGCATGGCGCCGCTGGCGATGGAGCCGGGGCCGGTCCGTAAACTGTCGAACCTGCGCCGCGGCGACGCCGTGATTGCCTTTTCGCGGCGCGACGTCCTGATGTGGCGCGACATGATCACCGAAAAAGGCTTGTCGGTCGCCACCGTCTACGGCAACTTGTCGCCCGAAGTGCGCCGCGCCCAGGCCGAGCGTTTCCGGGAGGGGCAGGCCGACATCGTGGTCGGCACCGACGCCCTCGCCATGGGACTGAACATGCCGATCGCGCGCATCGTGATGACGACGGCGGTGAAATACAACGGCTATGAGGAAGAGGAAATCTCGGCGGCGCTGGCGAAGCAGATCGCCGGGCGCGCCGGTCGCTATGGCGTGCACGAAGAGGGCTTTGTTGCCGGCTACGACGACGACACCCACGAAGTCATGCGCGCCCTGATGAAGGAAAAGATCCCGCCGGTACCGGCCAGCGGCTTTGCCGTCGCTCCCTCGCTCGAGCAACTGCACAGGATCTCGGCGGTGACCGGCGAGACCTCGCTGGTCAAACTGCTGCGCCGTTTTGTCCACAACATCGACGTGCCGGACGGTTTTTTCTATCCGCGCATTACCGAAGACCAGAACGAACGCGCCGAATGGCTCGATACCCTGGACTTGACGGTGGCCGAGAAATTCATGCTCTCGCTGGTGCCGATCTCGAACCGGGTGCCGATGCTGCAAAGCGCCTGGGAGCACTGGGCGCTGTCACTGGCCAGGAAAAAAGTCTCGAAATTGACCCCGCAGCCGGGCGGGCTGCAATGGAAGAATTTGCAGGAAGTCGAAGACACCTGCCGCATGTACTCGGCCTATGCCTGGCTCGGTTACCGCGAGCCGGAGTATTTCCCGAGTATCGAGGAAGCGCAGCAACTGGCGCGCGAAGCCTCGGAGCGGGTCGACTCGCTGCTGCAGCAGCAGAATGCGGCCACGCGCAAGCGCCAGGGGGGCATCGTCAGCAAGCCCAAGCGCCGGGCGTGATGGCGGATGGGGTGGTGCGGTATCGGTTACGATATCCAATCCGCCACCAGATGAATCCACCATGACCACTGCACCTACCTTAGAAGCGTTTAACCAGCGCGGCATCGGCAAGTTCCCCGGCTACCTCGGCATCGAAGTTCTCGAACTCGGCCACCAGACCCTGACCGCGCAATTGCCGATCAAGCCGCACCACCTGGCGCCGAACGGCTACCTGCACGCCGGCAGCGTGGTGACGCTGGCCGATACCGCCGCCGGCTATGCCTGCGTCGCCAACCTGCCCGAAGGCGCGCAGAATTTCACGACGATCGAATTGAAATCGAACCACTTCAGCACCGCGCGCGAAGGCACCATCGTCGCCGTGGCGACCGTCGCGCACCTGGGCCGCACCACCCAGGTGTGGGACGTGAAGGTGACGGACAAAGCGAACGGCAAGACGATTGCCTTGTTTCGCTGCACCCAGATGATCCTGTATCCGAAGAGCGCCTGACAACGCTCCCATGGCGGCGTTGCATCGTCTCGCCGTACCCGTGTACTGTCTTCGACGATGCGCCTTGCCCTGAAAGCGTTGTCAAACGCTTCTAAAGTCAGGGCAGCGGCGGCACGCAAGCCGCCGCCGCCCCGCCCGCGCTGCCGCCGACGGCCGGCAAGTCCGACGGCGGCTTGCCGTTGCCGACCAGGATCGCCGGCTGGCCTTTATAGGTAAGCGCCAGTTCCTCGCCGGCGTAGTTGGGCAGCGCCTTGGGGACGAAGATGGCGAAGCGGTAGTTCAGGTCGGGATAGAAACCGCTCTGGAAAATCTGCTCGGGCGGCCCTTCCTGGATTTCGGCGGCCACGGCGTCGAGGATCGGCATGGTGTCGCCGGCATTGTTCAGGTCGATTTGGCCCTGGTAGCGCAGCGAATAGGGCGGCATGCCGCCGAATTCGCGCCCCCCATGGCTGACGCGAAATTGATTGACGTTGTAGTAAAAACCGCGGCGCGCCTGTTCGGCGACGTCGGCATTGCACAGCACGAAGATGGCCCAGAAACCCTCGGCATCGACCGGCGACAGGTAGCCGACGCGGTACAGCGCGGCCGACAGCGCGATCGGATTGGTAAAACGGATTTCGTGCGCATTCGCGACGTGCTGGTATTGCAGCACGGCGAGCGCCCTGGGCCGCGGGCTGCTGCAAGCGGCCAGCGCGGCCAGCGCCAGCAGCGCGGCGAACCTGCCTGTCCAGCGTAAGAGTTCACCCATTGCATCTCCTTGACAAGCGCATGGCCGCACGGTCCCGGCCCGCGAATGCATCAAGCTTGGTCCCTTGCGGCGGCGCCGGCTTGCGCTAGCTCAGGCGTGCTGTAGCATTTGCGCCGCCCTGGCATGCGACCCAGTGTAATGACGGATCGGCCTCGCGGCAAGGCGAGCACGGCAGCATGGAGCGTCAGCTCGCCTTCAAGGCTTTCTGCAGGAGAGTGTGCACCTCGCCGAAATCGGGCTCGCCGACATAGCGCTTGAGGATGGTGCCATCCTTGCCGATCACGAAGGTGGTGGGCGTGAGGGTGACGTCGCCGAAGGATTTGGCGATGTCTCCGCCGGCGTCGAGGGCGACGATGAAGGGCAGCTTGCGCGTCTCGGTGAAATTCAGGACATAGTTCGGCGGGTCGTATTGCATGGCCACCGCCACGAATTCGAGTCCCTGCCCCTTGAACTTGTTGTAGGTGTCGACCATGGCCGGCATCTCCTTGACACACGTGGTGCACGAAGTTGCCCAGAAATTGACCATCACGACCTTGCCGCGCAAGTTCGCGGTAGCGATCTTGTCGCCGGCGATGCTGATGAAGGTGACCTCGGGCGCCTTTTCGGCGCGCATCAGGGCGGCATAGCCGCCGCCCGCCAGCGCCAGCACGAGCGCGCCGATGGCGGCGGGTTTGAACCAGGAACGGGGTTGAGCTGGATGATGGGCTGTCATGGCGCTGGCGAAAAAAAAGCGGGGCCAGGCCCCGCCGGGATGATTACAGGGCGACCGAACCCGATTTCGGGAACTGGGTGCGAAGTTCTTCCTCGCTCATGTATTCGAAGATCTTGACGACACCCTGCACGCCGGCGACGCTCTGGGCGATCTTGGCTGCGAGATCTCCTTCGCGCTGGGTCACGCGGCCCATCAGGTACACGGTGCCGCGCTCGGTGACGACCTTGAACGAGGTGGCCGAGATCGTTTTCATTTCGATCAGGCTGCCCTTGACGTTGCCGGTGATCAGCGCATCCGACGAGCGCGAGGTATAGCTCGACGGGCCGGCGATCACCAGTTCGTTGATGACGTTGGCGACGTTTTCGATGCTGCGTACTTCGCGCTCGACGGCAGCCTTCATGGCTTCGTCGCGCACTTCTCCGGTCAGCAAGACCTTGCGGTTGTAGCTGGCGATGTTCACGTGGCCGGCGTTGCCGACGATTTTTGGAACCTGCACCTCGGCTTTGACGGTGATCGATTTGTCCTCGGTCTGCGCGCCCAGCGTGCGCCGGTCCATGGTGGCGGCCGCACCCATCGCGGCGCCGCCGACGACCAGCGGCACGCAGCCCTGCAGCGCACCCAACAGGGACACACACAGGACGGCTTTCGCCAGGGAACCCTTCAAGCCGGGCTTATTCATTCTCGTCTCCTCCGAATAGCGCGACGTCGATGCCGTCGCAGATGGCGTGGATCGCGACCAGGTGCACTTCCTGGATGCGCGCGGTGCGGCTGTGCTGCACGTTGATGTGGACGTCGGCGTCGGTCAGCAGTTTGGCGAGCGCGCCGCCATCCTTGCCGGTGAAGGCGACGATGCGCATCTCGCGCTCGAGCGCCGCTTCGACGGCAGCCAGCACGTTGCCCGAATTGCCCGACGTCGAAATCGCCAGCAGGATGTCGCCGGCCTGGCCAAAGGCTTGCACCTGCTTCGAGAAGATCTCGCGGTAGCTGTAGTCGTTGGCGACCGCGGTCAGGATCGAGGTATCGGTGGTCAGCGCGATGGCCGGCAGCGGGAAGCGCTCGCGCTCGAAGCGTCCGACCAGTTCCGCCGCGAAGTGCTGGCAGTCGGCGGCCGAACCGCCGTTACCGCAAGCCAGGATCTTGTTGCCGTTGGACAGGGCGCCGAACATCAGTTCGATCGCCTGCGAAATAGGGTGCGCCAGGGCCGGGGCCGACTGCAGTTTCAGGTCGGCGCTCTCCTGGAAGTGAGCGAGGATGCGTTGAGTATTCATAGCCAAAGATTATAGTGTAGTAGCAACCGGGGGCGGCAAAGCAATTTAAGAATTGCTTACAACTACGTGCGCAGATTGTCAAACTTGAATCGCGTCGCGCAGCCATTCCAGCGCGTCGCCATCGATGGCGACGACGTCGAAGCGGCAGGGCGGCAGGGTGGGCAGGCGCTGCAGGTAGACCTGGGCGGCGCGCACCAGGCGGCGGATTTTATGCGGGGTGATGCTGGCGGCGGCCCCGCCGTGGCGGCGGTCGGCGCGCTGGCGCACCTCGACGAAGACGAGCGACTCGCCGTCGCGCATGATCAGGTCGATCTCTCCGCCCTTGCACGTAAAATTCGCTTCGACCAGGACCAGGCCGTGGCGGCGCAGGTAGCGCAGCGCGGTCTGCTCCCAGTCGCGGCCCTGGGACTGCTTCTCCGAGAGCTTGATAGGGGCCATCTCACTGCCCGATGGTCGACTTCCCGGCCACTGCCTCATACCCGACGCCGTCGCGGTAGACGGCAGCGGCCTCGTCGCGCCGCAGCGTCCAGGCGCCATTGTTGCGGCGTACCGACAGGCGTCCGGTCACGCCGTCGAGCTCGAAGTCGGCGCCCGGGCGTTGCGCCAGCGTGCGCGCCACCTGGAAGGCATCGATGCCGAGTGCATATAAGCGCTGCATGTCGAGCGAGTCGGCATCGACCGGGCGCGGATAAACCATCACGCCCGGGTGGTCCGGCTGGATGGTCCAGGGCAGGTCGACCAGGCGCACGCCGTCGAGTTCCGGCACCGACAGGCCGGGCGCGCGGCCCGGATTGGCGGCCGAGATGGCGTAGGTCGGCAGCGAGGTGCCGAGCGCGCTGCGTACCTGGCGCAGGGCGCCGGCGTCGAGCGCGGCAAACAGCAGTTCGGGACGGTCGATTTCAAGGCGCGAACGCAGTTCGGCCAGCGCATTGGCGTCGACATAGCCATCCTGGATCGGCAATTCGACGGCCGCGTTGTTGTGGCCGAAACGGGTCCAGCGCTCGCTGAACGCGCCGGCGGCGCGCTGTTGCCAGGCCGCCTTGCCGGCCAGGACCAGGGCGCGTCCGCTCGGGTGTTCCTGCGCGGCCCAGTCGGCCACTTGGCGCGCTTCTTCTTCCAGCGACAAACCCACCACCAGCATTTGCGGCGGCAAGGGACGGTCGATTTGCGGATGGTTCAGGGCCACCGTCGGCTTGGTGACGGCATTCGCTGCGATGATCGCCGCCACGCTCGAGCGCGCCAGCGGACCGACGACGATGTCATTGTCGAGCGCCGCGCGGGCATAGGTTTGCAGGGTCGACTCGGGCGAATCGCCGCTGGCGATCACATTGACTTCGATGCCGGCGCGGTCGCGTTCGTGGCCGGCGAGAAAACCGGCACGCACTGCCTGGGCGGCCTGGCCGAGGCCGGGCGACTCCAGCGGCAGCAGCAAGGCGATGCGCGCCGTGCCGCCGGGGCCGGCCTGCGCCTGCGGCCCGCGCTCGTCGGGATACAGTTCCACCGGCACCGTGCGGGTTTCCGAACTCGGCGCCGGCGTCGGCGGCGGCGGTTCCACCGGGCGCGCACTTGTGTTTGGCTCGAGGGGCGCGCACAATCCGCCCGGTACGCCGCAACCCAGATCGGGCGGCAGAGGCGTGCTGCCGCAGCCGGCCAGGCCAACCATTAAACCAGTAGCAGCGGTGGCAATCACGCCGTTCAGACTTTTTATGCGCATCGTATCCTCAACATGACCGACAACCAGTCCATCGATATCGCCCAGCTTCCTGTAATGGCCGAGGCAGCTCAACAGTCTTATCCTACAGCAACTTTATACGTGGTGGCCACACCGATCGGCAACGCCACCGACATCACGCTGCGCGCGCTGCACCTGCTGGCGCTGGCAGACGTGGTCGCCTGTGAGGATACCCGCAAAACCGGCGCCCTGCTCACCCGTTACGGCTTGAACAAGCAGATGGTGGCAGCGCACCAGCACAACGAGCGCGAAGCGGCCGACAAGCTGGTTGCGCGCTTGCACGCCGGCGAACGTGTCGCTTTGGTGTCGGACGCCGGCACCCCCGCCGTCTCCGACCCCGGCGCGCGCATCGTCGACGCCGTACGCGCGGCCGGCCTGCGCGTGATCCCGCTGCCGGGCGCGTCGGCGTCGGTGGCGGCCCTGTCCGCCTCTGGCCTGGTCAACGACCGTTTTAACTTTGTCGGCTTCCTGCCGGCCAAATCGAAGCAGCGCGAAGCGGCGTTATTGGAACTGGTGCGCGAACCGGCCACGCTGGTGATCTACGAGGCGCCGCACCGCATCGTCGATTGCGTCGAGGGGCTGATGGCCGTGTTCGAGCCGGCGCGCCAGGTCGTGTTCGCGCGCGAACTCACTAAACTGTTCGAGGAAGTGCACCGCTGCCCGCTGCATGAGGCGCTGGCCTGGGTGAAAGCCGACCAGCACCGCGAGCGCGGCGAATTCGTCGTGCTGATCGAGGGCGCGACGATCGAGACCGCTGCCCAGGATGCCGAAGCCGAGCGCATCCTGAATATTTTATTGAGCGAATGCAGCGTGAAACAGGCGGCGAATCTGACGGCGCAGATTACCGGGCGCAAGAAGAATGCCTTGTATGAGCGGGCCTTGCAGATTAGAGGTGAGTAGTTGTAGGGTGGGCACTTGTGCCCACGCGCTTTCACCGTCGAACCTGTGTCGGCTCGGCATTCAACCCGTTTATTTTGATTGCCTGTCGCCACGGCATTCGCCTGATGCGCAATCCTTGATCAACCGCCGTACCGCGTGGGCACAAAGTGCCCACGCGCCGGTTCGTGGTGCATTTCACCACTTGCAGCCGCTGTCCTTCTTGTCCGCCAGGAGGAACAGCGGCGCCAATAACCCCCCTGGAATCCCATCCTTGCAATCCCTGCGCTTGGCCGCCCCGATCGCGCGCGCGGCGCGGGTTTCGGTCTCTAGAGGCTTGTCGGGAAACTGTCCGATCGCCGTGCCTTCCTTGGCCGGATCGCGGATGTGCGCCAGCGAGCGTGCCATCGTGCGCGCGGCTTCGCGGTCGAAGCGCGGGGTCTCGGGCGCCTCTTCGGGTTGCGGTGCCTGCTCCATCGTAAAGGGATCGGGCTGGCTGGGTTCGGGCGCGGGATCGACCGCAATCACGGGCCGCGGCGTCTTTCGTGACGGCGCAGGCCGCACCGGACGCGGCGTGGTGACGGCAGGTGCAGGTTCGTCGACCCGGGGCGCGGGCGCAGGTGGTGGCGGAGGCGGGCGCAGGCGCACCGCCAGCGGACGCGGCGGCGGCGCCACGGCGGGCGGTGCCGGCGCCTGCAGGTGGAGCACCAGCGCGTGTATCGCCAGCGAGAGCGCGAGCCCGGCGCCGATGCGCCGCTGTAGCTGGCGCATGTCGCCTGCAAAAACGCTGCCGCCCGCCGCTGCCAAACGCGCCATTCCTTCATTGTCTCCCAGGTCTCTGCAGAAAAATCCAGAAAATGAAAACCTGACCTTGATCAAAGGAATCTCAGCCGCTATAATATGTGTCTTCGGAGTGTAGCGCAGCCCGGTAGCGCACCTGGTTTGGGACCAGGGGGTCCAAGGTTCGAATCCTTGTACTCCGACCAGTATGAAGAAAAAAGCCGACAGCGAAAGTTGTCGGCTTTTTTCGTTGTCGCAAGGCCGACGCAATGAATAAAAAAGAAAGCGCCCGTCGAACAAGCTTCGACAGGGCGCTTTTTTATTGGTTCAGCCCAGGCGTTTCGCCGCCAGCGCATTCCCGGCGCGGCTGGAACCCTTGCGGCCCAACTGCTGCGCGATGAACTGGCCGGCATCCACCACCTGGTCGAGGTCGATCCCGGTCTCGATGCCGAGGCCGTGCAGCAGGTAGAGCACGTCTTCGGTCGCGACGTTGCCGGTCGCGCCCTTGGCATACGGGCAGCCGCCCAGGCCCGAGACCGACGAGTGGAAAATTTCGACGCCGACTTCCAGGCTGGCGTAGATGTTCGCCAGTGCCTGGCCATAGGTATCGTGGAAGTGGCCGGACAATTGCTTCAGCGGGAATTCGCGCGCGGCGGCCAGCATCACCGCCTGGGTCTGGCGCGCGGTGGCCACGCCGATGGTGTCGGCAATGTCGATCTCGTCGCAGCCGAGGTCGCGCATGCGCCGCACCACGTCGGCCACGGCGTCCAATGACACCTCGCCCTGGTAGGGGCAGCCAAAGGCGGTGCTGATGCTGCCGCGCAGGCGCAAGCCGTTCGCCTTGGCCGCTTTCGCCACCGGCTCGAAGCGCGCGATCGATTCGGCGATCGAACAATTGATGTTCTTTTGCGAAAAGGCTTCCGAGGCCGAACCGAAGATCACGACTTCATCGGCTTTACTGGCCAGCGCCGCTTCGAACCCCTGCATGTTCGGCGTCAGCGCCGAATAGATCGTGCCGGGCAGGCGCATGATCTTCGCCATGACTTCGGTACTGGTCGCCATCTGCGGCACCCATTTCGGCGACACGAACGACGCCGCTTCGACATTGGAAAAGCCCGCGCGCGACAGGCGGTCGACCAGTTCGATTTTCACTTCCGCACTGATGGTTTCCTTTTCGTTTTGCAGGCCGTCGCGCGGACCGACTTCGACGATTTTGACTTTCTTCGGCAGGTCAGGCTGATGGTTCATTTTCAGTATCCCAGGTTGCGGTCGACGATATCGTCCACCGGTTGGCCGGCCTCGAAGGCGGCGATTTTGTCGGCGATCTGGCGCAGCGCATCGGCGCGCAAGGTGACGGCCGAAATGTGCGGCGTGATCGTGATGCGCGGCTCGTCCCAGAACGGGTGCGGCGCCGGCAGTGGTTCGTTGCGGAACACGTCGAGGGTGGCGCCGGCGATGTGGCCGGCGCGGATCAGCGCCAGCAAATCCGGCTCGGCCACCTGGGCGCCGCGCGCGACGTTGATCAAATAGGCGCCGCGCGGCAGCGTCGCCAGGCGGCGGCGGTCGAGCAGGTTGTTCGTCTCGGCCGTGAGCGGCAGCAGCGACACCAGCACGCGCGTGCCGCCCAGGAAATCATCGAGCTGGTCCATGCCGGCGAAGCAGTCGACACCCGTCACTTCCTTCGGCGTGCGGCTCCAGCCGCGCACCGGAAAGCCGAACCCGCGCATGGTCTCGGCCACGTATAAACCCAGCTTGCCGAGTCCCATGACGCCGACCGTGAATTCTTCGCGGGCATATATTGGCAGCGGCGCCCACAGGCCATGGCGCCGTTGTTCCTCGTATTCGTCGAAGCGGCGGAAGTAGCGCAGCGTCGCATACGCCACGTATTCCGCCATCTGCCGCGCCATGCCGGCGTCGCCCAGGCGCACGATCGGCACCGGCGGCAGCGTATCTCCGAATTTGAGAATTGCATCCGCACCCGCGCCCATCAGGAACACGGCCTTTACGCCGCCGAGTTGCGCCAGCAGCGCGGCCGATGGATTCCACAGCACTGCGTAGTCACAGGCGGGGAGCATATCTCCTTCCTGCCAGCCGAGCGTGTCGGCGCCGGGCAGCACGCGGGCGACATCCTCGGCCCAGGCGCCGACCTGCCCATCGCCCCGGTACAGCAGGATGCGCATCAGGCAGCCTTGAACGCCAGCAGCGGCGCGCCGTCCGCCACCTGGTCGCCGACCGCGTACAGCACTTCTTCGACCAGGCCGTCGCCCGGTGCGGCAATCGTGTGCTCCATCTTCATCGCTTCCATGATGACGAGCGGGTCGCCCTTCTTCACGCTCTGGCCGCCCTCGACCAGCACCGCGACGACCTTGCCCGGCATCGGCGCGGTCAGGCGTCCGCCGGCAGCTTCCGCCTCGCCGGCATGCGCCATCGGGTCGTTGTAAGCGAAGGTATGGTGCTCGCCGTTCGAGAACACGTGGAACAAATCTCCGTCGCGGCGCACGGCGCCGTGCATCGATTGTTCACCCAGGCGCACCGACAGCGTCGCGCCATCGTGGCCGCTCACCGTCAAGGGCTGTTTGACGCCATCGACGTCGAGTTCCCAGCCTTGCGGGTGGTAAACCACGCCCACCTGGTACGCGCCGCCGGGCAGGCCGGCGGCATACTCGTCGCCGAACGACAGCACGCGGCGATAGTCTCCGTTCAGGCGCCAGCCCTGCGCCTGGCCCCACGGGTCAGCTGCATTCGACGACGCGCCGGCCGATTGGCGCCGTTCCGATTCGATCAGGGACACCGCGGCCAGGGCCAGCGCACCGGCCGGCGCCGGGCGCAGCGGCGGGAACAGCGTCGCCGTGTTCCGTTCGATCAGGCCGGTATCGAGGTCGGCCGTGGCAAATGCCTCGCCTTCGACCAGGCGTTTCAAAAAGGCGATGTTGGTTGCCAGCCCGACAATCTGGAATTCGGCCAGCGCCTGCGACAGCCGCGCCAGCGCTTGCGTGCGGTCCGCGCCCCAGACGATCAATTTGGCGATCATCGGATCGTAGAACGGAGAAATCGCATCGCCTTCGCGCACACCGGAATCGATGCGCACGGCGGCCGGTTCCACGCCCGCCACGCCGCCCAGCTCGAAGTTGACGGCCGCAGGCGTATCCATGTGGCGCAGCGTGCCGATCGACGGCAGAAAACCCTTCTCTGGATTCTCGGCATAGATGCGCGCCTCGATCGCGTGGCCGTGGATGCCGAGCTCGCTCTGTTTTTTCGGCAGCGGTTCGCCAAAGGCGACGCGCAGCTGCCATTCGACCAGGTCGGTCCCGGTGATCATTTCGGTGACCGGGTGTTCCACCTGCAGGCGCGTATTCATCTCCATGAAGTAGAACGAGCCATCCTGGTTGGCGATGAATTCGACGGTGCCGGCGCCGACATAGCCGACGGCGCGCGCCGCGTTCACCGCCGCTTCGCCCATCGCCGCGCGACGGTCTGCCGGCATGCCCGGCGCCGGCGCTTCTTCCAGCACCTTCTGGTGGCGGCGCTGCACCGAGCAGTCGCGCTCGTGCAGGTAGACGCAGTTGCCGAGTTTATCGGCGAACACCTGGATTTCGATATGGCGTGGGCGCGTCAAGTATTTTTCGACCAGCACCTTGTCGTCGCCGAAGGAGCTGATCGCTTCTCTCTTGCACGAGCCGAGCGCGGCGACGAAATCCTCGCTGCGTTCGACCACGCGCATGCCCTTGCCGCCGCCGCCGGCACTGGCCTTTAACAGTACCGGATAGCCGATACCGTCGGCTTGCTGACGCAGGAATTCCGGATTCTGGTTGTCGCCATGGTAGCCCGGCACCAGCGGCACGTTGGCGCCTTCCATCAGCTGCTTGGCAGCCGACTTCGAGCCCATCGCGCGCATCGAGGAACCCGGCGGACCGATGAAGACCAGGCCGGCCGCTTGGACGGCTTCGGCGAACTCCGCGTTCTCGGACAGGAAACCGTAGCCGGGGTGGATCGCCTGGGCGCCGGTGGCCTTTGCCACCTCGATGATTTTCTGGCCGCGCAAATAACTTTCCTTGGCCGCGGCCGGCCCGATCAACACCGCCTCATCGCAGACCGCCACGTGTTTCGACCCGGCGTCCGCTTCCGAATACACGGCGACGGTACGGATACCCATGCGGCGCGCGGTGGCGGCGACACGGCAGGCGATTTCGCCACGGTTGGCGATGAGGATTTTGGTGAACATGCGTGTTGTCTCGCTTTATATTGTCGTTGATCGGGTAGTACAGGCGTTAGCAGCCGCAGGCTTCCTTCGGCGCCGACTCTAGCGTGGCCGAACGGGTTTTCAGGCCCAGCTTGGCCAGCAGGATGCGGTCGTCTTCCGCTTCCGGATTGCCGGTGGTGAGCAGCTTGTCGCCATAGAAAATCGAATTCGCGCCGGCCATGAAGCACATCGTCTGCACCGCTTCGCCCAGCTGGCGCCGGCCGGCCGACAAGCGCACGCGCGCCTGCGGCATGGTGATGCGCGCCACCGCGATGGTGCGCACGAATTCGAGCGGGTCGAGCGGATCGAGGCCGTGCAGCGGCGTGCCTTCGACCTGCACCAGGTGATTCACCGGCACCGATTCCGGGTACGGATTCAGGTTCGCCAATTGCGCGATCAGGCCGGCGCGCTGCTCGCGCGTCTCGCCCATGCCGACGATCCCGCCGCAGCAGACCTTTAAACCTGCCTGGCGCACGCGGCCGAGGGTATCGAGGCGGTCCTGGTATTCGCGGGTCGAGATGACGTTGTTATAGAAATCGGGCGCGGTGTCGATGTTGTGGTTGTAGAAATCGAGGCCGGCCTTTTTCAGCTGCTCGGCCTGTCCCTCTTCGAGCATGCCCAGCGTGGCGCAGGTTTCCATGCCCAGCGCTTTTACTTCGCGCACCATTTCTTCGACCTTTTCCATGTCGCGCTCTTTCGGGCTGCGCCAGGCGGCGCCCATGCAGAAGCGGGTGGCGCCGTTGGCCTTGGCCTGGCGCGCCGCGTCGAGCACGGTGTCGATGTCGAGGATTTTCTTGGCTTCGACACCGGTATCGTAGCGCGCCGCTTGCGGGCAGTAGCCGCAGTCTTCCTCGCAACCGCCGGTCTTGATCGACAGCAGGGTCGCCAGTTCGACGTCGCCGTCGGGGAAGTGGGCGCGGTGCGCTTCCTGGGCGCGGAACATCAATTCGTTGAACGGCAGTTCGAACAGGGACAGCACATCGGCCAGCGGCCAGGTGGCATCAAACCGTTCCTTGATGGCGGCGGTCGGGCGGTGCAGGGCGACGGTGTGGGGAGCGTTCATTGGATACTTCCTTCAGGTGGTGCCGACCCCGCGCGACGGCCAGCCCGGCAGTCCCGCGAGATCGATGAATCGGGCCGCGTTGGCGGCAGTTGCTTGTTCGAGGCGCGGCACCACACCCAGCAACGGGGCCGGGATGCGCGCTGCCAGCGCCTCGATGTTTTCGTCAAAATAGGCCATGTCCGGGTCGGCCGTGTTCGCGACCCAGCCGGCCAGCACCAGGTTGCGCGCGACGATTGCCTCGACGGTCAAGAGCGCATGGCTGATGCAGCCCAGGCGCATGCCGACCACCAGGATCACGGGCAGATTCAGCTGTTCGGCAAGTTGGGCGCTGTCGAAGGTATCGGAAAAGGGCACGCAAAAGCCGCCCACGCCTTCGACCACGACCGCATCCGACGCCGCCAGGATCTCGGCATAGGCGGCGATGATCGGCACCGGCTCGATCGTCACGTTTTCCATGGCGGCCGCGATGTGCGGCGCGCAGGCGGCGCGCAGCATGTAGGGCGTCGTGATGTTCTGCGGCAGGTGCACGTTGCCGGCGGCGGCCAGCATGTCGGCGTCTTCGTTGTGCAGCTCGCCCTCGACCATGTCGGCGCCGGCCGCGACCGGCTTCATGCCGCAGGCGCGCTGGCCGCTGTCGACCAGGGTGTGCAGGATGGCGGCGGAGACCAGGGTCTTGCCGATTTCGGTGTCGGTGCCGGTCACGAAACAGCAAAAGCGCGACGGGATGCCCTCGGCGGCGAGGGCCTCGGCGGGCGCCGGTACCGGTTCCTCGACCGGCTTGGGCAGCGTGGCGGTGCGTCCGGCCGCGATCTCGGTGGCCGGTTCCAGCGGCTCGTTCAGGTTCTTGCTCACAGGGTCTCCCGTTCCAGTTCGTTCAGTGCGCCGGCCAGCTGCGCCACTTCGTCGTGCGTGTGTGCGGCCGACAGGGTAACGCGCAGGCGCGCCGTGCCTTGTGGGACCGTCGGCGGGCGGATCGCCGGCACCCACACACCGCGCCCGTACAATGCGGCGGCGATGCGCAGCGCCTCGTCGTTGGGACCGATGACGATCGGCTGGATCGGCGTATTTGACGCCACCCGCTGCCAGCGCTGCAACTGCAGTTCCGCGTCCAGCTGGGCGATCAGCAGGGCGAGATGGCTGCGCAGGGCCACGCCTTCGTCGCCGCTGATGATGTCGAGGCTGGTCAACAAGGCATGCGCCAGCGCCGGCGCCGCCGCGGTCGTATAAATGTAGGGGCGCGCGCGCTGGATCATCAGCTCGATCACGCTGGCATGGGCAGCGATAAACGCGCCGCCGACGCCGGCCGCCTTGCCGAGGGTGCCGACGTACACGAGATGCGGCGAGCGCACATTAAAATGTTCGAGCGCGCCGCGGCCGTGGGCGCCCAGTACGCCGAAGCCATGGGCATCGTCGACGATCAGCCAGGCGCCGTGGCGTTCGCACAGGGCCAGCAGTTGCGGCAGCGGCGCCAGGTCGCCATCCATGCTGAAGACGGCGTCGGTGGCGACGATTTTGGTGCTGGCGCTGCTCGCGTCCAGCAGCGCATCGAGCGCAGCGATATCGCCGTGCGGGTAGACCTTGACGTCCGCGCGAGCAAGGCGGGCGCCGTCGATCAGCGACGCATGGTTCAGCGCTTCGGAAAAGATCGTCGCATCCTTGTCGCCACCGAGTCCGGTCAAGACGGCCAGGTTGGCCATGTAGCCGGTACTGAAATACAGCGCGCGCGCTTCCTCGACATGGGGCGCGGCGAATTCGGCCAGGCGCTCCTCGAGCAGCGCATGGGCGCGGCTATGGCCGCTGATCAGGTGCGAGGCGCCGCTGCCGGCGCCATACAGCTGAGCGCCGGTGCGCAGGGCTTCGACCACGCGCGGGTGCGCGGCCAGGCCCAGGTAATCGTTGCTGCAAAAGGCCAGCATGGCGCGCCCGTCGACCACCTGCAGCGGCGCGCAGCGGGTGTCGGCAATGCGCCGCCGGCGCAGCAGGCTCTGTGCGTCGAGCGCGGCCAGCTTGCGGTTGACGTTCTCGATCAGCTCCATCATGACCCTGCGATCACGGATTCGAATACGGTTTTCACACGTATACTGAGCAGGTCGATCTCTTCCTCGTCCAGCACATACGGCGGCATCACGTACACGGTGCGGCCGATCGGGCGCAGCAGCAGTTCCTGGTCGAGCGCGCTGGTAAAGAAGCGCCGGGCAAAGGTCGCGGCGCGGTCGCTGTCCGGTTCGACCGCATCGAATGCGAAGATCATGCCGCGCTGCCTGAAATGGCGCACGCGTTCGTGTTCGGCCAGCGGCGCCATGGCGATGGTCAGTTTGGTCGCCAGTTCACGGTTGCGGTTCAAGACGTCGTCGTCGCGGAAGATCTGCAAGGTCGCCAGCGCCGCGCGGCAAGCCAGCGCATTGCCCGTGTACGAGTGCGAGTGCAGGAAGCCGCGCGTGATGTCTTCGCTGTAGAACGACTGGTAGATGGCGTCGGTTGTCAGCACCAGCGACAAGGGCAGGTAGCCGCCGCTGATGCCTTTCGAGAGACATAAAAAGTCCGGCCAGATGGCGGCCTGTTCGCAGGCAAAGAAAGTGCCGGTGCGCCCGCAACCGACCGCGATTTCGTCGGCGATCAGGTGGACGTGGTAACGGTCGCACAGTTCGCGCAGCAACTCCAGGTACAGCGGGTCGTACATCGCCATGCCGGTGGCGCACTGCACCAGCGGCTCGACGATCATCGCGGCGATCTTGTTCCCACGTTCCGCGAACAAGCTTTCGACGTCCTTCAATGCACGGCGCGCCACGTCCTGGCTCGATTCCCCCTCCATCGCATTGCGCGCGTCCGGCGAGGCCACCACGTGCGAGGCGCGCAGCAACGGGCCGTAGGCATCCTTGAACAGCGGCACGTCGGTGACGGACAGGGCCCCGATGGTCTCGCCATGATAGCTGCCCTGCAGGCAGACGAATTCCTGCTTGTCGCTGAAGCCCGCGTTGCGCCAAGCGTGAAAACTCATCTTCATCGCGATCTCGACCGCCGAGGCGCCGTCGGACGCATAAAAGGCGTGGCCGAGCGCGTGACCGGTCATGCTGGCCAGCTGCTCCGACAGTTCGATCACCGGTTCATGGGTAAATCCGGCCAGCATCGCGTGTTCCAGCGTATCGAGCTGCTCCTTCAAGGCCGCGTTGATGCGCGGGTTGGCGTGGCCGAACAAATTGACCCACCAAGAGCTGATCGCGTCCAGGTAGCGTTTGTCTTCGTGGTCGTACAGCCACGGCCCTTCCCCCCGCTTGACCGCGATCAGCGGCACCTCTTCGTGGTGCTGCATCTGCGTGCAGGGGTGCCATACGCTGCGCAGGCTGCGTGCGATCCAGTCGGAGGAGGTGTGCTGCTTCACGATGATTCCTGTTGTTTCTATTACGTCTTAATTGAGCCAGTCCGGCTTGCGTTTCTCGAGGAAGGAGGCCACGCCTTCGCGTCCCTCGTTCGATGCGCGAATCGCCGCGATGCGCTCGGCGGTGTCGAGCAGCAGCGCGTCCGTGACCGGCTGGCCGACGACTTCGCGCACCAGCTTTTTCGCTTCCAGCACCGCGTTCGGGCTGTTCGACACCAGCGCCTTGACGATGGCGGCGACGCTCGTATCGAGGTTCTCCGCCACGACCACTTCATGGGCAAAACCCATGCGCAGCGCGGCGGCGGCGTCGAAACGCTCGGCCGTTAAAAAATAGCGGCGCGCCGCCTGTTCGCCCATCGCCTTGATCACGTACGGAGAAATGGTCGCCGGGATCAGCCCGAGTTTGACTTCGGACAGGCAGAAGTTTACTCCTTCGGCGGCTACCACGATATCGCAGGCCGCGACCAGGCCCATGCCGCCGGCATAGCAGTCGCCCTGCACCTTGGCGACAACCGGCTTCGGACACAGGTAAATCGTGCGCAGCATGTCGGCCAGGCGCGCCGCGTCGGCGCGGTTTTCGTCGTGCGAGTAGCCGGCCATCTTCTTCATCCAGTTCAGATCCGCGCCGGCGCAAAAGGCCGGGCCGTTCGCCGCCAGCACCACGGCGCGCACCAGTTCGTTGCGGCCGAGTTCATCGAAGGCGAGGGCCAGTTCGGCGATCGCCTGTTCATTGAAGGCGTTGCGCAGTTCCGGGCGGTTCAGGGTGACGGTGGCGACCTTATCGGCGATGCCGATGCTGAGGGTGTCATAGTTCATGGTCGACTCTCCTTACATGCGGAACACGCCGAACTTCGTCTCTTCGATCGGCGCGTTCAGCGCCGCCGAGAGGCCCAGGCCCAGCACCATGCGCGTGTCGGCCGGGTCGATGACGCCGTCGTCCCACAGGCGCGCCGACGCGTAATACGGGTGGCCCTGGTGTTCGTACTGTTCCTTGATCGGCTGTTTGAAGGCCGCTTCCTCGTCCTGCGACCACTGCCCGCCTTTACCCTCGATGCCGTCGCGCTTGACGGTGGCCAGCACCGACGCCGCCTGGTCGCCGCCCATCACGGAAATGCGCGCGTTCGGCCACATCCACAGGAAGCGCGGCGAAAAGGCGCGGCCGCACATGCCGTAGTTACCGGCGCCGAAGGAGCCGCCGATGATGACGGTGAACTTCGGTACCGAGGCGGTGGCGACGGCAGTGACCATCTTGGCGCCGTTGCGGGCAATCCCCTCGTTTTCGTATTTTCTACCGACCATGAAGCCGGTGATGTTTTGCAGGAAGACCAGGGGGATCTTGCGCTGGCAGCACAGTTCGATGAAGTGGGTGCCTTTCAGGGCCGACTCCGAGAACAGGATGCCGTTGTTGGCGATGATGCCGACTTTCACGCCGTAGATATGGGCGAAGCCGCACACCAGCGTGGTGCCGTATCTCGCCTTGAACTCGTCGAACTCGCTGCCGTCGACCACGCGCGCGATCACTTCGCGCACGTCGAAGGGTTTGCGGGTGTCGACCGGGATCACGCCATACAGTTCCTGCGCCGGATATTTCGGCTCCACGCTTTCGCGGATCGCGCCCTGCACCGGTTTGACACGGTTCAGGTTCGAGACGATGTTCCGCGCCAGCGACAGCGCATGTAAATCGTTCTGGGCCAGGTGGTCGACCACGCCCGACAGGCGGGTGTGGACGTCGCCGCCGCCCAGGTCTTCGGCGCTGACCACTTCACCGGTCGCCGCTTTTACCAAAGGCGGGCCGCCGAGGAAGATCGTGCCTTGCTCCTTGACGATGATCGATTCGTCGCTCATCGCCGGCACGTAGGCGCCGCCGGCGGTGCACGAACCCATCACCACCGCGATCTGCGGGATGCCCTTGGCCGACAGGTTCGCTTGGTTGTAAAAGATGCGGCCGAAGTGGTCGCGGTCGGGGAAGACGTCGTCCTGGTTCGGCAGGTTGGCGCCGCCCGAGTCGACCAGGTAGATGCACGGCAGGTTGTTCTGCTCGGCGATTTCCTGGGCGCGCAGGTGTTTTTTGACCGTCATCGGGTAATAGGTGCCGCCCTTGACCGTGGCGTCGTTACAGACGATCACGCATTCCTGGCCAGCGACGCGGCCGATGCCGGTGATGATGCCGGCGGCGGGTGCCGCTCCGTCATACATCTCGTAGGCGGCCAGCTGGGAAAACTCGAGGAAGGGCGTGCCCGGGTCGAGCAGCATCTGCACGCGGTCGCGCGGCAGCAGTTTGCCGCGCGCGACGTGCTTGGCGCGCGCGGATTCGCCGCCGCCCGCGGCGATTGCCGCCACCCTGGCGCGCAAGTCGTCGACGATGGTCTGCATGGCCGTGGCGTTGGCTTTGAAATCGTCGCCGCGTGGATTGAGTTTGCTCTCGATATGGGGCATGCCGTCCTCTATTCTTCTGTCTCGTTACTTCGGAAATGTGCCGTCCAGATAGAACCAGCGCACCTGGCCGCCAAGTGCCGGGTCGGGTTCGCGCAGGAAGCGGCTCAGCTCGTGCAAGCGGTGCGCGCGTCCGCCGACCTTGAAACGCGCGACGAATTCGACCGTATCGCTATCTGGATCTTGCGGCAATTCTGCTTTACGTTGACGTAAACGTAAAGCAGATTTTATCTCCAATCCCAGCCAGCGCAGCTGTTCGTCGGGGTCGAGGATGGCGTCATGCGGCCGCGTGCCCGGATGCCAGGTCGCGCGCAGGTAGGCTTCGTTGCGCTGGGTATATGCCGTGTAGCGCGAGCGCATCAGGGCTTCGGCGGTGGGCGGCAGGGCGTCGCCGGCGATGAAGGGACCGCAGCAGGTGGCAAGCGCCGGGCCGCCGCATGGGCAGCCGGCAGGAAATGTGTTCGTGGTAGCCATCCTGGCATTATCCGCGACTTGGGGATTTTTCGGAGGAGCAGGCGCGGACGCTGGACCTTGTCGAAAAATCTTACAACCGTCAACTTGTCTGAATCGCCAATAATCGTAAGTACATGAAATAAAACATTAATTGCTTATTGGCATGACTATTGCTTAATAAAAATCACAATTAATTTTTAGAAACGTACCATGTCCAAAATTTCCGCTGTATTCGCCGCTACCCTGTTCAGCCTGGCTGCAAGTGCCCACGCCACTCCCCTGGTCGGCATGACCGGCATCTACAAGGGCGACAACGTCAAGGCAGCTTCCGTCGTACTGCCAAGCCCGGACCGCGATGGCATCAGCATCGACTTCACCTTCAGCTTTACCGGTTCGACCAACCCGAAATTCCTGGGTGGCCTGGAAGACAACGATTATTTCGCCTTCTGGTTCGGCGGCGATTCGAACAGCCCGAGCATCGGCGTGAAAGCCAACTGCGGCGGCGGCAAAGCCTGCACCGACGACGTCTTCGTGCGCTTCGGCGGCCAGGAAGGTCAATTCATCACCGGCAGCAACCTGCAAGCCGGCAAGGATTACCGCGTATTCGGTTACCTGTACAAGACCGACGACAGCGCCGTCTACAATAATTTCGACGCCTGGCTGAACCCGTCCAAGCAGGAACTGGCCTCGCTGAGCGGCGCCGACGTGCATGCCGTCCCAGGCAAGAAAGCCGCCGGCAAGACCACCCTGACCGAAGTGACGACCGTCGGTTATCGCACGGCTAACCTGAACAATGGCGTCGCCTTTACGGTCAGCGCCGCCGACCTGGACGTGAAGCCGGTCCCGGAACCGGGCAGCCTGGCACTGATGAGCCTGGCGATGGTCGGCCTGGCCTGCGTGCGTCGCCGCAAGCGCGGCTGATCGTAGTCCGCTTCACCCCCGAACCCAGCCGCGCGCTGGGTTTTTTTATGGCGCCGCCAGCGCAAGCGACACCGTAAACCTGCTGCCGGCACCGGGCCCGTCGCTATGCGCCGTCACCGTGCCGCCATGCAGGTGGACGACGTTTTTCACCAGCGCCAGCCCGATCCCGAGCCCACCCTGCGAGCGGTCGGGCGTACGTTCGGCCTGGGTAAACAAGTCGAATACCTGCGGCAGCAGGTGCCTGTCGATGCCGATGCCGTTGTCCTGCACGTCGATGTGTACGGTACTGGCATCGCACTCGGCCGCCAGCAGGATGCGCCCGCCGCGCGGTGTGTACTTTGCCGCATTGTTGAGCAGGTTGGCCAGCACCTGCACCAGCCGGTTGGGGTCGCCCGCGACGGTGCTGCCCGGCGGCGCCTGCTGGACCGTCAAGGCGTGTGCGCGCGCTTCGATCAGCGGCCGCGCCTGCTCGACGGCGCTGCCGATGGCGGCATTCACGTCGACCGGTATGTTATCCAGCTGGATCAGGCCGCGGGTGACGCGCGAGATGTCGAGCAGGTCGTCCACCAGCGAGGTGAGATGTTTGACCTGGCGGCAGATGACTTCGCTCGAGCGGCGCACCCGTTCTTCGTTGGCGCTGCGGATTTTCAGTAGCTCGGCGGCTGCGGAAATCGGCGCCAGCGGGTTGCGCAATTCGTGCGCCAGCATGGCAAGAAATTCGTCCTTGCGGCGGTCCTGCTCTTTCAGCGAACTGTACAGCCGCGCATTTTCGAAACCGTTGGCGGCGATCGAGGCCAGCTGCACCAGGATCGCTTCGTCCTGCTCGCTAAATTCGCCCTCGATCTTGTCGGACGCCTGGATCAGGCCGATGTTCTGGCCCTTGCGGTCGACCAGCGGCACCGCCAGCCAGCCGCGGATCGGCGGGTGCTGCGCCGCGTGCTTGCCGAACCCCTTCCACGCCGGATGCGCTTCCAGCTGCGCCTGGGTCAGGCGCAGCACCTGGTTGGTGCGGCACACGTGCGCATAAATGCCGCTGCCGTCCGGTTTGACGTCATAGTCGCGGTAGCGCGCGTATTTGTCCGACATCGACACCGCATTGATTTCCTGGTCGCCGCCGACGTTCAGCGACACCACCGCCTGGTGCACTTCCAGGATCGCGCGCACTTCCTCGACCAGCCCGGCGGCGATGTCCTCGCTCGCCAGCGCGCTGCCGAGGGTGCGCGACGCCTGCGCCACCTTGATCAATAAAGCCGAATGGCGCTGCTCGCGGTCCAGGCGCGCGGCCAGTTCGGCCTGGGCCGTGACCATCGCATGGATATCCTTGTTGGAGCCGATCCACTCGCGTACCGTCCCGTCGGCGCCCTCGATCGGCACCCCTTTCACCGCCGTCCAGCGGTAAGTCCCGTCCAGCTGGCGCAGGCGGTATTCGGTCTCGTAGACGGCGCGCGTGGCGGTGCATTCGACCCAGGTCTGGCGCGCGCGTTCGCGGTCGTCCGGATGCACGGCATCGAGCCAGCCGTCTTCTTTCCACTCTTCGTAGCTCTGGCCGGTGACCGCGCGCCACGAGGGCGAATCTTCCAGCACGCGGCCGTCGGGCGCGGTGCTCCACACGGTTTGCGAGGTTGCCATCACCAGCGAGCGAAAGCGCTGTTCGCGCTCGCGCAAGGCGTTTTCCGACAGTACACGTTCGGTGATGTCCTCGTGCATCAGCATGACTTCGAGGATGCGGCCGTCGCCATCCTTGATCGGGTGCGCGCGCGCCGTCACCCAGCGCGCCCGGCCGCTGCCGCCAAGGACAGTCACGTCGTAATACACGGCCGGCACTTCGACCGATTCCCCGTCCAGCGCCTGGCGCAGGTAGCCGGCGATGCCGCTGTCGACCAGCTGCGGGTCGCTCAGCAGGTTGTACTCGCTGCTCAGGATAAAGGCGTGCAGCGAGGTGCCGGCGTGGATCTCCCACAAGTCTTCCCAGGCTTTGTTGACGCGCAGCGTGCGCCCGTCAGGGGCGAGGATCTGGATGCTGGTCGGCGCCTGCTCGAACAGTTCGCGAAAGCGCGTCTCGGAACTGGGGTGCGGGTCGGGTCCTGAAGAAACGAATAGATAGTCGGGCGACATGGGGTCCAGGAGCGAGGATGTCGCGGCCGCAGGATTGGCCGCGTGAAAGGTGCGCGCAGCATGATGTCATAGTTTCACGCCAGCCGCTCGACAATGACATTCTGCCCCAGCCCTTCGATCTCTTCAATGCAGCTGGAATTCCTCGGTCGATACGAACAGGTCCCAGCAGGCGATGAACAGCGCCGCGATCACCGGACCGATCACAAAACCGTTCAGGCCGAACAAGGCCATGCCGCCGATGGTCGAGAGCAGCACCAGGTAGTCCGGCATTTTCGTATCCTTGCCGACCAGGATCGGACGCAGCACGTTGTCGACCAGGCCGATGACGAGCACGCCAAAGGCGATCAGCACCACGCCCTGCCAGATCGCGCCCGTCACCAGGAAATACACGGCCACCGGCGCCCACACGATGGCGGCGCCGACGGCCGGCAGCAGCGACAGGAAGGCCATCACCACCGCCCACAGCAAGGCGCCCTGGACGCCGAGGAACCAGAAGATCAGGCCGCCGAGCGCGCCTTGCGCCGCCGCCACCAGCACGTTGCCCTTGACGGTGGCGCGGATCACGGTCGTGAAATTGCTGAACAGGCGCTGCTTGTAGTTGCTGCTCAGCGGAAAGGCGCGCTTGATGCGGGTCGCCAGCGACTGGCCGTCGCGCAGCAGGAAGAACAGCAGGTACAGCATGATGACCAGGCTCACCAGGAAGTCGAAGGTGCGGCTGCCGATGGCAATCGCCTGGCGCGCCGCCGTCTGGCTCAGTTGGGCCGCGCCTTCGGTCAGCTTTTGCTGCAGCGACGACAAATCGGTCAATTCGAACCGCTCCAGCAGGTTTTCCATCCACTGCGGCAGCGAATGCACGATGCGCAGGAAATAGGCGCCGAAGTCGATCTGGCCCGAGCTGACCATCTCGTAGATCGCAAGCGCTTGTGTGACCAGCGAAGCACTGATGAGCGACAACGGCAGGATCACCATCACGACGATCAACAGCAGCGTCAGCAGCGCCGCCACCGTCGGCTTGTACCTGGTGGCGCGCAGCAGGTAGCGGTACAAGGGTGCGAACAGGATCGCCAGCACCACGCCCCAGAACACGGCGCCGGAATACGGCAGCAGGATCCAGCCGAAGGCGAGGGTGACGATGGTCAGCAGGATCAGGAAGAATTTTTGCTGCAAGTTGTACTGGGTCATGATGCTGATGCTCTTTTTATAATGTTGGCTTCATGATAGTGCATGCGCTCGCCGACGGACGTGGCGTACCTAACGCCGGGCAAGAAAAAACCCGCGGCAGCGGGTCACACGTGGCGTGTGCGTGCCTCAGCGCTTCAGCGCCAGCATGTCCAGCGCAAACGGCGGCGCTTTACCGAGCATCAGGTCGGCCAGCACGCGCGCGCTGCCGGCGGCAAAGGTAAACCCGAGCGGGCCGTGGCCGACGTTCAGCCACAGGTTCGACAGCGGCGTCGCGCCGATCAACGGGGCGCTGTTCGGGGTCGCCGGACGCAGGCCGGCCCAGGCCGAGAGCCGGTCGTAGTCGGCCGCGTGCGGCATGGTGGCGCGCACCTGGCGCGTCAGGCTGGCGATGCGTTTCGCCGTGAGAGTGAGGTCTTCGCCGACCATGTCGACCATCGCCGCCACCCGCAGTTTGTCGCCGATGCGCGCATACAGCACCTTGCGTTCGAAGTCGGTTACGCTGATCTCGGGCGCGGTGTCGCCGGGACGGATCGGCGCTGTCAGGCTGTAGCCTTTCAGCGGGTACAGCGGCAATTTGACGCCGGCGTGCGCGGCCAGGTTGCGGCTGTCGATGCCGGCGGCCAGCACGAAGGCGTCGCCGCCGATGGCGCCGACGTTCGTGTCCAGTCCCACCACCTTGCCGCCGGTGGCGGCGATGCGCCTCACCTCGGCCTGTACAAACCCTCTAAAACGCGGGTGGGCGCGCACCCGGTCGGCCAGTGCCACGCAAAAGGCGTGGCAATCGGCCACCGCTTCGCCGCCGTTATAGATGCCGCCGGCCAGCTGCGCACGCGCCGCCGCCAGCGCCGGTTCGCGGGCGGCGCATTCGGCGCCGCTCCAGATTTCTCCGGCGGTGGCCTTGCCGGCCGCCTGCTCGAAAATTTTAGTAGAGCGGTACACCACCAGCTTGCCGGCGTCGCGCCAGGCAAAATCGTCGGGCGAGACGATGTGTTCCAGCTGCTTCATGCCGGCACGCGAGAGTTCTCCCAGTTCCAGCAGCTTGGCCGTGGTGCGGCGGTTGGCGCCGGCCGTGCACTGGCCGAGAAAACTCGCCAGCCAGGTCCATTGGCGCAGGTCGAATTCGGGTTTGAAGCGCAGCGGGCCGTGTTCCTGGAACAGCCAGGCGATCGCTTTCACGGGTACGCCGGCGTCGGCCAGGGGAGAGACGTAGCGGTAGCTCAGCTGGCCGCCATTGGCGTTGCTGGCGCCGGTCGCCACTTCCGGCGCCCGCTCGACCACGGTCACGCCAAAGCCGGCCTCGAGCAGCCACCAGGCCGACGTCAGGCCCACCACGCCGCCGCCAATGACGATTATCTGCTGCATCCCTGTACCGTTATTTTGCTGTCATGGGCGAACAGCTTAGGGGCAGGCGGCGTGCACGGCCAATGAAAGTGACACGTCACGCCATAACCGGCAGTCATGAGAATATTGGAGACAATCTGCCGCTAGCCGGCGATGGCATGCCGGAACATGCTCGTCAATATGCGTTCCTCGTAACGCGCCAGCGCCGAGTACGCACCCTGTTGCAGGCCGGGGTCGCTCGAGCTGCCGCCGGCGAGCACGATCATGCCGTTGCGGCGTTTCAGGTCCGCCGCGAACACCGAACGCAAGCCATAGGCGTCGCCCAGGTGCCCGACCGCATCGAAGCCGCCCTCGACCAGGCGCCGCCCCGGTTGGTCGGGAAACTGGGCATTGCCCAGGCCCCAGGCGTTGAAGAAGCCGTTCATCGTGTCGCCATTGCTACCTGCACCGTCCGCCGTCCACTGGCGCGTGAACATGCGTTGGAGCGTGGCGTTTTCCAGGATGCGCCGGCCTTCGTGCACGCCGCCGTTCATCAGCATCAGCATGAGGGTACCGAGATCGCGCGCGGAAATGCGCAGGCCGCCGGTCGGGCTGAAGGGCGTGGCATTCGCGCCGACCACGTAACGTTCGATGGCGGGCGGCGCCGGCGGCTGCGCATGATAATCGTCGACCTGGGCAATCCAGGGACCGTTCGCATCCCAGATTTCGGTGTCGACCGTGCGCTTGCGGTACAGGGTGGCAAGATTATCCAGCGCCGCCGGTGCCAGTACCGATGGGTTGTAGCCGGCCTGCAGGCCAAGCGGTTGCAGCAGCAGGCGGCCCATCAGGCGATCGAAGCGTTCGCCGCTGACACGTTCCATCAGGGTGCCGATCAAGCCCCAGCCGAGATTGCAATAAGTAAAATAGTCGCCGGGGCCGGCCTTGTTGGACCACATGGCGCCATTGCCGTACAGGCGCGCGCCCGGCGTGACGAACTCGCGCAGTGCGGTCCCGGCCGGGAAGGAGTAGCCGGCATCGTCGCGCAGCGAGGACGTGTGGGTGAGCAGGTGGCGCAGGGTGATGGCGCGTTCGGGAAAGTGCGGATTGCGCAAACTGAAACCGAGGCAGACGGAGACGTCGGCATCGAGATCGAGGGTATGTTCTTCGACCAGGCGCATCAGGCCGAGCGTGGTGACCATTTTCGAGACCGAGGCGATCCGATACAGGGTGTCCCGGTTCGCAGGCAGGTCAGGACGCTCTCCATTGCCGATCCGGCGCCGCCCGAACTGGCCTTCGTAGACGACCTTGCCGGCGCGGATCGCCAGCACCGACAGGCTGGCCAGGGTACAGGCCGGGTCGGCGGCGATGGCGGCCAGTTCGCGATCGAGTGGCGCGTGGCGGTTGCCGCCCGGCACCGCGGCCAGCAACGGGTTGATCGCGCCACATAAAGCCAATCCAAGCACCGTTCTTCTGTTCATGCTGTCTCCCGTAGCGACGTGTTTGCCACATCATAATCGATGCGTCCACGCGATTTTCAGCCTGCCGGGCCCGCACTCGCCTTACACTGGCGGTGATGCATACCCGCCCAAGAACAAGAACATGAACCAAGCCACTGCCGATTTCAAAATCGATCTCAACGACAATTCGCCGCTGTACCTGCAGCTGGCGCGCAAACTCACGCAGGATGTGCGCGAAGGCCGCTACCAGGCCGACCAGGCGCTGCCGTCGGAGCGCACGCTGTCCGAGCAGCAGGGCGTCTCGCGCGTCACCGCCCGCAAAGCGATCGACCAGCTGGTCGAGCAGGGGCTGGTGGTGCGCCGGCGCGGGTCGGGCAACTACATTGCGCCGCGCATCGAGCAGCCATTGTCGACCCTGTCGAGCTTTTCCGAGCAGTTGCAGCAGCGCGGCTATACGCCGAATTCGCGCTGGTTGAAACGCGAGGTGGTGGCCGCCGACGCCGACGAGCAGCTGGCGCTGGGCCTGTCGCCCGGCGCGCGGGTGGCGCGCCTGGAGCGCTTGCGCCTGGCCGACGAGGTCGTGATGGCCTACGAGACCAGCGTGATTCCCGCCAGCGTGCTGCCCGATCCGGCGGCGGTCGACCGTTCGTTGTATGCGCACCTGGAACGCGGCGGCCAGATGCCGGTGCGCGCGTTGCAGCACATCCGCGCCATGAACGCGTCGCCGGCGCTGGCGCAGCAGCTGGGCGTGGCGGAAGGGCAGGCGGTGCTGTTCATCACCCGCGTCGGTTACCTCGAATCGGGCGTGGCGGTGGAGCTGACCCATTCGTATTGCCGCAGCGATTATTACGATTTCGTGGCGGAGCTGCGCCGCCCGGCAAGCTGAGCGGCATAACCTGATGGAATGACGCCGGCCCTTCCTTTCATGGGAAGTCTTGTTCAATTGGTATTACACTGGTTTTATCGATACTCCCGCCGGACCGCCATCATGCTGAAAACCGAAACCCCAGCCCAGGACCACGCCCTGCTCGACCAATACCTGACCGCGGAGCTGGTGAATGTGCTGGTGGACGACCAGGTCAATGCGGTGAACGCCGTGCGCGCCGCCGCGCCGCGTATCGCCGCCGCCGTCGCCGCCGCACTGCCGCGGGTGGAAGCGGGCGGGCGCCTGGTGTATGTCGGCGCCGGCACCTCGGGCCGCCTGGGCGTGCTCGACAGCGTGGAACTGTACCCGACCTTTTCCTGGCCGCATGGGCGCGCGGTGGCCCTGCTGGCCGGCGGCAACGATGCCATGTTCGTCGCCGTCGAAGGCGCCGAAGACGATCTGGAACAGGGCGCGGCCGACCTGCGCTCGGTGAACGTGACCCACGACGACGTCGTGCTGCTGGTGGCCGCCTCCGGCGCCACGCCTTATGTACTGGGCGCCTTGCGCGCCGCCCGTGCGGTGGGTGCGCTGACGATCGGCTTTGCCAACAATGTCGACGCCCCGGTTGCCACCGAAGCCGAGATCGGCGTGACCCTCGATACCGGCACGGAAGTCATTTCCGGCAGTACGCGCTTAAAAGCCGGGACCTCACAAAAGATTGCCTTGAACACTTTTTCGAGTGCCTTGATGGTGCGTTTGAACAAGGTTTATGGCAACCTGATGGTAGACTTGAAGGCCACCAACGCCAAGCTGGTGCGCCGCGCCATCCGCCTGACCGCCTTTGCTACCGGCGCCGACGAGGAAGCGGCGCGCGCGGTGCTGGAACAATGCGATTTCCACGTCAAGACCGCGATCGTGGCCTTGTCCAACAACATCGGTGTCGAGCAAGCACGGGCCTTGCTGGAAGCGGCGCGCGGCAGCGTGCGCCAGGCACTCGCCCAGTAGTCCAGTCAGCATGGCGCTGGCCGGCGGCGCTGGCCGGCCCCTTGCCCGATCACGAAAGCGTCATGAAAAGTTCTCAAGCGAAAAGTCCGTGGCTGTGGGTGCCATCGCTGTACTTTGCCCAGGCCATTCCCTATGTCGTCGCGATGAGCCTGTCGGTCATCATGTACAAGGACCTGGGGGTCTCGAATTCCGACATCGCCTTCTATACCAGCCTGTTGTATCTGCCCTGGGTCATCAAGCCGCTGTGGTCGCCCGTAGTGGACATGTTCGGCACCAAGCGGCGCTGGACGGTGCTGCTGCAGCTCGTCGTCGCCGCTTCTCTGGTGGCGGTCGGCACGGTGTTGCACTTGCCCGCCTTCTTTGCCGTCAGCCTGGCCGTCATGTGGCTGATGGCCTTCAGTTCCGCTACCCACGACATTTCGGCCGACGGCTTTTATATGCTCGGGCTGCGCCAGAAGGACCAGGCCGCGTTCGTCGGCGTACGCAGCACGTTTTACCGGCTGGCGACGCTGGCCGGGCAGGGGCCGCTGGTGGTGCTGGCCGGTTATCTGTCCGTGTCGCTGGGCGACGCGCACCAGGCCTGGTCGATCGTGTTCTTCGTGCTGGCCGCCGTGTTCGCCGCCGCCTTCGCCTGGCACCAGCTGATGCTGCCGGTGCCGGAAGCCGACCGCGCGGTAAAAGCCGGCGCCAACCCGCTGCGCGAATTCTTCGGCACGTTTATTTCCTTCTTCCGCAAGCGCGACATCTGGCTGATCCTCGGTTTTATTTTGACCTTCCGCCTGGGCGAAGCGCAGCTGCTGAAGCTGGTGGCGCCCTTCTTGAAAGATCCGTTGGAAAAGGGAGGCCTCGGCCTCACCACCGCCCAGTACGGCTGGGCCTACGGCACGGTCGGCATCATCTCCTTGACCCTGGGCGGCCTGGCCGGCGGCTACCTGATTTCGCGCGTCGGGCTGAAGCGCTGCCTGTGGCTGATGGTGTTTGCCGTGCACTTGCCCGACCTGGTGTTCGTGTACCTGTCGCAGGCGCAGCCGACCAGCGTCTACCTGGTGTCGCTGTTCCTCGCGGTCGAACAGTTCGGCTACGGCTTCGGTTTCACGGCGATGCTGCTGTACATGATCATGGTGGCGGACGGCGAACACAAGACGGCGCACTACGCGATCTGCACCGGCCTGATGGCGCTGGGGATGATGGTGCCGGGCATGTGGAGCGGGGATTTGCAGGAATACCTGGGGTATAAAAACTTCTTTATCTGGGTGTGTATTGCGACGATTCCGGCGTTCATCATGGCGGCGCTGGTGAAGATCGATCCGGAGTTCGGGAAGAAGTGAGCCGGCTGGACTCGCTCGACGCCTTGCGCGGTTTTACCATCGCCGCCATGGTGCTGGTTAACAACCCCGGCGACTGGAGCCACCTGTACGGGCCCCTGGCCCACGCCAAGTGGCATGGCTGGACCTTCACCGACACCATCTTCCCCTTCTTCCTGTTCATCGGCGGCGTCGCGATGGCGCTGTCGCTGGGCCGCCTGGCTGCACAAGGCGCCGACAAGCCGCGGCTGCTGAGTAAACTGGCAAAACGCGCCTGCCTGATCTTCCTGATCGGCTTCCTGCTGAACCTGATCCCGCATTTCAATTTTCAGACGGTGCGCATTCCCGGCGTGCTGCAGCGCATCGCCCTGTGCACCTTGCTGGCGGCGCCGATCGTGGTCTACTGCGGCTGGCGCATGCAACTGGCGCTCATCGCCGCGCTGCTCACGCTGTACAGCGCGCTCATGCTGTTGTACCCGGTGCCCGGCATCGGCGCCGGCGTGCTGGAACCGGGCCAGGACTTTGGCGCGTACATCGACCGCATGCTGCTCGGTGGCCACCTGTGGGTGCAATCGACAACCTGGGATCCGGAAGGGTTATTTTCCACCTTGCCTGCCCTGTGCAGCCAGCTGTTCGGGGTGCTGGCCGGACGATTTTTGCTGACGGCGCTGCCACGCACCGAGCAGACCGTCTGGCTGTTGCTGGCCGGGCTGCTGTTCCTCTGGCTCGGTGCAATCGGCGACGCCATCCTCATGCCGATCAACAAAAGCCTGTGGACGCCATCCTATTGTTTCCTGATGACGGGCTGGGCTTTGCTACTATTCAGCGCCTTCTTCTGGCTGCTCGACGCGAATCCACATGCAGCCGTGCGCCGGGTGGCGGCGCGCTGGAGCACGCCGTTGCGGATCTACGGCATGAATGCGCTGTTCATTTTCGCGTTCTCGGGACTGGTGGCGAAGATGTTCGGTTTTATCAAACTGGCGCAGCCCGACGGCAGCCAGCTGGCGCTGGGCCGCACGCTATATGCGCCGCTGCGAGATTTGCCGCTGGGCGCCGTGAACACCTCGCTGCTGTATGCGCTGCTGTTCAATGCCTGCATGTTCGCGCTGGCCTGGGCCATGTGGCGCCGGCGCTGGTTTGTCAAAGTATGAAATTTATGAGAGGTAGGGAGCGGTAGTGGCAGATATGAAGAAACGCGCGTTTGCGCTGGGCGGGATGGCCGGCATGCTGGCCCTGAGCGGTTTGTTGGCGAGCTGTTCCACCCCAATAAAAGTGGCGACGGCGCCGAAGGGGACGATCCACGCCAGCGGCAAGCTGCCGCCCGCCGCGCCGCGCGAATTCCGCGCCGCCTGGGTCTCGACGGTGGCCAACATCGACTGGCCGAGCCGGCAAAATCTGAAGGCGCCGCAGCAGCAGGCCGAGGCAATCGCCATCCTCGACCGCGCCAAGGCCATGAACCTGAATGCGATCGTGCTGCAGGTGCGCCCGTCGGCCGACGCCATCTATGCCTCGCCGCTGGAACCGTGGTCGGAATATCTGACCGGCGCCCAGGGCCAGGCGCCGCAGCCCTGGTATGACCCGCTGAAATTCTGGGTCACCGAGGCGCATGCGCGCGGCCTCGAACTGCACGCCTGGTTCAACCCCTACCGCGCCCGCCACGACGGCGCCCGTTCGCCGGCCGCGCCGAACCACATCACGCGCTCGAACCCGGCCGCGGTCAAACGCTATGGCAAGTTCATGTGGATGGACCCGGGCGAGGAATCGGCCTCGAAGCAGACCCTCGACGTGGTGCTCGACGTGGTGCGCCGCTACGACATCGACGGCGTCCACATCGACGATTATTTTTATCCTTACCCGATCGAAGCGACCGTCAGCGTGGCCGGCAACGAGGCCGCGCTGGACGGCAAGCCGCCGGCCAAGGGCGAACTCGATTTTCCGGATACGCCGGCCTGGGAACGCTACCTCGCCCGTGGCGGCAAGCTCGACCGTGCGTCCTGGCGCCGCCAGAACGTCAACGAGTTAATTAAGGACATGTACCAGGGCATCCACCGCGAAAAGAGCTGGGTGCGCTTCGGCATCAGTCCCTTCGGCCTCGGTCGTCCGGACCGGCGTCCGCCCGGCATCGCCGGCTTCTCGCAGTACGACAAGCTGTATGCGGACGCGGAACTGTGGCTGCAAAAGGGTTGGCTCGACTATTTCACGCCGCAGCTGTACTGGGCGCGCAGCCAGGCGCCGCAGGCGTATGACGTGCTGCTCGATTACTGGATCGGCCAGAACACGCAAGGCCGCCACCTGTGGCCGGGCCTGTTCACCAGCCGCATCGGCGCGCCGGCCAAGGCGTATCCGCCGCAGGAAATCGTCGACCAGATCGCCTCGACCCGTGCGCGCCCGCAGGCCGGCGGTCACGTACACTTCAGCATGATCGCCCTGATGCAAAACCGCAAAGGCATCACCGACCAGCTGAGTACCGGCTCGTACGCCACGCCGGCGCTGGTGCCGGCCACGCCCTGGCTCGGCAACGTCAAGCCTGGCCTGCCGCGCGTAAAAGCGGTGCGCAGCGGCCGGGGCATCGATTTGAAACTGACGGCCGGCAAGTCGAACGCGCTGTACACGGTGTGGGCGCGCCATGGCGACGAATGGAAGTTCACCGTCGTGCCGGCCTCGAAGGTCGACTGGAAGGTGGAAGACGATGCGCAGCTGGGCGCGGTGGATGCGGTGTTCGTGGCGGCGGTGGATCGCCTCGGCATCGAAAGCGACCGCATCCAGGTGTGGGGCAAACCGTAGGGTGGACGGCTTTGCCGTCCACGCGTTAACGCACGTTCGCACGTTCGCACGTTCGATATGCCGCAGCATCCAGCGTGGAAGCTTCGATCGCGATGGAGGCGCCCACCCTACATTCATTACGCCTACTCATGTATTAACGGCCTGATTCATTAATTGTATTCATATATTTTTACGCATGCTGCATCCACATGACATCGGCCTCGGCATCGACGCCGGCGGCACCCAGACCCGCTGGGCACTGGCGGCGCCCGACGGCGCGGTCCTGGCCGAAGGCACGGTGGCCGGCCTGTCGGCCCTGCAAATGGCGAAACCCGATGGCCGCGCCAGCGTGCATGCCACCTTTGCCGCTCTGGCGCGCGACGTGCTGGCGCATGCGCGCCCGGCCCGGGTGCGCGCCGGCCTCACCGGTTTCGGCGGCGACGGCGAGCAATTGACGCGCTGGCTGGCCGAACTGCTCGGCATCGGGCCCGGCGCCATCGCCATGTGCAACGACATCGACATCGCCTACCGCGCCAGTTTCAATCCCGGCGAGGGCTACCTGGTGTACGCCGGCACCGGCTCGATCGGCGCCTTTATCGATGGCGAGGGCCAGTTCCACCGCGCCGGCGGCCGCGGCGTCGTGCTCGACGATGGCGGCGGCGGTTTCTGGATCGCACGCGCCGCGCTGCGCCATATCTGGCGCCTGGAAGACGAAGCCCTCGGCAGCTGGGAACAATCGGCCATGGCGCGCGCCGTGTTCGCCCACGTCGGCGGAGCGGACTGGGCATACTCGCGCCAGTTCATCTACGGCCAGGAGCGCGGCGAAGTCGGCAAGCTGGCGCTGGCGGTGGCCGCCAGCGCCGCCGAGGACCCGGCCGCCGCCGCGATCCTGGACGACGCCGGGCGCGAGCTGGGCCGCCTGGCCGGCGCCCTGATTCGCCGCTTCGGGCCGCGTCCGGTAGTGCTCAGCGGCCGTGCCGCCGGCCTGCACCCGGCGATCGCGGCCAGCATGCGCGCCAGCCTGCCGCCGAATACCGTCGTCACCCACACCGAGATGCGTGCGCACCACGCCGCTGCCCGCCTGGCCGCCTGCGACGCCGCTGCCTGATTATTTTATTGAACTGAACTGAACGGACCGCCATGAAATCCCTTGCAGCTACCCTCCTGATCGCCTTGCTGGCCGGTTGCGCCACCGCCCCGGGCGGCATCGACAAAACGTATACCGCCAAGGGCCAGGGCAGCCGCGTGCGCTTCCTGGTGCTGCACTACACGGTGGCCGACAAGCCGGCTTCGCTGAAGATCCTGACGCAGCAGCAGGTCAGCGCCCACTACCTGCTGACCGACGACGCCAGCCCGACCGTGTACGGCCTGGTCGATGAAACCCGCTCCGCCTACCACGCCGGCAACTCGAGCTGGCGCGGCTACACCCAGCTCAACAACAGCTCGATCGGCATTGAAATCGTGAACGCCGGCTGGAAGGACACGCCGCAGGGCCGGGTGTATGCGCCGTTCCCGCAAACCCAGATCGACGCGCTGATTCCATTAGTCAAGGATATCGTCGCGCGCCACGGCATCCTGCCGGAAAACGTCGTCGGCCACAGCGACATCGCGCCGCTGCGCAAGCAGGATCCGGGGCCGCTGTTCCCGTGGTACCAGCTGGCGCAGGCCGGGCTGGTGGTGTGGCCGGATATGAACCGCGTCGCCGCCGTACGCCAGGTGTTCGATGTCCAGACCCCGGATGCGGCATGGTTCCAGAAAAAGCTGGCCAGCCACGGTTTCGCACTGGCCCAGACCGGCCTGTTCGACCAGCCGACCAAGACCGTCATCGCCGCCTTCCAGATGAAATACCGCCCGGCGAACATTGCCGGCGAACCGGATGCGGAAACCGCGGCCATGCTGGAAGTACTGACCACGCCAGCCAACGCACCTTTGCCGCCAGTGCCGCCGGCGCCGATTCCGGAAATGCGTCCGGTGCAACCGGCGCAGCCGATTCAGCCACTGCAGCCCGTGCAGCCTCAGCCAACGCAGCCGACGCAGCCGGTGCAACCCGCCACCCCGCCGGCGCCGCCAACCCCGGTGCCCTATACACCGCCGAACACGCCGCCGGTTGCATAAGGCCCACAGTGACGGTCGCCGCGCATCGGGTTTCCCTGTATCCTTCGGCCTGCCCACTTTGCATGGGCCTTTGAGGGATTGAACCATGCGCTTGCGCCACATCGAAGTCTTCCACGCCATCATGCAGGTCGGCACCATCAGCGGCGCCGCCCAGGTCTTGCACATCTCGCAGCCGGCCGTCACCAAGGTGCTGCAGCATGCCGAACTGCAACTGGGCATGCCGCTGTTCGAGCGCGTGCGCGGAAAACTGTATCCGAAGCCGGAAGCGCACCGCCTGTTCGCCGAAACCGAAAAGCTCAACCGCGACCTGCAAGGCATCCGCCGCCTCGCCGCCAGTTTAAAGGGGCGGGCGGTGGAAACGGTGCGCCTGGTGTCGACACCGACGCTGGCGATCAGTGTGCTGCCGCAGGCGATGACGGCCTGGCGCCGCGATTTCGGACAAACCCGCTGCGAACTGGCGACCTACCACACCAGCGAGATCGTCAACGCGCTGCGCCTGGGCGAAGCCGACCTGGCCCTGTCGCTGCAGGATCCGCGCCACCCCGGCATCGTGGCCGAACCGATCGCGCAAGGCGTACTCACCGTGATGGCGCCGGCCGGCACCTGGAGTGCAGCGGAGTGCGCGCAGCCGATCGGCGCCGCCGGATTGACTGGCGAATTGATCGGCCTGGCCGACAACGACCCGCTGGGCGAAATCGTCGTCGCCGCCTGTGAAGCGCAAGGCGTGCAGCCGGTGTTTCGCACCGTGGTGCAAACTTACCAGATCGCCCGTTCGCTGGTCGAAGCCGGCGCCGGCACGGCCGTGGTCGACCCGTTTACGGCGGCCTCGGCGGCATCCGACAAGGTGCAGCGGCGCCAGTGGGCGCCGGCGATCCCGGTCCAGCTGTTCCTGCTGACCGCGAACCACGCGCCGCTGTCGCACGGCGCGCGCGAACTGGCCAATTGCATCGGCGCCACCGCGCGCGCCTGCCTCGACCAGGGGTGCGCATGAAGGACCCGGCCCTGACGCTGGCCAGCGAAGACATCGCCGCCAGCGCCGCCTTCCGCCACCTGGCGTCGATCGCCGGCATCGCGGTCGACCTGCGCTATGCCGGCCCCGACAATTTCGTCGGACGCGATTTGTATTCTCCCTTCGATTGCGCCTGGCTGCACGTCGAGGCGGCCGCGGCCCTGGAAAAGGCGGTGGCCTGGCTGGGCAGGGAAGCGCCCGGCCACACCCTGCTCGTGCTCGACGCCCTGCGTCCGCAGCGGGTGCAGCAGCAGTTGTGGGATGCGCTGGCCGGCACCGGCCTGCAGATGTACCTTGCCAACCCGGCGCGCGGTTCGATCCACTCCTACGGCATGGCGCTCGACGTCACCATCCTCGACCCGCATGGGCGCGAACTCGACATGGGCACCGGCTTCGACGACATGACCGACCTGTCGCACCCGGCATTGGAGGACGGTTTTCTCGCCGCCGGACAATTGAGCGAACAGCAGGTGGACAACCGCCGCCTGTTGCGCGGCGCCATGTTCGGCGCCGGCTTCGTCGGCATCAATACCGAATGGTGGCATTTCGATTGCGGCGACCGCGAACGCGTGCGCGGCACCTTCCAGCGCGTCCTGTGAGACGTCGGCGCGCTCCCGCGCACACTTGAGTTTTCTCAGCATTTCTCTCTGTTCCGGCCCGGACAATCGATTGGTAACGACGAGAGATTGATCGCACGACTTGACGAGCCCGCTTGTTGGGTCGGCGTCTTTCCTTTCGCGCCATACCATTCTTCCAACGGACAGGAGAGGTGCGCAATGAAACGATTCATATTGGCTGCTGCCGTGGGAACGGCGCTGGCGGGCTGCAGCACGGGCGCGGGCGAGATCTTCGCCGCGCAGGACCGGACGATCGAATACGTGCGCGTGTTCGACATCAAGACCGACGCGCCGGCACCCGCCGTGGTCCGTGCCGCCAGCGAAGGCATCAGCCGCAACATCAGCAACGCCACGCTGGCCACGCCGCTGCCGGAAACGGCCGAGGTCCTCGACCAGCCGGGCCGCTTCAAACTGGCCGACGCCCCCGGCGCCGCGCGCGGACCGAGCTGCGACGGCGCCACCTGGACCGCCAAGGCGCGCCCCGACGTGCGCGGCGGCCAGGACATGCACATCGTCGCCTGCCTGTACGCCTATAAAACCGGCTACCACCTCGACATGTATGCCGGCTTTACCAAGAAGGAGGGAGGATGGCTCGAATGGCCGCGGCGCGCCACCGGCATGGTGCTCGGTACCCCGGAAAAATTCGCCGAAAAGACCATGCTCGACGTCGTACGCACGATCCGCGAATCGACCAGGGCGCAGGTGGCCCTGGTCGAAGCCAAGCCCGACGTGTCCGGCGCGCCCTGGCTCGAAGCGGCGCCGGCCGGCACGCAGGCGTCGAAACCCTGACGCCGCGTGCCTGGGGGCTTAGAAGGCCCAGTCCAAACGGGCGTACATTTGCCGGCCGTTGATGCCGATTGGGCAGGTTTCCCAGCAATGGGTAAAGCCCAGTTGCGGGAACGGTGCCGCGCGCACCGGGTCCCACCTGGTTGGATAGGTGTCGAACAGGTTATTCGCGCCGACGGCCAGGCTCAGGCGCTTGGTGAAGGCATAGCGCAGGCTCAGGTCGACCAGCCATTTGGCTTCCCAGGTCTGGATGAAGCCAGGGGTAAAACCCTGGCCCTGCACGTCGCCGAAATAGCTGGCGCGGGTGTTGACGTTCCAGGGGCCGGTCGTGTAGTCGGCGGCAATCACATGGTGCTGGCGCGGCTGGCCGCGTTCGATCAGCGTCACTTGCGTGTCGTCGAACAGTTGGGCGCCGCTCAGGACCGGCGACTGCGAGCGCCGCGCCTTGACCTCGGTCTTGTTGAAACCGAGCTGGCCCGACAGCACCAGGGTCGAACCGGGCCAGCGCGTGGTGTGCTCGGCCACGAGATCGAAACCGTCGGTGCTGGTGTCGATCGCATTCGTGAAGAATTGCGCCTGGCCGACGCGCAACGGATCGAGGATGGCGCGGATCGGGCCGGCGCCCGCTTCGGGCGCGATATTGCTCGAGAAGACGATGCGGTCGTCGATGTCGATGCGGTACAGGTCGGCGGTGACCGAGAAATTTTGCATCGGGCGCAGCACGATGCCGATGCTGGCGTTTTTCGAGGTCTCTTCCTTCAGCGGCGCGATGCCGAAGGCGCGCGTGACGGCGCTGCCTTCGCGCGCGGTCAGGGTTTCGGTCAGCACCCCGGCCGCGTTCAGGTTCGTGGACACCGAGCTGTAGAATTTTTGCTGCACCGAGGGTGCGCGGAAACCGGTCGAGATGCTGCCGCGCAGGCCGACCGTGCGCGACGGGTCGTAGCGCATCGACAGCTTACCGGTGGTGGTGCTGCCGAAGTCGGAATACCGCTCGTAGCGCACCGCGCCGGCCACCAGCAGCTGCTCGGTGAGGTTGTGTTCGGCGTCGATGTAGAGGGCGATGTTGTGGCGGCCGTCGTCGACTTCGGTGGACGGCGTATAGCCGGGGAATCCCTGCGCGCCCGAGGCGGCGATGCCGCCGGCCTGGTCGCGGATCACGATGGCTGGATTGTTGGTGCGGCCGTACTGGTACGAGACCGGGTCGCCGGCTTCGATCTTGTAGTTGTCGGTGCGGTATTCGAAGCCCACCGCCAGCGACACCTTGCGCCCGCCCAGGTCGATCGGGCCGCGCAGGTCGGCATTGACCGTGGTCTGGTTGAATTTCAGGGTGCCGGTATCTGCTTCCAAAGGCGATTCGGCATAGATACCGCCGCCCGGGCGCGGTTCGTACCAGTAGCTGACGTTGATCGACTCGCGCTCGTGGAAGGCAAGCTGGCTGCGCCCATGGTTCACGCTGGCGTCGAACTTCCAGTCATTCGGCAGCGCGTGGCGGTAGCCGACGGCGAACGACGCATCTTTTACCGTGGTGATGATGTTCGGGAGAAAACCGTTGGGGTAGACCGCGGGCACGTTGCGGGCGTCGTCGGCAGTGCGGTAAAAGCCGGCCGAGTCGCCGGTACGTTTCGACACGCCGCCGAAGGCATAGAATTCGCGGTCCTTGTCGATCGGCAAGCCGGCATTCACCCACAGGAAGGCATCCTTGGCCAGGCTGTCGCCGATGCGCTGGGTCACGCGCGGCGGATCGACGCGGGCGCTGTCGACCCCGGCCCGGTTGGTCTCGTTGCGGCGCCGTCCTTCGGCCGACAGGTTGACAAAACCGCCGTCGCCGATCACGAACCCGGTGTTGGCGCTGGCCGAGATCATGTCGCCATCGCCCTCGGAGGTGGTGCCGATCGAGCTGCTGACCTGCGTTTCCTTGACCTGCGATTTCAATACGATGTTGATCACGCCGGCGATCGCATCCGACCCGTACTGGGCGGCGGCGCCGTCGCGCAGCACTTCGATGTGGCTGATGGCCGACATCGGAATGGCATTGATGTCGGTGCCGGCCGAGCCGCGGCCGATGGTTTGCTGGACATTGACCAGCGCCTGCTGGTGGCGGCGCTTGCCGTTGACCAGCACCAGCAGCTGGTCAGGACCGAGGCCGCGCAGGGTGGCCGGGCGGATGATGTCGGTGCCGTCGCTGATAAAAGTGGTCGAGAAATTGAACGACGGATCGAGCGTCTGCAGCAGTTTACCGAGTTCCAGCGGACCGGCGGTCTGCATGTCCTTCGCATTGATCAGCCCTACGGGCGCCGCGGTATCGAGCGCGGTCTTGGCGCTCGAACGCGAACCGAGCACGACGACGCGGGCCGGATTGTCGTCGGCGCCGCTGGTGCCAGTACCGGTGCCGGAGGCGGTGTCCTGTGCGCTGGCTGGATAGAGTACGGCCAGCAAGGCGGTCGCAAGCAGGGTTTGGCGGAAAGGATGGCAGGCAGCAGGTCTCGTCATGTTTTCTCTTTTCTTAATATTCGAAAATGCGGATCACTCGGCAATACAAACCTATAACGCGTGGATATGTTTCCATGCGTACAATTCATATTAACAATTGGCCGATGTCCATACAACGCGCCTAGCATGAGCGTTGTATTTTCGTGTCACCGAAGCAAGATTGTGGACGGAGGGAGAGAAAAGGCAGTAAGCTCGATTGGTTGAGCTTCCGCAAAGCGTGCAATTTCGAGTGGAATTTCAACGGGGAAGGCTGCCAACGTCGTGCTGCCAGCCGATCGGCACCTCATTCGAAGGGCGTAGGGTGGACTCCCGAGTCCACGCGGTACGGCGCTGGCATGACGCTTGCGCCTCTAGCCACTGCTACTGCTACTGCCAAAATACCCATCGGAGCGTCGCCACCACGGTTGAGTTAACACAAATCGAACGGTGAACGCGTGGACTCAGGAGTCCACCCTACGGTACGCCGCGGCCAACAGTGTCAAATAATTTACGGTTGAACGGCCACCGCCGCCGGCGCTACTATTCCCGACTTCGCCACCCAATCCACCAGCGCATCGACCACGGCGCGCCCCCGCCCGTCGCCAGCGCGCTCGTCGTTGACCATCGCCACCACCACGTGTTGCACGCCGTTCGCATCGGGCACATAGCCGGCCACGGCGACCACGTTGCGCAGCGTCCCGGTTTTCAAACGCGCGCGGCCCGCGGCCGGGCTGCCGTTCAGGCGCCGGCGCATGGTGCCGTCCATCGCCGCGATCGGCATGCTGGCCAAAAATTCCGGCGCCCAGTTGCTGCGCAAGCCGGCGCGCAGCAAGGCGCCCATCTGCAACGGGCTGATGCGTTCGATGCGCGACAGGCCGGAACCGTTTTCGATGACAAAACCGCTGTCGTCGATCGCATGCGCGCGCATCCAGCTGCGGATGGCGCCGTCGGCACGCGTATACGTGGTCTGGTCCGGCACGGGCGGCAGCGGGCGGCTGCCCAGCAGCGGGTCCGCTTCCAACGCGCCCAGGCTGAGGAACAGAGTGCGTGCCAGTGCATTGTCCGAGGGTTTGTTGGTATCGCGCACGACTTCCGGCAGGGCGCGCGCACGGTGCTCGGCCAGCAGGCGCGCATCGAATGGCGCGGTGCCGGTGACTGTCTTGCCCGTCAACTTGCCGCCCAGCTGCTTCCAGGTCAGGCGGAACAGGCCGTCGATGTAGTCGTCGCGCTCGAGCACGTTGATGCTGTTGCTGCGCGCGCAGTTTTTCGGATAGGTCCCTTGCAGCACGAGCTTGATGCCGTCTGCCGTGCGCACCGTCTGCGGCAGCTTCCAGCCGCTTTCCCAGCTGGCGCAATCGGCGTCGACCAGGGTCATGTTCGAGGTCACGGTCACCCCGGCCAGCGCCGGCTGCATCTCCAGCCGCAAGCGCTTGTCGGTCGAGCGCATGTCGAGCTGCAGCATGTTCTTGTTGACCAGCAGTGCGTCGGGAATGACGTTGTAATACGCCTCGGGCGACTCGTCGAAGGGCGGCACGCCGACGTCCGTGCGCGCCGGCTGGAACAGGCTGCGGTCCAGCACCAGGTTGCCGGCAATCCGTTTGATGCCCGCATACTGCAGCGCGCGCAGCATGTTGACGAGTACCTCGCCCGAGAAGTCGGCGTCGGCGCCACCGCGCAGCACCAGGTCGCCTTGCAGCACGCCTTTATTATCCAGTTCGCCATTGGTCAGCAATTCGGTGCGTCCGCGAAATACCGGCCCCAGCTGTTCCAGGCTGACCAGCGTCGTCACCAGCTTCATGGTCGAGGCCGGCTGCATCGGGCGCTCGGCCAGGTGCGCCACGACGACCTGGTCGCCGCGCAGCACCAGCGCGCTGAGGGCGTCCGGCGTCATGCCGTTCAGCGCCAGCAACTGCGCCACCGGTTCCGGCAACTGGGCCAGGGCCTGCTGCTGCGGCAGGCAGGCGAGGAGGACGGCGGCGAGGGTCAGGTGACGAAGCATGCGCATCCTTTAACCGAAGAAGAGGTAAGCGACGAAAATGGCGGCGATCACGCCCGCCAGGTCGGCCAGCAAGCCATAGCCGATGGCGTAGCGGCTCTTGCGGATGCCGACCGAGCCGAAGTAGAGGGCCACGATATAGAAGGTGGTGTCGGCCGCGCCCTGCAGGATCGAGGCCAGGCGCCCGACAAAGGAATCGACGCCATAGGTCGTCATGGCGTCGATCATCATCGCGCGCGAGCCGCTGCCCGACAGCGGTTTCATCAGTGCAGTGGGGAGGGCGCCGACGAAATCGGTCGGCAGCCCCAGCTGGGTGAACACCCAACTGAAGCCGCTGACGATCAGGCCGAGGATGCCGGAATTGCGCACCACGCTGATGGCGACCAGCATGCCGACCAGGTAGGGAATGATTTTCAGCGAGGTCTCGATGCCGCCCTTGGCGCCCTCGATAAAGGCTTCGAAGACGTTGACGCCCTTGCGCAGCGCCGCGACCATGAAGGCGGCGATGATCGAAAACAGGATCAGGTTGGCGGCCACCACCGACACCAGTTCGATTTCCGATTTCGCCAGATAATTGGTGAGATAAAACACGAGGGCGCCGATGATCGCCGTCAGGCCGCCGATCCAGCCGAACACGACCGGATCGAGCAGGTTGATGCGCTGGCGCAGGCTGACGGCGACGATGCCGGTGAAGGTCGAGCAGAAGGTGGCGATCAGGGTCGGAATGAAGATATCGGCCGGGTTGGCGGCGCCGAGGATGGCGCGCTGGGCCATGATCGCCAGCGGAATCACGGTCAACCCGGAGGTCTGGATCACCAGGAACATGATCTGGGCATCGCTCGCCTCATCCTTGCGCGGATTGAGCGTTTGCAGGCTTTCCATCGCCTTCAGGCCGAACGGGGTGGCGGCATTGTCGAGTCCGAGGATATTCGCCGAAAAATTCATGACCATGTGGCCATTGGCCGGATGCTCGCGCGGCACGCCGGGAAAGATGCGCGAAAAGAAGGGCGCAATGATGCGTGCAAACAGGTTGATGGCGCCGGCTTTTTCGCCGATGTTCATGATGCCGAGCCAGAGCGTCATCACGCCGGCCAGGGGCAGGGCGATATCCATCACCGCCATCTTGGCCGAGCTGAAGGTGCCGTCGATGACGCGTTTGAAGATTTCGCTGTCACCCAGAAACAGCCATTGGGCAAGTGCTGCGACGAAGCCGACGAGGAAGAAACCAGTCCAGATGTAATTCAATGCCATGGGTCAGTCCGATAAGCGGGCGGGGTCATGCTTGACGCCCCCAGTTCAAGCCGCAGACGAAGTCACGGCAAATGCGCACGATTGTGCAGCGGAGAGTATAGGCGCAGAGCAAGGTGCAAGGATGAAAGAATGCAGCCGCGCCATGCAGAAAAGTTATGATCGCGGGCTGGGATTTGCTTGCGCCAGGCTGCGCGCCTATCATACGCAACGCTCAACCAGGACCGACTCCATGACCCTTCGCGCCGCGTTTTTCAGTTTGCTGCTTGCTGCCGGCGCCGCCAGCGCCGCCGTTTCCGCCCCGGCCGTGGCCCCGCAAGGCGGCGGCAAAGTGCTGCACATGTTCCTGTCCACCAGCGAAACCGGCCTCGATCCCGCCGCCGCCTCGGACATCGCCACGTTATCTCTGCTGGAAAATCTGTTTGACCCGCTGCTGCGTTACGACTACCTGGCGCGTCCGGTCAAACTGCAGCCGAACACGGCCACGGCCATGCCCGAAGTCAGCGCCGACGGCCGTACCTATACCTTCCGCATCCGTCCCGGCATCCATTTCACGCCCGACCCCGCCTTCAAGGGAGTAAAGCGCGAGGTGACGGCGCAGGATTACGTCTACAGCATCCGGCGCCTGTACGACCCGGCCATCAAATCGCCCTGGTCGTACATGTTCGACGGCAAGCTCGAAGGGGACGAAGCGCTCAAGAAGACCTTCAGCCATGACACGCCGATCCCCGGCCTGCAAGCGCTCGACCGCTACACCCTGCGCATGCGCCTGAAGGAACCCGACAACAATTTTCTGTTTTATCTGGCGACGCCGGCCTCCGGCGTGGTGGCGCGCGAAGTGATCGAGGCGTATCCGGGCCAGGCAGGGAACCACCCGGTCGGCAGCGGCCCCTTCATGATTGGCGAGTGGAAGAGAAGCGACCGCATCGTGCTGCTGGCCAATCCGTATTCGACGGCCGTGTTCGACGCAACACCAAATAACAACGCCGAAGACAGGGCGATCGCCGCCGCCTTGCAGGGCAAGCGCCTGCCGCGCGTCGACCGCGTCGAGGTAAAAATTGCCGAGGAATTCCAGGGCCGCATGCTCGGCTTCCTGAACAGCGAATACGACTACCTCGAGCAAGTGCCCGAATCGATGACCGACATGGTAATCCGCGACGGCGGGCTGAAACCGGAGCTAAGGAAACGCGGCATGCAGCTGTCGCGCTTCCCGGTGCTGCAGACCTATTACATGTGGATGAACATGAACGACCCGGTCCTGGGCGGCTATACCCAGAACCGGATCGCCCTGCGCCGCGCGATTGCTCTGGCCTACAACAGTACCGAAGACATCGCGCTGTTAAAAAAGGGCTTTGCGATCAAGGCCGAATCGCCGCTGCCGCCGAACGTGCTCGGTTACGACCCGACCTACCGCAGCCCGGTGCCCTACGACCCGGCCCTCGCCAACGCTTTACTCGACCGCCATGGCTACGGCCAGCGCGATAGCGAGGGATTCCGGCGCGCGCCCGACGGCAAGCCCCTGACGCTCACCATGCACAGCGAAGCGACGGTCGGCGGCCGCCTGCGCGATGAGCTGTGGCGCAAATGCCTGAATTCGATCGGGCTGCGCGTGGTCTTCAAGTCCGATAAAAAGACGGAAATCATCAAGGCGTCGCGCCTGGGCAAGGTGACGATGTTCGAGAGTAACTGGATCGCCGACTTCCCCGACGGCGACAATTTTTATCAGTTGCTGTACGGCCCCAACGCCGGCCGCGCCAATTACGCCCGCTTTAATTTGCCCGCCTATAACGTCCGCTATGAACAGGCGCGCGCACTGACCGATGGCCCGGCGCGGCAACGTTTGTACTTCGAGATGAACCAGCTGATCCACGCCTACAACCCCTGGGTGCCGCTGACCCACGCGGTGTCGGCCGATATTCGCCATCCGTGGCTAAAAAACTACAAGCGTCACCCAGTCGCTTTCACGTCCTGGCGTTATCTGGATGTGGATGTTGCGCAAAGGGCACGCTTGTCCGGGCAGCCGCGTTAGAAAGCGAGAGATTTCCTCTTATAAATATTCCTCTTAGTTATACTTCCCGCCAGTTATTTCATTGGCTGGCCCACCATGCCGGGCGTAGGCTCGGCACGACAACATAACGTAATGCCATGACATTACGATGACCCAGCAGACATTGTGCCGCCCTGTTGAACGTAGACGGAAACCTTAGGAGAGACGCGTGAAGTTAAAGAAACTGGCCCATCTGATTGCCCTGATCGGCGTGGCAAGCCCGGCGCTAGCCCAGCAGCTGCAACCGAATACCCCGATGGCGCGCGTGGAGGTGACCGGTTCGAGCATCAAGCGGATCGCCAAGGAAGGCGCGCTGCCGGTGCAGGTGATCAGCTACGAGCAAATCGAAAAGCAGGGCATCACCACCACCGAGGAGCTGGTACGCACCATCTCGGCGAATGGCACCGGCGCCGACAACATGACCTCGGGTAACAACGTGTTCGGCGCCGACGCCGACCGCGTCAGCGGCGGCGCCTCGTTCGCCTCGCTGCGCGGCCTCGGCCCGAACAGCACGCTGGTGCTGCTCAACGGCCGCCGCATCGCCACCCACGGCGGCAGCGGCAAGGCGGTCGACCTGAATTCGATCCCGCTCTCGGCCATTTCGCGCGTCGAAATCCTGAAAGATGGCGCCTCCGCCATCTACGGTACCGACGCCGTCGGCGGCGTGGTGAACTTCATCTTGCGCACCAACTACCAGGGCGTCGAAGCCTCGGCCACCGTGAATGCCACCGAAGCCGGCGGCGGCACCACCCGCCGCGCGACCTTGCTGGCCGGCCATGGCGACCTCGAGAACGACCGCTTCAACGTGATGGCGGCCGTCACCGTCGACAAGAACGACATGCTGCATTCGCACCAGCGCGACTTTGCGAATGGTTTCCAGCCATCGCGCGGCCTGTCGCCGGATACCACCGGCACGCCGTATGCGAACCAGCTGACCGGCGCGAATACCGCCCTCGGCGCCAACTTCACGGTGCCGGGCGACGCTACGCGCTACCTGCAAGCGAACCTGCTGAGCTTCCAGAACAAGTGCGATTCGATTCCCTACATGTCGCAGTACCAGAGCCAGCTCTGGACCGACGTCACGCCGGTCACGCGCACGCGTTTCTCGTGCGCGTATGACTATGGCGCCGACTACGTCATGATGCCGCCGGCCGAGCGCGCCAATGCGATCGCGCGTGGTTCGTTCCAGATCGCGCCGGGTCACCGCCTGTTCGTCGAAGGCATGGCTTCACGCTCGAAGGTAACGTCGATCCTGACCCCGATGCAGATCTCGACCTCGCTGGCAACCAACAGCGCCTATCCGGTCGGCGGCCCGTACTACCAGGACCTGTCGCAGTACGTGTCGAGCTTCGACCGCACGAAACCGATCATCTATAAATGGCGCGCCACCGATTTCGGCAACCGCGAGATGGACAACACCACCGAGAGCGCGCGCCTGCTGGTCGGCCTCGAGGGCACGCTCGACCGCTGGGACTACAAGCTCGGCCTGTCGCGCGCGCTGAGCAAGACGCAAACCACGCTCAACGATGGCTATGCCTACACCACGCCGATGTACCAGGCGCTCGGCACCGGCCGCATCAACCCGTGGCTGGCGCCGGGACAAACGCAGACGGCCGATGCGATGGCGCTGATCGAGTCGACCAAGTTCCGCGGCGATTTGCAGCATGGCCGCACCACGCTGACCCAGCTCGACGGCTCGGTGTCGGGCGAAGTGTTCAACCTGCCGGCCGGCGCTGTCGCCGCCGCCGTCGGTTTCGACCTGCGCCGCGAAGGCTATGAATATGGCCAGGATGCCGACGCCACCATCGTCTGGCAGGCGCCGGGCAATGCTGCGCTGAAGAAAGCCTCGCGCGACATCAAGGCCGTGTATGCCGAAATGATCGTGCCGGTGGTGAAAGACCTGGAAGTGCAATTGGCCGTGCGCCGCGACGACTACAGCGTGATCGGCGCCACCACCAATCCGAAGGTCGCCTTCCGCTACCAGCCGGCCAGCTGGCTGCTGTTCCGTGGGTCGGCCAATAAAGGCTTTCTGGCGCCGAGCTTCACCCAGCTGTATTCGGCCTCGCTCGACGGCGAACTGCCGAACGGCACGATCGACCCGATCGGCTGCCCGCTGAACCCGGGCAATCCGGAATACTGCGCGATCGCGCGCCTCGACTTCAAGGCCGGCGGCAATTCGTCGCTGCGTCCGGAAACCTCGAAGCAGGGCACGCTGGGCGTGGTGGTCGAGCCGGTGCGCGGCTTCTCGGCCTCGCTCGACTACTGGATCATCAATACCCAGGACAAGATCCTGAACCGCACGCCGCAGATCATCCTGGCGAACCAGCCCGCGCTGGCCGAAAACGTGATCCGCAACCCGGCCAACGGCAGCGGCGTCGGCACCATCGAGTACGTGCGTTCGGGCTGGATCAATGCCGGCGGCGCCAAGACGCGCGGCGCCGACCTCGGCCTGCGTGGCGACGGCAGGGTGAGCGACGTCAAGTGGAGCGCCGCGCTCGACGGCACCTGGACGCAAAGCTTCAAGTTCGCCGAACTGGCCGGCCAGGAGTACAAGGAATACGTGGGTAAATTCTTTACGCGCGACCTGTACCTGCGCTGGAAGCACAGCGCCACGCTGTCGGTCAGCCGCGGCGACTGGAGCGGCATGCTGAGCCAGTACTTCGCCAGTGGTTATAAAGACCAGGTGCCGAACAAGGGCATCGGCGCGCCGCCGCCGGGCTTCGATCCGGACGTGTCGAGCTACACCCGCTTCGGCTTGTCGACGACCTATACCGGCTTCAAGAACACGTCGATCACCTTCGGTGTCCAGAACCTGTTCGACCGCGACCCGCCGTTCACCGCGCACAACGTCGACGAAGTCGTCGGCGCCGGCTGGGATCCGCGCGTGGCCGATCCACGTGGCCGTTCGTACTCGCTGACCCTGAAGCACAAGTTCTTCTGATCGAAGCGATGACCAAGGCTGCCGGCTGGGCGCATGCGCGTCGGGCCGGCAGTTTTTTTATGGTTCGTCCCATGCGTCCACCACGATTTCACCATGCCTCCTAGCCCGCATCCCGGCAGGCGCGCCTTTTGTACCCTGCTGGCCGGCGCCGCGCTGCTGCCGGGCGCCACCCTGGGCGCAACGCGCACGCGCCGCTCTTCCCGTCCTCCCATGCACAAGCTGATCAAACCGCCGCGCCTGCAGCCGGGCGACACCGTCGCCCTGATCGCGCCGGGCGGCTACGCCACCGAAAAATCGATCGCCAAGGCGCGCCGCAACATCGAGGCGCTCGGGCTGCGCGTGCGCGAAGGCGCCTCGCTGCGCGCGGTGTACGGCAACTACGGCGGCAGCGTGCCGCAGAGATTGGCCGACCTGCACGCGATGTTCGGCGATCCCGACATCAAAATGATCTGGCCGATCCGCGGCGGTTCCGGCTGTATTTCACTCCTCGCGCACCTCGATTTCGACCTGATCCGCGCCAACCCGAAGATTTTATTGGGCTATTCGGACATCACCGCGCTGCACCTGGCGATCCACAGGCACGCCGGCCTGGTGACCTTCCACGGGCCGGTCGCCTCGTCGACCATGACCGATTATGCGGTCGAGCACATGATGGCGGTCCTGTCCGATCCGCAGCCGCGCTACACGATCCCGATGGCGCTGGAAAACAGCCGGCGTGCGCTGGAAAAGCCGCATTTCGCACTGCGCACCGTGCACGGCGGCGTGGCGACCGGACCGCTCATGGGCGGCAACCTGAGCCTGGTCGCGGCGCTGGCCGGCACGCCGTATGCGGCAGACGTCAAGGACAGCATCCTGTTCCTGGAAGAAGTCAACGAGGCGCCGTACCGGATCGACCGCTGGCTGACCCAGCTCGATCTGGCGGCCGGGCTGAACAAGGCAGCCGGGGTGATGGTCGGCATCTGCGAAGACTGCGGACCGGAGCACGAAGACATGTCGCTGACCCTCGACCAGACGCTGGACATCCACCTGCAGCCGCTGTCGGTGCCGGCCGTGAGCGGCTATTCGATCGGGCACATCCGCGACCAGTTCACGATTCCGATGGGGATTCGCGCCACGCTCGATACCGAGCGGCAGACGGTGACGCTGCTGGAGCCGGCGGTCAGCTGAGGCCGTGCCCTTCAGGTGTCGTCGCTGACTGAAAAACTGTGGAGGAGCGGGTACACCATGTCGCAGGGCTTGCCCCTGCACAGCGCCGGCTTGAATTGCTCCAGCATCATCTGCGTCGTCAATGCACGTACGAAGGTGGCGGTGGGCGCGCCGAAGGCCGTCACGCTGAGCGGCTTGCCATCCTTGCCGACCAGCACGTATACGAGCAGCTTGCCCTTGACCAGGCCGAAGGTATAGTTCATGCGCTGCACCGTATCGAACAGGGGACCCTGGCCCTTGGCCGGAAACGGTGGCTCGTCGCCGGCTTCGAGCGCCGCATAGCCCGCGCGGACGACGTTTTGCTGGCCCGGCGTCAGCGCATCCCAGCGTGCGTTCAGGGGCAGCGACGAAGTGGTGCCTTCGTTGCGAGTAGGACTCCACCTCACGCCGCCAGTGGTATGGTAAATGCCTTTCTCGACCTCCGCTGCGGGCAGGCCGGCGACGCGGCCTTCGTGGAACAGCCCTTCGTACTTGTGGCCGGCGCCGGCGTAGACGATGGCGCCCTGGCCGTCGAAGACGTCATTCTTCCACTCGCCGCTGTAGCTGCCGCCGGTGGCAAACGTCGCTTCTCCCCGGCCGTGGCGCCTGCCTTCGACCCAGTCGCCCGTGTAGCGCGAGCGGTCGAGCGCCAGGTGGGTCCCTTTGCCATGCGGCACGCCGCCGGCGAATTCACCTTCGTACCAGCCCCAGCCTTCGGCCTGGAGGTAGCCCTGACCGTGCGGCGCTCCGTACCAGGTCATGCCTTCATAGATAGTGCCGCCAGACTTGAGGACCGCTTCACCGCTGACTTCGCCGCGCACCAGCGTCCCGTCGAGCGTCGACTTGCCAAACTTGGGTACGGTCCAGGCGAGTGTCCCTTTACCGCTGGCGTAGCCGTCAACGCAGCCACCGGTCCAGCTCACTTCACCGGCAGGCGCCGGCTTGATCGGGAAGATGCGGCAATCGGCGGCGCCAAGCCAGGCCGGCTCGGCGGCCAGGGCAGGCGCTGCTGCTGCAGCGAGGAGGACACAGAAAAGACGGGAGTGGATGTGCATGGCGAGACCGGATAAGGAGGCAAAATAATGCTTGAATGCATCATTATGCTACCGTCCTGCGTTGCAAGTAAAGCAATACCGGCCTCAGATCCTGTGCGTCATGTACACGTAGCCGATCTGCTCGCCATCAATGCGGAACAGGTCGGGCAGCTCGCCGGCCACCACGAAACCGCTGCGCTGGTACAGGCGGCGCGCGGGCAGGTTGCTGGCGATGACCTCCAGGTCGACCCAATCGATATTCCCTTGCGCGCGCGCCCAGGCCAGCGCCGTGGCCAGCAGCCGGGCGCCCAGGCCGTGGCGGCGATGATCGCGGTGCACGCCCATGCCGAGCAGGCAGCGGTGGCGCGCCGCCCGTTCCGGCCGCGCGCGCAGGTCGGCATGGCCGCAGATCAGGCCTTGCGCATCGAGCGCGAACCAGGCGCGGCGCCAGCCCGGCTCGCCCACCGGCGCGGTCATGCCGGTCACGAAGCCGGCGCGCTTGTCGACCGGGAAGCCGGACTCGGCGCGCGTCATCGGCTGGAACAGCGCCGTGCCGTCGCGGCCGTTATCGCGCAGGTGGTCGTCGAGGTAGACGAACAGGGCAGGGAGGTCGGCGCGTTGCACCGGGTGGATGCCCGCCGCCGTCTCCGTGCGCCGCTCGTCCATTACAGCGCCCGCGCGATCAACAGCTTCTGGATGTCGCTGGTGCCCTCGTAGATCTGGCAGACGCGCACGTCGCGGTAGATGCGTTCGATCGGGAAGTCGGCCACGTAGCCATAGCCGCCGAATACCTGCATCGCGTTCGAGACGACGCGCTCGGCCATCTCGGAAGCGAACAGCTTCGCCATCGCCGCTTCTTTCAGGCAGGGCAACCCGGCATCTTTCATGGATGCCGCATGCAGGATCAGCTGGCGCGCCGCTTCGATCTGCATCGCCATTTCCGACAGGCGGAACTGCACCGACTGATGTTCGAAGATGGCCTTGCCGAAGCTCTCGCGTTCCTTGGCATAGCTGAGGGCCGCCTCGAAGGCGGCGCGTGCCATGCCGACCGATTGCGAAGCGATGCCGATGCGGCCGCCTTCCAGGCCGGACAGGGCAATCTTGTAGCCCATCCCCTCTTCGCCGATCAGGTTACGCGCCGGCACGCGGCAATTCTCGAACACGATCTGCGCCGTGTCCGAGGAATGCTGGCCCATCTTCTGTTCGAGACCGGCGACGATGTAGCCGGGGGTGTCGACCGGCACCCAGAACGCGCTGATGCCTTTTTTACCGGCCGCCTTGTCGGTGACCGCCATGACGATGGCGACGTCGCCGTACTTGCCGCTGGTGATGAATTGTTTGGTGCCATTGATGACGTAGTCGTCGCCGTCACGGACCGCCGTGGTGCGCAGCGCGGCGGCGTCGCTGCCGGTGTGCGGCTCGGTCAGCGCAAAGGCGCCCAGCATGGCTCCTTGCGCCAGCGGGCGCAGGAAGCGTTCTTTTTGTTCGTCGTTCGCATACATCATGGCGATGCTGCAGACCGGGCAGTTGTTGACCGAGATGATGGTCGAGATGCCGCCGTCGCCGGCCGCGATCTCTTCCAGCACCAGCGCCAGCGACACGTAGTCGAGGCCGGCGCCGCCGTACGCTTCGGGCACGGCCACGCCAAAGGCGCCCAGCTGCGCCAGTTCCTTCAGTTCGGCTTTCGGAAAATAGTGTTCCTTGTCCCAGCGCGCCGCTTGCGGCGCCAGGCGTTCCTGGGCAAAGCTGCGCAGGGCGTCGCGGATCATCTGGTGTTCTTCGGTCAGGATCATGGTGTCTCGTTTGTGGTCGTGGGAGCGGCTTACCAGGGAATCGGATCGCCGTCGTGGTTCAGGAAAGTGCCGTTGGCCTGCGCCGTGGCCCCGGCCAGGGTGGCGCGCAGGTCGCGCACGCTGTGTTCGACGCTGATCGCCGCGTTTTCTCCGCCCATGTCGGTCTGGACCCAGCCAGGATGAAAAGCGACGCAGGTGGCGCCTTGCGGGCCGAAGGTGAGGGCGGTGTCGCGCAGCACCGAGTTCAGCGCCGCCTTGCTGGCGCGGTAGAGCGAACCGCCGGTGCCGGTGCGGCTGCCGATGGAGCCCATGCGCGAGGACAGCACGCCGAGCTTGCCGCGGGTGGACGCGACCAGCGGCGCGACGATCGGCAGCAGGCGCATCGCCGCCAGCACGTTGGTGTGCATCACGGCGTCGAAATCGTCCTGGGTCGGAAAGCCGTCGTGGCGCGGGCCATACAGGCCGGCCACCAGCCAGGCGGTGTCGATCTTTTCGTCGTCGAGTTTCCAGCCAAGGCCGGCGATGGCGTCGGCATCCGTGACGTCGAGTTCGTGCGGCTCGGCGCCCAGTCGGGCGAGTTCGTCGAGGTCTTGCTTCTTGCGCGCGGTGGCGATCACGCGCCAGCCATCAAGACGGTATTGACGCACCAGTTCGTGGCCGATGCCGCGCGAGGCGCCGAGGATTAAAGCGGTAGGCATGGTGTCAGCTCCGGCAGGAATGATGTTGCGGTTGTTTGGGGCACGAAACGCGGGCATGCCCGCCCTACGTTATGCCACCGTTCCGATTTATTCATGCGGCGGTGGTGCACCGTAGGGCGGGCATGCCCGCGTTACAAAATCTCCGGGTCGAAACGCTCCGGAGACCTTGTAACTTATACCATCTCGATCGCCATCGCGGTCGCTTCGCCGCCGCCAATGCACAGCGATGCCACGCCGCGCTTGCCGCCGGTCTTTTTCAGGGCGCCCAGCAGGGTGACGATGATGCGCGCGCCCGAGGCGCCGATCGGGTGGCCCAAGGCGCAGGCGCCGCCGTGGATGTTGACCTTGTCGTGCGGGATCTCGAGGTCGCGCATGGCGGCCATCGGCACGGCGGCAAAGGCTTCGTTGATCTCGAACAGGTCGACGTCGTTCGCCATCCAGCCGGTCTTTTTAAAGAGCTTGTGCATCGCGCCGATCGGGGCGGTGGTGAACAGGTTCGGTTCCTGCGCGTGGGTGGCGTGGCCGATCACGCGGGCGATCGGGGTGAGGCCGAGTTCCTTCGCCTTCGATTCGCGCATCATGACCAGGGCCGCGGCGCCGTCGTTGATCGACGACGACGAGGCGGCGGTGACGGTGCCTTCCTTCTTGAATGCGGGTTTCAGCGACGGGATCTTGTCGATCTTCGCCTTCAGCGGGCCCTCATCCTTTTCGACCAGCAGTTCGCCGGTACGGGTAGCGACCGATACCGGGGCGATTTCCCAGTCGAAGGAGCCGTCGTTGTTGGCGGCCTGCGCGCGTTTCACGGAAGTGATCGCGAAATTGTCCTGGTCTTCGCGCGAGAACTGGTACGTGGCGACGCACTCTTCGGCAAAGGTGCCCATCGAGCGGCCCTCTCCGGTTTTTTCGTTGCGCGAGTAGGCGTCCTCTAAACCGTCATACATCATGTGGTCGAACATCGGCGCGTGGCCGATGCGGTAGCCGCCGCGTGCCTTCGGGATCAGGTAGGGCGCGTTGGTCATCGATTCCATGCCGCCGGCGACGACGATGTCGGCGCTGCCGGCGACGAGCTGGTCGTGGGCGAAGATGGCGGCCTGCATGGCCGAGCCGCACATTTTCGACAGGGTGACGGCGCCGGTCGACAGCGGCAAGCCGGCTTTGATGAGCGCCTGGCGTGCCGGCGCCTGGCCTTGTCCCGCCATCAGGCAGTTACCGAAATAGACGTGCTCCACGGTTTGTGGATCGACGCCGGCGCGCTCGACCGCGGCCTGGATTGCCACCGCACCGAGGTCGCTCGCCGTTTTCGAGGAAAAATCGCCCTGGAAGGCGCCCATCGGGGTACGGGCGGCGCCGACGATAACGACTGGATCATTCATTGTTGGTTCTCCAAAAGGGATGGCGCCTGTTCGATGGCGCCGGGGGTGGTGATCGGGTGGTGAAAACGGATCTGCTGCGGATAAGGATAAATGTCGACCAGCTCGCCCGCCAGGATGCGGTCCTTGTGCGCCTGCCACCAGGTGCGCGTCAACAGGTCGGCGTGGTAGTGCAGAAAATGGTGGCGGATCTTGGCATTTCCAAGGAGGAAACGGCCGAATTGTTCGGGAAAGACGTCGTGTTTGCCGATCGGGTACCAGGGTTCGGCCGCCATTTCCTCTTCCTCGTTGCGCGCCGCCGGAATATCGCGGAACACGCAATCGGTAAGATAGTCGATCTCGTCGTAATCGTAGAACACGACGCGGCCCTGGCGCGTCACGCCGAAATTTTTATACAGCATATCGCCGGGAAAAATATTCGCGGCGACCAGGTCGCGGATCGCATTCCCGTATTCGCGCACGCCGTGTTCGAGACGCTCCACGTCGCCGGCCTGTTCGGCCGCGGCCAGGTACATGTTCAGCGGCACCATGCGGCGCTCGATATACAGGTGCTTGACGATGATGCGCTCGCCTTCGATCTCGACCAGCGAAGGCGCGTGCCGCTGCAATTCGGCCAGCAATTCTTCACTGAAGCGCGCCAGCGGAAAGGCGACGTTCGAATATTCGAGCGTATCGGCCATGCGTCCGACCCGGTCGTGGTGTTTTACTAACAGGTATTTTTCCTTCACCTGGGCGCGCGTCGTCTCCTTCGGCGGCGGATAGAAATCCTTGATCACCTTGAAGACATACGGGAAGGAGGGCAGTTCGAAGACCAGCATCACCAGGCCGCGAATGCCGGGTGCGCTCTGAAAACGGTCCGAGCTATGTTTTAAATGCTGCAGGTAATCGCGATAAAACAGGGTCTTGCCCTGTTTTTGCAGGCCGAGCAGCGTATAGATCTCGCTTTTCGGTTTGCGCGGCAGCAGCGCGCGCAGGAATTGCACATAGGCCGACGGCACTTCCATGTCGACCAAAAAATAGGCGCGCGTAAACGAGAACAGGATCGCAATCTGTTCCGGATCGGTCAGCACCGTGTCGAGCACAAGCGCGCCGCGCCCGTCGTGCAGGACCGGAATCACGAACGGATACTCGCGCGCGCCATTGACCGCACGGCCGACGATATACGCGCCTTTGTTCCGGAAGAACAGATTGGACAAGACCTGGAATTGCTGGTTCGGCTCGGCCTCGTGCAATCCAAAAGCTTCGCGCATGCGCGCTTCGACCAGGGCGACGTCGCGCTCGAGCGCGGCAAAGGGGCAGGCCAATTGAAAATTGGTGACGATGCGCTGTAATGCAAAGCGCAAGCCGTCGGCGGCCGGGTAATACACGCGGTAGGTCGGCAGCAGTTCGTCGGTCTCGATGTATTCGGTCGAAATCACCGGGCGCACGAACAGGAAATCGTTGTGGTAATAGGTGCGGTGCAGGATGTGGCAGCTGACCGAATTGAAAAACGTTTCGGCCAGTTCCGGCTGCTTGTGGCCGGACAGCAGGCCAATATAGTGCAGCTTGATTTCGCGCCAGACGTGGTCGGCCAGGTCCTCGGGCGCGTATGCATCTTCCAGGGCGCGCACGGCTTCCTGCACGCGCTGGTCATAGTAATCGATGCGCTCGCGCGCGGCGCGCTGGGCGACTTCCCAGTGGGCCATTTCGAAATGGCGTTTCGCGGCCTGGCTGGCGCTGCGGAACAGGCGATAATGTTTGTCGAACCCGTCGAGGATACTGCGCGCGATGTCGAATGCGATCCGGGAAGACAGCAGTTTGGGGAACGCTTGGGTCATCGTTCGTCTCGCGCCAGGGTCTGGTGTGTAGGGTGGGCGCCCCGTGCCCACGCGAATGCCGGAATACCATGCGGCCTTCAATGTGGCCAACACGGCGCGACGGTCCGCGTGGGCACAGGGCGCCCACCCTACGATGCTTGCCCGTTATCGATTACATCGTCTCGTTAAACAATTCACGCCCGATCAGCATGCGGCGGATTTCGCTGGTGCCAGCGCCGATTTCGTAGAGCTTCGCATCGCGCCAGAGACGACCGACCGGATACTCGTTGATATAACCGTTGCCGCCCAGGGTCTGGATCGCCTCGCCGGCCATCCAGGTTGCCTTTTCGGCGCTGTACAAAATGGCGCCGGCGGCGTCCTTGCGCAGGGCGCGCACCTGTTCGGGCGAGGTCGCGCGGTCGCAGGCCTGGCCCACCGCATATACGTAGGCGCGGCATGCCATCATGGTCGAATACATGTCCGCTACCTTGCCCTGCATGAGCTGGAATTCGCCGATCGCCTGGCCGAACTGCTTGCGCTCGTGAATATAGGGCACGACCGAATCCATGCACGCCGCCATGATGCCGAGCGGGCCGCCGGACAGCACGGTGCGCTCGAAATCGAGGCCCGACATCAGCACGTTCACACCCTTGCCGACGCCGCCGAGCACGTTCTCGACCGGCACTTCGCAATCCTGGAAGACCAGTTCGCCGGTGTGCGAGCCGCGCATGCCCAACTTGTCCAGTTTCTGCGCGATCGAAAAACCCTTATAACCTTTTTCGATCAGGAAGGCGGTCATGCCGCGCGGGCCCGCTTCCAGGTCGGTCTTCGCATACACGACCAGGGTATCGGCGTCGGGACCGTTGGTGATCCACATCTTGGTGCCGTTCAATACATAACGGTCGCCGCGCAATTCGGCTTTCAGCTTCATGCTGACCACGTCGGAACCGGCGTTCGGCTCGGACATGGCCAATGCGCCGATGTGTTCGCCCGAGATCAGTTTCGGCAGGTATTTCTGTTTTTGTTCTTCGGTGCCATTGCGTTTGATCTGGTTCACGCACAGGTTCGAATGGGCGCCGTACGACAGGCCGACCGAGGCCGAAGCGCGCGAGATTTCTTCCATGGCGACGATGTGCGCCAGGTAGCCCATGTTGGCGCCGCCGTATTCCTCGCTGACGGTGATGCCGAGCAGGCCCAGTTCGCCCATCTTCTTCCACAAATCCATCGGGAACTGGTCGGTGCGGTCGATCTCGGCCGCACGTGGGGCGATTTCGCTCGCTGCGAACTGTTGGACAGCTTCGCGCAGCGCGGCGATGTCTTCGCCATGGTCAAAGGTCAAGCCTGGAAGATGCAGCATGTCGTCCTCTCGGTGAGCGGGGAATGGTAAATGGCAGTTCGCATGATACTCGCGTGTGACGTTAACGTAAACGTCAAGTAGAGGGTAAAGCGAGCCGCCTAGCTGGCCGTAAAATCAGGCGGCTTCGCTGGCGCCGGTCGGCGTGGCGCTGTCGGCCAGCAGGCGCCGGCATTCTTCTTCATGCGCGGAAATTTCTTCCAGTGCCATTTCGATGTCGGCGCGTTGCTGCTCGAGCGTTTCGCGCTGGTGCGCCAGGATGCCGAGGAAGCGGTCGATCTGGGCGACGGTATCCTTCGGCGACTCGTACATGTCGACGATGCTCTTGATTTCCGACAGTGTCAGGCCGAGGCGCTTGCCGCGCAGCGTCAGTTTTAGACGGGTGCGGTCGCGCGGCGTATAGACGCGGTTGCGTCCGCCTACGCCCTCGCGGCTGGGGCTTAACAGGCCCTGGTCTTCGTAGAAGCGGATCGCGCGCGCAGTGATGTCGAATTCGCGCGCCAGTTCGGCGATGGTGTAGGTCGTAGGCATTTCCGTAGAGTACTTCGTGCGGCTGAAAGTGGCAAAACGTGGAATCGCTTAAAATTCCTGTCCGGTGTTTCCGTTTACGTCAACGTCAACACATTGTAGCGCGCCCGCATTGCATAACCACGAAAGATTGTCGACCATGAATCCGCTCGAAGCCCAGTTGCATTATCCGTTTGGCGATGAATTGCCTGCCCCGGGCAGCGTGCGCGCGGTGGCGACCGGGCTCGGCTGGCTGCGCATGGGGCTGCCGTTCGCGCTCGACCACATCAACCTGTGGCTGTTGGACGACGAGCGAGACGGGCAGCGCGGCTACACCGTCATCGATTGCGGCGTGGCGAATGACGTCACCCGCGCCAACTGGGAACAGCTTTTCGCTGGTCCGATGGCGGACGCGCCCGTGCTGCGCGTGCTGGCAACCCATTGCCATCCGGATCACGTCGGCCTGTCCGGCTGGCTATGCGCACGGTTTGCGGCGCCGTTCTGGCTGACGGCCGGCGAATTCGGCTTCGCACGCATGATGGCGGCCGCCTTGCCGGGCGTCGATGGCCCTTCGGCGATTCCCCACTTCGAGCGCCACGGCTTGCGCGACCCCGCCATGCTCGAGCAGATGCGCAGCCGCCGCAATTACTATCCGTCGCTGGTGCCGAGCGTGCCCGACGCGTATACACGCTTGCAGGATGGGCAAACTGTCGCCATCGGCAACGTGCGTTGGCGCGTGATTACCGGTTTTGGGCACTCGCCGGAACACACTTCGCTGTATTCGGAAGAATTGAATATCCTGATCTCAGGCGACATGGTGTTGCCGCGCATTTCGACCAACGTGTCCGTGTTCGCGGTCGAACCGGAAGGCAACCCGCTGCAGCAATACCTCGATTCCCTCGACAAGTTCGCCGGTTTGCCGGCGGACGTGCTGGTGCTGCCCTCGCACGGCAAACCTTTCCAGGGCCTGCATACCCGCATCGAGCAACTGCGCGCACACCATGTGGCGCGCTTGGCCGAAGTGCAGGAAGCCTGCCGCGCGCCGGTCAGCGCCATGGACATCGTGCCGATCATGTTCCGCCGCGCGCTCGACGCCCACCAGCTCAGCTTTGCCCTGGGCGAAGCACTCGCGCACCTGCACAAACTTTGGAATGATGGTATGTTAAAGCGTGTAACCGGCACCGATGGCGTGCTCCGGTTCCACCTCACCTGAACGGTTCTTCGCCGGATCCGCCTGAGGCATTCTGCCCTACCTGATCCTGTGCAACGGCCCTGCAGCCGAAAACGCGTGTCGCGCACACGACACAACTATTGTTTCCTTACGGATACAAATAAGATACATTCATGCAGCTCGGAAATTTTATGGCATGATGCGCCTTTGCGCGATATTGCTCTTCAATTTCCACTTCTTTGTTAAGTCTTCGCCCCGATAAATGTTACACATGGTATTGACATGCCATTGACTGACATTTGTGGTCGAGCATGAAATAGTGCCATCATGAATTCCACGAACGAACGGGAGAGCTTTAGTGAGCGTCTCCAGCAAGCGCTGAAAAACGCACATTATTCCCCGGATAGTCCGACCCGACTGGCCCGCGAATTTAACATTCGCTTCGAAGGCCGTCCGATTACGGTCCATGCAGCCCGTAAATGGCTGGTCGGCGAAGCCATCCCGACCCAGGAAAAGCTGCGCATGATTGCGCAATGGCTGGGCGTGCCCGCCGACTGGCTGCGCTTTGGCGGCGCCGAGGCCCCTGGTGCGCAAGCCGAGGGCGGCGCCAGCGCCCGTTTCGAATCGGCCGACGTCAAGCTGATCGCCGACCTGCAGCGCCTCGACGAACACCATCGCCAGCTGGCGCGCGAGTTCATCCGTATGCTGGTGCGCCTGAACCACCCGGCCCCGCAAAAGTAAGCCCGCGCCTTCGTTACGACTGCGTTTCCTCTTACAAATTTTCTTCCGAGTCGTGCAGTACAAATTGCCGGCGTTGGCGCATAATCGACTTCCCACAGCCGAGGATCGTGCGCCAATGAAAAGCAATTACATGAACACTGCCCAGCTGAAAGAACTCATGACCGCGCCGCCGATGACGGCCGCGCGCCATGCCGAGGTGATGCGCAAGCGCATCGCCCAGCGTCGGATGCTGGAAGAGGCAAGGGAGTTGAAGAAGGCCGGCGACAGCGACCATTACAAGCGCTAACGAGCGCCTGGCGCCTGCCTAGGTCGACGGCGACTCCGGCGTGCCCCGCATGCCGGACCAGCGCGGCGCAGCGGCATTCTCGACGCCCATTAAATCAAGCACCCGGTCGAGCGTATGGTCGACCATCTCGTCGATGCTGGCCGGGCGATGATAAAAGCTCGGCAGTGGCGGGAAGACAATTCCGCCCATCTCCGTCACCGCCGTCATGTTGCGCAAGTGCGCCAGGTTCAGCGGCGTTTCGCGCACCATCAATACCAGACGGCGCCGTTCCTTGAGGATGACATCGGCCGCGCGTGCCACCAAGTTGTCGGCCAGGCCGTAGGCCACCGCCGCCAGGGTTTTCATCGAGCAGGGCGCAATCACCATGCCGTCGGTCTGGAACGACCCGCTGGCAATCGAAGCACCAATTTCGCGGTTTTTATGGACGACGTCGGCCAAGGCCTCGACGTCGCGCCGCTGCATGCCGACTTCCTGGTGCAGGGTCAGGGAGGCGGCATCGGACACCACCAGATGGGTTTCGACACCGGGTACTGCGCGCAGGCGTGCGAGCAGGCGCACGCCATACACCGCGCCGGTCGCGCCGGTGATGCCGACGACGATCCGGCGCGGCCGTTGATCAGGCATTTTTCGGGAACAGTGCCTGCAGTTCGCCCGACGCGTACATCTCGTTCATGATGTCGGTGCCGCCGATGAATTCGCCGTTGACGTACAGCTGTGGAACGGTTGGCCAGTTCGAATAGTCCTTGATGCCCTGGCGCACTTCCGGATCTTCCAGCACGTTGACGGTGGCGATGTTATCGACGCCGCAGGCTTTCAGGATCTGGATGGCGCGGCCGGAAAAGCCGCATTGCGGGAATTGTGCGGTGCCCTTCATGAACAGCACGACCGGGGTATTGGTCACGGTGTCTTTGATCCAGGTTTGAACGTCGCTCATGTGCTTGCCTTCGGTGAGAAATGGGGAGATGGCGTCATTCTATAAGAAATCGACCGCGACGGTGCATCGCCGCCTGCGGTATGATCGGCTGGTTTCACTTGTACCAACAATCCAGGAATCCCATGCAACAAGCTCCCAAGGCTGCGCCGTCCGCCGCATTCAACCTCGTACTGACTGTCGTGCTCGGCTTTGTCGGCATCTACGACATCGTCAGCGGCCTGCGCGGCGATGGTACTGGCGTCATCATCACCGGTTTGGCGCTGACGATCTACGCCGCCGTGCTGCTGCGCGACGCCCTGTACATCAAGAAGACCGGCCAGCCGGGGATGAGCCGCGCGCGCATGAACAAGATCGGACTGGCCTGCCTGGCGTTGTACGTGTTCGGCATCCTGGTGAAACGCGTGCCGGAGATGGCGCAGTTTTTTGGGTGATTGTTGTGAATGCATTCGCCGCCTGAAACAACCTCGTAGGGTGGGCACTTGTGCCCACGCGGTCACTGCTTGAACGATAACGGCCTCACCGGGACGTCCGTGTGTGGGGCTGCGCGGAAGCGTTACGGTATGCATCGGCACGACTGCGTGGGCACAAGTGCCCACCCTACGGTACGCCATCGGCTTGCGCTTAGCTCAGGCGCTTGCCGAGGCAAGCCGATTCGGCGCGGCCCACGTACTTGCCATACGGGTCGATCGGCAGATAGCCATGGCGGCCATAAAATGCCAGCGCTTTTGAATTGACCCGTCGCGTCGACAGCCACAGCGCGCGATAACCGAAAGCCAGTGCCTGCACTTCGAGCGCGGCTAGTAAACCCGGTCCGGCGCCGCTGCCCGGACGCGCATACATGCGCTTGAGTTCCGCCACGCCTGGCGCCAGCGGGCGCAGGGCGCCGCACCCGAGCGCCACGCCGGCGGCATCGCGCGCCACCAGGAAGACGGCGCCCGGCCCGCGCACGTCGGCGCCAGCGAACGACGCCGCGCCGCTGTCGCCGCAGAGGGCGGCCAGCGCGGCGTCGAGTTCACCGAGCAAGACCTGCGCCTCCGCGCTGTCGGGGTCGGCGGGGAGGCAGGTCATGCTTATTTACGGAGCTTGGCAAACGCCGCCGCCATCGCGCCGCCCGCATCCTTGTCGGCCGGGCGTTCCTGGCGCCCATGCTGGGCCACGCGCTTGCGGTCTTCGCGGTCGGCACGCTGCTGCGGCTGCGCTCCCGGCTGCGGCGCCGCATCCGTCAGGCGCATCGTCAGCGCGATGCGCTTGCGTTTCGGATCGACTTCCAGCACCTTGACTTTCACCACCTGGCCCGCTTTCACCACCGTATGCGGATCTTTGACAAACGTATTCGACAGCGCCGAGATATGCACCAGGCCATCCTGGTGCACACCGATGTCGACGAAGGCGCCGAACGCGGCCACGTTGGTGACCACGCCTTCGAGGATCATGTCCGGACGCAGGTCGCTGATCTCTTCCACGCCTTCCTTGAACGTCGCGGTGGTGAATTCGGGGCGCGGGTCACGGCCCGGCTTTTCCAGCTCTTTTAAAATGTCGGTCACGGTCGGCACGCCGAATTTGTCGTCCGCGTACTTGGCCGGATTCAGGCTTTTGATGAGGCCACTGTCGCCGACCACGGCGCGCATGTCGCGTTTGACGTCCGCCAGGATCTTTTGCACCACCGGATACGATTCCGGGTGCACCGCCGAAGCGTCGAGCGGATTTTCGCCGCCCATCACGCGCAAGAAGCCGGCTGCCTGTTCGAAGGTTTTATCGCCCAGGCGCGGCACCGCTTTCAATGCCGCACGCGAAGGGAACGCGCCCTTCATGTCGCGGTAGCTGACGATGCTCTGGGCCACGCTCGACGACAGGCCCGACACGCGCGCCAGCAGCGGCGCCGACGCCGTGTTCACATCCACCCCGACCGCGTTCACGCAATCCTCGACCACGGCGTCGAGCGAGCGCGCCAGCTGGGTCTGCGACACGTCGTGCTGGTACTGGCCAACGCCGATCGACTTCGGATCGATTTTCACCAGTTCGGCCAATGGGTCTTGCAGGCGCCGCGCGATCGACACCGCGCCGCGGATCGACACGTCCAGGTCCGGCAATTCGCGCGACGCGAATTCGGAAGCCGAATACACCGAGGCGCCCGCTTCCGAGACGACGATTTTCGTGAGTTTCAATTCCGGCCGGGCTTTAATCAGATCCTGCGCCAGTTTATCGGTCTCGCGCGAAGCGGTACCGTTGCCGATCGAGATCAGCGACACATTGTGCTTTGCAGCCAGCTGGCCCAGCACGTGCAGCGCACCGTCCCAGTCATTTCTCGGCTGGTGCGGGTAGATCGTCGCCGTGTCGACGACTTTGCCGGTGGCGTCGACCACCGCCACTTTTACTCCCGTGCGCAAGCCTGGATCGAGGCCCATGGTGGCGCGCTGGCCGGCCGGGGCAGCCAGCAACAAGGACTTCAGGTTGCGCGCGAAGACGTTGATCGCATCGAGTTCCGCCTTGTCGCGCAGCGCGCCCATCAGTTCGGTCTCGATGTACATGAAGCTTTTTACGCGCCAGGTCCAGCGCGCGGTGTCGAGCAGCCATTTGTCGGCCGGACGGCCGGCAGCCTTGATGCCGAAGCGGGCGGCGATGCGGCTTTCGCACGGGTTGTGCGGCGCATCCCATTTCGGCTTTTCCGCCTCGGTGTCGAGGCGCAGCACGACGTCGAGGATGCCTTCGCGGCGTCCGCGCATCAGCGCCAGCGCGCGGTGCGAGGGGACGGTTGCCAGGGGTTCCGAATAATCGAAGTAATCGGCGAATTTTTCTCCCTCTTCCTGCTTGCCGGCGACGACCTTCGATTCGACCACGCCGTGTTCCTGCACGTATTCGCGCAAGGACTGCAGCAGCGTCGCGTCTTCGGCGAAGCGTTCCATCAGGATCTGGCGCGCGCCGTCGAGCGCCGCTTTCGTGTCCGGCACGCCCGGATTGCTCACGCCATCGGCATTCGTGAATGCTTCGCGCACATACCGTGCGGCTTCTTCTTCCGGATTGCGGGAAGGGTCGGCCAGTAAATCGTCGGCCAGCGGCGACAAGCCGGCTTCGACCGCGATCTGCGCCTTGGTGCGGCGCTTCTGTTTATACGGCAGGTACAGGTCCTCGAGCCGGGTTTTGTCTTCGGCCAGCGCGATCGACTGCAGCAGTTCCGGCGTCATCTTGTTCTGCTCGGTGATCGACGCGATGATGGCGCTCCTGCGGTCTTCCAGTTCGCGCAGGTAGCGCAGGCGCTCTTCCAGCAGGCGCAATTGAATGTCGTCGAGGCCGCCAGTCGCTTCCTTGCGGTAGCGGGCGATGAAGGGGACGGTGGCGCCCTCGTCGAGCAGGGCGATGGCGGCGGCAACCTGCGCCGGCTTGGCGGCCAGTTCGATGGCGAGGCGTTGTTCGATGGAAGGCAGCATGGGCAAACAATCTGTGGGTCAGGCGGGCAGTGTTACGCAAACGCGCGCGAAGCGCCAGTCTTGACAGTGCCCGCCGAACGTGCGAAACCTTGAGCTTCTACGGGTTTCGTTTTGTAAAGATTTCTCGGCAAGGTGCGATTCCGAACAAAACTGAAGTGCCCGTATGAGAGATAATGGCGTTTGTTGTTTTTTTTCATACAGGTTCAAGGACCCAATGCACACAGTTGATTTCCCACGCGAACACGCGAACGATGCCCCGGCACCGCGCGCGACGCCGGCACGCGCGCCCGCATTGCCCGCACCGGTGGCGACCTGGTTGCAACGGGTAGAGGCGGCGGCGCATCCGCAGCCGAAGCTGACCGCCGAAGTGGCCGATCCCAAGGCCGTCCAGTACAAGTTCGTCTACGTCATGGCGCCTACCAGCGGCGGGCGTCACGTCGCCATCTGCCTGTGCAAGGCGCGCCTGCGCCCGAACGGCGAAGTGGCCGCCGCCAGTCCCGTGAACGAAGTCTTTTCGCTGTTGTCCGCGCCGCCCGCCTACCTTGAAGGCGAGGACGAAGACCTGGTGCGGTTCTTTATCGCGATGCGCAGCGGTTCCTCGCAAAGCACCAGCGCCACCGAACCGAAGGGTAAAGTGGGCGCCATCCTGCTCGACCTGCTGCTGCGCCAGGGTAAACTGCTGTGGGCAAACTCGTGGGCGGACATGGCGAATGGCCTGGTCTATCCGCTGCAGGGCGGCCCGACCCGGCAAGCGAACCTCGCCTGGCGCGACGAAGGCCGCGCCGCCAAGCTCGGCTGGTCGGTGGAACCGGCCAACGGCGCCACCCACCCCGGAGCGGACCTGATCGACTACATGCTGCCGACCGATCCGCCGTGGTATATCGACAACCTGTCCTGCGGCCCCCTGAACCTGAACCGGGGCGGCGTCGACATTTCGCTGGCCGAACTGCAGGCGCTGGTGGCGCAAGCCCCGGTCCTGATGGGCAACGATAAAAAGCGCGTCTCGCAACTGCTGCTGGCCCACGGCTTGCAGGAATTGATGCCGCTGCCGCAGCCGCTGACCCAGCGCTTGCGCACCGACGTCAAACCGCAACCCTTCCTGCTGCTCGATTCGGTGGCGCTGGCCGACACCGGTACCCAGCGCTGGCACGATTTCGCCGTGCTGTCGTTCGATTACGACGGCCAGCGCGTTTCCTTCGATCCGTCGCAGCGCGTGGTGCGCCAAATCGGCGACGTCACCGAAATCATCGAGCGCGATGTGGCGGCAGAAGCCGCGGCACTCGACACCCTGACCGAACTCGGTTTCCGCAAGCCGGCGACCACGCCCTTGTCGGCGGTGGCCGGCGCGGTGCAGCTGGACAGCCAGGCGCACTGGCTGCGCTTTGCCGAAAACGACCTCGATACCCTGCTCGATGCCGACTGGCACCTGCAAAAATCGAACAAATACCGCTACGACGTGGTGCCGGTCGAAGACTGGTATGCCGAGATCGACGAGCCGGAAGAAGCCGGCAAAGCCTGGTTCGAACTGGAACTGGGCATCGTCGTCAACCGCAAGCGCGTGCCGTTGCTGCCGGTGCTGGTGCAGCTGATCCGCAACGCGCCGACCGACTTCGATCCGGCCGTATTGGCCGCCCATGGCGAAACCGACCAGATGCTGGCGACCCTGCCCGAAGGCTTGCGCGTCGCCCTGCCATGGGCGCGTGTAAAACCGATCCTGGCGACGCTGGGCGAGCTGTATTTCAACGACAAGATCAAGAGCCGCGTACGCCTGTCGACGCTGGATGCGAGCCGGCTGGAAGAGCTGGCGCGCGGCGTCGAGATGCGCTGGTTCGGCGGCGAGCAGCTGCGCGAAACCGGCCGCAAACTGAGCCAGTTCGGTTCCGTCAAAAAGGTGGCGGCGCCGGCCGGCCTGCAGGCAACGCTGCGCGACTACCAGCTCGACGGCCTGTCGTGGATGCAGTTCCTGCGCGAGTATGATTTGGCCGGCATATTGGCCGACGACATGGGTCTCGGTAAAACTGTGCAGACGCTGGCGCACATTTTGACCGAAAAGGAAGCCGGCCGCCTGACCAGCCCGGCCCTGGTGATCGCGCCAACGAGCCTGATGACGAACTGGCAGGAAGAAGCTGCGCGCTTCGCCCCGAGCCTGAAAGTGCTGCTGCTGCAGGGCAAGGAGCGCGTGGACATGTTCGATCAGATCGAGCAAGCCGACATCGTGCTGACCACCTACGCCTTGCTGCCGCGCGACGAAGAAAAGCTGCGCGAGCACCATTACCACCTGGTGATCCTGGATGAATCGCACTACATCAAGAACACCCGCTCGAAAGCGGCGCAGACGGCCGGCTCGCTCGATGCAAAACACCGCCTGTGCCTGACCGGCACCCCGCTGGAAAACCACCTGGGAGAGTTGTGGTCGCAATTCCACTTCCTGCTGCCGGGCCTGCTGGGCGAAGAAAAGGGCTTTAATACGCAATTCCGCCACCCGATCGAACGCCAGGACGATCCGGTACGGCGCGCCTTGCTGAATCGCCGCATCCGTCCCTTCCTGCTGCGCCGCACGAAAGACAACGTCGCGAAAGAATTGCCGCAGAAAACGGAAATGGTACGCCGCGTCGAATTGACCGGCCCCCAGCGCGACCTGTACGAAACCGTGCGCCTGGCAATGGACAAGAAGGTGCGCGAGGAAATCGATCGCAAGGGCGTGGCGCGCAGCCAGATCGTGATCCTGGAAGCCTTGTTGAAATTGCGCCAGGTCTGCTGCGATCCGCGTCTCGTCAAAGCGATGCCGTCGAAAAAGAACACGGCCGCGATTTCCGCCAAATTGACCGACCTGATGCAGATGGTCGACGATTTACTGGAAGAGGGCCGCAAAATCCTGGTGTTCTCGCAATTCACCAGCATGCTGGCGCTGATCGAAGAAGAACTGGCGGCGCGCGGCATCCGCTACGCGATCCTCACCGGAGAAACGCGCGACCGCTCGGCGCAAGTGGCTGCCTTCCAGCAGGGCGCGGTGCCGATCTTCCTGATCAGTCTCAAGGCTGGCGGCGTCGGCTTGAACCTGACCGCGGCCGATACCGTCATCCACTACGACCCGTGGTGGAATCCGGCGGCGGAAAACCAGGCCACCGACCGCGCCTGGCGCATCGGCCAGGACAAGCCGGTGTTCGTCTATAAACTGATTGCAAAAGGCACGCTGGAAGAAAAGATCCAGCTGCTGCAGCAAAAGAAATCGGAACTGGCCAATTCAATCCTGGCCGAGGGCGAATCGCAGAAAATGGCGCTCACCCAGGAAGATCTGCAGGCAATCTTCGCACCGCTCGACGAACAGTAAGTTGTTTGGACCGCCACCAGGCCCGCCGCGTGCGGGCCTTTTTTTCGTTCACCGGCCGGGTGTATGCCGCGTGAATAGAATTCGGCCAACATCGCCATATATTAAAAAATATTTAACATCATTGTAATTGCGGCAGTTTTAATCAATTGCCAGTGCTGCAACGCTTATCTATACAGAAGGGGTGGCACGGCGATATACTCCTTTGCGGCTTGCATTCCGGCCCATTGATTTTTTCTATATTTGGAAGGTGTGCTCGATGAACGCCAGCGCCAGCAACGACGGTTCCAGCAGCGCCGCTGTGGCGTTGGCCGAGCAATTCCGTGTCATCGCCGAAATCGGCGGCGACATCGCCTTCAGCATCGATTGCGCCAGCGGCCAGCTGCGCTATGTCAGCCCCGCCATCGAACAACTGGTGGGCTACACTCCCGACGAAGTCGCGGCCGGTTTGCGGCCCGGAGAAGACGGCCCGCTGGCAGCCTTGTGCGCCGGTTTGCCGGAACGCATGCGCCGCCTGGGTGCAGGCGACCGCAGCCGCCTGCGCCTGGTGCGCGAAGCCGAATTCCAGGGCGCGCACGGCTATCCGGTACCGGTCGAGATCATCTCGTCGGTGCTGTGCGACGGCGCCGGCCGGCCGCAGGCGCTGGTCGGCCTGGTACGCGACCTGTCGCCGCGGCGACTGCGCGAAGCCGAACAAAAACGCTTCGCCAGCATGCTGAACCACGAATTCCGCACCCCGCTGTCGACCATCGACGGCGCCATCCAGCGCCTGGAAGCAACCTGCGCCCACGCCGATGAGGCGACCCGTGCGCGCTACCGCAAGATCGCCGTCGCCACCGACCGCCTGATCGCCATGCTCGACGACTACCTGTCGCCCGAGCGCATGGCCGGCATCGGCAGCACCCGGCAGCCGACTTCGCTGGCGCCGCGCGCCTTGCTGGAAGAGGGCCTGGAGCAATTGCGCGCCGCCGGACGGGTGGCCAGCATCAAGACGCGCGAGCTGCCGCCGACCCTGCGCTGCGAGCCGGAAGGATTACGGTTGGCGTTGAAGGTCCTGATCGACAATGCCATCGCCTATTCGCCGCCGACTTCACCGGTCGAGCTGGGCGGGCGCCTGGCGGCCAGCGGCCTCGAGCTGACCGTGCGCGACCATGGTCCCGGCGTGGCCCAGGACGAGCAGGGACAAGTGTTCGACAAGTTTTATCGCGGCGCCAACGCCGCCGGCATGCCGGGCAGCGGCCTGGGGCTGTACATGGCGCGTTCGATCGTCGAAGTGCATGGCGGCGTGCTGAGCCTGGTCACCCCGCAAGGCGGCGGCGCCGAATTTCGCATCTGGCTGCCGGTTGCCGGCGCCAGGCAGCTTGCGCGCCAGGCAGCCAGCCCCGATAATCCGGCGCCTGTCGATACAACTGCCAGTACAACGGCGACGGCAATGGCCCTGCCACCATCTGGCAACATCTAATCAACAAGATCGCACACCATGACGCAGATACTGATTGTGGAAGACAACGGCGATTACGCCGGCGACATGGCCGATTTCCTGCGCGAACTCGAGCATGACGTCACCATCGCCACCTCCGCCGGAGAAATGTGGGCGGCGCTGACGCGCACCCCGGCCGCCGTCGTGGTGCTCGACCTCGGCTTGCCCGACGAAGACGGTTTTACGGTGATCCCGCGCATGCGCCAGCTCTACCCCGAGATTGGTCTGCTGGTGCTGACCGGACGCGTCGCCTTCGACAACCGCATCCTCGGCCTGCAGCTGGGCGCCGACCATTACCTGACGAAACCGATCAAGTTTCCGGAACTGGCGGCGCACATCGAGGCGCTGGGCCGGCGCGTGCGCCCGAGCGAACCGGCGCCGGCGCCGGTGAAATGGACGCTACGCGTCAGCGCACGCCAGCTCGAACTGATGGGCAAGGTGATCGATCTGACCGAAAAGGAATTTAATTTCCTGCACCTGCTGACGATCAACACCCGCCCGGTACCGCGCGCGACGATCGTGGCCGGCATGGGCGGCGACGATCCGGATGCCAGCCGCCGCGTCGACATGCTGGTGTATCGCCTGCGCAAGAAGACGCGGACGGTGCTGGGCCAGGAGTTGCCGCTGCGTAGTGCATACGGCGAAGGATATAGTCTCTCCGCCGGGTTCACGCTCGCATAATGCGCGTTACCGTGGGATCGATCGTGTCCGTAGGGTGGGCTTCGCCCACGCGGTACCACGGGTGATGGTCGAAACGCGTTTTCGATTCGCACGCGTTGCACCGCGTGGGCACAAGTGCCCACCCTACAATGCGGGACAGGGTAACTGCTGAGAACGTACCTCCTGAAATAAATCGGGGACATGGTGCTGTCGCCGCGCTAGAATGGCCGCTCAGCGCTTAATTACCCCCCCATCATGGCCCGCCAACCCCGCCTCATCCTTCCCAAGCAACCGCACCACATCCTCCAGCGCGGCAACGACCGCCAACTGATCTTCCGTGAACCGGCAGACTACGAACGCTTCCTTGGCTGGCTGGCCGAAGCGGCCCGTTTCTATCGCGTCGCCATCCACGCCTACGCTTTATTACCGACCCATTTGCACCTGCTGGCCACGCCCGAGACGGAAGAAGGCCTGGCGGCAATGATGCAAAAGCTCGGCCGTTTCTACGTGCCCTGGTACAACGGCAAATATGGCCGCGCCGGCGGCCTGTTCGAGGGGCGCTTCCGCACCGCCGTCGTCGCGACCGATGCCCACTTCCTGATGTGCTGCCGCTTCATCGAACTGGCGCCGCTGCGCGAAGGAGAAACGGGCGAGCCGGGCGCGTATGCCTGGTCGAGCTACCGCCACCATGCCGGCATGCATGCCGATCCCGTGATCACCGACCACGCCCGCTTCTGGGAGCTGGGCAATACCCCGTTCCAGCGCGAGGCGGCCTACATCGACTTGGTCGGGCAGGGCATCGGTCCGGACGAACTGGCGCAGATCGCCGGCGCCGTCCAGAAAGGCCAGCCGCTCGGCACGCAAGCTTTTAAAGTTGCCCTCGAACGCCAGACCCAGCGCCGCATCCTGCCGGCCAAGCGTGGGCGTCCGTTCAAGACGCCGCCCGCCGACGCTACCTAACTACACAAAGTCAACGGCAGCAATTTTCTGCTGCCGAGGTCGCCTCAAATCGAATTTTCACAACGCAATAAAACCAGTTGTCCCGCCGATTAGACCTGTCCCCATTTAAGCATCAGGTAATGGATCACTGATTTAATTCGACTCCGACCCTCATTGTTCCCCTTGCTGTCTTTGTTGCGTTGCACTATTCTCGGCCTTCACCCCTGATTAAAGTTGTGGAGAGTCCCGCATGATTGCCCAAGGTTTATACGATCCCGCCAATGAACACGATGCCTGCGGCGTCGGTTTTATTGCCCACATCAAAGGCAACAAAAGCCATTCCATCATCGATCAGGGGCTGTTGATCCTGAAGAACCTGGACCACCGCGGCGCCGTCGGCGCCGACCCGCTGATGGGCGATGGTGCCGGTATCCTGATCCAGATCCCCGACCAGTATTTCCGCGACGAGATGGCCAAACAGGGCGTCGAGCTGCCCCCACCCGGAGAGTACGGCGTCGGCATGGTGTTCCTGCCGAAGGAACATGCCTCGCGCATCGCCTGCGAACAGGAAATCGAGCGCGCCGTGCGCATCGAAGGACAAGTGGTCCTCGGCTGGCGCAATGTGCCGGTCGACGAAGCGATGCCGATGTCGCCCACCGTCAAGGCCAAGGAACCGGTCATTCGCCAGATTTTCATCGGCCGCGGCCCGGACATCATGGTCACCGATGCGCTCGAACGTAAGTTGTACGTGATCCGCAAATCCTCGGGCCACGCAATCCAGGCGCTGAAACTCTTGCACGGCAAGGAATTCTTCGTGCCGTCGATGTCGGCGCGCACCATCGTCTACAAGGGCTTGCTGCTGGCCGACCAGGTCGGTGTCTATTACAAGGATTTGCAGGATCCGCGCTGCGTTTCCGCGCTCGCGCTGGTGCACCAGCGTTTTTCGACGAATACCTTCCCGGAATGGCCATTGGCCCACCCGTACCGCCTGATCGCCCACAACGGCGAAATCAATACCGTCAAAGGCAATTTCAACTGGACCCGCGCGCGCGAAGGCATGATGAAATCGGCCGTGCTGGGCGACGATCTGCATAAACTGTTCCCGCTGATTTACGAGGGCCAGTCCGATACCGCCTGCTTCGACAATGCGCTCGAATTGCTGGTGATGGCCGGTTACCCGGTCGCCCAGGCGATGATGATGATGATTCCCGAAGCCTGGGAAAACCATCCGTCGATGGACGAGAACCGCAAGGCTTTCTATGAATACCACGCGGCGATGATGGAGCCGTGGGACGGCCCGGCGGCGATGGCGTTTACCGATGGCCGCCACATCGGCGGCACCCTGGACCGCAACGGCTTGCGTCCGGCGCGCTATGTCGTCACCGAAGACGACCTGGTGATCATGGCGTCCGAATCGGGCGTGCTGCCGATCCCGGAATCGCGCATCGTCAAAAAATGGCGCCTGCAGCCCGGCAAGATGTTCCTGATCGACCTGGAAGCCGGCCGCATTATCGACGATAAAGAGTTGAAAGACACCTTCTCGAATGCCAAGCCCTATAAAGCCTGGATCAAGTCGGTGCGCATCAAGCTCAATGAAATCAAGCTGAGTGAATCGCAGCTGGCCCAAAGCAGGTTAAAGGATACGCCGGCCCAGGGCGAAAAAGCGGCGATCACACTGCTGGATCGCCAGCAAGCCTTCGGCTATACCCAGGAAGATCTGAAATTCCTGATGGCGCCGATGGCGGTGCTGGCTGAAGAAGCGACCGGTTCAATGGGCAACGATTCGCCGCTGGCGGTGATGTCGAACAAGCTCAAGCCTTTGTACAATTATTTCAAACAATTGTTTGCGCAAGTGACGAACCCGCCGATCGATCCGATCCGCGAAAGCATGGTGATGTCGCTGGTGTCGTTCATCGGTCCCAAGCCGAACCTGCTCGACACGAATAACGTCAATCCGCCGATGCGTCTCGAGGTGTCGCAGCCGGTGCTCGGTTTCGATGACATGGCGCGCCTGCGCAACATCAGCAGCCATACCGGCGGCAAGTTCAAATCGTATGAATTGAACATTTGCTATCCGGTCGCCTGGGGCAAGGAAGGTATCGAAGCGTCGCTGGCCTCGCTCTGCGCGGAAGCGGTCGACGCCGTGAAATCGGGCCACAACATCCTGATCGTCTCGGACCGTGCGGTGTCGAGCGACGTGGTCGCGATTCCGGCATTGCTGGCAACGTCCACCATCCACCAGCACCTGGTGATGCGCGGCCTGCGCGCCTCCACCGGCCTGGTGGTGGAAACCGGTTCGGCGCGCGAAACCCACCATTTCGCCTTGCTGGCCGGTTATGGCGCCGAAGCCGTGCACCCGTACCTGGCGCTGGAAACCCTGGCCGACCTGGCCCAGCACCTGCCGCACGAAATGGACCCGAACGCCGCCTGCTACAACTACACCAAGGCAATCGGCAAGGGCCTCATGAAGGTAATGTCGAAGATGGGCATCTCGACCTACATGTCCTACTGTGGCGCGCAGATCTTCGAAGCCGTTGGCCTGAATAAATCGCTGGTCGACAAATACTTCCGCGGCACCTCGTCGACGGTGGAAGGCATCGGCCTGTTCGAAGTCGCCGAAGAAGCGCTGCGCCTGCACGGTCTGGCGTTCGGTAGCGATCCGCTGCTGGCGCATGCCCTCGATACGGGCGGCGAATACGCCTTCCGCGTGCGCGGCGAAGACCACATGTGGACGCCGGACGCGATCGCGAAGCTGCAGCATTCCACGCGCGCCAACAATTTCAATACATATAAAGAATACGCCCAGCTGATCAACGAACAGGGACGCCGTCACCTGACGCTGCGCGGCCTGTTCGAGTTCAAGATCGATCCGTCGAAAGCGATTCCGCTGGGCGAGGTCGAGCCGGCCAAAGAGATCGTCAAGCGTTTTGCTACCGGCGCCATGTCGCTCGGCTCGATTTCGACCGAAGCGCATGCCACCCTGGCGATCGCCATGAACCGCATCGGCGGCAAGAGCAATACGGGTGAAGGCGGCGAAGATCCACGTCGCTACCTGAACGAGTTCAAGGGCATCAAGATCAGCAAGGGCGAGACGCTGGCGTCCGTGATCGGCGCCGATCGGGTGGCGGTCGACATTCCGCTGGAAGACGGCGATTCGCTGCGCTCGAAGATCAAGCAAGTGGCTTCGGGCCGTTTCGGCGTCACCGCCGAGTACCTGAGTTCGGCCGACCAGATCCAGATCAAGATGGCGCAGGGCGCAAAACCGGGTGAAGGCGGTCAGCTGCCGGGTCACAAGGTCTCCGAGTACATCGCTTCGCTGCGCTTCTCGGTGCCTGGCGTCGGCCTGATTTCGCCGCCGCCGCACCACGACATCTATTCGATCGAAGACCTGGCGCAGCTGATCCACGACCTGAAAAACGCCAATCCGAACGCCTCGATCTCCGTCAAACTGGTGTCGGAAGTGGGCATCGGCACCGTTGCCGCCGGCGTCTCGAAAGCCAAGGCCGACCACGTGGTCGTCGCCGGCCACGACGGCGGCACCGGCGCCTCGCCGCTGTCGTCCGTGAAACATGCGGGTACGCCGTGGGAGCTGGGTCTCGCCGAAACGCAGCAGACGCTGGTGTTGAACGGGCTGAGGAGCCGCATCCGCGTGCAGGCCGACGGCCAGATGAAGACCGGCCGCGACGTCGTGATCGCCGCCATGCTCGGCGCCGACGAAATCGGTTTCGCCACGGCGCCGCTGGTGGTCGAAGGCTGCATCATGATGAGAAAATGCCACCTGAACACTTGCCCGGTCGGCGTGGCCACGCAGGACCCGGTGCTGCGCGCCAAGTTCCAGGGCAAGCCGGAACACGTGGTGAATTACTTCTTCTTCGTTGCCGAGGAGGCGCGTCAATTGATGGCCCAGCTCGGCATCCGCACGTATGACGAACTGATCGGCCGCGCCGATTTGCTCGATAAATCGAAGGCGATCACGCACTGGAAGGCGCAGGGCCTGGATTTCTCGAACATTTTCTATCAGCCGAAGACCGACGCCCCGCGCAACCTGTTCCACAGCGATGCGCAAGACCACGGCCTCGACCGCGCGCTCGACCATAAATTGATCACGCAGGCGAAAGCGGCGCTGGAAAAGGGAGAGCGCGTTTCCTTCATTTCGCCGGTGCGCAACGTGAATCGCACGGTCGGCACCATGCTGTCGGGCGAAGTGGCCAAGCGTTACGGCCACGCCGGTTTGCCCGACGACACCATCCACATCCAGCTGCAAGGCACGGCCGGGCAATCGGCGGCCGCCTTCCTGGCCGCCGGCATCACGCTCGACCTGGTCGGCGAAGGCAACGACTACGTCGGCAAGGGCTTATCCGGCGGGCGCGTGATCGTGCGCCCGAACACGGAATTCCGCGGCTGGGCGGTGGACAACATCATCGTCGGCAACACCGTGCTGTATGGCGCGATTTCCGGAGAGGCTTTCTTCAATGGCGTGGCCGGCGAACGCTTTGCGGTGCGCAACTCGGGTGCGACCACGGTAGTGGAGGGCTGCGGCGACCATGGCTGCGAATACATGACCGGCGGCACGGTCGTGGTGCTGGGCGAGACCGGACGCAATTTCGCGGCCGGCATGTCGGGCGGCGTGGCCTATGTCTACGATCCAAAGGACGAGTTCGCCGCGCGCTGCAACACGACCATGGTCAACCTGGAGCGCGTAGTCTCGACCAAGGAGCAGGGAGATATCGCCGGCTGGCACAGCCAAAGCCGCGACACCGAGCGCGAGTCCGATGAGACCATCCTGCGCCGCCTGATCGAACGCCATTTCAAGTATACCGGCAGCACCCGCGCCCGCAATTTGCTGGACGACTGGGCCAACAGCCGCGGCAAGTTCGTCAAAGTCTTCCCGACCGACTACAAGCGCGCGCTGGAAGAAATGCATAACAGCAGCATGGAAGAAGCGAACGACAAGATCGAGCTCGCGGCGTAAGCGTACTGCGCTGCTCGCAACGACCAATTGCATGCGAGCAGACCCGTAGGGTGGGCGGATCCTCCGCCCACGCGTTCAACGAACTGTCGCGCAGCCACGCTGCATCAAGAAACGACCGGTGTCAGTCACCGACAAGCAAAGGATAAAAACGTGGGCAAAATCACCGGCTTCATGGAATTTCAACGCCAGGAAGAAGATCACCTGGACCCCGCCGCGCGCGTCAAGAACTACAAGGAATTCGTCGTCACCCTGACCGACGGCCAAGCCAAGGTGCAGGGCGCGCGCTGCATGGACTGCGGCATCCCGTTCTGTAACACGGGCTGCCCGGTGAACAACCAGATCCCCGACTGGAACGACCTGGTGTATCACAACAATTACCGCGCGGCGATCGAGAACCTGCACTCGACCAATAATTTCCCGGAAGTGACCGGCCGCATCTGCCCGGCGCCCTGCGAATCGGCCTGTACCCTCGGCATCAACGACGAGCCGGTCGGCATCAAGTCGATCGAGCGCAAAATCGCCGACACCGCCTTCGAACACGGCTATGTGGTGCCGCAGCCAGCCTCTATTAAAACCGGCAAGAAGGTGGCGGTGGTCGGTTCCGGTCCCGCCGGCCTGGCTGCAGCCCAGCAGCTGGCGCGCGCCGGCCACGCCGTGACGGTGTTCGAAAAGAGCGACCGCATCGGCGGCCTGCTGCGCTACGGCATTCCCGATTTTAAAATGGAAAAAGGGCTGATTGACCGCCGCATTGAACAAATGCAGGCCGAGGGCGTGGTCTTCCGCACCAGCGTCTTGATCGGCAAGGATTTCCCGGCCACGGTCAGCAACATGGCGCGCGACACGATCTTCCCGGAAGACCTGCAAGCCGAATTCGACGCGGTCGTCATGGCTGGCGGCGCCGAGCAGCCGCGCGATTTGCCGGTGCCGGGACGCGAACTGAAGGGCGTGCATTTCGCCATGGATTTCCTGCCCCAGCAAAACCGCGTGAACGCCGGCGATAAATTGAAGGACCAGATCAAGGCGACTGGTAAACACGTGGTCGTGATCGGTGGCGGCGATACCGGTTCCGACTGTGTCGGCACCTCGAACCGCCATGGCGCCACCACGGTGACCCAGTTCGAACTGATGCCGATGCCGCCGGAACACGAAAACAAGCCGCTGGTCTGGCCTTACTGGCCGACCAAGCTGCGCACTTCGTCCTCGCACGAAGAAGGCTGCGAGCGCGATTTCGCCGTGGCGACGAAACGTTTCGAAGGCAAGAACGGCAAACTGGAAAAGCTGATTGCCTGCCGCGTCGAGTGGAAGGACGGCAAGATGATCGAAGTGCCGGACAGCGAATTCGAAATGAAGGCCGATCTCGTGTTCCTGGCCATGGGTTTTGTCTCGCCGGTGCAGCAGGTGCTGGACGCGTTCGGCGTTGTCAAGGATGCGCGCGGGAATGCCCGCGCCACGACCGAGGGCGAGGCTTGCTATCAGACTTCGGTACCGAAAGTGTTCGTGGCGGGAGACATGCGCCGCGGCCAGTCGCTGGTGGTGTGGGCGATTCGCGAAGGGCGGCAGTGTGCGCGTTCGGTGGATGAGTTCCTGATGGGTTCATCGGTCCTGCCACGGTAGGGTGGGCCGGGCGGCGCTCCGCACTCGTGCCCACGCGGTAAAGCGCTTCGTGGTCGAATAATATTTTCGATATGCGAGTGTTGCACCGCGTGGGTTCGAGAACCCACCCTACAGTTCTACAAAATCAGAACTTGTGCTGCTGTAGAGAAATGTTAATAAGCATCAACAAATTACAACGTTGTCTTATATGCATATATCAACAAAAACAATGACTTGCGGAATGAAATAGCTGACTTTTAGGTTATTAGTGTTGTAGCCATACGTCGGAAGGGGGAGTGAAACGGGGGTGTCGCAAGCAGCCCTTGCCGTTTCTGCACTACAATACGAGATTCCCAAATCCGACTATCCCCCTGTGTCTAACCTTGTAGAAATACGTGATCTCGAGTTCGCTTATGGCGATCGCAAGATCCTGTCGAACCTGCGCATGGATTTCCCGCGCGGCAAGCTCATTGCCGTGATGGGTGGTTCCGGTTGCGGCAAGACCACGGTCCTGCGCCTGATCGGCGGCCAGATCCGTCCACAGCGCGGCGCCGTTCGGGTGGGCGGCGAAGTGGTGCATGAACTACGTACCGAGGGGCTGTATCGCCTGCGCCGGCGCATGGGCATGCTGTTCCAGTTTGGGGCCCTGTTTACCGATCTCACCATTTTCGACAACGTCGCTTTCCCGCTGCGCGAGCATACCGACTTGTCGGAAGAGCTGATCCGCGACTTGGTGCTGATGAAGTTGAACGCTGTCGGCCTGCGCAACGCTTCCAAACTGAAGCCGGGCGAGATTTCCGGCGGCATGGCGCGCCGCGTCGCCGTCGCGCGCGCGATCGCGCTCGACCCGGAACTGATCATGTACGACGAACCCTTTGCCGGCCTCGATCCGATCTCGATGGGTCTCACTGCGAACCTGATCCGCAACCTGAACGACGCGCTGGGATCCACCTCGATCCTGGTCTCGCACGATGTCAACGAAACCTTTGCCATCGCCGACTACGTCTACTTCATGTCGGCCGGCAAGATCGTTGCCGAAGGTACGCCGGCCGAGCTGCGCGTGTCGAAAGACCCGTACGTGAAACAGTTCGTGAATGCCGAACCGGACGGTCCGGTGCCCTTCCATTATCCAGGTAAGTCGCTGGCCGACGACCTGGGTCTGGGAGTGAAGCGATGATCCTGCGTTTCTTTGAAAGCGCCGGCGCCACCGTGCGCGAATCGATCGAAAGCCTCGGCTTTGCCACGCGCGCGTTTTTCAACCTGCTGCGTTTTTCGCCGGGCGCCTGGCGCCGTCCAAGCCTGATTTCCGAGCAGATTCATTTTATCGGTAACTATTCGCTCGTCATCACGATCGTTTCCGGCCTGTTCGTCGGCCTGGTGCTGGGCTTGCAGTTCTATGTGAATCTGATCCAGTTCGGCGCCGAGGAAAAGCTCGGTTCGCTTACGGCTTTATCTCTGATCCGTGAACTGGGTCCGGTCGTCACCGCCTTGCTGTTCGCCGGCCGCGCCGGTACCTCGCTCACCGCCGAAATCGGCCTGATGAAAGCCGGCGAGCAATTGTCGGCCATGGAAATGATGGCCGTGAATCCGGTGCAGCGCGTGCTGGCGCCCCGTTTCTGGGGTGGCGTGATCGCCATGCCGGTGCTGGCCGCCGTCTTCTCCGCCGTCGGCATCATCGGCAGCTACCTGGTCGCCGTCAAGATGCTGAGCCTGGACGAAGGCGCGTTCTGGTCGCAGATGCAGGCCGGTGTCGACGTCAACCGCGACGTGGTCAGCAGCGTCATCAAAAGTTTCGTGTTCGGCATTGCGGTCACCTTTACCGCCGTGTTCCAGGGTTACCACGTGAAACCGACCCCGGCCGACGTGGCGCGCGCCACCACGCGCACGGTCGTCATCGCCTCGCTGCTGGTGCTGGGGCTGGATTTCGTGATGACCGCCCTGATGTTTACGCAATAACTAAATTAATAATCAATAAATCGTTTCGTTTGGCCGCGCACATACGGCCGAGATACTAGGAATTACTATGCACCGTAAAATCATCGATGTCTGGGTTGGATTGTTTGTCCTGCTGGGCGCTGCCGCCGTGTTGTTCCTGGCGCTGCAGGCAGGGAACATGAGCTCGCTTTCGTTTGCCGAGACCTATACCGTCGTCGGCAAGTTCGACAACATTGGTGGATTGAAGCCACAGGCGCCGGTCAAGAGCGCCGGTGTCGTGGTCGGCCGGGTCGGCGACATTACATTCGACGATACAACCTTCCAGGCGATGGTCAGCCTCGATCTGGATCCGAACTACAAGTTTCCGAAAGATTCGTCGCTCAAGATTTTGACCGCGGGTCTGCTGGGCGAGCAATACATTGGCATCGAACCGGGCGGCGAGACCAAAAACCTCGTCGACGGCGATCGAATCAACCGTACGCAATCGGCCACCGTGCTGGAAGACCTGATCAATCAGTTCATCTACAGCAAGGCGGCCGAAGGAAAGGAAGGCAGCGAATGAACAGCAACAAAATGAAAGCCCTGCCGCGTCTGTCCAGCCTGGCACTGGCGATTGCCGCCTGCGCCGTTCTGGCCGGCTGTGCCACCCCGAGCAATCCGCAAGATCCGCTGGAAAAGTTTAATCGCGCAAGCTTCGCATTCAACGATACGGTCGACCGCGTGGCCTTGAAACCGGCGGCAACCGCCTATAAAAACGTGTTGCCGGGCTTTGTGCAGACGGGTGTAGGTAATTTCTTCGGGAATTTGTCGGACGTTTGGAGCTCCGCAAATAATTTCCTGCAAGGCAAGGGCGAAGCGGGCGCAACCGATTTCATGCGCGTTGCACTGAATTCGACCTTCGGCATTCTCGGCATCCTGGATATCGCTTCCGAAGCCGGCCTGCAAAAGCACAACGAAGATTTTGGACAAACGCTGGGATATTGGGGCGTTCCTTCGGGTCCCTTCTTGATGTTGCCGTTATTGGGCCCATCTACGATCCGTGACACCGCTGCCTTGCCGGCCGACCGCTGGGCCGATCCTTGGAAATACAAGGATCCGCACAACTGGCGCAACATCGGCACAGGCGTACGCGTGATCGACCAGCGCGCTTCCTTGCTGGAAGCATCGAACCTGTTCGAGGAAGCTGCACTCGACCGTTACGATTTCATCCGGGACGGTTACATGCAGCGCCGCCAGAGCCAGGTGTTCGACGGCGAGTCCCAACGATCCAACGATGCCGAGCAGGATGCGCCGGCGGCGAACACCCAGGTGGTGCCTTCACCGGCAGCCCCGGCCGCGCCATCGACCCCGTCGACCGACATGCAGCGGAAGTAATGATAGTAGGAAGCCGGCGCGCCGCATGACGCGGCGCGCGGCCCGACCTCCCGCAACCGACAGAAAAGAGAGCATATGAAACCAATCGCCCAACTCATCGCCACCGCCGCAACCCTGGTCTTTGCCACTAGCGTCATCGCCGCCCCGGCCCCGGCCACCAACGAGGCACCGGACGTGCTGGTCAAACGCATCAGCGCCGACGTCATCGATACCGTCAAGGCCGACAAGGACATCCAGGCCGGCAACCGCAACAAGATCATGGAACTGGTGAACTCCAAGATCCTGCCGTATGTCGACGCCGACAAGATGACGGCCCAGGCAGCCGGCCGCTTCTGGCGCCAGGCCACCCCGGAACAGCAAAAGCGCCTGTCGGAAGAATTCCGCACGTTGCTGGTCTACACTTACTCGGGCGCGCTGTCGCAGATCAAGAACGAAACCATCGAATTCAAGCCGATGCGTTCGCAGCCGACCGACACCGACGTCGAAGTGCGTTCGCAGGTGAACGTCTCGCGCGGCGAGCCGATCACCCTGAACTACCGCCTGGCCAAGGGCGACCAGGGCTGGAAGATCTACGACATCAACGTGCTGGGCGCGTGGCTGGTCGAGACCTATAAAGGCACGTTTGCCGCCGAGATCAACAAGTCCGGCATCGATGGCCTGATCACGAAGCTGGCCGACCGCAACAAGCAACTGGCGAACAAGCCGCTGAAGGCGCCAAAATAAACATGGCCGAAGCAAATCCGATGTTGTCGCTCGACGCCCTGACCTTCGAGACCGCGCAAGCGGCCCTGGAGCAGGGTGTCGCCGCGATCCAGGCCGGCGAGACCGTCTTCGACCTGGGCGGCGTGCGCGCCGCCGACTCGTCCGGCGTGGCCCTGCTGCTGGCCTGGCAACGTCGCGCCCGCGACGCCGGGCAACAGCTCACGTTTATCAATGTGCCGGGCAATATCGATGCCCTGACGCAGTTGTACGGGCTCGAGGACGTGCTGGCCCGGTCGTAATTCCCGGCTCGCCCATACGTGTGCCCGCGGCGTTTTTCCATGGAACGCGCCGTATCCCTTTTACCGCCGCCGATGACGCGGCGTTCTCGGCCTGCATGTCCGCCCTACGTACCCCGCAATTCCCTCCTCAATGCCGCCAGGCTCTTGTATTTGCGATTTCCCCTATAATGGGTCGTTTCCCCGCCCGGATTGCGCACGCCTGTGCCGCAGCCACTCCAAAGAACAATGACAGCGATCCAGATTAACAGCGTCGAGAAGAGCTACAAGGGTTTCAAGGCCTTGAAAGGCGTTTCCCTGACGATCGAACAAGGCGAGTTCTTCGGCCTGCTCGGCCCGAATGGCGCCGGCAAGACCACCCTGATCTCCACCATCGCCGGCCTGATCCGGCCCGACGTCGGTAGCGTGCAAATCCACGGCCACGACGTCGTCACCGATTTCCGCGAAGCGAGACGAAAACTCGGCGTGGTGCCGCAGGAATTGGTGTTCGATCCGTTTTTCACCGTGCGCGAAACGCTGCGTCTGCAGTCGGGCTATTTCGGCATCAAGAACAACGACAAGTGGATCGACGAGGTCATGGACAATCTCGACCTCACCAATAAAGCCGATGTCAACATGCGCGCCTTGTCGGGCGGCATGAAGCGGCGCGTGCTGGTCGCCCAGGCGCTGGTCCATAAACCGCCGGTCATCGTGTTGGACGAGCCGACCGCCGGTGTCGACGTCGAACTCCGCCAGACCCTGTGGAAATTCATCTCGCGCCTGAACCGCGAAGGCGGGCACACGGTCGTGCTGACCACCCATTACCTGGAAGAAGCGCAAGCCATGTGCCAGCGCGTGGCCATGCTCAAATCCGGGCAAGTGGTCGCGCTCGATACGATGAGCGCATTGCTGCGCCGGGTGTCGGGTTCGCAACTGATCGTGCACCTGAAAAGTGGCGCCTTGCCGGCCGACCTGCGCCACCTCGTGTCGCACGACGAACACGGGAATGGCAGTGGAAACAAATACAGCCTGCGCGTGAACGATTATTCGGAAGTCGAGCCGATCCTGTCGCGCCTGCGCGAATCGGGGGCGGTCATCGACGAGATGCAGCTGCAGCAGGCTGACCTCGAAGACATTTTTATCCAGATCATGGAAAAGGGCGCCCTGTGAGTGTCGTATCTGTGGGTTTTCGCACCCTGTTTTACAAAGAGATGCTGCGCTTCTGGAAAGTGGCGACGCAGACGATTGCCGCGCCGATCCTGACGGCCATGCTGTACTTGCTGATCTTCGGCCATGTGCTCGAAGGGCGGGTCGAAGTCTATCCGGGCGTGTCGTACACCGCCTTCCTGGTGCCGGGCCTGGTGATGATGAGCGTGCTGCAAAATGCCTTCGCCAATTCCTCGTCCTCGCTGATCCAGTCGAAAATCACCGGCAACCTGGTGTTCATTTTGCTGCCGCCGCTGTCGCACTGGGAAATCCTGCTGGCGTATGTGTCGGCATCGGTGGTGCGCGGCCTGGCGGTCGGCGCCGGCGTGTTTGCGATTACCGCCTGGTTCGCGCACCTGAGCTTTGCCGCGCCGCTGTGGATCATCGTGTTCGCCGTCATGGGCGCGGCCATTCTCGGCACGCTGGGCGTGATCGCCGGTATCTGGGCCGATAAATTCGACCAGCTGGCCGCGTTCCAGAATTTCCTGATCATGCCGGCCACGTTCCTGGCAGGCGTGTTCTATTCGATCCACTCCTTACCCGGCTTCTGGCAGGCGGTCTCGCATTTCAACCCGTTCTTTTATATGATTGACGGGTTCCGCCACGGCTTCTTCGGCCAGTCCGATATCTCGCCGTGGACCAGCCTTGCCATCGTGTGCGCCTTCTTCGCGGTGCTCGCGGCAGTGGCGATCAACCTGCTGCGCGGCGGTTATAAGTTACGCCACTGAGTCCGCCACTGAACCGTATAACATTTATCCAGGAATTATCGTGTCGACCACTCCAGAACTGATCCACAGCTACATCGAAAACGGCCTGCAATGCACCCATTTACAGGTCGAAGGCGATGGACGTCACTTCTCGGCCCTGATCGTCTCGCCTGCCTTTGCCGGCAAGCGTCCTATCCAGCGCCATCAGCTGGTGTATGCGGCGCTGGGCGACCGCATGCGCGAAGAAATCCATGCGCTGTCGATGAAGACGCTGACGCCCGAAGAATACGGAGGCTAAATGGACAAGCTTCAAATTGTCGGCGGCAAGCGCCTGAACGGCGAGATCGCGGTCTCCGGCGCCAAGAATGCGGCGCTGCCGATCCTGTGCGCCGGCCTGCTCACCAGCGGCGACGTCGAATTGTCGAACGTGCCGCGCCTGCACGACGTCAAGACCATCCTGAAACTGCTGGCCCAGACCGGTCTCACCGTGAACCAGGACGACGAAAACGTCACCCTGAACGGCGCCAACATCACCAGCCTGGAAGCGCCCTATGAACTGGTGAAAACCATGCGCGCCTCGATCCTGGTGCTGGGGCCGCTGCTGGCGCGCTTCGGCGAAGCCAAGGTCTCCTTGCCGGGCGGCTGCGCGATCGGTTCGCGTCCGGTCGACCAGCACATCAAGGGTTTACGGGCGATGGGCGCCGAGATCACGATCGAAGGCGGCTACATCTACGCGAAAGCGAAGAAGCTGAAAGGCGCGCGCATCCTGACCGACATGATCACGGTCACCGGCACCGAGAACTTGCTGATGGCCGCGACCCTGGCCGAAGGCGAGACCATCCTCGAAAACGCCGCGCGCGAGCCGGAAGTGACCGATCTGGCGAACCTGCTGGTCGCCATGGGCGCGAAAATCGAGGGCATCGGCACCGACCGCCTGGTGATCCAGGGCGTGAGCGAACTGCATGGCGCCAAGCACGCGGTGATCTCCGACCGCATCGAAGCGGCGACTTTTCTCTGCGCAGTGGCGGCCACTGGCGGCGACATCGTGCTGACCAACACCCGCACCGATATTTTTGACGTCGCACTCGATAAACTGCGCGAAGTCGGCCTGCAGATGGACGTGGGCACGGACACCATCCGCGCGCGCATGGATAGCCGCCCGCATCCGGTGTCGTTCCGCACCACCGAATACCCGGGCTTCCCGACCGACATGCAGGCCCAGTTCATGGCGGTGAACACCATCGCCGCCGGTCCGAGCCGCGTGACCGAGACGATTTTCGAGAACCGCTTCATGCACGTGCAAGAGATGAACCGCCTCGGCGCCTTCATCTCCACCGAGGGGAATACCGCATTTATAAAAGGCGTCGACCGCCTGGTCGGTGCGCCCGTGATGGCGACCGACCTGCGCGCCTCGGCCTCGCTGGTGATCGCCGCCATGGCGGCCGAGGGTACCACCCTGATCGACCGCATCTATCACCTCGACCGCGGCTACGACCGCATGGAAGTGAAACTGTCGCGCGTCGGCGCCGACATCGTGCGCATCAAGTAATCGAAGATAGTCAAACCATGAGCATCGCAACCCAATCGACGGACCAGGGCTTGATCCTGGCGCTGTCAAAAGGCCGGATTTTCGAAGACACGCTGCCGCTGCTGGAAGCGGCCGGCATCAGCGTCACCGAAAATCCGGAGACCTCCCGCAAACTGATCCTGGCGACCAACGATCCGGCTGTGCGCGTGCTGATCGTGCGCGCCAGCGACGTGCCGACCTACGTGCAGTACGGCGCGGCCGACTTCGGCGTGGCCGGCAAGGACGTACTGATGGAGCACGGCGGCGAGGGGCTGTATCAACCGGTCGACCTGAACATCGCCTGCTGCCGCATGTCGGTGGCGGTGAATGCCGGCTTCGATTACGAGACCGCGGTGCGCCAGGGTGCGCGCCTGCGCGTGGCGACCAAGTTCGTCGACACCGCGCGCCAGCACTTCGCGAATAAAGGCGTGCACGTCGACCTCATCAAACTGTACGGCTCGATGGAACTGGCGCCCTTGGTCGGGCTGTCGGACGCCATCGTCGACGTGGTCTCGACCGGCAACACGCTGCGTGCAAACAACCTGGTCGAAGTCGAGAAGATCATGGAGATCTCCTCGCGCCTGGTCGTGAACCAGGCGGCATTGAAGCTGAAACGCGAGCGCCTGCAACCCATCATCGAAGCGTTCGAGCGCGCTTCCAAACAATCACTGCAACAAGGCTGACCATGGCTGTACAGATCCGCAAACTCGACTCCACCCACGACGGTTTCAAGCAGGAGCTGCATACGCTGCTCGCCTTCGAGGCCGACACCGACGATGCGATCGAAGCGGCCGTCGGTAACATCCTGCGCGACGTAAAGGCACGCGGCGACGCCGCCGTGCTGGAATACACCAACCGTTTCGACCGCGTCAGTGCTTCCAGCATGGCTGCCTTCGACCTGGCGCAGGACGAACTGGACGCCGCGCTGGCTGGGCTGCCGCAGGCCCAGCGCGACGCATTGCAAACGGCCGCCGAACGCATCCGCGTTTTTCATGAGCGCCAGAAGCAGGAACTCAACGGTTTTACATATACCGAAGCGGATGGCACGCTCCTCGGCCAGCGCGTGACGCCGCTCGACCGCGTCGGCATCTACGTCCCCGGCGGCAAGGCGGCGTATCCCTCGTCGGTGCTGATGAATGCGATTCCCGCGCAGGTGGCCGGCGTCAAGGACATCGTGATGGTGGTGCCGACCCCGGACGGCGTCAAAAACCAGATGGTGCTGGCCGCCGCCGCGATTGCCGGCGTCACGCGCGTGATCACCATCGGCGGCGCCCAGGCCGTGGCCGCACTGGCCTACGGCACCGAGACCATCCCCGCGGTCGACAAGATCGTCGGTCCCGGCAACGCCTATGTCGCCGCCGCCAAGCGCCGCGTGTTCGGCACGGTCGGCATCGACATGATCGCCGGACCGTCCGAGATCCTGGTGCTGTGCGACGGCACGACCGACCCCGACTGGGTGGCGATGGACCTGTTCTCGCAGGCCGAACACGACGAACTGGCGCAGGCGATCATGCTGTGCCCGGACGCCGACTACATCGCGCAGGTCGAGGCCAGCATCCACAAGCTGCTGCCGACCATGCCGCGCGCGCAAACCATCACCACCTCGCTGGGCGACCGCGGCGCATTGATCAAAGTGCGCGACATGGCGGAAGCCTGCGCGATCGCCAACGACATCGCCGCCGAGCACCTGGAAATCTCGGCCGAACACCCGCAGCAGTGGGCCGAGCAAATCCGCCACGCCGGCGCCATGTTCCTGGGACGCTTTTCGTCGGAAGCGCTGGGAGATTACTGTTGTGGCCCGAACCACGTGCTGCCGACCTCGCGCACGGCGCGTTTTTCGTCGCCGCTGGGTGTCTACGATTTCCAGAAGCGTTCGTCGATCCTGCAGGTGAGCGAGGCGGGCGCCCAGACGCTCGGTAAAGTCGCGGCCGAACTGGCGTATGGCGAGGGACTGCAGGCGCACGCACGCAGCGCAGAACTGCGTCTGAAAACACAGTCATGACGGACTGGGTCAACCGGGTATTCTGCGAGGATGCGCTGGCGGGCCTGGCGCGCATCCCCGATGGTGCCGTTGACCTGATCCTGACCGACCCGCCCTACAACCTCGGCAAGGATTACGGCAACGGCTCCGACCAGCAAAGCGTCGAAGCCTATCTCGCCTGGACCGGGGAGTGGATCGACGCCGCGCTGCCGAAATTAAAACCCAATGGCAGCCTGTACATCTTCCTCACCTGGCGCTTCGCGCCGGAGATCTTCGTCATGCTGAAAAAGCGCATGACGATGATGAACGAGATCATCTGGGACCGGCGCGTGCCCTCGATGGGCGGCAGCGTGCGCAGTTTTAGCTCAGTACACGACACCATCGGCTTTTTCGTCAACCGCAAAGACTATTACTTCGATCTCGACGCGGTGCGCATTCCGTATGACGCGGCGACGAAAAAGGCGCGTTCGCGTTCGATTTTCGTCGGCGCCAAGTGGCTCGAGGTCGGCTACAACCCGAAAGACCTGTGGAGCGTGTCGCGCCTGCACCGCGAGCATCCGGAGCGCGCGGACCATCCTACCCAGAAGCCGTTGGAAATCATCGAACGCATGATCAAGGCGTCCTGCCCGCCCGGCGGCGTCGTGCTCGATCCCTTCATGGGCAGCGGCACCACGGCGATCGCCGCCCGCAATCTGCAGCGCCAGTACGCCGGATTTGAATTAAATCCTGATTACTGCGCCATCATCGAAGCGCGCCTGGCCGCGCCGGCACCGAGCCCCACCATCAAACAACGCAAGAGCATCGCGCGCGCCGCCAAGGCAGTCATCCGCGCCGCCAGTGCCACCACCGAGGAACAAGCATGAGTTCAATCGACAACCTGATCGCCAACGTCATCCGCGAAGACATCCGCGCCATCGGCGCCTACGTGGTGCCCGATGCGAGCGGCTACATCAAGCTCGATGCGATGGAAAACCCGTATGAACTGCCGCGTGCGTTGCGCGAGGAACTGGGCCAGCGCCTGGCCGACGCCGTACTGAACCGCTATCCGACCGGCACCTACGCCACGCTGAAGGAACAGGTGATCGGCAAGCTCGGCATCCCGGCCGGCTACGACGTCATGCTCGGCAACGGGTCGGACGAGCTGATCCAGATCGTCGCCACCACCGTCGCCAACCAGAAGCGGCGCGCCACCATCCTGGCGCCGGTGCCGGCCTTTGTCATGTATTCGCGCTCGGCCCAGTTCGCGGGCGCCGATTTCGTCGGCGTGCCCTTGACCAAGGACTTCTCGCTCGACATGGACGCCATGCTGAAAGCGATCGCCCTGCACCAGCCGGCCGTCGTGTTCCTGGCCTACCCGAACAACCCGACCGGCAACCTGTTCGCGACCGAGGACATCGAAGCGATCCTGCAGGCGCAGGGCGAGCATGGCCTGGTTGTCCTGGACGAAGCCTACCAGCCGTTCGCCCGTCAAACCTTCATGGACCGGCTCGGCGACTTCGAGAACCTGGTCGTGATGCGCACCGTGTCCAAGCTGGGCCTGGCCGGCATTCGCTTGGGCTACATGACGGCGGCGCCGCAGCTGCTGGCCGAGTTCGAGAAGGTGCGCCCGCCGTATAACGTCAACGTGCTGACCCAGGTGGCGGCCGAGTTCGTGCTCGACCACGTCGAGGTGCTCGACGCCCAAGCGGCCAGCATCAACGACGAGCGCGCCCGCCTGGCGGCCGAACTGGCGGCGCTGCCGGGGGTCGAAGTATTTCCATCGGCAGCGAATTTCATCTCGCTGCGGGTGCCGGATGCGGCCGCCGTTTGTGCAAAACTCTTCGAGGCGAAGGTCCTGATTAGAAATTTGAGTAAAATGCATGGATCGCTGGCCAATTGCATCCGTGTGACGGTCAGCACCCCGGAAGAAAATTCCGCATTCCTGAATGCCCTCAAGGCCGCGCTCGCGCAAGCGTAAGCCGCCTCGAACCGACGAGCACCTTTTCATGACCCGCACTGCAGACATCACCCGCAACACCAACGAAACGCAAATCCGCGTATCGCTCAATCTCGACGGCACCGGCCGCCAGAAACTGAACACCGGCGTGCCCTTCCTCGACCACATGCTCGACCAGATCGCGCGCCATGGCATGATCGACCTGGAAGTCGAGGCCGTGGGTGACCTGCACATTGATGCCCACCACACGGTCGAGGACACCGGCATCACGCTCGGCATGGCGATCGCCAAAGCGGTCGGCGACAAGAAGGGCATGACCCGCTATGGCCACTCCTACGTGCCGCTCGACGAAGCGCTGTCGCGCGTGGTCATCGATTTCTCCGGCCGGCCTGGCCTGGAGATGCACATCCCCTGGACGCGCGCCATGATCGGCACCTTCGACGTCGACCTCACCGGCGAGTTCTTCCGCGGCTTCGTGAACCACGCCGGCGTCACCCTGCACATCGATAACCTGCGCGGCGTGAATGCGCACCACCAGTGCGAGACAGTGTTCAAGGCGTTCGGACGCGCGCTACGCATGGCGACCACGCTCGACGAGCGCGCCGCCGGCATCATCCCTTCGACCAAAGGCAGCCTGTAATCATGGCCAACAAGATCGTGGTGATCGACGGCATGGGCAACCTGCGCTCGGTAGTGCAGGCGCTGCGCACGGCCGCGCCGGAAGCCGACATCCTGGTCTCGCACCAGCCGGACGACATCGACGCCGCCGACCGCATCGTGCTGCCGGGGCAGGGCGCGATGCGCGACTGCATGCGCAGCCTGCGCGAATCGGGCGGCCAGGACGCCCTGCTGCGGGCGATGAAGACGCGCCCGACCATGGGCGTCTGCGTCGGCGAACAGATGCTGTTCGACGAGAGCGAAGAGAACGACGGCACGCCCGGCCTGGGCCTGTTGCCGGGCAAGGTCGTACGGTTTCAATTGGATGGAAAATTGCAATCGGACGGCTCGCGCTTCAAGGTGCCGCAGATGGGCTGGAACCGCGTCCAGCAGACGCGCGCCCACCCGCTGTGGGACGGCGTCGCCGACGGCAGCTATTTTTATTTCGTGCACAGCTATTACGTCGCGCCCGAAGTCGCGGGCGACACCATCGGCGAAGCCGACTACGGTGGCGCCTACACCTGCGCCGTCGCGCGCGATAACATCGTCGCCACCCAGTTCCACCCCGAAAAAAGTGCAGCCGCCGGGCTGCGCCTGTACCGCAATTTCATCCACTGGAATCCGTAAATCCTTTACGCTCACTCCACCGTTCTTCCTACTTAACCGACAACGACCATGCTGCTGATCCCCGCCATCGACCTGAAAGACGGTCACTGCGTTCGCCTCCAACAGGGCGATATGGACCTCGCCACCGTCTTCTCCGAAGACCCCGCCGAAATGGCCCTGCATTGGCTGCAAAAAGGCGCGCGCCGCCTGCACCTGGTCGACCTGAACGGCGCCTTTGCCGGCAAGCCGAAGAACGAGCCGGCCATCAAGTCGATCCTGCAGGTGGTGCAGGAATTCGCCGAAGAAAACGGCATCGACGAGATCCCGGTCCAGCTGGGCGGCGGCATCCGCGACCTCGACACCATCGAGCGCTACCTCGACGACGGCATCACCTACATCATCGTCGGCACCGCCGCCGTGAAAAATCCCGGCTTCCTGCACGACGCCTGCGGCGCCTTCCCCGGCTCGATCATCGTCGGCCTGGATGCGAAAGACGGTAAAGTCGCCACCGACGGCTGGAGCAAGATGTCGGGCCACGAAGTAATCGACCTGGCGCAGAAATTCGAGGGCTACGGCGTCGAATCGATCATTTATACGGACATCGGCCGCGACGGCATGATGGGCGGTATCAACATCGAAGCGACCGTGCGCCTGGCGCAGGCGGTGCGCATCCCGATCATCGCTTCCGGCGGCCTGCACAACCTGGCCGACGTCGAGGCACTGTGCGCGGTGCAGGACGAAGGCATCGAGGGCGTCATTTGCGGCCGTTCGATCTACGAAGGCACGATCGACCTGGCCTCGGCCCAGGCGCGCGCCGACGAACTGACCGAGGGCGAACAGGCCTGAGCGGCCCGGTAAAACTATGCTGGCAAAACGCATCATCCCCTGCCTCGACGTGACCGGCGGGCGCGTCGTCAAGGGCGTCAATTTCACCGAACTGCGCGACGCCGGCGATCCGGTCGAAATCGCACGCCGCTACGACGGCCAGGGCGCCGACGAAATCACTTTTCTGGACATCACGGCGTCCTCCGACAACCGCGACCTGATCCTGCACATCATCGAAGCGGTCGCCTCGACCGTCTTCATTCCCCTGACCGTCGGCGGCGGCGTGCGCAAGGTCGAAGACGTGCGCCGCCTGCTGAATGCCGGCGCCGACAAGGTCAGCATGAACACCTCGGCCGTGCAGAACCCGCAACTGGTGTTCGACGCCGCCCAGAAGCACGGCTCGCAGTGCATCGTGGTCGCGATCGACGCCAAGCAGGTATCTCCCGGCAAGTGGGAAGTGTTTACCCATGGCGGCCGCAATCCCGCCGGCATGGACGCCGTCGAGTGGGCCATGCGGCTCGAACAGCTGGGCGCCGGCGAACTGCTGTTGACCAGCATGGACCGCGACGGTACCAAGTCCGGCTTCGACCTCGGCCTGACGCGCGCCGTGTCGGATGCGGTCGGCATCCCGGTGATCGCTTCGGGGGGTGTCGGCGGGCTGCAAGACCTGGCCGACGGCGTACTCGACGGCCATGCCGATGCGGTCCTCGCCGCTTCCATTTTCCACTACGGGCAGCACACGGTCGGCGAAGCCAAGCGCTTCATGGCCGAGCGTGGCATCCCGATGCGCCTGGAATGATCATGCCGCATTCGACGACAAGCGCCGCCAACGCGAAATGGCTGAAAAAAGTGCGCTGGGACGAAAACGGCCTGGTGCCGGTGATCGCCCAGGAAGCGTCCACCGGCGACATATTGATGTTCGCCTGGATGAACCGCGACGCCCTGGCGCGCACGGTGGAACTGGGCGAAGCCGTGTACTGGAGCCGCTCGCGCAAAAAGCTGTGGCACAAGGGAGAGGAATCGGGCCACACGCAAAAGGTGCTGGAAATGCGCCTCGATTGCGACGAAGACGTGGTGCTGCTCAAGATCGAACAGGCTGGCGGCATCGCTTGCCACACCGGGCGCCATTCCTGCTTCTTCCAGAAATTCGACGGTGAAGACTGGCAGGCGGTGGACCCGGTGCTGCAGGATCCGGAAACGATTTACACGAATACGAAGAAGACTCCATGAGCATGACCCTGGCGCGCGTGGCGCAAACGATCGAATCGCGCAAGCTGGAAAACGGCGGCGACCCGGCGACCTCGTATGTCGCCAAGCTGTTCGCCAAGGGCGACGACGCGATCCTGAAAAAAATCGGAGAGGAAGCGACCGAGACCGTGATGGCGGCGAAAGACGCGCGTGTCTCGGGCGACGCTTCGAAACTGGTGTACGAAGTGGCCGACCTGTGGTTCCATTCGATGGTGCTGCTGGCCAAATTCGACCTGACGCCGCAACAGGTGGTCGACGAACTGGCGCGGCGCGAAGGCTTGTCCGGCCTCGCCGAAAAAGCGTCGCGTCAAGAAGATTGATGGAACGCATGACGTCATTGCGGCGTCATTGTTTTCATATAAGATCGTTCGGATTGCCCGGCGTTTTTAATGGCCGCAGCAACGGAAACTGGAGACGAGATGGATAACTGCATTTTTTGCAAGATTGCTGCCAAGCAGATCCCGGCGCAAGTTGTGTATGAAGACGACGAGGTGCTGGCCTTCAAGGACATCAACCCGGCGGCACCCGTGCACCTGCTGGTGATCCCGAAGCAGCACGTCGACACCCTGTCCGACGTGACCGACGAACACACGGCCGTGCTCGGCAAGATGCTGGCGCTGGCGCCGAAGCTGGCCGCCGAACACGGCGTGGCGGTGACGCGCGGCGCCGACGGCAAGGCGGGCGGCGGCTTCAAAACCCTGATCAACAGCGGTCCGAATGGCGGGCAGGAAGTGTATCACCTGCACATGCACGTGTATGGCGGCGCGCGCCCGTGGCGCGGCCTGGGTACCTGACACTTTTACTAAGCTGCTACTAAGCGTCGGGAGCGCCTGCATCGCTTATACTGGCGCAGTATGTTTCAACTACGCTTCAATGATTGCGGGCGCATGCGCCCACTGAGGAGATCAAAATGGGTTCGATGAGCATTTGGCACTGGGTAATCGTGCTGGTCGTGGTGGTGCTGCTGTTCGGCACCAAGAAGCTGGGCAACGTCGGCTCCGACATCGGCAAGGCCGTCAAAGGTTTTAAAGATGGCGTGAAGGGCGAAGAGGACAAGACGACCACGACCACGACCACGACGCCGCCGCCGGTCCACCCGAGCCAGGTTGCGGACAAATCGACGATCGACGTCGAGACCCGCGAAAAGCACCGTTCGTAATCCGGTCGGCGCCGTATGATCGACCTGGGACTGTCGAAGATCGCCATCATCGGTGTGGTGGCGCTGATCGTGATCGGCCCTGAAAAGCTGCCGAAGGTGGCGCGCATGGCCGGCACCCTGTACGGTCGCGCCCAGCGCTACCTGCACGACGTCAAGTCCGAGGTCAGCCGCGAGATCCAGCTCGACGAGCTGCGCAACCTGCAAAAGGAAGTGGCCGACAGCGCCGCCGAATTCCAGTCGGACGTCGAGCACCACTTGTCGAGCAGCGTGCAGGAAGTCGAAGCCGCCTGGCGCGGCGACATCCAGCCGAGCGCGCCCGCGCCGATCGCCAGCATGGATAACCTCGAGCGCAAGGCGAAAGATTTCCGCCGCAAGAAGCTGGTGCGCAGTTCCGCCGTGCCGGCCTGGTACAAGCACCGCACCGGCAGCAAGACCCGGGTATTGTCGGGCGCCGCGCGCGTGCGCAAGTTCCGGCCCGGTACCAAATCCAATTCCTCATTCTTTTAAATGACAGACGAAGCGCCAGTCGAAGAAACCTTCATCTCCCACCTCGTCGAACTGCGCGACCGCCTGGTCAAGGCCATCATCGGCGTGGCGATCGTCTGCATCGGGCTGTTCGTCTGGCCGGGGCCGAAGGAAATCTATGACTTCCTCGCGATGCCGATGATCGCATCGCTGCCGCCGGGTGCGCAAATGATCGCCACCGGCGTCGTCGCGCCCTTCCTGGTGCCGATGAAGGTGACCCTGATGGTGGCGCTGATCGTGGCGCTGCCGTGGGTGTTCTACCAGATGTGGGCCTTCGTCGCGCCTGGCCTGTACGCCCACGAAAAACGCCTGGTGCTGCCGCTGGTGATCTCGTCCTCGCTGCTGTTCATCGGCGGCGTCGCGTTCTGCTATTTCTTCGTGTTCGGGCGCGTCTTCCACTTCATTGCCGCCTTCGCGCCATCCTCGATCGCGGTCATGCCCGACATCGAAAACTACCTCGATTTCGTGATGTCGATGTGCCTCGCCTTTGGCGCCACCTTCGAGGTGCCGGTGGTGGTCGTGATCCTGGTGCGCATGGGGATCGTCAGCATCGAAAAATTGAAATCGATCCGCCCCTACCTGATCGTCGGCGCCTTCGTCATCGCCGCCATCGTCACGCCCCCGGACGTGGTCAGCCAGCTGGCGCTGGCCATTCCGATGTGCCTGCTGTTCGAACTGGGTTTGCTGGTCGCGCCGATGTTCGTCAAGATGACGCAGGCGCCGGAAGAGCCGGCGTAAGGACCTGCTTCACGCGCGAATATGTTCCAGCAGGGCGTGTTCGCGGCCTTCGGCCACCAGTTGCGCCGGCGTCTTGCCCTCGAACGCCACCAGCGGCGTCTCCATCCAGTTGCTGGCGGCATCGTCGCTGCCCAGCACGCGCCGTGCCTCGTGCATGAGCGCGTAATACGACTGCGCCTTGCGCGATTGCTGGTCGAAGCGTTCGCGCAGCGCGGTGAGTGAATCAGGGGTGAGTGGGGCGTCCTGGGTCATGGTAAATCCGTTGCAAAGGTCAAAAGGATGATGGGTTGTGCGGCGCAGGCACGGTCAGCGCTGCCGCCACTTCGCGCAATGGTGCGGCCAGTTTTGCATCGAGGCCCGGCACCGATGTGGCCAGCGCGTCGATCCCGAGCGCGAGTTCATGCGCGCGTTCGGCCAGCAGCGCCGCGCCGGCGCCCGCCTGCGGTAGGGCCAGTCCGCTGCGCGGCAAATGGAAATTCATCCCCGCGTGCGGGGTCGGCGCGGCGCCTGCCGGCAGGGTCGTCAGCAGCACGGCGAGCGCGTTCAGCACATGCATCAGGCCGACGGCGCCGTCGATCTCCCCACGCCGCGCCGCCGTGCCCTGGGCGGTACCGGTGCCGCTCGCCAGCAGGCGCAGCATGAGGCCGTAAGTGGCGTTCGCCAGGTCGAGCACGCGCGCGCTGTCGCGGGCGTTGACGTGGCAGCCCGCTGCGGCGCCGATCGGCGCGAACATCAGCGGGTCGGCGGCAACGGGGCGGTGCGGCACGAAGCCGGGATCGGCGCGCAGGAAAGCGTCGTATTCGCCTGCCATTGCCACGAAGCGCGTATAGTGCGATTCCTCGCTGTCGTGGCGGCCGCCCTCTCCCTGTTCGACGATCACGTCGATCGCCTGCAGTGCGCTCTTCAGATCGGTGACCGTGGCCAGGCCGGGCAGGGCCATGATGGCCGGTCCCAGTTGCGCCTCGGCGCCGCCCACGAACAGGGCGCGCTCGCCCAGGCGCTCGGCCAGATGGCGAAACCCCTGGCCGATGCCGCGGTACAGGTGGCCGACCGTGTCGTAGTCTTCCGCCGTGGGCGTGAGCCGGGTCGCGTACGGGCGGCGTTCATAGGCGACGGCCGATTCGAAGCCGCGCGCCTGCGCCATCTCCATGCCCTCGGGGCGTTCCAGGTAGACGAAGTGGGCGAGGGTGTCGCGGTTCAGGGGCGCCAGGCGCACCACCAGGCTGGCCGGGTGATATCCCGCCGGCACCGGAAAATTCTGGCGCCGGAAGTGCGGCGGCGAGCCGATGCTCATCAGGAGGTTGTTGACGGTGGCCAGGTGCGCCATCTCTTCCATGGCGACGCTGCGGATCTCCTTGCGCCAGCGTGCAATTGCTTCGAGCTGGGCCGGCGTCACGCCTTCGTCCACGGATTGCTTCAGGCTCCAGCCGGCGTACAGGTAGGTGCACATCAGGCCGTGTTCGATCTCGGCCGCTTCGGTCAGCAGATAAATCAGCTGTTCGCGGTCGTTGACGCGTACTTCGTGCTGGTCGGTTGGCGTAGGGAGGTTCATGCGGTCACTATACCGGAAGCGGGGTGTGCGGCTGCGCGAGTCCACGCGTTCAACCGGCGGCCATGAAAAAAGCCGGCCGACGTATGCCGGCCGGCTTTCATTCAACCGCGCGCGCTTACGAGCCGGTGCACTGCGGCAGCGAGCGGCGCGTGTTCAGCAGCGTGGCGCTGTCTCCCTCGGATGGCGTGTTGTTGGTGAACTTGCAGCCGTACTTCGGATCGGCCACCACCGCCGGGCTCAAGACGTCGTCGCCTTCCGGCTTCACGCCTTGCTGTTCCCATTTCACCATCGCCTCGAAAGCGGCGACCTGCTCGGCGATCGTGAAATCGCAGTGGCTGATGCCGCGGATCGCGCGCTGCACCAGCAGGTTCGCGGTCCCGAGCGCGTCGGCGCGGCGTTTATAGATCTGCTCCATTTTAAATGGCACGTACATATCGCCCAGGGTGTGGATCGTCACCACCGGCACCTTGATCTGGGCGTTCGTCTTCGGAATCCAGCGCAGGCCGTCGCGGCGCAGGCGGTTCGCCTCCGCTGAACCCTGAACGCGGTAGATCGATGCGTTATACGCCTGCTCCGCGGCGCTCAGGGCCGGATCGCCGTCGAGCTGGTAGACGATGTCGCGGGTCGACACCAGGTCTTCGTTGAGGATGCCGTTGACCTTGCCGTCGCGCCCGAAGGTGCCCCAGACGGTCGCTTGCAACGGGCTGGCGTAGGCGTAGTCGAACAGCGGACGCGGGCCGCCGGTCAGGTTCTGGACGATCTGCTTCAGACGCATGGCTTCCGTGGTCGGCGCGGTGACGCTCGGGAAGGTAGTGAACATTTTCGCCTGCACCTGCGGGCCAATGGTCGCCCAGTTCGCCACCGGCCAGCTGGTCGCCGGCATGCCGGCTTCCTGCATCGCGGCCGTCTGGTAGGCGGCGAAATAATCGAACAGTTCGGTGTCGCCCAGCACGCCGCACATCGGCACGGCGCCGTTGTAGCGGATACGGTTGACGGCGGTGGCGATGTTTTCCTCGTCCACGGCGGCGGCCGAGATATGCCCCCCCATCGACACGCCGGTGATATAGGTTTTGAATGGCGCGGCCAGGGTGCGGCCGTTCTGGGCCGCGATGCCGACAAAGGCGAGCGCCAGCGCATTGGTGTCTTCCACGCCGGCGCGCACGTCATAGTAATTCTTGCTGTAGCTCGACGCCGCCCAGGCATAGCCCTGGCTCAGCAGGTGGCGCCGGATCGCCGGCGGAGATACCGACAGGTTCGGGCCTTCGCCCGCATAGCCGTGCGCATACATCACCAGCATGCCGTTCCAGTTCCTCGGCACCTCGATCTGGTAACTGGCATTGTTGAGGACGCCCGCCCAGCGGTCGGTCTCGGGGCTGCCTGCGAGGGCGGCGAAGGTGGTTGCCGTCTGCACCACCGAGAAGGTGCGTGCATCCTGGGCGCGGGTCGATTCGGGTACGACCGCGACGGGGACCGGTGTTACGGTCGCCTGCGGTGCGCGCGCCGGCGTGTCGTCGCTGCCGCCGCAGGCGGACAGGGCGAGCGTCGCCAGCAGCGGTGGAAGGAAGCGGCATGATGCAAAAATGCTGAGCTGCTTGTTCATCGATTTGTCTCCATAAATATTGTTTTGCACAGCGAAACCAGGGTCCGCGTGGTGGTTTTCATTCTAGAGTTAAATACGGAACAATGTAAGCGAAGCATGATTGCGTGACCGGACTGCAACGCTTGCATGGCATGGCGTAAAAAAAAACCGGAGGCAAAGCTCCGGTTTTTGCTGTCGTTACGCGCGCATCAATCGCACATCAATCGCGCATCAGCTCCGCAATCATTTTCACGGGTGCATTGCCATAGCTGAGGAACTGGTCATGGAACTGCTTCTGATTAAAACGGTCGCCCAGCGCCTGGCGGCGCTGCTCGCGCAATTCCATGATCTCGGCATAGCCGCTGAAATAACTGGTCAGCTGCACCGACGACAGCTGCACGCGGCGCCATTTTTCGACGGCTTCCTGGCGCGTCTGGAAGGCCTGGCGCGTCAACAGGTCGAGCGCCTCCTCGCGCCCCATGCCGTTCACGTGCACCGAGTAGTCGAGGATGGTGTTGGTGACGCTGCGCAGATTCCACTTCGAGTACATCAGCCACATCTCGGGCGCATTGCCGCCATAGCCCGATTCGAGCATCATGCGCTCGCCGTAGACGGCCCAGCCTTCGACCATCGCGCCATTCCCGAACAGCGATTTGACCAGCGACGGCGAGCGGTTGGCGTGCACCAGTTGCGCGTAGTGGCCAGGGATCGCTTCGTGGATGTTCAGAATTTGCAGGATCCATTCGTTGTACTCGCGCAGGCTGCTCTCGGCCTGCTCGTTCGATAAGCCATCCAGCGGCGTCACGTTGTAATAGGTCTTGTCCTTCGGCCGGTAAGGGCCGGGCGCGTCGATGCTGGCGCCGGCCACACCGCGCTGGTACAGCGGCGTTTCGCGCACTTCCAGCGGTTTATCGGGGTCGAGCGTTAATAAATCGTTCTTGATCACCCAGTCCTGCAACTGGGGGATCTGGCGACGGATCTCGGGGAAGAAGTTTTCGCGCGCGACGTGGCGGTTTGATAGACGGTCGATCAGCAGGCCGATCTTCTGGAAGCGGTCGTTCGGCTTGCGGGTATCGGCCATGTAGCGCGGCCACAGTTCGTCGGCGATCGCGTTCATGCGCGTGAGCAGTTCTTCGCGCGCGGCCAGCGCCTTGCGGTAGGTTTGCTCGGCGCTGCTGGCCGACTGGATCTCGAGCGCGAACTTCTGTTCGTACAGGGCTTTGCCGAGCCGGAACGGACGCGCCTTGCCGCTCGCCGCCTGCGTCTTTTCCAGGTTGGTGAGGAAGTCGACATAGCCAAGCACCGCGCTGCCGGCTTCGGCGATGCGCTGGGCGAACAACGCCTTTTCGCGCGCGTTCAGGATCGAGCCTTGTGCGGCCAGGCCGAGGTCGGCCAGCACCACCAGCGTGCCCGGCGCCTGCGAGATGGCCAGCTGCGTGTGCTCGCGCGTCGGATTCATGATCGACGCCTGCGCCGCCTGGTAATAGGCTGGCACGTTGTCGAGGCGTTTCAGGATCGTGCGCAGGCGCTGCGGCTTTGCGGCGTAGTCGGTATTCAGGATCAGGTCGAGCGGCTGCGCGATGTTGTACTGCGCCGGGTTCCATTCGAACTCGCGCAGCGTCGTCAAACGCCAGCGGTCGTTCTCGAGCTTGTTGATCAGGAGCGCCAGGTCGGTGCGCTGGCGCGGCGACAGCTGGCGCGAATCGATCTTGCGGAATTTGTCGAGCCACTCGTCGGCAAAGGCGAGCTTTTTGGCGCGCGTCGCGGCGTCCGGGATCGTCAGGTTGGCGGCGGCGTCGAACTTGCCGACCGCGATACCCCCTTCCGGATCGACGCGCCACAGGGCGGTCAGGTACTGCATGCTGAGGCTATCGGCGCGGCGATCGAGGCGCTTTTCGTTCGACGGCGCAGCCTGGGCCGGCGCCGCTGCGACCGCGGCGCCGGTAGCGACGACAGCGGCAGCAGCCTTGCCCTTGACCGGTTTGCCCTTGGACGCCTTGCCCTTTGCGGCAGGAGCGGCGGCGCGTTTCGCCGATGCTTTGGACTTGACGACCTTGGCCGCCTTCGGCTTCGAGCTGCCCGTTTGCTTGGCGCTGGCGGGCGCCAGCGCGAGGCTGGCGATCATGGCTGCCAGCGCGAGTTTCGTTTTGATCATGTGTTCGGCCCGTAAAGATGGAGATGTCGGGTGAGCCCGCGACTGCTTTTTTAGAGAACAGCAGCCGCGGCAGCGCGCCAGATTAGCATTTTTTCGGCGCGCCCTGCCTCTCCCGGTTTGTAACAAATGTAGAGTAGCGCCTGGTGCTTCAGCCACTCAGTCAGCCACTGAGCCCCTGCTGCAGCATGGCCAGCATCTCGTTCGGCGCCATGCGCGCCGACAGGTCGCCACCTTCGAGCAGGCTGTCGGCCAGGTCGCGCTTGTGGCGGTGCAGGTCGACGATGCCCTCTTCGATGGTATGTCTCGCCACCAGCCGGTAGATCGTCACCGGCCGCTGCTGCCCCATGCGGTGGGCGCGGTCCGAGGCCTGGTCTTCCACCGCCGGATTCCACCACGGGTCCATGTGGATCACATAGTCGGCAGCGGTGAGGTTGATGCCGACCCCGCCCGCCTTCAGGCTGATCAGGAACAGATCTCCCTCTCCGGCCTGGAAGGCATCCACGCGCTTTTTCCGTTCCTGCATCGGCGTCGAACCGTCGAGGTACTGGTAGCGGATGCCGCGCGCATCGAGGTGCTTGCGGATCAGGGACAGATGGTCGACGAACTGGCTGAACACCAGCACCTTGTGGCGGTTCTCGAGCAAGCCATCGAGCAGATGCGCAAAGGTGGCCAGCTTGCTGCTCGGGATACCGAGGCCGGGCGCCACCAGCGCCGGATTGCAGCAGGCGCGGCGCAAGCGCATCATCTCGGCCAGGATCGCGATCGACTTCTGGCTTTGCGGCGCTTCCAGCGAGGCCAGTTTATCGAGCGCTTCACGGCGCAGCGATTCGTACAGCGCTGTCTCCTCCGCGCTGAGTTCGACCGGCAGCACGATCTCGGTACGCGGCGGCAGTTCGGTCAGCACCTGGCTTTTCGTCCTGCGCAAGATGAACGGCTGCGTCAGGCGTTTCAAACGTGCGCGCGCCGCGCTTTCGGCACGTTTGTCCTGGGCTTTTTCGATCGGGCCGGCAAAGCGCAACTGGAACTGGTCGGCCGTGCCGAGCAAGCCCGGATTGATGAAGCGGAACAGGTTCCACAACTCTCCCAAGTGGTTTTCCAGCGGCGTGCCGGTGGCCACCATTTTGAAGTCGCCCTGCAGCGCCATCACCGCCTGCGAGCGGCGCGTGGCCGCGTTCTTGAACGATTGCGCCTCGTCCATCACGATCGTATGCCAGCGCTTCCTGGCGAACAGCGGCGCTTCCAGCTGCAGCAAGCCATAGCTGGCGACGATCACGTCAAAGGCGCCCGCGTCCTCGATCATCGGCGCGCGCTCGCCCGGCCCGAACAGTTTGATCTTTAACGTCGGCGCGAAGCGTGCGGCTTCGGCGATCCAGTTGGTGCAGACCGAGGTCGGCGCCACCACCAGTGTCGGGCCGTTCGGCGCCCGCAGCAGCATCAGCGCCAGCGCCTGCAGGGTCTTACCGAGGCCCATGTCGTCGGCCAGGCAGGCGCCGACTCCCCAGTGCGCCAGGCGCGCCAGCCAGTCGAAACCCTCTCTCTGATAATCGCGCAGTTCGGCCTGCAAGGTCGACGGCAGCTGCGGCGTGTAGGCCGCGGTGTCCGCCATCTTCTTGATGTGCGCGCGCCAGGCTTTGTCGGCCTCGACGCCGCCGGCGCCCAGCGCCAGTTCTTCCAGCGCGAAGCTGGCCAGCGGATGCACGCGCAAGACTTCGCCGTCGGCATCGGTGAACGCGGCGACGTCGAGCAGGCGCCGGTGCAGTTCGTTGGTCAATGCCAGGAACTGGTTGTCGCCCAGCGCCACGAAACGTCCCTCGCTGCTGCGCACCTTGTCGAGCAGGGCCCGTAAATCCATCACGCGGCCTTCGTCGATGGCGACGTCGCCATTCGCCGCGAACCAGTCTTTATCGCGCTTGATGCTGACGCGTACGGATTCGGAAGCCACCTTTTTACTCACACGGAACGGCTCGCCCTCGGGCCAGGCGATCACCACCTGTGCCGGATCGCATTCCTGCAGTTCGCTCACCAGTTCCAGGCATTGGATCGGCTGGCCGAGCAGCCATTCGCCGTGCTCTTCCTCGGCCCCTTCCAGCGCGCGACAGGCGCCGACCAGCTGGCGCTCGGCTTCGCGTTCGGCATTCAGGTCGCGCTTCGCTTCGGTGCGGATGCCATTGAAATCGGCGATCACGCGCTCGGCGCCGCTGCCGGGCGCGTAATAGGCGCCGCTATTCGGCAGCGGGCGCACCAGGATGCGCATGCGCAAGCCGTGCTGGTATGGCAGCAGATGCACGTGCAAGCGCGCATCGGCGGCGATACGCTCGATGTCGGCGGCGCTGGCGCCGATGTCCGACTGCACCGTGACGATCGACGAGATCGCGCCGATCGCCTGCAGCACGCGCACCTCGGCCTCCAATGGCACCACCAGCGCTTCGCCGACAATCGCGCCGATGCGGCGGTGCTCGTCGCGCACGCGCACCACGCGCAGGCGGGTCGGCGTTTCGCGCGCGACGACCACGTCGCCGCTGGCTTCATTCACCGGCGGGCGCAGCGACATCGTCACGTGCTCGCGCGCCGCTTTCACCAGCAGTTCCGGTTCGCCCGGCAGCAGCTCGACCCGGGTGCCGGGCGCATCGAACCAGAACAGCAGCGGGTGCCCGATCAGGGCTGCCAGCGTCTTGCCGATGTCGAATTCGTAGCGCAGGCCGCTGCCGTAGTACTGGCGCGAGGCGCCGATGTTCGACACTGCCAGCACATCCTGGGCCGTCAGGAAGTCGAGCGTGGCCGCGTCTTCGGTCAGGCGCTTCAGCCCCATCGGGCGGCCGCGGCTCCAGGCGCCTTGCGCGTCGCGTTTCTGTTCGCGCGGTTCCAGTTCCTGCACGCCCAGGTGCTCGTCGTAGCGGATCAGCCAGACCAGGCGCGACTCCTTGACGACCTCGACGTTCACCGCCGGCTGCAGGTTGATGAGGGCGTTCAGCTGGCGCTCCCACGGCTGCTCGCGCTCGAACCAGTGGGTCATGTCGGTGAAGCGATGCTGCTGGCGCAGGGCGATGGCGCGCTGTTCGTGGTGTACGGCCCCGAGCTGGCCGAGGATGGCGGCCAGCTGGCTGCTGATGAAATCGAAACCGGCGGCTTCCGACTGCGCCAGCGCTTCTTCCAGGCGCGCGCGCTGGCTTGACAACTGCGGCATGCCGAGCCACCAGTGCAGCAGCGCGCGGAACATGACCGGTTGCAGCGCTGTTTCCCAATTCCGTGAGGGCAGGACTTCGGCGTCGACCGTGCCGCCGCGGATCTGGCGCAGCATGCTCAGTTGTTGATATACCGCCGTGTCGTGGCTTTGCACGGCGCGCGTGGCGCTGTCGAGATAACTGTCGACCGCTTTTTGATGTTTGGCGTCGCCACGGCGCAGCAGCGCCGCCACGTACAGGTGGCCACCGATGCCGGCGAAGACCTGTTTGCGCCGGCCCGTTTCGCGCCGCAGCTGTTTCAAGGCCGCGTCGAAGCCGGCCAGCGCCTCGTCGATGTGGTCGCGCAGGAGCAGCAGCACGCTGCGGTAGAACAGCGCGGCGGAATCGTCCAGGTCTTGCAGCAGCGTGGCGGCATCATCGAGGCGGCCGCACAGGATCAGGTGCTCGGCCAGGGCGACCCGCAATTCCATCGATGCGTGGCCCTGCGCCACGTAGGCTTCGGTATAGGCGCGGATCGCCGGCGCCATCGCAGGCTCGCGCTGGGCGTGGTTGATCAACACCGCCAGCACCTCGTCGCGCAGCGCCGGATTGATGCGATCGATCAGGTCCGGCTCGAACGGGCGCGCGCAGATGTCGACCAGCGGATGCAGGTAGGCCGCTTCATGGCAGCGCAGGCAGGCGCCCAACAGCGGCGCGACCGATTTCGGGCCGTCGCCGCCGATCAATGCCATGCGCAGCAGCGCCACCCCCTGGCGATAGCTGCGCAGCACCGGGACCCCCTGCCAGTCACGCCGCAGCGGATTGAACACGTCGTAGATCTCGCGCATTTCATTGAAACGCCCGCTACGCAACAGGAAGTCGATCGCGGGCCAGGCGATCTCGGGTTTGACGACGGTGCCGCGCCCGGTGACCATGCTGGTCAGGCCGCCCTCGGCGAGTATGGCCAGGCAATCGGCAAGGTGCTGGTCCGAATCGACCACGCTGAGCGCGTCGAGCTGCTCGCCCAGGCGCGTGCGGCCAAGCGGCTCGCCGGCGAGGGCCAGCACGGCGAGGATGGTCTTCGGGACCGCCGAGCACTGCTCGAACCGATATAGCAGGGACGCGTCGCTCATGCAGTCACTCATGTAGCCACTCATGCAGCTAAATTCTCGATCTCCAGGCGCGGAAGCTCTGCGGGCAGGGCGATGCCGAACACGCGCAAGTAGAACGCCAGTTCCGCTTCCAGCGTGCGCACCACGCTCTCGGCCTTCCGGAAGCCGTGACCCTCGCCCTCGAGCGTCAGGTAAGCCACCGGCACGCCGCGCGCGCGCAGGGCGTCGACCATCGTCTCCGACTGCTGCGGCGGCACCACCTTGTCGTCCAGCCCCTGGAAGAAGATCATCGGCCGCGTCAAGGCATCGGTATGGTGGATCGGCGAGCGTTCGCGGTAGACGGCTTGCGCCTGCGCCTTGGGCGCGATCAGGTATTCGTTGTAGTGCGATTCGAACTTGTGCGAGTCGGCGTCGAGCCCGGCCAGGTCCGATACGCCGTAATAGCTGGCGCCGGCTTTAAAAACGTCGTGGAAGGTGAGGGCGTTCAGCGTGGTCAGGCCGCCGGCGCTGCTGCCGCGGATCAGCAGGCGTTCGGGGTCGACCACGCCTTGTTCGGCCAGGTGGCGCGCGCCGGCCACGCAATCCTCGACGTCGATGACGCCCCACTGGCCTTTCAGCAGGTCGCGGTAGATGCGCCCGAAGCCCGAGCTGCCGCCATAGTTCACGTCGAGCACGGCGAAGCCACGGCTGGTCCAGAATTGCGTCGCCAGTTTTAATGTACTGGTCGCCATGCTGGTCGGGCCGCCATGGCCGATGACGATCAGCGGCGGCAATTCGCCGGCCGGGAGTTCGAAGCCGCCATTCGCCGGCGCATAGTAGAACGCATAGGCGCTGCGGCCCCCCATGCTCGGGTAGCGGATGCTGTGCGGGACCGACAGATATGCCGACTCCGGCAAGTCGGCGATCGATTGCACCAGCACGCTACGTTGGCCGCTCTCCGGGTCGATCAGGGCCAGTTCCAGCGCGATCGTCGGCGAGCCGGCCAGCACCAGCACCGCATCGGGAGAGACGCGCAATTCCTTGATTTCCTGGTAGGGCGTGTCGATCGGTTCGAGGTTGCAGCCGCGTGTGGCCAGGCGCCCCAGGCGGCTGATGCCGTCCTCGATATAGGTGCAGACGATTTCGTCGTCCGAGCGGAAACCGTACATCGAGCCGCCGAAGTTCCACTGCGGCCCGCCGAACTCGGCTTCGCGCGGGCACAGCGGATGCACGACCCCGCCTTCGAAGCGATACAGGTTCCACCAGCCGCTGCGGTCCGAGACGAAATGCAGCAAGCCGCCGGGCGACCATTCGGGCTGGCAGATCGACTCGTCCAGGCCGCCGGCGACCAGGCGCCCGTCGACCAGCGACCCGTCGGCGGCGATGTCGGCCACCCACAGTTCGGTACCCTGCCACGGCATGCGCGGATGGTCCCAGCACAGCCAGGCCAGCTGGCGGCCATCGGGAGACAGGCGCGGCGCCGCATAGAAATCGTTGCCGTCGACCAGGATGGTCTCGACGCCATCGAAGCCGACCGCACAGATGGTATTGACCGGATAGGCTTCGCCGGCCAGGTGGTCTTCGCGCACGGCGACCAGGCGGTTGCGTGCGCGGTCGGGCACGAAGTCGGCGTAGCGCACGGCTTCCTCGCGCGTGACGACGACCGGTTCGGCGCCGTCCTCGACCATGTACAAATGATTGTCGGCGAAGTGCGAGAACCAGACCGTGGCGCCATCGACGGCATAGGCGCCGCCGCCGTATTCGTGCACGCGGGTGCGCACGTTGAATGGCGCGGGTGTCACCTCGGTCGTGGCGCCGGCGCGCAGGCGCTGCAGCGTGGTGCGGCCCGCTTCGCTGGCGCGGCCCGCCAGCCACAGCACGTCGCGCCCGTCGAGCGCGATCTGCGACAGCGGCACGGCACCGGCCGCGACGACAGCGGCGCTGATCGGGGAAGTCCAGGTGCCGCTGGGGGCGGCCTGCTTGCGGGTCGGCTCGGTCATGGTGGTTAATCTAGCGTATGAAAGTGGAACTGCATTATAAGAGCCGGCGCCGGTGGGCGCTGTTCGTGCCCTGTCGCAGAGGGCGGCAATGGATGCGATAATAGCCGTCCTCCGACGTCCACCATTGTCAGCCATGCCACAATTTGCCCCGCTCAAGAACGACACCTTCCTGCGCGCGCTGCTGCGCCAGCCGACCGAGTACACGCCCGTGTGGCTGATGCGGCAGGCGGGGCGCTACCTGCCGGAATACCGCGCCACGCGCGCGCGCGCCGGCTCGTTCCTGGGCCTGGCAAAGAATCCGGATTACGCGACCGAGGTAACGCTGCAGCCGCTCGACCGCTATCCGCTGGACGCCTCGATCCTGTTCTCGGACATCCTGACCGTCCCCGATGCGATGGGCCTGGGCCTGTATTTCGCCGAAGGAGAGGGGCCGAAATTCGAGCGTCCGCTGCGCAGCGAGGCCGATGTGCTGGCCCTGAACGTACCGGATATGGAATCGCTCGACTATGTCTTCAAGGCCGTCACGCAAATTCGCACCGAGATCAATGGCCGGGTGCCGCTGATCGGCTTTTCCGGCAGCCCCTGGACGCTGGCCTGCTACATGGTCGAGGGACAGGGATCGCGCGAATTCCACACCATCAAAAAGATGCTGTACGCGCGCCCCGACCTGATGCACCGGATCCTGGACATCAACGCCACCGCGGTGGCGCGCTACCTGAACGCCCAGATCGACGCCGGCGCCCAAGCGGTGATGATCTTCGACTCCTGGGGCGGTGCGCTGGCCGACGGCGCCTACCAGGAATTCTCGCTGCGCTACATGGAGCGCGTGCTGCAGCAGCTGCAGCGCGAAAAGGATGGCGTACGCATCCCGGCGATCGTGTTCACCAAGGGCGGCGGCATCTGGCTCGACGAAATGGCGAACTGCGGCGCCGATGCGCTCGGCCTCGACTGGACCGTGAACCTGGGCCGCGCGCGCGCGCTGGTGGGCGACCGCGTCGCCCTGCAGGGCAACCTCGATCCCGCCATCCTGTTCGCCGCGCCGGAACAGATCCGCGCGGAGGTGGAACGCTCCTTGACGGCGTATGGTGCGCCGACGGCGGGTTCCGGCCACGTCTTCAACCTGGGGCACGGCATTTCGCAATTCACGCCGCCGGAATCGGTCACGGCGATGGTCGAAGCGGTGCATGACTTCAGCCGCCGGCAACGCCAGGGCATCGCTGCCTGAAGCTGTTCCCGATGCTGCGCTGCGGCAGTTGTGTTTACCCCGTCAAAGGCACCCGCGATGCATAGAATACTACACTTGTTCACATGTTGTGAAAGCATCAGATTCCATCCTGTGGACAGGTGCACTGGTGCCGGGGAAATCATAAGTGGTTGAAATTGCTGGGATTTATCTTTAAATCCAAATGCACATAACCACGCGGAAGCTAGTCTTCCGCCAGAGAAATCGCAGTTTCCCGGTCCTTGTTCACAAAGTTATGCACAGGCCGTCTGGATCAGCCATAAAAACTCCTGCTTTGACAAGTACTTACGTATGGCATCGCAGAGTCTTGTTTAAATGTTCATGTTACTCAAGCATTTACACAAAGAAAAAGGTAGTTATACACAATCGTTGCACTGCAGGAAGCGAGTTGCTGTGGACTACTTCCACATTCGCAAGTCATTGAATATAAATGGTTTATTCGATCTTGATTTTGGCTGATCCGTACATCATTTGACTTAACGTAAACTTCTCCACCGGTCAAGCAGTTCATTCTCCACAAAGTTTTCCACAGGCTTTCTACAGGTTCGACATTGGCGCACTGCATCCTAAGAATTGCAATCGATACCCCCCTCAACAGCCTGTTCGATTACGGCTGGCCGCATGAGGAGGGTACAACGCCCGAAGTCGGCCAGCTGGCGCTGGTCAGCTTTGGACGGCGCGAAGTAATGGGGCTGATCGTCGAGATCGCGCAGGAAACCGAGGTCCCGGCCGATAAACTGAAAAATGCGCTCGCCGTGCGCAGCCAATTGTCTCCCTTGTCGCCGCAATGGCTGGCGCTGGCCGGCTTCGCAGCCGACTATTACCAGCGTCCACTGGGCGAGGTGGCGCTGCCCGGCGTACCGAAAAACCTGCGCGTGCCGAGCACCGTCGCGCTCGACCGCGCCCTGAAAAAAATGGCGAAGCTGCCGCCGCCGGGCGATCCTGCCCCGGTCGGCATGCCGCCCCTGAACGACGAGCAGGGGGAAGCGGCCGACGCCATCGGTGGCGCACAGGGCTTCACGCCGCTGCTGCTGTACGGCGTCACCGGCAGCGGCAAGACCGAGGTGTATCTGCAAGCCTGCGCCCAGGTGCTGGCGCGCGACCCGCAGGCGCAGATCCTGATCCTGGTCCCCGAGATCAACCTGACGCCGCAACTGGAAGGGAATATCCGCGCGCGCTTCCCGGGCCTGATGCTGGCCACCCTGCACAGCAGCCTGTCCGAGGGCGAGCGCATGCTGCACTGGCTCGCCGCCCACCAGGGGCAAGCGCGCATCGTGCTCGGCACGCGCCTGGCCATCCTGGCGTCCTTGCCGCACCTGCAGCTGATCGTCATCGACGAAGAACACGACCCGTCGTACAAACAGCAGGAAGGCTTGCGCTATTCGGCGCGCGACCTGGCCGTCTGGCGCGCGCGCCAGCTGGGCATTCCGATCGTGCTCGGCTCGGCCACGCCTTCGCTGGAAAGCTGGCACCACGCCTTTACCGGCCGCTACCGCAAGCTGGAACTGCGCGAACGCGCCGTGCGCGACGCCGTGCTGCCCACTGTGCGCCTGCTCGACATGGAACGCGACAAGCCGAAGGACGGCCTGACGGGCGGCCTGCTGGCCGCGCTGCGCCAGCGCCTGGAACGCGGCGAGCAGTCGCTGCTGTTTTTGAACCGGCGCGGCTATGCACCGGTGATCACCTGCGAAGCCTGCGGCTGGATCAGCAACTGCACGCGCTGCACCTCGTTCATGGTGCTGCATAAACCCGAGCACCGGCTGCGCTGCCACCACTGCAGCCTGGAGCTGCGCATCCCGCGCCATTGCCCGACCTGCGGCAACGTCGACCTGCAACCGCTCGGACGCGGCACCCAGCGCTTCGAAGAAGGTCTGGCCGCGATGTTCCCCGACGCGCGCATCCTGCGCATCGACGCCGATTCGACCCGTAAAAAGGGCAGCGCCCAGGAAGCCTTCGATACCGTGCACCGCGGCGAAGTCGACATCCTGATCGGCACGCAAATGGTCGCCAAGGGCCACGATTTCAAAAAGCTGACCCTGGTCGGCATCCTCAATCCCGACACCGCCCTGTTTTCGCAGGACTATCGGGCCAGCGAGCGCCTGTTCGCGCAGCTGATGCAGGTGGCCGGCCGCGCCGGCCGCGCCGGCCTGGCCTCCGAGGTGCTGATCCAGACGCGCTACGCCCAGCATCCGCTGTATGCGGCCGTGGTGCGCCACGACTACGACCGCTTCGCCATGAACCTGCTGGAAGAGCGCCACCAGGCCGCGCTGCCGCCCTACATGTACCAGGCGCTGCTGCGCGCCGAGGCGCCGGAGCTGGCCACCGCCATTGCCTTTCTCGAAGAAGCCCGCGATTTGCTGCCGACGGATGCCATCACCATCAACGATCCGATCCCGATGACGATGACCCGCGTGTACAACGTCGACCGCGCCCAGCTGCTGGTGGAATCGCCTTCGCGCCCGGCGCTGCAGGCGTTCTTGAAAGAGTGGTTATCTCTGCTGCGCGCGTTGAAAAGCCGGGTGCGCTGGTCGCTGGAAGTGGACCCGCTCGACATTTAAGGCCGAAACGGCGTATCGTTTCGGAACCATGGAGAGAACAGCATGAAAACATTGAAAGTCGACGTCGCCGTCATCGGCACCGGCACCGCGGGCATGTCGGCCTACCGCGCGGCGCATGCGCAAGGGGCGAGAACCGTCGTGATCGAAGGCGGGTACTACGGCACCACCTGCGCGCGGGTCGGCTGCATGCCGAGCAAACTGCTGATCGCCGCCGCCGACGCGGCGCACATGCTGGACGTGGCGCCCGCCTTCGGCGTGCATCCGGGCGAAAAACGCATCGACGGGCGCGCCGTGATGGAACGCGTGCGCAAGGAACGCGACCGCTTCGTCGGCTTCGTGCTGGAAAGCGTCGAGAGTTTTCCGGAACAGGACCGCATCCGCGGCCATGCCCGTTTTACTGGCCCGCACACGCTGCAAATCGACGACCATACCGAGATCGAAGCGGCGCGCATCGTGATCGCCACCGGCTCGACCCCCGTGATCCTGCCGCAGTTAAAAGGGGCCGGGCCGCGCATCGCCACCAGCGACGACGTGTTTTATTGGGACGATTTACCAGGCTCGGCGGCGGTGATCGGTTCGGGCGTGATCGGGCTGGAACTCGGCCAGGCCTTGACGCGCCTGGGCGTCAAGGTGCGCATCTTCGCGCGCGGCGGCAGCGTCGCCCAGCTCAGCGACCCGGAAGTGCTGCACGCGGCCAGGCGCACGCTGACGGGGGAACTCGACCTGCACTTCCAGACCGAAGTCGTGCGCGGCGAGGAACAGAGCGATGGCATTTTGCTCACCACGCGCGACGCGCTCGGCAAGGAGACCAGTGAATCCTTCGAGGTCGTGCTGCTGGCCACCGGGCGCACGCCGAACGTGCACGGCATGGGCCTGGAGACGACCGGGCTGGCGTTACAAGCAAACGGCGTGCCGGAATTCGACAGCCGCACGATGCAATGCGGATCGAGCCACATTTTCATTGCCGGCGACGCGAATAACGAGTTGCCGCTGCTGGCCGAAGCGGCCGACCACGGCAAGATCGCCGGCGAGAATGCCGGCCGCTATCCGGACGTCCGTCCGGGCTTGCGCCGTACGCCGCTCGGCATCGCGTTTACGGAACCGAACATCGCCACCCTTGGCAAAAGTTATAAAACGCTGTGCGAGGGCGGCCGGCCGAAATTCGCCATCGGCCAGGTGTCGTTCGAGAACCAGGGCCGCAGCCGCGTGATGTTGCAGAACAAGGGGATGCTGCGCGTGTATGCCGAGTACGGTTCGTGCCGCTTCCTCGGCGCCGAGATGATCGGGCCGCGCTGCGAACACATCGCGCACCTGCTGGCCTGGGCGGTGCAGGCACACCTGACGGTGCCGCAAATGCTCGACATGCCGTTCTATCATCCGGTGATCGAAGAGGGCGTGCGCACGGCGCTGCGCGACCTGGCGGCGAACCTGGCGAAGGGGACGAACCATACGGATGCGGCGGATTCGGAGCCGGGGACGTAAGGGACGCCGCCATTGATCAAACGGTGAACCGCGTGGGCGGAGCCCACCCTACAAAACCCGACTCGGCCGCACCGGTGATGTCTTCTATACGTAGGGTGGGCTCCGCCCACGCGGATTCACCCCATGCATTGCCGCGCCGTGTCACCCGGCCCGGCACGCCAATCAATTCAAATAACTCGCATCGAGTTTGCCTTGCCCCGCCATCTGGCGCAGGATACGCACCGTGTCAATGTCGGCTTCCTGGTACGCCGACTTCTTGAATTCGTCATACATCTTGCTGGCCTGGTCGAGCGATTCCGGCTTGCCGTCGTCGTACTGAAAGCGTACGTGCAGCATCGCCTCGGTCGGGGCTTCGATCGTCATGACCAGGGTGGAGGCGCTGATCTCTCCCTGGGCCGGGACTTCGTAGCGCACTTCCTGCAGCGGGCTCAAAAACACCGTGTCTTCCACCACCAGCTCGCCATAGCGCAGGCGGCGTTTGAAGCTGCCGGCTTCGCGCCCGCTGATGTCGCATTCGTCCAGGTGTGGAATGAACAGTTTCGGCGACTCGGCGCGGATCACCAGGCCGCGCCAGACCTGCTCGCGCGTCAGCGTGTCCAATAACGGGTTCATCGGGTCGTTAATTTCAATCAGGTGTTCAAATTTCATCGTGTCGTGCTCGTGTTGGATGGCGCAGCGGCGCCGAAGGGGCGATGGTAGCCGATATATTGGCTAATTCGATAGCAGGATCGCGTTCTGGCGACGCTGCAGGAAGGCGATGCCGATCAGGATGGCGAACGAAATCGCCAGCAATACCAGGGCATATGCGTGCGCCGTCGCATAATTCAACTTCTGCGCTTCATCGTAGAGCGCAATCGACGCCACCCGCGTCTGTCCCGGGATATTCCCGCCCAACATCAGCACCACGCCGAATTCGCCCATCGTGTGCGCAAAGCTGAGCGACACCCCGGTCAAGATCCCGTGTTTCGACAATGGCAGCACGATCGCCCGGAAGGTTTGCCGCTTGGTTAAACCGAGCGCCAGCGCTGACTGCACCAAATCTCGCCCGACCCCGCGAAACGCAGCCTGGAAGGGTTGCACCGCGAACGGCAGGCTGTACAGCACGGAGCCGGCCACCAGTCCGGCAAAGGAGAAGGGCAATGGATGGCCGAACACCGACATCCAGGCCGCGCCCACCGGCTGCTGCGGCGCCATCAGCATCAGCAAATAAAAGCCGATGACGGTTGGCGGCAGCACGATCGGCAGGCTGACCAGGGTTTCGATAAAAATGATGCCACGCATCTTGCTGTTGTTGAGCCAATTGGCCAGCGGAATGCCGACGATCAGCAGCACGACCGAGGTAACGGCGGCCAGGCGCAGCGTCAGGCCGATCGCATCCCACAGTTCGGGCGGGAACTGCCAATCGGTCATTCGGCCGCGCCTGCGGGCAAACTGAAACCGTTGCGTGCGAGGATGGCGCGTGCTTCTTTCGAGGCCAGGAAGCGCACGAAGCCGGCCGCGTGCGGATTGGCGGCGCCGGCTTTGGTGACGATCGCCCCTTGCTCGATCGGCGCCAGCCCCGTTGCCGGCACCAGCGCGTAACGGCCGACGCCTTGCAATTTGGGCGCGTGCAGGGTAGCGAACGAGACGATGCCGGCTTGCGCATTGCCGGTCTGGACGAACTGGGCGGTCTGGGCGATGTTTTCGCCGATCACGAGTTTTGGCTGCAGCGCTTGCCACAGTCCGTCGCGTTCGAGTGCCGCTCTCGCTGCGCGGCCGTAGGGCGCCGTGACCGGGTTGGCGATCGCCACGCGCGTGATGCGCGCGTCGCTCACCAGGGCAGCCAGGCCACGCGCCGGGTCGATGCGCGGATCGAGCGACCAGACGGCGATGCGGCCGACCGCATACGGCGCCAGCGTCTTGCCGTCGGCCACGCCGAGCTTGCCGAGTTCGCGCGGATAGTCCATGTCGGCGGATAAAAACACCTCGAAAGGCGCGCCGTTGCGGATTTGTGCAAAAAAGTTGCCGGATGCGCCAAGCGAGACCTTCGGCTCGACGTCGGGCGCGGTTTTCCGGTACGCGCCGACGAGTTCGTCGATACAATAGCCGAGATCGCTGGCGGCAGCGACCAGCAGCGGGCGTGCCTGCGCCGGCATGGTGAACATCCCCGCCAGCATGGTTCCCACAGCAAGTAATAGCAATTTTTTCATGCTGATCATTGTAGCGCGGGGTGCAGCGCGCTTCGCTACAATGCTCGGCTGCCTTCAAGAATATTTCCTATGTCCAATGCACCAAAGTTCGGCCTGAACGGGCCGCAAAGCGAAGCCGCGCTTTACCTGGACGGCCCCTGCCTGGTGCTGGCCGGCGCCGGTTCGGGCAAGACGCGCGTGATCACACAAAAGATCGCCTACATGATCGAAGACCGCGGCTACGATCCGCGCACGATCGCCGCGCTGACGTTTACCAATAAAGCCGCGCTCGAAATGCAGGAGCGCATCGCCAAGCTGTTGAAACAGCCGAAGCAGGCCAAGCAATTGACGGTCTCTACTTTCCACTCGCTGGGCGTGAAAATTCTGCGCCAGGAAGCGGCCGGCGTCGGATTAAAAGACCGCTTTTCGATCATGGACAGCGACGATTGCTACACGATCGTGTCCGACCTCGGCCTCACCACCGATAAACAGGAAATCCGCCGCATCCAGAATGCGATTTCGCTGTGGAAGAACGGCCTGGTCGATCCGGAAGATGCGATCCGCGAAGCGAAAGACGAGGACGAAGCCCAGGCCGGGCGCATCTACCGCAGTTATGTGGCGACGCTGGCCGCCTACCAGGCGGTCGATTTCGACGACCTGATTCGCCTGCCGGTGGAACTGTTCCGGAACAACGAGCCGATCCGCGACCGCTGGCAGAGAAAGCTGCGCTACCTGCTGATGGACGAATACCAGGACACGAATACCTGCCAATACGAGCTGGTAAAACTCCTGGTGACGGGCCTGGGTAAAAAGCCGATGTTCACTGCAGTGGGCGACGACGACCAGGCAATCTACGCCTGGCGCGGCGCCTCGGTCGAAAACATCAAAACGCTGCAGACCGATTTCCCCGACCTGCGCGTGATTAAACTCGAGCAGAACTACCGCTCGACCACGCGCATCCTGCAGGCGGCGAATGCCGTCATCGGCAACAACCCGAAGCTGTTCGAAAAATCGCTGTGGTCGGAACACGGGCTGGGCGAACCCATCAAAGTGCTGGGAATGCAGAGCGACGAGCAGGAAGCCGACCAGGTCGCGATCATGATTTCGTCCGACCATTTCCAGCGCAAGAACAAGTGGACCGATTACGCGATCCTGTACCGCGGTAACCACCAGGCGCGCATCATCGAGCAGGCGCTGCGCAAGGAGCGCATCCCGTACACGATTTCCGGCGGCCAGAGCTTTTTCGACAAGGCCGAAATCAAGGACATCATCGCCTACCTGCGCCTGATCGCCAACGAGGGCGACGATCCGGCCTTCATCCGCGCCGTCACTACGCCGAAACGTGGGGTCGGCATGGCGACGCTGGAAGTGCTGGGCGAATTCTCGAAGCAGTGGAATTGCTCGCTGTTCGAAGCAGCTTTAAAAGGCGGCATCGAGGGCAAGCTGGCCGACCGCCAGCTGCATCCGCTGCGCGATTTCTGCCATTTCATCAACGACCTCGAATCGCGCGCCAGCCGTCCGGGACCCTCGGGCAGCGGAGAAAACGCCGCCGAGGTATTGGACGACATGATGAAGGAGATGAATTACGAGCACTATCTGTACGAGAATTTCGACGACCGCGCGGCGCAAGCCAAATGGCAGAACGTGATGGAGTTTACCAACTGGCTGAAGGAACGCGGCAACGGCGGGCGCGACGGCACCGGCGAAGAAAAGAATTTGCTGGAGCTGACGCAGATGGTGGCGCTGATGTCGATGCTGGAGGGGCAGGACGAAGAGCAGGACGCGGTGCGCATGTCGACCCTGCACGCCTCCAAGGGACTGGAGTATCCGCACGTGTTCCTGGTCGGCGTGGAAGAGGGCATCCTGCCGCACAAGGGCGACCCGGACGACCCGATCGAAAAGATCGCCGCGCGCATCCAGGAAGAACGACGATTGATGTACGTCGGTATCACGCGCGCCCAGCGCACCCTGCACGTCAGCTGGTGCAAGAAGAGAAAGCGCGCCGGCGAACTGGTGCACTGCGACCCGTCGCGCTTCATCAAGGAGATGGCGCTCGACGAGGGCATCGCGGTGCCGACGGAAGCGGAGGTGATCAGTCCGAAGGACCGGCTGGCCAGTCTGAAGGCCTTGCTGAATACGCCGAAGCCGGATGCCGGCAAGCTGCTGTCATAATGTCCGGTTTAATGTAACAACTGCGCAGGGAAGCACCGTGGAACACGAAGACCGTTTTGTCGATATCGAAATCAAGCTGGCGCACATGGAAGACCTGGTCGACTCGCTGAACCAGACCGTCTACCAGCAGGCGCGCCGCATCGACCAGCTGGAAGCGATGGTGCAGCAACTGGGCGAACATTTACGGACGATGCGCGAGGTGGGGCGGCAGAATCCGGTCAACGAGCGGCCGCCGCATTATTGAGCCGCTGCTCGAATGTCGTGAACCGTAGGGTGGAGTCCCGACTCCACCCGGTACCACGCCTGCTGAATCGAAATGCATGTCGACTTGCATACGCTGCACGCGTGGAGTCAGGACTCCACCCTACGTATCGCGGTAAGCCAGCTACCCAGCCGCTTGCCCAGGCACAGTAACGTCAAGGTCGGCGGCAAGCCCCACGGCTCGGGAATCACCGACGCATCGCACACGAACAATCCCTGCGTCGGCGTCTGCAAATCCGCATCCACCCCTGCTCCGATGCGCACGCTGCCGCCCGGATGCGCGGCGAAATGCCACGATTTGAAAATGTGATGCGCGCCCGCCGCGCGCAGGATCGCCGTCGCCATCCCGACCCCGTGCTGCAATTTGCGCCGGTCGCTGTCCTGCAGCGTCTTGTCGGCCCAGCGTGGCCCGATGCGGCCGCCGATGGCGTCGCGGATCTTGACCATCATCGACAGCGTGCGGCCATGCGCAAACAGGCGGTCGACGCGGCCGACCTGCAGCGCAAAGGCCTGGTACATCGGTTTCGGCAGCGTCAAATCGGCCAGCGCCACCCCCTCGTCATGCAGGTGCAGCCCGGCCGCCATCGGCACTTCGGCGCCGCCGTCGATATCGTCGACACTGCCCATCACCGCCACCACCGGATCGCTAAAGAAAGCGGAGTCGCGCGGCCCCAGGCCGGAGCGGTGCAGCAGGCGCGGGCTGCCGAGGCCACCGCCGGCGAGCACGACGACCGGTGCGGCGATGCTGCGCAGGGTGCCGCCCACCTCAACTTCCACACCGGCGGCGCGGCCCTCCTGCACCAGCACCCGCAGCACACGGGCGCGCTCGACCAGTTGCGCACCGTGACAACAGGCTTCGTCGAGAAAATCGCGCGCCGTCCACTTGGCGCCGAATGGGCAGCCGTACACGCAGCGCCAGCAGCCGGCGCGGCAGGCGTCGGGGCGGATCATCTTGTCGAGCTTGCGCCAGTCGAGGGAAAGAGAATGCGCCGCCGCCATCATGCGCGCCGCCATCGGCCCGACCAGGTCGTCGGGCAGGGGCGCCAGTGGCAGTTCCGCGTGCAGTTGCGCCAGCGCCGGTTCGAGATCGATGCCGTAGCGCGCGAACAGCGCCGCAGGCGGTGGCGCGGCGGTGGCGAAATTGATGGCCGAGCTGCCGCCCGCCGTGATGCCGGCCACCAGCAGCGAAGCGTCGCGGTGCAGGTAGGCGCCCTTGCCGGGCACCGCCGCCATCGCCGCCATCTGCGTGACGGTGCCCTTCAGCGGATCGGCGCCGCCCTGTTCCAGCACCAGCACGCGCATGCCGGACCGGGCCAGTTCGCGCGCCGTGGCGGCGCCGCCCGGACCGCTGCCGACGACGATCGCATCATACGAAGAACGGAAAATCGGCAGCACCGGCATGCAACCGGATCAGCCCCGCTGCGGCAGCTTCCAGTCCGGCCGTACGAAGTGGCAGGTGTAGCCGTTCGGGATCCGTTCCAGGTAATCCTGGTGCTCCGGCTCGGCTTCCCAGAACGGGCCCGCGGGCGCGAGCTCGGTCACGACCTTGCCGGGCCACAGGCCGGACGCGTCGACGTCGGCGATGGTGTCCTCGGCCACGCGCTTTTGCTCGTCGTTGAGGTAAAAAATGGCGGAGCGGTAGCTCATGCCAAGGTCGTTGCCCTGGCGGTTGGGGGTACTCGGGTCGTGAATCTGGAAGAAGAATTCCAGGATCTGGCGGTAGCTGATGCGGGCAGGGTCGAACACGACTTCGAGGGCTTCGGCGTGGGTGCCATGGTTGCGGTAGGTCGCGTTGGGGACGTCGCCGCCGCTATAGCCGACGCGGGTGGACAGCACGCCGTCCTGGCGGCGCAACAGCGCCTGCATACCCCAGAAGCAGCCGCCGGCCAGGATGGCGGTTTCGGTTTGCATGGTCATTGTGGATTCTTTCAGTAAGGTGAAGGGCCGCGGCAGGTGCGGCGCGATTACAACATAGTAGCGACATGGTAGCGGCTCCTGCATATTCAATGCGCACGCCCCTATTTTTTCGCCGGCAGCGCCGCCCGCAAACCATGCGTGACCACCAGCGGGAACACGCTCGCATGGTCCTCGTCCGCAAACACTTTGGTTTGCGTACGCAGGCCCGGATAGCGGTGCGCCTTGAGGGCTGCGTCGAACTCGCGCAGGTCGGCCACCATGTCGGCGTCTTCCTCGGCACGCGAGCGCTTCTTCCCCGGCGCCAGCGTCTCGCGGCTGCCGATGCCGAAGAAGACGCTGGCCGGCAGGTCGCGGTGGCGCTCGCCATACGCTTCCAGCCGGTCGAACATCACGCCGGCGTCGTACCACAGCGAGGGGCTACCCAGGATGTAATGCTCGAACATGCGCGGTTCCGTGAACAGGATCTGCAGGCCGAGCAGGCTGCCGTAGGAATGGCCGACAAAGAATTTGCGCCGCATGTCGGCGCGGTAGTGCCTGGCGACCAGCGGGAACACGTCGCGCGCAATGAAGCGCGCATACGCCGGCGCTTCACCGAACGCGAGCGGACGTCCCGCCATGTCAGAGCGGTAATCGTGCTTGCGCGGCACCGTCGGCGTGTAATCGCGCCGGCGGCTGTAGACGCCGGTATCGCCCCTGGCGTACGACAGGCCGACCACGATCGTCTCTTCCATGCCGGCGTGCCTGCTCAGCCGCTGCGCAATGCTGCGCACCAGCGGAAAGGCGTAGTTCGCATCGGTGACGAACACCACCGGGTAGGTCCGGGTGCTGTCGCGGTAGGAGTCGGGCAGGGCGACGAACAGCTGGTAGTCGCGCTTCAGGCCGGCGGCGCGCAGGTCGCGTACATCGGTGTTGTCGAGCGTGTAGGGCGCCTGCGCCTGCGCGCCGATTGCCGACACGAGCAGGGCAAATCCAAGGACTGTGGTTTTCAAATGGTCGCTCCGGGATGGTGGCGCATGAGATTGCTGTCCTTGATTCTACGATAACTCACCCCGGCGGCTGCCGTGCAGCGCCGGCTGCGGCATGAATCCACGGCGTATTGTCTATACAGGTTTGTATGCCATTGTTTCACCGTACCGACACGACTGTAAGCCTGCTATGATCTGGCGCGCACCTGTCGGCGGCGATCCCGCGGGCAGCCTTATTCGTGTCCGTGAGAGAGACCATGAACCGTCCACAAATGCTCATCATCGCAGCCAGCCTGGCCTTTGCCGGCACCGCCTTTGCCGCCGCACCCGCCGGATCGGGCACGGTGCTCGATGCCTCCAACCCCTTCGCCAAGCCGAGTGCGCTGCCGTTCAATTACCCGGCCTTCGACAAGATCAAGGACGAGCACTTCCTGCCGGCCTACGCCGCCGGCATGCGCGAGCAGCTGCGCGAAGTCGCCGCGATCGCCAACAACCCGAAGGCGCCGACGTTCGACAACACGATCGTCGCGATGGAACGCTCGGGGCAAATGCTGGCGCGCGTCTCGGCGGTGTTCTCGAACCTGCAGACCGCCAACACGAATGACCGCCTGGACGCCGTCGACCGCGAGATGTCGCCCAGGCTGGCCGCGCACAACGATGCCGTCTACCTGAACCCGAAGCTGTTCAAGCGCATCGAGACGCTGCACGACAAGCGCGACCAGCTGGGGCTGGATGCCGAATCGAGGTTTCTGCTCGAGCGCTACTACAAGGAATTCGTGCGCGCCGGCGCCAAGCTGTCCGCCGCCGACAAGGAAAAGCTGAAGCGCTACAACGGCCAGATCGCCTCCCTGCAATCGGACTTCTCGCAGCGCGTGCTGAAGGAAGCGAATGCGTCGGCGCTGGTGGTGAATACCCGTGCCGAACTGGCCGGCATGTCGGATGCCGAGATCAGCGCCGCCGCCGCCGAAGCGAAAAAGCGCGGCCTGGACGGCAAGTACGTGATCGGCATCGCCAACACAACCATCCAGGCGCCGCTCGCAAGCTTGAAGGATCGGTCAGTGCGCGAGCGCCTGCAGGCGGCGTCGATGAACCGCGGTGCGCGCGGCGGCGAATTCGACACACGTGAACTGGTGCTGAAACTGGTCAAATTGCGCGCCGAACGCGCGACCCTGCTCGGCTACCCGAACTACGCCGCCTATTCGCAGGAACTGGAAACCGCGCAAAATCCGGCCGCCGTGAACAAGCTGCTGGCCGAACTGGCGAAACCGGCGATCGGTAATGCGCGCAAAGAAGCGGCCGAGATGCAGAAGATCGTCGACGCCGAAAAAGGTGGTTTTAAAATCGCCGCCCACGACTGGGCCTATTACACCGACAAGGTGCGCGCTGCCCAGTACAACTTCGACGAAAACCAGCTGCGCCCGTATTTTGAATTGAACAACGTGCTGGTGAACGGCGTGTTCTTCGCCGCCACCAGGGAATACGGCATCACCTTCAAGGAGCGCAAGGATTTGCCGGTCTACGATCCGGACGTGCGCACCTTCGACGTGATCGACGCCGACGGCAAGCAGCTGGCGATCTTCATCTTCGACCCGTACGCGCGCTCGAACAAGCAGGGCGGCGCCTGGATGAACGAATACGTGTCGCAGTCGCACCTGCTGGGCCGCCATCCGGTGGTCGGCAACCACCTGAACGTGCCCAAGCCCCCAAGCGGCGAGCCGACCCTGCTGACCTACGACGAAGTGCGCACCGCCTTCCACGAGTTCGGCCACGCGCTGCACGGCATGTTCTCGAACGTGAAATACCCGCACTTCTCGGGCACCAACGTGCCGCGCGATTTTGTGGAATATCCGTCGCAGGTCAACGAGATGTGGGCGATCTGGCCCGAGGTGCTGGCGAACTATGCCAGGCACCACAAGACCGGCGCGCCGATGCCGAAGGAACTGCTGGACAAGGTCGTCGCCTCGAAAAAATTCAACCAGGGCTTCATGACCAGCGAGTACCTGGCGGCGTCGCTGATCGACCAGCGCTGGCACCAGCTGACACCTAACCAGATCCCGAGCGACGTGCTGGCCTTCGAGGCGCAGGCATTGAAGGAAGCCGGTGTCGACTTCGCGCCGGTGCCGCCGCGCTACCGCACCACCTATTTCTCGCACTCGATGAACGGCGGCTATTCGGCCGGCTACTACGCCTACCTGTGGAGCGAAAAGCTCGATGCCGACACGGTGCAGTGGTTCACCGAGAATGGCGGCCTGTCGCGCAAGAACGGCGACCACTTCCGCAAGACCCTGCTCTCGCGCGGCGGGACCACCGAGGCGATGAACCTGTTCCGCGATTTCCGCGGGCGCGATCCGGTGATCGAGCCGCTGCTGGAACGGCGCGGGTTGACGGCGAATTGATTCGTCGTTAACGCCAACGATCATCACCGTTCCGGTGGGCATGCCTACCCTACGTAGACCCAATAACTACCTCTAAAACTAACCGAGACTTCATGACCCGTCCTACCGTCCTGCTCGTCGGCGCTGCCTGCGCCGTCGCCAACCTGGCCTATGCCGCCCCTGCCTCCATGCTCGCCGCCTCGAATCCCTTCGCCAAGCCCAGCACCCTGCAATACGGCTATCCCGCCTTCGACAAGATCAAGAACGAGCACTTTGCGCCGGCGTTCGCCGAGGGCATGCGCCAGCAGGCGGCGGAAATCGAAAAAATCGCCAACGACAAGGCGGCGCCGACCTTCGACAACACGATCGTCGCGATGGAGCGCTCAGGCCAGTTGCTGACCCGCGTGCAGTCGGTGTTCTCGACCCTGATCGGTTCCTACACCAACGACACGCTGCAGGCGCTGGACAAGGAACTGGCGCCGAAGCTGGCCGCCCATGGCGACGCCATCCGCCTGAATCCGAAGCTGTACGCGCGCATCAAGGCGCTGTACGACAAGCGCGACACACTGAAGCTGGACGCCGAATCGGCCTTCCTGATCGAGCGCTACAACAAGGACTTCGTGCGCGCCGGCGCCCAGTTGTCGGAAGCCGATAAACAGAAGCTGCGCGCCTACAACGGCCAGCTGGCCGCGTTGCAGACCGCGTTCAGCCAGAACGTACTGAAAGAAGTGAATGCCTCGGCGTTTGTCGTCGACACGCGCGCAGAGCTGGCCGGCCTGCCGGAAAAGGCGATCGCCGCCGCCGCGATCGAGGCGAAGAAGCGCGGCCTGGACGGCAAGTTCGTGATCCCGGTCGTGAACACCACCCAGCAGGCGCCGCTGTCGCTGCTGACCAACCGCGCCACCCGCGAAAAGCTGCTGAACGTGTCGCTGGTGCGCGGTGCGCGTGGTGGCGAGTTCGACAACCGCGACGCCGTGCTGAAACTGGCGAAGCTGCGCGCCGAACGCGCCGAACTGCTCGGCTACGACAGCCACGCGGCGTACTCGCTGGAAGACCAGACCGCCAAGGACACGGCCGCCGTCAACAAGCTGCTGGCCGACCTGACGGTGCCGGCGGTACGCAACGTCAAGAAGGAAGCGGCCGAGATCCAGGCCGTGATCGATGCCGAGAAGGGCGGCTTCCAGGTCGCCGCCTACGACTGGAACTACTACAGCGACAAGGTGCGCGCCGCCAAGTACGCGTTCGACGCGAATCAGCTCAAACCCTATTTTGAGTTCAACAATGTCCTGAACGGCGCCTTCTTCGCCGCGAACCAGCTGTGGGGCATCACTTTCAAGGAGCGCAAGGACTTGCCGACCTACGATGCCGACGTGCGCGTGTACGACGTGTTCGAGGAAGACGGCAAGCACCTCGCCATCTTCGTGATGGACCCGTACGCACGCCCGAACAAGCGCGGCGGCGCCTGGATGAGCGCCCTGGTCACCCAGAGCACGCTGCTCGGCCACAAGCCGGTCATCACCAACAACCTGAACCTGGCGAAACCGGCCGCCGGCGAGCCGACTTTGCTGAGCTGGGACGAAGTGCGCACCACTTTCCACGAATTCGGCCATGGCACCCATGGCTGGTTCTCGAACGTGAAGTACCCGCGCTTCTCGGGCACCAGCGTGCCGCGCGATTACGTCGAACTGCCGTCGCAGGTGTACGAGATGTGGATGGCCTGGCCGGAAGTGCTGGCCAACTATGCCAAGCACTACCAGACCGGCGTGCCGATGCCGAAGGAACTGCTGGATAAATTGCGCGCCTCGCAGCGCTTCAACGAGGGCTACCGCACCACCGAATACCTGGCCGCCGCGGTGCTCGACCAGAAATGGCACCAGATCGGCTCCAAGGCGATTCCAACGGACGTGAAAAGCTTCGAAGCGCAGGCCTTGAAGGAAGCCGGCCTCGATGTCGGCCCGGTCCCGCCGCGCTACAGCTCGACCTATTTTTCTCACGCGTTCTCGGGCGGCTATTCGGCCGGCTACTACAGCTACCTGTGGGCCGAGCGTCTCGACGCCGACGCCGGCGAGTGGTTCAAGGAAAACGGCGGCCTGCAACGCAAGAACGGCGAGCGCTTCCGCCAGATGGTGCTGTCGAAAGGCGGCACCATGGACGCAACCGAGATGTACCGCGCCTTCCGCGGCCGCGATCCGGAAATCGGCCCGCTGCTCGAACGCCGTGGCCTGACCGCCAACTGATCCGGCTTTGCTGGTCGTGATTGTGCCAACACTGACCAGCGTTCACGCGTGGGCACGGGTGCCCACCCTACGTTACGCCACCGTACCTGGAACTTGCAATGGACAGTGGTGCACCGTAGGGTGGGCTCTCCGAGCCCACGCGGAATGCAGCACAGCGCCAACCTCTACCTTTTCCCGCGCACTTCCGCAACAACATTAAAACGAGACCCCATGAACCGCTCCCACATCCTGCTGGCCGCCGTCAGCCTCGCCGTCGCCAGCATGGCGCATGCCCAGACCACCACGCCGGCCCCGACCGTCCAGAGCGCCCAGAACGCCCCAGCAGCCGCCCCGTTCGACGCGTCGAACCCGTTCGCCCAACCGAGCACGCTGCCTTTCAACTACCCGGCCTGGGACAAGATCAGGAACGAGCACTTCGCGCCGGCCTTCGCGGAAGGCATGCGCCAGGAAGCGGCCGAGATGGAAGCGATCGCCAACAACAAGGCGGCGCCGACCTTCGACAACACCATCGTCGCCATGGAGCGTTCGGGCAGGCTGCTCGACCGCGTGCAGGCCGTGTTCGGTACCCTGTCCGGTTCCTACACCAACGACACCCTGCAGGCGCTGCAGAAGGAACTGTCGCCGCAGCTGGCCGCCCATAACGATGCGATCCGCCTGAACCCGAAGCTGTACGCGCGCATCAAGGCGCTGTACGACAAGCGCAGCAAGCTCAAACTCGACGCCGAATCGAGCTACCTGCTCGAGCGCTACCACACCGATTTCGTGCGCGCCGGCGCCAGGCTGTCCGAGGCCGACAAGGGGAAGCTGAAGGCCTACAACGGCCAGCTGGCCGCCCTGCAGACGCAATTTGCCCAGAACGTGCTGAAGGAAGCGAACGCCTCGGCCCTGGTCGTCGACACCCGTGCCGAGCTGACCGGCATGACCGATAAACAGATCGACGCCGCCGCGGCGGAAGCGAAGAAGCGCGGCCTGGACGGCAAGTTCGCGGTTCCCGTCGTGAACACGAGCCAGCAAGCCGGTCTGTCGGTACTGACCAACCGCGCCACCCGCGAAAAGCTGCTGGCCGCGTCGCTGGCGCGCGGTTCGCGCGGCGGCGAATTCGACAACAAGGGCGTTGTGCTGCAGATCGCCAGGCTGCGTGCCGAGCGCGCCGTCCTGCTGGGCTATCCGAACTACGCCGCCTACAACCTGGAAGAACAGACCGCGAAGAACACGAAAGCGGTCAACAGCCTGCTGGCCGAATTCGCCAGGCCGGCCGTGAACAACGCGAAGAAGGAAGCGGCCGAGATCCAGAAAGCGATCGATATGGAGAAAGGCGGCTTCCAGGCCGCCGCCCACGACTGGGCCTTCTACAGCGACAAGGTGCGCGCCCAGCGCTATGCCTTCGACGCTGGCCAGCTGCGTCCGTATTTCGAACTGAACCGCGTGCTGCAGGATGGGGTCTTCTTCGCCGCCACCAAGGAATTCGGCATCACGTTCAAGGAACGCAAGGACCTGCCGGCCTATAACGAAGACGTGCGCGTGTTCGACGTGTTCGATGCCGACGGTTCGCAGCTGGCGATCTTCACCTTCGATCCGTATGCGCGTTCGAACAAGCGCGGCGGCGCCTGGGCCAATGCCTGGGTGGCGCAGAGCAAGCTGCTCGGCACCAAGCCGGTCATCGCCAACAACCTGAACATCGCCAAGCCGGCCGCCGGCGAGCCGACCCTGCTGACCTACGACGAGGTGCGCACCACCTTCCACGAATTCGGCCATGCGCTGCACAGCATGTTCTCGGAAGTCAAATACCCGCGCCTGGCACGCGTGCCGCGCGACTACGTCGAGTTCCCGTCGCAAGTGAACGAGATGTGGATGGCCTGGCCGGAAGTGCTGGCCAACTATGCGAAGCATTACCAGACCGGCGCGCCGATGCCGAAGGAATTGCTGGATAAGGTGCAGGCGTCGCAGCAGTTCAACGAAGGTTTCCGCACCACCGAATACCTGGCCGCTTCGCTGCTCGACCAGGCCTGGCACCAGCTGTCGCCAGGCCAGATCCCGACCGACGTGCTCGCCTTCGAGGCCGAGGCGCTGAAAAAGGCCGGCGTCGACCTGGCGCTGGTGCCGCCGCGTTACCGCACCACCTATTTCTCGCACACGTTCTCGGGCGGCTATTCGGCCGGCTACTACGGCTACCTGTGGGCCGAGAAGCTCGACGCCGACACCGTCAACTGGTTCAAGGAGCATGGCGGCTTGACGCGCAAGAACGGCGACCATTTCCGCAAGACCCTGCTGTCGCGCGGCGGCACGCTCGATGCGATGCAGATGTACCGCAATTTCAGCGGGAGAGATGCGCAGGTGCAGCCGTTGCTCGAGCGTCGCGGGTTGACGGGGCAGTAAGTTGATCCGGCGACGGTGCGTTAATTGCACCGTCGCGTATATGTTGATGTTGCACCGCGTGGAGTCGGGACTCCACCCTACGGTCAGTGGTATTCGTAGGGTGGAGTCCTGACTCCACGCGTTTTTCGTGCCCGCGCACACCCGTATAAAATGTCCCTGATCCCACTTCGAAAACAAAGCAAGCGATGAGTGTTCAATCCCTGAACGGTATTACTTTAGAATCCCTGTTAACCCGCCTCGTCGAGCACTACGGCTGGGAAGGACTTGGGCGCCGGATCGACATCAATTGTTTTCAAAAAGACCCGAGCATCAAGTCGAGCCTGAAGTTTTTGCGCCGCACCCCGTGGGCGCGCGAGCAGGTCGAGGCCTTGTACCTCGCCACCCGCTTCACGAACCCGCAGTAGAGAGAGGAGACCCGAGATGCTGAACGAGAACGATTCGAACCTGAAGGCGCACCTGAAAACGCTGCACCGCAGCCTCGCCGAAACCGATGCGGTCGACGAAGAGCTGCAAATGCTGCTGCGCCAGCTCGACGGCGACATCAAGCAGGTGCTCGAGCGCCGCGCCGATGCCGACCTCGACGCCAACACCTATGGCCTCGGCTCGCGCACCCAGGAGCTGAGCGCGCGCTTCGATGCACGCCACCCGAACGTGTCTTCGGCCCTGCGCGAACTCGGCAATATCCTTTCCAGTATGGGTATCTGAAGTCGCTACTCAGCCACAAGTCATTGAAATGTAAGCAATTTCTTGAAGGGGCAGCAGCCGCCAAAACCGTTTTCCGGTAAAATGTCGGCCAATGACCCCAACCAATCTTTTCGCGAGCGTTCCAAAGCGCTCCAGTCGCGCACCTGCCGCGCCTTTCCTCCCGATGACCCGCGCCGAAATGGAGGCGCTGGGCTGGGATTCGTGCGACGTGATCCTCGTTACCGGCGATGCCTACATCGACCATCCGAGCTTCGGCATGGCCCTGGTCGGGCGCCTGCTGGAAGCGCAGGGCTACCGGGTCGGCATCATCAGCCAGCCCGACTGGCACTCGGCGGAGCCGTTCCGCGCGCTGGGCAAGCCGAATCTGTATTGGGGCATCACCGCCGGCAACATGGACTCGATGGTCAACCGCTACACGGCCGATCGTAAAATCCGTTCCGACGACGCGTATACGCCGAATGCCGAGCCGAATAAGCGCCCCGACCGCGCGGTGACCGTCTACGCCCAGCGCGTGCGCGAAGCTTATCCGGGCGTGCCGGTGGTGATCGGCTCGATCGAGGCCTCGCTGCGCCGCATCGCCCATTACGATTACTGGTCCGATAAAGTGCGCCGCTCGGTGCTGTTCGAATCGAAGGCCGATCTGCTGATCTTCGGTAACGCCGAGCGCGCCCTGGTCGAGGTGACGCGCCGCATCGCGGCCGGCGAATCGATCAAGGAAATCCGCGATATCCGCGGCACCGCCTTCCTGGTGCAGCCGGGCTGGCTCCCGGACGAGGAGTGGAGCGTGCACAATTCCACCCGCGTGGACGTGCCGGGCCGCATCGACAGGCAGCCGAACCCGTACGCGATGGCACTGGAAGATCCCAAGGCTTGCGCGCTGGACAATGCCGCGCCGGAACCCGAAGTCAAACCGGTGATCATCATGACGCGCGAGCAGCGCCAGGCCGCCGCCCGCGAAAAGGCAATGAAGACTGTCGTGCGGTTGCCGAGTTTCGAGACCGTCAGCGAAGACCCGGTGATGTACGCGCATGCCTCGCGCGTGTTCCACCTGGAATCGAACCCGGGCAATGCGCGCGCGCTGGTGCAGTCGCACGGCGACCGCGACGTCTGGCTGAACGCGCCGCCGCTGCCGCTCGCCATGGACGAGATGGACAACGTCTACGATTTGCCGTATGCGCGCAATCCGCACCCGAGCTATGGCAAGGCGCATATCCCGGCCTGGGAAATGATCCGCTATTCGGTCAACATCATGCGCGGCTGCTTCGGCGGCTGCACCTTCTGCTCGATTACCGAGCACGAGGGGCGCATCATCCAGAGCCGTTCGGAGCCGTCGATCCTGCGCGAGATCGAACTGATCCGCGACACGACGAAAAACTTTGCCGGCACCATTACCGACCTCGGCGGGCCGACGGCGAACATGTACCGCCTCGCCTGCAAAGAGAAGAGCATCGAGGAATCGTGCCGCCGCCTGTCGTGCGTGTACCCGACCATCTGCAGCAACCTCGGTACCGACCACAGCAAGCTGATCCAGCTGTACCGCAAGGCGCGCGCGATCCCGGGTGTGAAAAAAATCCTGATCGGTTCCGGCCTGCGCTACGACCTCGCCGTGCGCTCGCCCGAGTATGTAAAAGAACTGGTGACGCACCACGTCGGCGGCTTGCTGAAAATCGCGCCGGAACACACGGAGCAGGGCACGCTCTCGAAGATGATGAAGCCAGGCATCGGCGCCTACGACGAGTTCAAGCGCATGTTCGAAAAATATTCGATCGAGGCCGGCAAGAAGCAGTACCTGATCCCCTACTTCATCGCTGCCCATCCGGGCTCGACCGACGAGGACATGCTGAACCTGGCCCTGTGGCTGAAGAAGAACAATTTTAAGCTCGACCAGGTGCAGACCTTCACGCCGACGCCGATGGCGATGGCGACGACGATGTACCACACCCGCAAGAATCCGTTGAAGAAGGTGACGGAAGATTCGGAAGTCGTGGAAACGGCGCGCAGCGGCAAGATGCGCAAGGCCCATAAGGCCTTCCTGCGCTACCACCATCCGGAAAACTGGCCGATCCTGCGCGAGACCCTGGTCAAAATGGGTCGTGGCGACCTGATCGGCAATGGCGAGCGCCACCTGGTGCCGGCCTGGCATCCGTCGGAAGAGGGCGGGGCGCCGCAGGTCGGCGACCGCAAGCGCCAGGGCGGCATGCCGGCACCGGCGCCGCACCAGATCGCGGCCGTGAAACGCAAGCCGGAACAGCGGGCTGCGGCGGGTGGCGGACGCGCAACGGTGGCCGCACCCGAGCGTGCACGGCCGTCGATCTTGTCGACCATCAAGACCAAGCCGAAGGGTCCGCGCAAGTAACAGGATGCGCAGCCCATCGTCAAGTTCGGCAAAAAAGCCGGCCCCTGCAGCAATGCACGGGCCGGCTTTTTGTTAAATAGCATCATGTTGTTGCACATTGGCGACGTAACATTGTCGGCCTTATACGCTTGTGTTGTTTCTGTCCTGAGGACATCCACTAAATACCTCAGGCATGTGAAGCTATTTGACGAAACGAGGTAAGATAATTCTTTTGGGAAATAGATATTAACTGCTTAATAATAATTTGATCGCCCAGTTCGATTGAATAACAAGCCGGCTCCTATGCCTGGCGGCAGTCCGCCCACAAGGAATTCTTGGTGATTGATCTTCATAATTACATGCTGGCAGTCGGCATTGGCAACATTGCGTTTGCCGTGCTGATCCTGGTTTACATGCGCAGCAGCACTGCCAGCGCCGGACTGCGGACGTGGATGCTGGCGCGCACGGTCTTCGGCCTGACGCAGTTATTGGCATGGGCGCGGCCGCAGGCCGGCCTGCCATTGCTGGTCGCTGTCGAATCGGCGGGTTGGGTAATCGGCCTTACGCTTGAGGCGGCAGCCTACATGCGCTTTTTCGGCTATTTCAGTTTGCAGCGCCGCTTGGTTCCGGCGGCCGGCCTCGGTCTGTTGCTGGCCTGGGCTTCGCCGCTGGCCGGCATGGCGTACGAGGACCTGGTTGCCTACGTGTCGCTGCTGCTAGGGGGAGGTGCGTTCACGACCGGCTTCCTGCTGGTGCGTTCGCGCCTTCCCGATGCAACCGCCTTGCAGCGCCTGATCGGCGTCACCGACATCACCTGTGGTGCGACGCTGGTCCATTTTGCCGCGCTGAGCATCATCGGCTTGCCCGTTTCGGATGGGAATATGCTGACAGGATATGTCGCGGGCTACCTGCTCCTGATCGTCAACGGCTTCGGTTTTATTTTGATGAGCAAGCAGCGCGACGACGCGCGCATGGAGCGCCTGGCCACCACCGACGACCTGACCGGCCTGCTGAACCGGCGCGCCTTTTTTGCCCGCGCCGAGGCGGCGCGCCTGCTGGCCCTGCGCCAGCAACAGCCGATCGCGCTGCTGATGCTCGACATCGACCATTTCAAACAGCTCAACGACCGCTTCGGCCATGCCACCGGCGACGAGGCACTCGTCAAATTTGCCGCGACCTGTAATGCGGCGCTGCGCGAGCACGATATCCTGGGCCGCCTCGGTGGAGAAGAGTTTGCGCTGGCGCTGCCGGGCACCGGCCAAGACGGCGCGCTGCATGCCGCCGAACGCCTGCGCCAGGGCGTGGCCGCGACGCGCCTGCTCACCTGCGGCAACGACTACATGATGACGGTCAGCATCGGCGTGGTCGTGCTCGATCCCGGCGAAGACCTGCCGGCCGCGCTCGCGCGCGCCGATCATGCCCTGTATGAGGCCAAGAGGAATGGCCGCAACCGGGTGGAAGTGAGTAGCACCGGTCTGCGCCGGGCGTAAGAACAGCTGTCGTTCCGTAGGGTGGACTTCGTCCACGCGTTACGCACGGTTCCCGGTCGAAACGCTGCACGTAGTCCGCACGCTTTGCATCGCGTGGACGGAGCCTTTCGTGGCCCGGCCCACCCTACACAAGCACTTATTCTCCATTCCCCGCGTGCGCGAGGCTGTTCAACAAATCCTGCACTGCGCTCAGCTGCGCCGGCTTGGTCAGATGGTGGTCGAACCCGGCATCGCTCGAACGCAGGCGGTCGCTCTCCGTTCCCCAGCCGGTCAGGGCCACCAGCGTGACGTTTTCCAGTCCAGGCGTGCGGCGCATGGCGCTGGCGGTTTCATAGCCGTTCAGGCCGGGCATGCCGATGTCGAGAAAGGCGATCTGCGGCAAAAATTCCCGCGCCACGGCGAGGGCGGCGATGCCGTCGTGGGCGACGCGGGTCAGGTGGCCGCCGGCTTCGAGGATCATCGACAGCGTCAGCGCCGCGTCGACGTTGTCGTCGACCACCAGGATGCGGATGGCTTGCGTCCCGGCCGCCGGCACCGTGTCCCCGTCCTGGCGCGGCGCATGGCGCGCATCGGGCGGCGCGTCTGCGCCGGCCAGCGGCAGGCGCACCTCGAAGGTGCTGCCGCGACCGGCGCCGGCGCTGGCCGCGCTGACGGCGCCGCCGTGCATCTCGACCAGGCGCCGCACCAGCGACAGCCCGATGCCGAGGCCCCCCTGGGCGCGTTCCATGTGGCGGTCGACCTGCTTGAACATGTCGAACACGCTGTCGAGCGAATCGGCCGGAATGCCGACGCCGGTGTCGGTCACGACGATCACCGCCATGCCGTCCTCGGCGCGCAGCGACAGGTCGATGCGCCCGCCCGCCGGGGTGTACTTGGCGGCGTTGTTGAGCAGGTTCGCCACCACCTGCGCGATGCGGGTCACGTCGGCGTCGACGACCAGCGCCGTCTCGGGCATGACCACATGCAACTGGTGGCGCGCGGCATCGATCAGGGGCGCGCTGGTTTCCACGGCGCTGCCCAGCACGCGCCGCAGGTCGGCGCGCTCGCGTTTCAGTTCGAGCTTGCCGCCGCTGATGCGGGCGACGTCGAGCAGGTCGTCGATCAGGTGCACCATGTGGCCGACTTGCCGCTCCATCATGTCGCGCACCTTGCGCACGGCGGTGGGGTTGTCGCCCGACAGGCGCATGACGCCGAGACCGCTGCGGATCGGCGCCAGCGGGTTGCGCAGCTCGTGCGCGAGCGTGGCCAGGAATTCGGTCTTGCGGCGGTCGGCATCCGACAGGTCGGCGGCCAGGCGGCGCAATTGCTCTTCGTTGCGCTTGCGCGCCGAGATATCGGTAAACAGCAGCGCCACCTTGCGGCTGTCGGCGCCGCCCATGCGCGTCGCGTAGACGTCGAACCAGCGCCCCATCGCCGCCGCTTCGTTCTCGAAGCGTACCGCCTCGCCGGTGAGCGCGACGCGGCCGTAGGTATCGAACCAGAAGCGGTCGAGAGCGGGCACCAGTTGGCGTGCGCTTTTGCCGGTGGCGTCGACCAGGCCCGTCTGGCGCTCGAACATGGCGTTCATTTCCAGGAACAGGTAGTCGACGGGCACACCGGCGTCGTCGAACAGCATCTCGATGACGGCGAAACCCTGGTCCATCGATTCGAACAGGGTGCGGTAGCGTTCTTCGCTGGCGCGCAGTTTTTCCGCGGCCTGGTGCGTGGCGCTGGTGTCGAGCACGATGGCGACCAGGCCCTGGAATTCGCCGTCCGGACCGCGCAGCGCGTTGACGCTGCTGGTGGCCGGCACGAGCGTGCCGTCCTTGTGCAGGTAGTGCTTGTCGATGACGAAGCCGGGCCCGCCGGCCATCAGGCCGGCGACGCCCGCCAGCGTCGCCTCCAGCGAATCGGGGGCCGTGACGTCGGCCACGCCCATGCCGATCAGCTCGGCCTCGCTGCGGCCGAGCATGGCGCAGTACTTCTGGTTGACGAGGGTGATGCGGCCTTGCTGGTCCATTTCGACCACGCCGGTGGCGGCCTGGCCGACGAGTTGCGCGAAACGCTCGCGGCTTTCATACAGCCGGAGCTCGTTCAGCTTGCGTTCGGTCTGGTCGACGCCATGCACGAGCACGCCTGTGATCGCGCCGTCGGCATCGCGCAGGGCGGTGAAGACCAGGTCGATGAAACGTTGTTCCATGGCGGCACCGGCATGGCGCTGCAGCATGATGGGCATGTCGGTGCCGGAAAACGGTTCGCCGCTGCGGTAGACCTGGTCAAGCAATTCGATGAAGCCCTGGCCATCGACTTCCGGCAGCGCCGCGCGCACGGTCTGGCCGATCAGGTCGCGGTTACCGACCAGCTGGAGGTAACGGTCATTGATCAGCTCAAACACGTGATCGGGGCTGCCCAGCACGCACATGAAGGCGGGTGCCTGGCGGAAGATGTCGGTCATGCGCGCGTTGGCCGCCTGCAGTTCCTTGAGCAGGCGTTCGCGCTGGATGTCGGCCTCGTGCGCCGCGGTGACGTCGCGCGAAACCGCCAGCAGGCTTTGCACCTGGCCATTCTCCGCGTACACGGCGGTGACGACCACTTCCCACCAGCGCGGCGATCCCTTGGCGGTCGGGCAGAACGCCTTGACTTTGCCGGTGCCGCCGGCATGCGCCAGCGCGAGCGCCGCGTCGATCGCATCCTGGCTTTCCTGCGGCCAGAACCCGCGCCAGGCGGTGCCCGAGAAAAGATCGAAGTCGTCGATCTCCATGGCGCGCATGCCATTCCTGTTCATCGCCAGCACCTTGCCTTCGCTGCTCAGCAATTTCACGCAGTCCGGGCTGCTTTCGAACAGTTGCAGGCCGAGGGCATTGGTGTCGATCGGGGAGGCGGTATCTTGGTCGTGCTGCATGGCGAGTCCGAATACGTTTGCCGACTTGGCGAAATGAGTGCTGCAAAGATAACCAATACCATGCGCGGCAATGGTTGACTGTTCGTTCGGTAACGCCGATGGAAGATAAATAAAAAGGACGCAGAAAAAGAAAAAGGGCCCGACGAATCGGACCCTTTTTCCTTGATGCTGGCGGAGCGGACGGGGCTCGAACCCGCGACCCCCGGCGTGACAGGCCGGTATTCTAACCAACTGAACTACCGCTCCGTTTTTACTGATCGGTTCCTCGTTTCAAACAGAAGCTTGGTGGGCGCTGAGAGGCTCGAACTCCCGACCTAATCCTTGTAAGGGATCCGCTCTACCAACTGAGCTAAGCGCCCGGCTCACCGTATTCTGTCTGTCTGACGCTTGTCACTGCGTCTGAAGAGGCCCGAATCATAGCGTACGGGTTCCCGAATGTGCAAGAGTTTTTATGAAAATATGCAAAATCCTCTTTTCGAGCCTTTGCATCCCGCCATCAAGCAACTGTTGTTATTCGGTCCGACCCACTTGCCGCCGCTTGCCTTGCAAGGCAGCCACCCCCAACAATAGCGCCTTGTAGCAGTGGCAACCTTTAGACATCGGCAAGATGCAGGTGCCGCAGGCGGGATCACCGCCGGCAATGGAGGAACTAGCGGACGTCACGGTTTTTCAACTTCAAGGAAAAATAACATGATGAAGATGTCCAAGATGCACAAACGCGTCGTGCAGGCGCACGCCATGCTGGCGCTCGGCGCCCTCCTGCCGGCGGGCCCGGTCCACGCCCAGGAGCAAACCCCGGCCGCCGGCGAACTGCAAACCGTGACGGTCACCGCCCAGCGCCGCAGCGAAAACATCCGCGATGTGCCGCTGGCGGTGACGGCCCTGCGCGGCGAAAAGCTCGACGTACTGGTCTCGGGCGGCGAGGACATCCGCGTGCTGGCCGGCAAACTGCCGAGCCTGAACGTGGAATCGTCGAACGGCCGCACCTTCCCGCGCTTTTATATCCGCGGCTACGGCAACACCGACTTCAACACGTTTGCCTCGCAGCCGGTCTCGCTGATCTATGACGACGTGGTGCAGGAAAACCCGATCCTGAAGGGTTTCCCCATCTTCGACCTGCAGAACGTCGAAGTGCTGCGCGGGCCGCAGGGTACCCTGTTCGGCCGCAATACCCCGGCCGGCGTCGTCAAATTCGAATCCGAAAAGCCGAACCTGAAACGGGTCGAGGGTTACTACAACGCCTCGGTCGCGACCCACAACACGATTAATGTCGACGGCGCCGTCAACGTGCCGCTGTCGAACGAATGGGCAATGCGCTTCTCGACCCTGCGCCAGCACCGCGACGACTACGTCGAGAATTACGCCGACCTGGCGCAGACCCAGCGCCGTGAAGACCTCGACGGCTACAACGAGCACGCCGAGCGCATCCAGTTCCTGTACAAGCCGAGCGGCCCCTTCAGCGCGCTGTTCAACCTGCACCAGCGCAGCACCAGCGGCAGCGCGCGCCTGTTCCGCGCCAACCTGATCCGCCCGGGCACGAACGCCATCGTCGCCGGCCTCGATCTCGACCGCATCGTCACGAATGCCCAGAACTACCAGGATTTGACGACCCGCGGCGGCAGCGTGCGCCTGAGTTGGGACCTGGGCGACCACAAGCTGTATTCGGTCACCGGCTACGAGAACATTTCCAACTACAACAGCCGCGGCGACATCGACGGCGGCATCCCGGCCGGCCCCGGCTTCATTCCGTTCCAGGTCGAGACCGGCAGCCACATCGTCGACCTGAAGCAGTACAGCCAGGAAGTGCGCATCGAATCCGAATACGCGACGCCGCTGAACTGGCAGGCCGGCGTGTACTGGTTCGACGAATCGGGCACCGGCGGCAGCGACAATTTCAATAGCACCACCGGCGCGCGCACCTCGCGCCTGTTCAGCCGCCAGGACAATACCGCCTGGGCGCTGTTCGGCTCGGCCACCTACAAGGTGTCGGACGTGTTCGACCTGCGCGGCGGCCTGCGCTACACGAAGGACAAAAAGGATTTCCGCACCGTCGTCAACGAAAACGTCGCGCAAACCGGCGCCACCGCGCTCGGCACCAGCAAGTCCAAGGTCAGCTGGGACCTGTCCGGCACGTATAAACTGAGCCCGACCGTGAACGTGTATGGCCGCGTCGCCACCGGCTTCCGCGCGCCGAGTATCGCCGCTGCGTCGGCCGCGGTGCCGATCACGGTGGCCGACGCCGAAACGATCACTTCGGTCGAGGCCGGCGTCAAAGCCGACCTGTTCGAGCGCCGCGGCCGCGTTGCCTTCTCGGTCTACGACTACACGGTCAAGGACCAGCAGCTGACGGTGGTGGGCGGCAATTCGAACGTCAACCGCCTGATCAATGCCGATAAAACCAAGGGCCGCGGGGTCGAGCTCGACGTCGAGGCGGCGATCAGCCCGGCGCTGCGGGTGACGGCCGGGACCAGCTACAACTTCACGGAAATCCGCGACCCCAGCCTGTCGGTGAACCGCTGCGGTTCCTGCACGGTGACCGACCCGATCAACGCGGCGAACCGCGTCGTCATCGACGGCAACATGCTGCCGCAGGCGCCGCGCTGGATTGCCAACGCCACCGCGCGCTGGAGCATGCCGGTGGCCGACGGCGAAGTGTTCGTGTTCACCGACTGGTCGTACCGCAGCAAGGTCAATTTCTTCCTGTACGAAGCGGCCGAGTTCACCGGCAAGCCCCTGACCGAAGGCGGCCTACGCCTGGGCTACAACTGGGCGGGCGGCAAGTATGAAGCGGCCATCTTCGGCCGCAACATCCTCGATGAGCGCCGCATCACGGGCGCCATCGATTTCAATAACCTGACCGGTTTTACCAACGAACCGCGCACCTGGGGCGTGCAATTCAAAGGTAATTTTTAATCACAGTCAGCTGACAAAACACAGTTAACTGTTAAACGAAGATGTGTAATTTGTAAGGCCGCGCCCCGCGCGGCCTTTTTTTGTGTGCGCTGCAGCATCAAAAGCCTTGCATTATAAGCAAAGTAACGATTGTTGTAACGATGATATCAAATCAGGCCATATCTAATTTGGCGTACATACGATATTTGCAAATAAACGATGTTTTTGTTAAATCAGCCATACAAAATGTTGCAAATTAGCCTCATTCGATTGGAAATTCCCTGCATGCATTTTTACTCAGGCGTACATTTTCTGAGCCGCCTGTCGAGGGCACTTCGGATTTCCGAAGATCATAAACCGAGGCATATTGCCTCGACGGAAAACTACACACTAAGGGCTCAACATGAAGTCGACGCATTTGATGTACCCATGTTTGTTGAAAGTCGTTGTAGCAGTCTCCATCGCCACCGGTTCGTTCGGTGCAGCCGCCGCCGGCGCCATTCCTGAATTCCAGGGCGCAAGCACCCCACAGTACATCCTCAACACCGACCGCCTGATCGTGAAGTACAAGGACGCCAACGTCGGCGGCGCCCAGGCCCGCGTGGCGACCGCGATGACGTCCGCGCGCCAGGCCATCGCCGACCGCGCCGGCCAGCAGCTGGGCCTGCGCATGCAGGCGCTGCGTTCGACCGCCACCGGCGCCCACGTCTTCAAGATCGACCGCAAGGTGTCGCTCAAGGATGCCGAAGCGCTGGCGCAGGAACTGATGGCGCGCGACCCCTCGATCGAATACGCCGAGCCCGACCGCATCATGAAGAAGATGGCCACGGCCAACGATCCGATGTATGCCCAGCAGTGGCATTACACGGAAACCACTGGCGGCCTGCGCCTGCCGGCAGCCTGGGACCTGTCGACCGGTACCGGCGTAAAAGTGGCCGTGATCGACACCGGCATCCGTCCGCATGCCGACCTGTCCGGCCAGTACGTCGGCGGCTATGACTTCATTTCCGACGCCACCATCGGCAACGACGGCAATGCGCGCGACGCCGACCCGTCCGATCCGGGCGACTGGACCGCCGCCAACGAGTGCGCCGCCGGCGAACCGGCATCGGGTTCGAGCTGGCACGGCACCCACGTGGCCGGCACCATCGCCGCCAAGACCAACAACAGCCTGGGCGTGGCCGGCGTGGCATACAACGCCAAGGTCGTGCCGGTGCGCGTGCTCGGCAAGTGCGGCGGCTACACCTCCGACATTGCCGACGCCATCATCTGGGCCTCGGGCGGCACCGTCTCCGGCGTGCCGGCCAATGCCAACGCGGCGAAGGTCATCAACATGTCGCTCGGCGGCGGCGGCGCCTGCGGCACCACCACGCAGAATGCCATCAACAGCGCCCGTTCGCGCGGCACCGTCGTCATCGTCGCGGCCGGTAACGAGAACATGAACGCGAGTAACTCGAACCCGGCCAACTGTTCCGGCGTCGTGACTGTTGCCGCCACCAACCGCAACGGCGCCCGCGCTCCGTACTCGAACTACGGCAGCGTGGTCGACGTCGCCGCGCCAGGCGGCGATGCCAACGGCTACATCATCTCGACCCTGAACGCCGGCACCAGCGCGCCTGGCGCCGACAACTACGCCGGCTACCAGGGCACCTCGATGGCGACCCCGCACGTCGCCGGCGTGGCCGCACTGATGCTCGCTCGTAACAGCGCGCTGACCCCGGACCAGATCGAGTCGAAACTGAAAAGCACCGCGCGCGCCTTCCCCGGCACCTGCTCGCAGTGCGGCACCGGCATCGTCGACGCGGCCGCGGCAGTCGCTTCGGCCACGACCTCGACGCCGGTCGGCCCGACGATCGCGGAAACCGAGTCGAACAACACGATTGCCACCGCGAACGCCATCAGCACCACCGGCACCACCGTCAACGGCAGCATGAGCGCCTCGACCGACAGCGACTATTTTGTTGTTCAGCTGCCGGCCGGCAAGACGCTGCAGGCATCGATGACGCCGGGCCTGTCGAGCGCCGACTACGACGTCTACATCTACAACAGCGCCGGTACCCAGCTGGCCCTGAGCGAGAACGGCGCCGGTGCCACCGACACCGCCTCGGTCTCGAACACCACCACCGCCACGGCCGCACGCTATGTGCGCGTCAAGTATTACAGCGGCGGCACCGGTTCGACCAATGGCAAGTACACGCTGAAATTGAACTGGTAATTCTTTTACTGGTTGAGTAGCAAGGTCGAAGACGCGCGGCTTGCCGCGCGTTTTTTTTGCTTATCGATACCATTTCATACCCCGTGTCGGCGGTGCACCGTAGGGTGGGCACTTGTGCCCATGCGGATACGACTCACGCAAATCACTTAATGTCACGATAGTCCGATGTCGCTGGCGTATAGCGAGGGCGCCTCTGTTCATCCTGTGATCCTACGGTGCACAGCAGCCAACGACCATCGATGACCTCCTCTTGCACGGAATCCCAATTGACGAGATACTGTACGGACTTACAGTAGTCGGCCCCGCCGCCGCCAGAGTGAACGCCCCCGCACGTAAAATCATCCATTGCGATTGCGACTGCTTTTATGCGTCGGTCGAGATGCGCGACGATCCGTCGCTGCGCGGGCGTCCGCTCGCCGTCGGCGGCCGTCCCGACCAGCGCGGCGTGGTGGCGACCTGCAATTACGAGGCGCGCCGCTATGGCATCCATTCGGCGATGGCCACCGCGCAGGCAATGAAACTGTGCCCGGAGCTGCTGGTCATTCCGACGGCGATGGAAAAATACCGCATCGCCTCGCGCCAGATCATGGAGATCTACGCCGACTACACGGACCTGGTCGAACCGCTGTCGCTCGACGAGGCCTATCTCGACGTCACGAATTCGCCGCACTGCAAGGGCAGTGCGACCCTGATCGCCCAGGAAATCCGGCGGCGCATCTTCGAGACCGTCGGCATCACCGCTTCGGCCGGCGTGGCGCCGAACAAATTTGTCGCCAAAATTGCCAGCGACTGGAACAAGCCGGACGGCCTGTTCCTGGTGCGGCCGGACGAGGTCGATGCCTTCGTGGCGGCGCTCCCAGTGAAAAAGCTGCATGGCGTCGGCAAGGTCACGGCCGCCAAACTGAACAAGCTGGGCGTGCAGACCTGCGGCGACCTGCGCAGCTGGACCATGCAGGAGCTGCAGCACCACTTCGGCAGCTTCGGTGCGCGCCTGCACGATTTATGCCGCGGCATCGACAACCGCGAAGTCAACGTCGAGCGCGAGCGCAAATCGATCAGCACCGAGGAAACCTATACCAACGACCTGCCGGACCTCTCCGCCTGCCTGGCGCTGCTGCCCGATCTATACGAACACCTGCTGGGCCGTATCAAGCGTGCCGGTGCCGAAAAATTCATCAACAAGTTATTCGTGAAAATCAAATTTTCGGACTTCCAGCAAACCACCGTCGAGTGCGTTGGCTATGCGCCACACATACCGACCTTTGCCCGGCTCATGGAAACCGGCTGGCTGCGCGCCAGCCGCCCCGTGCGCCTGCTGGGCGTCGGCGTGCGCCTGGGCGACACCGAACACGTCGAACAATTGAGCCTGTTTGACGAACACACAACACATTAAAACGTTCTTGTTGCCGTGTGAAAATGCGGCGAGATCAGCGTGTAGAATGTCGTTCCCCTGAAATACTGAGACAACAGAAAGCAACTATGTGGTTCAAGAATCTTCAGATTTACCGCCTGCCCGCACCATGGGCCTTTACGCCTGAACAGATGGAAGCGGCGCTCGCGCCGATGGCGTTTACGCCCGCGAACAGCAACGAATTGCTGCGCCAGGGCTGGGATGCGCCGCGTCCGAACGGTGGTCTGGTCCACGTCGTCAACAAGCAGATGCTGATGATGCTGGGCACCGAAAAGAAACTGCTGCCGAGCTCGGTGATCAACCAGGTCGCCAAGGCCAGGGCGGCCGAGATGGAAGAGCAGCAGGGTTTCCCGCCAGGTAAAAAGGCGATGAAAGAATTGAAGGAACGCGTGGCCGACGAACTGCTGCCGCGCGCATTCACGATCCGCAGCAACACCTTCACCTGGATCGACCCGGTCAACGGCTGGTTAGTGGTCGATGCCGCCAGCCCGGCCAAGGCCGACGACGTCGTGAAACTGCTGCTCAAGGGCGTGGACCGCATGCCGCTCGAATCGCTGCGCGTGCAGCGTTCGCCGGTCGCCGTGATGACCGGCTGGCTGGAAGCGGACGAGGCGCCGTACAACTTCACGATCGACCAGGACACGGAACTGCGCGCCACCGGCGAAAGCCGCGCCGCCGTGCGTTACGTCAAACACTCGCTCGAACCGGACGACATCCGCCGCCACATCGCCGCCGGTAAACAGTGCACGCGCCTGGCCATGACCTGGAACAGCCGCGTCAGCTTCGTGCTGACCGAATCGCTGGCGATCAAGGGCATCAAACCGCTCGACGTGATCAACGAAGGCGGCGCCGTCACCCACAGCGACGACGAACGTTTCGACAACGACATGATGCTGATGACTGGAGAATTGGCCAAGATGCTGACCGACGTGGTCGAGGCGCTGGGCGGCGAGGCCAAGGCGTAATCAGCCTGCTGCACCTGCCGGAGGGACGTAGGGTGGGCAAGTTCCTTGCCCACGCGTTCAACAGACCGTTGATCAATCACAATGGTCGTAGGGTGGGTGCCCCTGCCCACGCGGAAAGTTGAACATTGTTGGCACCATTCGGCGCTAACGCTGCTCACTGGTTCTCGTGGGCTCGGGGCGCCCACCCTACAGGATTGCGACTAATCGACCGGTCGTTGAACGCGTGGGCGGGGAACCCGCCCACCCTACGGGTCAAGCTCGAAGGCCACCTTGTGATCGACGTAAAAACGGACCCGCCCGGGTCCGTTTTGCTGTGCCCTTACTTCGCGCTGGCCACCTCGTCGCTGGTGGCCGGTTCCTCGCCCTTGCCGTCGGTGTAGGTCGCGCCCTGGCGATCCTCATGTGGCGCCGGCTTGCCCGGCAACGGCGGCAACGCCTTGGCCCGTTCGAGGTCGACACCGGCGATCTCGGCCACGCGGCGGCCGTAGTCCTCGTCGCAATGCCACAGGTGCCACACCATGCGCAGCTGCACCACTTCCGGACATTGCTTCAAATCGCCGCCGACATTGTTCACCAATTCGTCGCGCTCCCAATCCTCGAAGGTCCGGTAACGGTCGCCCGCCTGCTTGTAGTCGCTGCGGGTGCTGGTGGTCTGGTAGCGGCCCAGGTGGCCCTCGACGTATTGATGGTAGTCGCGCGCCGGCTTCGGTGCCTCCTGCGTGCCGCCCAGCAGGCTCGGCTCGTAGTTGATGTGGCGGTTTTCGCCGCTGTCGTCCACGTAATACGTCATCTGGCCGTCGCGCTGGTTGGTGCGCGGGCGGGCCCGCTCTTGCGGCGCGTTGATCGGCAGTTGCAGGTAGTTGGGACCGACGCGGTAGCGCTGGGTATCGGAGTACGACAGGGTACGGCCTTGCAGCATCTTGTCGTCGGAAAAATCGATGCCGTCGACCAGCACGCCGGTGCCGAAGGCCGACTGTTCGGTTTCGGCGAACACGTTTTCCGGATTACGGTCGAGCACCATGCGGCCCGCCGGCAGCAGCGGGAACTGGTCTTCGGGCCAGCGCTTGGTGTCGTCGAGCGGATCGAAGTCGAGTTCGGGATGCTCGCCGTCGGCCATGATCTGGATGCAGAACTCCCACTCCGGATAGTCGCCGCGCTCGATCGCTTCGTAGAGGTCGCGCGTGGCGTGGCTGGTGTCGCGCGCCTGGATCTCGGCGGCCTGCGCGGCGGTCAGGTTGCGCACACCCTGGCGCGGCTGCCAATGGAAGCGCACCAGGTGGGCGACGCCTTCGTCGTTCACCAATTTATAGGTGTTGACGCCGGAACCTTCCATCTCGCGGTAATTGGCCGGGATGCCCCATGGGCTCTTCACCCAGGTGACCATGTGCAGCGCTTCCGGCGAATTGGCGACGAAGTCATAAAAACGCCACGGCTCTTGCTGGTTGGTGACCGGATCGGGCTTGAAGGCGTGGATCATGTCCGGAAATTTGATCGCATCGCGGATGAAGAACACCTTTAAATTGTTGCCGACCAGGTCCCAGTTGCCTTCGACCGTTTTCAGCTTGACGGCGAAGCCGCGCGGGTCGCGCGCCGTTTCAGGCGACTCCTTGCCGCCGATAACGGTCGAAAAGCGCACGAAGGTCGGCGTCTGCACGCCGACTTCGGTCAGGACTTTGGCGCGGGTGTACTTGCTCGCCGGTTCGTCGCCGATCTTGCCATAGGCTTCGAAATAACCATGGGCGCCGGTGCCGCGCGCATGCACGACGCGCTCGGGGATGCGCTCGCGATCGAAATGGGTGATCTTCTCGATGAACTGGTAGTTTTCGAGCGTGGCAGGACCGCGCTCGCCGACGGAGCGCAGCGATTGGTTGTCGCGTACGGGGTGGCCTTGGCGCGTCGTCAGGATGGGACGGTCAGACATGGGAAACTCTCCTCTCTGTTCACGGGAGAGAAAAGTATAGGAAGTTCCACCGAAGGGCAGCGCGCTGCTGCCCCCAGGAAAGTTAAGCGCTTACAGCGGCTGGAACACGCCGGCGGCGCGGTTCTTCGTCACATTGTCCCAGGCGAACACTTGCCCGTTCATGCCGACATACACGCCGGGCGCCAGCGTTTGCGCCACACCGCAAGCGAAACCGAGGTTGAACAGGGCGTCGGAATTGGCGATTTCGTAGGGGATCATGGCGCCGGTCAGCACGATCGTTTTACCCAGGTTGGCCGCGCCGAGTACGGCGGCTGTTTGCGGCATGGTGTCGGTGCCGTGGACGATGACGATGGCATCCTCGGTGGCGGCCTGGCAGGCTTCCAGCACGCGCTGGCGGTCGGCATCCTGCATGTCGAGCGAATCGAGCAGCGGCAGCAGTTGCAGTTCGACGGGAATCGTCAGGCGCGCGCGGCCGATCACCGCGGGCAAATGGCTTTCGGAAAAGCCGAGGACCCCGGTCAGTTCATTGTAATGTTTGTCGAAGGTGCCGCCGGTGGCGATGAGGCGTAAAGTCATATCGGTTTATACACGCAGTAAAAAAAGGTGGACCATCATAGCGCCAAACCGTGGTGTATCCAGATGTGACTGCGCTAGAATCGACCGGATCGGATGAGTAGACTGATCTTTTTTTCCAGCAAGCCCCACAGAATTCCATGAAAGCCGTTGCTCCAGGAACCGTTATTTTTCACCGCCATCGCGGGTATGGCGTGATCACCCACGTCAACCTGCTGACCGGCTGGATTTCCGCCCGCTTCGGCAACGAAGCGCGCACGCTCGACCTGAACCTGTCGAGCGACGAAGTCCAGCATGCCGATGGCGAACCCATTTTATTTCGACGCGCACCGCCCGACCGCATGCCGCATGCGCGCCTGATGGCGGTCGTGCGCGCCCTGCACCAGGCCGGTTATCAAAAACTATATTTGTACGCGTGGCCGAAACCGTCCGGCCTGCACTGGCGCTGGCATTTGTTTACGGGCCAGCGCAACTGGATGCAGCGTTCCTGGCGCGAAGGCTGGTATGGTTCCGGCGCCGAGTACAACAACAATCCGGTGATGGGATGGGGAGACTCTCCCGGCGCCACCACCGAAGAGCTGATCCACGCGCTGGCCAAATTCGATCCGCAGGGACTGGCGCAAGCGCTCGGCCGCGACGACGACCACACGGCCTGGTTTGCCGCCACCTGCGACGCGCTGCTGCCGGGCTACATGTACAGCCTGAACCTCGAGCGGCCGACAGGCGGCGGCCTGATCGAAGCGCCGCCGGTACCGGTGGTGGCGGTGCGCGCCGGCTTGCCGGCGTATGCGGGGCCGGACGTCGGCTGGCCGCCGGGCTGGGCCGGCTTGTGGACGAAGTCGTATGTGATGCCGGCGCGGAAGATCAATCTGACGGGCGAGCCGGAGCTGGGTTGATCGCGCTGTTGTGCGGTGGGCATGCCCACCCTACGAGGTTGTGAAAAAATCGCCATGGCTGCGTTGCCTCGTCTCGCCGTACACTCGTACTGTCTTCGACTCGGCGCCGGGCGGCCGTATCCCTTGCCCTGACAATTTTTTCACAACCTCTACGGTTTATTCAGCGCTTCCGGATGTAATATATTCGTCGGCTTGCCCGCCGCGAAATTGGCGATGTTCTCGAATGCCGCCCTGAAATACATCTCGTAACTATCCTGCTCGACATACCCCAGGTGCGGCGTCGCCAGCACGGTCGGCATGCGCAGCAGGGGCGCGTCGGCCGGCAGCGGCTCTTCCGTAAACACGTCGAGTGCCGCCATCCCCGGCCGTCCGGCCTGCAGCGCCGCTTCCAGTGCCCCGACTTCGACCAGTTCCGCACGGCTGGTGTTCACGAATAACGCGTCCGGCTTCATGCGCGCCAGGTCGGCCGCGGTGACGATGCCGCGGGTGGCCTCCGCCAGCCGCAGATGCAGGCTCAGTACGTCGGCCTCGGCAAAGAATTCTTCGCGCGAGGTGGCGGCTTCCATGCCATCGGCCAGCGCCGCCGCGCGGCTGGCATCGCTGCCCCAGACCAGCACCCGCATCCCGAACGCGCATCCATAGCCGGCCAGCAGCTTGCCGATCTTGCCGTAGCCCCAGATCGCCAGCGTGCGGCTGCGCAGCACCCTTCCCAGGCCGTTGAGCTGGGGATTTACGGAAGCCGTCTGCCAGACGCCGTCCTTCAAGTTATTCGCGTACGGCACGATCTTGCGGCTGGCCGCCATGATCAGTGCCCAGGTCAGTTCGGCGGGCGCGACCGGCGAACCCGTTCCCTCGGCAATCGCGATGCCGCGCGCGGTGGCGGCGGCAACGTCGACGTGGCCGCTGACCTTGCCCGTTTGCGCAATCAGTTTCAGGTTCGGCAGTTTGTTCAGCAAGGCGGCGGGCAGGCTGGTCCTTTCGCGGATCAGCACCAGCACCTCGAAGGGCGCCAGCCGGATCGCCAGCTGGCCGAGGCCGCGTGCAGAATTGTTGAACACTTTGACGGCGTGACCGTCCAATATTTTGTAACAGTCGAGACCCGACACGGCGTTCTGGTAGTCGTCGAGAATGGCAATTTTCATCGGAGTTGAGCGAAGTTATTGATGAGCACGTAAAGGAATAACGCGTTCGCGGCGAATCAGAGTAGCCCACTACTTTAGTCGACTATTTTTCCTACATTTTTCGATTCGCAGCGCTTGAAACCCGGATCGAGGGGTGTACAATCGGCCGATTATTAAGGGTTTGACAGCACCGAAGTGTATAACAGCCCAAGCTTCACCGACCGTTCCATCGCCTCAGCATGAGGCTGCCGACACGACCGCCGTACCGCCGCTCTGCTGGCGCCAGGGACGCATCGTCCAGTCCCGGATACCTGCGACGGTCCTGCTGTGCGGGACCATACAGAATTCTTAATTGTTGGAGGTAACATGAACCAGCCCGTGATGAGCGGTGTCGCCGCCCTGAACGTTCCAGCCCACGTCAAACACCAGAAGCTCATCAATTGGGTGGCAGACATTGCCGCCCTGACGAAGCCTGACGCCATCTACTGGTGCGACGGCTCCGAAGAAGAGTACGACCGCCTGTGCGCACAGATGGTCGAAGCCGGCACCATGAAGCGCCTGAATCCGGCACTGCGCCCGAATTCCTACCTGGCCCAGTCCGACCCGTCGGACGTGGCGCGCGTCGAAGACCGCACCTATATCTGCTCGGCGACGAAAGAGCAGGCCGGCCCGACCAACAACTGGACCGACCCGGCCGAAATGCGCACCACCCTGAACGGCCTGTTCGACGGCTGCATGGCGGGCCGCACGCTGTACGTGGTGCCGTTCTCGATGGGCCCGCTGGGTTCGCCGATCGCCCACATCGGCGTCGAACTGTCCGATTCGCCGTATGTCGCCGTCAACATGCGCATCATGACGCGCATGGGCAAGGCCGTGTACGACGTGCTGGGCGCCGACGGTGACTTCGTCCCGTGCGTGCACAGCGTCGGCATGCCGCTGGCCGCCGGCCAGCAAGACGTGGCCTGGCCGTGCAATGCCACCAAATACATCGTCCACTATCCGGAAACCCGCGAAATCTGGTCCTTCGGTTCGGGCTACGGCGGCAATGCGCTGCTGGGTAAAAAATGCTTCGCGCTGCGCATCGCCTCGAACATGGGTTACCAGGAAGCCCAAGCCGGCGGCACTGGCTGGCTGGCCGAACACATGCTGATCCTGGGCGTCGAGTCGCCGCAAGGCGACAAGCAATACGTCGCCGCCGCCTTCCCTTCGGCTTGCGGCAAGACCAACTTCGCCATGCTGATCCCGCCGACCTCGTTCAACGGCTGGAAAGTGACGACCATCGGCGACGACATCGCCTGGATCAAGCCGGGCGCCGACGGCAAGCTGTACGCCATCAACCCGGAAGCGGGTTACTTCGGCGTCGCCCCGGGCACCAACGACAAGACCAATTCGAACTGCATGTCGTCGCTGCGCGAAAACGTCATCTTCACCAACGTCGCGCTGACCGACGACGGCGACGTCTGGTGGGAAGGCATGACCAAAGAAGCGCCTGCGCACCTGATCGACTGGCAGGGTAAGGACTGGACCCCGGCCTCGGGCACCAAGGCTGCCCACCCGAACGCGCGCTTCACCGTTGCCGCGACCCAGAACCCGGTGATCGACCCGGCCTGGGACGATCCGGCCGGCGTGCCGATCTCGGCCTTCATTTTCGGCGGCCGCCGCTCGACCACCGTGCCGCTGGTCACCGAAGCGAATAGCTGGGTCGAAGGCGTGTACATGGCCGCGACCATGGGTTCGGAAACCACCGCCGCCGCCGCCGGCCAGATGGGCGTCGTGCGCCGCGATCCGTTCGCGATGCTGCCGTTCATCGGCTACAACATGAGCGAGTACTTCCAGCACTGGCTGGATTTGGGTAAAAAAGTCGAAGCCAAGGGTGGCGCCGCACTGCCGAAGATCTTCTGCGTCAACTGGTTCCGTACCGACGAGTCGGGCAACTTCGTGTGGCCAGGCTATGGCGACAACATGCGCGTCCTGAAATGGATCCTGGAACGCACCGCGGGCCAGGCCGACGGCGGCGTGCAGCACCTGTTCGGCACCTCGCCGAATCACGGCGACCTGAACTGGGAAGGCGTCGAGTTCAGCGAAGAGCAGTTCAAGCAGATCACCTCGATCGACCAGGATGCCTGGCGCGAAGAGTTGAAATTGCATACCGAACTGTTCGAGAAGCTGGCGCACCGCCTGCCGCAAGAACTGGTGGCGCACAAGCAGGAACTGGAACGCCGCCTGGGCTAAATAGGGCAAGTGAAGAGTAGGTGAGGAGACGACGGTTGTACTAAAACAATCGCATACGCAGGAAAGGGATAGGCAGCCGCCTATCCCTTTTTTCATTTGAAGCGAGAAAATGCCATGAATAAGCTTATCGCGTTCAATGTGCCAAACGGCAGGGTATTGGTCGAGTCGCAGGATGCCGTGACCGGGAGCGTCGTCCGTGGCGCCGCGCTGGCCAGGGTGACGGAAAAAATCGACCAGTCCTTGCCGGATGCGCTGGCGGTGATCCGTCCGGTTGCCGAGGCGGTGGCGGCAGCCTGCAGCGAACTAAAGGTCGCACCGGGTCTAGTCGAGGTGGAGTTCGGGTTGAAATTCGAGGCTGAGCTCGGCGTCTACATCGCGAAAGGCAAGGGGGAGGGAAGCCTCAGCATCCGGCTGCAGTGGAAACCGGTCTAAAAGCGACCTGCCATGCGATTCAGGCCGCACGTTCGGCCCGTTCTGCTGTCTAAGCGAGTGGTCCCCTGGCACGCGAACCCATGCCCGCATGTACACCGTGCTCTGCTTACCCTGGAGCTGGAATGATTTATCAGAACTTCGACCTGGAAATCATCAGTCCGAAAGGAAGCGACCGGCTGTGCGCGCGGGTGCTGGAATCCCCCCAGGGCGATTGCCCGTTCATCGACGTCAAGTGGCCTTTCAATGCCGACGAAGAGGGCGTCCTGCTCGCGGAAATCTATGGCGGACTGCGCCAGCGCGGCCGCTCGAGCAGGGCGAACACGATCCAGGACTTCGGCGGCAAGCTGTTCGAGGCGGTGTTTTCGGGCGATATCGAACACCTGTTCCGCTCGTCGCTCGATTCGTCGTCGCGCGCCGGCAAAGGCTTGCGTGTGCGCCTGCGCTTGCCTGAAGACAGCGAACTGCATGTGCGGCCGTGGGAATTCCTGTTCGACACCGAAAGCCGGGAATTCCTGGCGGTCCGGGAACACACTCCGCTGGTACGCTATCTGCCGGTCGCGCAACCGATTCCGCCGATCACCGTGGAAGGTCCCTTGCGCATCCTGGTGGCCTTGTCCTCGCCGACCGATCACCCACGGCTCGACATCGCGCGCGAGTGGGACATCCTGCGCCACGCGCTGGAACCCTCGATCAGCGCCGGCCAGCTGGAGCTGCGCCGGGTGCCGGGGCGCTGCACCTTCGACAATCTGCGCGATTCGCTGCGCCATTTCGGCGCCCATATTTTTCACTTCGTCGGACACGGCATACCGGGGGCGCTGGTGCTCGAGCAGGAATCGGGCAAGGGCCTGGAAATGGAGGCGACCCACTTGCGTTCCGCCTTTCCCAGCGGCGCGCTGCCGCGCCTGATCGTGTTGAACGCCTGTTCCGGCGCCATCACGCAGGACGTTCCCTTTTCCGGCCTGGCGCAGGGTTTTTTGAGGCAGGGCGTGCCGGCCGTGGTGGCGATGCAAGCTTCCATCACGGACGACGCCGCCCTGATTTTCACCCGCTATTTTTACCGGGATCTGGTCGAGATCGGCGCGGTCGACGCCTCCCTCACCGAAGCGCGGCTGCGCATGCAGGGCAATGGCCACCCCATCGAATGGGGCACGCCGGTGCTCTACATGCGCGCGCTCAGCGGACAGCTGTTTCAACCGGCGGCCAAGCCGATCGAGTGGAAGGATTCGCAGGAGACCCACGGCAAGGCGAGTGCACCCCTGGCCCGCATCGAGCCGAGCCTGGGCGAGCGCAAGAAGGCAAAGGGAATCCCGGAGGCGCCGAACCTGTTGCCGCTTCAGCCCGCTGGCCAGTCCGAAAAAAGTAAAAAGCCGCGCACTTCGCGGGTCAGGGAGAGCAAGCCGCTGCCGGCAGCGGCACCGGAACCGGTCGGGCAGAACGCCGCCAAGACGATCCAGGCACCCATGCAGCCGGAACCTGGGCCGGAACCTGGGCCGGAAGCGAATGCCGGGCAGGATGTAACGGTCAAGATGGCGCCGGAACCGATCGAGCCGCCATTCACGCCGGCGCCGGAGCCGGTCGCACAACCCACCAGGCCGGAAACGCACGCGGAAACGCCGGCCATGCCGCCGGCGCAGGCGCCGGACCGGACCGTGCCGAATATCCTGCCGCACGTATCGCTGGGGGAGCCTACCGCGCCGATGCCGCCGCCGCATCCGGCCAGTCCGGACAGCGCACCGAAGGCCCAGGTATGGGAGTTCAGTGCGCCGTCCAGGCCGGCGCCGGCTTCTACCCCGGCCGAGCAAGCCGCCGCGCCCGGGAACCGGATGGGCGAACCCACGGCGCCGTCCAGGCCGAAAGGGCGTCCGGCGGAGAGCAGCGCCCGGCCCAGGCTGCAGGTCAAGAAACACGCAGCATCGCCCAGGAAGGAACCCATGCCCGAGCCGGACAGCGCGCCGCCAGTCCCGCCGGAGGAGTTCGTCCCGGTATTTATCCTGGAACCCGAGGTGGATGCGCCCAGCCCCGCCAAACCCGCGACCTTGCATCAAACTACCGCACCGGCGCCGGACAAGAACTGGGGACAACCTCCACCTGCCAGGCACTTCCTCGTGCCCGGGCTGGCTGCTGGCTTGCTGGTTGCCGTGCTGGGCGCGACGATCGGCAAAAGCTATATCTTTCCCGCACGCGACAGCGCGCCAGCGGCGATCGCACCAACGCCGGCAACGCCTCCGCCGGCATCGGTGGCCGGGCCGGTGCCGGCCACGCCAGAGATCACGCCGGCGCCCATCCGCGAGCCTGCGCCCCTCATAACGCGCGATGCGGCCACGCGCAGCGCCGACGGTGCAGGCGGCCAGGTCGAGACAGTCGCGGATGCGCAGACAACACCGCCGGTCGCCAAGCGCAAGCAGCCTGTTGCGTCAGCGCGTAAAACCCAGCAGAAACCGAAGCAGGCGCCGGCCGCGGCGGCTCTCAACTGCAAGAGCCCGATCCCCAGCGAGCGCGATGCTGCCTGTCTGTTCAATAATAAATGACACTGCGAGGTTGCCAATGAACTCCCGTGCGAAGGCCCCTATGCTGGCATGCTCATTGGCGTGCTCATTGACAGGGTGGGCAAGCGGCGCCGCAGCGCAAAATTGCAGCGAGCGAATCGACTCGATCAAGACCATCGGCGACGTACAGTCGGCAATCAATTGTGTGCAGGGTTTGGTTGCCGCGGAGGCGCGCGCCAGGCAGGAGGCCGAAAAAAACCTCAAGCAATTGCCGCAGCAAGTGGCCGAGCAGATCGAACTGGTGACCAGCAAAATACACCACGCCTCGCTGAAAGAATCCACCAACGGCCTGTGGAAACAAATTCCCGATTCCGCCGGCGCCGACGCCTGCTTCCTGTCGTCGGTGCGCCTGCCACCCCAGGGCCTGTGCCAGGTCACCCATCAGGGCAACCTGGGGCAATGGGCGTATAACGCCAGCGATATCGCCGGCGCCGGTTTTGTCTGCACCGCCACCTGCGTCTGGCTGGACGTGCGTCCCAGGGCGGCAGCCGCGCAATAGGCCTTAGTCCAGGGCCGTGACTTCGCTCTTGTTCCCATCAAAACCATCGAACAGGCGCCGGTGGCACGTATACGACATCGCATCGTCGCGCTCGTAGTAGCCGCCCACCCATTCCAGCAAAAAATCCAGCTTGCTCTGCTGGGCTTCCATCGATGCATACTTGTGCGGTTCCCAAGGGCGCTTGCGGTTGTTGTCCAGGCAGACGGCGCGGCCCGGATTCATGAACACCAGTTCCGAACAATACGGCAGCGCCATCGCGATCAGGTCGCCATAGCAGCCTTCCGCCACCCAGGCCGGATGGGTATTCACAAAGGCGAGCAGGTCGGTCCGCACCGCCTCGGCACGGCGTGGTACGGCAACCAGCCCCGGTTCCCAGACGATCGTGTCCAGGTCGAGGTGAACCGAGCCGTGCCGCGCCGCCAGCGCCCTGGCCCGGTACGATTTACCCGAACCCGAGTTGCCCATGATAAGACATCGCATCATCGCCTCCATTTCCTTGAAGTATTAATATTAGCCGTTTTAACGTCGTGCTTGACCCTCACGCAGCGTCAGGCGCCAGGATGGCTGCACGCATGAAAAGAAAGGGAACACGATGCTGTTGAAAATTGGAGAGTTGGCAAAACGCACCGGTTTGACGGTGCGCACGGCTCCATTACGACGCCATCGGACTCCTGTCTCCTTCGGCGCGTTCCGACGCCGGCTACCGGCTCTATCACGACGCTGACATCGCCCGGCTGCACCGCATGCTGGCGCTGCGCAGGTTCGGGATGGCGCTGGCCGACATCGGAACCTATCTATCCGGACCGGAACTGCCGCTGGCCGATCTGGTCGAGCGCCAGATCGCCATGCTGACGCAGCAGATCGCGCAGGCGGATGCCTTGCGCAATCGGCTGCTGCGCCTGCAAGGGCAGCTCGACAAAGGGCGGCAACCGGATCCGGCCGACTGGCTGACTACTCTGGAGCACATGACGATGTACGACAAATATTTTACGCAGCAAGAACTTCAGCAATTGCCGCTGTACACGGAAGCAGAACAAGTCGAAGTCGAGTGGCAGGCGCTGGTGACCGAGGTGCGTGCCTTGATGGATGCCGGCACCAGCCCGACCGACGCCAGGGCGCGCGCGCTGGCCAAACGCTGGATGGCTACCGTGGCGCGCGACACGAATGCCAATCCGGTCCTGTTCGCGAAGTTGAACACGATGCACGAACAGGAACCCGCCGTGCAGGAACGCACCGGCGTCAACTCACAGGTCATGGCTTTCATTCTGGCGGCGACGCAAGAGAACCAGTTGGCGGTCTACGAACGATATCTCGATGCCGATGAGATGGCGTTCGTGCGCGCCAATCTCGGCAAGCGCAATGCCGAATGGCCGCCGCTGCTGGCGCGCGTGCGCACAGCCATGGACGCGGGATGCGCGCCGGATTCGCTGGAGGCGCAGGCGCTGGCGCGCGACTGGTTCGACCTGTTCCGCTCCTACGCCGGCGACCATCCGGCGACCCAGCACAAAATCCGCCAGGCACTCGAGAACGAGCCGGAACTGAAGCAGCCGGGCATGGTGGACGAACGCATGATCGGCTTCATGCGGGCGGCCATGCAATCCCTGCAGCGCGCCTGAGTTAACCCCCGTAGCCGACGCCACGCGCCATCGCCGCGGCAAAGATCGGGATCAGCGCGAACACGTGGATCTCGATCAGCAGCAGCCGGCGCAGCTTGCCGATTTCGTCGGCCGGCGGCATGAAGGCGGCATCCGCCTGTAAAGCCTTTTGCCAGGCGGCGATGCGCAGGGTCGGCTTGATCGAGAGCAGGCCGACCACGGCAAAGGCGGCGATCTTGCCCCAGAAGGCGTGGTTGTGCAGGTAGAAATCCGGCCCCTTGGCGCCGTACCAGACGCGTACGAAACCGACGGCAAGAATCGCCAGCGCCAGCATGCCGTAGGCGGCATCGAAACGCCCCAGCAGTTTCACGGTGGGCGGCGACATGGCGGCCGGGCGCATCAGCGCCAGTTCGGCGGCCAGTACGGCGGCGAGGCCGAACACGATCAGGTGGTGGACGATGGCGAGGGCAAGGTCGGTCATGGCGGCTGCTGGACGGTGGAGGTGTGTTCACTGTAGCGCATGTCGAAGTTGTAGGGTGGGCTCTGCCCACGCGGTGATACGTGGCGGCGAGATCGTCGAGCACGATGACGGAGCCGTTGCGTATCACCGCGTGGACGAAGTCCACCCTACGAAAATCACAAACCCAAAAGCAAAAAGGCAGAGCCGCAGCTCTGCCTTTTCATCATCTCAAGCGTTCCTGTTTACTGTTTCAGCAGCGGCCCCAGGTACTTGCCCGTTACGCTGGCCGGATTTTCCGCCACTTCTTCCGGCGACCCGGTAGCGACAATCTTGCCGCCGCCGGCGCCGCCTTCCGGCCCCAGGTCGACGATCCAGTCCGCCGTCTTGATCACGTCGAGGTTGTGCTCGATGATCGCCAGCGTATTGCCCTGGTCGCGCAGGCGGTGGATGACTTTGAGCAGCAGGTCGATGTCGGCAAAGTGCAAGCCGGTAGTCGGCTCGTCCAGGATGTACAGGGTACGGCCCGTATCGCGCTTCGACAGTTCCAGCGACAGTTTCACACGCTGCGCCTCGCCGCCCGACAAGGTCGTCGCGCTCTGGCCCAGCTTGATGTAGCCGAGGCCGACGTCGAGCAGGGTCTGGAGTTTGCGCGCAATCACCGGTACCGGCTTGAAGAATTCGTGCGCGTCCTCGACCGTCATCTCCAGCACTTCGGTGATGCTCTTGCCCTTGTAGTGCACTTCCAGCGTTTCGCGGTTGTAGCGCTTGCCGTGGCAGACGTCGCACGGCACGTAGACGTCCGGCAGGAAGTGCATCTCGACCTTGATCACGCCATCGCCCTGGCACGCTTCGCAGCGTCCGCCCTTGACGTTGAACGAGAAGCGTCCGGCCGAATAACCGCGTTCCTTGGCCGTCGGCACCGTCGCGAACAAATCGCGGATCGGCGTGAACAGGCCGGTGTAGGTCGCCGGGTTCGAGCGCGGGGTGCGGCCGATCGGCGCCTGGTCGACCGAGATCACCTTGTCGAAGTGTTCCAGGCCGAAGATCGCGTCGTGCGGCGCCGGTTCCGTCTGCGAGCCGTACAGGTGGCGCGACAGGGCCGGATACAGCGTGTCGTTGATCAGCGTCGATTTACCCGAACCCGAAACCCCGGTAATGCAGGTCATCAGCCCGACCGGCAGGCGCAGCGTCTCGCCTTTCAGATTGTTGCCGGTGGCGTTGGTGATGACCAGCTGGCGTTCCGGGTTCGAGGGCGTTCTCTTCTTCGGCACCACGATCTTGCGGCGGCCGTCGAGGTACTGGGCGGTGACCGAGTGCTCGTTGGCCATGATCTCGTCGAGCGTGCCTTCGGCGATGATCTGGCCGCCGTGCACACCGGCGCCCGGACCCATGTCGACGATGTAGTCGGCGGTGCGGATCGCATCTTCGTCGTGCTCGACGACGAGCACGCTGTTGCCGATGTCGCGCAGGTGCTTCAGGGTCGCGATCAGGCGGTCGTTATCGCGCTGGTGCAGGCCGATCGACGGCTCGTCGAGCACGTACATCACGCCGGTCAGGCCCGAACCGATCTGCGACGCCAGGCGAATCCGCTGCGCTTCGCCGCCCGACAGGGTATCGGCGCTGCGGTCGAGCGACAGGTAATCGAGGCCGACGTTGTTCAGGAATTTCAGGCGCGCCGTGATTTCCTTGATGACGCGCTCGGCGATTTCCTTTTTGGCGCCGGTCAGTTCCAGCGTCTCGAAGAAGTCCAGCGTATCGCGCAGCGGCTTGTCCGACACCTCATAAATCGCGCGCTGCTGGGCGCCCTGGCCGATCTTCACGAAACGCGCTTCGGTGCGCAGGCGCGCACCGTCGCAGGCAGGACACTTCTTTTCGTTGATGAATTTCGCCAGCTCTTCCTTTACCGCCATCGAATCGGTTTCGCGGTAGCGCCGCTGCAGGTTGTTCACCACACCCTCGAAGGTATGCTCGCGAATCACGGTGCGGCCGCGCTCGTTCACATAGGTAAACGGGATCGACGATTTGCCGGAACCGAACAGGACCGCATCCTGCGCGCTTTTCGGCAGCTGCTCGAACGGTTTATCCAGGTCGAACTCGTAATGGTCCGCCAGGTTCGACAGCATCTGGAAATAGAACTGGTTGCGGCGATCCCAGCCTTTGACGGCGCCCGAGGCCAGCGACAGGTTCGGGAAGGCGACGATCCGCTTCGGATCGAAGAACTCGATGTGGCCGAGGCCATCGCATTCCGAGCAGGCGCCCATCGGGTTGTTGAACGAGAACAGGCGCGGCTCGAGTTCCTGCAGCGAATAGCCGCAGACGTTACAGGCGAACTTGTTCGAGAACACGGTCGACTGCTCGGTGTCCATCTCGTAGGCGACGGCGCGGCCATCGGCCAGGCGCAATGCCGTTTCAAAACTCTCGGCCACGCGCTGCTTGATCTCCGGATTCACCTTGATGCGGTCGATGACGACGTCGATCGAATGCTTTTCGGTTTTCTTCAGCTTCGGCAGTTCGTCGATCTCGTAGATCCTGGCTGGATTGACGCCGCTCTGGATGCGGAAACGCACAAAACCCTGGGCCTGCATGCCTGCGAACAGGTCGCTGTGCTCGCCCTTGCGGCCGGCCACGACCGGCGCCAGGATCATCAGCTTGGTGCCTTCCGGCATGGCCAGCACGGCGTCGACCATCTGCGACACGGTCTGGGCCGCCAGTGGCTCGTGCGGGTGCTGCGGGCAGTAGGGCGTGCCGACGCGCGCGTATAGCAGGCGCAGGTAATCGTGGATCTCGGTGACGGTGCCGACGGTCGAACGCGGGTTGTGCGAGGTCGCCTTCTGCTCGATGGAGATTGCCGGCGACAAGCCTTCGATCAGGTCGACGTCCGGCTTTTCCATCAATTGCAGGAACTGGCGCGCGTAGGCCGACAGCGATTCGACATAGCGGCGCTGGCCTTCGGCATACAGGGTGTCGAACGCGAGCGAAGATTTACCCGAACCCGACAGGCCCGTAATGACGATCAGCTTGTTACGCGGCAGATCGAGATTGATGTTTTTGAGATTGTGAGTGCGGGCACCACGAATACGAATTTCTTCCATTAATTTTGGCAGGCTTTCAATAAGTTTTGCGGGGCCGCGCACGATACTGTCGCGTTGGCGGGCCAATCGAGGGGGAATCTGCTAGTTTAGCGCGTTTTTGTTGCGGCTGTACATTCATCCAGTACTCGGGTGTACCAGCGATGGCAAGTTGCCATGCCAAGGTGACACGCGCGTGGAAGTCGACAATACCTCGGTCCGTCATAAGTGGGCCGTTTGCGGCGCGCTTCAATGGCAAACAGTTCAGAATCCGAAAATATTTTTGGTCGTGCCCGGCTGCCATGGACGACAACGATTCGGGTGTTTTTCGCCGTCCCAAAGGCTGACTGAGGCCAACAAAATCTTCTTTTGAAACCGGCGCCGCGGCCCCATAATATCGGGTTGAAGCACACAGTTCCTTGGCGCTTAGGCAGAGTGCAGAGCCAGGGCTTACATCATCCTGAAGGAGTAACACAATGGCATCAGTCAACAAGGTCATCATCGTCGGCAACCTCGGCCGCGATCCGGAAATCCGCTACATGCCGAGCGGCGACGCCATCGCGAACATCGCGGTCGCCACCTCGTTCAAGTCGAAGGACCGCAACACCGGCGAGCAGAAAGAGCTGACCGAATGGCACCGCATCTCGTTCTTCGGCCGCCTGGCCGAGATCGTCGGCCAGTACCTGAAAAAGGGTTCGTCGGTCTACGTCGAAGGCCGCCTGCAGACCCGCAAGTACACGGACAAGGACGGCATCGAGCGCTACGCAACCGACATCGTCGCTGAAAACATGCAGATGCTGGGCGGCCGCGCCGGCATGGGCGGCGACGCCGGCGGCATGGGCATGGACGATGGCGGCGGCTACGATGCGCCACCACAGCGCCAGGCACCGCGCCAGGCGCCTCCGGCCCCGGCAGCACGTCCACAGCCACAGCGTCCGGCGCCGAACTTCTCGGATATGGATGACGACATTCCGTTCTGAGTGACGGGCTGTCGCGTAATCAAAAAACCCGCAACGCAAGTCGCGGGTTTTTTTACGCCTATTTGTCGACCATCATCTCGAAGCCGCCATAAATCATGCGCTTGCCGTCGAATGGAATGTTCTCCGGCTTCATGAATTCGGTCATGCGCGGGTCGTTCATGACCTTGTCGTTGGCCTCGTCGCGTTTGGCGCGCGATTCATAGATGATCCAGGAAAAAATCACGACTTCGTCTTCCTTCAGTTGCACGCTCTGGGGAAACGAGGTCAGTTGCCCCGGCTTGACGTCGTCGGCGACGCATTCGCGAAATTCGATGGCGCCGTGGTCGCGCCAGATCGTGGCTGCCTGGCGCGCCATCTCCAGGTAGGCATCGAGCTTGTTCTTGGGAACCGGAATCACAAAACCATCGACGTAGGCCATGATGCTCTCCTTAAGGTTGAGTACAGGTGAGACCTCGATGAAGCGCTGAATATCCGTCCTGAGTTTGATACTAGTCCTTGCCCGGCGCCGGACTGGCCGGCGTTTCCGCCTCCACGATCGTGTACACCCCGCCCGCGGTGGCGCCGGCGTCGTGCTTGCGCGCACGCAGGTCGCGGTAGACGGCGGCGCGCATGATCAGCATCGACACCACCGGCGCCGTCATCAGCAGAAACGCGGCGATGATCACCTCGTGCACGACCAGGCGCGCTTGCGCCACCGTGAAGTAGACCATCGAGGCGATCAGGATGCAACCGGCGCCGAGCGTGATCGTGATCGCCGGGCCGTGGATGCGTTGATAAAAGGTACGCAGGCGCAGCAGGCCGAGGGCGCCGATCAGGATGATGGAAGCGCCGATGAACAACAGCAGCGCCACCACCAATGCGGCCCAGTCCGGGAGTTCGGCGATGCCCGTCATTCGATGATCTCCCCGCGCATCAGGAATTTCGCCATGGCGACCGTCGAGACGAAGCCGACCAGCGCGATCAGCACCGCCACCTCGAAATACACTTGCGTGCCGAAGCGGATGCCGAGCACCAGCGCCAGCAGCATGCCCGCCATCCACAGGGTGTCGAGGGCCAGCACGCGGTCGTGGGCCGAGGGGCCGATCAGCAGGCGCAGCGCGCACAGCAGCATCGCCACCAGTACGCAGACCAGCGCGTAGCCGATCGAGAGTTCAAGCAGGGTCGCCATGGGTGCTCCTGGGTTCAAAGATGTCGATCAGGGGGCGCTCGTAGCGCGTCTTGATGGTGTCGATCCACCATTGTTCGTCGTGCAGGTCGAACACGTGCAACGACAGTTCATACCTCTCGGGCAGGATCTCGACCCAGACCGTGCCCGGCGTCATGTTGATCAGGCAGGACAGCATGGCCAGGCCGTAGGGATCGCGCATCGTCAGCGGGATGCGGATGAATTCCGATTTGACGGCCGCGTGATTCGCGAACAGGATGATGCGGCAGACGTTGAAGCAGGAGCGGACGATCTCGACCGAGGCCATGCCCAGTAAACGCAGCAGCGTCAGCGGCGCATGCAGGCGCGGATAGCCGAACGGCTGCAAGCCGCGCAGCAGCAAGGGCAGCGCGATGCCGAGGATGGCGCCGAGCAGGATGCTGGCAAGGTCGAAGGCCTGGTTCAGCAGCAGCCACAGTGCGCACAGCGTCAAGGAGACCCAGGGATAAGGCAGCCAACGGGATAGCCAATGCGTCATGGCGCCACCCCCTGCGTGGCAGGACCCGGCACCGGCGGCTGCAGCAGCACCCGGCGCGCGTACTTGCCTGCATCGTGCAGGTCGGCGCTGGCGCGGCCCAGGTAATCGAACAGCGGGCGCGCCTGTACCGTCATCGCCAGCGACAGCAACAGCAGCGCCGTGATCGGCGCCACTTCCGACAGCTGCAGGCGCGGCGGCGTGACGATCTCGGCGGCCCAGAAGGTGCGCACGCCGAAGCGCAGCATCGAGATGATGGCGATCAGTCCGGAGACGATCACCAGCGCGATCAAGGTAAAACCGGTGGCGCCGATGGCGCCGCTGCCGGGTTCCGGGTTCAGCAGCGCGTGGAACATGCCGAACTTGGCGACGAAGCCGGACAGCGGCGGCAGGCCGGCGATCATCAGGGCGCAGGCGACGAATGCCAGCGAGAGGAAAGCCATGACCGCCGGCACGCCCTTGCCGCGCGGTTCCTCGGGGGTATCTTCGACCGCCCAGGCTTCCATCGTCAGCGCCAGCATCGCCGCGCCGGGGGTGCGGATGCGGTCGATCAGTTCGATCAGCAGCAGGAAGGCGGCTACCGCCAGCGTCGAGCCGATCAGGTAATAGAGGCCGGCCGTCACCAGCGAAGGCTGGCCATAGCCGATCACCGCCAGCAGGGTGCCGGACGAGACGATGGCGCTGTAGCCGGCCATGCGCCCGGCGGTGTCGGTCGAGAGCATGCCGGCGGCGCCGAAGACGATGGTCGCCATCCCGCCCCAGACCAGGGCGTCGTAGCCGAAGCCGGCGGCTAGCCCGGCCTGTTCTCCGAACAGCAGCAGCCACAGGCGCAGGATGACGTAGGCGCCGACCTTGGTCATCAGCACCAGCATCGCCGCCACCGGGGGAGAGGCGGCGGCATAGGTGGTGGGCAGCCAGAAGCCGAGCGGCCACATCGCGCCTTTTACAAGGAAGGCAAGCGCCAGCACGGCGACGCCGACTTTCAGCAGGCCTACCTGGTCGGCCGTCATGGCGGCGATGCGCACGGCGAGGTCGGCCATGTTGAGGGTGCCGGTGGTGGCGTAGATCAGCGCGGTGCCGATCAGGAACATCAGGGCGGCGGCCAGGTTGACCGCGATGTACTGCATGCTGGCGCGCAGGCGCTCGGCGTTATACCCGTGCAACACCAGGCCGTAGGAGGCGGCCAGCATTACTTCGAAGAACACGAACAGATTGAACAGGTCGTGGGTCAGGAAGGCGCCGTTGATCCCCATCAGCAGGAACTGGAACAGCGAGTGAAAATGCACGCCGATCCGGCTCCAGCGCTGCATCGCGAAGTGCAGGGAAGCGAGGGCCAGCACCGCGGTCAGCAGCAGCATCAGGGCGGATAAACGGTCGGCCACCAGGGCGATGCCGAAGGGCGCGGCCCAGTTGGCGGCCAGGTAGACGCCGATGCCGTCGGGCCAGGCGCCGCCGTCGGCATTCGCCATCAAGGCGCAAGCCGTACCCAGCAAGCCCAGCACCGAGGCATAGCTGAGCGCGAATTTAAAGCGGTGGCGGCCCTGGGTCAGCGGCACCAGCACCGCGCCGACCAAGAGCGGCAGCAGGATCGGCAACATGACAAGGTGTTCAGGCCTCATACCTCAGGCTCCTCGCCATCGACGTGGTCGGTGCCGGTCAGGCCGCGCGCGCCGATCATCACCACCAGGTACAGCGCCGTGGTGGCAAAGCCGATCACGATCGCGGTCAGCACCAGCGCCTGTGGCAACGGGTCGGCCAGCAGGCGCGGATCGGGGATGGTGCCGGCCGGGGTCAGCGGCGGCTCGTCGAGCCAGACGCGGCCCATGATGAAAATGAACAGGTTGACGGCATACGACATCAGCATCAGGCCGGTCAGCACCTGGAAACTGCGCGGGCGCAGCAGCAGCCAGATGCCGGCGCCGAACACGATGCCGATGGCGAGCGAAGACACGAGCTCCATCAGGCAATCTCCTTGGTTGGGGGCAGGGCGCTACGGCCGGCCCCGGGTGGGGCGCGGTGGCTGCGCAGCGACTGGTGCGCCAGCGCGACCAGGATCAGCATGGTGGTGCCGACCACCACCAGGAATACGCCCAGGTCGAACACGAAGGCGCTCGGCACGTGGATCTGCCCCAGCAGCGGCAGGTCGAGGTGGGCGGTATGGCTGGTGAGGAAGGGGTAGCCGAACAGCCAGGCACCGAGGCCGGTGACGCAGGCGGTGACCAGGCCCCAGGCGATCCAGCGGTGCGGGCGCAGGCGCAAATGCGATTCGACCCAGTCGGTGCCGGCCACCATGTACTGGACGATGATGGCGGTGGCGAAGATCAGTCCCGCCACAAAACCGCCGCCCGGCAGGTTATGGCCGCGCATGAAGAAGTAGACGGCGATGATGCCCATGAAAGGCAGCAGGAAGCGCAGGTAGACGGCCGGGATCATCAGGTAGCCGGTGCTGGCTTGTTGCGCAGGGCTCTGGCTCACGGCCGGGTCGACGTCGCTGGCCTGCTGCACCGGGATGGCGATGCTTTCCGGCGCCGGGCGGAAGCGGCGTAGCAGCGCATACACGGTCAGCGCGACGATCGACAGCACCGTGATCTCTCCCATCGTGTCGAAGCCGCGGAAGTCGACCAGCAGTACGTTCACCACGTTCGCGCCGCCGCCTTCGGGCAGGGCGTGCACGACGAAGAAATCGCTGATGGTGGCCGGCGCCTCGGTGGCGAGCAGGGCGTAGGTGGCGGCGGCCATGCCGAGGCCGCCGGCGACGGCGATGGTGCCGTCGCGCCCACGGCGCAGCCAGCTGCCGAGCGGGATGCGTGGGGCCAGGCCGGCGGGCGGGAAGCGCGGCGGCAGCCAGCGCAGGCCGAGCAGGATCAGCACGGTGGTGACGGTTTCGACCATCAGCTGGGTCAGCGCCAGGTCGGGCGCCGACATCCACAAGAAGGTCAGGCTCGTGACGACGCCGGTGCCGCCGGCCAGGATCAGGGCGACCAGGCGGTGGTATTTCGCCTGCTGCGCCGCGCCCAGCGCGCAGCCGGCGCCGATCACCCACAGCAGCGCGAACAGCGGATCGAGGTCGGTCACGCGCAGCGGCGGCATGGCCGGCAGCGGGTCGACCACCAGCAGCGGCACGGCGACCATCGCCGCGACCAGCACCAGCAGCTGCAATTGCAGGCGCCGGGTGCCGCCCCAGCGCAGCAGCCAGACGGCGCTCTGGGTCAGCGCCAGCATCACGTTTTCGTAGGCCTGGGCGCCGTTCAGGCGGTGCAGCACCGGCACCCGCTCGCGTTCGGCCAGGTCGGCATAGCGCCGCAAGACGACGTAGAACAGCAAGCCGCCGGCCAGCGCGGCAATGCTCATCATCAGCGGCAGATTGAAGCCGTGCCAGATGCCGAGGTCGTATTCGGGCAGGGCCGCGCCTAGCACCGACTGCGCCGCCACACCCAGCACCTCGCCGACGGCGCGCTCGGGCATCACGCCCACGGCGATGCACAGCACCACCAGGCATTCGACCGGGAAGCGCATCCAGCGCGGCGGCTCGTGCGGCTGCTGCGGCAAATCGGTGGCCGCCGGGCCGAAGAAGACGCTGATGAAGCGCAGCGAATAGGCCACGCTGAACACGCCCATGGCGACCGCCGCATACGACATCGACCAGTCTTCGGTGCCGCCGACCTGCATGGTCTCGGCGAAGAACATCTCTTTCGACAGGAAACCGTTCAGCAGCGGGACGCCGGCCATGGCGGCGCTGGCGACGATCGCCAGTGCAGCGGTAAATGGCATCGCCTTGCCCAGGCCGCGCAACAGGCGCATGTCGCGCGTGCCGGTCTCGTGGTCGATGATGCCGACCGCCATGAACAGCGAGGCCTTGAACACCGCATGGTTCATCGTGTGGAACACCGCCGCCACCACCGACAAGGGAGAACCGATGCTGAGCAGGGTGACGATCAGGCCGAGGTGGCTGATGGTTGAATAGGCCAGCAAGCCCTTCATGTCGTTCTGAAAGATGGCGTAGAAGGAGCCGATCAGCAGGGTGCAGACGCCGGCGGTGCCGAGGATCCAGGTCCATTCGTCGGTGCCGGACAAGGCCGGCCACAAGCGGATCAGCAGGAAGACGCCGGCCTTGACCATCGTCGCCGAGTGCAGAAAGGCCGATACCGGGGTCGGCGCCGCCATCGCGTGCGGAAGCCAGAAGTGGAAGGGGAATTGCGCGCTCTTGGTCAGCGCCCCCAGCGCGATCAGGACCAGGGTCGGCAGGTACCAGGCGTGGGCGCGCACTCGTCCGCCGGCCTCGAGCACGGCGTCGAGGTCGTAGCTGCCGACGATATGGCCCAGCATCAGCACGCCGGCCAGCAGGCACAGGCCGCCGACGGTGGTTACCGTAAACGCCATGCGCGCGCCGCGGCGGGCGTCGTTGCGGTGCTGCCAGTAGCCGATCAGGAGGAACGAAGTGACGCTGGTGAGTTCCCAGAAGATCACCAGCTGGATCAGGTTGCCGGACAGGACCACGCCCAGCATCGAACCCATAAAGGCCAGCATGTAGGCGAAGAAGCGCGCCACCGGGTCGCGCCGCGACATGTAGTAGCGCGCATACAGCAGCACCAGCAAGCCGATGCCGAGCACCATCACGGTGAACACCCAGGCCAGGCCATCCATGCGCAGGGCGAGGTTCAGGCCGAAGTCGGGCAGCCAGTCGTGGCGTTCGCGCAGGACCTCGCCGTTGCCGACCGTGTTGAAGGCGCTGATCGCCAGCGCCAGTGCGGCCAGGGTGGCGGCGCCGGCCACCGCCGCCGGGCGGTTGCGCGAGCCGGTCGGCATGCAGGCGGCGACCAGGGCGCCGAGGAAGGGGAGGAGGACAATCAGGGACAGTGGCGGCGACAGCATTGGCATCATCCCGGTCGTGGCGGGGAAGCCCCGACTGCATCGTCATCATCATCGGCCGCGCGCACCACCATCGTGTCGCAGGCCAGGCCGCGCAGCAGGCGTTCGGCCGTGCTGCCCATCAGTACCCGCAGCACGCCGGGCTGTTCGTGCAGTCCGATCACGGCCAGTTCGATCGCGTGTTCCTGCACATGGCGCGCCAGCAGCGAATCGAGGCTGCCGGCGGCGATCACGACCTCGAGCCGGGCACGCGCGCCAGGAGGCAGGCGGCAGCCATCGAGAAAGCGCGCGCATTCATCGCGTGCGGGCGCGGCGCCCGTCTGGCCGGCCAGCGCTTCCGTCCCGCCCTGCCGGGCGTGGAACAGCGTAATGGCGCAGTCGGGGAAAAGTGAAAAGGCGGTTTCCAGCGCGAGGCGCGAGGCGGCGGAAAAATCGGTCGGCACCAGGATGCGCCGGTAAGGCGTACGGGCGCGCTGGCGCACCACCAATAAAGGTTGCGTCAGCGTGCGCGCCAGGCGTTCGACGGTCGAGCCAAGCAGCAGGTGGCCCAGCGTTTCGGCGCGCGCGCTGCCGCTGACGACCAGGGTGCTGCGCAGGCGTGCGGCGGCGGCCGGGATGGCGTCGGCCACGGGACCGTCGGCCAGGTGCAGGCTGGGGTTGATGCCATTGCCCTCGAAATCGCGCAGCAGCGCGCGCTGCGCCGCCGCTTCGGCGCCGTGCTGCTCGCGGTCGCCATCGAGCCAGCCGATGACTTCGGCCGGTACGTCCGGTCCTTCGTGCACGGTCAATATGGCCAGCTCGGCCTGCCATTCGGCGGCCAGCAGCCGGGCGCGCTCGAGCGCGCGGTCGCAATGCGCGCTCAGGTCGGTTGCGAGCAGCAATTTTCGTGGCTCTGCCGCATCAATGCTGTGGTTCACGCGTGCCTCCACCAGGTTCAGGACTCAAACCCGGTCTACTTTAACGGGTTTGTGGCAAAGACTGCAACGCATTAGCCGGGCAAAACTGTCCATTAAGCTGGTTTTAAGGCAGGGGCCGGCATTACGAGGCACTGCAACAGTCCGTGAACTGATGTCAGTAGTTAAGACAAATCTCGCCGAGAATGAATGATCGGACCCGTAAGGTGGGCGGCTGCACCCTGGCGCGTGATTGCCCGTTGCCTGAACGCCCCCCACGCGTTCAACCACATTTTGAAACGTCGCGACAAATCACCGGCTGGTTGAACGCGTGGGCGGCGCAAACGCTTCTGGGCCGTAACTGAAACGGTGGAGCCGCCCACCCTACGATCCTGAATCAGCCCAGCGCCGCCTCGATCGCCGCCACCAGCGCCGGATCGTCCGGCTTTACGTCCGGCGCGAAACGGGCGAGCACTTGCCCGTCGCGGCCGACCAGGAATTTTTCGAAGTTCCACATCACGTCCGACGGGTTCTTCGGGCTCAGGCCGTGCTGGGCCAGCTTGTCGCCGAACGTGCTGCCTTCGGCCTGGCGCGCCTGCGGCTGGGCGGCGATCAGTTCGCGGTACAGGGGATGGCGCGCCTCGCGGTTGACTTCCACCTTTTCGAACATCGGGAAGCGCACGCCGTAGTTGCGCTGGCAAAAATCGGCGATCTCCGCTTCGCTGCCAGGTTCCTGGGCGCCAAAATCGTTGCAGGGAAAACCGAGCACCACCAGGCCGCGTGCTTCATACTGCTCGAACAGTTTTTCCAGGCCGGCGTATTGCGGCGTCAAGCCGCATTGCGAGGCGACGTTGACGATCAACATGACCTTGCCCTGGTACTCGCCCAACGTGGCGTCCTGGCCTTCGAGGCGGTGCAGCGGGATGTCGAAGAGTGTGCTCATGGGGTCTGTCCTCCTGGTTGCGTAAATGGATATCCTACCGCGCCGCGCGCGAGCATGCTGGCGGGGACCAAAAACTGCCGTCACGCGGCCGTGCTTGACGGCGCCGTTCCCGCCCCTTATAAGCCATGCTGTGAAAAGACGAGCCGCCCCATGACGCAGGAACCGAACAACGCCAATGCCGAACGCGCGCGCCGCCAGGCGCGGCTGCTCGACGGCTTGCGCGAGTTCGTCGCGCGCGAACGCGAGGCGGCGCAGGAAAAACTGGTCGAGGTCTGGCGCCAGCCCTTGCCCGACCGTCTGGCCAAGGGCCTGTGCCAGCGCTTCCTGCGCATCGAGGCCGGTCCCGAGAAGGGCACGGCCTGGGCCTGGACGGGCGGCGGCGAATCGCGCTTTCGCGAGGGAGACCTGGTCTGCCTGCACGACGGCTCGCCCTTGAACCTGATGCTGGCGCGCGGCGCCGTTTTCGAGGCGGAAGAAGAGGGGCGCTGGCTGCTACGCATCAACCAGGCGGCGCGGGTGGTCAAGGAGGCCGCCGATCTGCCCTGCTATGCCGACCCCGACGATTTCGACCTCACCAAGTTTTACAAGGAAGCGCTCGACGACATCGGCCAGGCAAATCCTCCCTCGCGCGCGCACCGCTGCCTGATGCCGCTGCTGGAAGGCCACATCAGTAACGATTTCGACCCGCGCGATTTCGAAGAGGCCGAAGCGATCGCCCTCGACAAGGGCCTGAACGCGGCCCAGGCCGAGGCGGTCGGTAAAATCGTCGCCGCCGAGCAGGTCGCCTGCATCCAGGGGCCGCCCGGTACGGGTAAAACGCGGGTGCTGGCCCTGGCCGTGCGCCTGCTGGTCGAGCGCGGCGAGCGGGTGCTGGTCACCTCGCACACCCACATGGCGATCAACAATGCGCTCAACAAGATCGCGCAGGAAGTCGCGGGCCAGGGCGTGCGCGTGGCCAAGATCGGGCGCCTGACCCAGGTCGACGGCTTGCTCCCCGGCGTGACGCTGGCCGCCAGCTTCGCCGAATGGCATGGACGGCCGCTGGAAGGCGGCTACGTGGTCGGCGCCACGCCCTTCGCCACCTGCGGCAAGGGGTTGGAAAACTGCGAGTTCGATACCGTGCTGTTCGACGAAGCGAGCCAGGTGACGCTGCCGCTGGCCCTGATGGCGATGCGGCGCGGCGCCCGCTTCGTCTTCATCGGCGACCAGAAGCAGCTGCCGCCGGTGCTGCTGGCGCGCTCGGTGCTGGACGAACTGCCCGGCTCGATCTTCGCCAAGCTGACTTTTCATAATGTCGACAGCGTGATGCTGACCGATACCTACCGCCTGAACGCTGAACTGGCGGCCTGGCCGAGCCGCTCGTTTTACGGCAAGCGCCTGCTTGCGGCCGGTCCCAACCGCGAGCGCAGATTGTTCCTGCAGCCGCGCGAGGATGGCGACCCCTACGACGCCGCCCTGCGCGACGCGGCCAGCCTGGTCTTCATTCCGACCCTGGACGACAGCGCGCGCAGCCGCAACCATGAGGATGCGCAGCTGGTGGCGGGCCTGTGCGGCGCGGCGCTGGAGGGCGGCCTGGCGCCGCACGAGATCGGCATCGTCACGCCGTTTCGCGCGCATGGGCGCACGGTGAGGAATGCCCTGGCGGACCGGTTCGGCTGGCACACGGCGCGCGCCATCGTCGCCGATACGGTCGAGCGGATGCAGGGCCAGGAGCGCGAACTGGTCATCCTGACGCTGGCCGCCGGCGACCTGCGCTTCCTGGCGGCGATCGCCGACTTCTTCTTCCAGCCCGAGCGTCTGAATGTGTCGGTGACGCGGGCGATGACCAAGCTGGTGATCATCGGGCCCGAGCTACCGCCGCAGTTCGGGGCCAACGACGCGCGCACCGCGCACAACCTGCGCCTGTACCGCAGCCTGCTGGCGGCGGCGCGCCGCATCGAGTTCTGACGGTGGCCCTCTTCATTCCCGAATGGACGCGCGCGAGCGGCCGCCAGCTGCAGCAGCGGCGCGTGCTGAATGGTCTGGACGACGCTTACATCGTCCGCAAGCCCCTGCGCGACGAGGCCGCGGCGCCGGACCTGTTCATCGAACACGCCGACCGCGGCTGGCTGGCGCTGGCCGTGGTCGACACGCCTTTCGACGGACTCGATGCCAATCAACTGTTCGCCAGCGAAACGCGCGCCGCCTTCGACGCCCAGTTGCGGGCATGGCGCGCCGCGCTGCCAGACGCGCTGCCGCTGCTGCTGGTGCTGTGGAGTTGCACCGACGCGCAAGCCACCGCATTCGCAGGCCAGCTCGACGTCGCCAACCTGCACCTGCTGGCGCGCGAACGCTTTGCCGAAGGCGCGGCGCGGCTGGCGGCATTGCAGCGGCCCCTTGCCGCTGACGAGGAAGAGGCGCTGCGCACGCGCTTCTTTCCCGAGTCCGGCATTCCGCTGCCGACCGCGGCGCGCAAGCGTTTCAGGCGCAGCAATGGCGCCAGCCTGGCGCTGTTCCTCGATCCGCAGCAGGAATGGGCCAGCAAGCTCGATCTGGAACTGCCCGACGAGCAGGCCCAGGTCGCCACCGACCTCAGCGTGCGCCTGGTGAACGGCGTCGCCGGCAGCGGCAAGACCTTGATTGCCTTGAGCCGCGCCTTGCTGCTGGCCGAGATGCACCCGCGCGAGCGTGTGCTGGTCCTGATCCACAACACGCCGATCGTGGCCGACATCCGCGAACGCCTGCACCGCGCGCACGGCCGCGTGCCGGCCAATCTCGAGATCACGACCTATTCCGCCTGGATCCACCGCCAGTGGCGCCGCCTGTTCCATGCGCCGCTGGCGATGCCGCCTGACCCGGCATACCTGCCACAGCTGGTTGCTCGCCTGCGCGGGGGCTGGCCGGACCTGAAACTGGGGGAACGCCAACTGATCGAGGAATTCGATTTCCTCAACGAGATGCTGGTCACGAGCGAAGCCGAATACATGGACACCAGCCGCGCCGGCCGCGGTTTTTCGCTGCGCGCCAAAGAGCGCCACGACACCTGGAACCTGTTCGAGGCGGTCACCACGGCGCTGCACGCCGACGGCTTGCGCATGTGGAGCGCGGTCGCCTATGAGGTCTGCCGCGCACCCGCGCACGGCGCCCTGGAGCGCTACGAACACATCCTGGTCGACGAAGCGCAGTTCTTTGCGCCTTCCTGGTTCCATACGGTGAAACTGGCACTGCGCCCGCAGGGACGCCTGTTCCTGTGCGCCGACCCGAACCAGGGTTTCATGAAGAGCCGCCTCAGCTGGCGCAACGCCGGGCTCGACGTGGCCGGGCGCACCAAAAAACTGCTGCGTTCATACCGCACCACGCAGGCGATCCTGCACAGCGCCGGCACCTTGTTGGCGCGCGCCGTGCAGGCCGATCCCGAGCATTACCTGGAACCGGATTTTACCGATATGGAGGAGGGCGCCGCGCCGATCCTGCTGCGCGTCGATACGCCGCAGGATGCGGTCGACCGCGCCATCAACGAGATCGTGGCGCTGGTCGAACGGCATGGCTTGCCGCTGTCGAGCTTCCTCGTCATCTACGGCAGCGACACGCCTAAACTGCTGCTGTACCAGCGACTATGCGCCGCGCTCGGCGCCAACCGCGTCTGGTGGCTGAACAAGGATAAAAAGCAGCCGCCCGCCGGCTACGGTCCCGACTACCTGCGCCTGGCGAACCTGGAAACGGCGACCGGCCTCGAAGGCGGCGCCGTGTTCCTGCTGGGGATGGAAAGCCTGCTGACGGCAGGCGAAGGTGTGGAGGGTGGCGCGCGCGAAGCCGATGCCCGCAAGCTGTACATGGCGATGACCCGCGCCAGCCACCGCCTGGTGATGCTCAGCACCGACGACGTGCCGGCCGACGTGCTGCCGCTGTTCCGGGCGCCGCCGTGACTACCGGCCGGCCGCGGCGTTGTCGAGCTCCGTGAGCTGTTTTAAACGGCGCGCGGTGAGCTGGGCGCGCCAGCCGGAACCGGGCACCTGCGGGTGGCGGATCGACCCATACAATTCCATCGCATCGCGGTAGGCCAGCCAGGCACGCTGCGCCTTTTCGACGCCGCTCTTGCGGATCGTGCCGAGATACGAGCTGCTGGCCGGACGGTTCAGCATGAACTGGCGGTAGATCGCGTTCATCTTCTGTTCCAGGCTGTCGAACTCGGCTTCGGTGAAGCGCGGCGCCTTGCCCGCCTCGGCCGCGAGCACGTCGTCGGCGAACTGGTCGAGTTCGGCCGCCTGGACGTCGAGCTGCAGCGTGCGCGTGGCGCTGCTGCCGGCATCGGTTTCGTAATCGACCCGGTGCTGGGCAAAGTAATGGGCGGCCTTGGTCGCCATCTCCAGGCCCAGCTGTTCCTTGGCATGCCAGCCTTGCGCCAGCGCCGCCAGCTGGTTGCTGCGCGATTTGTCGCGCTGGCGTTCGCGCACCGCCGCGCAGCGGCTGCGCATGTCGGTGCTGGCATCGTCGCAGACGTCGATCGCCGCGCGGTCGTCGCCGCTGGCGCGGCGCCGGACGTGCTCGACCCGACTGCGCATCTCGTCGACCGGACTCTGGATGCTGCAGGCATGCTTTAACGCCAGGTCGAACTGCGGAACGCCGCTGGCGCCGTTCGCATACAGCATCATCAGCACGCCATGCGCCTCCGTGCGCACGGCGCAGGCGTGCACGCGCTGCCAGTCGGCTTTATTCGCTTCCGGATGATTCAGGGTGTCGTAGTACAGGGCGGAGGCGTCGCAGCGTGTGCCTGCGCTGACCCTGGTATCAACCATCTGCCGCGGTTGTTCGTGTTTGACGCGCAGGCATTGGCGGTACCAGTCGCTACTGCGCAGCACTTCCGGCGGCGAACCATACACGTTCGGATAAGGCGCAGCCTGGGCAGCGATGCCGAGCAAGCTCGTAAGTAAAAACGGCCAAATCGCACGGGGCATTGCGTTCTCCTCAAAAGTTTCCTGTTGGAATCTTTAACGCTACCGTGGGCGGATGCCGCCAGTGGTGAGGTGGCGCAATTGTATTTCGCCGGGTGGCAGTCGAATTGCGTCGTGCCGCTCTCTCGCAACAAGAAAATTTACACTCCGTAACGGCTTTAACGCGATTTCCATGCATGTCCGCAAATAGCTCGTACACCTCTATCAACTACTTGTTAGTTCGACTGTGAACACCACGCAACGGGCATAAATTTTTTCCGTACGGAAAACAAAAACGCGTTTCGTTTGCGTAGAATTGCCACCCATCACTTCTTGACGCCAACCAACATACGGTTGGCGTTTGTACTTTACCCCCCTGTTAGCAGCCAGTTACGAACGGCAGAGCAGTCGCAAAGACGCCAACGTTCCGACGCTGTTCCGAAGAGTGGAGCCTCTCGGACAGCACTGAAGCTCAGGCTTACATTTCTCGGTTTAGAAATAATGCACACCTCTGTTACCGCTGTCCCCGCCCCGATCCTGTCGTCGCGCAGCTCGGTTCTCGCCCAGGCACAACAATATGCGCTGCCCATCATGTTCGCCCTGTTCGGCGTGATCATGGGCTCGTGGGCCGGCCGCATCCCGGCCCTGGCCGAGCGCGTGCACGTGTTGCACTCGGCCCTGTCGATGGTGCTGCTGTGCGGCGGCGTCGGCGCGCTGCTGTCGTTCCCGATTTCGTCGTTCCTGATGGGCCGTTTCGGTGCTCGTAAATCGCTGTTGATCTCCGGCCTGGCCCTGCTGGGCGTGCTGGTGTCGATCGGCATGGCGCCGACCGTGTCGCGCCTGATGATGGCCGTGCTGATGCTCGGCATCACCGCCAGCACCTACGACGTGGCCATGAACGCCGCCGCTTCGAAGCGCGAAAAGCAGACCGGCAAATCGGAAATGTCGATGCTGCACGGCCTGGCTTGCGCCGGCGGCCTGGTCGGCGCCACCCTGGGCAGCCTGATGGGCAGCCTGAAAATCGCCCCTGCCACCCACTTCGTGATGGTCGCCATTCCGCTGGCCCTGGCCCTGTACGGCGCCTACAGCATGCTCGACGCCGATGACGCGGTCGAGAAGGTCGAAAAGAAGAAGTTCGCACTGCCGCGCGGTCCGATGGCACTGCTGGGCCTGCTGGGTTTCCTCGGTTCGATGTCGGAAGGCAGCATCGCCGACTGGAGCGGCGTGTTCTTGAAAGAACACTTCGGCGCGACCGACGGCCTGGCGCCGTTGGCCCTGACCTGCTTCTCGGCGATGATGCTCATGTCGCGCCTGGTCGGCGACAAACTGAAAGCACGCTTCGGCGCCCAGCGCCTGGTCACCACCGGCGCGCTGGTGTCGAGCGCCGGCCTGTTCTTCGCCGTGCTGTCGCCGAACGCCTATGTCGCACTGGCCGGCTTCGCGGTCGCCGGTCTCGGCCTGTCGCTGCTGTTCCCGTTCGTGTTCAGCGCCGCCGGCGCCCAGGGCCCGGTCGCCCTGGCCGGTGTCGCCAGCATGGCCTACAGCGGCACCCTGATGGGCCCGCCGGTGATCGGCGCCATCGCCCACCACGTCGGCATGCAAATGGCGATCGGTTATGTGGGCGGCCTGTCGCTGTTGATCGCCTTCGTTGCCAGCCGTACCCGTTTGCTGAAGTAATCCCTGCGTAATCCCGTTGTTTCCGACGCCGGCGCTTGCCGGCGTCGTTCATTTCACCGTACCGGTCACATGGCCGGCACGCTCTCCTTCAGCCACTGCCGTGGCGACACGCCAACCAATGCCGTGAACGCCCGCGTGAATGCCGGCGCACTGGTGTAGCCGGCCTGGCTGCTGACCACCTTCACCGGCATTCCCTTCCTTAATAAATTCTGTGCGATGCCGATGCGCCAGCGCGTCAGGTATTCGCCGGGCGGCATGCCAACCACGTTCCTGAAATGCTCCGTAAAGCGCGCGCGCGACATGCAGGCTTCGCGCGCCAGCGTCTCCAGCTGCCAGGGTTCATGCGGGCGCGCGTGGATCGCTCCCAGTGCCGGCGCCAGCTGGCGGTCGGCCAGGCCGGCCAGTAAACCGATCGACAGGGTGCCGGTTTCGAATTCGTGGCGCAGCACCTGGATCATCAGCACGTCGCACAGGCGGTCGAGGATGACGTCGCGCCCCTGCTCCTTGCCGGCCGCTTCGGCAAACAGCAGCTCCAGCGTGTGCCCGAGCGCCGGCATGCCGGCCAGCGGCAGGTACAGGCAGGCGGGCAGGGCGCGCGCCAGCGGGTTATCCCCGCCATCCTCGAAGCAGATGTGGGCGCACAGCAGGGTAGCGCTGGCGCCGTCGGGCACCTCCAGTACATGGGCCGTGCCGCGCGGATAAAACACCATCGCCGGCTGGTCGATCCGCAGCGGCGGCGCACCCTCGTGGCGGAACACGACCGGGCCCTTGCGCACCAGGTGCAGCTGCCCGGCCGATTTATTCTCGGCAAAAGTATTCGACTCGCAAAACACCCCATTGAAAAAGACACGGGCACGAAACGAGTAGCGGCCGACCAGCGACGAGATCTTGTCCATAAGCTCCATGTGTGAGGATAGGCAGCCTATTCTGGACGATCTGCTATTTTTTAGGAAGCGAATTGACGAAATTGTTGAGAGTCGTTGCCAAACCGATCATTCCACTGCTCGAGTTGACGAATCCCGGCCCATGGCCGGTCTACGCGTTTGGCCACAGCCGGCGGTGCAACGCGGCGACCTGTTCCGGCGGCAGGCGCGGCACGCGTGCGGCCGTCAACAGGCCGTTCTGTTCGTGCTCGACGTCGGTCAGCTGGGTGTAGCACAGCCCGGCAAGGAAGGGCAGCGAGGCGAGACCCTCCATCAGGCGGCAATAGCGCTGCGCCAGTTCGTCCTCGTCCTGCACGTTGCCGTAATGGTCATATAAACGGTCGCGCCGCCGCTCGGGCCGGTCGGGCGCCATCAGGTAGCCGCCGACTTCCGAAAACACGATCGGCTGGCCGCGGTACTGGGTCCCTTCCAGGAACAGGTTGCGGCCCTTGACCCAGGTGGCCGGCGGCGGCAGGCCGGTCTGCAGGGTGCCGGCATAGCGTTCCAGCAGCTTCTCGACCGGGTGCGAGTAATCGTGGATGGTGCAGACGTCGGTGACGTCCGTGTGCTGCCAGCCGTCGTTGTCGATGACGGGACGGGTCGCATCGACCAGGCGCGTGCGCGCCACCATCCGTTCGAGGAAATCGTGCTGGTGCGGGTGGCGCACCAGTTCCGGAAAGCCGAAGCTTTCCACCACCGGCACCCAGGCCACGATCGCCGGGTGGTTCGCGTCGCGCATCACGGCGCGCAGCCACTCGATCTCGAGCCGTTCTTCCGATTCCTCGGACCAGGAGCGCGCGTTCGGCATTTCTTCCCACACCATCAGGCCGAGCCGGTCGCACCAGTACAGCCAGCGCTCGTGTTCGATCTTCTGGTGCTTGCGCACGCCGTTGAAGCCGAAACGCTTGGCCCAGGCGACGTCGTCGCGCAAGGCTTCGTCGTTCGGCGCGGCCAGCAGCGTGTCGGGCCAGTAGCCCTGGTCGAGCGCCATCAGCAGGAACATGCGCTCGCCGTTCAGGTGGAACCAGCCGTCCTTGAGTTCGATCGAGCGCAGGCCGGCATACGATTCGACGCTGTCGACCATCTGCCCGCGGTGCAGCAGGCGCACCCGCAATTTGTACAGGTGCGGGTCATGCGGCGACCACGGGCGCGGATCGGGCACCTGCACCTGCAGGCGCAGCACGGCGCCGCGGCTTTCGCTGCGCGCCTGGACGCAGATCGTCTCCGAATCGAGGCCGTCGAGCACGTCGAGTTCGGCTTCCCAGTCGCGCGACGGGCCGTGCAGGTGCACGTTCAGCGCCAGGGTGCCGTCGGGCTTCGCTTCGAGGATGCGCAGGTAGTCGATGCGCAGGGCGGCGACCGGTTCGAGCCAGACGTTCTGCCAGATCCCGCTGGTGCAGTAGTAATAGATGCGCACCGGCGTGCCGGACGACGACTGCTTGCCGCGCGGCTGGTACGGGTCCTGGCGGTCTTCCACGCGCACCGTGATGCGGTTGGTACCCGGTTTTAAATATGGCGCGATGTCGAACGAGAAGGGCACGTGGCCGCCGCGGTTGCGGCCCGCCACGCGGCCATTGACCCAGACGTCGGCGCGGTAGTCGACGGCGCCGAAGTGCAGCAGCAGGGCGCCGCTGTTCCAGTCCGGAGGAATGTCGACGCTGCGGCTGTACCACATGATTTCGTGGATCTCGCGGCTGCCGATGCCGGACGTCGTGGATTGATAGGGGAAGGGGACCAGGATCCGCTGGGGCAGTTCGCGGCCGTCGAACCAGCGCTCGGACAAGCCGGCGTTGGCATCGTCGAAGGCGAACTCCCACCAGCCGTCGAGGCTGGCCCACTGCGGACGTACCATCTGCGGACGCGGATGGGGCGTGCTGGGGGTGTCAAGATTGCGCATGATGTGGGTGAAACGTGGTGGTGGCGGGGACTGCTGTTGGTGTGCGCTTTGAAGAAAAGTCTACGCCCGAAGTGCCGGAAAATCGCGCGATGTCGCCGGCGTGCGACAAGTATTTTTAGAGGGGGGCATCGGGTTTTTGTGGGGCTGTTGCCTGTCGCGTTATCGGTATGGTTGATCCGCGTGGGCGGAGCCCACCCTACGAGGTTGTGAAAAAATCGCCATGGCTGCGTTGCCTCGTCTCGCCGTACCCTCGTACTGTCTTCGACTCGGCGCCGGGCGGCCGTATCCCTTGCCCTGACAATTTTTTCACAACCTCTACGGTCACCGTTCGTGGCAAAGCTCCCGCAACCCCCTCATCGATAACGTGTCCGTAAGATGGGCACTCGTGCCCATGCGGATCAACCATACTAATAACGCGACAAGCAACAGCTCCACCTACGGCTGCACATCAACATCAAAAATACGGCCACAACCCCGCCCGGCGCTGCCGGTTCGGATCTGTCCCCGCCAGCAGCGCCCGCGCATGCTGCAGCACCGCCGCGGAACGCTGCGCATCCGGGTCCCAGATGCAGCGGTGCTTGTCGCGGTCGAGCGGCGCCCAGCGTGCGATGTCGGCGCGGCTGAAAATGACCACGCTTTTCAGGCGCAGGCCAGCGGCGACGTGCGACACGCCGGTGTCGTTGCAGAGCAGCAGGCGCGCATTTTTCATCAGCGCCGCCAGCGCGCCGATCGAGATCGGCGCGGCCGCATTCACCGCGCGTGCCTGCATGTGGCTTGCCGTTTCGCCCACCAGCTCGGCGTCGTCGGCGGTCCCGGTGAGCACGACGCCGACGCCGAATTCGGCGGCCAGGCGGTCGGCCACTTCGGCGAAGCGCTGCGGCGGCCAGCGCCGGTCACGCTTCTTTGCGCCCGGATGGACGCAGATGTAATTGCCGGGGACGAGGCCGGCGGCGATGCCGCTCGCCTCGAGCTCTTGCCGGTCTTCCGGCGCCAGCGGGAATTCGAGGTAATCGCCGGCGGCGCTGGCGCCCAGCCGTTCGACCAGGCGCAGCAGGCGGTCGGGCTCGGCCCCGACTTCCGGATACGGGAACAGCACCGTGCGCTCGGTGCTGACCGCCTTGCCGGCGCAGTAGCCGGCCATCGCCCGGGCGCCGAAGCCGGCCACGATCTCGTTGGTAACCACGCCATTGCCGTGCAACTGCAGCGCCAGCGTGAAGCCGCGCGTGCACAGGCCGGCATAGAAGGGCGTCAGCTCGTCGTGGCGCGTCTCCTGTTCGGGCAGCAGCGGATGGCCGGGAAAGGGTACGAAGTCGTCGATGTAGTGATGAAAACGGCGCGCGAACTGGCGCGCCCAGGGCAGGCCGACGAGCGTGATGCGGGCTTTGGGCAGCGAAGCGCGCAGCGCGCGCAGGGCCGGCACGGCGCACAGCATGTCGCCCAGGTGCAGCGCGCGGAACACGACGACGGAGTCGACCTCGAGTCGGTGCAGGAGCGGACGCCGGGACACGGTTTCCTCCTTGGGATGCGGTCGCAAGTTGGTGGTCATGGCGAAAAGCGCGGTTCAATGCCGCAGCAGGCGGTCGAGAACATTGCGGGTGATGCGCTCGACCGTGCGGTCGCGGCCGTCGGCCAGTACCTGCGCCCAGTCGCTGGTCCCGGCGGCGAAGACGGTGCCGCCGCGTTCGAACAGGCCGAGCGCCGCCGCGTGCACGCCTTCGCCGGCCGCATGGCGGGCACGCGCCGGCAGCTCCTGCCAGCGGCAATCGAGCGGACAGGCGGCCAGCAGCTGGTAGCCGTCGGGCGTGCCGTCTTCATCCGCCCAGGCCGACAGCAGCGCGCGTCCACCCGTGCGTTCGAAGCTGTCGAGCGGCACGCCGTCGCAGGCATAGCCGGCCAGCGGCGGCCAGGTATCGGCGCCAAAAGCGGCGCCGCGGCGTAAACCCGTGCCGGCGAACACCCAATGCTCCGGCTGTTGGACGATGAAGCCCCCGGTCTGGCGCGGGCCGTCGCGCCAGCTGCCGCCGTGGCGGTGGCTGACGCCGCCGAGACGGTCTTCGGGCTGCCCGGCGCCGTGCATCGGCCACCAGCGGTCATGGGCATATGCGGCGCGTGCGCCACCCTGGTGGCAGACCAGGAAGCGGCCGTCGACCAGGTGCACGCGCCACCAGCACAGCCGGGCGGCAAACCAGGCCGCATTTCCGCCGGCGGCAATGAAATCTTCGACCGCGGCGCGCGCCGGCGCCGTCCAGTATTCATCGTTCCCGGCCGCCACCAGCAGCCGGTAGCGCAGCGCCAGGCCGGGATCGGCGTCGATGTCGAGGTCGGTGCAGAATTCCGGGGTATAGCCCTGGCGCGCCAGCCAGCGAATGAAGCGCGCATCCCAGTGGGCGAAGCTGTGGCGTCGGGTGGCGGTGTCGTAATGGTCGGGCGCGCCCCAGGCCGGGCCGCCGATGCCGCCGCCGGGCCGCTGCAGGGACACGCGCGAACCGGGCGGGTCGTTCGAGGCCGGCGGATTGCGCTGGAAGCAGCCGCCGCCACTGAGGTTGTAGGCGTGCCAGGTCGAGAGCGGCAGTTTATACAGCATGCCGCCATGGCGCCGGCCGCGCACCACGAACAGGGCGGCGGACGAAGCAAGCGCGAGCGACAGCGGGCGCTTGCCTTCGGCTTCTTCGAAATGGGCGATGTAGACGCCGGAACGCCAGTGGGACGGCACGGGAAATTCGTAGGGCGGCCAGTCCCAGTCGTCGCCGGCGCCGCGTTCGCGCGCACGTTCGCCGGCTTGCCAGGACGAGCTGTGCATGGCCTCGAAGCCATCGTGCCAGCGATAGAAGTGCACGCGAAAGCGCGCGCTGTCGGTGGCCACGCGCAGCACCAGGCGTTCGCCGGGCAGCACGCTGGCGCGGCCGGGATAGGCGCGGATCATGCTGCCTCCGCGGCAGGCGGACGCATGTACCGCATGAGCTGGCGGCGCTCCGTGACGGGTATCAACTCCATCGTCTCCTCCTGATCTGGCGCAGCAATACGTCCATCTTTGAGCAGGATGAGTTGCCGTTAGTTCGGCACGCCAAACGCGGCTGACGCAGGTTGGATGGAATGAAGAATCAGGAAACCTCGGACGCTAAAAACGGTCTGAGGAAATGTGCCAGGGTCAGCAGTACAGGAGATGGCGTGCACCGAACACAGCGGCGCCACGCGCGGTATGATGGGGCACCGATTTTTACCGACGACCCGACCATGCTGAAAACGCCCTCGACCTTCACGCCGCTGATGGCGCCGCAAGACCATGCCGACCCGCTCAGCTTCATCTTCCACGGCGGACGGCTGCTGCTGCGCGAAGCCGACCCGGCATTGCCCGACGCCGCCACCCTGGCCGCGCTGGGACTGAACCCGGCCAACGTGCAGCCGGTCGGTCTGCTGGGCGAGCGCTACTGCCAGGCCGGCTGGCTGGAAAGCGAGGAACTGCCGCAGGGCTATGCCTGGCGCGGCCTGCGCTCGCTATTCGGGGATTTCGACGAATCGATGCTGGGCCTGGCCGGGCGCGCGGCGCAGATCGCTGAATGGGCGCGCACGCACCGCTTCTGCGGCGCTTGCGGCCAGCCGATGGCGCGCGTGGCGCACGAGCGCAGTTTCAAGTGCGCCCATTGCGGCCACCTGGCCTACCCGCGTATTTCTCCAGCGATGATGGTCTTGATCCGCAAGGGCGACGCCTACCTGATGGCAATGCACGTGGCGTCGCCCGCTAAACGCTTCACGCCGCTGGCCGGATTCCTGGAAGCGGGAGAATCGATCGAGGAAGCGATCCACCGCGAGGTGTATGAAGAGGTGGGGCTGCAGGTGACGAACCTGCAGTATTTCGCGAGCCAGTCCTGGCCCTTCCCGCATTCGCTGATGATCGCCTTTACGGCGGACTATGCAGGTGGAGAAATCCGCGTCGACCCGACGGAAATCGCCGAAGCGCGCTGGTTCGGCCCGAACGACGAATGGCCGGAACGCGTGCCGCACATTTCAGTTTCAAGCGTGCTGGTCGACGCGCACCGGCCACCGGGAAGATAGTCAGTTCGTCACCGCCGGCAGCGCCGGCGTCGTACGCACCTCGATTGCCGCGGGCATGCTGCCGCTGCTCGATGCCGCCACCTGCACCTGGACCGGAGCAGCGGCATCGGGACGGGTGCCGGTGCTGCGCAACTGCACCGCGCGCTGCAACAGGTCGAACCAGAACGGCGCGCCGAACAGGGTGGTCGAGGCGGTCACGATCCAGCCGGCCGCCTGCAGCGCGAAGGCGGTGTCGAGCACGGGCGGAAAGCTGGTCCAGCCGATCGGCAGCGCCCACAGCTGGCGCAGCGTTTCGGCGTCGAGGACGGTCGGGGCGGCGCCGATGTGGGCGGCCAGTTGCGGCTGCTGCCACAGGGTGCGGAACAGGGCGATGCTGTCGATGTTGAACAGGATCGCCAGCAGCAGCGAGATCAGGAACGAGATCAGCAACTGCTTGCGTTTATAGCTGCCCGACAGGCGCTGCATCGCATTGTCGAACCAGCCGGCAATCAGGGCCTGGAAGCGTTCGAGGTCGCCGCCGGCGCGCGTATATAAGCCCTGCAGAGCGCGCCGCACCTGCGGGTCGGCCACCGCGTCGATGTCGGCGCCCAGGCGCGCAAAGTTGCCGGGGACGTGCTGAATGCTGTCGATCAGTGCGATCGCGAAGTAGGCCGGTTCGATGTAGGATGGCCGGGTCGCCAGGTTGCGCTCGTCGGCCGTCCTGCCGTCGCTGTGCGGATTGACCAGCGGGTGCGCGTACACCATCTGCGCCAGCGCGGTGAAGCGCGGATCGTTGAGCATGCTTTTGATCCCCGCCAGCAGGGTGTTGGCACGCAGGCGGAAGGCCGCCGCCAGCGCTTCCTGCACGGTGGCGACGATCAGCGCCACCGTCCCGTAACAAAACGTCAAACCGATTGCCAGTTCCAGTACCGAGCTTCCGAACATAGGCCGCCTCCGTCGCGTTGATCAACAAATCGACGCTAGCGCATCCCTGCAACAGCCGAGTCTGGTTTGCTCAAGAAAAGGGCAGGCGTCGGTGCCATCGGCCCGTTTTCTATATACTGACGGCAATCGTATTTTTAAGGTTTCCCCCATGTCTGACAAAGAAGCATTCACCGAAAACGACTGGCGCCGGCTGCTGGCCAGCCTCGGTGAAGATCCGGACCGTCCCGGCCTGCATGAAACGCCGGCACGCGTAAGTAAAGCCTGGAAACACTGGACCTCCGGTTACGGCCAGGATCCGGTCTCGGTACTGAAAGCGTTCGAAGATGGCGCCGAGCAGTACAACGAATTGATCGTGGTGCGCGGCATCCCGGTCTACAGCCATTGCGAGCACCACCTGGCGCCGTTCTTCGGCAAGGCGACTGTTGGCTACCTGCCGAACGGAAAAATCGTCGGCCTGTCGAAGCTGACGCGCCTGGTCGACATCTTTTCCAAGCGCCTGCAGGTGCAGGAACGCATGACGATGCAGATCGCGAATGCGCTGATGGAAGTGCTGGAACCGAAGGCGGTCGGCGTGGTCGTGAAATGCCGCCACATGTGCATGGAAAGCCGCGGCATCCGCACGCAAGGCGAGGAAACGATCACCTCGTGCATGCTGGGCGAACTGCAGCCGAACCTGGCGCTGCGCACGGAATTCCTGGCGCTCGCACGGGATTAAACGACCAGCAGTAAGCCTCCTCGGGAACCTGTTCAGGAACTTCCCCTCAAAGCTAATTTGGGGAGAACCACATGGCCAGGCCCGAATTCCCCAGCGACATCGGGCGCGAGCAATTCGCGCTCGTGCGCGACATGCTCGAGGCGGCGCGCCGCAAGACGCGTCCGCGCAAGCACGACCTCTACGACGTGTACTGCGCGGTGCTGTACTTCCTGCATACGGGGGCGGCCTGGCGCAGCCTGCCGCGCGACTTTCCGCCCTGGCGCACCGTGCACGAATATTTTACGCAGTGGACCATGCTGCGCGACGGCGAGCGCACGCTGCTCGAACAAACCCTCGACAAGCTGGGGCGCGATGTGGAGATGGCGCAGCTGCATCGGCTATTGCGGCCGCGCTGAGGATGCGACGCGTTTGTACGACACTAGGGCAAAAAGTTCAGGCGCGGCAGTGATGGCGGCTGATCTTTCACAATAATCCGTCGACTCGCGCAGCGTCTTGTCACAATCTGTTGCGATTTCGAATCGTGCGTGCTAACTGCTGAGCTACGCTGGGAGGATTGTCATCCTTTTATCCCAGCGCCATGTTCGACCACCTGAACCTTTTCCTGTTTTCCCTGATCAATGCCGCTCCCGGGCTGGCCGGCTGGCGCCTGCATGCGGCGATCTTCGCCGCCGAATGGATCATCCTGGTGGTGCCGATCGGCCTGGTGCTGATGTGGTCCCATGGCGCCGGGCAGCGCGAAGCGGCCGTACGCGCCTTGCTGGCGGCCCTGGTGGCGCTGACGATGAGTAAGCTGATCGGGTTGGTATGGTTCCATCCGCGCCCCTTCATGCTCGAGATCGGCCAGAACTTCCTGCACCATGCGCCGGACAGTTCGTTCCCGAGCGATCACGGGACCAGCATGTTTTCGGTGGCACTGGCATTGGCGCTGAGCCGCCTGCGCGAGGCGCGCCGTTGCGGGCTGGGTTTGCTGGCATTGGCCGTGGTGGTGGCCTGGGCGCGCGTGTTCCTCGGGGTGCACTGGCCGCTGGACATGGTCGGCGCCCTGGTCGTCTCCAGCCTGGCCGCCGCCTTCGTGACCACCCGTGCCGGCGAAGCGCTGGCGGCGCTGCTGGTGACAACGATGCAGGCTGTCTACCGCCGTGTGCTGGCGGCTCCCATCGCCCGCGGCTGGCTAAGGCCCTGAGCGCCCGACAAGACCCTCATGGCTGCGTTGCATCGTCTTGCCGTACTAGCGTACTGTCTTCGACGATGCGCCTTGCCCTGAGGCTCTTGTCGAACGCTCAGATTTATTTTGGCGGCGCTTCCGGCTCCGCATTTTCAAAGACCAGCTTGTTGTTCTCATCCAGGTGATACAGGCCGAGCGGCTTGCCCGTCACCTGTTCCGGCGCTTCCAGCTCGCTGCACGTTGCGGTCTCGACGCGCCAGGCCGCGTCGCCGGCGCGCAGCGTATAGACGTTTTCTCCGGACTCAAATAACTCGATTTCCACGTCCGCCTTCGGCAGCGCGCCGAGCGGGATGCGGCGCTGGCAATCGGGCATGCGCGAGGCCAGCAGGTCGAGCGTGACCTCTTTGCTCCAGAAATATTCCTGCAGCGCGCGCACCGTCAGCGCGTGCTGGTTGCCGTCGATGTAATACGTGGCCGAGTCGTCGACGCAGCCGGCGAGCAGCAAGGGCGCGAGCAGGGAAGCGAGCAGATGAGGTAGGCGCATGCGTTGGTTTCCAGGTTGCGGCGCGACAGTTGCCGGCCCGGGAGGCAGTATAGAACGTGGCTTTCCTGGTGCGCAACTCTGCCGGCGGAGAGCGTGTCCGCCTCCCGAACTCCGCGTTATTTTGAATTCGGCGATGATCAAGATCCTGTCTTTTACCCGACACGAGCGAGATCATGCCAGACGACGACCAGCCCGCAGTGGCAACTTCCATGGCACCCATGGCGCCATCCTTTGTTCCTCCCCAGCCGCTGACGCTGCGCATCAACGGCGCCGAGCACCAGTTGCTGATCGAACCGCGCGTCAGCCTGCTCGACGCCCTGCGCGAGCGGCTGGCCCTGACCGGTACCAAAAAGGGGTGCGACCGCGGCCAGTGCGGCGCCTGCACCGTGCTGGTCGACGGCCAGCGCATCAATTCCTGCCTGACCCTGGCCGTCATGCACGACGGCCGCGAGATCACCACCATCGAAGGGCTGGGCCAGGACGGCGCGCCGCATCCGGTGCAGGCCGCCTTCATGGACCACGACGGTTTCCAGTGCGGTTATTGCACGCCGGGCCAGATCTGTTCGACCGTGGCGCTGCTGCGCGAGATCGCCGACGGCCAGGCCAGCGGCATCACGCAAGGCGAACGGCCGCTCGCTCTGACCGACGACGAGATCCGCGAGCGCATGAGCGGCAACCTGTGCCGCTGCGGCGCCTACCAGAACATCGTGGCGGCGATCCGCGTCGCCGCCGGAACCTGAAGGAGACGCCGTGCATTCGATATCCTACGAACGGGCGCGCGACGTCGCCCATGCCATCGAACTGGGAAGTGTCCCTGGCAGCAAATTCATCGGCGGCGGCACCAACCTGCTCGATCTGTACAAAAGCGGAGTCGAACAGCCGACACGCCTGGTCGACGTCAGCCGCATCGCGCTGAACGGCATCGAGCAGTTGCCCGACGGCGGCGTGCGCATCGGCGCCATGGCGAGCAACACGGCGGCGGCGAACCACCCGCTGGTGCGCGCACCGTACCGGGTGCTGTCGGAAGCGATCCTGAACGGCGCCTCGGCCCAGCTACGCAACATGGCAACCGTCGGCGGCAACCTGCTGCAGCGCACGCGCTGCTACTACTTCACCGATCCGAATTTCAAACAGTGCAACAAGCGCGAGCCGGGCAGCGGCTGCGCGGCGCTGGGCGGTTTCAACCGCATCCACGCCATCCTCGGCGCCAGCCCGTCCTGCATCGCCACCAACCCGTCGGACATGGCGGTGGCGCTGGTGGCGTTGGGCGCCAGCGTGCGCCTGGCCGGACCCGACGGCGAGCGCGTGCTCCCGGTCGCTGAGTTCCACCGCCTGCCGGGCGATGAACCGCAGTTCGATACGGTCATCGCGCCGGGCGAACTGATCACGGCGATCGACCTGCCGCCCGCCACCTTCGCCCGCTCGCATTATCTGAAAGTGCGCGACCGCGCCAGCTATGCCTTTGCGCTGGTGTCGGTGGCGGCGGCGCTCGATCTGCAGGACGGCGCCGTGCGCGACCTGCGCCTGGTGCTGGGCGGCGTCGCCCATAAGCCCTGGCGTGCAGTCGAGGCGGAAGAGGTATTACGCGGGCGGGCACTGGACGATGACCTCATCCGCCAAGCCGCGGCGGCTGCCGTGGCCAGCGCCCAGGCATTCCCGCACAACGCATTCAAGGTCGAACTGGCGCAGCGCGCGATCGTGCGCGCAGTGCGCACCGCAGGAGGACTGGCATGAAGAACATCGGCGCTCCCATCAACCGTACCGACGGCTGGGCCAAGGTCAGCGGCAGTGCGCGCTATTCGGCCGAGCATCCGGTCGCCGGCCTGGCCCACGCCTTTCTCGTCACCAGCACCGTCCCGAGCGGTCGCATCAGCCGGATCGACACGCACGCGGCCGAAGCGGTACCAGGCGTGCTGCTGGTCATGACCCACGAAAACGTGCTGCAGCTGCCGCGCGAAACGGAGGCCGGTAAAGTGTCGCCCCCGATCGGGCGCGTGCTGTCGCTGCTGCAGGATGCCGACGTCCACTACAACAACCAGCCGGTGGCGGTGGTCGTGGCCGAGACCTTCGAGGCCGCGCGCGAGGCGGCAAGCCGCCTGCGCATCGACTACGAGACGACGGCGGCGCGCCTCGATTTCGAGGTCGCCAAGCAGTACGTGCACCAGCCGGAAAAGGTGCTGACGCAAAAGCCGGATACCCAGCGCGGCGATCTGCAGGCGGGCCTGCTCGCGGGCAGCACCAGTATCGACATCACCTACAGCACCCCGGTCGAACACCACAATCCGATCGAGCCGCATGCGACCATCGCCGCCTGGGATGGAGAGCACCTGACCCTGTACGACTCGACCCAGTACATGAAGGGCGTGCAGAAGACGGTGTCCGGCACGCTCGGTATCGATCCGGAAAACGTGACCGTGCTGTGCCCGTATGTCGGCGGCGGTTTCGGCTGCAAGGGGTCGGTGTGGTCGCACGTGGTGCTGTGCGCGATGGCGGCGAAAATGGTGGACCGGCCGGTGAAACTGGTGCTCGACCGCACCCAGATGTTCGGGCCGGTCGGCCAGCGCCCGGTCACCGACCAGCGCATGCGCCTGGCCGCCATGCTTGACGGCCGCCTGACCGCCAGCGCCCACGACACCATCGCCTACACCTCGATGATCGAGGACTGGATCGAGCCGAGCGGCCTGATGACGCGCATGATGTACGCGAGCCCGAACCAGGAAACCACGCACCGGCTGGCGCGCATGAACCTCGGCACCCCGACCTTCATGCGCGCCCCGGGCGAGGCCTCGGGTTCGTTCGCGCTGGAGTCGTCGATGGACGAACTGGCGTATGAACTCGGCATCGACCCGCTGGAACTGCGCCTGCAAAACTACACCGAGCGCGACCCCGGCAAGGATTTGCCATTCTCCAGCAAATCGCTGCGCCAGTGTTATGAGGCCGGCGCCGCGCGTTTCGGCTGGAGCCGGCGCAACCCGCAACCGCGCTCGATGGCCGAGGGCGACAAGCTGGTCGGCCTCGGGATGGCGACGGCGACCTATCCGACCAACCGTTCGCAGGGCAAGGCATCCGCTACCATCCACCCAGACGGCAGCGCCGTGTTCCGCTCGAGTACGCAGGATCTCGGCACCGGGACGTACACCGTCATGACGCAGATCGCCGCCGATGCGCTGGGCGTGCCGGTGGCGCAGGTCAATTTTGAGCTGGGTAATTCGAAACTGCCGGAAGCGCCCGTGTCGGGCGGCTCGACGACGGTGGCCAGCGTCGGCCCGGCGGTGCTGGCGGCAGGGTACGCGCTGCGCCTGAAACTGATCGGCATCGCGCTGGCCGATGAACAGTCTCCGCTGTTCGGCGCGCTGGCCGAGGATGTCGAGGTGCAGAATGGCGAACTGTTCCTGCGCGCCGATCCGGCCAAACGGGAAACGATGGCGGCGATCGTATCTCGCCACGGCAGCGGCCCGGTCGAGGTGATGGCGGGCGCCGACCCCGGCGACACCAGTCAACATTATTCGATGCATGCGTTTGGCGCGGTGTTCGTCGAAGTCCACGTCGACGCGTTGCTCGGCACCGTGCGCGTGGCGCGCGTGGTCGGGGTGTATGGCGTCGGCAAGCTGATGAACGAGAAGACCGCTCACAGCCAGCTGATGGGCGGCATCGTCGGCGGACTCGGCATGGCGCTGTTCGAGGAAACCGTGTTCGACGCGCGCAACGGGCGGGCGGTGAATGGCAACCTGGCCGAGTACCACATACCGGTGCATGCCGACATCGGCCGCATCGAGGTCGAGGTGGTGGAAGAAGACGATCCCCACGTCAATCCGCTGGGTGCGAAAGGGATCGGCGAGATCGGCATCACCGGCGTCGCCGCGGCGGTGGCGAATGCCGTGTTCCATGCGACCGGGAAGCGGGTGCGGGACTTGCCGATTACGCTCGATAAATTGTTGTGATGGTGTGCAGGTCGAAACGTTGAGAGCAGGGACGTAAGGTGGGCGGGTCCCCGCCCACGCGTTCAACGCACGTCGGCCCGTCGAAATTTTTGAACGCACCGTGCTGTTCGTAGGGTGGGCGCCCCGTGCCCACGCGGATTGGCGAGCAGAGACAAGCACCTGCTTCGACCCGCGGCTGTTTGTTGAACGCGTGGGCGGAAGATCCGCCCACCTTACAGGTATCGTTGCACACGCTACCTCTGTGCCTATGTCCGCGTGGGCACAGGGGCGCCCACCCTACAGGGGCTGCTCCCAGCCGCCACCCAGCGCCAGGAACAGCGCCACCTGATCGGCCGCCAGCGCCGCATTCGACGCCGACACCGCCGCCTCGCTCGATGCCAGCGTGCGCTCGGCGTCGAGCGTCGTCAGGAAATCGGTACGCCCGAAGCGATATAGCTTGGTCGCCTGCTGCGACGCGGTCGCGCTCTGGTCGCGTGCCGCCTTGAGGGCCGCATTCCGGTCGAGCTCGCGCGCGTAGTTGCTCAGCGCCGTCTCGGTCTCGCGCAGCGCGTTCAGCACGACGCCGTCGAAACGCGCCAGCGCTGCCGCCGTACCCGCTTCGGCCTGGGCGATGTGCATGCGCGCCGTGCCGGTCGACGGCAGCGACCAGGATATGAGCGGACCCAGGCTGTAGCGAAACGTATTGCCTTCGCCGAAGCCGGACAAGGAACCGGTGCTGCCCGCCGACAGGCCGAGGCTGATCTGAGGATACAGTTCGCCCGTGGCGACACCGATGCGCGCGCTGCTGGCGGCTAGTAGGCGCTCGGCCTGGCGGATGTCGGGACGGCGGCGCAGCAGGGCGGCGCCGTCGCCGACGGGGATCGCGCTGGCCAGTTGCGGCGCGCGTTCACAACCGGCCACCGCTTGCGGAAAGTGCGACGGCGTCTCGCCGGTCAGCAGCGCCAGCCGGTAGAGGGCGCTGCGGCGCTGGGCTTCCAGCGGCGGCACGGCGGCGCGCAGCTGATCGCGCTGGGCCAGCGCGCGGCTGTTGTCGAGCGCCGTCCCGCGCCCGAGTTTGACGCGCTGGGCGGTCGACTGCACGAACCGGTCCTGCAAGGCCACCGACTGGCGCGCGATCGCGATCTGCTGGCCGGCCGAACAGGCTTCGGCATAGGCGCGCGTGGTTTCGGCGGCGACCGTCACGCGCGCCAGGTCGCTCGCCGCCTGCGCCGCCTGGGTGTCGGCATCCGCCGCCTCGACCGCGCGCGCCAGCTTGCCGAACAAATCGAGTTGATACGATACGTGCAGGCCGGCGTCGTAGCTGGCGTGGTCGGGCAGCGTGTGATGGATGCCGCTGGCGGCGCCCGCCGCATGGCCAAACGCAGGCGCGGCCGAGACGTCGACCGCGGGCCGCTTGAACTGCTCGGCTTCGGCCAGCACGGCACGGGCGCGCGCCAGGTTGGCCGATGCGACGCGCAGGTCGGTGTTGGCCGTGAACGCCTGTTCGACCAGGCCGTCGAGCGTGCTGTCGCGGTACAGGCGCCACCACTGCGCCGGCAGCGGCTGCTGGCTGAACGGTTTTGAGGCGGCGCCAAGGAAAGGCGCGGCGGCATCCGGCCGCTGCACGGCGGCTTCCTGCGGCACGCGGTAATCCGGGCCGACCACGGTGCCGCAGGCGGCCAGCAACAGCGGCAGCGCCGCCAGGGTAAAGGAACGGCGCATCATGACGTCTTCTTCCCGGTATTGGGCAGCACCTGCACCGTCGCCGTCTGCCCCGCCACCAGGCGCACGTCCTGCGGCACCGGATCGAGCGCGACGCGCACCGGAATGCGCTGCGCCAGGCGCACCCAGTTGAAGGTCGGATTAATGTTCGGCAGCATGTTGGTGCCGGTGCTGCGGTCGCGGTCCGAAATCCCCTCGGCAAAGCTCTCGACGTGGCCGGTGAGCTTCTTGTTCGCGCCCATCAGCGAAACGGCCACCGGATCGCCCAGGTGGATCGCCGCCAGCTTGGTCTCTTCGAAATAACCCTCGACATAGAACGAGCCGCGGTCGACCAGCGCCATCACCGGATGGCTGGCGCTGACGTAGGCGCCGGCGCGCAGGTCCAGGTTCGTGACCGAGCCGCTGACCACCGACACCACACGCGTGCGCTCCAGGTTCAGGCGCGCCGTGTCGCGGTTGACGATGGCCTGCGCCAGCGCCGCGCGCGCCTGTTCGACGCGCGACTGGCCCTGTTCGCGCGTTTCCTGCGCCACCAGGTCTTCCAGCTGGACGTTGCGGCGCGCTTCGCGCTGGGCCTGGTTCAGCGCGGCCTGCGCCGCCTGTTCTGCGGCTTGCGCCTGGCGCAGGGCCAGCTCGAAGCGCGCGCGGTCGACTTCGAACAGGACGTCGCCGGCGTTCACCTGCTGGTTGTCGTGCACGAAGACTTTCGTGACCTGTCCGGTGACGTCGGGCGCGACCTGCACCACGTACGCTTTGACGCGGCCATCGCGGGTCCAGGGTTCGATTTCGTAGTGGCGCCACAGCTGCCAGCCGGCATAGATGGCGCCGGCGGCGGCGAGCATGGTGATGCCGACGCGGCCGATTGCTTTAGGAGAGAAGTTCATCATTTAAAACCAGTTGGATCCAATAAAAACCAGGCTGCCCAGCACCATCACGAACAGCGAAAAATCGAACAGCGCCGGATGCCACACGTGGCGGTAAAAGCCGGTGAGCGCGAGCAGCTTGCTGCACAGGCGCGAGACCCCGAATGCGAGCAGGGCCAGCAATAACAGCGGTGGAAAATAAATGCCGTAGAGGCTGACTTCGCCGATCATCGGATCTCCATGTCAAGAAGGGGAGAGGGTTCGTAGGGGGCCGCCTGCGGGAACAGGTCGCGCCGGATGCCGGCCAGCGCCGCCAGCGCATCGCGCCGCGCGCTTGACGCGGCCACCGCGCTGACCGAGCGCAGGGCGTTGTCGATCGAGGCCAGCAAGTGTTCGTCCTCGATCGCGTCCACACGCGGACGCGCTGCGAAGTGCTGCGATAAATGTTCCAGCAGCGCCCACAGCGCGGCCTGGCTGCGGCCGAGTTCCGCGCGCACGGCCAGCAACTGGGTCATGTTCAGGCCGATGCGCAGGTCGACCAGGGCGTCGGCCGCCTGCAGATCCTGCTGGGCGCCGGCCTGCGCCAGGCGCGGGGTCAGCAGGGCGATGCGGTCGACCATGCGCGCCGAGAATGCCGCCACCGAGGGCACATTGCGACCGTCGCCGATCTGCGCCAGTTCCCCCCAGCCGGCGCGCAGCAGGCGCCGTGCGGTCCAGCCGGCGCCGACGCTGCGGAACACGCCGATCACCAGCACCGCCAGCGCCAGACCCGCCAGCTGCGCCAGCGTGGAATTGATGAAGGAGGCGGCATCGGCCGTATTCGTGTCCTGCAGCGCCAGCGTGCCGGCGATGCCGAACATGAAGGGCATGGCACGGCCGAATGTGGCCGGGCGCGCGATCAGCACGCCGAGCACCAGGAAGGCGGGCGCGCAGGCCAGCATCAGCATTTCGAAGCTATGGACCGCCGGCAGCACCGCCAGCAGATAAAAGGCGGACAAAGGCACCGAATAAATCGTCCACACCAGGAAGCCCTTAATAAAAGGCACCGGGTCGTCCTGGGTGGCGAAGAAGCAGGACATCACGGCCGCCATCATCGGCACCGCCGCGCCGGCCGGCCAGCCGGTGCCAATCCAGAACGCGCAGCCGGCCAGGGTGGCGATCACCGCGGCGGCGGCCGAGACCAGCGCCATGCCGCGGTCCAGGTGCAGCGCCTGCGGTTTCACGGCCGGCAGGTCGTAGGCCGCCGGCGGCAGCGTGCCGGCGGTACCGGCGCCGATATGGGTGCGCAGCGCTTGCGTGTCGACGCAGACGTCGACCAGCGCGCGCAGGCGCGCGCCCAGGTTGATCTGCAGGAGGTCACGCCAGTCGGCGTGGCGCGCCGGCGCCGGCGTCAGCGCATCGATGGCGGCGCGCAGGGTGGCGGGCGTGACCGATGGCGACTCTCCCTTGCGGGTGCCGGTCCAGGCGGTGATGTCGCCCAGCAGCGCACGCCAGCGCGCCGACGCATCGTTCGCACCGAGGCCGCGCAAGGCCTTCAGGCGGTCTTCGATCGCGGACAGCAGCGGCACCATCGCGGCGAGTCGCTCCTGCAGCGCATGGATGGCGTGCGCGGTCCAGCGCAGGTGCGAGGTATCGAAGGGAATGTGCACCGCCATCATGCGCAGTTCCGTGATGTCGCCGGCCAGCTTGCGCCGGTCGAGCGGGGCATTCGCCGTTCCCGCCGGCGCCAGCGCGTCGGCGATCCAGCTTTGCGCGTCGCGCAGCGCGTGGTCGAGGCGCGCCAGCAGCACCGGACCGAAGCCTTGCGGGAAGAACAGCGAGTGGACCACGGTGGCGCAGGTAATCCCGAGCAGGATCTCCTCGACCCGCGCCAGCGCGATATCGAAGATGGTGCCGGGGTCGTTCACGGCCGGGAAGGCGATCAGCCCGGCCGTGTAGCCCGCCAGCATCAGCACGTAGGAACGCGGCGTGCGGTCGAGCAGCGAGACGTACAGGCAGGCGCCGACCCACAAGGCCAGCGCCAGCGACAGCAGCTCGGGAGAGTTCGCAAACAGCGGCACGAGGATCACCGTGGCCAGCGCGCCCAGCAGGGTGCCGCCGAAGCGGTAGACCGCTTTCGAGCGCGTCGGGCCGGCGAAGGGGGCGGCGACGATATACGCCGTCATCAGCGCCCAGAAGGGGCGCGGCAGTCCGATGCGCATCGACAGATAGAGCGCGAGCATCGCTGCCGCAAAACTTTTAAGCGAGAACAGCGCCTCGTTTTTCGAAAACAAGGTCACGCCGATTTCTCTCCGGTGGACTCCGGTTTGCCGATCTGCGCCTGCACGTGGGTCAGCACGCGCAGGCAGGCGTCGATGTCGGCCGGGGCCAGGCCGTCGAACACGCTGCGGCGGAAGGGGATCAGCGCCGCTTCCATCTGGGTGGCGCGGGTCTTGCCGTCTTCGGTCAGCTGCAGCAGCTTGGCGCGGCGGTCTTGCGGATCGTCGTGGCGTTCGACGAGGCCATTTTCGATCAGCAGGTCGATCACGCGCACCAGCGACGACGGCTCCAGCCCGAGGGCATCGGCCAGCACGCCGGGACGCACGCCATCCTGGCCGAGGCGGCCGAGGATCAGCACTGGCAGCGCCGTCGCCTGCGACAGGCTGTACTGCGACGCCACCTTGTCCGCCATCGATTTATAGGCGCGCGAAGCGTGGGTCAGCGTGGCGGTCAATTGGATCAGGGTCTGGTCGAAGGCGTCCATGAGGTCCGGCTTTTAGTTTGATTATGAAAGTTTAGCATGCGAAGTAAATTCTTGCTGGAACGCGGGTTTCGTAGGGTGGGCTCGGCCCACGCGGTCGTGCGGATGCATACCGCAACGCGTCCGCCATAACGGCGGGGTGATCATTGTGGAGGGGGTGTGTGATAAGCCGCGGCAGATCAACCGGTGAACCGCGTGGGCGGAGCCCACCCTACGGTTATTGCTTCGCTTGCAAGGTCGCAATCGCCGCCAGCGAGGCCGGCAAATCGAACTCGTGTTCCGGTTCCACCTTGCGCAGCACCTCGATCGGCGCAAAGCCCCAGTGCACGGCCGCAAAGGCCACGCCGGCCTTGCGCGCGGCCTCGGCGTCGGTGGCCTGGTCGCCGATGTAGAGCGCCGCCGCCGGCGCCACCGCCGCCCGTTTCACCACCTTGCGGATGCGCGCGGTCTTGCCGAAGATCGACATCCCGCATTCGTACTGGCTGATCAGCGGCGCCAGTTCCGGCCCCAGCACCCGGCGCACGTTGTCCTCGGCGTTGGAGGAGACGATGGTCAGTTTGATGTCGCACAGCGCCAGTTCGCGCAAGACGGTATCGACCTGCGGAAACAGGCGCACCTGCCCGGCATTCTCGCGCATCAGGGATTTGAAACTGGCGGCGGCCAGCGGCAGTTTCCAGGCGGGCATGCCGACGTGGCGCATCATCGCGCGCGTGTCGTAGTGGCGCAGGCGGTCGACCTGGCTCAGGTCGATGCGGCGAAAGCCGTGCTCGTCGGCGATCCGGTTGAACACGCTGAGCAGGAACGGAAACGAGTCGGCCAGGGTGCCGTCGAAGTCGAAGATGGCAAGACGGTAGCTCATGCCCGCCGATGATACACAAGCACGGTCATGACCCGCGTACCGGTGCCCCGCATTTCGTGTCGCGCCTCACGCCTGGTCGGCGCGCTCGGGCACGACGAAGGCCAGGCTTTCCTCGAACGAGCGCAGCACCATGTCGACGTGTTCCTGCACCACCGCCTGGTTGGCGGCGTTCTCGCCGAAGGGCAGGCGGATCGTCACGAGTAACGCGTTCGGCAAGCCCGCGCGCAACTCGTCGGCCACGCGCTGCCACTCTTCCAGCATCGATTCGACCGGATAGATCAGGAACACGGTCGAGACCAGGTCGGCCTTGTCCGGGCCCGGCGTATCCTGGTCGGCGCCGATCACGACGCTGCGCGCGTCGACGTCGAGTTCGCGCAGGGCGCGCACCAGCAATTCGGTCAGCAGGTCGTCGCGCTCGGTGCCGAGGCCGGCGCACAGCACGATCGAGTGCGAGGGCACGTCGAGCGAGCCCTGCCAGCGTCCCAGGCGTGCTTCGCGCATCTGGCGCAGGTGGGCGCCGACGTTGGCGTCGAGCAGCGACACCCGCCCGCGCCGGCGCTTTCTCATCGGTGCGCTCGAGACCGGCGTCAGTGTCGCGGCGACGTCGGCAATCGTGCTGCGGATGTGGGCTGCCTGCGCCGTTTCGAGCTGGCCGCTGCGCTGTTCGGCGGCGGCCATCGAAATCCCCGGCAACAGGATCTGGTCGCAATAGCGCGCGAAGCTGTGGCGGTCGAGGTAGCTGCGCGCGTCGGAAATGATACTGTGTGTCTCACCGGCCAGCACGCGCTGGTAGAAGCGCTGGGCCACGTTCACGTTGGGCACGTCGCCGAGCAGGATCGTCACCGGTTCCAGCGCGCGCACGTGGCGCCCGGCCACCACCAGGCACAGCGTCAATGGCGTGGACAGCAGCAGCCCGACCGGCCCCCACATCGCACCCCAGAACAGCGCCGAGACGATCACCGCCAGCGGCGACAGGCCCGAGCTGTGGCCATACACCTTCGGCTCGACCACGTGCGCCACCACCAGTTCCAGGCAAACGAACAGCGCCAGGCAGGACAGGGCCATGGACCAGCCGGGGTCGATGGCGGCCACGAAAATCGCGATCAGCACGCCCGCCACCATGATGCCGACATAGGGAACGAAGCGCAGCAGGCCGGACAAGGCTCCCCACAGCACCGCGTGCGGCACCCCGAAGGCCCATAGCAGCACCCCGACCAGCGCGCCGAACGTCAAATTCACGACGAACTGCGACAGGAAGAAGCGCGACACGCCGCGCGTCGCATCGGACAGGGCGCGCACCGTGCGGCTGATCTCGGCCTGGCCGGCCAGGCGGATCACGCGGTCGCGCAGCGATTCGTGCTCGAGCAGGATGAAAATCAGCAGCACCAGCACCAGGCCGGTCTCGCCGATCGGCCCCCAGGCCAGCGCGAACAGGCGCGCCAGGGTGTCGCGGGTGGTGGCGCGCGGGGCGCGGATCTCCACCGGCAGCGGTTGATTGGCGCCGGTGGTGAGCGTGCCGCGCCGCACCGTGACCGGCGGCAGCGGCGGCAGGGGAGACTGCGGCGCCACGGCACTGAGTTCCGCTTCCAGGCGCGCGAACGGGCGCTCGGTGATTTCGCGCACGCGCTCGATCTTGGAACGAATGGCGGCGCGGTATTCGGGCAGGTCGCGCGTCACCGCCACCAGTTGAAACGCGAGGATGGTGCCGACGCCGACCACGCAGGTACCGGCCAGCAGCACCGACAGCAGCGTCGCCGGCAGGCGCGGCAGGCCGATGCGGCGCAGCGAGCGGATCAGCGGCGCCAGCACCAGGCTCAGGATGGTCGCCAGCGCCAGCGGTTCGAGGATGTCGCGCCCGAAATACAGCAGGCCGAGGAAGCAGGAGGCGGTGACGACCGAATTGGCGGTCAGGTTGTTCAACAGGCTTGATTCGCGCATCGGGGGTTTAACACTCCGGCAGTGCTGTGCGTGGTAACGGTGTGACGCCGGCGTGGGATTGCCGGCGCCAGCAGTCTAGCATCAATGGCAATCCTGGCGGCCGGCGACCCGGCGATCAGGTGGTGCCGGCTTGTGAGGCAAGGGTGGCCAACAGGCGCGCCGCCTCGACCGGTTTCACGAAATGGCAATCGAAACCGGCCTGGCGCGAGGATTCATGGTCGCTGCTCTGGCCGTAGCCGGTCAGCGCCACATACAGCGCCTGCGCCAGCGCAGGCTGCGCGCGCAGCTGGCGCGCCAGCGCGTGGCCGTCGATCAGCGGCATGCCGATGTCGAGGATGAACACGTCCGGCGGCTGCGCCAGCGCCGCGCCGACCGCGTCGCGCGGATCGTTGATCGCCTGCACGGTGTGGCCGGCGGCGGCCAGCAGGGCGGACAGGGTGGCGGCGGCATCGACGTTGTCGTCGACCAGCATGATGCGCAGCGCGCGGCCCGCTTGCTGGAGGTCGGCCGCCGGCGCCGGCGCGGTCGGACGCGCCGGCGGGGCAATGGCCGGCAGCGCCACCGTAAACGTACTGCCCTGGCCGGGCCCGGCGCTGTGCGCGGCCACTTGTCCGCCATGCATGCCGACGATGTTTTTGACTAGCGCCAGCCCCAGTCCCAGGCCGCCCTGGGCCCGGTCCGGCGTGCGCTTGCCCTGCACGAACAGGTCGAACACATGCGGCAGCAGGGCCGGTTCGATGCCGTTGCCGTTGTCCGTCACCGCAATCCGGACGACACCGTCGGCGACGTCGAGCGCCAGCGTGATGCGCCCGCCCGGCGGCGTGTACTTGGCGGCGTTCGCCAGCAGGTTGGCGGTCACCTGGATCAGGCGCGCGCGGTCGCCCAGCACGCTTGCCGGCGCCGAACCGAGCTGCAGCGCCAGCGTATGCTTACCGGCTTCGACCAATGGGTGCACCTGTTCGGCGGCGCTGGTGACCACGGCTTTGACGTCGACCGGCGCCTTTTCCAGCTGCACCATGCCGCGTGTGACGCGCGAGACGTCGAGTAAATCGTTGACCAGCGTCGTCATGTGGCTGACCTGGCGCGAGATCACCTCGCTGTACTGGCGCACCTTGTCCGGGTTGTTCGGCGCCAGGCGCAGCACCTGGGCGGCGGCGCTGATCGGCGCCAGCGGGTTGCGCAGTTCGTGCGCCAGCATCGCCAGGAACTCATCCTTGCGGTGGTTCGCTTCCTGCAGCGCCTCTTCGTTCAGCTTGGCCGCATGGATGTCGGTGTCGGTGCCGAGCCATTTGACGATCTCGCCGCTCTCGTTGCGCAGCGGCAGGCCGCGCGCCAGGATCCAGCGGTATTCGCCCGAGTGGTGGCGCGTGCGGTAAGTGGTTTCGTAGGGTTCGCCGGTCGCCACGCTGTGCGCCCAGCATGCCAGGCCTGCGGCCCGGTCGTCCGGATGGAGCAGGGTCTCGGCCCATTGCGCCCCTTCGGCGCTGCCGTCGGGCAGGCCGGCATACCGATAAAACTGCTCGCTGTGGTAATCGATGATGCCGTCGGGTTGCGCCGTCCACACCATCTGCGGCATGGCGTTGGTGATGGTGCGGAAACGCAGCTCGCTGTCCTTCAGCTCTTCCTCGAAGCGCTTGCGCTCGGTGACGTCGCGCGTGGTGCCGGCCACCGCCTCGACTTCGCCATCGGGCCCGAGAATGGGCACGAAGATGTAGTCGTAGATGCGCCGCCCGCCGGTACCGTCGAACGGCACTTCGCCGCGGATCGGCGCCTTGCTCGCCTTGACTTGCTCGATCTCGCGGCCGTGCATGGCCGCGTGCCAGGGTTCATACCCCAATTCCAGGCAGTTCTTGCCGACCGCTTCCTCGAAGGTCCTGCCCCACATTTGCAGCACCGCCGCGTTGGCATAGGTAAAACGGTGCTCGAGGTCGAACACATAGGCCAGGTCCGGCGTATTCGAGAGAACGGTTTCGTACAGGCGGTACCGGCGTCTGGAATCGTCGGCCATGGCCGCCAGTTCGCGCGCGGCATCGTCATGTCGCGCCTGGTTTTCCTGTTCGCGCAGGTGGCGCTCGGTGAGCAGGGCCAGCAGGTCGGTAAAGTAACCGATCTCGCCTTTCAGGTCGGCGCCCGGCGCCAGCCGGTTGGCATGGAAAAAGGCGAGCGTGCCGAGGATTTTTCCGCCCGGCGCATGCAGCGGGAACGACCAGCAGGAACGGATGCCGTGCGCCTCGGCGATGGCGAGGTAGGGGCCCATCAGCGGCTCGCCGCGCAGGTCTTCGACGATGACGATGCGGCCCGCGTGCGCCGCGCGTCCGCAGGGCGGGCCGGCCGGGTCGACCGGCAGCCGCACCAGCGCCGTCGTCAGTTCTGTCGGGATGCCAGCCGCGGCGGCCAGGACCAATTGGTTCGCCGTCTCGTCCATCAGGTAGACCGAGGCCCAGCTGTCCTGGTCGATCAGGCGCCGCGCCTCGTCGAGCAGGCTTTGCAGGATGACGTCGTACGAAGCGCCGCGTACCGCATCGGCCAGCACTTGTTTCAGTCCGCCGAAAGTCAAGCCTGCCTGTTGGGACGTCATCGTGTGTGCGCCGGTGGTGGAAAGACCACGATTCTAGCCCGGCCACCCCGGCGCCGGTGCTTTATGTTGTGTGTCTGCCTCAGGCCGCCTGCAGCGCCGGGATCAAGGAGCGGTGCGCCGCCACGCCGGCCATCGCGCCGTCGGCCACGGCCAGGGCGACATTCCCGGCGGCGCGCGCCATATCTCCGCAGCAGAACACGCCGGGCACGCTGCTCGCTTTCATGACGTCGGTCTGCACAAAGGCACCCATCGGGCCGTCCTCGAACGCACAGCCGAGTTGCGCCGCGATCGGGCTGGCCGCATGCATCCGCGGAGCGACGAACAGGCCCGCCATCGGCAGTACGCGGCCGTCGGCCAGCGCCACGTCGGCCTCGCCTTCGATGCGGGCAATGGCCGTGCGTTCGAGCGTGACGCCGCGCCCATGGAGCGCCGCCAGCTGCGCCGCATCCGGCTCAAAGGCGCCGTTCAGGAAGAAGGTCACCGTGCCCCAGTCCGGCAACATCAGCGCGTGGTGCATCGACAGCGGCCCGACCGCCAGCACGCCGATGGCGCCGGCATTGAGTTCGTAGCCGTGACAATACGGGCAGTGGAACACGCTGCGGCCCCAGCGTTCCTGCAAGCCGTCGACCGGCGGCAGTTCGTCGCGCACGCCGGTGGCCAGCACCAGGCGCCGGCCCGTGCAGACCGTGCCGTCGGCCAGCGTGACGACAAAGCCGTCGCCCTGCGCCTGTGCCTGCGCTGCCGTGCCGGCGATCCAGCGCACGTTCGGATATTTCAATAGCTGGCTGCGCGCAGTGGCGGCGATGACGGCGGCCTCGGTACCGTCCTGGGTCAGGAAGCCGTGCGAGGCGTGGGCAAAGCGGTTGCGGCGCTGGCCGGCATCGATCACCAGCACGCGGCGACGGGCGCGCGCCAGCTGGGTGGCGGCCGACAGGCCGGCATAGCTGCCGCCGATGACGATGGCGTCGAATTCAGGTGTCGTTGTGGTGTGCATGGTGTTCCCCCAGGTGCTGCGCATATTGCGCATTGAAGCGTTCGGACAGTTCAAACAGCGAGACGTCGCCCAGGCGCTTGATCAATAACGCCTCGGCTTCGTCGAAGGCGCTCGCCAGCGACTGGTTCACCACCTTCTCGACCAGGCATTCGGGATGGTCGACCCGGTTCCCCATCGCGAACACGGTCGGCGCGCCGACCGCCTCGTAGATGTCGCGCAGCGATACCTGCTGTAAATCCGCCGTGACGACCCAGCCGCCGCCATGGCCCTTGCCGGAGCCGACATAGCCGCGCTCGCGCAGGCCGGCCAGCGTGCGCCGCACCAGCACGGGATTCGTCTGCAGGAAGCCGGCCAGCTCCTCCGAAGTGAGCGGGCGCGCGCTGTGGGCCATGTGCAGTAGCAGGTGCAGGATCGAGGAAAGTCGGGAATCGCGTCTCATGTAACTTATGATAGTACAAAACTACGCAACGTGCACGGGAGCTTCATCTGCGTCCACGTTTCAATGGTGTGTTTCCTTCCGTCGAACAGCATTACAATCTTGACATCTTCATCCTCTGCGAAGCGTCGATCCATGGCCCAAATCCATCCTGCCGGCTGGCGCGAGATGTCCGTCACCGGAAATGCCGCACGCGAGATCGAAACCCTGTCCCTGCTCGAGCAGCGCCTGTCCGACACGCCGTACCACATCTACCACGGCGTCCACTGGACCAATGTCGAGAATGGCTACTCGGTGTACGGCGACGTCGATTTCATTGTCCTCGCCCCCAACGGCCGCATGCTGCTGATCGAGCAGGTCGCCGGCTTCCTCAACGAAACCCGCGACGGCCTGCTGAAGAACTTCCAGGGCAAACCCCGTAAAATCCACGCCCACATCCTGCACACGATCGAGGGGCTCACGCGCCGCTACAACGGCGAACTGTCGATCGACTACCTGCTGTACTGCCCCGACTACACCGTGCGCGACCCGCACCTGGCCGGCATCGACCCCAGCCACATCATCGACGCCACCAACAAGGGCCGCATCGGCCGCATCATCCGCGAAGCGCTGCCGATCACCGATAAAACCGAGGACTTCGACAAGGTGACCCGCTTCCTCGGCGATACCCTCAGCCTGCGCCCCGACCCCAGCTCGATGATCGGCTCGGCCACCAAAATGGTGACGCGCCTCTCCGGCGGCCTGGCCACCTGGGCGCGCCGGCTCGAGTTCGCGCCATTCCGCCTGCGCGTGGTCGGCACCGCCGGCAGCGGCAAGACGCAACTGGCGCTGGCCGAATACCAGGCCGCGCTCGACGCCGGCCTGCGCCCGCTGTACGTCTGCTTCAACCGCCCGCTGGCCGACCACATCGAGCGACTGGTGCCGCCGGGCGGGCGCGTCTCCACCTTCCACATGCTGTGCGACGCCTGGATGCGCGCCCAGGACAAGACCCCCGACTACGGCTCGCCCGCGGTCTGGAACGACATCGAAACCGCGCTGGCCGAAGTGGCGCTGCCCGAAACCTGGCAGTACGACGTGCTGATCGTCGACGAAGGCCAGGATTTCTCGACCAGCTGGCGCGACATCGTGCTCGGCATGGTCAAGCCGGACGGCCGCGCCATCTGGCTCGAGGACCCCGACCAGAATTTGTACGGCAAGCAGATGGTGACCCTGCCGGGCTGGGTAAAACTCCATTCCGACACCAACTACCGCAGCCCGCGCCAGATCGTGCAGATGCTCAAATCGATCGGCGCCGCGCGCGAACCGGTGGAAGCGGGCAGCCCCTTCAAGGGCGCGGACATCGAGGAACTGACCTATCCCGAAGGCGACGTCGAGGCCATGCTGGCCCAGACCCGGCGCGCCGTCACCTCCTGCCTGGCCGCCGGCTTCGGCCGCCACGACATTGCGCTGTGTTCCTTCCGCGGGCGCGAGAAGTCGGCGATCCTCAACCTCGATAAACTGAGCGACGCGCATACGCTGAAATCGTTCACAGGCGCGTACGACCTGTTCGGCAACCCGGTGTTCCGCGAGGGCGGGTTGCTGGCGGAATCGGTCTACCGTTTCAAGGGACAATCGGCGCCGGCGCTGATTTTTACCGAGATCGATTTCGAGGAGATGACGGAGACGGTGCTGCGCAAGCTGTTCGTGGGGATGACGCGGGCAAGGCTGAAACTGGTGCTGGTGATGAGCGATCGGGCGTCCTTGCAGTTGCTGGACCGGATGTAGAAGCGGTAGAAAACTTTCCAAAAATACAGTACATTGGGCCGGCATTGTCCATACAGCGCTTCCGACCGCTGTTCAACCTGGCCACCCGATGACACTCAAAGCGCCGTTCTACCTGTGGTTCGCCCTCGTTTTCCTCATCACCAACCTGGTGCATGAGGGTGCCCACTGGCTGATGGCCGCGGCGCTCGGCATGGACCCGCGCTTCGGGTTGAACATCGTGCGCTATGCGCCCGGCGCAGCGGACTGGCAACGCGCACTGGCCGACGCCGCCGGACCGGTGGTGACCATCGTGCAGGGTATCGTCGCCTGGGTGGTAGTCAAGCGCAGCGCCTCCATCACAGCCTTTGCCTTCCTGTATGCGGCGGCGTTCATGCGCGCGGTAGCCGCGCTCGTCAGCGTGATGCACCCGAACGACGAAGCGCGCCTCGGTATGTATCTCGGCCTCGGCAAGTGGACCTTGCCGCTACTGGTGGCGGCGGGACTGATCTTCCTCGCGGCCAGGGGCAGCCGGCGCCTGGGGCTGGGCTGGAAGGACCATGTGCTGTGCTACCTGACCGCTTCGCTCGCCGTATCGGCCATCGTCGGAGTGGACCGCTACCTGCTGTAGCAGCGTCAGCCTTGTGCCATGCCCTGACTTTCGCCCTGCGCCACCCGCACGCAATTGCGCCCGCCGTGTTTGGCCTCGTACAGCGCCAGGTCGGCCGCGTGCACCAGCGTGCGCATGTTGGTGCCATGCCCCGGGTAGGTGGCGATGCCGATCGAGGCCGTCGCGCCGATGCGCTGGCCCGCGTGCAGGACATCGTCGCCGGCAATCGCCAGGCGCAAGGCATCCGCGCGTTTCAAGGCATTGTCGGTGCCGCATTCGGGCAGCAGCACCACCATCTCTTCGCCGCCCATGCGGCAGGCCACGTCGCAGGAGCGGATGTTTTCGCGCAGTGTGAGCGCCACCTTGCGCAGGATGGCGTCGCCGGCCTCGTGCCCATAGGTGTCGTTGATGCGCTTGAAATGGTCGAGGTCGAGCACCAGCACGCTCACCGGCGTGCCATTGCGGTCGGCCCGCGCCAGTTCGCGCTTGAGCACCTCGTCCAGGTAACGCCGGTTGTAGAGCTGGGTCAGCGGATCGATGATCGACTGCTGCCGGAGTGAGACACGTAGTCTCACGTTCGACAGCGCCAGCCCGAGCTGCTCGGCCAGCTGATTGATCCAGGCGCGCTGGTCCTCGGCGCCGTGCACCAGGCCGCTGCCGGTGACGCTCAGGCAGCCGATCACGTCGCCCTGGGTCACCAGCGGCAGGCACAGGCGGTCCGTGTCGGGGTTGGTCACGTGGCGGCAGGCCAGGCCGCCGTCGCCGCCGGCGTAGACATGGGCACTGCCGCGCCGCAGCGCCCAGCAGTCGAGCGCCTCGATAATCTCCGGCTCGCCCGCGACGCTGCCCCAGCCGGCCTTGCGTTCGAGGATGTCGCGCGAATTGTTGTACAAATACAGGCTGCCCGACAGGTTCGGCAGCAGGCGCGGCAGATAGCTGGCGATGACCCCGGCCGCCTCGTCGCTCGATTCGGCCAGCTCCAGCGAATGCATCAGGTCGGCGCTACGGAACAGCAGGTCGTTCTGCAGCGAGATCCGTTCGTTGGTCTGCTGGGTCTCGAGCGCCGCCGCCTTGGCCTTGTGCTCGGCCGCATTACGCTGGCGCAGCACGCGCATGGCCGCGACCAGCACGCCGGCCAGGAACAGGATGTTGGTCAGTGTCGCCACCAGGCTGGCCGTGGCCGCCGAATTGGACGTCGCCAGCAGCTGGTTGCCCAGGTCGGTACGGCGCTGGGCATAGACGGCGAGCTCCCTGGCGATCAGCGCGCGCAACTGGTCCATCTGCACCTTGCCGGCGCCGGCCGCCATGTAGCTGGCCGTCGGCGCAATGCCCTGCGTGCGGCGCAGTTCGATGGTGCGCGCCACCGTCTGCATCTTGGCGCTGCTGGCGCGCTCGATGACGGCAAAGCGCGCCGCCTCCTGCGGGTCCGCCATCTCCCTGCGCAGCGCCTCGAGGGTGGTCGGAATGCCGTTCACGGCTGCGTGGTAGGGGTCGAGGAAGCGCTCGTCGCCGGTGACGACAAAGCCGCGCTGTGCCGTTTCCGCATTGAGCAGCATGTCGAGCAGGGTCAGCTGCAGGCGCTCGACATTCGAGGCGCTGCGCAGTTCGGCCATCACGGTCGTCACCTGGCGGTTGACGATCATCGGCAGCGCCGCCACGGTCGACATGACGAGGATGATCGCACCGGCGGCGACCTTGATCTTGGTTTCGAATTTCATGGAATGCAGCTGGTGGCAGGCGTGGATCGTCGGCTCACGCTGCCTGTGCACAGGGACAAAGGGAGGACATCGGGAGGCGCTAGGTTACCACATGTAAACCCCAGCAGATTTCGTCAAATTTCTCCGCTGTCTCTTTTACTGTCGTCCGCCCCGCATTTGGATGAAATGTTTCAAACTGTGTAATGCGTGGTAATCGTTCGTCATGCTCCGCTAAGATGGCGCCCGGTCGGCAATATCCAGCAAGCGTTGCTTCGGTAGGGTCGGAAGCACAGTGGCAGATGTTGTTGGCATGGGAAGTCGATGGAAGCAGGCAAGACACAATTCGTTCTGATCAACTTGCTCAAGGCAGTCGCCGCGCAGCTGATCGTGCTGCACCACCTGGCGTTCTACGGGCCGATGGCAGACCACGCGCGGCCACTGGCACCGGCCCTGTTCGACTGGCTCGCGGGCGACGCGCGCATCGCCGTGCAAATTTTCCTCGTCATCGGCGGCTTTCTCGCCGCCAAATCGCTGGCACCGGATGGGGCGGCCCGATCAAACAACCCGCTCGGCAGCATGTGGCGGCGCTACGCCAAGCTGGCGCCGCCGTTCATTGCCGCCACCCTGCTCGCGGCCGTTGCTTCCTCGATTGCGTCCATGTGGATGACGCACGAATCGATCTCTGCCGCGCCGAGCCTGTCCCAGCTGGCGGCGCACGTGCTGTTGCTGCACAGCGTGCTCGGCTACGAATCCCTGTCGGCCGGCGCGTGGTATGTTGCGATCGATTTCCAGTTATATGCGGGTGCCGTGCTGTTGCTATGGCTGTGTGGCCGCTTGTCCGGCGGCCGGCAGCGGCCATGGCTGGCGCCGGTCGTCATGACGGTGGTGGTGGTTTCCTCGCTGTTGTATTTCAACCGCGATGCAGACTGGGATGTATGGGCGCCGTATTTCTTCGGCAGCTACGGCCTGGGCATGCTCGCATGGTGGGCAAGCGACCCGGCGCGTCGGCCGCGTGCGGTGGTGCTGCTGTTCCTGATGATAGCGGTGCCGGCGCTGGGGGCTTTGATGCTCGATTTCAGGAGCAGGATTGCGGTGGCGCTGAGTGTGGCATGCGTGTTGATGCTGCTGGGGCGAGTCAACGTTGGTTCGACTGCCGGATGGGCGCTGGCGAACTGGCTGGGGAAGAATTCGTATTCGATTTTTCTCGTGCACTTTCCGGTGTGCCTGGTGGTGAATGCGGCGGTGACGCGGTTTGTGCCGGTAGATGCGGCGTGGCAGGCGGTTGGGACTTTGGTTGCCTGGATGGCCAGTTTGGCGGGCGGTGCGATGTTCTATCGCTGGGTGGAAGCGCCGTTGGGGCGAATTGTGGGCACAGCAAGTAGATCGCAGCCAGTTCGCACATTCGACGGGCTTACGCAAAAAGGCGTCGTCGTGCGCTGATTGGAATGGGACGGCTCTCAGCGCCTCAATCGTCGAGGATTCACAAGAGTTAGGTGTAGCGCGTGAAGCGCACTATTTATGTAGATACGCCAGAAAACTTTCATCTCATTAACGTTCATTTGGTAGCATCCTGAAATGAACGTACCTTCGCTCCACGACACGACCCCCCCACGCATTCGCCACCGCCAGACGATCGCCCTTGTCTTGCTGGTCCTCACCGGCGTCATCAACTACCTCGACCGCGCCACCCTGGCCGTCGCCAACGAATACATCCGCACCGATCTCGGCCTCTCGCTCGGCCAGATGGGCTTGCTGCTATCCGCTTTTTCCTGGAGCTACGCGCTGTGCCAGCTGCCGGTCGGCGCCCTGGTCGACAAGATCGGCCCACGCTGGCTGCTCGGCGCCGGCTTGGTGATCTGGTCGGTGGCGCAGGCGGCAGGCGGGCTCGCCGCCAGCTTCGGCTGGTTCGTGGTCGCACGCATCGTGCTCGGGATCGGAGAGGCGCCGCAGTTTCCGGCAGCGGCGCGCGTCGTGAGCAACTGGTTCCCGCTACGTGCACGCGGCACCCCGACGGGCGTCTACAACTCGGCATCGCCGCTCGGTGTCGCGCTCGCACCGCTGATCCTGACACCCCTGATCCTGGCGACCAGCTGGCACTGGGCCTTCTTCATGACGGGCGCGCTCGGCCTGGTCGCGGCGCTCATCTGGGTTAGCCTATATCGCGATCCGGTCCGCGCCCAGATGTCGGAGGCTGAACGCGCTTACCTCGACGAAGGGCAGGCGGTCGGCACGGCGCCGGCGACGAGTTTTGCCTCCTGGCGCGCGCTGTTCTGGTATCGCGCGACCTGGGGGATGCTGCTCGGCTTTTTCGGCTCGGTTTATCTGAACTGGGTGTATTTGACCTGGCTGCCGGGCTATCTGCGCACTCAGCGCCATATGGAATTGGCGCAGGCTGGCTTCGCGGCCTCGATCCCCTTCTTGTGCGGATTTGCCGGTGCCCTGGTTGCCGGCTGGGCGTCCGATCGGGTCACCCGGCATGCGGCGTCACCAGTCGCCAGCCGGCGCAGGGCGGTAGTGGTGTCCATGCTCGGCATGGTGGCGTTCACGATTCCGGCGGCGCTGGTCGAAAGCAATACCGTCGCCGTGGCCTGCATCTCGATTGTGATCTTCCTCGCGAACGCCTCGTCGGCGTGCTCGTGGTCGCTGGTGACCGCAGTGGCGCCGCGTAGCCGTATCGCGTCGCTAGGTGCTCTTCAGAATTTTGGCGGCTTTCTCGGCGGCGCGCTAGCCCCTATCCTTACCGGCTATATCGCGCAGGCCTGGTCTTTCGTGCCAGCTTTGTTGACGGGCGCCGGCATCGCCTTCATGAGTGCGATGTGCTATCACTTCCTAGTGACTGACTCGATTCCAGAGGAAAATTGAGAGCAAAAAATCAAATCTCAAGAGCTAGTTCTTATTGCGATGCCTAAAGATCTGTCGGTCAACAATAAAATTTAAGCTTAGTCATTGATTTAAAAGGCTTTTAAAATTTCTTTCAATTAAGCCAGCGGTTGACGAAGTTTGTGAACAAACGAATAGGCTATGAAGCAGCGCATCAACATTCCTAACCTTAGAATACTGTATATTTTTACAGTATTTTGAGGAGCCTGAACTGGCGGAATCCACCAGTTCGGGTTAAACTGTGACTATGAAAGATGCCATACCTAAACTTAGTCGAAAAACGTCCGTCCATTTTTCGGGCCACGAAACGTTTCCCTTGCGTCAAATGTGGTTAAAGAAGCTATTCGACCAAGCCGACAATGGTGGATTGATCCGTAAATCAACTTTTTCCCACGAGAAGTCTATTGCAGATTTTGGCGTTGGCAAGAATATGGTGGCATCAATCCGTCATTGGGCCTTGGCTTGCGGCGTAATGTTCGAGGATGGCGACAGTTTCCGCATCCGCGGCCTTGCTAAGGAGATCCTAAGTGACGGCGGGCTCGATCCTTACGCTGAAAGCCCATCAACGGCTTGGCTTGCCCATTGGCAGCTCGCAGGCCGGTGTTTCCGTTCAACGACTTGGCATTGGCTGTTCAACCATGTGACAGCCCCAACCTTTACTCGCCAAGAATTAGAAGAACCTTTAGCCCGCTATGCGCGCGAGCTCGACCCGAAGCATCGGCTGTCGACCTCCACTATCTCACGCGACTTGGAGACGTGTCTCCGCGGTTACGCGCCGCGTGCCGCCGGCGGCTCTCCTGAGGATTTCGCTGAGCCGCTCTTAGGCGAGTTGGGCCTGTTGCAAGAGGTCCACAAAGGCCAATACGCTTTTCGGCGCGGTCCGAAGGCCTCGCTGCACAACGGCATCTTCGCTTATGCCTTAGTCGACTTCTGGAATCGAGAAGCTGAGGGGCAAAGTTCGCTGGCATTCGAAACCGTAGCTTACGCGGAGGGTTCGCCAGGACGGGTCTTCAAGCTCGACGAGGAGTCGATCGCCCAAAGACTAATTTCTTTATCAGACTTCACGGGACGCAAGGTCGAATGGACCGATTCAGCCGGCCTTCGCCAAATTCACCGCAAGGATCTGTCCAAGGAAGACTTAAAAAATATGATCAGGCGTGCATATGACTGACAAGAAGCGAGAGGCGCTTTCGGACAACGTCCAGATTTCGCGCCAATACCAGCGTTCCATCCGCGTCGACGCCGATATCGGTCGCGCCGACGCTCTTGCTGGTTATATTTGCCATGCAACTGCGTCTTCCGTAGTCGATGGCATGTGTAAGCAGCTCTTCAGTACGAACCAACGATCCTTCACCTGGACTGGCCCATTCGGCGGGGGCAAGAGCTCGTTAGCCGTCGCGTTGGCAAGTGTTTTGCACGCAGACAAGAATCTTCGAGCGAAAGCACGCGAAGTCTTACATTTAGACTCCAAGCCTGCTTTCGACAAAGCATTTCCGGTCCAAACAGGCTGGCTACTGGTTCCGACCGTAGGCCGACGTGGCAGCGTTGTAACGGAGCTTCATGTCGCGCTGCGCCGTGCGCAGAGCAAGACTGCCGACGGCCGCAGCAAGCCGAATGCCCAATCGCTAATCGCCGAGTTGCTTGAAGAGGCAAAAAGGCGCCCGCATGACGGCGTGCTAGTCATCATCGACGAGATGGGCAAGTTCTTAGAGGCCTCCGCCCTGGGCTCTGGTGACGATGTCTACTTCTTTCAAGAGCTTGCCGAGGCCGCTGCTCGTTCTGAAGGCCGTTTGGTGGTCGTTGGTGTGCTGCACCAGTCCTTCGCGCAGTACTCGGCCCGCCTGGGCATCGACACCCGCGACGACTGGGCAAAGATCCAAGGGCGCTACGTCGACCTCCCTTTCGTGGCCGCAAGCGACGAAGTCGTCGAGCTCATTGGCCGAGCGATCGAGACCAGGGAGCGCCCGCATTGGATGCGCGACGCTTCGAAGACCATCGCCGAGGCGATCCGTTCGCGCCGTCCTGCGGTGGGGCAGGACTTTGCCCAAGCCCTTGAAGCTTGCTGGCCGTTGCACCCGGCCATGGCCGCGCTACTGGGCCCGATTTCCAAGCGACAGTTTGGACAAAACGAGCGTAGTACGTTTGGCTTCTTGTCGTCAGTAGAGCCGCATGGCTTCCGTTCTTATCTGAACTCGACGCTCAAGAGCGATGCGAGTTGGTATCGTCCGAGCGATTACTGGGACTATTTGCGATCAAACTTGGAGCCGGCGATCCTTGCTTCCCCCGATGGGCATCGCTGGTCCCAGGCCGTTGAAGCGGTCGAGCGTGCCGAGGCCAAGACGGGCGACGCGTTGCTCGTGTCGCTGATTAAAAACATTGCAGTCATCGATCTCTTCCGCAACGGTTCCGGCCTGGCGGCTGACTCCGCTGTGATTAACTCCCTTTTCTACGACAAGACGCGCGAGGAACTCGACGCTGCGCTGGAAAAGCTTAGCTCGCTTAAGGTTGTGCTATTTAAGAGCTACACCGGCGCTTGGTCGGTATTCGAGGGCAGTGACTTCGACATCGATGCGGCCATCGCCCAAGCCTTGGCTTCTTCGCCGGGGATCGATTACGCTTGGCTCGCGCAGCTCATGGGCCTGCATCCAGTAGTGGCCAAGCGTCATTATCACGAGACGGGCACCATGCGCTGGATGGAGCTCTCGCTTTGCAGCATTGAGCAGGCCGAAAAAATTGCCGCTAACTTCCAACCTAAAAAGGGCGAGTTTGGCGCGTTCATTTTGGCTCTTCCGAGCAAGGGTATGAGCCAGCGGACTGCAAGCCTTCGAGCGGCGGACTGCTCAAAGCTTCGTCCTTGGCCTGTGATGGTGGGTATCCCCACCAACCATGTTCGGATTACCGAGCTCGCTGCTGAGCTGGTAGCGTTGGAGCAAGTCAAGGAGAGGCATGAACTTTCTGGTGATGCTGTCGCCCGTCGCGAGGTTTACGCGCGGTTGGCGGCGACGCGGGCCGACCTTGAGGACCAACTGCAAGCTGCAGTGTCGCGAGCAAAGTGGCACAAGGGTGAGCACCAGATCGTAGAACCAGGAGAGAAGCTCTCCCCTGAGGCATCCCTGCTTGCCGACGACCTTTTCGAGCATTCGCTCCCAGTGTGGAGCGAGTTGGTTAACCGCGACAGTGTGTCGAGCAACAGTGTGAAGGCCCGCCGCGATCTGCTGCACGCGATGATCAACGCTGAAGCCCAAGAGGCTCTAGGGTTCGAAGGCTTTCCAGCTGAGCGCGGCCTCTACGAGACGCTGCTCAAAAGCACGGGGCTTCATCGCCAAGACGCTTCAGGTGCATGGCGTTGCATGCCCCCTGGCGATGGTTTCGCTGAGGGCTTCACGCCGCTATGGGACGCTACCCGCGTCCTCTTCTCCGACGTCAACGCTCGCGTGGGCGCGCACGAAATCTACGCGCTGTGGAGCGCGCCGCCCTTCGGAATGAAGCGGGGTATTCAGCCGGTAGTCCTCACAGCCTTCCTGCTCGCCCACAAGGCAAACATCGCTGTCTACAAGGATGGAATGTTCGTTCCGCGGCTTACCGACTTCGACATCGACGAGTGCCTGCAAGACCCTGACCGCTTCTTGCTGCGTTGGGTGGCCATCGATGAGGACAAAAGCCGAATCCTCGAAGGCATATCCGAGCTCCTGGCTGAGATTGGTGAAAGCACTGGCGCGGCCGATCCACTTGAAGCAGCCCGCGGCTTAGTAGCGATGGTATTCAACTTGCCTGAATGGGCCCGACGCACGTCGCGGCTGGGGCAGACAGCCAAAGACATGCGCGACATGCTCCTTAAGGCCAACGACCCGCACAAAGTCTTATTCGTCGACCTAGCTTCGCTCTTGAGCGCAGCCGACGGAAAGTCATACGTGAATGCGCTGCGCGCGCCGTTGCAAGAGCTCGCCGGTGCCTACGGTAAGATGCTCGCGGAAGTGGAAGCCAAGATGCTTTCCGCGCTCGACGCGAGTCGCGATGATCTCGATAGGTTACGAGCGCGCGCGTGCTCGGTCTCTGGCATCTCGGGCGATCTGCAAATGGATGGCTTTGCCACGCGTCTCGCCAATTTCGATGGCTCGCGAACCTCGCTCGAAAGTATCCTGAGCATGGCCGCCGAGAGGCCCCCGCGTGACTGGGTCGATCGCCATATCGACGCGGCGATCTTGGAGCTTACGAAATCCGCGCGGCGCTTCCGCGAGGCTGAGGCCTTCGTGGCCGTGCAAGGCCGGCAGGCCCACAGCGAAGCCATTGCCGTGGTCATCGGCGCTGGCTCAAACACCAAGATGATCTCGCGCTCGTTTGCAATATCGGATCGCCATCGCCAAACAGTGGAGGCTAAGGCCCATGAGGTCGCCTCGATGCTTGAGGGACAAGGACTGGAGACTGATGTATTGCTGGCGATCCTGGCTAAGGCCAGCATGAAGTTGGCATTTATAGACAAGGAGACGGCCAATGGCTGAGCGACACGTTCTGGGAATTTCTGGCGGTAAGGACAGCGCGGCGCTGGCCGTCTACATGCGCGAGCATCATCCCGAGCTCGACATTGAATATTTCTTTACCGACACCGGAGAAGAGCTTCCCGAGGTCTACGAATTCCTCGGGAAGCTCGAGGGTCGGCTCGGCAAGCCTATCCTAAGGCTGAACCCTGACCGCGACTTTACGTTTTGGTTGCGTCAATACAACCACTTCCTGCCCAATCCGAACACCCGCTGGTGCACCCGCCAGTTGAAGCTAGCCCCCTTCGAAAGCTGGGTGAGGCCTATGCTTGCAGCAGGCGACAAAGTCACCTCCTATGTAGCCATCCGCGCCGATGAGGATTACCGTGAGGGCTACGCGGCCAAAGCCGACAACCTTTTCGTCAAGTTGCCTTTCCGAGAGGCAGGCATCGATAAAGTTGGTGTGATCGACATTCTTGAAAACTCCGGTGTCGGCTATCCCAAGTATTACGAGTGGAGGTCGCGCAGCGGATGTACGTTCTGCTTCTTTCAGCAGAAGATCGAATGGGTAAGGCTGCGCGTACAGCACCCCGAGGCCTATGAGGCTGCCAAGGCTCTTGAAAAAGACGCCTTAGAGCATGGCTCACCCTTCACCTGGTCCAAAGGCGAATCGCTCAGTGACATGGAACAGCCTGAACGCGTAGCGGCGATCCAGTCAGAATACGATATTCGTCGCGCCCGCATGCGCAAGGCCATCCCCATCAATCCGCTACGGCCGGTGAAAGCGAGCCCGGACGACATCGACGACATCTATGGGGTCGACGAGGGCAACGGCTCTTGCGTTGTATGTCACAAGTAGCCTAGAAGGCGAGGAGCAAATGAGAGCGAACGATCCTAAAGCAGTCCCTTCTCACCTCTGCCCCATTTGCTTTAGGACTCGGCGGGTGTCCGAGCATTTGATCGAGTTAGGTCTCGCCGCGAGCTACCTTGGGAATACCTCAACCTACGAGAGCGAGCATGGCACAGCGGCCATCCGAACCGAGACGATCGGAGATTGGTTCAAGTTGGCCGCTCAGCTCGAAAAGGTCGAAGTCAACACCTGGAAGTTCGAACCCTCCGAAGCAGGCCTCTACTGCAGCACAGTTGCTGACAACATCGACGCACATTCGGAACACTACACAAACCACGCCACTGCGCTCACGCGGTTTATATTCGTCTGTAATGGCCTAGAAGAGGCATATCGCTTCGTCGATCACCTCTACACTCCGTTAGCGGCTGCAAAGGGCGTGACCAAAAAAGATCTCAAACGAGCCAGCAGCATGCGGGCCGTGGCGCTTCTCGATGACCTTTTCGAACGAATGGGGGCTCAGGCCGCCCCACAAGAGTTCGAACACCACTGCGCCAACTTCATCAGCCTATTTAATCGATACAAGGCCGAGCACAACGCATCAGTAGGAGGCATAGCAACCGGCGCGGAAAAGTTCCCTACATATGCGCTTCAACTCGTGCGCAACCTTCGAAACCATGTGGCGCACGGAACATTTCCCTTGGGACCACCGGCGGACTATGGTGGCTACGAGGACAGTGAGAAATTGATCCTCATGCTCAATCATGCTTGCCGAGTCACTGCCCTATACACGCAGACAATCTTCCGTTGGTTCAGCCCAGGCTTCGAATCCGACGACTACATCTCCATACAAGGTTGGGGCAAAGAATTCGACCACTTTAAAGAAAGGTGCACTCTTGAGTACGTCCTAAATCTTCATCAGCAAAGCGATTTCGCTTTCCACCAAGACCATTATCGCTACGACGATGACGATGACGATGACGATGACGATGAAGAAGACATTGAAGTCGTCACATACCGGCTAGGACCGACCCGGTCCTAGCGCGGTTGCCATTAGACGGACTGGACTGCGCCAGATCCAAAGCAGCTATCGTAGCCAGGCGTCAAGCTTGTCGAAGACCCGTTGGCACAGGTGTTCGGATCGCCGCGCAATGAACGCGGCATCCCAATGTTGACCACCTTGCCCACGAAATGCGAGGGGCGCCAAGTGCGACTGGTAGTTCGACGCGGCGACCAATGTTGATAGTGCGGGTGGAACACTGCCGATGCCTAGTGCAGCGGCCAGAGCGGTTCCACTTGGGCCAGCCGCCGTCGATCCCGGCATGGTCAGGTTCCAGTAGTAGAAAACTTTGTCCGGCCATTCCGAGTAGATCGAGGAGTTCACCGCCGTGGACAGCAGGGTCAGGTTGCCGAGCTTATCGACAATCGAATAGTTGCCTGGGTAGATAGTGGCGTCAAAGTGAGCCGGGAATTTGATCGTCGATGGCTGATCACGTGTAGCCACGTGTTCGATCACTTCGTAGCTCGTCATGTGCCATACGCGGCAGTTCAGCAGATCGGCCGAGTTAGCCATGCCGTCAGTGAAAAACCCTTCGTTGCCAGCGGTGAGATCCGGCGCGGCGTCATTAGCCGAAACAAACAGCGCGAACCGGCAAACTGCCTTGCGTGAATACCAGGCATTCTCTTTGGCCAGGTCCACCCAGATCTGCCGAGCTGCGATTGCGTTGAAAGCATCATAGATCTTTTGATTTTCCAAAGCCTGCCGAAATGCCGCCTTGACGAACGACGCGGATTGGTTGGCCGCCCCGTTGGCAAAAGAGATATTCCCTGCAGTTAACTGGAACAGCGCTCGATAGTCTGAATCAGGAAAACGTCCTTGCTGCGCACCCATGTAGAGCGTGAAAAAGGCGGCAGTCGCCTCGCACACAGCTACGAACTCAGCCGCTGCGGTAGCCTTGTTCGCCGCGTTCAATTGCGAGCGAAGTAACTTGGAATAAAACACGCTTAGCACGGCATGCGAGAATTGATGGCCTGCGTCTTTGAGATAGAAGACACACAGTCCTGCGCGGTCAGCTTGCTGCTGCGACAGCCCCAAGAGCATCAAGCGATCGCAGAGGCCGAACGTGTTCGAATTTTTCGGCGACCTCCGAGGCTTCACGAAGGTCAGGAAATACTCGGCCTGGTCTGCGATGGTCGTGACGAAGTCGACCGACTTCTGAGTCGGCACGCCAGCAGCTAACGACCAGTCAAGCGTATCTGTCAGCCAGTCGCGTTCCTCGCTGAACCTTCGGCTGCGTTCCATCCCATTGAAAACCAAGGCTGAGGACACGATCACCTTATCCGTCAGCTCTTCCTTGTCCGACGAATTGCTCTCGGTCTCAAACACCTTCTCGATGCGGTCGACTTGCGGCTTAATCGCCGTCGAGTAGCCGGTGCCCCACGCTTTGACTACCTGCGGCTTGAACACTTCGAAAGCGGTTAGAGGTGTGCCCGTGGCGTTCAGCGACTGGAACATGTCGAAAGCCAATCCTAGATCCAGGCACTCGATTACCACGAGGTGACACGAATTCTTCAAAAAAGCGCATACCGCCAGCAGCAACATTCCGCCGCAATAAACGGATTGCTCGTCCGGCGCCAGAGAGCTGATATTCGACCAGGTGGGCGGATAAGCCATGAAACTGAACAGGCTTCCATCGACGACGCTGTTTGCCGACAACAGGCCGATGGCGAGGACCGCGTCGGCCGCCTGAACCTTTTCGCTAATCGTCTCTTGGAAGACCCTCAGCACGGACCCCACTCGCTCATCGGTTGGGATCGCGTCGATAGAAATGCCGGCGATGAACCTCGACAAAAAGCTCGACGTATTGGAGCGATAGAAATTGTCGATAGGGCCGCTTAGCGTCCACTGATCGGACACAGGGTTCGCCGACACGTCACCCGCCCGGATGATCTTCGGCTTCAGCGCCGGCTGGGCGCCGGTCTTAGTGATCTCAACCGAGAAGAACTTTCGGATGTTAGGAAGCTCATCAGTCAACTCGGTCGCCAACGCATCGAACTCCGTCGCTGAGCCGGCTAAAGCCTTGAGTTTGGGCACGGTCTGGGAGATCTGCTCTGCGATCACACACGCCAGCATCGCGATAGAGGTAATGCGCTGCTGACCATCGACGACGTTTGCGACCTTGGTCAAGAGATTTGGCGTGTCCGAGTGGACGCCAGTTTGCACGTTCTTCTCGTCGTGCAGGATAACCGTGCCAAGGAAGATGCTGTTCTCTGGCTTGGTAAGCGTGCGCTTGATGCTGGAGAAAATGTCTTCGATCAGCTTCGTGGCGTTCTCTTCGTCCCACGAGTAATTGCGTTGATAGTAGGGGACGTAGAAGCCGCGCCCGCTCTGTGAAAAGAAGTCGAGCAAGCTGGCTGCATCGTGTTTGAATGGCTGTGCCACAAGAATTTCCCTTAATTAATGGTTATCTGCTCGGATAGCGGCCACGGCCGCTTCAATGTCCTGGTCGGACAGGAACGAGGCTTGCGCAAAGACTAATCCTTGCTCACCGTTGAGCTTAGCGGCTAGATGTCCTCGGCCAAGCAGCAGCTCGGCGCCAGGACGATCTAGCGCGATCTTGGAAGTCGCCTCGCTAGAGACCTTCAAGATCAGACGGTTACCCAGGTTCTCTCGAAGCTGCATCGGCATCACGTCCTTGTCGGGACGCTGGGCGGCGAAGATCAGGTGAATGCCTGCCGCGCGCGCCTTTACACCCAAGCGTTGCACGGCTGCCCCTACAGCGCCCTTGTAGGCGTCGTCAAGCATCCAGTCCGCGAACTCATCATGAATTAGGAAAACCATGGGTAGGTGCTCCGCGGCCGGAACCTTTGAGTTATAGGTGGGCAGGTCGCGCGCACGCGCCTTGGCGAACGCTCGGTAGCGATCTTCCATCTCCTGGACCAAGGCTTCAAGCACCTCGCTCGCTTTCTCCTTCGTGGTGACAATCTCATCGCGCATGTGCGGCAAGTCAGCCAATGGGGCGTAGTCGACGCCCATCTTGGGATCGATCAAGATGAGCTGTGCTAAATCCTTGGAGTTCGTCGCGGCAATGTCCAGAATTAATGCCTGGATCAGTACCGATTTGCCGCTGCCCGTGGCGCCGGCCACCAGCGAATGCGGCTCATGAGATAAGAGCCCACCGAACTCAGCGCCGAGGTTCAGATACAGCAGCGCGCCGTTAATCTCTTGTAGACCCAAGAGGAAGGATGTGTTGATGCCGGCGACATTGCGATTTAGCTCGCGGCGGGACCACAACTCCCAAAGCGACACGGCTTGCCGCTTGGCGCCAGCAACCGTCACCACGATTTCGCCAGGTTTTGGCTGAACCGTGACGAGGTTGATCGCATGCGTGGTCAAAAGCTGTGTGCGCTTGTTCTCGATGTCCTCGACGCGAAGCCGGTCGGAGCCTGCCAGGCGCACTAGGCAGCCATTAGGAGTCAACCGCGTCCCAAGGATCACGGCCTGCAGCCCGTAGCTGTTGAGCGCGGCCTTGAGCTTCTTAGTCAACTCCTGTGCCCATTCCTCCCGCTCGGCGTCGGCTTGCGTGCCGCCAGCGAACTTTGAAGCGACAAGCGCGGACAGAGAAGGCCCAAAGCTGTTTGGCGCCGATGGCGCTAACGCCGGAACCAAGGTCAAAGATGGTGACGCGTCGCTGGTTTGGGCTGAGCTTTGCGTAGGAATCGAAGGCTCTTGCGCATCTGAGCCGGTGTCGTCTATGGTTTGAACTTCCTCGACTTCCTCGACTTCCTTGGCTTTCACCCCAGTTTCATCGCCCCCGTTCGCGAGCTGGCCCATGGCCGCGAGCCAGGGCACGCGAGGTGCTGGCTTCTTGAAGCTATGGCCGGACCAGGTTTCGTACGCACCGAGAGCCGCGCGAGCTTCAATACTGCCTGTTCCTTTGGCGTATGCCTCGACTAGCTTCTTGAGATCAACGCGATCGAAAACCTCCTGCCAAGCCTTGACGCCACTCTCATCCAAGAGAAGATCTTGCTCGGAGGCAGACGCCGAGCCAGCGTCCGAGGTGTGGACGTAGATCTGCGAATAGCCGCGAAGTGAAATCTCCACTTCCCCTTCTCGAAGCTTCGAGCGAGCGCGCTCCATCAAACCCGTCATCCCTGGAGGAATATCTGCGTCGATGAGCATGTCGGCTAGGCGGGCCAGCCACACATCTCGATCAAGCCGGCCAGGATCGCCAAAGAGGGCCTCACGGAACAGGCCCAGCGTGGTTAGAAGCTGATCTTTCGAACTGCGGCGTGCTGCGGCTATTCCATCGGCGCTCACATACTTCGATTCGACGATCGAAATGACTACTCGGATCGTATCCTCCTTCTCCTCGACATTAAGCGCCAGAATGTCAGCGATGCGGCTCTCAGGTTGAGAAAGCCAGCTTGCGTAGTCGTCGAGAAGGAAGTATGCCGTCAAGGCTTGCCCCCCGCTGGCGAGAGCCTTGAACTCATCCGCGAGTAGATGGCGGCTGAGGACTAGGCCGATCATTTCGCCCGCAGAAACGCCGCGTTTCGCCGCGCGCAAAACGATGTCGCCGGAAATTGACAGAGCATCGCGTTTGGCCTTCTCGGCGGCATCATTGACCTCATCCGAGGTAAGTTGTAGCTTCAGCTCATCAAGACGACGCCGGACAAGCACGCTAAGCAGCCGCAGCTCGGAAGTCGAACTCACAATCATGTTGCGGCCGTTAGTGGAGCCACGGCGATACCTGACAACCGTAATGTTGTTGTGTTGAAGCTGGCGCTTGTCTAATAGCTCGTCGTAAGTGGCGACCCATTCTGCAAGGTTGTGTGCGTCATTGATCAATGCAGCTAGTTCCTGGCTTTGCAGGGAAATGCGGCGTGCCGGCAACAATCGCTTGTCGACTGTCGCGTCCTTCTGATTACAGACGGCAGAGACAGCGGTTACGTAGGACCATCCCGAGGCCGTTTGCCAAGGGCAGGTCAGGAACGTAGTGGACTTGAGTTCGTCCTCGCCTGAGACACTGCGGTAGGACCAACGCGAAGGCGCGTGCTCCAGGCTAGGCCGGTCGTTGGTCCAAGCTACGGGTAGCCATTCCACCTTCGCGGAGCGGGCGACCACGTCATGCAGGAAGGCCACGTCGAAAGCTTTGAAGCCCTGAGCGCTTTCGCTGGGAGTCGACGAGATTGGAGTGACTGCGATACGCAGCTTTGAGATGAAGTTGTCGCTGGTTTCGCTGACCATCGGCAGGTCAGGATCATCACCGACCTTGTTGACCAGTTCTCCATAGACGCTGCGAAGTTTCGCCTGGTCGGCATGCCGAACGGACACACTGCACTGAAACTTGCCGTCCTCCTGAATGGAGGAAAGCTCGCGCACGGTCGCCAGCGGCAACTCGGCCGCGTCGGCGTTGTAGAGCACGACACTGAGGTTGGCGGCCTCATGAGGCTGCAGGCCGACGTAACGCTCCAAGAGTTCGCGCGCCTGCTTGGCCGCAGCGGCTGGATCAACGTCGGTCATGGCGTCTTCATCGCCGCGAACCGGGGCCTCCAAAAGGCTGTAGCCGTTAACCGTGCTGCTTTCGCTGACTAGCTTGGGGGACCCGCCATTGTTGAGGACTGCTATCTCTGGGTAGAAGGGATGGGCGATTTCGTCCGAAAGCTCGCGCATGAAGATCTCGCGATCTCCATAAAGTATGCTTCCGCTGGATAGCAAATGAGTGGCGAAGCCCGCTACGCGGCGGGACTTTACCGCCAATGCCTTCATGCGTTCAGGATGCCAAGGCGGTATGATTAGCGCGGGGTTGTCACCGGCCACGCGGGTCGTGCCCACCGACAGGACCTCAGACACCAAACGCGACCGGCAAAGGTCGCCACGCGCGTGGGCCATCAAGGTGTCCAGCAGCGCGGCAAAGGATTCAGCCTGGCGCATCACCGCTTCCCCATGGAGGCCGCTGTTGACGAAGTCGTCCAGCGCCTGGATATAGTCCCCTTCGAACTTATCCCAGGCGCCTCGAACCTCTTCGCGTTGAGGAGGCGTCAAGCGGCCGTCGTCAGTCAGTTCCTTGATCCGACTCTTGATCTCTTGGCGGAAGCTACGGAGTTTGTTGGCGGCAGGAACAAGGGAACCCGCGTCAGTGGAGTAAGTGGCTTCCAGGGTGCCGGTGTCGAGAAGTGAGACGTTTTGAACCCCGCCTTTTTTGCTTACCAGCCGACGTGGGACCTCAGTGCAGCCGACCGCTCCCTTGTCCAATAGTCGGCGCATATCCGCTACCATGGACAGGCCAATGGTAGTAGGTTTGTAGCTCCAAAGCAGTTGCGTCTTATTGATGCGAGTCTCGGTATCGCCCTTGATTTTTAAAAGTTCAACATCGAATTTGATCTGCAATGCGAGGCGCGCGAGCGATGAATTTGCTTTAAGCTTCTTGTTCCGGCTCGTGGCGATCTCGCGTTCCCTTGCGATGTAGCGCTCGAAATCGAACAGCGGGTCTGGAAGGTCTGCAGTAGTCATGCGCGTGACCTTCCACTGCACCTTGGCGCCCATCAGGTCGCGGATGCCGCGATACATCGCGGAAAAGAAACTGCCTGCGTCATGATTGAACCGCTCGCGCCATTCAGTCCGCCCCTTGTTGACGGTAAAGCGAAGTATGCGCTCGCCTTCGGAGTCCTCAAGTCCAGCGTGGAGGTTGTTAACTACTCGAGCGAATCCATCGAAGAAGTCGTTGCATTCAATCGGCTTTCCAAACAGCGCCTTCTCCCACCGCGATAGCAGCTTGGAGTCGAGCTCCAAAAACCGGCGATGGGTGGCGAAGAATTCTTCATCCTCGGGCGTGAAGTCAGCTCGCCGCTCGCGCGACTTCAGGTCTTCCAGGAGTTTGCGGCCCTCAGGCTCCAACGCGTTGTCTTCGTCGCAGTCATGGTCGAAGAAGCGCAAGGTTGTCTCTGCCAAGCCTTGTTGTTTTTCCTTGGGTTTGTCGAACGCGAGATATACCCCTTCGGATTCCCACTCGAACTGCGCGAGAGAAGCTGCAGCTTCTTGATCGCCCACCGGAGCCGATGCGAAGGCTTTCAAGGCTTGGCGCGCACCTTCGGCGATCTCGGCGGCATTGGCGTCGATGCGCTCAACCAATTCATCAGGATCTAGTGGCTGGCCGTTTTGGCGGAGTTTTTTGAGTAGCGGCGCGCGTTGCGAAATGAGCTTAGCAAAGGCCTTTTGCCAAGCTCCGCGCGTGGTCCCAAAAGTCTTTGCATTGGAGAAATACCCACTATCCCTGGGAAGACCAGCCCTTGGCAACGCATACCCGACCGCGTCGCGGATAGGGAGACCTCTAGTGGCGATGGCTTCAATGATCTCCGAGCAGAAGTCGCCAAGCTGCACTAGAGAGAGCTCGGATGCATTTAGCAGGCCGCCGAGCGCGGCTTGGAATACAGCCCTGTCCTCCGCCACCAGCGTAATCCCGCCGGTGTGCAATGCAGCGTCGACCCAAGGTTGGGGATCGATCCTCAGTTCCTTGGCGCCAATGGGCGTGACGTGAGCGAGCGTGTCCGAAAGGTTCTGCTCACTACCGCTGGCGGTGAGAATCGCTTCCTTTTCCGTCTCAGCGTTGTTGCGCACGTAGCCTGCGTTCTGCTGGATCAAGAGCTCTGACGGCAAGCCCTGACCTGCTACCAAAGCCTCTGGAATCATCAGATCCATACGCGCGACTAGGTCCGGCTTGCCCATGACCGAGCGTGCCACGGCGGCGATCTGGCTGGCCGATAGCTTGTCGAGTCGGAAGAGCGCAACGGAGTCGCCCGCTTGGGCTGGGTTGGCAAGGCGCTTGGAGAGGATCTCCGCGCCAACTCGCCCGATGATGCGGTCGGTCAGCATGCAGCCTCCACTTCAGAAAAGAACGGGTTTTCAACAAATGAGCAGGAATCTGAGAGCCGGCGCACCAGACCAAGGCCAACAAGCCGGGCCTCTAGATTGTCGCGGTTCTCGCTGAGTTCCCCCTGGTCGATAGACTTTGCCTCTACGAGGTGAACACCTTCGGCATCGCCGATTACCAAGCCATAGCGGCGCTTAGCTTCTACCAAGAATTCGTCAAACTGCATTCGGTCACCAACGACCGCGATGACGATAGATTTAAGCAATCGGTCATTAGGTGCATACCGATACCGTCGCGAAAGCCGACGAGAGCTCAGGCCTATTGCACGCGACCATGATGCATGGATTTTCCCTACGTGTTGGCCATGTCGGGGCAATGCCAGTTCGACGAGCTTAGAGACCAACTGGTCAGGGCTTTGGCCGGAATAGTCGTCTTCTTCACTGCCTCCCACGCGTGGCCACTGGAAGGCCTCATACAAAAGCTTCATGCGCTCGGCTTCGGGAAACTCAGCGGAATCCGCATCGATCCAGGTCTTTTCGTTTCGAATCGATTCGACGTGGGCTCGGATCGCTTTTTCGGAAAGGCCTTGATTAGCAAGATAGCTATCGCCGGAAAGAGCTCGCACCTTGCGGCCGTCTTTGGAAACTATCTCGCAGACAAACTCGACAGGCTCGTCATTGCCGGCGGTTTTCTTGGCTCGTTCGAGGAAGTAGAGAAGCATATGGAGACCAGTGATCGCGATCAGATGCTCAAGCGCGTCATAGACCGGCATGTCTCTGGACAGAATTGCCAGCCAGTCTTCGCAAATTTGGTCGAAGCGTGGGCTCGACGCTTCTGGCAGGTAGCCAGAAACGCGAGGATCCTCTGGAGACTGGGGCGTACCCTGGAGCGCTCGGGCTAGCCGATTCATCGGTGCTGATCGCTCGAACATTTGATTGGCAAGTAAATCGCCGAGTTCGGCACCGCGCTTGGCTCGGGAGAGCATCAGATAGAGCAGTTCGCCAGACCGCGCGAAAAATCGCCGGTCATTGCTCATGTTGCCTTTCGAGTCGATCTCCAAATCTTCATAGAGCGCGTCCGGTCCAAAAGGGAAGACAAACTTCGAGCTCCAGCGCTTGTTGCTATGGAACTCGAAAGAAGATGAACGGAGCAGTTCGATCGCTTTTGCGAAATCATCGAAGCTGCTGAAAGATTGGCGCAGATAGGCTACATCGCTGGCCCCGTCTCCATTACCCGTTTTTCCTTGCTCAAACTTATCGAACCATTGGCGCCACTTCTCCTCGTCCGAGAGCTTACTTCCAGCGATGGACTCCACATAGGGATTATTGAAGAGCAGTCCACGTAGCCGTATTTGACGCTGTGGTTTGAACTTGATGGCGCCGCTCAGGCCCTCGTGGGGTCGCAAAGGCTTGTCTAGGTTGGACCCTAGTACGCCGAGAAATTCAAGAACCGTCAAATGCGGAAGTTGCTCGTCGTAGAGTCGATGTCCCCAAATGTTCTCGTCGACGCAGAAATCGACCCGGTCGATTTTTGGACGTTTGATGATTTTACTCATGCTGAAACTTTCACATTCACAGGGCGAGTCATGCCGCGTCCCCCGGGTTCGATGTCGATGAAGTTAAGGGTCATGGACGAGTCTTCCCCGCCAACCTCGTCGTCATCGGCGATGGCCTCCCTGCGAACCGTCTCTGCCTTGCGCAGCAGCTTGGCCTTGAAGGCCAAAAGGTCTTCAAGACATTCGTTGGAGAAGCTTGCTGGAAGCGCGCCGTCCGCGACGCGAGCAAGGAACTCGTAGCGGATGGGCGTAAGATCGAAGATCACTCCATTAGCCGCTCCCGGAGCAAGCAAAACTTCCAAGAAGGGGCGGCCAGTCATTGCATTGAGCTTGATGGCCATACCTGTACCGCTTTGCCGGCGTGCGGAGGTATCGTAGTCGCAAAGCACGCTTACACGACTCTGTGTAAATCCGCCGGAACTTGCGATGAAGATCCGGTCGGCGTTCTCTAAGAGGAGTCCTGTCAAAACACGATTCAGGCCTCTCACGATCCGGCCGCGGACAGCCTCGTTAACCTGGGCAGTCTTGTTCACTAACGTATCGATGAGCTCAAGGTATTCGCCTGCGTAACGGAAGACTGTCATGGCCCAGCGCGAGTATCCGGGTTCGTCCTTAGGCAGCGTGAAGTAGAGCCTGCGACGCTGGTCTTCGAGCATCTCCATGAACTCGGCCGCACCGCCGTCGAGCCTCGCTCCCTCGTGGCCTTCTAGGTAATCATCTTGGGCCACCAGGTAGTTCGCCGTGGCTCCATAGATAGGGTCGCTAGCTATTAGGCGCGCGAAGTCAGCCTGCAGTCTCGAATCGTCCTTGCCGTAGACCAGCAGGCCATCGGCCCCATTGGTGGTCTCCTCACCGACGCCAAAGCCCATCATGGCCTTGAAGACAGGGCGGTCAGCAGCTCTGCGTTTGGGCAGGTTTGCTCCGAAGGCATTGGCATAGATGCTGGCCTTACTGACGTTGCCCGCCTCTTGGATCTTTGCCACATCGGCGCAAGTCATAAGGTTCTCCTTCGCACCCTTTGCGTCGGAATACCCGAGGATCATGTTTGAGCAGAGGGCAAGCAAGTCGCGCACCGGCAGATGCATGCCGTTGAGGCGTGCTATCTCTATTAGGTCGCCCAAACGACCAGCAAGCTGCCCGCCGTCGGCCGCGCCGAACAATCGTCGGCGATTCTCGTCGATTGGGCAGATCCTTCCGTTGGAATTCAAAAAGCAATTAGAACAACCGTCCCATTGCGGATGCCCCGCCACCGCTTTCGCGACCTCTTCAAAGGTTTTGCGGGTAGTCGTGCGACTAAGGTCGAACACCGCTAGGCGATCAGGTGCCGGACCGGCTTGCAGAAAGCACTCTTGCAACGGCGTGCGAAGCGGATGTCTGCCGCCTTGTCGTTTTCCCAGGTCGCGCAGGCGGTCAAGTACTTGGCCATGGTTGGCTGCTAGGATCACGATTTCAGAGTCATCGCCGCCGAGCACTGACTTTTCAAAGCGCTGGAGCGGTTGATCGCTTTCCTGGCCATTAAATTCGGAGAGATCTTTGATAAAGGTGGCCAAGCGGCCATCGGCCAGCCGTAGCTCCTTGACATTTCCTTTGGCGGCCCAAGACTTGGGATCGCCGCCCAGGCGAGTCCAAAGAGCCCGGCAGTGATAGGTCTTGCCATCGCCTGCGGTGCCGGCGATCAGCATCGAGCCCGGTACCTTAGACTCAATATGTTTGACCATGTCTTCAAGAAGCGGCGTCGACAAGCTGATCGGCTGGACGTTGGCTCTGCGAAGCGCACCAGACACGTATTCGTCAAACATCGTCAGGTTTTGCGGCGTCGGGCCGTAGCTACGCAGAAAGCGCACCCAAACGCTGGCAGGCGGTGCTCCGCCGTCCCCTTGGCCATGCGGGCTGGCATTTGTCATTTTACATCCCCATTTTGATATCATTTGCCCCGCCGCACCTCTACTCTTCGGACTTGAACATGCCGAGTGTGCAGAGTAACCAATTTGACGTTGAGAGCATCTGGCTTGAAATTTTATAAACCTCAGTAATGACGCGGGCTTTATTGCAATTGTCCGCTAACGATGTTTTGCAGAAGCTGCCAAACCGTTAGCTTTTTAAAAATATTGCAATTTGATGTCCTTTTTTTTTGGTAACTGGTCCCGATATGGCGCTATTACCGCGATGTCTGGGTTATCAGATATTAATACGGACATAATTAGCTTGAAGTTATCCTACCATCAAAAATTGCAATTGTGAAATTTTGCAGGGTTATCGACAACCTTGACTGTTGTTTTGGCTTGTTTAAGCTATTGGGGAAATTTGGGAGGGTAGTAGTGAAACGAGTGTGCAAAAAAAAGCCAACCTTGATAGGTTGGCTCTTTTATCTAACGACGTTTTAACTTTATCTATTGTCCAACAAGTGCACTCTAAACGTCAATATTCCCCGCCTGCAGCGCATTCGACTCAATAAAGTTCCTGCGCGGCTCTACCTCATCCCCCATCAGCGTCGTAAAGATCTGATCCGCCGCAATCGCATCCTCGATCTGCACCTTCAGCAAACGGCGCACGGTCGGATCCATCGTGGTTTCCCACAGCTGTTCCGGATTCATCTCGCCCAGACCTTTATATCGCTGCTTCGACACGCCGCGTTCGGCTTCTTCGCGCAGCCAGATCATCGCTTCGTGGAATTCGCGCACGGCGAATTCCTTCATCTTCTCGCCTTCGCCGCGGCGCATGATGGCGCCTTCGCCCATCAGGCCCTGGAAGGTGGCGGCGGCATTTGCCAGTACGGCGTAGTCGTTGCTGAGCACGAAGTCGGCATCGATGGAGGTGACGTAGACGTTACCGTGGCGCATGCGCTCGATGCGCAGCGCGTGCTTGTCGCTCAGTTCGTCCGAACGCACGACCACCCTGACGGCCGGGTCGTTGATCGCTGCTTCCATCGCCTTGGCCGAGGCCTCGGCGGCGTCGAGCGTCATCATGTCGAGCGTGACGCCGCCCATGATGGCGGTCAGCGCGGCGCGGTCGATCACGCGCGTCAGGCGCATCATGATGGCGTTGGCCAGGTTGTACTGGCGCACCAGTTCGGCCAGGGCTTCGCCGGTGATCGGATTGGCGCCTTCGCGCGGGATCAGCGAGGCGGTGTTGAGCGCCACCATCATCATGTAGCTCGCTTCCTCAACGTCGTCTTTTAAATAGCGCTCGTCGCGGCCGGCTTTTACTTTGTACAGCGGCGGCTGGGCAATGTAGATGTGGCCGCGCTCGACCAGCTGCGGCATCTGGCGGTAGAACAGCGTCAGCAGCAGGGTACGGATGTGGGCGCCGTCGACGTCGGCGTCAGTCATGATGATGATGCGGTGGTAACGCAGTTTATCCACGTTGAATTCGTCCGGGCCGATCGAGGTGCCGAGCGTGGCGATCAGGGTCGTGATCTGTTCCGACGACAGCATCTTTTCGAAACGCGCCTTTTCCACGTTCAGCACCTTGCCGCGCAGCGGCAAAATCGCCTGGAACTTGCGGTCGCGGCCCTGCTTGGCGGAACCGCCTGCCGAGTCACCCTCGACGATGTACAGTTCGGCCAGCGCCGGGTCGCGTTCCTGGCAGTCGGCCAGTTTCGACGACAAACCGAGGCCGTCCATCACGCCCTTGCGGCGGGTGAGGTCGCGCGCCTTGCGGGCGGCTTCGCGGGCACGGGCGGCTTCGACGATCTTGCCGCAGATGATTTTGGCGTCGTTCGGCTTTTCGTTGAGGAAGTCGGTGAGCGTTTTAGCCACGATTTCCTCGACCGGGCCGCGCACTTCCGACGACACCAGCTTGTCCTTGGTCTGCGACGAGAATTTCGGTTCCGGCACCTTGACAGACAGCACGCAGGTGAGGCCCTCGCGCATGTCGTCGCCCGAGATTTCGACTTTCGCCTTCTTGGCGAAATCGTTCTCGTCGATGTATTTGTTGATCACGCGCGTCATCGCCGCACGCAGGCCGGTCAGGTGGGTGCCGCCGTCGCGCTGCGGGATGTTATTGGTGAAGCAGAGCACCTGCTCGTTGTAGGCATCGTTCCATTGCATCGAGACGTCAACCGAGATATTCGTGCCGTGCTCGGACATGCGGTCGCCGGTGGCCTGGAACACGGTCGGGTGCAGCACGCTCTTGGTCTTGTTGATGTATTCGACGAAGCCACGGGTGCCGCCTTCGAAGGCGAACACTTCTTCCTTGCCGGTGCGGTGGTCGCTCAGCTTGATGTTGACGCCGTTGTTCAGGAACGAGAGTTCGCGGATACGTTTACTCAGGATCTCGTAATGGAATTCGACGGTGGTAAAAATTTCTTCGTCGGCCCAGAAGTGCACTTCGGTGCCGCGCTTGTCCGTTTCGCCGATCACCTTGATCGGGGAAACTTCAAAACCGTCGACGATCTCGATTTCGCGGTTCTGCGGAACGCCGCGCACGAATTCCATCTGGTGCACTTTGCCTTTTTGGCGCACGGTCACGCGCAGCAGCTTCGACAACGCATTTACGCAGGACACGCCGACGCCGTGCAGGCCGCCCGACACTTTATAGGAGTTCTGGTTGAACTTGCCGCCGGCGTGCAGTTCGGTCAGGGCGATTTCAGTGGCCGAGCGCTTCGGCTCGTGCTTGTCGTCCATCTTGACGCCGGTCGGGATGCCGCGGCCGTTGTCGGCGATCGAAATCGAATTGTCGGCGTGGATGGTCACATGGATTTCGGTGCAATAGCCGGCCAGCGATTCGTCGATCGAATTATCGAGCACCTCGAAGACGAGGTGGTGCAGGCCGGTGCCGTCCGAGGTATCGCCAATGTACATGCCCGGGCGCTTGCGCACCGCTTCCAGGCCTTCCAGAATTTGAATCGAGGCGGCGCCGTATTCGTCCGACTGCATCGGCGATTGGGGCATTTCGTTGGTGTTATCGGACATGGACTGCTTTCTCAAAAAACTGTGTATTCAGACTGCTCAGTTCGGGGTGCCTCTTGATTAAACAAGAGGCAGCGCCGCGATGCGTACTAGTTAGATGCGCATCGGCATGACGACATATTTAAAGTCGCCATTGTCGGGAATCGAGATCAGGGCCGACGAATTCGAGTCGCCCAGGGCGATGTTCACCTGGTCGCACTTCAGGTTGTTCAGCACGTCGAGCAGGTACGTGACGTTGAAACCGATGTCGATCTGGTCGCCGCCGTAGTCGATCTCGAGTTCTTCGACCGCTTCTTCCTGGTCGGCATTGGTCGAGCTGATCTTCATGCTGCCCGGGGTGATAATGCAGCGCACGCCCTTGAACTTATCGCTGGTCATGATGGCGGCGCGCTGCAACGAACGCAGCAGCTCGTCGCGGCTGATCGTGAAGTCGTTCTTATAGCCCTTCGGGATCACGCGGGTGTAGTCGGGGAACTTGCCCTCGACCAGCTTCGACACCAGTTCGATGTCGGCGAAGGTCAGTTTCACTTGCGAGGCGGCGATGTCGAGCTGGACGGTTTCGTCGCTTTCTTCGAGCAATCTCTGCAGTTCGATGATGGTCTTGCGCGGGATGATGACTTCCTGGCGCGTGAATTCCTGCTCGGCCTCGACCTGGCAGAAAGCAAGGCGGTGGCCGTCGGTGGCGACCGCGATCACCTTGTTACCGTCCAGCACCAGCAGCAAGCCGTTCAGGTAGTAGCGGATGTCTTGCTGGGCCATCGCGAAGTGCACCATGTTGAACAGGTGCTTCAGCGTCTTTTGCGGCAGGGTGACGCTGGCGTTGTAGGTGTCCGCGACCGAGACGGTCGGGAATTCCTCGGCGGCCAGGGTCTGCAGCGCGAAGCGCGACTTGCCGCTCTGTACTGTCAGGCGTTTGTTGGCCAGCGTCATGGTGACGTCGCCGGATTCCGGCAGCGCGCGCAGGATGTCGAGCAGCTTGCGGGCGGCGACCGTGGTGCCGGTGATGTCGTCGCCGGAACCGATGTTCGCCAGCGTGGTGATCTGCACTTCGGTGTCGGTCGACAGGAAAGAGACGCTTTCGCCGTCCTTGCGGATGAGGATATTGGCCAGAATCGGCATGGTGTGCCGACGCTCGACAATACCGCTCACGATCTGCAGTGGCCGGAGAAGGGTATCTCGGGTGGTTTTGACCAATTGCATAGTTGTCCTCAGAGGGGTTGTTTGCTGAAATAGTACTGCTGCTATTTTGCCTATTGCCGAGGGTAATTGCTACCCCCGGCAAGCTGCCGTCCGGTCAGCCCTTCAGGGTCTGTTCCAGCACGTGCAACTCGTGGTTGCACTCGGCGTTTTTCTGGCGGTCGCCGGCGATCTTGCGTACCGCGTGCAGCACGGTGGTGTGGTCGCGGCCGCCGAAGAGTTCGCCGATTTCCGGCAGGCTCTTCTGGGTCAACTCTTTCGCCAGGTACATGGCGATTTGGCGCGGGCGGGCGATGTTCGCCGGGCGCCGCTTCGAGTACATGTCGGCGACCTTGATGTTGAAGAAGTCGGCGACCGTCTTCTGGATGTTTTCCACCGAAATCTGGCGGTTCTGCACCGACAATAAATCCTTCAGGGCTTCCTTGACGATGTCGATCGTGATGTCCTTGCCGTGGAAACGCGAGTAGGCCAGGATCTTGCGCAGCGCGCCTTCCAGCTCGCGCACGTTCGAGCGCAGGTGTTTTGCGACGAAGAACGCGACGTCGTCCGACAGCACCACGCCTTCGGATTGCGCCTTTTTCAGCAGGATCGCCACCCGCATTTCCAGTTCCGGCGGTTCGATCGCGACCGTCAGGCCGGAATCGAAGCGCGAGATCAGGCGGTCGTCCATGCCGGTGATCTCTTTCGGATAAGTATCCGAGGTGATGATGATCTGCTTCTTCGCCGCGATCAGCGCCTCGAAGGCATAGAAGAACTCTTCCTGCGTGCGGCTCTTGCCGCCGAAGAATTGAATATCGTCGATCAGCAGCATGTCGAGCGAGTGGTAGTAATGCTTGAAGTCGTCGAAGCCTTTGCGTTGATAGGCGGTGACGACGTCGCGCACGTACTGCTCGGCGTGGATGTAGCGGATGCGCGCGCCCGGGTTGTCGACCATCACCTGATTGCCGATCGCGTGGATCAAGTGGGTCTTACCCAGGCCGACGCCGCCGTAGAAGAACAGCGGGTTGTACGAGACGCCCGGGTTGTTCGCTACCTGGATCGCGGCGGCGCGCGCCAACTGGTTGGCCTTACCGGTGACGAAGCTGTCGAACGTCAGGTCCGGGTTGATGCGGCTCTGCTCGCGCTTGGGCGAATTGGCGATGTTCAGGTTCTGCTGTGGCTCGGCGGGCGCAGACGGGCGCAGCTGGCCCGGCTCGACCTGGCTGGTCGGGGCAGGGCGCACGGCGTCCGGCTTTTTCATGTTCAGGCGCGGGTCGAGCACGAACTGCACCTCGACCGGGGCTTCCCAATACTGGCAGGCCAGGGCCGTGATGCGGTTGGCGAACTGCGACTTCACCCAGTCGAGCTTGAAGCGGTTGGGCGCAGCAATGCGCAGCTTGCCGTCCTCGTAGTCGAGGGCGACGAGCGGTTTGATCCACGCGCTGTATTGTTGCGGCGTCAGCTCGAGCTCCAGTTGCGCGGAGGCGGTCTGCCAGAAATTTTCCATGTGTGCGGCTTAGTGAAACGTAACACGCTATTTTACCCGTCTCCGCGCTAGTTATCCACAGGTTGCCCCAGATTTTTCAGCGAGGCTGGGGATAAAGACGAAGTTATCCAAGCGTCAATCGACAGCAGGAAACAACAGCTGCCTTGACAGCCGGCCACCAAATCGAGTCTAATTCAGGGTTCCCTGTCCGCCCGCCTGTCAGCCAACAGTTTTATGGTTGAGAAATGCACGGACTTAGCTGTGGCGTGACGCAAACTTCAAGACTGCGAACTGTCATTGGCGCCGATTCCTGACGAAAGACGTCAGACCCGATTTTGCATCCTATTTTGCTTTAAGCGAGACCACCATGAAACGTACTTACCAACCTTCCGTCGTTCGTCGCAAGCGCACGCACGGCTTCCGCGCACGTATGGCTACCCGTGGTGGCCGCCAGGTCCTGAACGCACGCCGCGCCAAGGGCCGCAAGCGTCTGGCTGTCTAAGCCTTTCGCCTGCTTTCCTGCGGTCGGCCATGACAGGCGAAGGTTCGCACGACTTCGCGCGCGCTCGGCGCATTTTAAAAACGGATGAGTTTTCATCCGTTTTTCGTTTGCGGCCAGCGCAAAAATCCGCGCATTTCGTGTTGTACACACGTCCCAGCCCGCTGCCCCATGCGCGGCTGGGCATTGTCGCGGCCAAGCGTTTCGCGCCGCGCGCTGTCACCCGCAATACCATCAAGCGCATCACGCGTGAACTGTTCCGCACGAACGAGATCCAGGCCGTCGACTGCATCGTCCGCCTGGCGCGTCCGGTGAATACCAAGGCCGGGCCGGCGACCAACAGCGCCTTGAAACGCCTGCTGCATGCCGAGCTGTCGCGCCTGCTCGCCTCGCAACGTCCGCGCCGCCCTTCAGGGCCGCTCGCGGCGCCGCCGACGCCATGAAAACCCTGCTCATCTGGATCGTGCGTGCCTACCGGCTCGTGCTGTCGCCGATGCTCGGGCAGAATTGCCGCTTTTATCCGTCCTGTTCCAGCTACGCCATCGAGGCGCTCCAGACCCATGGGGCATTGCGCGGCAGCTGGCTGGCCGCGCGCCGCCTCGGCCGCTGCCATCCCTGGAACGCGGGCGGCGTCGATCCGGTACCGCCGAATCGGCACAAGCATTCCCACTCAGCCGCTTGCGGTTGCAACCACTCCTGATCAATACCTCAATGGAAATCAATAAACGTACCATTCTGTGGATTGTCTTCGCCGTCTCGCTTGTCATCCTGTGGAACAACTGGATGATTTCGAGCGGTAAGCCATCGATGTTTGCGCCGACGCCACCGGCCAAGGTTGCGCAGGCGCCTGCAAATTCAGCCACGAACACCACCACCGGCGTGCCGGCTGCCGCCGGCCAGCCGGGTGCTGCGCCAGGCGCGGTGCCAGGCCAGCCGGCTGCACCCGCTCCGGTGCGCGCCGAACGCATTACCGTCACCACCGACGTCGTCAAAGCCGAGATCGACACCGTCGGCGGCGTGATCCGCCGCCTCGAGCTGCTGAAATACCCGGACCACTTCGACAAAACGAAAAACCAGGTGCTGTTCGACGTCTCGGGCAACAACACTTACCTGGGCCAGACCGGTCTGATCGGTTCGACCCCGGCCGGCGTCCTGCCGAACCACAACACGCCATTCGTGGCGCGTCCGGGCCTGCGTACGCTCGATGGCGGCAATGCCGTGCAAGTCGTGCTCGACGCCGAGCAGGGTGGTGTGAAGCTGACCAAGACGCTGACCTTCAAGCGCGGCGACTATGTGATCGACGTGCGCCACGACATCTCGAACCTGACGCAAGCACCGGTACAGCCATCGCTCTACCTGCAGCTGCAGCACGACGGCAACAAGCCGCCAGGCGATTCGTGGTTCACCCCGAGTTTTACGGGCCCAACGTTGTGGACTCCGGGCGAGAAGTACCAGAAGCTGAGTTTCGAGAACATCGAAAAGGGCAAAGCCGAGCACGCAACCAAGTCGAATGGCGGCTGGGTGGCGATTTCGCAGCACTTCTTCGTGTCGGCCTTCATCCCGACCGAAAACACGGCGCGCGAGATCTTCACCAAGAAACTGGCGACGAACCTGTACGCGATCGGCACCGTCCAGCCGCTGGGCACCGTGGCGCCGGGCGCGACCGTGTCGAACACCGCGCGCCTGTATTCGGGTCCGCAGGACGAAAAGACGCTGGAAAAGATCACCCCGGGCCTGGAACTGGTCAAGGACTACGGCATGTTCGCGATCATCGCGAAACCGCTGTTCTGGATCATCGACCAGATCCATCAGTTGCTGGGCAACTGGGGCTGGACCATCATCGCCTTTACCATCCTGATCAAGCTGGCCTTCTTCCCGCTGTCGGCCGCCGGCTACCGCAGCATGGCGAAGATGCGCGTGGTCACGCCGAAGATGCAGGCGATCCGCGAGCGCTACAAAGCCGACCCGATGAAGATGCAGCAAGCCACCATGGAGCTGTACAAGGCCGAAAAGATCAACCCGCTGGGCGGCTGCCTGCCGATCCTGGTGCAGATGCCGGTGTTCCTGGCCCTGTATTACGTGCTGCAAGCCTCGGTCGAGATGCGCGGCGCGCCGTGGATCGGCTGGATCCAGGATCTGACCCAGCCTGACCCATGGTTCATCCTGCCGGTGCTGTACGCGATCTCGATGTACGTCACCGCGAAGCTGAACCCGCAACCGGCCGATCCGATGCAGGCGAAGATGATGCTGTTCATGCCGCTGGCGTTCTCGGTCATGTTCATCTTCTTCCCGTCGGGCCTGGTGCTGTACTGGGTCGTGAACAACCTGGTGTCGATCGCGCAGCAGTGGGTGATCACCAAGAAGTACGGGACGCCGGCGAAATAATGTCGCTCGCGTAACGTCAGCAAAGCCCGTGCATGCACGGGCTTTTTTATTGTTTGCTGTTGCGCACTGTAGGGTGGGCTCCCGAGCCCACGCGTCTACGTGTTTATCAGGCACCGTATCGACGCTGTATGTTGGTCGCCATCGAAGAGCGATTTCCTCGCCCCTGAACAATGCTGCCACGTCTCATCGTGCGGACCGCGTGGACACAAGTGCCCACCCTACGGTACACCTCGCCGTCTCGCATAAATCATCTACAATTCGCCCATGAAGCTAGATACCTCACCCATCGCGGCAATTGCCACGGCACCTGGACGCGGCGGCATCGGCGTGGTCCGCGCCTCGGGCAAGTCGCTTGCCCCGCTGATCGCATCGCTGTTCCCGGACGCCAAGTTGGCGCCGCGCCACGCGACCTACATCCCCTTCACTTCGAACGACGGCAGCGTCATCGACCAGGGCCTCGCGCTGTATTTCAAGGCGCCGCATTCGTATACCGGCGAGGACGTGCTCGAACTGCAGGGCCACGGCGGCCCGGTGGTGCTGCAGATGCTGTTATCTCGCGTGCTCGAAGCCGGGCGCGAACACGGCCTGCGCCTGGCCGAACCGGGCGAATTCACGCGCCGCGCCTACCTCAACGACAAGCTCGACCTGGCCCAGGCCGAAGCCGTGGCCGACCTGATCGACGCCTCGACCGAAGCGGCGGCGAAGTCGGCCTCGCAATCCCTGTCCGGCGCCTTTTCGCAGGTCGTGCATCGGCTGGTCGAGCAGACCATCAATTTGCGCATGCTGGTCGAAGCGACCCTCGATTTTCCGGAAGAGGAAATCGATTTTCTCGAAAAATCGAATGCGCGCGGTCAGCTGGCCGGCATCATCGATTCGCTCGAACACGTGTTCCGCCAGGCGGCACAGGGCGCGCTCCTGCGCGAAGGCTTGAACGTCGTGCTGGTCGGCCAGCCGAACGTCGGCAAATCCTCGCTGCTCAATGCGCTTGCCGGCGCCGAAGTGGCGATCGTCACCCCGATCGCCGGCACCACGCGCGACAAGGTCAGCGAGACGATCCAGATCGAAGGGATTCCGCTGCATATCATCGACACGGCCGGCATCCGCGCGCTCGATGAAGAAGTCGATGTCGTCGAACGCATCGGCATCGAGCGCACCTGGGGCGAGGTCGGCAAGGCGGACGTGATCCTGCACCTGCTCGATGCCAACCTCGGGCCGAGCGCGGCCGATGAAACCATCGTCGCCGCCTTCCCGGCCGGCGTGCCGGTGGTGCGCATCTGGAACAAGATCGATCTGTCGGGCCACCGCGCCGTGGTCGAAGGCGCGCTTGATGCGACCCACATTTATTTGTCGGCCAACGAGAAACTCGGCATCGACCTGTTGCGCGCGGAACTGCTGCGCATCGCCGGCTGGCAACAGACCGGCGAATCGCTGTACCTGGCGCGCGAGCGCCACCTGATCGCCCTGCGTGCGGCGCGCCAGCACCTCGACGTCGCGGCCCAGCACGCGGCGCAGGATGACCAGTCGCTTGATCTGTTTGCGGAAGAGTTGCGGTTGGCGCAGGATCAGCTGTCGAGCATTACTGGTGAGTTCACACCCGATGATCTGCTGGGGGTGATTTTCAGCCGCTTCTGTATCGGAAAATAATTGGGATTCCGAGAGGTTCTAATAGGCTCCGATTGATCGTGTCTCTGCTATGTAAAATGCGATTCGAGTGTCCAATTGATTCCAAAATTTCCCATGGACATCCCGACGTTTTAGGTACACACTTCGGCACACGGTCGAGCAAAAGCGCTTGACTGTGTACCTAAAGGACTGTGTACATGCCTCGCCAAGCTACCCCGTTAACTGATACTAAAATCAAGTCGCTTAAGGCCAGGAGCGAGCGTTATCGCGTGAGCGATTCAGGCGGCCTGACTTTGGAAATCATGCCTAGTGGCACAAAAGCGTGGCGCTATCGCTATCAGCTCCACGGCGTTCGCCAGCCAACGCTTACCATTGGCAATTACCCTGAGATCGGCTTGGCAGACGCTCGCAAGCGGCGGGACGAGTGGGCGATTCTTGTAGCGCGCGGCGAGTCTCCAAAGCATGCCATGCAGGCTCAGAAAGCCGCGAAACAGAATACCGTAGGTACGTTTGGCGCAGAGTGGCTAGACGAGCAAGTAAAAGGCAAGTCAGATAGCTACGTCACGACTATGCGCCGCCTCATGCAAAAGGATGTCTATCCAGTCCTCGGGAACATGCCACTGACCGAGGTAAAGCCGATAGACATTCTGAAACTATGTGACCGGATCAAGTCACGCGGCGCGCCTAATATGGCCCTGTTGACGAGGAACGTACTTCGGCGCATGTACGATTTCGCTATCGCTCGGCAAGTGGCTGAAACGAACCCAGCCGCAGCGCTTGTAGCTCGTTTTATTGCCACCGAGGAGAGCCGCACTCGCGTCCTGTCTCCTACTGAGATCGGTCAGGTCTTGAGAGGTATCTACGCATCGGACATTCGTCACGCACTTAAGCTGGCTTTGAATTTGTTATTCATTACGATGGTGCGCAAAGCCGAGCTTACCGAAGCAAGCTGGGATGAGTTCGATCTGGAGCTGGCGGTATGGGATATCCCAGCCGACCGAATGAAGAAGGACAAACCCCATCGTGTCTATTTGTCTCACCAGGCCGTCGCTATGCTGAGTGAGCTTCGGTCATGCGCCGGAGCGTCGGCCTATGTGTTCCCAAGCACGCGAGGCCACGACGACCGGCCCATCAGCAAGAGTACCCTTAACCAGGCCGTACGTGCACTATCACTGGACGTGCAGCACTTTGTCCTGCATGACTTTCGGCGCACGGCCTCAACCCACCTACACGAAATGGGCCACTCTTCCGATGCCATCGAGCGTGCTCTCGCCCACAAAATTCAAGGGATCAAGGGCGTCTACAATCGTGCCGAATATGCTGATCAACGAAAAATCATTCTTCAGGCATGGGCTGACTTTGTCCAGGCTCAACTGGACGGTACGACCGTAACCCCTCTGTTCCGTGCCGCATGAATTCCTAGAGAGCTAAGATTCCAAGATAATGAGCGAATCCTTTCACGAGGCCAATAAATTCAAGCGCGCCATTTATACCCTGCATGAGGCGTCCGTGTCATTAGGCATACCAGTCGACGACGTGATGCAGTTTGCCGCGCAAGGCGTCCTCAGGGTCTTTGCGCGCATACCAATGGGTTTCACGCTGTTCTCGACGGATAGGCAACTTGCTGCCATCGAATCGGACACAGTACTTACTGCCATACAGAAGCGGAACCGATTTAATCTGGACGGCGTAACTGCAGTTCATGAACCTGAGATCGAAATGATTGAGGTCAGCCGGAACAGCTGTAACGCGATTGCTGTTCAAGGCGAGGCCTATCAACAGGTTTTCTACCGAGGCGTACGTTTGCACGCCAACGGCAATCCTACCGTCGTCGAGCCATCCCCCCTTCAAATTACAACTACCGTATTTGGCATCGATTACCTGGATCATCCGTTCAGCCGCTTATTCGCGTGCTACTCGGTTAGTCTGGACCCGAATGCCCCCTCATTGAAAGGGCAACTCCAGCCATCGACGCTTAACCTCACACTCGATATGGTGAGAGTTCTTGCCTCCGATTTAGCGGCTGTTATACCGCATCCACCGGAGATCGACGATCCTGAGTTTGATATCGGCTTTCGCCCAGAAGCGCATATGCCTCTTCCGCTCATCAAGCTACATGAGGCCGCAATGGCACACTGGGATTTCCGTCAGCGGGACTGGAAGAAACCAGAGCCAAAGAACGTAGTGGCTTCACTCTTAAAAGTCATGGACGAGCATGGGAAGCCAGTCTTTTCCGGCAATATGGCACAAGCTGCTGAGTTCATTTTACGGACGACTTTTGAGTACTGGCGCCAAGCCGACCACAAAAAGAGAGTGCGTGACGGTATTGCAACACCGTTCGAAGCGTTAGTCGTTGTGGCGTCCGCGTGGGGCAGCCGAATGGACGAGAAATACGACAAATTTGCCGCACCGATGAAATATCGCAATAAGGAAGAGGCCATTGAATTTTTCAAGGAGTGCCGAATCGCTGATTCCTATTTGGTTTCCGCCTGGACCATTGCGGCCCCCTAAGCGCGCGCCGCTCTAGGAGGATGAAGCAATAGTGCCGCGCGTCGGCAGCTAACACAAAAAAAGTGTCATGCATACTGGGATGGGTAGAACCTTACATGGTTATACCCATCCCCTTTTTTGCCGCCGCGTTTTCTTTCATCATGGTCTCGTTCTAACAATCAACGAGGCCGCAATGCCAGAGCAAATCAAACGCCCACTGACGATTCTTCGTCGGAAACAGGTCCAGGAGCGCACGGGCCTTCCCACCAGCACGCTGTACAGCTTACTGGACAAGAATTCGCCGTATTACGATAGTTCATTCCCAGTACAGATCCACATATCCACGGCCAGCGTCGGCTGGATTGAGGAGGAGGTCCAAGCTTGGATCGAATCGCGCATTCGAGCAAGCCGCAAGTGACCTTGCAGTTACTTGTCGAGCCTACGTGTTATTCGCCGTGATAGGCAACTTAGGCGTAGGCAGCGTATGCACAACTCCGATGATTTTCCCTCGTAAGTTTTGCACGTTAGATCGGCGATTTTTTGTTGACACGCCGATTTTTTTCACCGAAACCCGAACTAGGGAATTTTGGATATAAGTTCAATTAAGAATTAATTAAGAATTAAGAAATTTTAGAGAGAGGATAGGATGCCTTCAGGGCGACCTAGTTTGCGAAAATGACGAAGCAAAACATGCAGTTTGCGATGCCACAAATTTCAGTGCGTGACATCTATAAGGAGATCGATCAAGACGAAAACCTCGCCATCAAGGAAACCAAGGGTGAATTGTCTACGGTCATCTGTGAGGGATTGGGTAATCTTCTTGTTGAGTTTGAGGAGTTCGCTCAACGTGCAGGTAACGGTCAGGTCGGATTTCATTGTGCCTGGAATAATGGAAATTTAATGATCAAAAGCGGGCAACTTGCCAAGTACTATCCCCAACTGAACCACTTCGTTTCACTTTACGAGCAGGATAAAACTTTCAGCCCGCACGTCGAAGTAGCGTACAAGCATGTTTTTGCGTTGGGCCTCCAGAGCGGTGGTATGTACGACGATCCGGCGGAGGTCAATAGTTACTATAATAAAAGCGGGGCGACACTCTTTAATGAGTTGATTCAGCGTGTTTACCATGAATGTCAGACCCCTGAGTTCAAGCGCAAGCTCAGTGCGAAGGAATATAACGCAGTTAGAAATTTCCGGAGTGTTGGCGAATACATTGCGGCCCTATTCGAGCACTGTAAGTCTAGACTGCTGGCGATCCGCGTTGATTTTGGCTTTGCCATACATCCACAGTTGCATCCTCATGAAGTCACCCTTACAGAAGCGCAAGCATACCTTGACCGTTTTTTGAATAATCGGCGCGGTCGTGCCCTTTTTAAAAACTTGGTGGGGTACGTGTGGAAACTGGAGCATGGCCGTCAGAAGGGCTATCATTTTCATTTCTGCATGCTTTTTGATGGCTCTCGTGTCGAAAACCATTCCTACATCGCAATGAAAGTCGGAGAGTACTGGCAAGAACTGACTGACGGTCGCGGGACGTATCACAGCTGCCATGCCCACAAACGTCCATATTTCCGTTCTGGCATCGGCATGATCGAGCACGATGACTTCGAGAAACGTTCGAATTTGCTTTACGCCCTTAGCTATTTTTTCAAAAAAGACCAGTACGTGAAAATGAAACTTAGCGAGAAGGCCCGAGTTTACGGTCGGGGCGAGATGGCTAAGCCACGCAACAGCACTGTTGGGCGCCCACGTCGTAAGGTTGAGAACGAAGGCGCTTTGCAAAACATGGGCGACATATTTGAGAATGCAATGAAGCACGGGACACTGCCTGCCGTGAACCGTATTAGCAGTAATCAAGATGAATGCGATTCTAGCGATTAACTAGACTTGTTCGAGGGTCGAGGTCCTGGCATCGCCGCAGATGGACATAGGAGCTCCTTATCATTAGGATGTAGGTGTTGGTAGATTATCAATGGGCTCTAGAATGATTGGCCGGGTTGATAGTTTTTTGGAAGAAAACTCGGCAGTATCAATTAAACATGCCTTAACGATATTTCAATGTTTCGCGCAGTGGTACGTGGAAAGGCTGTCAAAACAACCAAATTGCTGCCTTCACCCGCCCAGAGTCCATCTATGGCCAAAAAATCGCTAGTCTGTTAGACTACTTTTAACGATTTAAGACGATTCTAAAGGCAAATCTCTGAGCGCCAATGCAATGAACACTGAGCCGTGGGTGACTGCCGAACGCGTGGCCCAACATCTGGGTGTGGTCAAGGACACCGTCTACCGCTGGCGTGAACGTAAGGGCCTGCCTGCGCACAAAATCGGCCGGCTCTGGAAATTCCAGCTATCCGAGGTCGATGGATGGGTGCGCGATGGCGGAGCGGATGAACCTGCCGATGGAGATAGCGCCGCATGACGACAAGCCGTAATGAAAAGCAGACACGAATTGAAATTATCGATTCACAGTTGGCTCGTGCGGGTTGGTCCCGAAATCGCCGAAACCTCGTAAACGAATTTCTCTTACAGACGGCAGAGCCCACGGCCGACTATGGTGGTGAGCAGTTCGCTGACTACGTCCTTCTTGGTTCAGATGGCAAGCCGATTGCCGTAGTCGAGGCCAAGCGATCATCTCGTGATGAAATTGCCGGAAAACGCCAGGCTGCCGACTATGCCGATGCGATAAAAGCCAAATTTGGTACCGACCCATTCGTGTTTCTCACCAATGGCAAAGAAATTCAATTCTGGGATCGCGAACGCTACGCGCCCCGAAAGGTTTCTGGCTTTTACACACGAGATGATCTGGAACGACTGCGGCATCAGCGCCAGTTCGCCGAACCGTTGGGTGGCGTTTCCATCAACGCTGAAATCGCCGGCCGCGACTATCAAAATGAAGCGATTCGTCGTGTCACTGAAGGCGTAAATGCGGCCAAGCGAAAGTTTTTGCTGGTAATGGCCACTGGCACCGGAAAAACACGAACAACCATTGCCCTAGTCGATACCTTGTTGCGCTCCAAGCGCGTGCAGCGTGTATTGTTTTTAGCAGACCGGCGGGAATTGGTTCGCCAAGCGATATCGGAGTTTAAATCCCATCTACCCAATGAGAGTCTCGCCCGTATCGAGGCCGGCGAAACTTCTGGCGCGCGTATTCAATTCTCCACCTACCCCAGCATGATGCAGGTGTACTCACGTCTGTCGGTAGGGTACTACGACCTGATCGTGGCGGATGAAAGCCATCGCTCCATATACCAGCGCTACAAGGCCATTTTCGATCATTTCGATGCCATTCAGCTTGGGTTGACCGCAACCCCGACCGACTACATCGACCACAACACGTTCGAACTATTTGATTGCGGTGACGGTGCACCCAGCTACTACTACAGTTACGAGCAGGCCATTGCCGACCAAAACCTGGTGAACTACCGCGTACTGGACGCGCAAACCAACTTCCAGCTTCAAGGCATTCAGGGCGATGCGCTGCCGGAGCCCTTAAAGCAGATGGCTCGCGATCAGGGAGTAGAGCTTGACGAACTCAACTTCGATGGCAGCGACATTGAAAAGGGCATCATTAATCAAGGCACTAACGATGCCATGGTGCGAGAGTTCATGGACAAAAGCCGCAAAGATGTGCGCGGCCTGCCGCACAAGTCCATCATTTTTGCCGTCAGCCATGCCCACGCCAAGCGGCTTTACGAGGGCTTCAATCGTCTTTATCCAGAGCTGCAGCGCCAAGGCATGGCTGAAATCATCGATAGCCACATGGAGCGCGCCGACGCTACGCTAGACGACTTCAAGTACCGCACCATGCCGCGTATTGCCATCTCGGTAGACATGCTCGACACCGGCGTAGACGTCCCCGCCATCCAAAACCTGGTTTTCGCTAAGCCCGTTTTCAGTAAGGTGAAGTTCTGGCAGATGATAGGGCGTGGCACCCGGCTGCATACCAACAAAGCGACCGGCGAGATCAAGAAGGATTTCTTGATCATCGATCACTGGAAGAACTTCGCGTATTTCAAGCTCAAACCCGACGGAGAGGTTGACCACCCGAGCGAACCGCTACCGGTTCGCCTTTTCCGATTGCAGCTTGAAAAGTGGCAACTGCTGGAGGCACAACAACAAGGCACACAAGCCGCCATCGCCGATCTGCAGGCAATGCTGCACGCATTGCCCCGCCACAGTATCAACGTACGTCCCCACTGGGACGAGCTCGACGCGCTGGCAGCGCAATGGCCAGCCCCGAGCCAAAGCACCATTGAACACCTGTCGCAAACCATCGCCCCTTTGATGCGACTTGCCCCATTGGCTGGCCTGGATGAACTCCAATTTCGCATCTGGTGCGAGCGTCTCTCCGTGGCTTGGCTTAAGGGTGATGCCGGCGAACAGGCCAAAGTAAGTGAGCGCATTCACGAGGCGATTAACAGTCTGGCCGAAAATATCCCACAGGTGCAGCGAGTGGCCGAACAACGAGCCTGGGTTCAGTCGACCGGCTTCTGGCAACACTTGGATATCGCGCGTTTGACCACACTGCAAACCGTATTCGCCCCGCTGATGCGCTATCGCACCACGGCACCAAGCCATACGGTAGAAATCAACCTACCGGACAGCATCACCCAGCGCAGCTGGATCATTTACGGCCCCACGGGTGAAGGTGCTTTTGCAGAAAGTTATCGCGAACAAGTCGAGGCCTTGGTCCGCCGACTGGCTGACCAGCTTCCCGAATTGGCCAAGCTCAAACAAGGCGAACATCTGGGCGACCAAGAGCTGGAGCGAATCAGCGACACACTTAACCAGGCTGATCTATTCGTCACCGAAGATACCTTGCGCAAAGCCTTTGAGGTTCCCGCAGCGTCGCTGGCTGACTTTCTGCGGCACATCCTTTGCGAAGGTGCGCATCTGCCCAACCGCGAGCAGCGCATCAATGCCGCGTTCGACGCTTTCATTGCAGCACACAGCTATTTGCGCGCCAACCAGCTCAACTTCCTGCGGGCCGTAAAAGCCGCTGTTGTGCGCCACGGGCGCATTACCCGCGCCGCACTCAGTGAACCGCCGCTTTCGCGCGTGGGTCGAGTGGAAACGCTGTTTCCGCCGCAAGACATCGACGAACTTATCAACCTCACCAACCAGTTGTTGGATGAGGCCGCCTAAACATCAAGGACACCACTGAATGCTTGCCCCTCATATCAAGAAAAAAGTCGACGAACTCTGGAATCGCTTCTGGGCTGCCGGACTCACCAACCCCTTGGTTGCAGTCGAGCAAATTACCTACCTGTTGTTTCTCAAACGCCTGGAAGACATAGACCTCAAGCGCCAGCAGCGTGGCTTTCCGTCTATTTATGCAGGTTTCGAAACCTGCAAGTGGAGCTACATCCGTCAGGACAAAACCAACCCCACTCACCTGATCGAAGTGGTGTTTCCCTGGTTGCGCGAACTCGACAAGCACTTCACCGGTGCCAGTGCCGACGGCACGGAGCTCGCTAGTCTCAACAACCGCATGGCCGATGCCTACTTTCAGCTCGACCCCAACAAGGGCAAGGTGCTGAGCGACGCCATTGACAAAATCGACGAGCTGTTTGCCCGCGCGGGTGAAGGCTCAGCCGCCCAGGACATCATGGGCGATACCTTTGAATATCTGCTCAGCGAAATGGCCACGGCTGGCAAAAACGGTCAGTTTCGCACCCCGCGCCACCTGATCCGCTTCATGGTCGAGTTGCTTGATCCCGAGCCTGGCCAGCGTGTGATCGATCCGGCAGCTGGCACAGGCGGCTTCCTGTTCAGCACCCAGCAATACCTGATGCGCAAATACTCGGCGCAGCAAAACCTGGTACTGGAATGGGACGGCACCCCGCACCGCATCCATGGCACTGGCGCGACGCCAGAGGAATACGCCGCCATCCACAACGGTGCCAACTTTGTCGGCCTGGACAACGATCGCACCATGGCACGCATTGGCTGGATGAACCTGGTGCTACACGATGTCTCCGATCCACACTTGGTGCAGGGCGACTCACTCAGCAAGCGTGAGGGAAAAGCCAAGCTCAAAGAATTATTGGAGCCGGGCAGCTACCAGTTCGTGCTCGCCAATCCACCCTTTACCGGTACGGTCGATAGCGGCGATCTGGAGCCCGACACGGTGCTGTTTCCGCGCGTTGGCGGTGGCGGAAAGAAGAAGGATGAATCGATCACCAACAAGAGCGAGTTGCTCTTTCTGTGGTTGATGCTCGACCTGCTGGATATTGGTGGCCGCTGTGCCGTGATCATTCCCGAGGGCGTTTTGTTCGGTAACACTGATGCCCACGTGCGTCTGCGCCGTGAGCTGCTTGTCGAGCACGTGGTAGAAGGCGTCATCTCACTTCCCGGAGGTGTCTTTCAGCCCTATACCGGCGTCAAGACCTCCATCCTGATCTTCAGAAAGGTCACGCGCCGCGACAGTAAGCAGACGCTGCCGAGCAACGCCGCACCACTGAGCGAACACGTCTGGTTCTATGAGGTAGATGAAGACGGCTACACGAAAGATGCCAAACGCAATGCCCGCCCTGGCCAACAAAACGACCTGTGGGATTCGCTGGAAAAGTTCAAGGCCTGGATTGCGCACGGTCGCACCGGCGCGCAGCACAACGAGAAAACCCTGCTACAACCCAGCTTTCACGCCGAGCGTTGGCGCCAGGCCCTGCTGCGCGACACCGCCGACAAACTCACGCCTGCTGGCGAGGCTTTTTCGGCTCTACCTGACACCAGCATGTGGGATGGTCACGTATGGGGCATCCACGAGCTGTTCCCGGAGCTTCCAGCCGACCCCAAGGCCGCCGAAATTCAGGTGCGCAACGCCACGAGTCAGCTGCTCTACAACTTGGTGATTCAGTTCTTTGCAGCCTCCACCCAACCCGTGTGGGCGAAGTGGAAAGACGCGGGCACCGCTGTCAAGCACATGGACAGTGACAAGGCGCTGGCGGAATGGCAAAAGGCCATCAAAGTGCCGCAGCAGGAATTCAACCGCGCCGCGCGCGACGTACAGCGTTTCTTTGAAGCGGAAGACGGCCCAGCACTGCCGCTGTGGAAGGACATGGTCAAAGACGCGCTGAACGCGGGACTGTCGTATCACAAACACGCTGCCACGCAAGCGCCTACGGTGCAGTTCAGTATTCATGAACCGGTTGCAGACCTGAACGCTGCACTTGAAGCCGTCGCCCGCGAAGTCGCCAAACTCGACGGCTTTGATGTCACATTGCGTAGCCTGGCCATTGATCAGGCAAGCGACCTCAAAGCGGCCAAGCACTGGGTGGTGCCCGTGCGCGACTGGGTGCGCAACGACGAATGGCAAAGCGCAGATGGCCAGCTTATCGGCTCACACGATGCCTACGGCTTGGTGCGCCCGGCTTATGTGCAAGCCATGCTGGCCGAGGGGCTCTACGACGAGAAAGGCGCGCTCAAGGACGGCGTGCTCGACCCGGACTGCATCGAGGCGCGCGAGTGGAACCTGTCCGCCGGACAGTACAAGCCTTTTGACTTCACCGAGCTGAAAAGCGACATGAGCGTGGCCGAATTGATCGGTACACTCAAAACCACTGAGCACGACATCATCCAAGGTTTGGAAAAGCTGCTGGCGATGGTGGAGGGGCGGGAATGAGCTTGCCTGAAACGTGGATACAGGCTCGCTTAACTGATATTTGCGAGCTCAACCCTCGGCTACGTTCCGAAGACCGGCTCACTGACGATGCCATTGTCACCTTTGTGCCTATGTCCGCTGTCGATGAGTATGGCGGCGTCATCATAAAACCTGAAACTCGAACGTTTGCTGAAGTTGCAAAGGGCTATACGAGTTTCCGTGAGCGCGACGTGCTTTTCGCAAAAGTCACGCCTTGTATGGAAAACGGAAAAGCGGCCATTGCATCGAATCTTGAAAATGGTTTGGGCTTTGGATCGACAGAATTTCATGTACTGCGTCCGACCGAGACCGTGCTTCCTGAGTACATTTTCAGTTTTATTCGGCAGAAAGCCTTTCGTGATCGGGCTGCATCTGCATTTATTGGAACAGGCGGCTTGCAGCGAGTGCCGCCTGACTTCCTTGCGAGAGTAAAGATCCCGCTCCCTACACTTCCCGAGCAACAGCGAATCATTGATTTACTGCGACAAGCGGAAGCCTTCGACCACAGCCGCGTTGCCACGAAAGAAACATTGGGCACCGTTCTCCGCGAACAGTACAGGGCACTGTTCGGGGACGTACTGAACAATGAAAGAAGCTGGCAAGTTCGCAAGATTTCGCAAGTAGCCGAACTGGTTCGCGGCAGCTCGCCACGGCCACAAGGCGATCCGAGACTTTTTGGCGGCCCCGTTCCGCGTTTGATGGTTTCCGATGTGACGCGAGACGGGTTGTGGGTTAATGCCACCACGGATTCGCTGACGGACGAAGGCGCCAAGGCAAGTCGGCCAATGGCTGCACAGTCTGTGGTGATGGCAGTTAGTGGTGCCCCAGGACTGACTGCCATCCTCAATCACGATGCCTGCATTCACGACGGGTTCGTAGGCTTACGCGATTTGAACGCTGATCTATTGCCCGAATTTGTCGCCTTTACACTCAATCTTATGCGCGCAAAGAACGACCAGCAAGCAGTGGGGGCTGTATTCCGAAATCTGACAACGGATCAGGTCAAAGCGATGGTGATTCCAGTGCCGCCGATAGAGAAACAAAAGGCATTCCGAGAATTCCTATTGCAATGGCAGGTTGTTCAACTCGGCATTGCGAGGTCTAAGCGCTTACTTGACGAGTTAATAAATGAGCTGAGTATTGATGCGTTTTCTGGGGCGCTAACGGCGACTTGGCGGGATAAATCTGCGAGGCAAATAGCTGAAGCAGCCTTAGCTCGCAACCACCTATTGCATGAACGCGGCACCAAGATCGCGCTTAGCGGCACCGCCAAAATCAGCCTCACGGCGCAAGCCGATCTCACCGTAGGCCCAGCGCGCCACTGGCTGCTCGCCGAGCTCAGTGAATTCCAGCGCCAAGTGCTGACGGCCTTCACCGAGTATTGCCAACAAAGCGGCCAGCCCTTGCTGGTGGAAGATCCGGAGGTATTCGCCCGCTTCTGCGATGACTCAGCCGTGACGGATCGGCTGCAAGCCTTTGGCCAATCCCAGGGCAATCGCATTCGTCGCGCTCTCAGCCAATTGGCGGCACTGGGCTTGATCGCCAAAATCACCTTGCCCAAGCAAGACACGAACAGCGGCGAGCGCGACTACCTTAAGGCCTTTCGCCCTCTGCGCCCGGAAGAGTTCACACGCATGGCCGATGTGCAGACATTGCGTAAAGCGTTGCCGACCAGCGTAGATCCGCAACGCTATTATTTTGAAGTCCAGTTGGATTACGAGACTTCTGAGCGTGCTGGCGCGAGCGGGATGTTCCAGGTGATTTTGGTCGAAGATGAAGACGGCATGGACTTCACCCACCTGGTGGATCAGGGCCAGCAATACGCCTCACTCGACGACCTTAAAGAAAACATCGCCAGCGCGCTCAAAGTAGAGGCGCAGCAAGTCGATCTGGAGGCCGTGTAATGCGCCTGCGCTACTTGCACCTGCAGAACTATCCACCGATCTCTGACATCAAGGTGTGCTTCGCCAGCGGCTCACCGCTGGCGCGTGAATGCGCAATCCGTTTTGTGGTGGGTGTGAATGGCAGCGGGAAATCGAACCTGCTGCGCGCGGTGGCTGAGGTGTTTTTGGCGCTGGCTGACCTGCGTGTGCCGGCGTTCCCGGTCAGCCTGGTGTATGAGTTGGGCGTGCGCGGAACACCGAACCATCGCACCTTGCTGCTGCACTGCCCGGGGCAACGCCAGCAAGCCAGCTTATGGTTGCACGAGAAATACACCTTTCCCGACGATACAGATCAACAGATGTTTGATCTGACTTTCGAGCATCTTTGGCAGCGCGATGCTCCAATGGTCCCGGGCTTCGTGCCCTTGATCGCAGCTGGCAGTTGGCCGCTGCGTGACAGCTCGCCGCCACAGATTGCATTGCCTTCGGCGGTACTGGCGTACACCACCGGCGACCTGCGCCCCTGGCGCTCGGTGTGGAACCGTAATCAGCATGCTGACGATTTTCTGGAAGGCGGTGATGACACACAAAGCGATGAGCGCCCAGCGGGTTGGACCACCGCCCAGGAAAATGCCCTGCAAGCGGCTCGGCAGGTCGGCGACGGCACGCCGCGGCTGGCCATAAGTTCAAGCAACGCGGAAACGGATCACTTCCGCCGCCCAGTGCTGCTGGATGCCACGCTGCTGAAATGCGCACTGTTGGCAGTGGCGCTGCCGCAGGCCTTTGATGAAACGGCAGACTATCCGCTGCGGGCAGAGGCTGATGCAGCGATGGCCAAACTGCTTCGTCGCGCCGACAACAAGAACGCGCTGCAAAAACTGCTGGAGCGTGGCGGCTGGCACAGCTTGGTCTCGGTCGCTTTTCGCTCACGCCTGCAAACGGCGCAATGGGATCAGAAACTCTGTGAAACCGCCCACGATTGGTGGTTGTGCGCGAGCGAGGTGATTGCCGAGCCGCACCCGGTAGAAGTTCGCCGCACCCTAATGTTTGATTTGAAGGGGCCTTTCGATGTGCAAGGACAGTCGTTCCTGTCAGCCGCCGGTGACGAGCTGCAAACTTGCACTAGCCAAGGCGAAGCTTTGTGGGCCTTGTTGGGTGGGGCCAAGGATGCCAGCGCCTTCGACTTGTTCACCCGCTTACTTGACCTAAAGCAGGCCGGATTGTTTGACGACGTTTTGTTGCGCTTGCGTCGCGCACCAGTAGCTGCGCGTGACGAGGCAATTAGCGCAAACGACGTTGGTGTCTTGCGATATGAAGAGATGTCGGACGGCGAGCAGATGGTGCTGGGCCGCATGGCGTTATTCCACTTACTGCAAGGTCAGCAGGATGCTTTGCTGCTGCTGGATGAACCGGAGACCCATTTCAATGATAAATGGAAGCGCGAGATCGTCGACATCATCGACGACGCCATTGGTCACACGACCAACGATGTCTTGATCTCCACTCACTCGGCCATCGTGCTTTCTGATGTTTTCAACGATGAGATCGTGATGGTGCAAAAGACAGCAGAGGGTTCGACGGTACGCAGCGTGGATGAGCCGACATTTGCCACCGACCCAAGCGCATTGATGATGACGGTGTTCGGTGCCGATGACAGCATCGGCAAACGCGCCCAGGAATTCATCGAAGGCAAGCTGCGTCAAGCTACTGGCACGCCCAACGAAATAGCTGATCTCGAACGACTGATCGCTCGGATGGGATCGGGCTTCTATCGCAGCGAACTGCGCACCTTGCTGAATACTTGGCGGGGTGGCAATGCTTAAGGCTATCTCGCAACCATTTTGCTGTGGAGCGCTCAATGCCTGTCTCAACTTGCAGATCCATTTACTAAGATGGCTGTGTGATCCGACGACAACCAGCGCCAATATAACCCAGATAAACCTCGCCCCCCCCCGGGTGCCAAGCCAAATCGAAGCAGAATGGCTGTGGCGTTTCCTCTATGGCCGCAAGCAAACTCGCCTCAATCAAGCAAAGGTCATCGCGGATATGTCAGCAGCTGAAAAGACTGCATTGCTTGACTGGAGTAATTCCGTTGTTTCGGTTGCTGCTCAATTTCTGCCAAACCCACCGGCCTGGCCAATCACGCTTCCGGTCATCCCTGTTCAGGCTTGGGCGGCTTTCAAAGGATTAATGGAGGCTTTCTACGAGCGAGGCCTGAAAAGTGGTTTGCCATATCTGCCAAACGGAGCGGCGGTCGCTACAGGTGGTGTTACCTATGCGAGCTTTGCTCAGGCATTTCGCGACGCGCATCGCCTGAATCCCAGCCCAGATGCTCGCGAGGTTTGCGTTCTCTGCGGTGGGCCATTGGGACAAACGCCAGAGATCGATCACTGGATTGCCAAAAGTGCATTTCCCTTGCTCAGTGTCTGTGCCGACAATCTGCTACCGATCTGTGGTGAGTGCAATTCAACGGCGAATAAGGGCGAGAAAGATGTACACAGCGCGGGTAGCTTCGCAGATTGGTTTCACCCCTATCTGCGTCCGGGCAGCGGGGCCTTGCAACTGAACTACGTGCTACCCGATCTTTCCGTGCGGTGCGGTACTACCACCCCTGCTGATCAGTCCAAAGCGGCCAAGCTAGACGCACTGCTTAACCTCAGCAGTCGGTGGACCCGCGAATTCAAGGCGGAATATGCCAAACATCAGGATGTGTTGTTTCGTAGGGAGCAACGTCGGCTAAGAGGCGCACAAGCTCGCCACACTCAAGTCGAAATTCTGTCGTATGTCCAGCAATGGCAGGTAGATCTGTCAGCACATGAGCCGCACCACGAAGTTCACCTAGCCTTAGCTGCGGCTTTGCAAGAACCATCTCGGATCGCAGCTTGGCATAGTGAATTAGCTTCAAAAAACTGAGCTTCCTCATCTAGCGGCGGACACAACGTGAACCGCCGCGTCTCTTGAGGCCGAAATACGAAGTCAGGTCAGGCAATCATCAGGAGCGCCTGATCGAGCGCCTTTTCTTTCAACGTTGCCCCCTGCCCAAACCAGGCAGATTTGAGTCGATGATCGAACGAAGTATTGTGCGGCACTTTCACGGCGCCTTTGCTGTTGCCCAGTGCCACGGCCAACGTGTTGTTGCAGACAACCCGGATGCTTGTGAACTGTGCCGTCGTTGCCAGCGTTCCGTCGCACGCCGTCGCCAAGAGCACATAGGCATTGGTAACGTCGTTGACCTTGAGCGTGGACGATCGCCCCGTCCGTGCAAGCGCCCAAATCTTCCGACCACTCTTTAGAATCCCAGCGGTTTCAAGTTCGAAACCGGACACTGCAGAGAGGTCGCGGTAGAACTCGAAAATCTCGCTGGGCTGCACGACCTTGTAGCGCTGACTCACCACGGATAGCGACGAGTTGGTGTAGGAGCGGAACAGCACTTTGTTTTCGGGGAAAGATTCGATTGCGCCGAGACCGCCGACGCTGCCCGACATGAAGCGCACTGGAGCCTCACGGATTTGCCAGTCCATGCCAGCTTGCTTCGCCCAGATTTCGATAGGCTCGTGGATCAGGAGAGGTAGACTGCTGTCATTGCAATGCCCATACGGGAGGGGCGGCGCACACATGGGGTCTCAACCTCATTCGTTTATCCCGGACTAGCTGGAATAGCATCAGAATTGGCGTCGATGGATATGCCCATGGCAGAGAGCAGCACTTCACATTTACGTCTGATGTGACCTTTCCTCGAGAAAAGTGACTAGCTAGCAGGAGCACATCGTGTCTTCGGTACACGCTTAGGTACACAAAACAAAAAAAATGTACATAAATTTCTTGTTTCTAGGGCGCGCGCAGTCCTTTACTGCATTCTGTATCGAAATAATGTAGGGTGGGCTCGCGAGCCCACGCGGTCGTACCGGTGCGTACCGTAGAAGGGCCCGAAGTCGTCCATGCATGCACCACAGGCTTTGCGCCACATCTCGACATGCATCCGCCGCATCCGCGTGGGCGAAGCCCACCCTACGAAAATCCCGTCGCATGCTACTCTTGAGCCGACCTCAAGGAGCAAGCATGGCTGACCCAACCCCTTTCCGCGCGCGGCGCGTTTTCCTCACCGCAGCAAGCCTGGTTGCCGCCGCAACCCTGAGTTCCTGCGCCAGCATCCTCGGCCCGCGCGAAGTCGACTTGCCGCTTTCAAAACTGCAGGCCGGCCTCGACCGCCGCTTCCCGGTCGACAACCGCCTGCTGGAATTGTTCGACGTGCGCCTGTCGCGCCCGCAACTGGCGGTACTGCCGGGCGACCGCGTGTCGCTGACGGTGGATGCCAGCGTGGCCCAATCCTTCCTGCGCAATCCGTTGGCCGGCAGCCTGGCCTTTTCCGGCCGCCTGTATATCGACCAGGCGAAAAACGGCGTGTACCTGGCCGAGCCGCGCCTGGAACGTTTTAGTATCAGCGGACTCGACGAGTCGATAAGCCGCCAGCTGTCGCGCGCGGCGAATGGTTTACTTGATCAGGCAGTCCTCGATATTCCCGTCTACAGCTTCCGCATGGACGAGTTGCGCTATGCCGGCGTGCAGTACGTGCCGACCCGGATCGTCACTACCGCAACCGGCTTGCGGGTATCGCTGGAACCGCTACAGCAACGCTGAGCCGGGACGAACGACTCTTGCACCCTGTTACAAAAGCGCCTGAAAAACCGCGCCGCACGATTGGAATGGTGTCAATATGCATGATCGATACTGCTATGATTTCCGCAGCTGACACCGCCTTTTACGCGTACCGGACCCCTGTGTGACGATCTGTTGCAGGCGTGCCGCACCGACAAAAAGGCATTCACGGCGACGTTGCGGCAGCGCCGGGTTGGGCGCACACTGGACCTCCAGAACGGCTGTGGCAGCGCTGCTGCACCGAAACACCCCATTGCGCTTGCTCATGCTCGGGATATTTCGCTAAAGTAATATTGCTTGACGACTTGATGTATTGCCGGTAGGGGGTAGACCTTGGAAACGATACAAGACAGTGTGAGGGACAACGGCGCGGCGTCCGATGGGATGCCCGCCGCCAGCGTGCAGGCGAGGCCGTCGCGCGTCAGCCTGCCGCCGAAAGGGTCGTGCTGGTATTGCGACAAGCCGGTCGACAGCGTGCGCCGTTTCTGCGGTAAAGACTGTACCGATGCCTTTGACGAAGAAGCTGAGTTTACGCGCTGACAACGCGGCGCCTCTCTCCTGAGGCGCGCTACCCGGGCCGCCCGAGCAACAGCAGCGCCCCTTCGTAATCGAAATTTTCCACCGCGGCGCGCAGCGCCGCATATTCCCGTTCCCCCAGATGCGCGCGCAGTTCGCCGTGCGCCGCCACCACCAGTTCGACCGCCGCGCCGTCGCCGATCTCGAGCATCGCGCGCAGGTCGGGCAGTGCGTGCGCCGGCGCCGGCGCTGCTGCGGGTGGCGCTGCCACTGCTGGTACCTCCATTGCATCAAGTGCGCGCAGCACCGCGGCCAGGGCGGCTTCGAGCTGCAGCAACAGTGGAACCGGGTCGCGCCGGCCGCCGCGCAGGGCGTCGTCCAGCGCCTGCGCCGCCGCGTGCAGGGCCGGCGCCTCGATCATGCCGGCTGCCCCCTTGAGCGTGTGCGCCAGGCGCTGCGCCAGATCCGTGTCGTGCGCAGCGAGCGCGCGCCGGATCTCCTCGGCGGTGTCGCGGTAATCGTTGCCGAAGCGTGCAAGGATGCGCAGGTAGAGGGCGCGGTTGCCCAACAGGCGTTCGACGCCGGCCTCGCTGTCGAGGGCCGGCGTCGCGTGGACGAGGGGTGGCAGGTCAGGGCCGCGCCGGATCATCCGCTCAGCGAGTCGTGAACGACCAGGTGCGCGTGACCGGCGTGTTGCTCAGGACCGTGCCGGCCGAGTTGATCTGGGCGGTGGAACCCGTAAAACTGACCTCGTAGGTCGTGTTCGCCGCCAGCGGCGCCAGCGGCACGATCGCGGCCGAGGAGGTCCCGGTGTGGCTGTCGTTGGCATTGCTCAGCAGGCGGACCGGCAGGTCGGCGCCGCCGCGCGGGCGTACCGTAAAGTTCGTAACCCGGATGGTGAGGTCGATGTTGGCATGGACGCTGATCGGGTAGCCGACCTCGTCGCGGTCAGGAACCGGATCGGGCGATTCGGTGTTGCTGAAGAAGTTGCGCGGTACGGCAGTCTGGCCACCGAATGGCCAGACCGCGACCTGGCCGCCGCTGAGGCCGGCGCCGTAGCCGTTGTTGGCGGTGAAGTTGGCCGTGAAATAATTGTAGCCTTGCGCCGTGGTGGCCGCGCCGGTACCGATTTCCTTGAATACCGGCTCGAAGATGACGAAGCGGTGGTAGACCGCCGTAATGAGTTCTTCGGCCATGTACTGGCCCGAGTTGTTATTGGTGGCGGAAATGACTTCGCCAAACGCACGCGAGGCAGCCGTATTGAAACGGTAGCCGGCGGCGGCCAGGCGGTCGCCGACGTTCGCGCCCGTAAAGCCCTGGCGGCCCGCGACTTGGTCGTGGGTAATGGTGTTGTTGACGCGCTGGTACTCGGAGTGCCCCTGGGCGGCAATGTCGATCACGGTGCTGTGCGTGAGCGTCGTCATGCCGATCTGGCCGCGGCGGAAATTGAGCCATTCCCGGCCATCGACGGCGATATTGCCGGTGGCGACGGGCGCGCCTGGCACAGTGGGCGTGGTCGGATTCGGCGCCGGCGCCGGCGTCAGCGGACCGGGGTCGGCCGGCGTTGTCGGCGCACCGGGAGAGACAGGCGGCGCGGTAACGACCGGGTCGCTGCCGCCGCCACCGCCACCACAGCCTGCCAGGGCCAGGGCGGTCACGCATCCCGCCAGTACCATCCGCGCGCGAAGCAATTCGCTCATCCGTTACTCCTGATCAATATCAACGCCAAAAGGCACATTCTAGGGCAAATCGACCATGCGCGATGGCTGGGAGCGTGCGCGACCGGGCGCACGCGCACTGTAGAATAGGGTCACTATCTTCCTGCCCGGACCCGAATTGAACCGATCCCGCCCAGCGCGCCTCGCGCGTGCCAAATTCGCCCTGCCGAGTTTCGTGACCCTGCTGTCGATCGCCTGCGGCTTCGGCAGCATCGTCATCTCCGTCGACAATGCGCAAGTCGGCGCGCCGGGCGACTTCCGCCTTGCCGCCATCCTGCTGGTGCTGGCCGGTGTCTTCGACGCGCTCGACGGCTTCGTTGCGCGCGCCACCAACACCCAGTCCGACTTCGGCGTCCAGCTCGATTCGATCGCGGACGTCATGAATTTCGGCTGCGCGCCGGGTTTGCTGCTGTACTGCTACGGTTTTGCCCAGATGAGCGCTGCACATCCCACCATCGTGCGCATGGGTGGCCTGGCCTGCTTCATCTTCGTTGCCTGCGGCGCGCTACGGCTGGCCCGCTTCAACATCTCGGTCGGGCGTACCGATCCGCGCTATTTCGTCGGCATGCCGATCACCGCCGGCGCCGCCTGCGTCGCCGCGGTCGTGGTAGCCTGGCCCGATCCGGTCGTCAACAATACGCAAGCATTCGCCGTGATGGCGCTGATGGTTGCCGTCGGCACCTTGATGGTCTCGACCGTAAGGTTTCCTAGCAGCAAGCAACGCCTGAGCAAGGGGATATTAGCCCTGATCGGGGTGGCCGTACTGCTCCTCGTCATATTGCAGACGCGCTTTTTCGTACTGTTCTTCCTGTTGTATATCTGCGCCACGCTGCTGCTGAACATTGCCTGGCGCACCGGCTGGCGCGGGGTGGCGCCGCCGGTCGTGTACGCGGACGAAGAGGAAGTCTAGTTCTAGGCGAACTTGTCGAGCAGGGCCGCCAGGCGGGCGGCCACGGCGCGCGCATCGTCGAGGTCGGCCGCGCCCTCGCTGTGGGTGACGACGGTTGCCGTCAGCAATTGAACGAACGAGCGGTCGAGCGCCTTTCTTGCCGCCGCCATCTGCTGGGCCACCGCTTCGCAGTCGGCCGGCTCGGCGGCCAGCGCAATCAGCTTCTGCACGCCGCGCAACTGGCCCTCGATGCGCGCCAGCCGGTTCAACAAATCCTTTTTTTGCTGCGCCGTCAGCGCGCTGCCCTCGACGACCTTGAGCGGCTCGGTTGCCATACCGGCCTCAGGCGACTTCGTGGCCGCGCGCCGCGCGCAGGATCGCGAACCAGTCGCTGCGCTCGAGCGTGAAGGTGGTCGCGGCCACCGCCGCGGCAATCGAGGCGATCTTGCCGCTGCCGGTGAGCGGCAACGGCCGGCTCGGCAGCATCATGATCCAGGCGAAGACGACGCTGGTGAACGACTGGCCGAGGCGGTCGGCCACCTCCTGGATGGTTGCGCGCAGCGCGGCGCTGTGCCCATCGGTCGCGCTGAACAGGCGCCCGCCGCCGAAGGGAGACCAGGTCATCGGAGAAATGCCCAGGTCTTGCAGGCCATCGAAGGTTTCGTCGAACATCGGCGCCGTGTACAGCGGCGAAAATTCCACCTGGTTGGTGGCCAGCGGTACGCGCCGGTTCAGCGACTCGAACTGGTGGCGCGTGAAATTCGATACCCCCACGTGGCGCACCTTGCCGGCCGCCTGCAGGCGCGTAAAGGCGTCGGCGACTTCGTCGAAATCCATCAGCGGATCGGGGCGGTGGATCAGCAGCAGGTCGAGGTAATCGGTGCCGAGCTGGCGCAGCGATGCCTCGCAGGAGGCGACGATGTGATTGAGGCTGGTGTCGTAATGCTGGATCGTGTGCGCGGGCCGCTGCGGCGACACCAGCCTGATGCCGGACTTGCTGACGATTTCCATCCGCTCGCGCAGCCCGGGCCGGGCGCGCAATGCCTCGCCAAATAGACCCTCGACGCCGTAATTGCCGTAGATGTCGGCGTGATCGAAACTGGTCACGCCCAGCGCCAGGCACTCCTCGATCAAGGCGATGCGTCCCTGCACCGACAGGTCCCACTCGCCCATGCGCCACATGCCGGCAACGATGCGCGACAGTTCGAGGCCACCAGTACGAGTGAGCGCACGTGGACAGACGGGGGAGGTGGTCATAATGGGGGCTTTCTTGCTTGAAAAGTAACACATTATAGCGGTGGCGGCCAGGATGAGCAGACCGTAGGGTGGGCGCCCCGTGCCCACGCGGACGCCGGCATATTGTGTGCGCCATTCAGTCCGCGAATGAATCATGAGCGACGTAGACCATCGCCTGCCGCAACGATGCTTGACGAGCTAACGCAAGGCAGATTTCCGCGTGGGCACGGGGGCGCCCAACCTACGTAAAATGCCCGCCGGACGCAAGCCGGGCGGGCATCGTGTCGGGCAGCGACGACTTATTTGATCATCAAGCGCATCGAATCCCAGGCGCGGCCGAAAATGCTTGCTTCCTGCACTTCTTCCAGCGCCACCACCGGCAGCACCAGCAGCGGCTTGTTGTCGACCATCATGCGCAGGGTGCCGACGCGGCCGTTGCGCGGCAGCGGAGCGACCAGTGGGTCCTTGCGTTCGAGCACCGGCTTCAGCTTGCCGGCGACGCCCTTCGGTACCGTCACCAGCACGTCATTGGTAAAACCGATCTTCACGTTCGATTGCGAACCCTTCCACACTTCCGGCGTGGCGATCGCCTGGCCCTTCGAATACAGTTTTACGGTATCGAAATTCTGGAAGCCCCAGTTCAGCAGCTTCTGGCTTTCCTGGGTACGCACCGCGTCCGAGCTGGCGCCCGAGACGACAGAGATCAGGCGGCGCTGGCCCGAGGCGCCGTTCGGACGGCGCGCCGAGGCGATCATGCTGTAGCCCGAGGATTCGGTGTGGCCGGTCTTCATGCCGTCGACGGTCGGGTCCAGCCACAGCAGGCGGTTGCGGTTCTGCTGGGTGATCTTGTTGTAGGTGAACTGCTTGACCGAGTCGATCTTGTAGAACTCGGGGAAGTCGCGGATCACGTTGGTGGCGAGCGTGGCGAGATCTTGCGTGGTCGAATAATTGTCCGGGCTCGGCAGGCCGTGCGGGTTGGCGAACTTGGTGTTTTTCAGGCCCATACGCTGGGCTTCGCGGTTCATCAGCACGACAAAGGTGCCTTCGTCGCCGGCAACGGCTTCGGCCAGGGCGACGGCGGCGTCGTTACCCGACTGCACCATCAAGCCGTGCAACAGGTCGTTCACGCTGACCGGGGTGGCCGGGTCGATGAACATCTTCGAGCTGCTCGAATCGACTTTCCAGGCCCGGGTCGAGACGTTGACCATCGTGTTCAGGGCCAGCTTCTTGTCGCGGATGGCCTCGAAGGTGACGTAGGCGGTCATGATCTTGGTCAGCGATGCCGGCTCGATGCGCGCATTCGGATCCTGGGCCGCGATGACCTGGCCGCTGGTGGCGTCGAGCAACAGCCACGATTTCGCCGCGATGGATGGGGCAGGCACGGTTTGCGCGCCCGCCGACATCATCAGCAGGCTGGCGGCCACGGCCGCAATCAGTTTTTTCATGGGAATGTGAATGTAAGTCAGCAGGGGTGGTGCGGATGCCGCGGGACGTCGCCAGGACGTTTCCCAACGGCATGGAATCATTGAAGTGCTTAATTATAGGCCAGAGAGGCTGGCCAGTCCCGCATTCAATTGTCGCGCCGCCACATTTGCAGGACGAGATTCTTGATCGGATTCAGGCGCTTATGGAAGAAGTGGTCGGCGCCCGGGATCACGATCACCGGGATTTCCTGCGGGCGCGCCCAGTCGAACACCATCTGCAGGGTGATGGTGTCGTCGAGCTCGCCGTGGATCAGGATCGTGTCTTCCGGCACGCTCGGCAGCGGCCATTTACCTGCGGCGGTGCCGACCAGCACCATGCGCTCGATGGCGTCCGGCTTGCCCTCGTTGACCAGGCGTGCGTGCAGCTGCGACTGCACGAAGGTGCCGAACGAAAAGCCGGACAAGGCCACCGGCAGGCCGGGATACTCGGACAGCATGTGTTCCATCATGAAGGCCATGTCGTCGACTTCGCCATGGCCACGGTCGTGCTCGCCTTCGGACTGGCCGACGCCGCGGAAGTTGAAGCGCGCGGTGGCGTAACCCAGGGTGACGAAGGTGCGCGCCAGCGTCTGCGTCACCTTGTTTTCCATCGTGCCGCCATACAGCGGATGCGGATGCGCCACCAGGGCGATGCCGCGCGGCGCGCCTTCCGGCAGGTCGAGCATGCATTCCATCTTGCCGGCCGGGCCGTCCAGGGTAAAACGTTTTGAAAACTTGTTCATGGTGCGATAAAAGAATCGGGTTTTTGATGCATCAGATTTTCAGGCGTTCGACGACCTGGCCGCCCACGATATGCGTGTCGATGATGTCGTCGATGTCGTCGGTATCGACATAGGTGTACCAGGTGCCTTGCGGGTAGATGACGACCACCGGGCCCTCTTCGCAGCGTTCGAGGCAGCCGGCCTTGTTGATGCGCACCTTGCCCGGCTCGCTCAGGCCGAGCTTCTTGATGCGCTTCTTGGCGTGCTTTTGCGCGATTTCGGCGCCGGACTTGCCGCAGCTCTGGCGGCAGTTTTCACCCTCGCGCTCGTTCATGCAGAAGAAGACGTGGTGTTCGTAAAATGGTTTTTCGTCGCTCATGTCGTTTCCAATGATCGTTATCGTTGCCTGATTAGCGCTCATGATACGCGCTCTCAATGGCGATTCAGTTTATGGGATGGCAGCAGCAGGAACCACAACGCGAAAAACGGCCATAACAGCGATAAAAACTGGGCCGCCCCGTTAAAATTCAGGAATTTTCCCTGCACCCAGCCCTGCAGCGTCAGCGTGAAATACGGATTCGCGGGAATCGTGTTCACCACGATCAGACTCAGCACCAGGGTGACCACCGCCAGCCGGCGCTGGGCGATCTGCGGCGCAAAGGCAAGGCCGGCCAGCATGATCAGGCCGATCAGGAAGCCGCCCTCGGCGCCCGGCGTCACCCACACGAAGGCATTATCGGGCCGGAACAGCAGCGAACTGGCCAGCGTTTTTATTACCAGCGCGGCGGCCAGCATCAGCAGCATCAGTGTGTAGCGCGGGGCGCCGCGGCGCAGCAGGCACAGCAGGGTAAGGGCGGCGCCGGTCATGCCGCAGGCGGTGATGATGGTCTCCGACAGCCAGTACTGCTCGACGCTCATCGCTGGTCCCGGACGCAGCATGGCGATCAGGTCGATGTCTTCCTCGAGCCAGGCGGAGAGCCAGCCGGAGACGATCGGCAGCACCTGGCCGTGGCCGAACAGGAAACTTTGCGGATAAATCTGCGCCAGCGGCCACAGCGCCAGCAGCACCAGGCCCTGGCTCGCATGCGGCGCGAACCAGCGCTTGCGGACGCGGTACAGGCGTCCCTGGTCGAGCAGGCTTTTCGCCATGAAGGGGCCGATGCAGGCGCCGATGAAGCAGCCGGCCGCATTCGTCAGCAGGTCGAGGTTCGAGGGCACGCGGCTGGGCAGGAAATTCTGCACCGTCTCCATGGTGCCGGTGACGAGGAAGCCGAACAGCGTCGCCAGCAGCGTCGCCCACACCCCGCGCACCAGTGGATACAGCGCCAGCACGACCAGGATGCCGAGCGGGACGTAGCCGACGATGTTCACCATCACGTCGAAGCCGGTCCAGTAGCGCTGCTTGACCAGGTTCATGAACGACAACAATGGCAAGCCATTGTTGCGCCAGCCCGTGAACGGATACCAGCTGGCGTAGACGATCAGCAGCAGGTAGGCCAGCAGGGCCGCGCGCGCGACGGGCGAGCCGCGGCGCGGCGCATCGTGTTCGTTGACTGCGCCGTGCCCATCCCCGTGCGCTTGCGGTCCGGTCATCGTGGTCGGTTGTTGGCGGCGAGCCAGCCGATGATGTCGGCGGCGACGGCGTCGGTGCTGCCTGCCAGCGCGCGCGCGCCGCCGGCCGCATCCGCGCTGGACGCCGGCGTCGCGCGCGTAAACGTTTTCTGGTCGTGCAGGGCGTGGCCGTTGAACAGCGAGGCGCGCAGGGTCAGTTGTCCTGCGCTGGCGGTCGTGCTGGCAAAGGCATGTGAAAAATCGTCGACTTCGATGCGCAGGATCGGGATGTTGTTACTCGAATCGGTGGCCGACAGCACTTTGACGCCCGCCTGCGCCAGGCGCGATTTCAGGCGCTGTGTGACCAGCAGCAGCGGGTTGGCGCTCCAGCGGCTGTTGGCATAGGTGCGTGCCTGCAGCGGGTCGTTGTAGTTCAGGCGGTAGACCATGCGCTCGTTTTCGAAGGTCGGCGAGCCGGTTGCGTCCATCACGATGATCGCCGCCATTGGCGCTTGCGCCACCGGCGCGGTCGGTGCGCCAGGTGGGCCAAGTGGGCCGAAGTCGAACTGGGTGTTGGCGCCGGTGTTCTTGCCGCCCGATGCACATCCCGCGACGGCAAGGGCAAGGAGGGTGGCGCCGAGGATGCGGTGCAGGTTGGTGTTCAAGATGGTCCTCATTTGGTCGGGGCGACGAAGCCGGGCTCGCCGGGGCCGGGTTGGACGTTCGGGTTCCCGAACAGGATGCTTTGCGGGCGGTCCGAGAGCGAATCGGCGGTGCGGCGCACCGAACGCAGCGCCGTGCGCGCTTCGTCGGTCATGCGCGTCAGGTGCGGCAGCGTTTCCGCTTCCAGGTCGCTGGTTACGCCCTGCAGCGAGCCGATGGCGCCGTTCAGGCGGTTGATCGGGCCGTCCGGCGCCTGCAGGCTGGTCGCCAGCTGGTCGTAGTTGCGCACCGCAGTAGTGGCGCTGGAAGCGAAGGTGTCGAAGGAGGTCAAGCTGCGGTCGAGCTTGTCGACCAGGTGCGGCATGCGCTCGATCGTGGGGCCGAGTTTTTGCGGGATCTCGCCATACGCCGCGGCGGCCTTGCCGATGTTGTCGAAGGCGCCGAGGATGATCTTCTGGTTCTCGTCGTTCACCAGGTTGTTCAGGCGCGCCGTGATCTGCTCGGTGCGGTTGAGGATGGCGAGGCCGCGCTTTTCCAGCTGGTCGAGCAGGCCCGGACGCAGCGGGATGCGGCCGACGTGCTCGGGATCGGTCTTCAGCAGCGGCGAGCCGGTGCGGTCGTCGTCGAGCTGGATGAAGGCGATGCCGGTCACGCCCTGGTAGCCGAGCGAGGCAAAGGTGGTGGTGGTGACGGGCGAGCCTTCCTCGACCGACAGGCGGATCAGGATCTGGCCGGTCACCTTCGGATCGAACACGATTTCCTCGACCCGGCCCACTTCGAGGCCGCGGTAGCGCACCGTCGCTTGCGGGTTCAGGCCGGGAATCGACTGGGTGGTGACGATTTCATAAGGCGACAGTTCGGTCTTGTCGCGGTTCAGCCAGAGGCCGGCGAGTACCGTCGCAATCAGGAGGGCAATCGTGAAGATGCCTGTCATCAGGGCGTAAGATCGGTTTTCCATGTCACTCCTTTGGTCTTTCCTCGGCGGCGCCGACGGGATCTTCATTGCTATCCTCGTCGCGTTCCTCATCGCGCTCGTCCAGCACTTCGAGTGCCCGCTGCCCGCGTCCGCCGAGGAAGAAATGTTTGATGAACGGGTGGTCGACCCGCAGCACGTCGCGCGACGGACCGACTGCCAGCACGTGCTTCTCGGCCAGGACCGCAATGCGCGAGGACAGCGCAAACAGCGTATCGAGGTCGTGGGTGACCATCACTACGGTCAGTTTCAGTTCCCGGTGCAGGGCGTGGATCAGCGTTACGAAGGCATCCGACGCATCGGGGTCGAGGCCGGCGGTCGGCTCGTCCAGGAACAACAATCTCGGTTCCAGCGCCAGCGCGCGCGCCAGCGCCGCACGCTTGGTCATCCCGCCCGACAGGTCGGACGGCATTTTATTCGCATGTTCCGCGGCCAGGCCCACCATCTCCATTTTCAGCAATACCGCGTCGCGGATCACGTCTTCCGGCAAGCCGCGCAGTTCGCGCATCGGCTGGGCGATGTTGTCGAACACCGTCAATGCCGAATACAGCGCGCCTTGCTGGAACAGCATGCCCCAGTGGTTGCGCATGCGCTGCAGCTGCTCCGGTCCGGCTTCGCTGATGTCTTCGCCGAACACGCGCACGCAGCCGCGCGACGGCGTCTCGAGCCCCAGCATCTGGCGCAGCAGCACCGTCTTGCCGGTGCCGGAACCACCGACGATCGACAGGATCTCGCCCGCATAGATATCGAGGTTCAGGTCCTGGTGGATGACCGTCTTGCCGAACTTGGTCCACAGGTTGCGGATCTCGACCACCGGCGGGCCGACGTCTTCTTCCGGCTTGCGGTTGAGCTGCTGGCGGCGTTGACTGGTATCGGCCATTATCGGAACCCCACGCCGCTGAAGATGATCGCAAACACGGCGTCGGCCAGGATCACGACCGTGATCGAGGTCACCACCGAAGTCGTCGTGCCGCGCCCCAGGCTTTCCGTATTCGGCTTGATGCGCAGGCCGAAGTGGCAGGACACCAGCGCGATCAGCATGCCGAAGGTCATCCCTTTCAATAAACCGATCGTGTAGTTCACCAGCGGCACCGCATCCGGCAGCTTTTGCAGGAAGTAGCGGAACGACAGGCCCAGTTCCAGCTTGGCCGAGGCTGCGCCGCCGAGCAGGGCCATGGCGTCGGTCCAGACCACCAGCAGGGGCATCGAGATCGCCAGCGCCACCACCTTCGGCATGATCAGGCGGTAGCCGTGCGAGATGCCCATCACCAGCATCGCGTCGAGTTCTTCGTTCACGCGCATCACGCCCAGCTGCGCGGTGATCGAGGAGCCCGAGCGGCCCGCCACCAGGATCGCCGCCAGCAGCGGCCCCAGTTCGCGCACGACGCTCATGCCGAGGATGTCGACCAGGTAGATGTCGCCGCCGAACTGGCGCAGCTGCTGCGCCGACAGGAAGGAGAGCACCACGCCGATCAGGAAGCCGACCAGCGCCGTGATGCCCAGCGCCTGGAAGCCGGAGTGATAGATGTTCGCCGAGATTTCGCGCCACGGTCCCGTGTTCGGACGGCGCACGAAGCGCCACAGGTCCTGCACCAGGCGCCCGATCAGTTCGATGAAGCCGTGCAGGTGCTCGAAAAAGCTGAGCAGGCCGGCGCCGAGCACGATGATCCAGTTCAGAGGACTGACCTTCTGGCGCGGCAGGGTGTTGCGGCAGGCTTCCTCGATGCGTTTGAACAGATCTTCCTGGCGCGGGTCGAGCGCCAACTGGGCGGGGCGTTTCTTGCCCCAGGCATTCCAGAACAGCTGGGCGCCGATGTGGTCGATGCTGGCCACGCCGGTCAGGTCCCAGGCGAGGTTCGGCTTCTTTTTCAGGTCGCGCAGGGTGCGGTTGAGCTTCTTGAGCATGCCCTTCTGGCTCAGCGCATGCACCTGCCAGACCCCGCTCGCCATGACAGATTGCGCCGCGCCGCCGGCGGGGTGATCGATGGTTAATGTTGGCGTATTTTCAATCTGCATTGTTGCAGTGTAAAAGGATTTCGCTGTCTCTGCCATCCGGGAGGGTCTAGCGTGTTCAGGCTGCCAGGTGGCGGACCTGCCTTGCCGGTGCCGCCACGGCAGCTGTATTGACGGCGCGGTCCTTCTTGTTGGCGCCGTCGATACCGCCCGCATAGTCGCTCGCCACCAGCGCCAGCGCGCGTTCGCGTGCCATCCCCGTCACCTGCAGCCATTCGGCCACCAGCTTGGCCAGGCGGTCGAGCGCGATGCGGTGGGTGGCGTCGGTCTTCGCGTAAATCCAGTCCGCAAAGGCCATGAAGTTCTCGAACGGACGCACGCCCAGCAGTTCGGGCGTGGTGTTGGCAAAGCGCCCGGAATTGGCCACCAGGTCCCAGTAACGCGCAAAGCGCACCAGCCGCTGCATGGTCGGAAAGTCGATCAGGCTCGTTGCCAGCACGGTGTAGGGCGGGTACGGGTCGTACACCATCTTGTACGCTTCCGTGTGGCGGATGATCGGCGTGCCGCGCAAGCGTTTCAAGATGCCGAACTGGATCTCGTGCGCACCGAGGCCCACCAGCTGGTCGAAGCCGCGCGCGAAGCTGGCGATGTCTTCGCCCGGCAGGCCGGCGATCAGGTCGACGTGCAGGTGTGCCTGCGAGTGTTCGCACAGCCAGCGGATGTTGTCGGCCGCCTTGGCATTGTCCTGGCGCCGGCTGACCAGCGCCTGTACCTCGGGATTGAAACTCTGGATGCCGATCTCGAACTGCAGCGCGCCGGCCGGAAAGCGCGCGATCATCTCTTTTAATGCCTCCGGCAGGTGGTCGGGCACCAGTTCGAAGTGGGCGTACACCGGGTCATTTGGATTTGCTTCGAGTTTGTCGAGGAAGAACTGCATGATTTTCATGCTGGTCTTGACGTTCAAATTAAAGGTGCGGTCGACGAATTTGAACAGGCGCGCGCCGCGCACATATAAATCTTCCATTTGCGCGAGAAAGGCGTCGAGCGGGAACGGCCAGGCGGTTTTATCGAGCGACGACAGACAGAACTCGCATTTGAACGGGCAGCCGCGCGAGGCTTCCACATATAAAGTGCGGTGCGCGATGTCCTCGGCGTTATATAAAGCGTAGGGCAGGGCGATCTCGGCCATCGGCGGCTGCACGCCGGCGTGGATTTTCATCAGCGGCTGCGGGCCATCCAGGATCTGCGCGCACAGCTGCGGGAAGGTGACGTCGCCCCAGCCGGTGACGACGTAATCAGCCAGGCGGCAGATGTCCTGTTCGTTCGTCTCGAAACTCACTTCCGGACCGCCCAGGATGATCTTTACTTCGGGCGCGACGCGTTTGAGCATGGCGACGATGCGCGTCGTCTCTTCGACATTCCAGATATACACGCCGAAGCCGATGATGCGCGGGTGCTGGGCCAGCAGGCGCTCGACCACCTCGGTGGTCTTGGCGCCGATGACGAATTCCTGGATCCGCGTAGCAGGACCGAGCGGTCCCATGTTCGCCAGCAGGTAGCGCAGCCCGAGCGAGGCATGGGCATAGCGGGCGTTCAGGGTCGATAACAGGATGGTCATGGCGGCAAGCGTTCGGGCAAAGGGACCATTTTACGCGCTGGCGCCGCAATCCGTGCTGGCGTTGCTGGAAGTTGCCTGTTAGAATACGCCCCGGAATTCAGGGAGTTGTTGCCCAGTTGTGGAACAGCATCCCAGCAAGTTATGCCTGATGACCATAGCAAGTCGGTCCCACCCCTTCCCATCCCGAACAGGACCGTGAAACGACTTTGCGCCGATGATAGTGCTGCAACCAGTGTGAAAGTAGGTTATCGTCAGGCTAGTTATAAGAGAAAAACCCCAGCCCGTGTGCTGGGGTTTTTTTTCGCCTGTCCATTTGTGGCATGGTCCTATGCTTTCCTCATTGCAATTATCATTCAGGCATGATTAGATGGCATCTCCGATAAGCGAGGGCATTCACCATGTTGATGAGTAATATTGAAATCATTCCCGGCAAGACCATCACGGCCAGCCACGGCATTGCCTCGGGCAGCACGGTGCGCGCCAAGCACGTCGGGCGCGACATCATGGCCGGCCTGAAGAACATGGTCGGCGGCGAGCTGCGCGGCTATACCGAATTGCTGGAAGAGTCGCGCGCCGAAGCGATCGCGCGCATGCAGGCGCAGGCGCAGCAGATGGGAGCGAACGCCATCGTCAACGTGCGTTTCTCCACCTCGTCGGTGGCGGTGGGCGCCGCCGAGATCTATGTGTACGGCACCGCGGTGACGGTCGACTGACATGGAACTGTATGTCCTGCTGCTGTTCTGGGGCGTGCCGATCGTGCTCGGCTTCGTGTTCGGCCAGATCGCGGAAAAGCGCCACTACCGCTCAATTTACGCGCGCGAAAAGGCGCTGCTGCACCTGCCCACGACCGCCGGCAAGCTCCCGATCATGGGTGGCGCACCGGTGCGCTGCGAACTCGTGACCGGCAGCGTGGTCGTCTCGGTCGACCATTTCAAGCGCGCGGCGGCTGCCTTGCGCGCTTTTGTCGGCGGCCCGGTCAAATCCTATGAAAGCCTGCTCGACCGCGCCAAGCGCGAAGCGGTGCTGCGCCTGAAGGAAAGCTGCAGCGGCGCCCACGAGATCGTCAACCTGCGCCTGGAAACGGTGCCGCTGTCGAAAAGCGCGCAGGGCGGCATCGGCGCCGTCGAAGTGCTGGCCTTCGGCACCGCCATCTACGTTGCATGAAATACGCGCCGTCGCTGCCTCCGGACAACGACAACGTCACCCGCGAGCATCCGCTCAAGGATTTCATGTTGTTGCTGGCCGGGCTGGCGGCGCTGGCGCTGCTGGTTTTTTTCCTGCTCGGCTTGCTGGTCGACGCGGTGGTCGATCGCATGGGGCCGGAAACCGAGGCGTCGCTGACGCGTATCATCGCCGCCAGGGCCGCGCCACCGCCTTCCGGCAAGGATGGCGAACGCGTCGCCCGCCTGCAGCGCCTGGTCGACAGCCTGCGCCCCTGCGCCGGATTCACCGGGCCGGCCACGGTGCGCCTCACCGACTCGACCGTGCCGAACGCGATGGTGGTGCCCGGCGGGACCATATATGTGTTTTCCGGGCTGCTCACGCATGTGCAGTCGGAAAACGGCCTGGCCTTCGTGCTGGCGCACGAGCTTGCGCACCTGGCGCACCGCGACCACCTGCGCGCGCTGGGGCGGGGTGTGGTGCTGGTCGGCCTGGCGGCGCTCATCGGCGCCGACGGCTCGGCGCTGGCGGGCGTGCTGGCGCCGGTGCAGCAATTGGGCACCTCCAGCTATTCGCGTGCGCGTGAATCGGCGGCCGACATGCTGGCCTTGCAGGTGCTCGCCTGCCGTTACGGCCACGTGGGCGGCGCCACCGAGTTCTTCGAAGCGCTGCGCGCCAGGGACGAGGACGCGCTGCCCGGTTCCCATTACTTCATGTCGCATCCGGCCATGGGGATGCGCATCGACGCCATCCATGCTGCCGCGCGCAAGGCTGATTACCGCACCGGACCTGTATTGCCTTTGATCCGGTAATACGAACCGATCATCCCCGCACCCATCAACCTTGCCAGCTTGCCTGGCATCGCCCGGCGTTCAAACTAGTTCTCCCAATTAAGATGGCATTGCGTGCCAGCTTGCAGTCATTTGTTCTTTCATCTCGCCACGCGGCCATCCCGCAGAAAGCGTCCACATGAAACGTCAGCAAGTGCAATCGAATCCATTGTCTTCCCTGCGCTGCGCCGGCATTGCCGCACTGTTTAGCCTGGCGCTTGCCGGCTGCAGCAGCAACGATGACGACGATCCCGGTAAAACAGGCACCGCGCCGCCGCCGGTTGCCACCGCCTCCCGCATCGACGTCGAGGTCGCCCGCACCACTTACGGCGTGCCGCACGTGCGCGCCAAGGATGTCCGCAGCCTTGGCTATGGCCTGGCCTATGCCTATGCGCAGGACAATGTCTGCATGTTCGCCGACACCGTGCTCACCGTGCGCGGCGAACGCTCGCAATTCTTTGGCGGAGCGGCGCGCGCGCCGCAACGCACGGGCGACGAATACGGCGCCGCCAGCGGCTTCATGGACCTGAACAACGAAGACAGCGACTTTTTCTTCAAGGGCTATCTCGACATCGAGCAGTTGCGCGCCAGCTACGCCGCCGGCCCCGCCGAGCCGCGCGAACTCATCGCCGGTTATGTCGAGGGTTACAACCGTTACGTAAAGGCGTTTACGGGGCTGTACCCGGCCGCCTGCAAGGACGCCAAATGGGTGCGCCCGATCACGGTCGACGATATGTACCTGATCATGGCGGAAAAGGCGCTGCACGCAACTGGCCAGGTATTCGCGAAAGAATTCGTGGCCGCCGGGCGAGTGGCGGGCGCGCCGCTCGCCGCCGTGCGTGCGCGCAAGTTCGACCCTGCCTTCCTGCTGGCGCGGCTCGACAAACTGCATACGCAAGGGATCGGCAGCAATGCGCTGGCGGTCGGCAAGGAGCTCTCCAGCAGCGGGCGCGGCCTGTTGCTCGGCAATCCGCACTATCCGTGGACCTCGGCCGACCGCTTCTACCAGGCACACCTGACGGTGCCCGGCGCCTATGATGCGATGGGCGTGATCATCGGCGGCATCCCGGCGATCGTCATCGGTTTTAACAAGGACATCGCCTGGAGCCATACGGTGACGACGGCGATCCATTTTACGACCTTCCGCCTGGCGCTCGATCCCGCCGACAGCAGCGGCACTACCTATCTTTATGACGGCGTGCCGAATAAGATGACCGCCAAAACGGTGTCGGTCGACCTGCTGCAGGCCGACGGTACGCTCACCAAACGCAGTAAAACCTTCTGGTTCAGCCAGCAGGGCGCCGTGATCGTCAAGCCGGAAGCGGGCATGACCTGGACGGCAAGCGCCGCCTATGTATTGGCCGACCCGAACCGGAACAACACGCGCATGCTCGAGCAGTGGCTGGGGATCGGCAAGGCGAACAATGTTAGGGCGCTCAAGGCCGCGCTCGACAAGACGGTCGGCCTGCCGTGGGTGAACACCCTGGCCGCCGACCGCGACGGCAACGTGCTGTTCGCCGACGCCAGCGTGGTGCCGCACATGGGCGCGCAGAAGTTCGCCAATGGTTGCCTGCTGTTGCAGGCGGCGCTGCTGTTCGATGGTTCGCGCAGCAGCTGCGCCTGGGGCCAGGATGCGAACGCCCCGGCCGGGATCTATTCGCCTGCGAACGGGCCGTGGTCGATCCGCACCGATTACGTCGGTAATTCCAACGACAGCTATTGGCTCAACAACCCGAGGGCCTTGCTCGTCGGCCCGGCGCCGCTCGGCTACTCGCCGCTGTATGGCCGCGTCGGTGTCGAGCAGAGCCTGCGCACACGTATTGGTTTCCGCCAGTTCGAGGAGTTGATACAGACGAAAAAGATCGGCTTGCCGGAGATGCAGGTGCTGGCGTTCGCCAATCGCCTGTATGCGGCCGAGCTGGTGCTGCCCGAACTGCTGCAAGCGTGCAGCATCAGCGGCGACGCCGTCCTGCGCCAGGCGTGCACTGCGCTGGCGGCCTGGGACCGCCGCGTGAACGTCGACAGCCGCGGCGCCGTCTTGTTCCGTGAGTTCTGGAACACTGCCGCCGCCATACCGAACAAATGGGCGGTGCCGTTCAATCCGGCCGATCCGGTGAATACGCCGTACGGCGTCGCGCCGGCCGCCATGCCGGCCATGCTCGCCGCACTGAAGAGTGCCGCCCTCGAGCTGCAGGGCCTGGGAATCGCCTTCGACGCCAGGCTGGGCGACTACCAGACGGAGACGAAGAACGGCGTGCGCATCCCGCTGCATGGCGGCATCGGCAACATCGACGGTTCCTATAATTCGCTCACCATGCGCAGCCCGTTGAGCGCGACCGGCTATAACGGCGTGCATTGGGGGCAGAGCTATATCCAGACCGTGAGCTTCGACGACCAGGGGCCGGTAGCCCAGGCCATGCTGGCCTACGGCCAGTCGACTGACCCGAAGTCGCCTTACTACGCCGACCAGACCAACGTCTACTCGCGCAAGGAATGGCCGCTGCTGCCTTTTGCGGAAGACAAGATCAAGGCCGACCCGAACTACCAGCCGATGACCCTCAGGGCCGACTAGGCCGCTGTCAGGTTGGCAAAAAACCGGCCGCAAGAAAGCACTTGCGGAGGGCGGCCGGGCTTCGCTATAATTCGCCTCCGCCTACGCGGCCCGGTTGAAACGGCAACGAAATCAAGTAGTTGAGGCAACAACAGGTAGCCGCGAAACACTGCGGTGTAGCAAAAAAGAGGTTGACGAAGATCGCGAAACACTGCATAATCTCATCTCTCTGCTGCTGACGAACAAAACGATTCGCAGAACGCAGCAAAGCAGTGCCGAATAAGTTCTTTAAAAATTAACAGTCGATAAGTGTGGGCGTTTGATGAAGGTGCCAGCAGTTGCGTAAGCTCTGCTGATTACTTAAATTATCAAATGTTCACAAAAGTATTAACGTTATCTCAGCAATGAGGTAGCGGTCAGTATCTTGAGTGAGCGACCTACCAGCAATGGTAGTGACACGAAAGTGTCAAAAACAGAGATTAAACTGAAGAGTTTGATCCTGGCTCAGATTGAACGCTGGCGGCATGCTTTACACATGCAAGTCGAACGGCAGCGCGGGGCAACCTGGCGGCGAGTGGCGAACGGGT
>NZ_JCASIG010000003.1:0-689823 GCF_059685715.1 Telluria sp. ZB2R32 | reverse complement strand
AGCGGTGCCGGCGGCGCGGGCGGCTCGGCCACGGCCGGCACCAGCACCGGCGGCGATGGCGCGGCAGCGGGCGCGGGCGGTGCAGGCGGCTCGACCGGCCTGGCATCGAACACCGGCGGCGCCGGTTCCTCGGGCGGTGACGCTACCTCGGGCAGCGCCACCAACGGTTCGACCACCTCGGGCACGGCAACCGGCGGCGCCGGCGGCGCGGGCGGCGCAGGCGGTACGGGCACCGGCGGCGCCGGCGGCGCATCGGGTTCGAACATGGCAGGCACCGGCACCGGCGGCGCCGGCGGCGCGGCCACCAGCGGCAACGGCGGCACCAACAACGTCACTGCCGGCATGTTCGACATGTCGAACGCCATGACCAACGTCGGCCAGTCGGCTGCCGGTGTGATGGTCGTCAGCCAGAACAACGGCTTCTCGTCCCTGATCCAGCAGAGCGTCAACGTCCAGAGCAACCTGGCCGTCGGCCCATAAGCTGAACCGCAAGTAGTCAAGTAGTCAAGTAGTTACTTGGCAGGTCGGACTGCCGCGCCCCCGGGCGCGGCAGTTTTCCGGATTCAGGGAGATACGATGAACATGATTTTTGCAGTACGCCGCCACGCACCCCGTTTGACACAGGCTTGCGCGCTGGCGCTGGCAGCCGCCCTGGCGGGCCCCGTCTGCGCGGCCGAACCTGGCCTCCTTACCGCCGAGCAGCTCGGCACCCAGCCCATCGACAGCATCGAACAACTGATTCAATCCGTGGCCGCGCCACAGGTCCACGAGAGCAAGTCCTTGACCATCGGCGGCGCCACCGTCGAAGCGGTCGACCTCGGCCAGCTCGACCATGAACGCGGCCGCGCCGACACCATCATCCAGGACACCCGGCTCAATGGCGACGTCGCCAACAACAGCGCCGTCAACGTCCAGACCGGCTCGAACTCGATCGACACCGGCTCGTTCGCCAACATGTCCGGTATTCCGGTGGTCATCCAGAACAGCGGCGCCAACGTGCTGATCCAGAACGCCACGGTCATCAATTTGCAGCTGCAATGAAACCGCGTTTTTTCTCCTGCGCAGGCGCTTGCGCCCTCGCCCTGCTGCTCGGCGCACCCGCGGCCACTGCCGCCGAACTGGCGCTGCCGAGCGGCATGCGCGTCGGCGCCATGCCGGTCAAGAGCATGAAGGACTTGCGTTTCCAGGCGACGCTGCGCCAGCAATACGACTTCAGCTGCGGCTCGGCCGCGCTGGCCACGCTGCTGACCCACCACTACAACGTCCCGACCACGGAACAGGCGGCGTTCCAGGAAATGTTCCTCAGCGGCGACCAGCAAAAGATCCGCCGCGAAGGCTTTTCGCTGCTCGACATGCAGCGTTTCCTGAAGAACCGCGGCTATACCGCCAATGGCTTCCAGCTGCCGCTCGATAAGCTGATCGAGGCGAAGCTGCCGGCCATCGTCCTCATTTCCGACAACGGCTACCACCACTTCGTCGTGGTCAAGGGCGCCGAGGATGGCCGCATCCTGATCGGCGACCCGTCGCGCGGCACGCGCCTGATGGCGCGCGAACGCTTCGAATCGATCTGGGCCAACCGGATCCTGTTCGTGATCCACGAGGGCCCGAACAAGCCCGGTTTCAACCTCGCCGCCGACTGGCGCAACGCGCCGCGCGCGCCGCTCGTCGAAGGCGCCAGCCGCGCGCTCGAGAGCGTCTACGGGTTGCCGAAATTCGGCCCCGGCGATTTTTAAGGAATGACCATGCGGTTTTCAATTACCCTGCCGCTCCTGCTGCTGTCGATGGCAGGTTTGGCCACTGCCAGCGCCAGCGCCGCCGACGAGCCGGCTGCCCTGTTCGATCCTGCCATCGCGGTCGACAGCGCAACCCTGGACGGGGCGCGCGGCGGCTTCCTCACCGACAGCGGCCTGGTCGTCACGCTCGGCCTGGAGCGCCTGGTGAGCGTCAACGGCAGCGTTGTCGAACGCACCGAAATGCAACTGGGCGACATCGGCAAGCTGGCGCGCGGCGAAGCTGCGCTCTCGAGCGATGCCCTGGGCGAACTGCGCCTGATCCAGAACGGCGACGTGCGCACCCTGGCCGGCAACGCCCAGAATATACTCGGCGGCACCTTCATCCAGAATTCGCTGAACGACCAGACGATCCGCAACCAGACCTCCATCAATGCCACGGTGAATACCGCAGGAATGTTACGTGCGCTCAATTTTGGCACAAGCCTGAATAATGCTTTGTCAACAGCCGTCGCACCCCGCTGACGGCGACCTATCATGGAGAGATGTATGCAGAAAATCCCGGCGTTATGTGTTGGCGCCCTCGCCATCAGCGCGGCGTTTCATACCTTGCCCGCGCAGGCACAATCCGTCGAGGAATTGGTGGAGCAGGTCAAGGCGATGCGCCAGCAGCTCGAGTCGCAGCGCGCGCGCATCGACGAACTCGAGCGCGACGTGCGTACCGCACGCGCGCCGGCGCCGGTGCCGACGCCCATGTCAGCACCTTTGCCCACGCTGCCCGAGGCGGTCGACCTGGCCGATCCCCGCTTTGCCGGGCGCGCCGTCTCGAGCGAAGCGCTGGGCGCCGCGCGCGGCACCGGTAACGCCCCTCTCGACCCGGCCGCAAGCTCGCCGCTGGCCGCCGGTCTGGCCGTACCCGCCGCCTCGGCCTCCAGTGCCCAGCTCGATGCGTTGCGGGGCACGGGCGGCCAGGCCGTCGCGCAGCAGCCGCCTCCGCAACAGCCGCCGCAACAGCAACAGCCACAGCCGGCCGCGCCGGCAGCCCCGGTCGGCGGCCCCGCCAGTGCGCCTACCGCCGGCACCAATACCGCTTCCGTCGGCCGCGCACCGTCAAACGACAGCCGCCCGCGCGACGTCGCGCCGATCTTCGAACAGCCTGGCGTGCTGACGCCACGCGGCAAATACGTGTTCGAGCCGGCCATCCAGTACGGCTATTCGTCGAGCAACCGCGTGGCCCTGGTCGGCTATACCGTCATCCCCGCCCTGCTGATCGGCCTGGTCGACGTGCGTGAAGTCAAACGCAACACCACCACCGCCACCGCCACCCTCCGGCGAGGCATGACCAACCGCTTCGAGCTGGAAGCCAAGCTGCCCTACGTGTACCGCAGCGACGCCACCGTCAGCCGCGAAGTGTTCACCGGCACCGCCGTCGAGCGCGCTTTTGAAACCAGCGGCAAGGCCATCGGCGACGTCGAAATCGCCGGCCGCTACCAGCTCAACGACGGCGGCGTCGACAAGCCGTATTTCATCGGCGGCCTGCGCTTCAAGTCGCGCACCGGCAAGGACCCGTTCGAAGTGACGACCGATTGCCAGCGCCGCTGCATCGGCGAAAACATCACCGGCAGCGGCCTGCCGCTGGAACTGCCGACGGGTTCCGGATTCTATTCGCTGCAGCCGAGCCTGACCTGGCTGTTCCCGTCCGACCCGGCCGTGTTCTTCGGCAGCTTCAGCTACCTGCACAACTTCAAGCGCGACGTCTCGCGCACGGTGCTCGACGGCGTCAAGGAGTCGCTCGGCGAAGTCGCCCCCGGCGGCGTGATCGGCTTCAACTTCGGCATGGGCCTGGCCCTGAACGACAAGGCCTCGTTCAGCGTCGGCTACGACCACAACTCGGTGGCGCGCACCAAGCAGAACGGCGTGACCGTGCCCGGTTCGGTGCGCATGCAGCTCGGCACCCTGCTGATCGGCTACAGCTACCGCCTGAGCGACAAGAAAACGCTGAGCGTGGCCGTCGGCGCCGGCCTGACCCGGGATACGCCGGACGTCAGCCTGATGGTCCGGGTACCGATGTCGTTCTGATCCTCATCACGGTGCGGCGGGCAAGTGCCCGGCCGCACCGCTTCTGCCTTTCCTCCCCCCCGTCGCGTGCCTGTTTGCGCAAGATCATCCCCTGCGCTGGAACTGTGCAGTTGTTTGCGACTCTGACTTGACAGGTACAGCGACATCGCTTTCACCCCAGTGCAGCAAGCACTGCTCTCCGATCGCCTGCATCAGGACGCTCCATCCACCGCCGCACTTAAGCGCGATTCTTAATCGTTGCTACTTAAGGGGGATTTATGGAAACGCCCGCACGATTAGCAAAACTGATGGAACACGCCCGGCTGGCGCTGGAACTGGCGCGCCTGCCCGTGGCGCGCCTGCGTTTCGAGCAGCACCGCAACCCCGAAGGCATCCGCCATGCGCATGCCCTGTTCACCCGTCCCCACGCGCGCTACAAGGTATTCGGCAACAAGACGATGGGCATCGCCCTGATCGACCTGGCCGCCTTTGCCGGCCAACCCGGCGGCTACCTGCAGCAGGTACGACGCAGCGGCCACGCCGGCCCGCAAAGCCGCAAGGCCGCCGCGCGCGGCTACCGCCTGCGCCGCATCGACCGCAACGACCACGTCGACGAGATCCACGCCATCCACACCTCCTGCGAACAGCGCCAGGGACGGCCGATGGACGCGTCCTACCGGGTCCGGCGCGAAGTCTTCGACAATCCTTCCCACTTCGAATGCCATGGCGTCTTCGACGCCAATGACCGGCTGGTCGCCTATTGCAGCATGGGCCGCTACGGCAACTTCGTCGCCACCGACCAGCTGATGGGCTACAAGAACCAGGACGGGATCATGTACCTGTTGCTCTTGCAAATCATCTGCAGGCTGATCGAGGAATGCGAGGTGGAGTACTTCATGTACGACACGTTTCTCGGGGCGCAGCCGGGGCTGCGCGATTTCAAGCGGCGGGTGGGATTCAAACCGTATCGGGCACGGTATGAACTGGTATGAGCCTGCTAATTAAAACGCCCCGACATAATTCTCCGCCAGCGCCGTGCGCATCGCCCGCGACGCCACCACGTTCTCCAGTTCCGCGCGCTGGATGCGGCGCTCGAAGGGAGTCGCGTCGGCAAAGGTGTGCAGCATCCGCGTCATCCACCAGGAGAAATATTCGGCGCGCCAGACGCGTTTCAGGGCCGTTTCCGAATAGCCATTCAAGCCGTCTTCGGTGCCGCGCTTGTAGAAGCTTTCAAACGCCTGCGCCAGGATGCGCACGTCCGAGATCGCCAGGTTCATGCCCTTGGCCCCGGTCGGCGGCACGATGTGGGCGGCGTCGCCGGCCAGGAACAGGCGGCCGGAGCGCATCGGCGCGCAGACGAAACTGCGCATGCCGATGATCCCTTTCTGGAAGATCTTGCCCTCCTTGAGCTTCCAGCCGTCGTTGTGCTCCAGGCGCGCATGCAGTTCGGACCAGATGCGGTCGTCGGACCAGTTGTCGACCTTGTCGTGCGGGTCGCACTGGAAGTACAGGCGCTGCACGGTCGGCGAGCGGGTGCTGACCAGGGCGAAGCCGCGCTCGTGCTGGGCGTAGATCAGTTCGTCGGACGAGGGCGCGGATTCGACCAGGATGCCGAACCAGCCGAACGGATACACGCGCTGGAAATCTTCGCGTGTACCGGCCGGGTACATAGGGCGTGCGACGCCGTGGAAGCCGTCGGCGCCGATCACGAAATCGGCATCGATGCGCTGCGCCTCGCCGCCGTGAACGAAGGTGACGGATGGCTGCGCGGTATCGATGCCGTGCAGCGCCACCTCGCTCACCTCGAAGCGCAGGTCGCCGCCGGCGGCCAGGCGCGCCGCGACCAGGTCGATGATGACTTCGTGCTGCGGATACACGGTGATCGACTGGCCGGTCAGTTCGGTGAGATCGATACGGTGGCGCTCGCCGCCGAAGGCGAACTCGAAGCCGTGGTGCAAGGCGCCTTCGCGGCGCATGCGTTCGCCCACGCCGGACTCGTTCAGGATGTCCATGCTGCCCTGTTCGAGCACGCCGGCGCGGATCGTCGCCTCGATGTCGGCGCGGCTGCGCAGTTCGAGCACGACCGATTCGATGCCCTGCAGGTGCAGCAGGTGGGAAAGCAAGAGGCCGGCCGGGCCGGCGCCGATGATGGCGACCTGGGTGCGCATGATGGTGTCTCCGAATGTGTTTTGGTTGACATCATCGTAGCCCGGGCACCGCCCGGGTGAAATGGACCAAACCCGATAAAACTTGTACTATTTTTACACTTGCCCATCAACCATCGTCTCCTACCCATGTTCGTCACCGCTACCGTCCCGCCGCCACCGGTGCCCGAATTCGCCCTGTACGGCGAAGCCACGCGGGGCCAGGATGCCGAGGCCGTCCATATCGAGCTGATCGAGGCGCGCAGCCGCAAGTACGACTGGCACATCGGCACCCATACCCATGCCGGCCTGTTTCAGGTACTTTTTTTATTGAAGGGCGAGGTGCGCGCGAACATCGACGGCGACGTGTGGGAATGCGCCGGCCCGGTCGCGCTCACGATCCACCCCGCCCTGCCGCACGGTTTCGATTTTTCGACCGAAGCGCATGGCTATGTGCTGACGGTCGATCAGAACATGCTGTTTGCCGCCGCCGGCCACGAAGGCGACCTGTTTTCATCGCTGTTCGTGCAGCCGCTGGCGATCGGCCTGGCCGGCGCGCCGGAGATGGCGGCGCGCATCGAGGCGCTGCTGCAGAACCTCACGGCGGAGGCGGCCTGGCCGCGCCACGGCCACACGCTGATGCTCGAATGGCTGGCGCGCAGCACGCTGCTGCTGCTGGTGCGGGTGCAGGCCGAACGCCACATGGCCGACACCTCCGGGCGCGGCGACTTCGAACTCTTCAGCCGCTTCCGGGTCGAGGTCGAGCGACATTACAAGGAACAGTGGCAGGTCGGACAATATGCGGCCGCGCTGCGGATGGCGCCGACCCGCCTCAACCGCCTGTGCCTGAAACTGGCCGGCAAATCCGCCTTCGGGATCACGCAAGACCGGCTGATGCTGGAAGCCTGCCGCAAGCTGACTTACGTGCCGGCGGGGGTGGCCAGCATCGCCTATGAACTCGGCTTCCAGGACCCGGCTTACTTCAGCCGGTTGTTCAAGAAGCTGATGGGCGTGACGCCAAAAGAGTTCCGGCAGCGGCAGCACGAGGTTTCTCACGCCGCTTGAACGCGTGGGCAGCGCCGGTGTCATCGATCTTCTCGTACCGGGGTGGAGCCGCCTACCTTGCAGGTTTGCCGCGAGCGTGTGCAGCAGGATGTAAGGTGGGCGGCTCCACGCTAACGTATGGATCGACGCGCCCCATGCGCCGCCCACGCGTTCAACGCACGCCGATAAAGTCGCTGCGCAACAACCCATACACATACGCATCGACAAACACGCCATGCAGGCATTCGTCCTGGCGCAGCACGCCCTCGCGCGTAAAACCCAGCCGTTCGGCCACGCGCATGCTGGGCCCGTTGCCGGTGGCGCAGCGCAGTTCGATGCGGTTCAGGCCGAGCGGGCCGAAGCACCAGGCCAGCACGGCCTGCAGCGCGTCCGTGACGATGCCCCGGCCTGCGAACCGGCTGCCGAGGAAGTAGCCGATGCCGGCCTTGCGGTCGCCCGCGTCGATATCCTTCAGGCGCACCGCGCCGCACAGGATGTCGCCGCTGAAGAGATGCCATTCACAGGCCGTTCCCGCGGCGGCGCACGCGGTTGCGCGTTCCAGGTGCGCGCGTGCGGCATCAGGCGACGCCAGGGTCGCCACCATCGGCAGCCAGGCGTGCAGGTGGTCGCGCTCCTGCAGCACCAGCGATGCCAGCATGGCGGCATGGGCGGGCGTCACGGGGACGATGGCGATGCCGGCGGCGCCATGCAGCGTGACCGGTTGCAACGGCATCACAGCAGCGCTCCCAATTCCACCTGAATCTTGATCATCGCCGGCAGGCAGCGCTCCACCATCTGCTCGATCGGCAGCCGCCCCGCGTGCACGCTGACGTTCATCGCCGCCACCGTCTCGCCGCGGAAGTTGCGCAAAGGGACAGCGATCGTGCGCAGGCCCAGTTCCAGCTCCTGGTCGACCAGCGCATAGCCCTGGGCGCGGGCACGGGCGATCTCGAGCGCCAGGCGTTCGCGGTGCACGATCGTGTGCTGGGTGACCGGCTCCGGCTGCGCGCGTTCGAGAAAGGCGTCGACCTGCGCCTGCGGCAAACTGGCCAGCAGCATGCGCCCGTTCGCCGTGCACCAGGCCGGCACGCGCGTGCCCGGCTGCAGCGTGGCCGACACCAGTTGCCCGGCGCTGACCGCCGCCACGCACACCAGCTGGTCATGGTCGAGCACGCCGACCGAAGCCGCCTCTCCCAGCGAATACGCGAGCCGGTACAGCAAAGGCTGGGCAATGCGCGGCAGGCGCGCCGAGTGCAGGTAGGACTGGCCGAGGCGCAGCACGGCTGGCGTCAGCGAAAACAGTTTGTTTTCGTGACGCATATAGCCCAGGTGGGTCAGCGTGATCAGGTAGCGGCGTGCCGCCGCGCGCGTCAGACCGGTCGCTTCGGCAACCTCGGCAATCGTCAGGCGCGAGCGTTCCTGGTCGAACGCCTCGATTACCTTGAGACCTTTTTCCAGGCCGGCGACGAGGTCGCGTTCCAACGGGGAGTCAGGCATGAGAAGCAAAAAGTCATCGATTTGTGCGAGTATCGCACACAGTGTGCGCAATGTGGATGACCTGTCACCTCTGCCGCTTGTAGCGACCAGCGTACCGGCCTACTATTTCCGGCATCGACAAGATCACTGAAGGAGACAAGCCGTGAAATTCGACGTCATCGAACCGGGCATTTATCCCGAGCTCATCTATCCCGCCTACAAATCGACCGTGCCGCGCGGTCCGAAGCAGCCGAACCTGCGCATCGAGGCGACCGTGCCCGTCACGCAGAACATCGTCACCACGCCGCGCCTGCTGCTGCCGAACGATACCGACCTGACCAGGCACGGCCAGGGCGAGCCGCTGGGCGAAAAGATCGTCGTCACCGGCCGCGTGGTCGACGAGGACGGCAAGCCGGTGCGCAATTCGCTGGTCGAAGTCTGGCAAGCCAACTCGGCCGGGCGCTACTGGCACAACAAGGACCAGCACCCGGCCCCGCTCGACCCGAATTTCTATGGTGTCGGCAAGATGCTGACCGACGACGACGGCCGCTACCGTTTTGTGACGATCAAGCCCGGCCCCTACCCATGGGGCAACCACGACAAGGCCTGGCGCCCGGCGCACATCCACTTTTCGCTGTTCGGCAACGTGTACGCCCAGCGCCTGGTGACGCAGATGTATTTCCCGAGCGATCCGCTGTTCGACTTCGATCCGATCTTTCAGAGCGTGCCCGACGAAGCCGCGCGCCAGCGCCTGATCTCGCGCTTCAGCATGGATGAAACCGTCGGCGGCGAGATGCTCGGCTACGAATTCGATATCGTCCTGCGCGGACGCGACGCCACGCCGATGGGCCTGTAAGGAGAATCATTATGTCGAACATCACCACCTCGCAAACCATCGGTCCCTTCTCGCACGAAGCCTGGCAATGGGCGGTTTCCGCCTGCACGCCAACCAACGTCAAGTCGAGCGCACCGACCATCAACATCAGCGGCGTCATCTACGACGGCAACGGCGCGCCGATCAACGATGCCCAGATCGAAGCCTGGACGCCCGCCGGCGCCGCGCACGAAGCCGAACATGCGATCCCGGGTTTCCGCCGCATACCGAGCGGCGAAGCGGGCGAATTTTCGATGTGCATCTCGATGCCGGAAGCCGCCACCCGTGGCGAGCCGGTCATGTACGTCACCGTGTTCGCACGTGGCCTGGTGAAGCACCAGTTCACCGCCGTGTTCCTGGAAGACGACACGGGTCTCGCGCAATCGGCGATACTGAACCAGGTGCCGGAAGCACGCCGCGCTACCCTGCTCGCGCGCAAGCTTGGGGAGAATGCCTACCGCTGGGACATCTGGATGCAGACCGAGAAGGAAACCGTCTTCTTCGATTACGTTTGAGCGGCAACCTGACCCATGAGCGTATCGATTTTCGACAGTTTTCTTACCACCCCCGATGCGATCGCCGCATTCGATGACGCGGCGATCGTGGGGGCGATGTTCCGCTTCGAGGCGGCCCTGGCGCGCGCCCAGGCCGAAGAAGGCCTGATCCCGGCGGCTGCCGCCAGCGCCATCGCGGGCGTGTGCAAGGCCGAGCTGTACGACATCCCGGCCCTGATCAGCGCCGGGCGCCGCGCCGGCAGCCTCGCCATCCCCCTGGTCAAGGAGCTGACCAAGACCGTCGCCCTGTACGACGAAGCCGCGGCGCGCCACGTGCACTGGGGCAGCACCAGCCAGGACGTGATCGACACGGCCATGGTGCTGGTCACGCGCGACGCGCTGCAACTACTCGACGAGGGGCTGCAGGCCTTGACTGCGCACCTGCTGACGCTGGCCGAGAACCACCTCGCCACGCCGGTGCTGGCGCGCACGCTGATGCAGCCGGCGCAGGTGACCAGTTTCGGCTTCAAGACCGCTGGCTGGCTGGCGCCGCTGGTGCGCGCGCGCGCATCGCTGCGCGCGGCCGCCGACCGTGCCCTGCAGCTGCAGCTGGGTGGCGCGGTCGGCACCTTGTCGGTCATGAAGGAACACGGTAGTGCCGTGACTGAACGCGTGGCCGCGCAATTGGGTTTGAAGGTCGCCGACGCCGCCTGGCATACCCAGCGCGACGAATGGGTGCGCCTCGGCCTGGAAGTGGCGGTGCTGACGGGCAGCCTGGGCAAGCTGGCGACCGACCTGGCGCTGATGGCGCAGGGCGAGATCGCCGAGCTGGCCGAGCCTTCGGGCAATGGCCGCGGCGGCTCGTCGGCGATGCCGCACAAGCGCAATCCCGTGTCCTCGATGATCGCGCTGGCGGCGGCGCGGCGCACGCCCCAGCACGCGGCGGCGCTGCTGGCCTGCATGGACCAGCAGCACGAGCGCGGCCTCGGCAACTGGCAGGCGGAACTGGCCGAATGGCCGCCCTTGTTCCTCTCCGCCCACGGCGCCTTGAATGCGCTGAACGATGCCTTCGCCGGCCTGACGGTCGACCGCGAACGCATGCTGGCCAATATCGCCGCTTTAAAGGGGCTAGTGTTTGCCGAGAGCGCGTCGAGCTACCTGGCCGGCGCCATCGGCCGTCCCGCCGCGCACACGCTGCTGGAAGGCCTCACGATGCGCGTGACTGCGGAGAACCGGCCGCTGGACGCGCTGCTGCGGGACGCCGTCAAGGCCGACGCCCAGCTGGCGGCGCACGTCGACCTCGACCACCTTGCCACCCTGTTCGACCCGGTCGCCGCCCTCGCTCCCGCACGGCGCCTGGCCGAGGGCCAGTTGCAGGCCCTGCGTGCGCGCATGGCTGCGCTGGACGCCATTACTCCTTTTCGAAAGTGAAGACGCATGAGTTTCGATCCGATTGACCACGACTTCGAACGCGGCCTGCACAACCGCCGCAGCGTGCTGGGCGACGAATGGGTAGACCGTTCGCTGAACAAGGCGACCACCTTCAATGCCGACTTCCAGAACCTGATCACGCGCTTTGCCTGGAACGAGATCTGGGGCCGGCCCGGCCTGGACCACAAGACGCGCCGTGCGATCGTCCTGTCGATCACGGTCGCACTGGGTCGCTGGGAAGAGTTCGAGCTGCACGTGCGCGCCGCCCTGCTCGGCCCGGACGACAGCCGCCTCACGCCCGACGAGCTCAAGGAAATCCTGATGCAGTCGGCCATCTACGCCGGCGTGCCGGCCGCGAACACGGCCTTTACGCACACGCTGGCGATCCTGCGCGAGGTCGGCGAGCAGATCGGCTACGTGCTGGAACCGGCCGCGCCTGCCGGGGCCGCGCATTCGGGCATCGGCCGCGAGGGGCGTACTACCAGCAGCCCCGCCCTGCACTACAGCGTGCGCGAACCGCGTAGCGGCAAGGCGCCGCGCCACACGGTCGTGCTGAGCCACGCGCTCGGCTGCGACCTGACGATGTGGGATGCGCTCGCCATCCAGCTGGCGGCGGATTGCCGCGTCATCGCCTACGACCACCGCGGCCATGGCAGCTCGGACGCGCCGGATGCGCTCTATACCATGGCCGATCTCGCCGACGACGCCGCGCGCCTGCTGCGCGAACTCGATACCGGACCGGTGGTGTGGGTCGGCCTGTCGATGGGCGGCATGGTCGGCCAGGAGCTGGCGCTGCGCCATCCATCCCTGGTACGTGGTTTGGTGCTGGCGAATACCACCAGCGGCTACCCGGAAGCCGCGCAGGCGGTGTGGGAACAGCGCATCGCCACCGTGCGCGCGGACGGCATCGAAGCGATTGCGGATGCGGTCATGGGACGCTATTTCCACGACGATTTCCGCGCGCACAAGGCGGCCGCCGTGGCGCGCTACCGGCGCCGGCTGGTGACGACCGATGCGGTCGGCTATGTCGGCTGCTGCAATGCGGTCAGCAAGGTGGATACCGCCGATCGGCTGGGGCAGATCGGCGTGCCGACGCTGGTGATTGCCGGCGAATTGGACCAGGGAACGCCGGTGGCGATGGCCGAGGCGCTGGTTCAGGGGATTCCGGGGGCGCGGCTGGAGGTCATCGAAGGGGCGTCGCATTTGAGTGCGGCCGAGCAGCCGGCTGAATTTTCCCGCCTGGTGACGGACTTCGTGACCGAACTATAAGTCGGCAAACGCGCCTTTGTAGGGTGGGCTGTGCCCACGCGGAGATACGCACCGGCGAGATCGTCGAGCACGACATCGGAGCCAGTACGTATCACCGCGTGGGCGGAGCCCACCCTACGTACCGCAGCGCTCGCCCTTCATCGCCCAGGCTCCATTGGGAGCCAGAGCATCTCCTACAAATCCAGCACCAGCACCTTGCTCTTCGACCGCGAACAGCAGGGCGTGAACTGGTCGTTCGCCGCCTGCTCCTCTTCGGTCAGGTACATGTCGCGGTGGTCCGGCACGCCTTCGACCACGCGCGTCAGGCAGGTGCCGCAGACGCCCTCTTCGCACGAGTACGGGATCTCGACGCCGGCTTCGGCCAGCACCTTGATTACCGTGGTGCCGGTCGAGACCGTGAATACCTTGCCGCTGGAAGCGAGCTTGACGTCGAAGGGCTGGTCGCCGGTGGTGTCGACCGCCGCCGCGCTGAAGTACTCGACGTGCAGTTGTGATTGCGGCCAGCCCTGCGCCTTGGCCGTGTCCAGCACGTAGCTGATGAAGCCCTGCGGGCCGCACACGTAGAGGTGGGTGTCGGGCTCGGGCTTGGCCAGCAGCGCGGCCATGTCGAGCCTTTGCGGCGCGTCGCCGCTGTCGTAGTGGAAGTGGACCAGGTCGCGCAGATGCGATTCGCCCAGGCGCTCCTTGAAAGCCGCCTTTTCCGGCGAACGTGCACAGTAATGCATCTCGAAGGCGGCGCCTTTCGCCGCCAGCGTTTCCGCCATCGCCAGGATCGGCGTCACGCCAATGCCGCCGGCCAGCAGCAGCGTGCGTTTGGCGTCGACCAGCGGGAAGTGGTTCTTCGGCGCCGAGATGGTCAAGACCGAGCCGACGTCGATATGGTCGTGCATCGCTTCCGAGCCACCGCGCGAACCGGTGTCGCGCAGTACGCCGATCTGGTAGCGGTGGGTCTCGGTCGGCGCGTTGCAGAGCGAATACTGGCGTATCAGGTTGCCCGGCAGGTGGACGTCGACGTGGGCGCCGGCCTCGAAGCCCGGCAGGGCCCGGCCGCTGGTGGGCACCAGCTCGTAGCTGCAGATGCCGTCGGCTTCGTTGTGCTTGCTCGCTACGCGAACTTCAATGGTGCTCATGGCGCGAACTCCTTCATCTGCTCTTTCGACAGCCACCCGTCGATGATGCGGCGCGACTGCACGCCGCCGGCGTCGATGTTCAGCATCAGCAGCTTGCGCTCGGGATGGCGCAGGATGTTTTGCTGCTGCAGTTCCAGCATCTCGCGGTCTTCGCCGAAGATCTTGCCCTGGCCTTCGCGGATGGTCCTGGTGAGCTCTTCGTCTTGCGGCTTGAAGTTGCGCGCCATGCCCCAGAAGTACCAGTGCGAGGTCTCGGTTTCGGGCGTGATGAAGTCGACCACGATCGACGAGGCCTTGTGCTCGGCCGGCGCATGGTAGCCGCCCTTGCCCGCATGCGCGACGCCGACTTCGATCATCACGTGGCTCGGTGCGTTGAAACGGCAGATCTGCCAGCGGTCGACCGGGACATCGTCGGCCAGGCCGTTGCCGCGCAGGGCCGCCTGCCAGAACGGCGGCGGCATGATGTTTTCCATGAAGCGGCTGGTGACCACCTCCTCGCCCTCGACCTTGGTCGTCACCGGCGCCTCGTCGATTTCCTTCTGGCCGATCGAGGATGCATGGACATAGGTCTCGTGGGTCAGGTCCATCAGGTTGTCGACCATCAGGCGGTAGTCGCAGTTGATGTGGTACAGGCCGCCGCCGTAGGCCCACTCCGGGTTCTCGGCCCAGGCCAGATGATGGATGGTGGCCGGGTCGGCCGCTTCCTTGTCGCCGGTCCAGACCCAGATGAAGCCGTAGCGCTCTTCGACCGGATAGCTGCGGATGGCGGGAAAGCCGCGCACGCGCTGGCCGGGCATGCTGATCGCCTTGCCTTCGCAGCCCATTTCCAGGCCATGGTAGCCGCACACCAGGTTGCCGTCGCGGACGAAACCGAGCGACAGGGGCGCGCCGCGGTGCGGGCAGAAATCCTCGACGGCGGCGACCTTGCCGCCCTGGCCGCGGTAGAACACGATCTTTTCGCCGCAGATCTGGCGGCCGAGCGGCTTGCCGTCGATCTCGTCAGGGGTGCAGGCCACGTACCAAGCGTTTTTAGGGAACATCCTCGTCTCCTTTGATTAATATTCAGTACACTGAATGTGAGAAAAGTATCACGCGTTTGCGCGACGAAGTAAACTAGGTTTTCAAACTTTTTTCATGGTGCGCTGCACCACCTGACTTAGAGAAATATGCCTGCAGAAAAAACACCTGATGCACGGGGCGAGATGCTCGATTTGTACGATCACCCGGGCCATTTGCTGCGGCGTGCCCAGCAGATTTCGGTGTCGATTTTTTACGACGAAATGGGCAGCGAACTCACGCCCGTGCAGTACGCGATCCTCAGCCGGCTGGCCGAGCATCCCGGCATCGACCAGGTGTCATTAGCGGGGCTGGCGGCGATCGATACCTCGACCGGCGCCACCGTCTGCGCCCGGCTCGAGGAAAAGGGCTTGCTCGAGCGGCGCGTGATTCCGCACAACCGGCGCCAGCGCGCCCTGACCATCACCGCCGCCGGGCAGGCCGTGCTCGCTGCGCTGGTGCCGGGGGCGCAACGTTTGCGCCAGCGCCTGCTCGATCCCTTGAGCGCCGAGGAGCAGCGGGTGTTCATGACGCTGCTGGCGAAGCTGGTGAACGAGAATAACGAACAGAGCCGGGCGCCGCTGGCGGTGCCGGAGAAGTAGATTGGGTTCCTGGACCGGACGCTCTTTCACCGGAAGCTATACAAGTTTGCGCACCGTAGGGTGGACTCCCGAGTCCACGCGTTCACTGCACGATCAGCGGCGCAATAACGAGCATCGATGTGCGTGCGTTCGTGGGGCTGTTGCCTGTGCCGTTATCGGTAGCGTTGATCCGCGTGGACACAAGTGTCCACCCTACGATTAACGCCTCGGGCCGCTACGCGGAACGGGAAAACCGTTCACGTGTTGCGGTCCGACGGCAATCGATCACTCCACGCCCGGATCCTTGAACTTCTCCACCTTGTCGAACTCGACGTTGTAGACCCCACCCTGCCCCTGCTCGGCCTTGCGGATATACACCGTCTGCACGATGTCGCGGGTGGCCGGGTCGATCGTGACCGGGCCGCGCACGCTCATCCAGGACTGGCCCTTCATCGCTTCCAGCAACTTCGGACCGCTGCTGTCGCCGTTGGTCTTCTTCAGCGCGGCGTACAGCAGCTGCATGCCGTCGTAGGCGCCGACGGCGTGGAAGTTGGGGCGCATGTTCTTGTTCGCCTTGGTGAAAGCGTCCACGAAGGCCTTGTTTTCCGGCGACGGGTGCGCGGCCGAATAGTGGTGGCTGCTGACCACGCCGACGGCGGCCGGGCCGATGCTCGGCATCAGGTCGTCGTCGAGGACGTCGCCGGTGGCGATCAGGCGGATGCCGGCTTGGGCGAGACCGCGGTCGGTGAACTGCTTCAGCACCGCCGCGCCCTCGCCCGACGGCACGAACACGAACAGCGCGTCCGGCTTTGCGTCTTTTACGCGCGCCAGGAAGGGCGAATAATCCGGGTTGCGCAGCGGTGCGCGCAGCGAGGCGACGATCTTGCCGCCGGCCTTGGTGAAGTCCTTGACGAACACCTTTTCGGCGTCGATGCCGGGACCGTAGTCGGAGACGAAGGTGACCACCGATTTGATCTTGTTCTTTGCGGCCCACTGTGCCATCGGCGCGGTGACTTGCGCCAGCGTGAAGCCGGTGCGCACGATGTAGGGCGAGCGCTGCGGGATCACCGAGGTGGCCGCGTTCATGACGATCATCGGCACCTTGGCTTGGGTCGCGACCGGGGCGGCGGCAAAGGCCAGCGGGGTCAGGCCGAAGCCGGCCAGCACCTGGACTTTATCGCGCGCGACCAGTTCCTGGGCGATGCGCTTGGTGACGTCGGGCGAGACGCCGCCATCGTCCTTCAGGATGATCTGGACCGGGCGGCCGGCGACGGTGGCGCCGTTCTGCTGCAGGAACAGCTTGACCGCGGCGTCGACCTGGCGGCCGGTAGAGGCGAAGGGGCCGGACATGGGGACGATCAGGCCGACCTTGATCGGGTCGGCGGCGTGGGCCAGGCCGGACGCGAGGCCGGCGGACAGGATTGCGGCGCCAAGGACGATGTGGCGGCGGGTGGTGTTCAGGTGGTTCAAGGTGTGTCTCCTCATTTTTATGGGTGCGTCCGAAGACGCTTTGTAGGGTGGGCTCCGCCCACGCGGTGATACGCGGCGGCGAGATCGTCGAGCACGACGTCGGAGCCGGTACGTATCACGGCGGGCATGCCCGCCCTACGCGACTGCTACCAATCGATCCAATTTCTCGCCATCGGCCAGCAGGCTGGCACTGTCGGAATCGTGCACGATGCGCCCACGGTCCAGCACGATCGCGCGCGAGGTCAGCGACAGCGCCAGACGCGCATGCTGCTCGACCACGATCACCGACATGCCCTCCTCCGCCACCAGCTTCCTGATGACGCGCACCAGTTCCTGCACGATGATCGGCGCCAAACCCTCCATCGGTTCGTCCAGCAGCAGGATGCGCGGGTTGATCATCAGGGCGCGCGCGATCGCCAGCATCTGCTGTTCGCCGCCCGAGAGCTGGTTGCCCATGTTGGCGCGGCGTTCGTGCAAGCGCGGAAAGATTTCATAGATCTTTGCCAGGTTCCACGGGCCCGGACGCTCGACCACGGTCAAGTGCTCCTCGACCGTGAGCGACGGGAACATGTGGCGTTCCTGCGGCACCCAGCCGAGGCCCGAGCGCGAGCGCTTATAGGTCGGCACGCGCGCGATGTCGGCGCCGCCCCAGCGAATGGAACCCTTGTGCAGGCGCGTCAGGCCCATCAGCGTGACCAATAAGCTGGTCTTGCCGACGCCGTTGCGGCCCAGCAGCGCCAGGCTGTCGCCCTCGTTCATCGTGAACGACACGTCTTCCAGCACGATCGATTCGCCGTAGCCGGCGGTGACGCCGTTCAATGCCAGCAATTCAGCCATGTTCGGCCTCCCCCAGGTACACTTCCTTCACACGCGGGTCGGCGGCGATTTCGTCCGGCGTCCCTTCGGTCAGCACCTTGCCGCCCACCAGCACCGTGATGCGGTCGGCAAAGCGGAACACGAGGCCCATGTCGTGCTCGATGAAGAGCACGGTGACGTCGCGCGGCAAGCCGGCGATGACTTCGAACAGCTCCTTGCTTTCCGCCGAGGGGATGCCGGCGGCCGGTTCGTCCAGCAGCAGGATCTTCGGTTTCGTGGCCAGCGCCAGCGCGATCTCGACCAGGCGCTGCTTGCCGTAGGCCATGCTGCGCGTGATGGAATTCGCCTCCCTGGTCAGCTTCAGGGTGGCCAGCAGGGCCATCGCTTCGTCGACCACGTCGCCATGGTTCTCGACCGTCTTCCACCACACTTTCTGCAGGCCGCGCCGTTCGCAGATCGCCAGCACCACCGATTCGAGCACGGTCATGCCCGCGAACAGGGTGTTGATCTGGAAGGTGCGCGTCATGCCGAGTTTTACCCGCTCGTGCTGCGGCAGCTTCGTGATGTCCTGGTCGCCCAGGTAGACCGCCCCGCTGGTCGGCGGAAAGCCGCCGGTCAGCAGGTTGATGAAGGTGGTCTTGCCGGCGCCGTTCGGACCGATCAGCGCATGGCGCGCGCCGGGTTCGAAGTTCAGCGAGATGTCGGTATTGGCCTTGAAGCCGCCCCATTGCTTCGAGAGGCCTTCGGTACGGAGCGTGTTCGTCATGCTGCCTCCTTGCGTTTGAAACGGGCGAAAATCTTCTCTGCGCCGCCCATGATGCCGCCGCGTGCGAACAGCACGGTCAGCACCAGGAACAAACCGATGTAGAACTGCCAGTAGGCCGGATCGAGGCCCGAGATCTTGTCCTGCGCGATCATGAACACGGCCGCGCCGATCAGCGCGCCGTACAGGCGCCCGGTACCGCCCAGCACCAGCATGATCAGCAGTTCCGCCGAGCGCGGGAAGCCGAGCACGTCGAGGCCGACGAACTGGGTCGTCTGCGCCAGCAGCGCACCGGCCACGCCGGCGACCGCCGCGGCGACGGTGAAGATCGCCTTCAGGCGGCGGTCGACGTGGGCGCCGATCGCCGGCATGCGCCGTCCGCCTTCGCGGATGCCGCGCAGCGACATGCCGAAGGGCGAATTGACCAGGCGGCGCAACACCACGAACAGGATGAACAGCACGCCGAAGCTGTACCAGAAGGCGGTCTTGCCGAACAGGTCGAACTCGAACTGGCCGAACAGGTTCCCCATCACCATGCCCGACAGGCCATCGACGCCGCCGGTGATGAAGGCGGCTTTATTCGCCGCCTCGAACAGCATCAGGCCGATGCCGAGCGTGACCATCAGGCGCGCCAGGTCCTGGCCGCGCACGACCAGGAAGCTGACGATGAAGCCGGCGATGCCGGCGACGAGCGCCGCCGCCAGCAGGCCGGATATTGGCTCGCCCCAGCCGTGCACCGACAGCAGGCCGGCGGTGTAGGCCCCGAGTCCGAAGAAGGCGGCGTGGCCGAGCGAGACGATGCCGGCGTAACCCAGGATCAGGTCGAGCGAGAGCGCGAACAGGCCGATGATCATGATCTGGCTGATCAGCACCAGGTAGTCCGGAAACAGGAAGTAGGACGCCACCGGCAGCAGCCAGAACACGATTTCGAGCGGCTTCCAGCGGTCGTTCGGCAGGCGCAGCGCGGACCTGTCGACAGCGGCAGCGGCGGTGCCAGCGGCAGCGGCAGCGGCCCCGGTGTCGCCATCGGATTTCAGGATCGAAGTGGAACGGACGTTCATGCTTTCCTCCGCACGAGACCAAACGGGAACAGGATCAACAGCACCACCATCAGCGTGTAGATGACGAAGGCGCCCACTTCCGGCACGTAGTACTTGCCGGCGACGTCGAACACGCCCAGGATCAGCGCGGCGATCAGCGGGCCCTTGATGGAACCGGCGCCGCCGACGGCCACGACCAGCAGGAAGTAGACCATGTACTTCACGGGGAAGCTCGGGTCCAGGCCCAGCACGTCGATGCCGAGGCCGCCGCCCAGGCCGGCCAGGCCGGAGCCGAGGGCGAAGGTCAGCGAGAAGACACGGCTGACGTTGATGCCCAGGCCGGCGGCGGCGGTCTGGTTGTCGACCGAGGCGCGGATCTGGGCGCCGAAGCGGGTGCGCTCGATCAGCAGGTAGAGGCCGAGCGTGACCAGCACCACGATGGCGATCAGGAACAGGCGGTAGGAACCGAGGTCGAGCCCCAGCACGTGCACCTGGCCGCGCAGCCAGTCCGGCAGGTTGACCGGCTGCTGGGTCGGGCCGAACAGGAAAGTGGCGCCGGCCACCGCCATGAAGGTCAGGCCGATCGAGAACAGCACCTGGTCGAGGTGGGTTGCCTGGTACAGCTGGCGGTACAGGGTGCGTTCCAGCACCAGGCCGACCACGGCCGCTGCGATGAAGGCGAGCGGCAGCGTGGCCAGGAAAGGCATGCCGAGCTTTTGCAGCAGCGTCACGCAGACATAGCCGCCGACCATGGCGAACGCGCCGTGCGCCAGGTTAATGAAGTTCATCATGCCCATCGTGACCGACAGGCCGACGCTGATCAGGAATAAAAGGCTGCCGTAGGCAATCCCGTCGAAGAGCACGCCAATGAAATTCCCGATCATGGCCGCCCCCCTTGTCGTTGGTGCTGGTTCATGCTGTTGTCTCCTGCCTTGATTTTTGATGCTGCTGCAACTGAACCGCGCCTCAGATTCGCGGTTCAGATTCAGGGGTCAAACCGGGATCAGACCCGTTCGATCACCATCGCGATCCCCTGCCCCACGCCGATGCACATCGTGCACAGCGCGTAGCGTCCGCCGGTACGGTGCAGCTGGTACACCGCAGTGGTAACGAGGCGCGCGCCGCTCATGCCCAGCGGGTGTCCCAGGGCGATGCCGCCACCGTAGGGGTTCACCCTTGGATCGTCGTCGGCAACGCCGAGTTCGCGCAATACTGCCAGGGCTTGCGATGCGAATGCTTCATTGAGTTCGATGATGTCCATCTGGTCGATGCTCAATCCGAGCTGGGCCAGCAGTTTCTTGGTCGCAGGCGCCGGGCCGATGCCCATCACGCGCGGCGGCACGCCGGCGGTGGCCATGCCGACGATGCGGGCGCGCGGCGTCAGGCCGTGCTTCTCGGCCGCTTCCTTGCTGGCGATGAGCACGGCGCAGGCGCCGTCGTTCACGCCGGAAGCGTTGCCGGCGGTGACCGAGCCTTCAGGGTGCACGACACCCTTCAGCTTGGCCAGCGCTTCGATGCTGGTTTCGCGCGGGTGCTCGTCGCGTTCGAAGACGATGTGGTCGCCTTTCTTTTGCGGGATATGCACGGGGACGATCTCTTCCGCGTACAGGCCTTCGGCCCATGCCGCCGCCGTCTTCTGCTGGCTGCGCAGCGCGAACTTGTCCTGGTCTTCGCGCGAGACCTTGTAGTCCACCGCGACGTTTTCGGCCGTCTCCGGCATCGAATCGGTGCCGTGCAGGTGCTTCATCTGCTTGTTGACGAAGCGCCAGCCGATGGTGGTGTCGTAGATGTTGGCCTGGCGCGAGAAGGCGGAGTCGGCCTTGCCCATCACGAACGGCGCGCGCGTCATCGATTCGACGCCGCCGGCGATCATCAATTGCGTTTCGCCGGCCTTGATGGCGCGCGCGGCGATGCCGATCGCGTCCATGCCCGAGCCGCACAGGCGGTTGACGGTGGTGCCGGCCACTTCGGTCGGCAAGCCGGCCAGCAGCGAGGACATGTGGGCGACGTTGCGGTTGTCTTCGCCGGCCTGGTTGGCGCAGCCGAAGATCACGTCGTCGACCTGCGTCCAGTCGACCGTCGGGTTGCGGCGCATGAGTTCGCGCAGCGGCACGGCGCCGAGGTCGTCGGCACGGACGTCCTTCAGGGCGCCGCCGTAGCGGCCGATCGGAGTGCGAATCGCATCGCAGATGAATGCGTCAGTCATGGTCGTTCCTTTCAATTCAAGCTGAAGGTCAGGCTGCAATAAGGAGGCGTGCCGCGGTGGCAGCCTGCAGTTCTTCGAAGGTGAGGCCCGGCGCCATCTCGACGACGCGCAAGCCATCCGGCGTCACGTCGAGTACGGCCAGGTCGGTATAGATGCGGTTCACGCAAGCGACGCCGGTCAGCGGATAGGTGCATGCGGGGACGATCTTGCTTTCGCCGGTCTTGGTCTGGTGGTCCATCATCACGTAGACCTTCTTGGCGCCGAGCGCCAGGTCCATCGCGCCGCCGACGGCCGGAATCGCATCCGGTGCGCCGGTGTGCCAGTTGGCGAGGTCGCCCTGTTCCGACACCTGGAAGGCGCCCAGCACGCAGATGTCGAGGTGGCCGCCGCGCATCATGGCGAACGAATCGGCATGATGAAAATAGGCGCCGCCGGTGAGGATGGTCACCGGCTGCTTGCCGGCGTTGATCAGGTCTTCGTCTTCCTCGCCTGCGGCCGGGGCCGGGCCCATGCCGAGCAGGCCGTTTTCGCTGTGCAGGAAGACTTCGCGGCCGGCGGGCAGGAAGTTGGCAACCTTGGTCGGCAGGCCGATGCCGAGGTTCACATAAGCGCCCTCGAAGATATCCTGCGCGACGCGCGCTGCGATCTGGTCGCGGGTGAATTTGTTCGTCATGCTGCCTCCTTCACCACGCGCTGGACAAAGATACCCGGCGTGACGATGTTTTCCGGATCGAGTTCGCCGAGCGGCACGATCTCGTTCACCTGGGCGATCGCGACCTTCGCGGCCATTGCCATGATCGGACCGAAGTTGCGCGCCGTCTTGCGGTACACGAGGTTGCCCCAGCGGTCGCCCTTTAACGCCTTGATCAGCGCGAAGTCGGCGTGAATCGGCGACTCGAGCACGTAGTGGCGGCCGTCGATCAGGCGCGTTTCCTTGCCCTCGGCCAGCAGCGTGCCGTAGCCGGTGGGGGTGAAGAAGCCGCCGATGCCGGCGCCGGCGGCGCGGATGCGCTCGGCCAGGTTGCCTTGCGGGGTCAGTTCGAGTTCGATCTCGCCGGCGCGGTAGAGGGCGTCGAAATGGTGCGAGTCGACCTGGCGCGGGAACGAGCAGATGATCTTGCGCACGCGCTTGGCGGCCAGCAGCGCGGCCAGGCCGGTGTCGCCGTTGCCGGCGTTGTTGTTGACGATGGTGAGGTCGCGCGCGCCTTGCGCGATCAACGCATCGATCAGTTGGGATGGCATGCCGGCGTTGCCGAAGCCGCCGATCATGACGGTGGCGCCATCGTGCACGTCGGCGACGGCACGTTCCAGCGAGTCATAGGTTTTGTCGATCATGTGTCCACCTTGGTGTTTTCCTGTGCGTCAACCTTCAATGTCGCACCTGGAATGTCGCACTTGATATGTCACTGCAGTTGTTCGATAATCGAACTAATGATTGATTACCGCCCAACCAAGTGTAGTGGGTCGCCGCCCGAAAGGTCAAGAAAAAAGACCAATCGAAGCGTCCTGCGCTTGCATTAAAATCGCGCCATGACAAATTCGACGAACCACGCACCCGATTCGGGCAACATCAGTACCGAGGAGCAACCAGAGGAGCGCGAGCTGACGATTGCCGAGCAGATCGACGCCCTCACCGACCCCAGCTTCATGACCTCGCTGGCGCGCGGCCTGGCCGTGGTGCAAGCCTTCAGCGATTCGCGCAAACCACAGACCATCGCCCAGATCAGCCAGAAAACCGGCATCCCGCGCGCCGCCGTGCGCCGCTGCCTGTTCACGCTGCAGCAGCTCGGCTACGTGGAAGCGGAACTGAACAATTTCTCGCTGCGGCCAAAGGTGCTGACCCTCGGCTATTCCTACCTGTCGTCGACGCCGCTGACCGTTTCCAGCCAGCCCTACCTGAACGCCATCAGCGGGCAGCTGGGCGAATCGTGCTCGCTGGCGGTGCTCGAGGATGGCGAAGTGCTGTACGTTGCGCGCTCGGCCGCCTCGCGCGTGATGTCGGTGGCCCTGAACACCGGCAGCCGCCTGCCCGCCTACTGCACCTCGCTCGGCCGCGTGATGCTGGCCCACCTGGCGCCCGCCGCGCTCGATGCCTACTTCGCCAAGGCGCGCCTGCGGCCCATGACCGACAAGACCGTCACCTGCCAGAAGCGCCTGCGCGAGATCCTGCTGGGCGTGCGCCAGGACGGCTATGCGATCAACGACGAAGAACTCGAGCTGGGCCTGCGCTCGATCGCCGTCCCGGTACGCGGCGCCTCCGGCCAGGTGCTGGCCGCGCTGAACGTCGGCGCCCAGGCCGGCCGCGTGAGCGCCGAGCGCATGCGCGAAGAGTTTCTGCCCGTGCTGCAGCGTGGCGCGCAGGAGCTGGCGGTGCTGCTGCCGTAACGATGTGGCGATGTACACATCAGCGCCGCATTCACTACAAACCGTAGCGCACCGTAGGGTGGACTCTCCGAGCCCACGCGGTCGTACCGTTGCGTGCCAAGCGTAAACAACATCAGTATGCGTGCGTTCGGGTCGTTTACATGCGCATCGATACGCGTCAGCCGGACCGCGTGGGCACAGGTGCCCACCCTACGTTACATCGCTGCCGCAGGCTTGTTCGGCGTTCCGAGGATTCACCTCAATACCACTGCAATCGCGTAACGTAGGGTGGGCTCCCGAGCCCACGCGGTCGTGCCGTCGTGTTCCGCACACGCAAAGAAAGCCGGTGCGCGTGCGTTTCGGGTTGTGTAGATGCGTATCGATACGCCTAGGCCGGACCGCGTCGGCACAAGTGCCCGGTGACCCCGTCATTGCGGCCATTGGCCACAATGACCCCATACGTGACACCGCGACCAACAATGCATCAGAAGTGGTGGCGCAGGCCTACCATGACGCCGTTCTGCGCCAGGCCCGGACCCACGCTGCCACCCGCATCCAGCGCCACCGCCGACGCGCCATCGTTGTCCATCCGGCCAACGGCGCCGTACACGAACGTCCGCTTCGACATCGCATACGTCAACCGCGCGACCAGCATGTCGACGTCGTTGTTCGAGTTCTTGGTATCGCGCCGCGCGATCTGCACGTCGCCCACGAAGGCGCCGAACGGATGGCTGACACCGAAGTAGTACAGGTTCGATTCCGAGTCGCCGGTGGCCGCATTCGCATTCGTGTCGCGGGCGATGACGCCGGCGCCGAGCTTGGTCGGGCCGAGCATCAGGTAGCCGTTGGCGGTCTTGCGCACGTCGGTGTCGGCACTGCTGGTCAGGCCGCCGGCGGCGCCGGTATTGCCATGCAGTTTGTCGTAGGACGCGTTCAAGCCCCAGACCTTGGTTTCGTAGCCGATCAGGCCCGTGACCTGGCGGCAGGCTTTCGAGTCGCCGCCGACTTCGCCGGCGCAGTTGGTGGCGGCCGGGCCGCCCGCTGCCGAGGCGTCACGGCCGAAGCTCCAGGTCGCACCCAGCACGAAGCCGTTGAAATTGCCCAGGTAGCCGATCGCATTGTCGCTGCGCGCGTTCGGCAGGTAGGGGTCGATGCTGCCGATGGCGAACAGGTGCGGTCCCAGCACGTCGGTCTTGAGGCCCGAGATATAGGTCATGTTCTGCTGGCGCCCGAGCGTGATCGTGCCCCAGGCACCCTTGATGCCGACGTTGGCCTGGCGGCCGAACAGGCGCCCGCCCTGTTGCTGGGTGCCGGTGTCGACGGCGAAGCCGTTTTCCAGCACGAAGAAGGCCTGCAGGCCGTTGCCCAGGTCCTCGGTGCCGCGGAAACCGATGCGCGAGGGGAAGGAGCTGGTGAGCGACGGGATCTTGGTGACCGAGTCGCCGGCGGCGTTGACGTTGGTCATGTGTGCGATGCCGCTGTCGACGATGCCGTAGATCTGGACCGCGGTCTGGGCGGTAGCGGAAGCGGCGGCCAGTGCGCACGTCAGCGCGACGGCGCTGCAGATGGTGTTCTTCATGTTGTCTCCGAATTATCGCAATGCGTTTTATGGTGTGACGTTCGATTACCGAACAAGAGGTTGTTAATCGAACGTCATTTCGATACTATGATTGCCAAGAAGACTTGTCAACACTATGCGAACAAGCGATATGATGCAGTTGTGATAACGACACGCCGGCACGTGGGAAGCCGGACCTAACCAAGTACACATCAGGAGACACCCATGAAGTTCACGACGATTGCCGCCGCCTTTGCCACCACCGCCACGCTGGCCTTCGCGCCCGCCGCGCACGCCCAGGACACGATCAAGGTCGGCGTGATCGCCGCCTTCTCCGGCCCCTTTGCCGACTACGGCAAGCAGATGCAGGGCGGCATCAAGGCTTGGATGGCGCAGCACGGCGATACGGTGGCCGGCAAGAAGATCCAGATCATCTACAAGGACACCACCGGCCCGGCGCCGGAAGTGGCCAAGCGCCTGGCGCAGGAACTGGTGGTGCGCGACAAGGTCGACTTCCTGGCCGGCTTCGGCCTCACGCCCGAAGCGCTGGCCGTGGCCCCGATCGCCCAGCAGGCGAAAAAGCCGATGATCATCATGAACGCGGCCACCTCGGTGATCACCACCAAGTCCGACTACATCGCGCGCTTCTCGATGACGCTGCCGCAGATCTCGGCGCCGATGGCCGACTGGGCGCTGAAGAACAACATCAAGACCGTGGCCACCGTGGTGGCCGACTACGGTCCCGGCATCGATGCCGAAAAGGCCTTCTCCGACCGCCTCGGCAAGAACGGCGGCAAGATTCTCGAAGCGATCCGCGTGCCGCTGCGCAATCCGGAATTCGCCCCCTTCATCCAGCGCATCAAGGATGCCAAGCCCGACGCCGTGTTCGTCTTCGTGCCGGCCGGCGAGCAGTCGATCGCCTTCATGAAAGGCTACCGCGAGCGCGGCCTGGCCGCCGCCGGCATCAAAGTCATCGCCACCGGCGACCTGACCGACGACCACGTGCTGCCGGCGATGGGCGACGCCACGCAAGGCGTGATCACCACCTTCCACTATTCGGCCGCGCATAAATCGCCCGAGAACGATACCTTCCTGAAGCATTTCGCCGCGACCAACCCGCAAGGCGGCCGCCCGAACTTCATGGCGGTCGGCGCCTACGACGGCATGAACGCGATCTACCAGGTGGCGCAAAAACTGAACGGCAAGATCGACGGCGACAAGGCGATGGCGGTGTTAAAGGGCATGAAGATCAACAGCCCGCGCGGCCCGATCAGCATCGACCCGGCCACGCGCGACATCGTGCAAACGGTTTACGTGCGCAAGGTGGAGATGGTGAACGGACAGCCGTACAACATCGAGTTCGACCAGTTTGCGAACCAGAAGGATCCGGGCAAATAACGGTTCACAAGCAAGGCTTACAGGCCAGGCAACCCGGCATACCACGCCGCATACGGCGTGTTATGCACCATCTTGCGGTTGTAATCGGGCGCGCCGTCGCTCCACCACACAGGGCCGCGTTCGCCGAGGTCGCGCTTGGCGGCGTCGACGGCGGCGCGGGCGGCGCGCTCGGCGGCGGGATCGGCCGCCTTGCGCGCAAGGCCGACCTGGCGGCGGGCGGCCATGAGGCGGTTGACCATCTCCTGGCGCTGCTCGGGCGCGAGCGCGGGATTGCTCTTGCGCCACAGGCGGCCGGCGACGACGAAGTAGCGCCCGTCCGGCGTGGCGGGGTATTTGTCGGGCGCCGGCAGGCTGTCTTGACCACTGTTTTGACGAAACTCGCTCACGTGCCGACCACCGGAAAAGCAGGCGTGGCGTGGACTGATGAAGAAGGCGGTTCGGCGGATTTCCGGGGATCCATGACGTGGCTAGCCAGTGCGAGAATTCGAAGACATACGGCCAGTGTAGTCTAGTGAATGTGGCAAACGAGACAATTCATTGCGGTGTGCGCAAAAAATTGGAAGGGAATTCCTCGGTGCAAGGAAACCGGCCGCAGTTGTAGGGTGGACTTCGTCCGCGCGGTACGGCATCCGCATACCGCACCGCTTCACGCGGAGCGCCACCTGTATGGGTTCGGTCATTGCCGCGTGGAGGCGAACGCTGAACCGCGTGGACGGAGTCCGGTGAACCAGTCCGTGAGGCCCCCGGCCTCAAGGACCCCTACGGTCTAGCAGCCCCTGCATCTCTGCTTTCATATTTGCCGCTGTGCACCGTAGGGTGGACTCCCGAGTCCACGCGTTCACCGGTCGCGTAGCGGCAGCAACGTTCAAGGCCGGGCAGGTTGCGCTCCGCGTAAAGCAGTGCAATGTGCAGATTCCGTAACGCGTGGACTCAGGAGTCCACCCTACGGTGCACAACTGCAATCATGTCCAACCAGCGTCAGTGGGACGGTCACTCAGCTGTAAAAAACGGCAGCACCTGCTCCAGCAAGGCCTCGGGCGCTTCCTCGGCGATGTAGTGCCCGCAAGGCAGCGCTTCGCCGCTGACGTCGTCGGCCACCGCGCGCCACTCTTTCAGCGGATCGAAACAGCGGTGCACCACGCCCTGGGCGCCCCACAGCAAGCGCAGCGGCAGCGTCAGGCGCCGGCCCGCGTCGAGGTCGGCGCGGTCGTGTTCGAGGTCGATGCCGGCGGCGGCGCGGTAATCCTCGCACAGGCCGTGCGCCGCGCCCGGCTGGGCCAGGCAGCGCTGATATTCCGCCAGCGCGCGCGGATCGAACACGGTGATGCCGCCGCTGCGGCGGCCCATCACGTCGGCCACGTAGGCGGCCGGATCGGCTTCGATCAGGCGCTCGGGCAGCGGCGCCGGCTGGATCAGGAAGAACCAGTGCCAGTAGGCGCGCGCAAACGCCTCGGTCGTCTGCGCATACATCGCCACGGTCGGCGCGATGTCGAGCAGCGCCATGCGCCGCACCGCCTGCGGATGGTCGAGCGCCAGCCGGTGCGCCACGCGCGCGCCGCGGTCGTGGGCCAGCACGCTGAACGCCTCGAAGCCGAGCGCGCGCATCACCGTCACGACGTCGAGCGCCATGGTGCGCTTGCTGTAGTTGGCGTGATCAAGCTCGCCCGCCGGCTTGGACGAGTCGCCATAGCCGCGCAGGTCGCAGGCGACGACCGTAAAGTGCTGCGCCAGCGTCGGCGCGACCCGGTGCCAGATGGCGTGGGTTTGCGGATGGCCGTGCAGCAGCAGCAGCGGCGCGCCGCTGCCGCCGACGATGGCGTGGATGTCGACGCCGGGCGCGACGGTGATGTGCTGGCTGCGAAAGCCGGGGAACAGGGTTGTCGTCATGATGGTGGTGGGTTGGCCTGTCGGGATCCGGGCACGCAGCGCGTGCCGCCAGCCATTATCGCTGACTTCCATGCGCAGGCGCGACGCGCACCGTTCAGTGTTTCAGCGCCGCCTGCGCGCCGCCGGCTTCGTACGGGTCGGCCAGGTAGCGCCGGATCACGAAGGCCGCGCCGGTCAGCAGGACGGCCAGCAGCAGGAACACGGCATCCACCGAATAGCGCATCACCAGCGCGCCGCCGACGAGCGGGCCGATGGCGGCGCCGGTGAAGCGCGAGAAGTTGTACAGGCCCATGGCGGTGCCCTTCTGCTGCTGGAACAGGTTGACCATGATGGTCGACTGCACCGGCGTACTGCAGCCGAGCAGCAAGCCGTAGCAGGCCAGCAGCAGCACCAGCAGCGGGATGTTCATCAGCTGCCAGTGCAGCGCCGCCCAGAACAGCGCGACGGTGCCGGCCATGCCGAACGAGGCGGCGTTCAGGATGCGCGTGCGCGGCCAACGCCGCTGCCAGCGTGCCCCCAGGCGTACGCCGAGCAGCAGGCCGAGCGTGAGCGGTACGAAGAAGAAGCCGAACACCTGCTCGCGCAGCGCCAGCAGCCCATGCAGCAGCACCGGCAGGAAGACCAGGAACACGTAGTAGCCATAGAACTGGCTGAACCCGACCAGCAAAATCGAACAGGCCGAGCGGTCGGCCAGCACCTTGCCGAACAGGCGCAGGCCCAGCGGCGGCGGCACGGTATCGGGCGGCAGGGTTTCCTGCAGGCGGCGCCAGTTATACAGCAGCACGGCCAGGCCGGCCGTCGCCAGCAAGGCGAAGATCCACTGCCATGCCAAAAAGTACGCGATCGCGCCGCCGATCACCGGCCCCAGCACGGGCCCGAGGAAGCTGATAGTCTGGTAGGTGCTCATCGCGCGGGCGCGCTCATGGGGCGCGAAGATATCGCCGATGACCGTCGGCGCGATCAGGACGGCGGCGCTGATGCCGGCGCCCTGCAGCACCCTGCCCGCCAGGAACAGGCCGTAGCTGTCCGCCGCCAGGCACAGCAGGCAGCCGGCGACGAAGATGGCCAGCCCGGGCAGCAGCGTCGCGCGCCGCCCCCGGCGGTCGGCGATCGGGCCGATGACGAAATTGCTGAGCGCGAGGATGGCCGTGAACAGCGAGATGGTCAGGTTGATCAGCAGCGTGTTCACGTGGAAGAAGCGCTCGAGCTGCACCAGCGCCGGTGTGTACACGGTTTGCGTGAACGGGCCAAGGAAGGCGCCGGCCGCCACCCCGGCCAGCACGGTGCTGCGATTGACAGCCATGTTACTTGAGGCGGAACGCCGTTTCGGCGCTGGTCTGGAAGAAGCGCCGCTTGTCTTCCAGGCTGATGGTCATTCCCTCCAGCCGCGCGATCTCGTCGACCGTGTGCTGGTAGGGGTAATCCGCCGCGTACATGACGCGCTCCACGCCCATCATCTCCTGCGTGAACCTGATCGCCGGTTCATGGGCCATGCCGCTGCTGGTGATGTAGAAGTTTTCGCGCAGGTAGTCGCTCGGCTTTTTCTCGAGCGGCTGCATCGACGCGTAACGCTGCGAGCGCACGGTTGCCGCATGCATGTAGTCGAGGCGGTAAGCCCAGAACGGCAGCGCTTCGCCCATGTGGCCGAGCACCATCTGCAGCTTGGGGAAGCGGTCGAACACGCCGGCGGTGATGATGCGCAGCGCGTGCAGCCCGGTCTCGACGCCGAAGCCGTAGATGGCGCCATCCAGGCCGCACTCGAGGAAAGGCGCGATCATGCTGGCGGGCGGCGTATTCGGGTGCAGGTAGATCGGGGTGTCGTTGGCCTCGGCCGCCTCGAAGATCTCCCAGAACTTCGGATCGGACAGGTATTCGCCCTGCGTGTGCGAATTGATGATCACGCCGGTCAAGCCGAGCTGGGTGATGCCGCGCTCGATTTCCTGCGCCGCCGCGGCCGGATCTTGCGGCGCGACCGCCACCATGCCTGCGAAGCGCGCGGGATGCCGGCGCACGGCCTCGGCCAGCTCGTCGTTGGCGCTGCGGGCGAACGAGACGGCGGTGGCCGTGTCCATCACCTGCACGCCGGGCGCGGTCAGGGCGATGATGGCGCGGTCGATGCCCGACTCGTCCATGTGGCGCAGGCGCCGTTCGCCGAGGTCCTGCAAGCCTTCCATGATGAAGCGGGCGCGCTCGCTCTGGCTGCTCATGTAGAAGCCGAGCAGGCTGACGAAGCCCGGATCGGGATGCGGGCCGTCGAGGATCTGGCGGTAGATGCGCAGCATCTCGGCCGGCGCAAAGGCTTCCTCGGCGGCGATGTGGATATAGTCCCTGGCCGCAGGCGCGGCCGGTGTCGGTGTCGTCATGGCGTTGGTGCTCCGTTATCCTTGTATGGGCGGCCGCTTCAGCCGATCTTGAACACGCGTTCGGCATTCGTCTGGAAAAAGGCCTTCTTGATTTCCGGCGCCATGTTCATGTTGTCGAGGGCAATGACCTCGTCGAGCACGTGCTGGTACGGGTAGTCCATCGCATACATCACGCGGTCGACGCCCATGAATTCCTGGGCGAAGCGGATCGCCTGTTCCCAGGCCACGCCGCTGTTGGTGACGTAAAAATTCTCGCGCAGGTAGTCGCTCGGCCGCCGCTGCAGGGCCTGCATCGATTCGTAGCGCTGCGAGCGCACGGTCGCGGCATGCATGTAGTCGAGGCGGTAGGCCCAGTACGGCAGCGCTTCGCCCATGTGGCCGAGGATCATCTGCAGCCTGGGGAAGCGGTCGAACACGCCGGCGGTGATGGTGCGCAGCGCGGCGAGGCCGGTGTCGACGCCGAAGCCGTAGATGGCGCCGTCGAGGCCCGCTTCCATGAAGGGCTCGATCATCTTCGGCGGCGGGCTGCTCGGGTGCAGGTAGACCGGCATGTCGAAGGCTTCGGCGGCGGCGAAGATGTCCCAGAACTTCGGGTCCGACAGGTATTCGCCCTGGGTGTGGGAGTTGACGATGACGCCTTTCATGCCCAGCCGGGTGGCGCCGCGTTCGATTTCCCTGGCCGCCTCGGCCGGGTTCTGCGGCGCGATCGCGGTCAGGCCGACGAAGCGCGTCGGATGGCGGCGTACCGCTTCGGCCAGGTAGTCGTTGGCGCTGCGCGCATACGACACCGCGGTATCGGCATCGAACACCTGCACGCCCGGCGATGTGAGCGACAGCACCTGGATATCGATGCCGGCTTCGTCCATGTGGGCGATGCGCGCCGCGTCGAGGTCCTGGATGTACTTGCGGATGTGCTGAGGACGCGCCGCTTCGCTGCTGAGATAGAACGCCCACAGGCTGGTGAAGCCGGCGTCGGCCTTGCCGTCGGCGAGCACCTTGCGGTACATGTCGAACAGGTCGGGCGGCGCGAATGCCTCCTCGGTGGCGATGCGCTTGTAGTCGACCCTGGCGGGACGCTGGCCGGTGTGCGGGGGGACGAGGTCTTTCTGGAGCATGATGGTCGTTCCTGTCGGTGATGTTCTATCGTTGCGGGTGGCCGAGCGCCTACTCCGCCTTGATTTGTGCGTTGCGGACCACGACGGCCCACTTCTGGTATTCCGCGTTGGCCGCCTTCAGCAAGTCGTCGGGACTGCCCGGCTGCAGCGTCAGGCCCTGTTTTGCCAGCGCATCCTTGACTTCCGGGCTGGCGAGCGCCTCGCGCAGGCCGGCATTGTAGGCCGCGACCACTGCCGGCGGCATGCCCTTCGGCCCCCACAGGGCAAGCCACGAATCCTCGTCGAAGCCGGCGACGCCGCCTTCCTGCAGCGTCGTCACGTCCTTGTACTGCGGGTCGCGTTCGGCGCGGGTGGAACCGATGACCTTCAGCTTGCCGTCGGCGCGCAGCGGCATCGCCAGGTGCAGCGGCATCATCATCATCTTGACGTGGCCGCCGAGGACGTCGCTGATCGCGCCGGCCGAGCCTTTATATGGAACGTGCATCACCTTCACGCCGGTGCTGTGCATGAATTTTTCCATCGTCAGGTGGTGCAGCGTGCCCTGCCCCGGCGAGGCGTAGTTGACGGTGGCGCCGTTGGCCTTGATCCAGGCGACCAGCTCCTTCGGGTTCGAAGCCGGCACCGACGGATGGACCACCAGCGCGAAGTTGTTGGTGCCGATCATGCCCAGCGGCTGGAAGCTCTTGATGACGTCGAACGGCACCTTCTTGTAGAACATCGGCAGCGTCAGCGAGGTATTCGTGCCCACCATCACCGTCTGGCCATTGGGCGGCGCCTTGGCCACCATGTCCATGCCGATGATGCCGGACGCGCCCGGACGGTTGTCGGTGATCGTCGTCTGGCCCAGGCGTTTCGCCAGGACCGGCGCGATCACGCGCGAGACGCTGTCGGGCGTCGTGCCCGGCGTGAACGGCACCACGATCTTGACCGGGCCGGTGACGACCGGCTGGGCCCAGGCGGGCGCCACGAGCGTTCCCAGGGCGGCGCCGGTGGCCCCCAGGAGCATCGCGCGGCGGATCGTTTGCTGCAGAATCGTTGTCTTCATGTGCCTGCCTTTTGAAATGGAATTCAGAACGAATGGCGCAGGCCGAGCATCAGGCCGGTCTGGCCGAGGCCCGGGCCGACCGTGCCGCCGGCCGACAGCGAGATGGCGGCGAGGCCGTCGTTGTCGATGCGGCCGAGCGAGACGTAGGTGGCGGTGCGACGCGAGAAGGCGTAGGTGGCGCGCAGCACGGCCATGGTCGAATCGTTGTCCGAGCGGCGCGTGTCGAGCCGGGCAAGCTGGGCGTCGAGGATCAGGGCCAGCGTGAACGGGTAGCTCAGGCCTACCTGCATCAGGCGGGTATTGGTGTCGGCCGCGGCGTCGATCTTGCGGTCGAGGAAGCTGGCAGCGAGCTTGAGCTTGTCGACCATGAAGTAGCCGTTGATGCCGGCGCGGCGGTCGTCGTAATCGCTGCGCGTCAGGCCGAAGCCGGCGTTCGGGCCGCCGTTCAGCACGTCCCACGACACGGCCATGCCGTACTTCGGCGTGTCGTAGGCGAGCATCGCCGTGACCTGGCGGCAGGCCTTGCGGTCGCTGGCCAGTTCGCCGCCGCAGTTGGTCGAAGCCGGACCGGCGACGACCGTGGTCGCGTCGCGCCCGGGGGTGAAGGTGGCGCCGACGGTCAGGTTCGAAAACTTGCCGAGGTAGCCGATCGTGTTGTCGCTGCGCGCATTCGGCAGGTAGGTGTCGAGGTTGGGATAGCTGTGGATGCTGGGGCCGAGCACGTTCGAGCGCAGGTTGGCGATGTACGTCATGTTGATCATGCGGCCCACCATCAGGGTGCCGTAGCGGCCCTGCAGCCCGACCCAGGCGGAACGGCCGAACAGGCGCCCGCCGTTCTGCAGCGCGCCGGTATCGACCGAATAACCCATCTCGAGGTTGAACAGCGCCTTGAGTCCATTGCCCAGGTCTTCGCCGCCGCGCAAGCCGATATTCGAAGGGAAGGTACCGGCCAGGGTCGGCACGCGCACCAGCGAATCGCCGGCGGCGTTGACGTTGGTGAGGTATTCGACGCCGGAGTCGACCAGGCCGTAGATCTGGACGTTGCCGGAAGTCGGCGGCGTTGCCGGCCAGCGGTCGGGCGGCACCTGTGCCATGGCGGAGTAACTGATACAGGCGAGCGAGATCGCCGCGGTGCAACGCGCAGTGCTACGTACTATCTTTGTCATCCTTGTCTCCAGAAAACCGCTGTTTTGACTGCCCATGCTTCAACGTGTTGTCCTGTCCGTGCAGGGGAGGTCTTTGCCTCCTCCGTGCCGGAGTCGATGCACCATGATTAATGAAAGGGGGCGCGGCAGTCCAATACCGCTTTTGGAAAACGCGATACCTGTTCGGTATGGCCTGTGCCATAATCGTAAATATGGATTTGAAGCAACTACGCTACTTTCTCGCGCTCGCCAACGAAGGCAGTTTCAGCCGCGCGTCCGAGCAGCTGCACATGGCGCAGCCGCCGCTGACGCGGCAGATCCAGAGCCTCGAAGAAGAACTCGGCACGGCGCTGTTCGTGCGCACGCCGCGCGGGGTCGAACTGACCGATGCCGGCAAGGTCATGTTCCAGGAAGTGCCGAACATCCTCGCGCTGGTGAAGACCGCCAAGGAGAAGACGCAATATGCCGGCCAGGGCTACCTCGGACAGCTCGACGTCGGCGTGTTCGGCTCGGGCATCCTGCGCGTGATCCCGAACCTGCTGGCGCAGTTCCACCGGGCCCGTCCCGAGGTCAAGCTGGCGCTGCACAACCTGACCAAGAGCCAGCAGATCCAGGCGCTGCGCGAACGGCGCATCACGGTCGGCTTCAGCCGCCTCGTACCCAACGAACCCGACATCGCGGTCGAAGTGGTCGGGCGCGAGCTGCTCCAGGTCGGCCTGTACGAAGACCATCCGCTGTGCGCAAAATCCTCGATCACCCTGCGCGACCTGGAAGACCAGCCGATCATCCTCTACCCGAACTCGCCGATCGGCAGCTTTGCGCAGGAAGTGGTCAGCGCCTTTCGCAACGAGGGCGTGCGGCTGGTGGTGGGCCAGGAAGTCGAGGACATCCTCACCTGCATCGCGCTGGTGTCGGCACGCTTCGGCCTGTGCATCACCTCGGCCTCGGCCACCAGCCTGTGCCTGCCGGGCGTGGTCTACCGGCCGCTCGACTCGGTCTGGCTGCGCGAAATCGAACTCAGTGTCCTGTACCGGCGCAACGATGCGTCGCCGGTGCTGCAGGCTTTCCTGGACGTGATGCGCAACTCGGCATAGTCGCAATTCAGTGCGTTCGTTACTGAAACCGGCACTCGATTCATGAATCAAATTCATAAGCCCAAGTAATTCACGCGCGGCTTTCCTTGCATGGTTGCGGTTATCATGGCTGCCCGTCGCGCCACGCCCTTTTCCCAACGTGGCGCAATCTCATTGCAGCTTATATCGAAGGAAGCCCTCATGACCGTCAAAGCCTACGGCGCCTACGCCGCCGACAAGCCCCTCGAATCGATCGACATCGTCCGCCGTGCGCCGGGCGCCCACGACGTGCAAATCGACATCGCCTTCTGCGGCGTCTGCCACTCCGACCTGCACCAGGTGCGTGCCGAATGGGCCGGCACCCTGTTCCCGTGCGTGCCGGGCCACGAAATCGTCGGCCGCGTCTCGGCCGTCGGCGCGCATGTATCGAAGCACCAGGTCGGCGACCTGGTCGGCGTCGGCTGCATGGTCGACAGCTGCCAGCATTGCGGCGATTGCGAGGACGGCCTGGAAAACTACTGCGACGGCATGGTCGGCACCTACAACGGCCCCACAAGCGACGCACCCGGCCACACACTGGGCGGCTATTCGGAACAGATCGTCGTCCACGAGCGTTTCGTCCTGCGCGTGACCCACCCGGAAGAACAGCTGGCCGCGGTCGCGCCGCTGCTGTGCGCCGGCATCACCACGTATTCTCCGCTGCGCCACTGGAACGCCGGTCCCGGCAAGCGGGTCGGCATCGTCGGCATCGGCGGCCTCGGTCACATGGGCATCAAGCTGGCGCGCGCGATGGGCGCCCACGTGGTGGCGTTCACCACCTCGGAATCGAAGCGCCAGGACGCCGAAGCGCTCGGCGCCCATGAAGTCGTGGTCTCGCGCGATGCGGATGCGATGGCCGCGCAGGCCAAGAGCCTCGACCTGATCGTCAACACCGTGGCCGCGCCGCACGACCTCGACGCCTTCCTCACGCTGTTGAAACGCGACGGCACCATGGTGCTGGTCGGCGCGCCATCGTCGCCGCACCCGTCGCCGCAAGTGTTCAACCTGATCATGAAGCGCCGCGCGCTGGCCGGTTCGATGATCGGCGGGATTCCCGAGACCCAGGAAATGCTCGACTTCTGCGCCGAACACGGCATCGTCGCCGACATCGAAATGATCCGTGCCGACGAGATCAACGCCGCCTACGAACGCATGCTGAAGGGCGACGTGAAGTACCGCTTCGTGATCGACAGCGCGACGCTGGCTGCTTGATGGAGGGTCCGGTTTCAAGCGCTCCGGGCGCGGCCGGCATGCCGGCAGCCTGGGGCGGCGTCTTTGCGCTCTCGCTCGGTGCATTCGCCCTGGTCGCGTCGGAATTCATGCCGGTCAGCCTGCTGACCTCCATCGCGGCCGACCTGCGCGTGAGCGAAGGCCAGGCCGGGCAATCGATTGCGGTCTCGGGCGCCTTTGCGCTGGCGACCAGTCTGTCGATTGCGTCGCTGGCCGGTAAGCTCGACCGCAAGGTTTTGCTGCTGGCGCTGACGCTGTTGATGATCGTCTCCGGCAGCGTCGCCGCCTTTGCGCCGAACTACTGGAGCTTCATGGCCGGCCGCGCCTTTATCGGCGTGGCCATCGGCGGCTTCTGGTCGCTGTCGGCCGCCACCGCCATGCGCCTGGTGCCGTCACACCAGGTGCCGAAGGCGCTGGCGATCCTCAACGGCGGCAGCGCGCTCGCCACCGTCGCGGCCGCGCCGCTGGGCAGCCTTCTCGGCGCGATCGTCGGCTGGCGCGCCGCCTTCTTCGCATTGATTCCGGTCGCGGCGATCGCCCTGGCCTGGAAATGGGCCAGCCTGCCGCCAATGCCGGCCGAGCGGTCGGGCCGCGGCGCGAACCTGTTCGCACTGTTGCGGCGGCCGGCGGTTGCCCTCGGCATGGTCGCGGTCAGCCTGTTCTTCATGGGGCAGTTCGCGCTGTTCACCTACCTGCGTCCTTTCCTGGAGACGGTGACGCATGCCGGCGCGACCCTGACCTCGCTGATGCTGCTGGTGATCGGCGTGGCCGGCTTCGTCGGCACCACCCTGATCGGATCGCTGCTGAAAGACGGCATGTACCGCACGCTGGTGGCGATTCCGCTGACCATGGCGGTCATCGCGCTGGCCTTGCCGACCTTCGGCGCCTCGGCCTTCGCGACCGGCCTGCTGCTCGCAGTCTGGGGCCTGGTCGGCACCGCCGCGCCGGTCGGCTGGTGGACCTGGCTAGCGCGCACGCTGCCGCACGACGCCGAAGCCGGCGGCGGGTTGATGGTGGCGGTGGTGCAGCTGGCCATCGCGCTCGGGGCGACCGTGGGCGGGCTGCTGTTCGATGGGTTCGGCTACCGGGCGACCTTCGGTGCGAGCGCGCTGGTGCTGGTGGTGGCAGCCGGGATGGCGCTGCTGGCGGGGCGGGCGGCGAAGGTCTGAAGGGCTAAGTCAGGTCAACATTTCGAGAAGGATGCACAGACCCGTAGGGTGGGCGGCGTAGATGCCGCTGGTTCGCACACCAAAGAGGTGGAGCCGCCCACCCTACGGGTCTGAGCATTCGTCGCTGGGGAAAAGAGCTTAACTGCGATTTGAGGTTGCACCAAGAAAATCGCGCACCAGGCCCAGCACCGTCTCCGGTTGCTCGCGATGCGGCAGGTGATGCAGCTGCGGCAGGATTGCCACCTTCACATCGGCAGGCGACCATTCCGCAATCCGGGCCGGATGCCGGGTCGAGCCATACTCGTCCTCGCTGCCGTGGATGGCCAGGGTTGGCACGCGCACCCTGGACAGCACGGCTTCCAGCGACCACGACGCGAACTGCGCCGACAGCCAGGTGCCGGTCCACGCATCGAGCACCCATTTCGCCTTGTTGCCATGGTATTTTTCGAGCCGGCCGAACTGCTCGGCCCCGGCGAACTGCGCCTTGGCGGCGCGGATGCCGTTCAGCGTGGTCTCTTCGACGAAGACCTGCGCCGACTCGGTGATGAGCGCCTCGCACTCGTCCCCGAAACGCGCGGCGCAATGGATGGCCATGGCGCCGCCGACGCTGTGGCCGAAGACGACGAAGCGTTCAATGCCGAACTGTGCGCGCACGGCCGCGAAGCAGGTGTCGGCTTCGGCGGCGACGAAGGCCGGCGTCAGCACGTCCGAGCGCGCATCCGATTGGCCGAAGCCGAGGCGATCGTAGGCGATGACGGCGCGCCCCGTCCCTGCCGCCAGCCGGGCGGGAAAGTCGCGCCAGAGTTCGACGCTGCCGAGCGAGTCGTGCAGCAGGATGATCGGCGCGGGGCCGCTTTCTACCGTACGGTCGCTCCAGGTGCGCACGAAGATGCGGCCGTGCGCATGCGTGACCCAGCGGTCCGCGGCGACGACGTTCGAGTGAGAGCTGGCTGCCATGAGAATGCGTCCTGCGCGTGCGATGGATGATGGGCTGCCAGCATAGCAGAGGCCTGGCCTGTTCTCTCCCCGCCGCCCTGGTGATAGGATGGCCTGATCTGCCGCTAGCGATCACAAACCATCATGCCCATCCATCCCCAACACACCTACGTGCGCCTCGCAGACAATGGCATGGCGCACGAGATCCCCGGCGACGCCTTCTGGCAGTTGCCCGCGGCCGACCTCGAACGGCACGGCCAGGGCTGGCTGATCGCCGAGTTCGCATTCACCGAGGACTGGCCGACCTGGGAGATGCACCCGCATGGCGACGAATTCGTCTACCTGCTCTCCGGCGCCGTCGAACTGCTGCTCGAACAGGACAGCAATCTCGTCACGGTTGCCCTGAGCGGCTCCGGCGCCATGGTGGTGCCGCGCGGCGTGTGGCATACCGCCAGGGTGCTGGCGCCGAGCCGCATGCTGCACGTGACGCGCGGCGCGGGCACCGAGACCAGGCCGGCGTCGGCGCCTGGCGCATGACCGGCCCGGTGTATTTCGAGACCGCGCAGCAGTTCCGCGCCTGGCTCGCCGCGCACGCGCACGCCGCGACCGAGCTGCTGGTCGGCTTTCGCAAGGTCGGCAGCGGCATGGCGTCGATGCGCTGGTCCGAGTCGGTCGACCAGGCGCTGTGCTACGGCTGGATCGATGGCGTGCGCAAGCGGGTCGACGACGACAGCTACACGATCCGCTTCACGCCGCGCCAGCCGCGCTCGATCTGGAGTGCGGTCAACATCGACAAGATGGCGACCCTGCGCGCGCAGGGTTTGATGACGCCGGCCGGCGAGGCGGCATTCGCGCTGCGCTCGGAAGCGCGTTCGGTGGTGTACGCGCACGAGCGATCCACGCAGGCTGAACTGCCGCCCGAGGCGGAAGCCCTGTTCCGCCAACATGCAGCCGCCTGGACCTATTTCGAGTCCTGCCCGCCGGGTTACCGGCGCCAGGTGCTGCACTTGATCGTCAGCGCGAAAAGGCAGGAGACGCGCGATGCACGCCTGGCGCGGCTGATCGCGGCGTGCGCGCTCGGAAAGCGCCTCGATTGAGTAGTGCTCAGTCGCAATAGCCGACCGCATCGTTGTATGATAGGCAACCATCAACTTGCGGGAGACGATTGTGATGTGGGCAAAATGTGCAATTGCGCTGCTCTGCTGCTGTTCCCTGTCCGCCTGGGCAGCGGACCCCTGGTGCAGCTCACGCGGCAAGCCCGCATTCACCTTCGAATGGCTAGCCAAGGGCAAGGCCAATCCCGACCTCGGCAGCGTACAGATCAGGGATGCCGCCGGCAAGACCGTGCAGGTGCTCGCCGACGTCGAAAACTACTATCGCGACAGCGAATCGTTCGGCACAGGAACGGATTTCAATAACGATGGGTGCGCCGACCTGGCGGTGACCAGCAGCGTCGCCGGGATCGGCAACAGAAGTTACACGGTATTCCTGTATAACCCCAAAACGAGGCGCTTTGAAGCCAACGAAGCCTTGTCGGGCATCGGCGGGCTGGCACTCGATCCGAAAGACAGGAATTGTGTGAACGGCGGCTGGAAAGGCGGGGCCGAAGACATGTATGCGTCGCGGCATTGCTGGAAGGCGGGCAAGCTTGTCATGGCGAGCGAATACCAGGTATCGCCGCTGTACAGTCCTGAGGGCGAATTCGCGTGCTATGAACACGTCGAAACGCAATACCAGGGTGGCAAAAAGCGCACGCGGAAGCGATGCACCAAGGAGTTTTGATGGACAGGCGTCATTGACTGCGTTCCATGGATGCGTCCTTCGGTATTGCCGCGGCGACCGGGCGCAGCACCGCCGCCTGAAAGATGGCGCGACAGCGCTTGTGCCGTTCGTCGAACCACATGCAGTCCACACCGTTGGCGGCAACCGGACTGAAATTGCCGATTCGCCGGACCGTCATCACCGGACCGCCTTGTTTTAACTGAACCTTCTTGCCTTTTTCGAACACAAACACCTCCTGCAAACACTGCGTGAAAATCCTTGGACCAACATCGTGCGTCGACACGGCCCCATCTGGAACAGCGCGCCGACGTACGGGACGGAAGTCAGGAATACGCCGAACTCATGTTCAGCGTGCCGTTGGCGCCGCGCGGGAAGAATCCACCCATGGTGACCGATTCCTTGTTGAGATAAACGATATTGAGCACGTCGCCGGGTGTACGGCTGAAAGCGATACCGTCTTTATCCAGCGGAACGATATTCGACTGCGTGCCATCCGTCGCATTCACGATGCCCTGATCGACATCGGAACTCCCGTCCAGGCTGTCGCGGGCATCGGAAATGGCCGTGGCGGCGGTACGCAATGCAGGCGTACTCAAACCTTTGCTGTACAGCACCGTGCGCACGAGTCCCGCGTGATACGCCTCCGCTGCCAAAATGCCCGCCGCGGCTTCCAGGAATGTCTTGTTCTGGATAAGCGGCGATGCGCCTTTATAGGCGGTCACGCCGACGTCTTCGAAAATGAAAGCGCCCAGCAGGAAGTTTTCGTCATTGGCATACGGGTCGAATGCCACGCCCGGCCCGACCAGGCCGGCCGCGCGCGCCGCGGTGGAAAATGCGCCATTCGGATCGGTCCCGCCGATATCGAGCGCCGGTTGGGCCACGGCCGCCGTTCCCAGCGCCGCCCGCAGGAAGCCGACGTGCGCAATCTCGTCCTGCGCGATTTCCTTCGCATATTGCGCGACCAGGGGATCGCGGAACGTGACCTGGCGGCCGCCGGTGACGGCGCCTTGCGCCCCGCTGCCTGTCAGCAGGTTCGCTGCCAGGCCCGTGCCGAACACGGCATACGAGTAGAACTGCGCCTCCAGGTATTCCAGGTTGAGGGCGAAATTGAGGATGTCGATATCGGTCGGCTGCGCCATCTGGGCGACGGCATCCTTGACCGAGCCGCCGCAGGCGCTCAGGAAGGTGCCGCCGACCAGGCCGACGCTCAGTCCACCGACATTCTTGAAAAACGAACGTCGCTTTTCCAGTTTTTCCTTGCGTGTCTCCAGTAATGCCAGGGTCAGGTTTGTTTCGGTCATGGTCGTTCTCCGGTTGGATGAAGAGAAAAAATCGCCATACACAAACGTCATGCATCCACGGGAGACGATGTGGAAAGACGGTGCGCATGGTGCTTGTACTCACGCGCGGCGCGTTCGGATTCAATTTTTTTAATTATTTTTTTACATCGCTGCATGGCGGCGAATAACGGCCGTCGCCGCACGATTCCCACGCGTCCCGACCCGGGCGCAGGCAGAACGATGTAATATTATTAACATCCAGGATCTTTCCTGACTACTCTCCAAGGCGGCAGTGCCAACCATCCACGATATCGAACCTGAACAACTGGGCCGTTGGCTGTACGGCACGGCCCACGGCGATGCGGCAGCCTTTCGCGCCTTGTACGACGCCACCTCGCCGAAACTGCTTGGGTATGCCCTGCGCATGCTGGGCAAGCGCGAACTGGCGGAAGAAGCACTGCAGGAGGGATTTGTTTCGATCTGGCATGGCGCCGCGGGTTACCAGGCGCACCTGGCGGCGCCCATGACGTGGATGACGACCATCGTGCGCAACAAGGCGCTGGACCTGCTGCGCCGCGGCACGCATGACGCCGCGCTCGACGGTCCGGTGTTCAGCCCGGAGATCATGCAGGCCTTGCAGGACCCGGGCGCGACGCCGATCGACGCATTGCTCATCAGCCGGGATGCAAAGGCGCTCGCCTACTGCATGGCCATGCTGGAAGGCATGCACCGGCAAGTGATCGGGCTGGCGTTCTTTCATGACCTGTCGCACGGCGAAGTGGCGCGGCACCTGGCGATGCCGGTCGGTACCGTCAAGACCTGGATCCGCCGCAGTCTGGAACGCCTGAAGAACTGCCTTGTGAAAGACCCGCAAGCATGAGCATCCGTAACGATCCCGTACTGCGCGACAAACTGGCGGCCGAATATGTCCTCGGCACGCTCAAGGGCGGCGCCCGCCGGCGCTTCGAAGCACTGATGCGCGAGGACATGGCCTTGCGCCGTGCGACCGCCGAATGGCAGGGACGCCTGATGCCGCTGGCCGAGTTTTCCGGCCAACAGCAGGCGCGCACGCACGTATGGCGAGCGATCGAGCGGCGACTGGGCCTGCGGCGCCCGCATGCGCCCTGGCAGTTCTGGCGCAGCGGCTCGCTCGCCTTCTGGCGCACGCTCGGCATGGCCTCGCTGGCGTCGGCTTTGCTGCTGGCGGGCGTGCTGTATTCAAGCTTGCTCGATGCGCCGCGGGTCGACTACGTGGCCACGCTTGCCGACGACAAGGCCAGGACTGCCTTGCTGCTGACCGCCAACAGGGAGGGCCGGGAACTCACCGTGCGCCTGGTCGATCCGGCGCCAGTAGCTGCCGACAAGTCCCTGCAATTGTGGGCCGTTCCCCGCCAAGGCGCGCCACGCTCGCTGGCGGTGCTGCCCGCGGGCGGCGTGACCACGCTCCGGTTGCCGGCCAGCGTGGTCGGCGGCGACGTCGCGATGCTGGCGGTGTCGGTCGAACCGCGCGGCGGCTCGCCGAGTGCTGGTGGTCCTACCGGACCGATCGTTTACAAGGGGAGCTGGGTGCCGATGATGTAGGCGAGGCTGCGTCCGTCTTTACCAGGCAGACCGGGCGCGGACCGGGGCGATAGCCCGGTTGGCCCCGGTTGCGCCAACCCGTTCCGCCTAAATCCCCTGCACACTCAACGCCCTCACCGCCCCCCTCAACTGCCCCAGCAACGCCCCTCGCCCCGCCTCATCCAGCTCCGCAAACATCATCCGCTCCACCTCCGCCACCCGCGCATCGCACTCCCCCAGCACCGCCTCTCCCGCCGCCGTCAGGCTGATCTGGATGATCCGTCCATGCGCCGGGTCCGGCGTGCGCGCGATCCACCCTTTCCCTTCCATCTGCTTGACCATTTCGTTGGCCGACTGCGGCGAAATCATGGTGCGCGTGGCGAGCTGGGCGTTCGACAGGGAGCCGTGCGCGCGGAAGACGGACAAGGCCGTGTACTGCGGCACCGACAGGCCGGCGGGCGCGCAGGCGTCGCGCAGGCGCTGGTTCAATACGTGGTCGAGGCGGCCGACGAGGTAGGCCAGGCCGGTCGGTCGGGTGGTGTCGGGAACGGCTGTGGCAGCTACCGAAAGTTTTTTTGAAGTGGTCATGAAAAGGTGCTTGCAAAGTAAATCAGGTGCGAATAGTATAAGCCACATATCAGGCAGCCTGATACAAAATACTTACTACTCAGGAGACATAGTATGTCCAAATACGAAGCGCGCTGGAAGACCGTCAAGGTGGATGTCGAGAACGGTATCGGCTGGATCACCCTGAACCGTCCGGAGAAGCGCAATGCGATGAGCCCGACGCTGAACCGCGAAATGATCGACGTGCTCGAAACCCTCGAGCTCGACGACGACGCACAGGTAGTGGTGCTGACCGGCGCCGGCGACGCCTGGACCGCGGGCATGGACCTGAAGGAGTACTTCCGCGAGACCGACGGCAAGCCGGAGATCATGCAGGAACGCATGCGCCGCGACTGCTCGCAGTGGCAGTGGAAGCTGCTGCGCATGTACAGCAAGGCGACCATCGCGATGGTCAACGGCTGGTGCTTCGGCGGCGCGTTCTCGCCGCTGGTGGCCTGCGATCTCGCCATCGCCGCCGACGACGCCGTGTTCGGCCTGTCCGAAGTGAACTGGGGTATCCCGCCGGGCAACCTGGTGAGCAAGGCCGTGGCCGACACCATGGGCCACCGCCAGGCGCTGCACTACATCATGACCGGCGACACCTTCACCGGCAAGGAAGCGGCCGCGATGGGCCTGATCAACAAGAGCGTGCCCAAGGAGCAGCTGCGCGAGGCGGTGATCGAGCTGGCGAACAAGCTGCTGGAAAAGAACCCGGTCGTGCTGCGCTACGCGAAGATCGGTTTTAAACGCTGCCGCGAACTGACCTGGGAACAGGGCGAGGACTACCTGTACGCCAAGACCGACCAGTCGAACCAGCGCGACCCGGAAAAGGGCCGCAAGGAAGGCCTCAAGCAGTTCCTCGACGATAAGACGATCAAGCCGGGGCTGCAGACCTACAAACGTCCGGCCAGGGAAGCCGAAGAATAAACAAGGCAACCGCGCACACGACCACACAACCCGACAATAATAACGGCGGCGGCACCCGGCTTGCGGGTAGCCGCCCCTTCCAATCGACATAGAGGAGACCTCTGATGTTCCAAGCAGACCTGCTGTTGAACGGCCAGGCCACGGCCGCATCGAATGGCGCCACTTTCGAGCGCCGCAATCCCGCCACCGGCGACGTCGCCACCCGCGCCGCCGCCGCTACTTTGGACGACGTCGACGCCGCGGTGCAGGCCGCGCAGGCGGCCTTTCCCGCCTGGTCGACGCTGGCGCCGGGCGCACGGCGCGCGCTGTTGCTGAAAGCCGCCGACAAGATGGAAGCGCTGCGCAGCCAGTTCGTGGAAGCGGCCGTCGCCGAATGCGGCGGCGCGCCGATGTGGTACCAGTTCAACGTGACGCTGGCAGCAAACATGCTGCGCGAAGCGGCGTCGATGACGACGCAAATCGCCGGCGAAGTCATTCCATCCGACGTACCCGGCTCGCTGGCGATGGGCGTGCGCCAGGCTTGCGGCGTGGTGGTCGGCATCGCGCCGTGGAATGCGCCGATCATCCTCGGCACGCGCGCGGTCGCCATGCCACTCGCCTGCGGCAATACGGTGATCCTGAAAGCGGCCGAGCTGTGCCCCGCCCTGCACCGTTTGATCGGCCAGGTGTTCGTCGACGCCGGCTTCCCCGAAGGCGTGGTCAACGTGATCATCAACGCGCCGGACGACGCCGCGCAAGTCGTTGAGCGTCTGATCGCCGCGCCCGCCGTGCGCCGCGTGAATTTCACGGGCTCGACCAAGGTCGGGCGCATCATCGCCCAGACCGCGGCCAAGCACCTCAAACCCGTGCTGCTGGAATTGGGCGGCAAGAACCCGGTCGTGGTGCTGGACGACGCCGACCTCGATGCGGCCGTGGAAGCGGCGGCCTTTTCCGCCTTTTTTAACCAGGGCCAGATCTGCATGTCGGCCGACCGCATCCTGGTCGACCGCAAGATCGCGCCTGCCTTCGTGGAAAAGCTGGCCGCCAAGACGGCGACCCTGAAAGCCGCGCGTGCGGATGCGCCGCTGGCCGGCATGGTCGACCCGAGCGCTGCCGCGCGCGTCGAAAAGATGCTGGAAGACGCACGCCAGCGCGGCGCCAAAGTGACGCAGTCGGGCGTCAGCGTCGATGGCAACATCATGCAGCCGGCGATCGTCGACGACGTCACGCCGGAGATGCTGGTGTACCAGGAAGAGTCGTTCGGGCCGATCGTCTCGGTACTGCGTTTCGACTCCGACGAGGAAGCGATCCGCATGGCCAACGACAGCGAATACGGCCTGTCATCGGCCGTGTTCTCGCGCGACATCGGGCGCGCGATGGCGGTCGCGCAGCGCATCGAATCGGGCATCTGCCACATCAACGGCCCGACCGTGCACGACGAGGCGCAGATGCCCTTCGGCGGCGTGAAAGGCAGCGGCTACGGGCGTTTCGGCGGCAAGGCGGCGATCGCCGAGTTCACCGACCTGCGCTGGATCACGGTGCAAACCACGCCACGCCACTTCCCGATCTGAATGGGAGCCGCCATGAACGATATTTCGATGGCGGCAGAGGGTGCAGGTGGAGGAAAGCGGCGCCAGGTCGCCCTCGGCAATCCCGAGGTCGCGGCCTGGCAGGAAGGCGGCGTCTGGCATGTCGACGCCGTCACGCCGCTCGCGCCCTTCCCTGCACGCTTCACCGACCGCCTGGTCTCGGGTGCGAACGAGCATCCGGAGCGCACCCTGGTCGCGCGCCGCGGTCCCGATGGCGAATGGATCCGCCTGTCGTATGCCCACGTGCTGGACAGCGCGCGCCGCATCGGCCAGGCCCTGCTCGACCGCGGCTTGTCGGAAGAGCGTCCGCTCGTCATCCTGTCCGGGAACGACCTGGAACACTTCCAGCTGGCGCTGGGCGCGATGTATGCCGGCATTCCGTATTCGCCGCTGTCGCCGGCCTATTCGCTGGTAGCCACCGATCCGGCCAAGCTGCGCGACCTGATCGAACAGTTGACGCCCGGCGCCATCTTTGCCTGCGACGGCGCCGTGTTCGGGCGCGCTATCGACGCGGTGCTGCCGGCGGACGCGGAACTGATCGTCGCGCGCGGCGACGTGGCGGGCCATGCGGCTACCGCCTTTGACGCGCTGCTGGCGACGGAGCCGACGAACATCGATGCGCGCAATGCGCAAGTCGGGCCGTCGACCATCGCCAAGTTCCTGTTCACTTCGGGCTCGACCAAGAAGCCGAAGGCGGTCATCACCACGCACCAGATGCTGTGCTCGAACCAGCAGATGCTGCTGCAGACCTTTCCCTTCTTCGGCGAGGAGCCGCCGGTGCTGCTCGACTGGCTGCCCTGGAACCACACCTTCGGCGGCAGCCACAACGTCGGCATCGTGCTGTACAACGGCGGCACCATGTACCTGGACGACGGCCGCCCGACGCCGAAGGATTTCGCGACGACCTTGCGCAACCTGCGCGAGATCGCGCCGACGGTCTATTTTAATATCCCGGTCGCGTGGGAGATGCTGGCCGAGGCGCTGGAGACGGACGACCAGCTGGCGCAAACCTTTTTCTCGCGCGTGAAACTGTTCTTTTGCGCGGGGGCCGGGCTGTCGCAGGCGGCCTGGGAACATCTCGATGCGGTGGCATTGCGCCGCTGCGGCGAATCGATTCGCATCATGACCGGCCTGGGCATGACCGAGACGTCGCCCTCGTGCACCTTCGGCACCGGTCCGATCAGCCGCGCCGGCTACGTCGGCGTGCCGGCGCCGGGCTGCAAGGTAAAACTGGTGCCGCTCAACGGCAAGCTGGAAGCGCGCTTCCACGGGCCGCACGTGACGCCCGGCTACTGGCGCGCACCGCACCTGACCGCCGAAGCGTTTGATAGCGACGGCTACTACTGCACCGGCGACGCGCTGCGCTTCGTCGACGACGCGCATCCGGAGCATGGCTTCATGTTCGACGGCCGCATCGCCGAAGACTTCAAGCTCAGCTCGGGCACCTTTGTCAGCGTCGGGCCGCTGCGCGCGCGCGTCATCAGCCAGGGCGCGCCCTACGTGCAGGATGCAGTGGTCACAGGACTGGACCGGCATGCGATCGGCCTGATGGTCTTTCCGCGCATGGACAACTGCCTGCCCTTGTCGGGCCTGCCGGCCGGTACGCCGGCGGCCGAAGTGCTGGCGAGCGCACCGGTGCGCGACTTCTTCAAACAGCTGCTGGCGACGCTGAACGCGAATGCCAGCGGTTCGTCGACGCGGGTGGAACGTTTGCTGCTGCTGGCCGAGCCGCCATCGATCGATGCGCGCGAGCAGACCGACAAGGGCTCGATCAACCAGGCGGCGGTCTTGAGCCGGCGCGCGGCGCTGGTCGATGCGATGTACGACGGCACGGAGTCACAAACGATCGTTGCGGCATAAAACGTAATACATATAACGACAAGGAGACAGCATGAAACTGAAGACCCTCGCCTGCATGACCATGGCAATCCTGCCTTTCGCCAGCGGCGCCGCCTACGCCCAGGACACGATCAAGATCGGCGTCATCGCCGCCCTGACCGGCCCCTTCGTCAACATCGGCAAGCCTTTCGAGGACGGCATCAAAACCTGGATGAAACTCAATGGCGACCAGGTCGCCGGCAAGAAGATCCAGATCATCTACCGCGACGACGGCGGCAGCAACGTCGAACTGTCCAAGCGCGCGGCGACGGAGCTGATCGGACGCGAGAAAGTGGATTTCCTGATCGGCTTTTCGCTGACGCCAAGCGCGCTGGCGGTGGCGCCGGTGGCCACGCAGGGCAAGGTACCGATGATCGTCATGAACGCGGTCACCACCGGCATCACGGCGAAGTCGCCCTACATGCTGCGCACCTCGATGACGATGCAGCAGATGACCGAACCCTTCGGCACCTGGACCGCGCAGAACAAGATCGGCCGCGTGTATTCGCTGGTCTCGGACTACAGCACCGGGCACGACGCCGAAAAACTGTTCGCCAAGGGCTTTACCGAAGGCGGCGGCAAGATCGTCGGTTCCTCGCGCACGCCGCTCGCCAACCCGGATTACTCGCCCTTCGTGCAGCGCGCCAAGGACGAGAAGCCGGACGCCCTGTTCTTCTTCGCGCCCGGCGTGGAAGACGGCATCGGCCTCTTGAAAGCCTACAGCGACAAGGGTCTCGACAAAGCCGGCATCAAGTTCCTCGGCGTGGGCGACATGACGAGCGATTCGCCGACGCTGGAAGCGCTGGGCGAACGCGCGATGGGCGCGGTCACGGTGCTGAACTACTCGACGGCCCTCGACAACGACGCCAACCGGACCTTCCTGAAGGGCTATGCCGAAGCCAATCCGAACAGCAAGCCCCCTACTTTCGTCACCGTCGCGGCCTACGACACGATGGGCATGATCTACGAAACCATCAAGCGCCTGAACGGCAAGGTCACCGGCGAGGCGGCCGTCAAGACGCTCACCGGCATGAAGTGGAACAGCCCGCGCGGGCCGATCAGCATCGATCCGAAGACGCGCGACATCGTGCAGAACATGTACATCCGCGAGGTCAAGCGCGTCAACGGCAAGCTGGTCAACCAGCCGATCGGCACCCTCAAGGACGTGATGCCGGACTGATTCGTCCGCTTTTTTGTAGTCCTGCGCGGCTCGGCAAAGGGCCGCGCATATCCAGTCGCATCCATTGTCACCCATCTGTTACCTGCAGAGGAGTAGTCACGCATGCATACCCTGAAATTCACCACCCTGGCCGCCATCGCCGCCCTCGCCCTGGCCGGCTGCAGCGACAACGACAATGACCACGGTCCCGTGGTGGCAACCTTGCCGCCGGTGCAACCCGCGCCGCCGATTCCGCAACTGGCGCCGGCCGTCGGCGCCACGCTCGGGGCCTGTGAAGCGCTGGCCAGCCGCATCGCCTATCCGGAAGCCGTGATCACAGGCGCCACCACGATCGCAGCGGGCGCGCTCACCATCGCCGGCAAGCCGGTCGGCCAGCACTGCCTGGTCACCGGCCAGCTCGCGCGCCGTACCAGTCCGGTCGACGGCCAGGCGTATGCGATCGGCTTCGAGATGCGCCTGCCGCTGAACTGGAACGGGCGCTTCTTCTACCAGGCCAATGGCGGCGTCGACGGCAGCGTGGTCCAGGCCACCGGGCCGGTGGGCGGCGGCGGTCCGCTCGACAATGCGCTGAACGGGGGCTTCGCCGTCATCAGTTCCGACGCCGGCCACCAGGCGCCGACGCCCTTCTTCGGCATCGATCCGCAGGCACGCCTCGACTACGGCTACCAGGCGGTCGGCAAGCTCACGCCAATGGCAAAGAACATCATCCAGACCGCCTACGGCAAGGGGCCGGACCGTTCGTACATCGGCGGCTGCTCGAACGGCGGGCGCCATGCGATGGTGGCGGCGGCGCGCTATGCAGACCAGTACGACGGCTTCCTGGTCGGGAATCCCGGTTACCGGCTGCCGCTGGCGGCGATGGCCAACATCGCCGGCGGCAAGACCTATGCATCGCTGGCCTCGACGCCGGGCGACCTGACCACCGGCTTCACCCAGGCCGAACGCGCGCTGGTGTCGAACGCGGTGCTGGGCAAATGCGATGCGCTCGACGGTGCGGCGGATGGCCTGGTGCAGGACACGGGCGCCTGCCAGAAAGCATTCGATTTGAACCGCGACGTGCCGACCTGCAGCGGCGCGCGCAACGGCAGCTGCCTGAGCGCGGACCAGAAGACCAGGATCGCCGGCCTGTTCAGCGGCGCCAAGACCGAGAGCGGCGCCACGATCTACACCAGCTTCCCGTGGGATGCCGGCCTGGCGACGAATGGCTGGGCCAGCTGGAAGTTCGGCGCGCCGATCGACCGCGATTCGGGCGCCGTCGCCTTTATCTGGTCGGTGCCGCCGTTCGACCGGGCCACGTTCAACGGCCGCGACTTCGTCCTGAACGCCAACCTGGATGCGCTGCTGGCGCGCATCAACGCCACCAGTTCCACCTATCCGGAAAACGCGATGTCGTTCATGACGCCGCCGAACGCCAGCAACCTGGGCACGTTGAGGAACCGCGGGGCCAAGATGATGGTGTACCACGGCACCAGCGACCCGATCTTCTCGAGCGACGACACCACCATCTGGTACGAGCAGCTGCGCGCCGCCAACGGCTCCGACGCCTCGAACTTTGCGCGCTATTTCCGGGTGCCGGGCATGAACCACTGCTCCGGCGGTCCGGCCACCGAGCAGTTCGACATGCTGACGCCGCTGGTGAACTGGGTCGAAAAAGGCCAGGCGCCGGACAGCGTGACGGCCAGCGCACGCGGGGTGGGCAATGCCGGTGGCGTGAACGGGGACTTGCCGGCGGGCTGGGCGGCGAATCGTACGCGGCCGCTGTGCGCGTATCCGAAGGTGGCGCGTTACAAGGGTAGCGGCAGCGTGGAGGATGCGGCGAATTTCAGTTGCCAGTAAGCGCCTCGGCCATTTGTTGACTGCGGTGTAACGTCGAGGTTGTGAAAAAATCGTCAGGGCAAGGCGGCGCAACGCCGCCATGGCGATTTTTTCAACCTCGTAGGGTGGGCTCTCGAGCCCACGCGGTGCAGTGCCCGCTCGGATGCAGCCGTGCCAACGAATGCATCCGGGCTCTTCGCGTTGAGCGCGGCGATATGCACACGATGCACCGCGTGGGCTCAAGAGCCCCCCTACAACACTGTCGCACGCTCTTTTCTAATCCCGCATCTTCCCCCAATCACCAAACTGAATGTTCCTACTAAACGGTTTCGGGCTATTTACTTCACTAATGTACTATTCAGGAGTAAAATGAATCCCATGGCGCCAATTGTGGCGCGTCACTGTTTCATTTCAGGAGCATTCCATGTCCACCAAAACCCTTATCCCCGCCCTCCTCGTTGCCCTGCTGGCCGGTTGCGCTTCGACGCAAGCCGCCTCGACCGATCCGGTGCGCGCACGCGTCGTCGCCGAACTCGAGCAGGCACGCAAGGACGGCACCTATCCGCCTTCGGAAGCCAATTATGTGTATCCGAACTGGGTGAAGAGCGCGAATCCGGCCGGCGTCATCATGACCGACGGCCACGTGGCTGATCAGGCCACCAAGTCCAGCGCCCCTGTCGCGGCACGCAGCACCACGCCCGCCACGCCTGCGGTCGCCATCATGACCGACGGCCATGTGGACGCCGAAGCGGCGCCGGCCACCGTCAAGGGCGGCGCTGCACAGTAAGACGTACCGTTCGGCAACCGATACGCTACCGTCCGGCTGCCGACACGGTTACAATCTGGCATTTCATGCGGGAGCGTCCATGAGCGAATTCGAACCGACGGAAAAACGATTGCGCAACATCCAGGCACGGGTGCCTGATTTTCCGTTCGAGTCGATCCTGCTGGTGCGCCTCGGACACCACCTGCAGAAGAAGTTGCGCGACCGCACCAATGCGGCGCTCAAACCGTATGAACTCGCCGACACCGGCTATATCGTGCTGGCGATCCTGTACGGCAGCCCGGACGAAACTTCGACGGCCTCGGAGCTCTCCGAAGCCTGCAGCGAGAAGCCGGCGAATCTGACCCGGGTCTGCGACGACCTCGCGGCGCGCGGCCTGATCGAGCGCGGCACCCGGGCGGGCGACCGCCGTACCGTCCTGATTTCCCTGACCGCCAAGGGGCGCGGGTTGATTGCGCAGGCGCTGCCGGACGTGTCGGGGCGGCTCAGCGAGGCGTATGCAGGGTTCGACAAGGCGGAGTTGACGCAGTTTGCAGGGTTCCTGGCACGGGTGCTGGCCAATTTGGACAAGGGCTAGTTGGCTGGGCTTTGCCCACGCGGTACACCGCCCGCACGTCCGCAATGCATGCCGGGTATGCAAAGCGAAAAACGGCCGTGGGCGAAGCGGTTCGCCGCCCGGCCCACCCTACATATCGCGCCAGAGCCAGCGCAGCGTCTCGGGCAGCAGCGCGCCGCCATGTTTGAGAGAGTGGCCGCCCTCGCCCGTCACCAGCTGATGGTCGTAGTCGCGATAGGACAGCGCCGCCGCCATCGCGCGGTTCGCCAGCAGCCAGTCACCGAATACGATGTCGAGATCGTGCGTCCCGCTTTGCAGGAACACGCGCAGCGGTTTCGCGTCTTCGCGCCGGATGCGGCTTGGCCACACGTCCCCGCCGCGGATGGCGACAAAGCTGCCGCAATGGGTCAGCACCTTGCCAAAGGTGTCCGGCCGTTCCCAGGCGGCGTTGAAGGCGCAGTGTCCGCCCGAACTGATGCCGGCGATCACGCGCCGCGCCGGGTCGTTTGACACCCGGTAGCCGGCCAGTGCCTCGGGCAGCAATTCGTCGAGCAGGAAGCGTACGTAATCCGGGCCGGTGGCGTCGTATTCGACACTCCGGTTGCCCAGCCCGCCATACACCGGCAAGCCGGGACCCTGCTCGCCCGGTTCGATGAACACGGCGATCGTGACCGGCATGCTGTCGTTGTCGATCAAGGCGTCGAGCACGCGCGCCGTATTCGCTTCCGCGCCGAGATAGTGCGCGCCGTCCTGGAATACCATCAGGCAGACCTCGATGCCGTCGCGGTACTGCTGCGGCACATTACTGCGTAGTTGCGCTCCACGCCTAAAGACACAGTCGATGACCGATGGCGCGCGTGCGTCAGGCGGCCCGTCGGGACGCTGGGCGCCACCACCGGCGCCACATAGGGTTCGTCGATGCCGATGCTGGCTGCGAAGCGGGCGATGTCCCGCTGCGGGATGCCGGGCATCCGTTCACGCAGCATATGGTGCAAAGGGTTGTCGCTCTGATCCATGTGTCGTCTCGCGTAAAAGGAAGTTATCACCTGTCATACAGGTTGCGATAAGATTGGCAGAGATTTCTAGAAATCACAAGCCATCTCTTACTACCTATCCGACAGGTGCAATGCAGACACCCCAAAACCTCATCCTTCACCTTGGACTCGGCGCCTTTCACCGTGCCCACCAGGCCGCCGTCCTGCAAGATCTGCACGAGCGCGGCGACCGGCGCTGGACCATCGTCGCCGCCAACATCCGGCCCGCCCCGCTCGACGTCAGCGCGGCGCTGATCGCGCAGGACTGCGTCTACACGCTGGAGACGGTCGATCCGGCCGGAAGGTATGCTTACCGCAGCATCGGCGCCATCGCGCAGGTGCTGCCGTATGAACCCGGCCTGGCCGCCGTGATTACGGCTGGGGCAGACGCCACCACCCGCATCGTCTCGTTCACGGTGACCGAAGCCGGCTATTGCCTGGGAGCGGACGGCCGGCTGGATACATCGTCGCCCGAGCTGCGCGGGAGCGTCGAGGCGGCGCGGCGCGGGGAGCCGGGTGCGTCCATCTATAGCGTACTGACCGCGATCCTGCGTGCGCGCCGTGACGCGGACGCCGGTCCGCTCACCCTGCTGTGCTGCGACAACCTGCGCCACAACGGCGACCGGGTCCGCGACGGCCTGGCCGGCTTCCTCGGCCTGGTCGGCGACCACGCCTTGCTGGCGTGGGTGCAGGATCACGCCAGCTTCCCGAACTCGATGGTCGACCGCATCACGCCGCGCGCCGCGCTTGAACTGCGCGCACGCGTGCTGGCCGCGACCGGGTGCGACGACGCGGCCGCCGTGATGAGCGAGTCCTTCCTGCAGTGGGTGATCGAAGACGATTTCCGCAACGGGCGCCCGGCCTGGGAAGACGCCGGCGTGGAACTCGTGACCGACGTCGCGCCGCACGAAGAAGCCAAGATCCGCATCCTCAACGCCAGCCACAGCGCCATCGCCTGGGCCGGCACGCTGGCCGGCTACCGCCATATCCACGAAGGGATGCGCGACGAACGCATCCGCGCATTGGTGCACGATTACGTGACCGGCGCGGTGTTCGACTGCCTGCGTCCGAGTCCGGTCGATCTGGAAGCCTACCGCGACAGCGTGATCGCGCGTTTCTCAAGCGACGCGATACGCGACACCAACGACCGCGTGCTGGCCGACAGCTTGGCCAAGCTGCCCGGCTTCATCGTGCCGACCATCCGCGAGCGCATCGCGCGCGGCCTGGCGCTGGACGACGTCGCGCCCCTGCCGGCGCTATGCCTGGCTTTCCTGTGCCGCTGGCACGCCGGTTTGGTGCAGGCCGATTACCGCGATGCGGCGCTGAATGCCAGCTTCCTGCAGCGCGTGTGCGGACAGCGCGACGTGGTGGCGGCGTTTTGCGACGAGGTGGCGATCTGGGGAGAGTTGGTGGGATCGCCGACCCTGGTGGCGGCGTTGCGGGCGGCGCAGGAGCGGACGCTGGCGCTGCTTGTGACTCCCCCGGAACGTTAGCGATGCTGCCTGCGTCGCGTGAGGACAGGTCGCGGCCAACGATACGGGAGACGTGCGTGACGCGTGGGCGGAGGGCCGCCCACCCTACAAAGGCGCCCTGCCGGGATAACGATTCGCGTCTGGCATACCCGTTCAACGCACGGTTGCAAACCACGGTACGACCATGCATCCGCTGGTCGAACGCGTGGGCGGCACCAAAGCCGCTGGAACGCGAACAACCGGGTATAGCCGCCCACCCTACGTCCTGCTGCACACGGCGCCTATTACCCCGGCAGCACCCTGCCCGCGAACGCGTTGACCAACTCCGCATATTCGCGGCTGCGGCGCAGGCTGACGCCGTGTTCGGCGCCGGCGAAGCGGTGCACCGTGGCCTGGCGCGCGGCGGCGACGTAGTGCGCTTCGCCGCGCACGTGGTTCTTGTCGGCGTCGCCGTTGATGAACATGGTCGGCTGCGCGATCTGCGCCAGCTTGCTGCGAAAGTCGACGCCGCGCAGCGCCGCCACCGCCTGCGGAAAGACCTTCAGGCTCATCCCCGCCGCCAGCGTATTGTCGGCATCCTCGTCGGACATGCCGAATTCGCGCAGGGTCGCCGGCATCTTGCGTTGCAAAAGCTTCTCCTCCCCATACAACGCGATCAGCACCCGAAACAGCATGGCATTTGCGATATACGGCAGGGTCGGCATACCAATGAATTCATGGCTGGCGCCGCCCAGCACCAGGCCCTTGAGCCGATCCTGCGGCAGTGAGGCGGCCGCCGCCTGCGACGTATAGCTGCCGAGCGAATCGCCGGCCAGGATGAAGGGTGCATCGCCTAGCGAGCGCGCGGCGGCGAGAACGGTGTCGACACCGCCCTGCAGCGTGTACGGCTCGCCGCGGCGAGCGCCATGGCCCGGCAGGTCGGGCGCCAGCACCTGCAGGCGCGGGTCAATCAGGCGCCGGACGGGGTCCCACGAGCGCCCGTTGAGCGTGGCGCCGTGGACGAGGATGACAGCTGGCTGGGTCATGCGGCTCTCCGATGTTTTTTGTAAACATATCATACAGGTCGAGGGAGCATGCAAGAATTTGTGGCAACAACAACGACATGTTGCGTAAAACCTATACAACATGTTTGACAGGTTAATAACCCGGGCGTATTCTCGATCGCACTGAGGATCAGTTGCCAACAAGGATAAAAAATGACTTCGAGACACCCCCTTACTTCTCTCGGCACGGTCGATGCCGTCGTCGCCCCCTTGCAGGCACGCTTCGGCGAACGCGTCAGCGTGGCCCGCGCCGTGCGCGAGCAGCATGCGCGCGGTGAGGGCCTGGCCACCAGCCTGGCGCCCGACCTGGTCGTCTGGCCGCTCGACAAACAGGAAGTCTGCGCCATCCTGGCCCTGTGCAACGAGCATCGGGTGCCGGTGATCGCGTTCGGCGCCGGCAGCTCGCTCGAAGGCCACGTCAGCGCGCCGCACGGCGGCGTGTGCATCGACATGTCGCGCATGGATGCGGTCCTGTCGATCAATCCGGAAGACAGCGATTGCGTGGTCCAGCCGGGCATCACGCGCGAAGCGCTGAACGGCCATTTAAAAGGCACCGGCCTGTTCTTCCCGGTCGATCCGGGTGCGAACGCCACCATCGGCGGCATGGTGTCCACGCGGGCTTCGGGCACCACGACGCTGCGCTACGGTTCGATGGCGCACAACGTGCAATGCCTGGAAGTGGTGCTGGCCGATGGCCGCCTGGTCAAGCTCGGCAGCCGCGCGCGCAAATCCTCGGCTGGCTACGACCTGGTGCACCTGTTGACCGGTTCCGAAGGCACGCTCGGCGTCATCACCGAAATCACGCTGCGCCTGCATCCGCTGCCGACCGAAGTGGCGGCCGCCAGCTGCGCCTTCCCGACCCTGGCGGCGGCGGTCGACGCGGTGACCGAACTGTCGATGTCGGGCGTGCCCTTCGCGCGCATTGAATTCCTGGACGAGACCCAGGTCCGCGCCTGCAACCTGCATTCGCAACTGGGCCTGGCCGAATTGCCGACCCTGTTCCTCGAATTCCACGGCACGCCGCTGGCGGTGCAGGAACAGGCCGAACTGGCGCAGGAAGTGGCGGCCAGCCATGGCGGCACCGGCTTCGCCTGGGCCACGCGTCCCGAAGACCGTTCGCGCCTGTGGCATGCGCGCCACCTGGCCTATTTCGCCGCCCTCGCCTTGCGTCCGGGCTGCGTGAGCGTGGTGGCCGATATCTGCGTGCCGATGTCGGCGCTGGCCGAGAGCGTGGCGCAGGCGCGCGCGTTGATCGACGCGGAGGGACTGGTGGCGCCGATCCTTGGCCACGTCGGCGACGGCAACTTCCATGTGCTGTTCATGCCGATGCCGGACCACCCGGAAGAACACGCGGCGGTCGACCGGGTGTATGCCGCGATGATCGAGCGCGCGCTGCTTGTGGGCGGCACCTGCACCGGCGAACACGGTATCGGCATGGGCAAGAAGAACAAGCTGCTGCTCGAGTACGGCGGCGAGGTCGTCGACCTGATGCGCACCATCAAACACGCCTGGGACCCGAACGGGATTCTGAACCCGGGCAAGATCTTCTAGATCCAGCAGCACCGAAGCATATAAACACTATAAATCCATAAAAATATTGGAGACACATATGCACCACGCACCCGCCTTTTCCCGCACCGCCACCGCAGCCGCGGTATCGCTCTTCTGCGCCCTCGCCTCGCTGTCGGCCCAGGCCCAGACCCAATCAGCCAATCCCGACGAACGCATCGAAAAAGTGATCGTCACCGCGCAAAAGCGCGAGCAGGCGGCGCTCGACGTGCCGGCTTCGGTCACCTCGGTCAACACCGACCAGCTCACGCGCGACGGCAAGGTGCGCCTGGAAGACTACGTGGCGCAAGTGCCGGGCATGTCGCTGTCCTCGTTCCGCCAGGGCTTCACCCAGGTGGCGCTGCGCGGCATCACGACGGGCGTGAACCAGTCGGCGTCGACCACCGCCTTCTATATCGACGAAGCGCCGATCGGCTCCGTCAACGCCTACGCCGCCGGCAGCGCGGTCACGCCCGACATCGACCCGGCCGACCTGCAGCGCGTCGAGATCCTGAAAGGCCCGCAAGGCACCCTGTACGGCGCCGGCGCCATGGGCGGCCTGGTACGCTACGTCACCTCCGCGCCGGACTACCGCAAGCTGCGCGGCAGCGTCACCGTGGGCGGCAACAGCGTGCGCGACGGCGGCAACGGCAAGACCGCGCGCGCTTCGCTCAACGTGCCCTTCGGCGAACGGAACATGGCGCTACGCGTGTCCGCCTTCAGCCGTACCGATGCCGGCTACATCGACCGCACCGACGGACGCGAGGACGTCAACGAAGCCAAGGTCGAAGGCGGCCGCGTCGCCTTCAACTGGATGATCAATCCGGACTGGAAGCTGTCCGCCTTCGCGCTGACGCAGAAGGTGAAATCGCAGGGCAATGGCCTGGTCGACGTCAACCCGGTCACGCTGGCGCCGCTGTACGGCGAGCTGAAACAACGGCGCTTCGCGGACGAGCTGTCGTCGGCAAAGCTCGACGTCGCCAACATCACCATCAACGGCCACCTGGGCGGCTTCGATCTCGTGTCCTCGACCACGGTGCAGGACGTCGACGCCTCGCAAGGCCTGGACGGCACCTTCGGCTATGGCGTGGCGCTGGGCGCCGCCTTCGGCATCCCTGACCTGGGCGTCTCCTACGCCCAGGGCACGACCACGCACCGCGTCTCGCAGGAGTTGCGCCTGCGCGCGAATGCCTTCGACGAAAAGCTCGACTATGAAGCCGGCGTGTACTACACCAAGGAAGACAATACCAACCGCATCCCCGGCTTCCGTCCGTTCTCGACCACGACGAATGCCACCTACCCGCTGCCCTCGATCGTGAACGCCGCGATCGACACCAGCTACAAGGAATATTCGGTGTTCGCCAACGCGACCTATGCGCTGACGCCGCAGTTCGACCTGATGGCCGGCATCCGCCGCGGCAAGGACGACCAGGTGTATGCCCAGGATTACAGCGGCCTGCTGGTCGGCCCGGTGCCGGTGCGGATCGATGCCGGTTCGGCCGAGCGCAAGACCACTTACCTCGCCAGCGCGCGCTACAAGCCATCGGCAGACGATGCGCTGTACGCCCGTGTGGCGACCGGCTTCCGTCCCGGCGGCCCGAACGCGGTGCCGCCGACCAATGCGACGCTGGCGCCCTTCACCTTCGCACCCGACACGCTCACCAGCTATGAACTCGGCTACAAGTCGATGATGGATGGCGGGCGCGTCTCGCTGGAAGCGGCGCTGTTCGCCACCAAATGGAAGGACATCCAGATCCAGACCAGCGCCGCCGGCTTCAACTTCATCGTCAACGGCGGCGCTGCCACCAGCCACGGCGCGGAACTGGCGCTGTCGTACTTCCCGATGGCCGGCCTGGCGCTGCGCGGCGCGCTCGGCTACACGGACGCCAAGCTGACCGAAGACGCGCCGGCCGCCGGCGGCCTCGATGGCGACAAGCTGCCGTTCGTACCCAAGGTGACCGCTTCGCTCGGCGCCAATTACCGCTGGGTGGTCGGCGCCGGCTGGGCCGCGTATGCGGGCGGTACGGTCAATCACACGGGCGAGCGCCGCTCCGATTTCAGCGAGCGCGCCGCACGCGACGTGCCGGCCTACACCACGCTCAATCTGTCGGGCGGCATCGAGAACGCCAACTGGCGCCTCGCGCTCTACGCCAAGAACGTCAACAACAGCGACGGCATCACGTACCTGAAGTCGCAAAGCCTGACGCCGGCAGGCAGGCCGTTCGGCGCCGGCGTGATCGCCCCGCGCACGATCGGCGCCGACCTGACCTATCGCTTCTGAGGCGCGGCCATGGACTCCCTCCTCCACTATTTCACTGGGCCGGACCTGCGCCTGGCGAACGGCGCGCTGCTGCACGCACCCGTCACCGCCTACCGCAGCATGGGCCGGCTGAACGCGGCCGGCACCAATGCGGTGCTGGTCCTGCACGGCTACACCACCGGCCCCGGCATGCTTGACGCCGGCGCCAACGTCGCCGAAGGTTCCTGGGCGGAGCTGGTCGGCCCCGGCAAGCCGATCGACACCGACCGTTATTTCGTCGTCTGTCCGAACATGATCGGTTCCTGCTACGGCTCGACCGGGCCGTCCAGCATCGACCCTGCCAGTGGCGCGCCGTACGGCACGGCGTTTCCATCCTTGACACTGGCCGATATCGTGGCGGCGCAAAAGGCGCTGCTCGATGCGCTCGGCGTCACGCGGCTCGCGGCCGTAGCCGGGCCCTCGTTTGGCGCCTACCAATCCTTCCAATGGGCGGTGCAGTTTCCGGACTTCGTCGAACGCGTGGTCGCCGCCGTCGGCGCGCCCTGGCATCCGGGTGCGCCTGGCGCGGCGGAGGCGATTTTGGCCGACCTCGCCGCCGATCCGGGCTGGCCGGCCTGGTGCGCGGGCGAGCGCCACGCCATGTTCGGCAAGCTGACCGCCATGCGCACTGCGACCTTGACGCGCTATGGCGTCGACGCGGAACTGGCAAGCCGCATTCCCGACCGCGCCGCACGCGCCGTCGAGATCGAGCTGCTGGCGCGCGAGTGGGCGGCGGGCTTCGATCCGATGTCGTTGGTGGTGCTGATGCGCGCCGCCGAGTCCTTCGACCTGCGCACGCAGATCGACGCCATGCGCGCGCCGGTGCTGTACGTACTCTCGCGCAGCGACGAAGTGTTCTCGCCGGCGCTGGCGCGCAAGGTCGCGCAGCTGCCAGGTACAGAGCGCTGGTCGTACGTGGAACTCGACAGCGACAAGGGGCACTTCGCTTCCGGCGCCGACGCGGCGCTGTGGGCCGATGCGCTGCGGCGCTTCATGGATACCGAGCCGGGCGCATGGGTGCCCACAGGCTTTGATACGGAGATGGCAGCATGAGCACAATGACGAAACCAATCGACACCGGGGTGCAGGTCCACACCATTGCCATCGCCGAGAACAAGCCGGTCAGCGCCGCCTACCGCACCTACGTGCTGGTGGCCCTGGCCGTGGTCGGCTTCATGTGTTCGGTCGACAAGGTAGTCATCTCCATGTTCATGGAGCCGATCAAGAAGGAATTCCTGCTCAGCGATACCCAGCTCGGGCTGATGACGGGCCTGGCGTTTTCGCTGCTGGGCGGGCTGGTGTCGATTCCGCTGGCGCGCATGGCCGACCGCGGCAACCGCAAGTGGATCATCTTCCTCAGCTTCGCGGTCTGGACGCTGATGACGGGCGTGTCCGGCATGGCGACCAGCTTCATGTTCCTGCTGGCGGCGCGCATCGGCGTCGGCGTCGGCGAAGCGGGCTGCGTGCCTGCGACGCACTCGATGCTGGGCGATTATTATCCACGCGAGCTGCGCGGACGCGCCTATGCGGCGCACTTCTCGGGCGTCTACCTCGGCATGCTGGGCGGGATGCTGGGCGGCGGCATCCTGGTGCAGACGGTCGGCTGGCGCCTCGGCTTCATCTGGCTCGGCGTGGCCGGCATGGTGATGGCCCTGATCTTCCACTTCACGGTGCGCGAGCCGCTGCGCGTGGACCAGCCGCCGCCATCCGTCAATGGCGACAAGGCCGGCATCTGGACCCAGCTGGGCGACCTGCGCTGCTTCTTCATGCTGGTGTTCGCCTTCGCCTTCGTCGGCCTGGCCGGTGCGGTGGCGGCCTGGCTGCCGAGCTATTTCGAGCGCGCCTTCAAGATGACGCCGATGGCGATCGGGCTGGGCCTGGGCCTCGGCATCGGCCTCGCCAGCGGCATCGGCGCCCTGGCTGGCGGCCAGCTGACGGTGCGCTATGCGAAGGGGTCGCGCACCTGGGGCGCGCGTTATTCGGCTTTCGTGAGCTGGGGCGTGCTGATCCCCTTTATCGGCAGCTTCTACGTGCAGGAACCCATGTTCGCGATGGGTCTGCTGTTCGTCACCTTCCTGATCGCAGGGACGCTGGCCGGCCCGGTGTTCGGCACCGTGCAGGATCTGGTGGCGCCGCAGGCGCGCGCGACCGCGGTGGCCATCATCGGCGTGGTCGGCGTGGTGATCGGCCAGGGTATGGGACCGCTGCTGGTGGGCTTGCTGAGCGACCTGCTCAATACCGGCAGCGACGTCGGCGGGCTGCGTCTGTCGATGACCTGCGTCGCCCTGATCAACCTGCTCACGGGACTGTTCTTCTGGACACTGTCGAGGCGCATCGGCAAGGTCTACGGCGACGCGCCGCAGCCGGCGCCGGCGGCGCAGCCTTGACAGCACTGGACAGAAAACTTAGGCTGCATCGATGAATCAGATTGCCTCACTTCCCTCGCTCGAACGCCCCACCCTGTCGGCCCAGGTGGCGCGCCACCTGCTCGCGCTGGTCAACCGCGAGCAGCTGCGTCCCGGCGACACGGTTCCCAGCGAAGTCCAGATTGGCCTCGACCTGAAGGTCAGCCGCGGCAGCGTGCGCGAAGCCTACCGCACGCTCGCTGCCCTCGGCATCCTCGAGATCGAAGGCGGCCGCAAGCCGCGTCTGAAAGCGATCGACCCGCACGTGCTGGCGCAAGTCTTCGATTACGCGCTGACGACGGCCCAGGTGAGCGTGGCGCACGTGATCGAAACCCGGCGCGCGATCGAACTGCAGACGGCGCAACTGGCCGCGCGCTATGCGACGCTTGAACAGCGCCAGACGCTACGCGAACTGGTGGTGCAGATGCGGTCGGCCGGTTCCGACCATGCGCGGCGCGTGGCTTGCGACACGGCGATCCACACGGTGATTGCCGAGGCCAGCGGCAATCCCTTGAATTCCATTTTGCTGGCGGCTTTACGCACGCCTGTCGAGGCCTCGTCGCGGATTCACTTCGACGACCGCCGCAGCGAAAGCGAACTGACGCGCGTGATCGATGCGCACGAGGCGGTGGTGGACCGCATCTGCGCAGGGGACGCGATGGGGGCGGTGTCGGCGATGTCGTATCACTTCGATATGTCGATTGTGCATGTGGCGCGGCGGGAGGCGGAGCCGGTAGGGGCAAATTAGCTGCTGTCATTTTGGATAAACGGCCGGGTGAGTTTGCATATATGGCCCATACCAATATAGGCGACGCAAAACCAAAGACGGGCAGCCTTCCCCGGACTTACAGGACGACCAGGCAGCCGCTGGCGACGGTGGACATAAGAGACGTTTTAAAAACTCACAAGCAACTATTGTGTCAAAATAGTTTTCTTACAGGGAGTACGCCATGTGGACAGCAGAGCAACGAGCACGGCATAAGGTCGTGGAGCGCAGAGAGCGGCGGGGCTACCCGACCGATATTAGCGATCAGGAATAGGTAATCATCGAGCCGTTATTGTCCGGTAAAGCATTGACCGGCCGCCCGCGCAAGGTAGAGTTTCGCCAAGTCATCAATGCGTTGAGATACCTGGTACGTTCAGGCTGTGAATGGCGCATGTTGCCCAATGATTTTCCACCCTATCAAACGGTGTACTACTGATTCCGTCGCTTTGTCCGGCGCTTCTTGTTCCGAACGATCCACGACTTAGCGCTAATGCTTGACCGAATGTGCGAACAACGAGAGGTCGTTCCCTCAGCCGGCATCGTCGATAGCCAATCAGTCAAAGCACCAGGCGCCCATGAACGCGGATATGACGCGCACAAGAAGATCAGCGGGCGCAAACGGCATATTGCGGTCGATACCGATGGACGGCTACTCGCAGTGAATCTAACGCCTGCCAATGTTCCTGACTCAACTGGCGCGCAGCTCGTACTTGATGCGTTGGTCAAGCGTTGGCCTTGCGTTAAACATCTGTTCGGCAATGCTGCTTATGACCGACGCAATCTGCTCGACAAAGCAGCTTATCTCGATTTTACGGTCGAGGTTGTTCGGGGCTTGCAGGTTCAATCTGGCTTTCAAGTGCAGCCGCGACGCTGGGTCGTCGAACGTATGTTTATATGGTTGATGCGCTACCGCTGCTTGGTACGCGACTATGACAGCGACTCGACGTATCAGAGGCCATGATGCACATTGCCCTTGGCTCATCCTTAATGCATAGAATACGTTTCCGGCGAGGTTTTAAACCGTCTCTTAGAGCGGATTTAATCATAGAAAACCATTTAAAAAAACGGCAACAAATGTAGCATTTAACCGATCGATCAAACTACGCAAATAGTAAGATGCCTTGGTTATTCCCACAAAATCTTCGAAGTTAAAGCTTAGCCCTTAGACCGTTCAATGTTGCCTGACGTTCTCTGGGATTTGCACTTCGCAACCGCTTGGCATATTCCATATATTGAGCGCTTCTAGGCGTAAATTTATTAATTTCCAAGAAGTCGGCAATCAACAAAATCAGCAGCTTCTGGTCACGCTCTCGAATGATTAAATTTGGCAATAAAAGTGACAAATCTTTTGTTTGGTGTTGATTTAGTGTTGAAACCTTTACATTACTTAACACCCAGAGGCGCGCCCCGCTCTCTCCCTGCGCCAAAACATTCATTAGGCCTTGCCAAGCGTCCTCGTCTGCTGTGTAGTTAAATATTCCGGTCAAGAGCCGCGCATGAAGTAAGTTACCGCAACCAGCAAGCTCACTCAACAAGCCTCTCGCAAAAGTTATTAATTCATCAGAGGGAAGTAGAATTTTAAGCGCATCAAACGAAATTCCGTCAGATTCCATTGCTCTCTGTTTGAAAAGACCAATAACTTCGCTGCGCTCGTCAGGCAGCAACCCAACGAAATCATTATTAGAAAAACCTTCAAAGTACTCTCTACCAGATTGGTCTAACTTCTTCTTTAATCGCAAGTATGAATCAGTGCTCATAGTCATCCTAGTGCCAACGAGTTGGCGAATTTTTTGTATTCGGCTCGACGAGCGTTCGCTTGATGTCGTCGACCTGCCCAGAATTTTGCAAACTTTCAATTATAGGCTTTTCATATTTCTGCCATACAGTACCGCCTTGCCAATCTAAAAATCCTGAGCTATTAATTGCTTTATCGGGAGTTTGCCATACATATATGTCGCCCGATGCGCCTGAAGCATATTTAGAAGAGAGCCCACCCCAAAATTGCTCCCCACCATTTGCCCATGTAAATCTGTCATTAAGGAAACTCCAATTATTGACAACTCTGCCGCCTGGTGTCGTTTCCATTAGTGCCACTCCAGACTTAGAAGCGTCTCTCATAGCCGCGTCCAAATTCCCGCTCCAAAACCCAAGGGGACTCCCTCCTGTACTAACATCGAGTTGTTGAATTAACCCGTCAACATCGCCAGCAATAATATACGGTTTCAGCGAAATGCGAGCGTTGGCTATTGAAGCGGCTGCGCCAGAGTTCATCGCAGATATATTACGTAGCGCCGCGAGCTCGTCAGCAACTGTGGTTCCGTAAAGGGTCGTTACGATAGCTACAGGGACGCTACTAGAATGCGTTATTGGCGTAGCACCCGTTGCACTGCGCGCATCTATAGGTAATGGGAGTTTTTTAAGTTTCTCGCTTATTACATCTCCGACGGCCATACTAGCCTTACTTGCAACCTTAGCAGTACCTAGCGCGGAGCCCAAAATAAAAACGCCTTGCGCACCTGTTACATACTGCACTGCGCCCGTCACATCCTGCCCATATAGACTATTAAGTTGACGCTGTATATCTTTATTGGCAATAACCGCCACGCCTTCCCCGAAAATTTTCGTGTTCGATTTTGTACTTTCGATGAATTCGCTTGCAGTGTCGATCGGATGCCAAACCGCGTTCCAAGCACTTGAGACAAGTGAGAGACCTACCTGCTTAGCGACGCCTGCGGGGTCACGCCGCACAGTTTCCAAAGCAGTTGCTGAGTACTGTTGAATTTCGGCTCGGACACCGTCAAGCGCATTACGCGTGGCATAGGGAGTAACATATTTGTTGATAAACGAGTTGTCGGTCTCGAACAATCCGTTCTGGGCTGCGACGAGCTGCCCATCCTGTGTCGAAAATAGCGCTTGCGCTTGACCATAAGCGTTCGTGAAGGTTTTTCCTTGTGCCTGCGCCAAGAAAGCTTGTGCCTCTTTGTCGTTCGCACCAAAAAAACTGCCTCTCCAAACCAGATCAACCTCTCTGGATGCCTGCTGCGCTAAACGCTTGGTCGCTTCCTCAACCGAAATATTTTTTTCAACTGCAAATTTCGCAGCATTATTCTTAATCCACTTGATCTCGTCGAAATGAAGCTGGCGGTTGTTAGCATCGACATTTAGCCCTGTTGCCGCCCCAACATCACCGCCAGCAGCGCCACCGATAACCCCAGCGGCTCCTCCTGCGATCAGTCTAGCCGCTACGTCGGCCGCCCCGCTCCCCAATCCTGCCCCAGTTAGCGTTTCTTTAACAGCCTCTTGCAATTTATCCAAGGTTGGTGCCGCTTGTGCTGCTGCGGCCGCTCCAACGGCGCCGCCCGTTCCTCCACCTAGCGCTCCAAGTGCTGTATGCGCCGCGACGCGGTAGATCCCACCTTCGGCCCACTTCGCCGCCTCCTCAGCATTACCTTGACCTTTCAACTCCTTCGCCTTGGTTTCAGCGTAATCGCCAATTGCTTTGGCTAGGCGCGGCATGGCAGTACCGGTGATCTGCATCTGCGCATCTACTTCGCTCAGTGCTTGCGATCCATTCCAACCTTTAGTAAGCGCCTGAGCCGTGTCCTTGCCAGTGTTGACGTCACGATTTAAGCCAGCCACAGCTTGTTCTGCCGACTGCTCTCCGATCGTTAACGTTCCGCCGCTGATGCCACTCCGTGTCGTGCTGGCTTGGCTATCGCTCACCTGTCCAATCCCTGGCGCCATACTCGGAGAGAACGTATTGCCAGTCTGGTTCTTGCCAATGTTCACACCGAGGCTGACACCGCTGGCCTTGGTGCTGTCCCGGTTCTGGATGTCGCTGAACGAAAGCGTAGCCGTGGTCAAGCTATTACGCCCATCTGCAATCGCCTGCTCACTACTGCTGATCATGCCGCCTTTCAAATCCGTATTGCCGGCCACCTGGATCTGGAATCCACCATCGCCTGCCCGGATCCCGCTTTGCTCCTGCACGCTAGCGTAGTCGTTGTGGACCTTGCTCTGGCTGGCGCTGGCACTGAAGCCAGCGCTAGGACCGAAAGTGCCCGAGGCGCTGGCGTTCTGGCGCTTGCCGTCCAGGGTTGCCGTGTCCTGCAGACTCTCGATGTTCAGGTTCCGCTTGATATCCGCGACAACTTGATTACCGCTGACCACTGCCCCTTTCAGATTGGTGTCACCGCCACTGAGGATCGTCAGCCGGTCTCCGGCAGTCACGTGGCTATTAACCTGGGTCGCTCCTTTGCCGTCGACGTTACCCTTGCTCGTGCTGGCGTTAGCGGTCACGCCAGCATATGTGGCGTTCTTGCCATCGATTTGGGCTGCCAAGCCAATGCCCGCGCTCGAACTCTTGCTCTGGCTATACAAGCTATCAGCATCCTGCGCAGCCAGCACGTTGACCTGATTCTCAGCGGCCAGCAATACATTCCCACCCGCCCGCACGTCGCTTCCGACGATATCGATATTGCTGGCCTTGCCACCGCCGGTCGCCCTGATCGTGACGTTATTGCCGGCCGTGAGCAGGCTGCCGCCATGGGTGCGACTCGTCAACTCCTCACTGCTCTGGCTTTCGGAATGTCCCAAGGTCAGGCTTACTTTAAAGCTCGGACCGTTTTTAGCGAGATCTTCGATAGCGTCCTTGCCGGTGATCCCGGCTGCAGCTGCGGCCAGCGCTTTGAGGCGGCTACTCGAGGTCTGGCTGGCCGCATTGCCCATGCTTTGTGCCGTCTGGATTGCGTTGACGACACTCCCCCCAACCGCCAGCGTTAATCCAGTTTGCGTCGTCTTGGTGCTGAACTTGCTGTTCACGTCGTCCACACCCGGCGTAATCGCCACGCTTTTCCCGGCCAGGTTGATATCGGTTCCGGCGTTGAGGTCGCTGCCGCTGATTTTGAGCGCTTCGCCTGCCGTCACGTTGAGGTTGCCCGCGATCGAACCCACCATGCTGCGCGACTGCCCGCTTTGCATCGTTGCATCGCGACTCTGGTCCGTAGTAGTGGTTCTGGTTCCGTAGCTGATGCCGAATCCGCCGCCACTCAGGAAACCGCTTTCCTTGACCTTCGTATGGTGCTTCTCTGTAAGCGTACTAGTGGCAGCCGCGATGTTGACGTTGCCCGCCGCTGCCAGGTCGACGTCGCCTTCACCCACGATGGCGCTGCCGAGCACATTGATGTCCTTGCCGGCGCTGATGTCGACGGTCTTGCCCGACAGTGCACTGCCGATTGCCTGGCTGCTTGCGACGTAATCGGCACGCTGGGTTGTCTTTTTCTGCAAGAAGCCGCCCGAGCTATGCGTCGACGCGGTGTCCGACACATGCTTTTCCTGCGTTGACACGATATTGACGCTGTCTGTTGCCGTGAGTTTTAGCGCCTCGCCAGCGGCAATCGAGCTGGCGGTGATGTTGATCGCTCCCTTCTCGAGTAGCCCTGCTCCGACCAGCAGGGTTCCGGCGGCGCCTACTCCTGCCCCGACCACGGTCTGGTTCTGGTAAATGCGCTTATCGTAATGCTTGCTACCTGGATCGTTCTGCAAGGAGGCGCTGGCCTCATTGGTGACGGCAGCGATGTTGATATTCCTTCCGGCGAGGAGTTGGCCATTGCCACTGCCTCCAGTGCCGATCGAGACTTGCGTGCCTGTCAAATTCAGGTCGCCCTTGGCTGCAATCTTCAGGTCGCCAACGGTGCTGATCTGGCTGAGTTGATGGGTAACGCTGCTGTTGTTTTCGGTGTAACCGCCGATCTGGGATTGGTAGGTGCTGCCGGTTCGGATCGTGTCGAAGTCGATGTTATTCCCTGCCGTAAGGACGGCGCTGCCGGCGGTGATTTTGCCAGCCAGGTCACTCAGGTTGCGTCCGGCCATGATATCGAGCGAGCCTGCTGTCGTGATCGTTGCCTTGTTCGACAGCGACGTATGGCTGCCGCCATTTTGCTGGAAGTCATAGGTCTGGGTTACCGCCAACGATTCATTCCTGACGTCGCGGTCGGCCGCCAGCACCACCGAACCACCCTTAATCGTGCCGCCCCGGTTGACGATATCCTGGCCTGCCACCAGAAGCGTACGCCCATTGCCACCATCGATAACGCCGCCACTGTTGAGGACACCTTCGGTCGTATTGATCGTTACGCCGTTACCGAGTACTAAGGCGCCACCAGGCTGCAAGGCACGCTCGCCAACATGCGCAAGGTAGACTTTGGGCACCAGGACGGTTTCGGTGCTGCCGTCAGGCAGCATCACGGTCTGGCTTTCGATCCAGGCGATGTCACTCGTCAAGTGCTTGACTTGCTCGGCGCTGAGGGCGATGCCGGGACGTAGCCCGAACTCCTTTGCGGCGCTGACGGCATTTGTCAGCAACTGACTGTAGATACTGTCGTCGCTGGCGCCGCTGTATGACACGTGACCAGTCAGTTCGGCCAACTGCTCGCGCACGAGGCGTTGCTCGTAGAAGCCGTCGCCGAGGCGCTTTTGCGTCATTGCCGGGTCGAAGGCCAATTGCTTCAACAAGTAGTCGCTGCTGGCCCACTGCCTCTGGTTGGCGAACTGCGGCCGGGTTTCGAACAGGTAGTTGCCCGTCGCGTCCGGGTTACGGATGAACAGGCCACTTGGTGCAACTTTCGTCACGCCGGCGAGTGCCGCTCCCTGCACGCTGCTGGCTTGCCGGGCGGCCGCTGCGCCGCCAGCAGTCATCAGGTCGCCCTGACTTGTACTGTTACCGTTCACAGTGGCCGTGCTGGCCAAACGTTGGGTATTATCGGCGCTGCTCTTATTTGCTGCGCCCTTTGTAACAATGCTGTTCGCCGTGCCGCTGGTATTCACATCGGTGGCAAGCACGGGTTTGTTCGCATAACCGCTGCCGGTTATATTCCCACCGGTTCTCGTATGGTTCGCGAGACCACTGGCAGCGGCGCTGGAACTGGCGTTCGCGTTGTTGGAGCCAGTCGCTCCGGCCGCACTTGCCAATCCGGTCTCCGAGCCGTTCGTGTTGAGAGGTAGTTGCGTGCCAACCGTACCGCCTGTGCCGGTCGTGGCCCCGACCTGTGCACCGGCCGCATTTGCTCCCGAAGCGCCGCTACCGATTACATTGACCGCGTCGCGGATATTGCCGACAGTTCCTGCGGTGACGTCGATGAGACTGAAGCTCCGGCCAGTAATGGTCACACCCTGGTTAGCTTCAATTATGCCTGTCAGTGAACCTATTTGTTCCGAGAGACTCGGATTCTGATAGCGTGTCGTTTCTCCTCCTTTCGTGGTCCACGCACCATCGAATGTATGGGTACGGTACAGAGTGCCAGCAACGTTTCTCTTCTCAGCATCACCGTCGAATGTCAGGCTGCCTTTGGCCTTGATGTCGCTGAACCGGTTTTCCAGCAAGTTGGAGACCGTCAGATGCATGTCGCCACCCGAGAGAATCTGCGCCACGGCGCCCGCACCTGGCGCGAGCCGGTCTTCCAGCACGACATGATGCGCGTCGCGGGATGCCTCGAGCTTTTCCCTCTCCGCCGCAAGCATTTGTTGTGTAGTCCGGATGATCGTTGTGCGCGGGTCGTCGTAACCCGGCTGGGTAATCAGGCGAATGCAGTTGCTGCTGCAGCTGCCGTACTGGTTCGAAAAGTCAATGGTGGAATTCCAGTTTGTAACGCTCCCCGCAAGAACGATCGCATTAGCCGCAGGGGCTCCCTGGTCGGGATTGGCGATGTTTTCCGCGCGCTCGAGATAATAGATGACGCGGGTGCCGTCCGACGGCGTCAAGCGAGACTGCCCGCCATAGTGTCCGAACTGGCCGGACGCTTCGACAAGAAACGCAGAATCGTTTGCGTGGGTACGAATCACTGCGCGGTGGATGGTATGGCCATCTGGTGTAACGAATACCTCGTCCTCCAGAATGTCCGACGGACTGACGAAATAGACTTCGTGTGCCCTATAGTTTGATGACGCCTTATCGTAGTAATTGTTGTTGTCGCCAAATTGGTACCAATCCGGCATCTTCATGTGGACGGTTTCGTCCACCGTTTTCACCTGCACTATCTGTACGTTTTCACGCACGTTACTCAAGGTGTTTGCATTAAGTACCAGGTTACCGCCCGCTTCAATGGTCGACGAGATGTTATTGACCGCAACGGTACTACCGCCGCCGGGCTTACCGATCGTCATGTTTCCGCTGCTGTACAGGGTAGCGCCCCCTGTGTTATTGAGGGTACCGGCGACGCCCAGACTCAGTGCATTCGTCGCGCCAATCAACGCCGACGAACCACTATTTCCCAAGTTGTCAGTAGCCACACTGACGTTCCCGCCTACGATGCCTGCACTGTTGCTGACGTTGGCCGCGCTGATGTCCAGCGTGTTTTCGCCATTGATTTCGCCTGCATTAGTGAGGTCGCCTCTTGCCTTCAGGATGACGTCCATGCCTTCGATGGACGCTCCAGCCGTATTGACGATCTGCTGACCGGAGAGGGTCAGGACACCGGCGGCTTCCATCGTCGCGGTATTGGTAATATTGCCGCTAACGGAAAGGCTCAGGTTACGGTTCGAACGAAGTTGCTGGACGCCACCGCTATGCACATAATTGCCGTCCATTGCTACCGAGAGGTCACGCCCCCCGAACAGTTCGCCCAGCGCAGTGACCGCATGTGTATCGATCACCAGATCGCGATCGGTAGCGATGCGACCGTCGGAATTGCTCAGCTGCTGGCTGGTGAGGTTCAAATCGGCACCCGAGCCACTGGCCGTGCCAAGGCGCCCGCCATCGTTGTTCACCACGCTCGCATTGATGACCGCGTTTCCGCCTGAATAAACTTCGCCGCTATTGACGAAGGTTGCGCCTGCCTGGTTGAACGTCAGCGTGCCGGCACTGTTGATCTTGCCCAGGTTGTTAAGCTTGCTGGTGATCGCCAGCGCGAGATTATTGCCGGATGCGACAGTGGCACCGGCTTGGTTCAGCAAGGTCTGCCCGGACAGGAGGACATTGCCCATCCCCGCGATTGTTCCGCTGTTGCCGATGCCGGTCTGGCTGAGTATGTGGGTGTCTCCGTTGCCGGCATTGCTGATTTTGCCAGTGCTGTTGTCGATGGAGACCCCGTCGAGAACCAGGCTGCCATGCGCGCCCAGTGCTTCGACCACGCCACCGCCATTGCTGATCGTGCCTGAGCTTGTTAAGGCCAGGCTATTGCCGGCCTGTAGCGTGCCGTGGCTGTTGTCAGCGCTACCGTTGATCAGGAAAGTGGCATTGCGATCAGCCAGGATCGCGCCGCCATGGTTGCTCAGGGTGGTGCCAACCGCCGTAATGTCCGTGCCGGAACCGCGTACTGTCGAGATCCGGCCGCCACTGTTGTCGAATATCGCTGTTGCCAGGTTCATGCTTCCGGCAGCAGTGATCTCGCCACTGTTGGCAAAGGATGCGCCGACGCCGTCGACACCTAGTGTGCTGCCGCTGCTGATGGTTCCTGCATTTCTGAGTTGCTGGTCTACGTCCAGCAGTAGCGCGTGACCGGATGCAAGCTGCGCGCCGGCTTCGTTCTGCAGCGCCGAGGCGTGCAGGTCAAGCGCGCCGTTGCCGGCGATGGTGCCGCTGTTGACAATGCCTCCTCTGCTATCGACTGTCGTCTGGCCGGTGCCGGCATTGACGATGCGCCCTTCGTTGCTGATGGACTGCGACTGGACCGCCAGCGAGCCCGAGGCTGCTTCGATGGCACCACTACCGTTGTCCAGGGCGCCGCCAACATGCAGTGTCGCGCCCGTTCCACCGCGGAGCACGCCGGCGCTATTGGCGACACTACTATCGACCTCGACACGCAACAAGCCATCAGCGGAGAACGTGCCGCCGGTATTGTCCAGCTTGTTAGTATCCAGTGTGATCGCGGCACCGGAATGATTGGCCGTGTATACCTGGCCACCGTTGCTGTTACTGACCTCGGCGGCGCTGATGTCAATGCTGCTTCCTGCACCGATGCGGCCAGTATTGCTCAAGGTTGCAGTTGCCTGGTCGAAGCGTATGGTTCCTTCGCTGGTAATGGCGCCGGCGTTTGTCAATTGCTCGCGAATCGCAAGATCTAGCCCGGTGCCGCTGCTGATCGTTCCACTGGCAGAGTTCTGTAAGGTTTTTGCAGACAGGTCGATAGCGCCCTTGCCGGCAATCGTACCGGCGTTGACGATGCTCGTTGCGCTGTCGATGGTCGTGGCACCGGTGCCGGCATTGACTATGCGCCCACCGCTGCTGACGAATTGCGCCGCGATCGCCAAGGCGCCGGCCGCAGACTCGATCGTCCCAGTTCCGTTTGCGAGCGTGCCACTGACGTCGAGTATCGTGCCGGTCCCGCCGTGTAGTGTTCCACCGCTGTTGGCGAGGTTACCGTCGGCGTTCACCCGCAGTTGGCCATCGGCGGAGATTGTACCGACGATGTTGTCTACGGTCCCGGCACGCAGATTGATCGCGGCGCCCGAATCGTCCACCGTATACATTTGGCCGCCATCGTTGCGAACACTGGCGGCATTAATGTCGATGGCGCCACCAGCGCCGATGCGTCCGCTATTGGTAAAGCTCGCACTTGCCTGGTCAAAGCGTAGAGCTTGGCCACTGGTGATGGCGCCTGCGTTCGTCAATTGCCGGCGCACCGCCAACTCCAGCGCGCCCAACGAGCCGATCATGCCGGTGTTCGTACTCTGCAACGTCTGCGCCGCGATCGCGAGCGCTCCGTTGCCTGCGATCGTGCCGCTGTTGAAGATCGCGTTGGTTGCTGCAACGAGCGTGGCGCCGCTGCCCACATTGACGACGCGGCCGTCGGTGTTATCGAGAGAATCGGTACGCACACTCAGCGTAGCCCCAGGGCCTGTAGCTTCGAGCACACCGTCCCGATTGGCCAAGACACCTGCGGTGTCGATGGTCATCGAAGTATTGGCACGCAGTTCACCCTGCCGGTTGTCCAGTCCCGCGCCGGACATGATCCGCGCCTCGCCATCGGCCATGACTTTGCCACCTGCGTTGACGATCTCGCTTGCACGCAAGACGATGTCGCCATTACGTCCTGCCACCGTGCCGAGCTGGCCGCCACTGTTATCGAAAGCTGCCGTCTCGATGGTCGCACCGGTGCCACTCGCGATTTGGCCGCTGTTACGCACCGCTGCTCCAGCGGCACTAATCATGAATGCTTCTTTGCTGCTGACCACGCCCGCATTGGCGATTGCGTGGGTTGCCGTGATGCCAAGGTCCTTTGTTGCAGCAATGCTGGCGCCAGCCTGATTGTCCAGCTCGGCAACCGTCAGGTTCACGCTGCCATTGCCGGCGATCAGTCCGCGGCTGACGAGTTTTCCATCCACGGTCAATGTCGTCGCACCGGTGCCGACGTTGACGATACGGCCACTACCGTTGTCGAGCGAGGCTGCGTTCAGGCTCAGTTCCGCGGACGAGCCAAGAGTCTCGATCACGCCGCCGTCATTGCTGACGGCACTGCTGGCGCTGAGCTCAAGTGAACCTGTGGCCTGCAACGTACCAAGGGTGTTATCGAATCCACCAGCACTATTTACTTGGACATCCTTGTCGGACAGGATGGCGCCGCCACGGTTGCTGATGCCTCTGGCATCGAGCGCCAAATTGCTCCCTGAACCTTTGACAGTCGCTAGTTGGCCGCCATCGTTGTTGAAAATGGCACTAGCTAAAGTCAGCGTTCCGTCTGCGGCGATGAGTCCGGCATTGTGTACCTCGGCGGTCTGCGCTGCAATATGCAGTGCGTCACCGCTTTGCACGGTTCCTGCGTTGTCGAGCCGGGTGCCGATCGTGGCCGTCATTGCGCCTGCCGACGCCAGCATGCTCCCAGTCTTGTTCACCATACGATCGGCGCTTAGCGCCAGTACCCCGTTACCCGCCAGCAGCCCGCTGCTTTCCAGGCTCTCGGCTGCGGCAATCGTCGTTACGCCATCGCCGACGTTGACCACGCGCCCTGTACCATTCAGGATGGCATTCGCCTGCAGCACGAGCGTTGCATGGGCGGCAGTTGCTTCGATGACGCCGCTGTCGTTGGTGACATTTCCGCCGGCCGCCGTTCGCACCGTATCTACGCCCTGGAGCATGCCTCGGGTGTTGTCCAGCGCCCCGCCGACACCAACCGTTAACGCACGTTCGGCTACGATCCTGCCATCGCGGTTGGACAGGCTGTTTGCCTGAAGCGTTACACTAGCGCTGGAGCCTTCGGCCGTGGCAAGCGTGCCGCCACTGTTGTCGATCGCAGCGGTCTGAATCGTAATGTCGCCATCCACGACAATGGTGCCGCGATTGATCAGCGTGGCCTCGTCCTCGTCGATCGTGAGTGCAGCGCCGCTGCTGATGGTGCCGGCATTGTCGAGGAGGGCATGCGCCTGCAATACCAGAGCGTCGGCGGCAATACCTCCTTGCGACATATTGGCGACCGACTGCGCCTCTACAGCAAGCTTGCCGCTACCGGCAATCTGCCCGTTGTTGACGAGCGTGGTATCGGCGCGTACCAGCGTATCGCCGTGGCCAACGTTCACGATGCGTCCAAGATTGTTCACTACTGCGCCGGCCTGGAGTTCCAGCGTGCTGTCAGCAGACAGCGATTCGATGCTCCCACCGCTGGCATCGACCAGTCCACCTGCGCTGATCCGCAGGTCGCCCTGGCCTTGCACCAGGCCAGAGCGATTGTCGATGCCGTTCTCGCTCACCAGGATGGCGTCGCGCTCGGCAATGATGACGCCACTCTTGTTGACGATGCTCTGCGCGTCAATCAATACGTCACTCTTCGCCCCTTGCGCGGTGGCGATCCTCCCGCCTGTGTTGTCGACCGTTTTCAGAGTCATGTCGAGCGCACCGCCGGACACAATCGTGCCACTGTTGCGCAGGACTGCTTCGCTTTGCCTGGCCTGCAGGCCGCTGGCCGCACTGATCGTACCGCTATTGTTGATGCGCCTGCTGACGGCGAGGTCGATCTCGCTGGTCGAACTGACCGTCCCCGTGTTGTTCACCGTGTCGGCTGCCAAAGCCAGTCGCCCATTGCTCGCGATCAGGCCGCCATTCTCAACGTCGCCAGTTGCGCTCACGCTGGCGTCGGCATCCCCCACGTTGACGATGCGGCCGCTCGTGTTGTCGATCGTGGTTGCATGCACATCCAGAGTGCCATGCGTTCCCAGCGATTCGATCACGCCACTCTGATTGCGAAGTGCGCCGCCGGCACCGATGTCGATCGAACCGGCGGCTTGCAGCACGCCGGCATCGCCGTCGATGTCGCCCTTGACGAGCAGGGTCGCATCGGCACCTGACATGACCCTGCCGCCACGGTTACTCAGCGCATTCGCCTTGAGGTCGATCGTCGCGCCCAGCAGAGTACCAATGGTGCCACCATCATTATCGATCAGGTCAAGATTCAACGCCGCGTCAGAGGCTGAGGTGATGGCGCCACTGTTTACCAAGGATGCCTTTTCCTGATCGAAATTCAGCGCGCCGGCGGTACTGATCGTCCCGCCACTATTGACCAACTCGCCACGCACGGTGAGTTCGAGGTCGCCGGCGACGCTAACGGTTCCACCGGCGCCGTTGCTCAAGGTCTGCGCCGTTAAAGTAAACTGCCCATTCGCACTGATGATGCCGTTATTGTCGATTCGGTCTTTAGCTTCAATGGACGAACCTTGTGAACCAGCGGCGGCAATCTTCCCGCCGTCGTTCGCGATCTGTCCGCCGTGAACCTGCATGCGACCGAGCGATTCGATGTTGCCGCCGCGATTCTCGATGCTCTCTCCCGCATCGAAAGCGAGTTCGCCACCAGTGCGAATCCGTCCGCGCTCGTTGTCGGCACGTCCCTGGATCTCGATCTTTGCCTGTCCGTCAACATCGATCAAGCCACCGTTGTTACGAAGAGTAGTGGCCCGCAGTGATAACTGGCTGCCGTAGCCGGCTACAGTTGCGATCGTGCCGGCTGTGTTGTCGATGGCCCCGACCGCGACCTCAATGTCGCCGGCTGCAACCAGGTTGCCGCTGTTGTGCAGCTGCGCGCCGCCCTGCACCATACGGACGCTCTCCCCAGCGTCAATCCGACCAGCGTTGTAAAGCGTATCGCGCACCGTCAGTTCCAGATTTTCAACTGACCGTATACTTCCTGCGGCTTCGTTCGCGAGTGTCTGGGCCACGATCTCGACATCGCCATTACCGCCGATCAGCCCGCTATTGCTCACCTTTGCCGCGTCCAGCAATGTCTTGCCCGTACCGGAGTTGGCGATCCTTCCATCGCGATTATCGATCGATGCGCCGCTAACGCGTATGATGCTATCGCTCGCCAATGCCTCGATATTGCCGGCGTGGTTCAGCAGGTTACCAACGGCGTCCAGCGAAAGACTACGCGTGACCTGGATACTGCCACCGCCATTATCAACGGCACCGCCAACCGTGATCGTGGCGTCCTTCGCAGCAATCGTGCCTCCGGCATTGTTCAAATCCGCGCTTTTGGCGGTCAGTGTGCCCCCAGCCGCGATCATGCCTCCGCTATTGTCGAGTGCGCTGGTGCGCAGGTTCACATCCCCGCCGGCGACCCATTTACCTTGGGCGCTACTGGTCGCTCCACCTTCAACGGCCAGGTGTCCTGTTACGTTCAGCGAACTGCCGCTGCCGCTGATCGAAGCAGCACGCAGGCGCAGGTTGGACGCGATGTCAAGCAAACCGTGCCCTAGCGCCAGGTCGCCGCCAACGTTGATCTCGGCAGCGGTGCTGCCAAGATGGCGCAGCGTTCCACCACTGTTGTCCAGGCCCCGAGCGACATTTACCGTAAGTTGAGTCGCCTGCAGCAGGCCGTGGCGATTGCTGAAGGAACCGAATCCCCCATCGAAAGCGGCACCGACCAGAAGCTTGCCATGGTCGTTGACGAAGCTGTCGATCTTCGGTTTGAAAGCATCAAGGACCGTCAGCGTGCCCCCGCTGTTGTCGAAGGAAGGACCACTCACGGAGAGACTGCCCAGGTAGGCCGTACCGTGGTTTTCGAACGTGCCCGTGTCGAGCGTCATCCTGCCGTTTGATGCGATAAATCCGGAGGCGTTATCGAGCTTCCCTGCCTCCACCCGGCCATCCGCCAGCACCGGCTGCGGTCCTGGAAGACCGGGCGTACCGGCATCCGGATGATCCGGCTCTTGCGGCCCAGTGTCGGGCGTGCTGCCGGCATCAACCGGGGTAATGGTGTTGCCGTCGGCACCTGCTGAATTGCCCGTTCCCGTGGCGCCTTCATTAGAGCTTGTTGCGCTTTGTCGTCCAAGCGTCCCGGATGCGTTGCTAAACTGTTCCGCCTTGAGCGAAAGGGCGGCGGTCCCGGTTTGCAGTACCGTGCCCTGGGCATTGCGGAAGGTGCCACTTGCCAGGTCGACTCGTGCAGCCTCGATACGTCCACTGCCATTGTCGATTTCACCCTGCACCTTGATCAACGCTTCCGACGCAGACTTGATCTGGCCGGCGTTGGCCAGACTGGCGGCCGTCAATAAAAGTTTGTCACCTGCCTGGATATTCCCGCTGTTCGCGACGCCGGCAGCATTCGCGTCCACACGCTGGCTCGCTGATAGAGTGCCGCTGTTTTCCAGGCGCCCACCCGAGGTAACGATCAGGTCGCCTGCACCAGCGCCAATCCCGCCAGCATTGCGCACTCCGACGCCAGCCTCCGTGCCCACCATATAGATTTGATTTGCATACATACCGCCGAGCTGCGCAACATCCACCGCAAACATCGGCGCCACGCCGCCACCTTGGCTTGCTTGCGTTACGCTTGCCAGCGCCGCTTCCTCAACTTCGTTGACACCAGTGATAACGTTCAATCGTTGCGCCCACAAGCCAGCATTGACCTCGACCGAACGCGCGATCAATGCGGTGTAATCGGTCTTGCTTGCATCCAGGCCGTCCTCGCCGAAGACAATCTGGCCGCGTTGTACCGAGTATCCCCGCAAGCGGCCGTCCTCGAGGATCGGGCTGCCGGTGGTGAGCGTCGCACGGCTGACGTTAATGAAGCCACCGCCATTGACCGCGATGCCCGCAGGATTAGCAATGATCATCTCCGCGCGGTCCCCTGCCACCTCGATATAGCCTTGCAGGCGGCTGGGATTGCTCGAGTTGACTTCGTTCAGGATAACCCGCGCCGTCCCCTTGCCCAGCCATGGGTTGCCTTGTACCCAGCCGCCGATCTGTGACTGCACGTCGGTGCGAGAATTATTCAGGACGACACCACCTTTCGGCACATCGAACTGCGAATATACATTGCGCGAAACACCAGCCGCACTGGGTGTCTGGATGTTGACCTGCACCACACCGTTTGCAGTTTCGAGCACAGTGGGACGCAGCTTACCGGGAGAATTTGGGTCGGCAATGACTTGGGCCGATGTACCTCCCGCCAATATCATTCCTCCTAGTCCCGTCCCGATCAGTAACGCGAGGCGGCGCAACGCGGGGGCGTGCATGATGCCTCGAACCGAATTGTTGGCCACGACCTGTCCGGGGGCCTTGGTTCGACTGCGCGTTGTTTCTGCAACGGCCATGCACAAACCACGGGCTTTGTTGAATACGATGCGATAGCAAAGTTTGTTCATGGCGTGTCAGAATTCGTAGTTAAGGTTAAAACCCGCTGCGACGCTCGCGGTACGGAAGCCTTCCGGCATACGTATCGGTTTGCCGGCAAACACGTCGGTCTGCAGCCGTCCTAATTGGCCGCGCCAACCAAGGGCGGCGCCAGTCAGGCGAGTACCCAGCAAGCGCGCGGCGCTCGGCCCGGACACGACGCCATGGTCGAGTGCCACGTACAGCTGCTGGCTCGTTCCGGGAATAGTCCAGATCAGGTCATTGCGCAGCAGCGAACCGCGCTCTGCGGATAGGCTGGCGTCGCCGTCGAATCCACGGACGGTGTAACGGCCGCCAATGGCAAACCGGTCTTGCGGCACCAGAGACGTACGGTTCCACTGGCCGCGCCAGGCGCTCTGGAGTACAACACTACGGCCGAATGGGATGTTTAGACCGATATCGGCATTGAATAGGCGCGGTCGCGCGGTACCTTCGCCATATAGTTCTTCCGGCGCCGGCATCGTCCCAAAGGCGGAGGTACCAAGTTTCCAGGTCAGTCCCAGGTCGAGGGTGCTGTTACCGATGAATTCCTTATGGTGAATGCCGGCGGCGAAACCGCCCATCCGGCGTCGCTGAACCTCGACTTCCGTGTCATCGATAAAATTGCGGCTGCGTCGCTGGTATGCGCGCAGTGACAGGGTGGTCTTGCGTACTGAATCGCGATATACCAGGCGCGCCAGCTTCAATTCGACGTTGGTGCTGGTGCCGCGGTAGATATAGTCCTGATTGGCGCCTGGCACCGTCTGGTGATAGCGGTAGTCATTCGCCTGAAGGCCCGCCAGCCAGTACCCATAAGGAATCGAGTAATGCAGCGCGTAGCCCTTGGTACCGTGGTCGCCGGGAGGGGTATCGCCACGCAAATTGCGGTTGAAGCTCACATAGAAAAGATCGTGCAATCCGGTTAGGTTATCGAGTGAGACGGTAACGCCGCCTTGATAAGTTCCTGTCGATCGGGTACCGCTGTCGTCCGCTGAGAGGCTTAACCGGTAACCGCGACTAGCTACCCACTTGATGATTAAATCGCTCTCTCCTGGCAAGTCACCCGGTACGATCTGGATATCAGCCTGGGTTCCAGGTACGCGCTTGAAGTTTTCCAATCCCTGCTCAATTGCACGCAGGTTCAGGATTTCACCAGGACGTGCAGGTAATGCACTGGGGTAGCCTCCGCGCGGCGCGGCGTCGGCAAAGCGAATCGCCCGGATTTTTCCGGGAACCAGCTTCAAATGAAGCTCTCCACTTTGCAAGTTCTGTGGGGCGGCAAAGACCCGGCTTGTTACAAAACCACCCCCGATAAGCGCATTCTGGACTTCGGCAACTAAGGTATTGATGCCGGTACTACCCAGGCATCGCCCAAGGGCCGGTTCGGCCGCCGCAAGCACCCATTGGAAAGACGCTGCCTGCTCACCTTCGAGTTTGACTTCTCGGATCACGAAGCATGGGATTTCTCCTGCTGGGTATCCAGTCGGCTTGGTTACCGATGGAGCTTGCAGGCGCACATCAGGGGTAGATTCGTCTTGTCGTCGTTGCGCCTCCTCGCGCTGTTGTTGCCTTTGCAGCTGATTTTCGGCAACGTCGTTAATAATTTGGGACGATGCCGGAAACGCAAGAAAACAGCCGAGCAGGCCTAGGGATTGACGCGGAAAAAGACGTAAAAAGAGAGGTTTCTGCATAAGATGAGTAGCGTGAGGGTTTGCACTGCTGACTCATCGAAGTATTTATCTACTTGCCATATGGAAATATACGGAAGATCAAGTTGGTTTTATCTGGTGTAGGAAACGCCGGGTCTTCCTGTCTATCTCAAATTGACTGTATGAATTCGGACTTCTGGCGTGACTGAACGTCGCATTGTGATCACAGCAAGAGATGAGGATCCCAAGTGGATGACGGTACGGCGCCGTTCATTGACGTCAAAATCGGATCATGCCGACTATCGATGCGACTTGGCTGAACATCGGGGGTAGCCGCAGGCTGAACCGTGCGTCCTTGCCAGGCATTTCTGAGTAGGATGACAACTTTCGGGAGGAAATACCATGCCAAGAGGAGCAAGTCCACGCCGCGAGCGCGAAGCCAAGAAACTCGAGCGTAAATTCAAGAAGGAAAAGCGCTACAAGGGCCGCGAAGACGAAGTCGCGGCGCGGATCGTCAATAAGCAGCGCGCCAAGGCCGGCGAGACGAAAACGCGTCACAAGCCAGCACGGCGGACGACGTCCCGGCGCAAGCACCGTACGGGCCGCACTGCGCGCAAGAGCAAATAATCAGCTAAGTTGTGCTTTCAACGCTTTGCCGCCTTTACAAAGCGGCAAATCCAGTTCAGATGAACGGCCAACTGACGATACGCTTCACATGCAGCACCGCGCGCGTACCGACATAGGCGATCGCCGTTCCGAACGCGAGCACGCTGCGCAAGTCGCCCATGACGGCGAAAAACACGCCGGCGACGGTAACAATGGCGACCAGCACCATCAGCGCCAGTTCGATACTCAGGAAAAAGGGAATGGCATTGCGCCAGACGCGGCGCAGGAGTGCGGCAGCGTCCTTGAGGGTATGGATGTCGTGACCCATGGTTTTCTTCACAATCTTGGACGGGACCCAGAAATGCAAAAATCGCCAGCAAGGGCGATTTTTGGCTTCGTTCTGGAGGCGAGGACGGGAGTCGAACCCGTCTAGACGGCTTTGCAGGCCGCTGCATAACCGCTTTGCTACCTCGCCAGTAGGTATAATACGACTGCTGGGCTGGACGGTTATGATCCAAATCAACAGGAGAAGGGAAATGTCTTCTCTGAATTCTGGAGCGGGAGAAGAGTCTCGAACTCTCGACCTCAACCTTGGCAAGGTTGCGCTCTACCAACTGAGCTACTCCCGCTTAGGAGTTATTGCTTAAATTTACCAGCACCTCATGGAGCGGGAGAAGAGTCTCGAACTCTCGACCTCAACCTTGGCAAGGTTGCGCTCTACCAACTGAGCTACTCCCGCATGGAGTGTTACTGCTTACCGACAACTGCCCCAGATAACTGGAGCGGGAGAAGAGTCTCGAACTCTCGACCTCAACCTTGGCAAGGTTGCGCTCTACCAACTGAGCTACTCCCGCATTCTGGAAACATTGATTATCGCAGAAATTGTGACAACTTCCAAGACAACCTTTTACTGCTTCTTTACTACTTGCTTCTACTACCTTCTTGCTACCGACGATCTGCAAACCTGGAGCGGGAGAAGAGTCTCGAACTCTCGACCTCAACCTTGGCAAGGTTGCGCTCTACCAACTGAGCTACTCCCGCTTTGTCTTGTTTGCTGCGATGTCGTTGCAACAGGCAAGCATTATAGATGATCTGATCCGTACGTCAAGGATGACAGAGAATTAATCTTACAAATTCCCGCCTTTTTCCTTAATCACCGGCCACGCGCGGCGGAGATAGTAGAACATCGACCACACCGTCAGCACGCCGGCGACCCACAGCAGTAGTTCGCCCCAGAAATGGACGTCGATACCGAACAGGGTGTCGTGGTACAGCAATGCGGGAATCGCGACCATCTGGGCCGCAGTTTTGACCTTTCCCAGCGAGCTGACCGCGACCGACTTGCGGGCGCCGATTTCGGCCATCCATTCGCGCAGGGCCGAGATCGTGATTTCGCGGCCGATGATGATGAAGGCGATGACGGCATCCACGCGCCCCAGCTGGATCAGGATCAGGAGTGCGCCGGCCACCATCAATTTGTCGGCAACCGGATCGAGGAAGGCGCCGAAGGCCGAAGTCTGGTTCCAGCGCCGCGCGAGGAAGCCGTCGAACCAGTCGGTAACCGCAGCAATGATGAAGACGAGGGTCGCCGCCAGGTTCTGGTCGGCATGCGGCAGCCACTGTGGAGGGAGGTAATAGACGCCGACAACGAGGGGAATGAGTGCTACACGTAACCAGGTCAGGAGAATCGGGATGTTAAAAGGCATAGGGGCGTGATCTGGCTTACCGTTGGAAAAAAGCGTGCGCCGCTAGTCTACATGGGTATTGCCGTTTAAACCAGTTGAGCTCAGCGGCGAGGCGGCGGGCCCACAGAGGCGAACATGCTCTCCGTAATTCGCCACGCGCGCCCTGCCCGCTTTAATGCAATTGCCGGTAAATCTCTTCCGCCAGCGCAGTCGAAATGCCTTCGACCTGGCACAAATCTTCCACGCTGGCGTCGACCACGCCGCGCAGGCCGCCGAAGCGCGCGAGCAGGCGCTGGCGGCGCTTGGCGCCGATGCCTTCGATCTCTTCCAGGCGCGACGCTTGCCGTGCCTTGGCGCGCTTGGCGCGCATGCCGGTGATGGCGAAGCGGTGCGCCTCGTCGCGGATCAGGGCGACGAGCATCAGCGCGGCCGATTCCTTGCCGAGCTCCTGGGGTGCGCGACCGTCCGCGAAGATCAGCGTTTCCAGGCCCACGCGCCGGCCTTCGCCCTTGGCCACGCCGACGATCAAGCCGATGTCCAGGCCGAGCTCGGACAACACCTGGCGCGCCATTTCGACTTGCCCCTTGCCGCCGTCGACCAGCACCACGTCGGGCATGACGCCATCGCCGCCCGCCACCTTTTCGTAGCGGCGCATCAGCACCTGGCGCATGGCCGCGTAATCGTCGCCCGGCGTGATGTCGTTGATGTTGTAGCGCCGGTACTCCGAGTTCTGCATCGCGTGGTGATGGAAGACCACGCAGGATGCCTGCGTCGCCTCGCCCGCCGTGTGGCTGATGTCGAAGCATTCGATGCGCAAGGTTTCCAAGTCCGCCGCGTCCAGCGACAGGGCCTCGGCCAGTGCGCGCGTGCGCGACTGCTGCGACCCTTGTTCAGACAACAGGCGCGCCAGCGAGATCTCCGCACCCTTTTGAGCGAGCTCAAGCCACTGGCGGCGCTGGCCCTGCGGCTGGAAAATCAGGTTGATGCGGTGCCCGCACTGCTCGGCCAGCGCCACCATCAGTTCGGGCTGGTCGAACTCGATGTTCAGGATCAGGGTGCCGGGAATGAACTTGTCGGTGTAGTGCTGCACCAGGAAGGCGGCCAGCACTTCGCATTCGATCGACAGTTCGGCGATCGCCTCGCCCACCTGGGTCGGGAAATAGGCACGGTCGCCCAGGTGCCGTCCGCCGCGCACCATGGCCAGGTTGACGCAGGCACGCCCGCCCTGCACCACCACGGCAATCACGTCGACGTCGGCATCGCCGGTCGTTTCCATGCTCTGCTGGTGCAGCACGCGCGAGAGCGACTGAATCTGGTTGCGCACGCCGGCGGCCTGTTCGAACATCAGCTTTTCGGCAAACCCCTGCATCTTGTGCTGCAGGTCAGCCATGACTTCGTTCTGGCGCCCGCGCAGGAACTTCGCGGCGTTCTCGACGTCTACCTTGTACTCATCCTTGTCGATCAGGTCGACGCACGGGCCGCTGCAACGGCCGATCTGATGCAGCAGGCAGGGACGTGTGCGGTTGGCAAAGACGCTGTCCTCGCAGGTGCGCAGCATGAACACTTTTTGCAGGATCTGGATCGATTCCTTGACCGCCCAGGCGCTCGGGAAAGGACCGAAGTACTGGTTCTTCTTGTCCAGAGCGCCCCGGTAATACGCGAGGCGCGGAAAGTCGCCACCCGTGATCTTCAGGTAGGGATAGGACTTATCGTCGCGAAACAGGATGTTGTAGCGCGGTTTCAACGCCTTGATCAGGTTGTTTTCCAGGATCAGGGCTTCGGCTTCGCTGTGCGTGACGGTCGTTTCCAGATGCGCGATCTGGCCGACCATCATCGCGATGCGCGGGCTTGACAGGTTTTTCTGGAAATAGCTCGAGACGCGGTTCTTGAGATTGCGCGCCTTGCCGACGTAGAGCACGTTCTGGTTGGCGTCGAAATAGCGATACACGCCCGGCAATCCGGGCAACCTGGCGACCGTTGCCAGCACCTGTTCGCGTGCGGACGGAGCGGGCTGCACGGGATCGGCGGCGTCTTCGCGCAAGACCGCCCTGCGCTCTTCCTTCACGGCTTGCCAGGCGTCGGGACGGGCACGCGGCGTGGACGCCTTGGCCGGCTTGCCCTTCGCGGGCTTGTCGTCGACAGGATGCGGCGCAGGCATCGCAGCCCCGCCTGCGGCGACGTAGGCGACCGGCGCTTCCGCTACCTCATGGCCGGGCTTGTTCTCAGGCGCCGGATTTTCCGGCAACGCGGGGGAGTGCACTTCCTTGGTCACGGCGTATCGCTTGGGTAGTAGTTGCTTAAGGTGTGGCTGGGTCTTGCGTGACGATGACAAAGGCGACGCCGTAATCGGCCTCGTCGCTGATCGTCACCTGCGCACTGAGCCGGTGTTCGCGCATGAATTCGGCCAGTGCGCCGCTGCAGACAATGGTTGGCTTGCCGCTCGGCGCATTGAGCATCTGCGCCGAGCGCCAGGTCATCGGCATGCGCATGCCCAGGCCGATGGCTTTCGAGAACGCTTCCTTGGCTGAAAAGCGCGTGGCGAGGAAGCGCAGGCCGCGCACCTCGCTGCGTGCGCGCCGCGCATGGTATTTCTCGAGCTCTTCGGGTCCCAGGATTTTCTCGGCGAACCGCGGACCGCTGCGCGCCAGCGCCGCCTCGACACGCGAGATCTGGACGATGTCGGTGCCGATACCGTAGATCATTGGGCCCCCAGCGACACGCCGAGGCGCGCGGCAACCATGATCGCCTTCATCTCGCGCACGGCATTTTCCCAGCCGGCGAAGAGCGCATGCGCGACGATCGCGTGGCCGATGTTCAGCTCGGCGATGTCGCGGATCGCGGCCACCGGCTGCACGTTGGTGTAATGCAAGCCATGGCCGGCGTTGACGACCAGGCCGTGGCGCACGCCGGCAGCGGCGCCGGCCTTGATGCGCTCGAGTTCGTGCGACGCTTCATCGCCTTCCGCTTCGGCATAGCGGCCGGTGTGCAGTTCGATCACGGTCGCGCCCGTCTGGGCGGCGGCGGCGATCTGCGCTTCGTCGGCATCGATGAACAGCGAGACGCGGATGCCCTCGCCTTTCAACTGCTTGACCGCGGTTTCGACTTCCTTGAAGTAACGAATCACGTCCAGGCCACCCTCGGTGGTGACTTCCTCGCGCCGTTCGGGCACCAGGCAGACGTCCTGTGGTCGCACCTGGCAGGCGAAGTCGATCATTTCCTGGGTCACCGCCGCTTCCAGGTTCATGCGCGTGGCCAGCTGCGGGCGCATCGCCAGCACGTCGGCATCCTTGATGTGGCGCCGGTCTTCGCGCAGGTGCAGCGTGATCAGGTCGGCGCCGGCCTGCTCGGCCAGCAGGGCCGCGCGCAACGGGTCCGGATAGACGGTGCCGCGCGCGTTGCGCACGGTGGCGATGTGGTCGATGTTCACGCCGAGGTCGATGACCTGGCCAACGGGTTGCAGGAAGCTCATGGTGGTGGTTTGTTCTTTATAACTGCATCAAGTCAATCAAAATCTGCCGGGTATTGAGCGGCACGCCGCCCAGGTGGTGCGCCAGCAGGAAGCGCATCAATTGCTTGCTCTGTGCTTGCGTGGCCGGGTCCGCATAATCCTCGCGTTCCATGTCGAGCAGGGTCTTGCCGCTGACGACGGGCCAGACGTCGGATACGCGGGCTTCGCGCGCGCCCTTTTCCGGATCGACCACATAGTCCAGCGCGGCCTCGACCGCTGCGCGCGTGGTGGTCGAACGCCCCAGGTTGGCGGCGACCCCTGTTTCCTTAAGTAAGGCCCGTTCGAACTTTCGCAAGGCAATTTGTGCCGGTTCGTCGTGGGCCAGCTCGTTCAGCGTCGAAATATAGTGATCGAACAGCGCGCGATGGGGGTCGTCGCGGGCGATCAGCTTGACCAGCAGTTCGTTCAGATAAAAGCCGCACAGCAAGGCCGTGCGTTCGATAGGGAGCATGCCCCCGACCCATTCGGCATCGATCAGGGTGCGCAATTCCTGCTTGCCGCTCCAGGATACCGACAGCGGCTGGAAGGTTTGCAGCACGCCGCGCAATTTCGATAGCGGCCGCTTGGCGCCCTTGGCAACGACTGCAATCCGCCCGAAATCGCGCGTAAACAGGTCGACGATGAGGCTCGTTTCCTTGTAGGGATAGCTGTGCAGCACGAAGGCGGGCTGGCCGTTGATGCGGGTGTCGCGCACGGGGACGCGGCTGCGGCGCGGCGCAGATACGGGCGCCGCAGGGCTTGCCACTGCGTAGGTTGCAGTGGCCTCCGCGGCTGCCGCCGGCGCATCAGGCGCCTCGGCAATGGGGTCGGTTGTCGCCTTGTCGGCGTGGACGGGGTTGGACATGCGGTCGGCTGGTCCTCCGGCGCTTACTCGTAGCCGTAGGCGCGCAGGCCCGCTTCGTTGTCGGCCCAGCCGGACTTGACCTTGACCCAGATTTCCAGGTACACGGGGCCACCGAACAGCTTCTCCATATCCAGGCGCGACTGGGTCGAAATCTCTTTCAGGCGCGCTCCCTTGTTACCGATGATCATCGATTTATGGGTGTCGCGCTCGACCAGGATGGCGGCGAAGATGCGGCGCAAATTCCCTTCCTGCAGGAACTGCTCGATGATCACCGTGCTGGTGTACGGCAGCTCGTCGCCCAGCAGGCGGAACACTTTTTCGCGCACGATCTCGGCGGCCAGGAACTTCTCGCTGCGGTCGGTGATGTCGTCCGGGCCGAACACGGGCGGGTTTTCCGGCAGGTGGCTGCGGATCTCGCGTTCGAGCGCATCGACCTGGAAGCGCATCTTGGCCGACACCGGCACGATGGCCGTAAAGTCGCGCAAGCCCGCCACTTTCTGGGCGAAGGGCATCAGGGTCGCCTTGTCCTTCATGCGGTCCGACTTGTTGATGACCAGGATGACGGGCACGTTCTTCGGCAGCAAGTCGAGCACTTGCTGGTCGGCCGGGCCGAAGGTGCCGGCCTCGACCAGGAAGAGCACCACGTCGGAGGCCGTCAGCGTGTTTGCGACAGTCTTGTTCAGCGTTTTGTTCAGTGCATTCGCATGACGCGTCTGAAATCCCGGCGTATCGACATAGATAAACTGGGCGTCGTCATGGGTCTGGATGCCGGTAATGCGGTGGCGCGTGGTCTGCGCCTTGCGCGAGGTAATCGACACCTTGGCGCCGATCAGCACGTTCATCAGCGTCGACTTGCCCACGTTCGGGCGGCCGACGATGGCGATGTAGCCGCAGCGGAAACCTTGCGCCGAGGTGCCGCCGCTGATGTCCGTGCGGTCGTTGAAGAAAGCGTTCAGGTCGACTCCCTTGGCGCTGTCCTCGCTCTCGGGCGCGTCCTGGTCCGCCGCCTCGTTGCTGTCTTCGGCCGGATTGTGCACGGCGTCGTCGTCTTGAGGAGGGTTATTCTGGGCGGGGTTATGTTCGGTATTCATGCTTCGTTCATGCCTGTTTGGTAGGGGCGGACTGCTGCGCGCCTGGCGCTTCGTCACCCTGGATGGTGGCAATGCCGGCCAGCTTGAGCTGGGCGGCACGCGGCTTGGCCTTGCGGCCGGCGGCCGGGGTCTTGCGCAGCGCCTGTTCGGCCACGTCCAGCGCCAGGCGCGCGGCGGCCTGTTCGCCGGCGCGGCGGCTGCCGCCGCGTCCGAAGACCTGGATGCCGAGTTTCGGAACCAGGCATTCGATCTCGAATTCCTGGCTGTGGGCGGCGCCATGGGTGGCGATGACGTTATAGGTCGGCAGCGAAATCTTGCGGCTCTGCAGGAATTCCTGCAGCAGCGTCTTGGCATCCTTGCCCAGGGTGCGCGGGTCGACGGTGTCGAGCAGCGGGATGTAGAAGGCGCGGATGACGTCGCGTGCGGCGTCGAAGCCGGCGTCGAGGAAGATCGCGCCAAGCAAGGCTTCGAGCGTGTCTGCCAGGATCGATGGACGGCGGAAGCCGCCCGATTTCAGCTCGCCCTCGCCCAGGCGCAGGAACTGCGAGAGTTCCAGCTTTTGGGCGATTTCATAGAGCGACTGCTGTTTGACGAGATTGGCGCGCAGGCGCGACAGGTCGCCCTCGTCGAGGTGGCTGAAGCGCTCGTACAGGATCGAAGCCACCACGCAGTTCAGGATCGAGTCGCCCAGGAACTCGAGGCGTTCGTTATGCAGGCTGCTATGGCTGCGGTGTGTCAGGGCCTGCTGCAAGAGGCCAGCATCCCGGAACGTATAACCCAAGCGCGTTTGCAATAACTGAAGATTCATTGTCGATGTATTGTAGTACGGCCGCTGCAAAGGCGGCGCTTCCTGCTCGGTTGGACGGCGCCGGGCGGCGCGCGCCATGGTGATGTGTCCGCTGAAGTGACCACTGATATGACCATTTAGGCCCGCAGCGCGGCCGCCGGCGCAGCTCAGCGGATCAGTCCGCCTTCGCCGCCACGACGCCGCTCGGGTCGGTCGTGCCATCGTAATCGATGACGAGGGTGGCACGCGCGGTCAGCGGAATGCGCTTTTCGTAGGCGAAGCTGATTTCCGGGGCGGCGCCCTCGCGGCTGATGACGAGGTCGCGGCCGCGGATGGCGTCGACGTCGTTGATTTGCGCAAACTTGTCGAAAGCTTCGCGCATCTCGGCAGGACTGCCGCCGGCTGCTTTCGCGCGCGCGATGCCGTCACGCGCGGCGCGGTACTCGAGGAAGGAAGGAACGATCTTGATGGCCAGCAGCGCAAACAAGCCGAATACCATCAACACCAGGATCAGCCCGGTGAGCGAGATGCCCGCCTGCTTCCCCGGCACAACCTGTTTGCGTGCGTCCATCCGCTCTCCCCGAGGTGAACCTGCCATATTGCCCGACACGCCTTATTTGATGCCGCCGATGCGCTTCGGATCACCGAAGTTCATCCACACCAGGAAGGCCTTGCCGACGATATTCTTGTCCGGCACAAAGCCCCAGTAGCGGCTGTCGGCACTGTTGTCGCGGTTGTCGCCCATCATGAAGTAATTACCTGCAGGTACAGTACAAGTAAACCGGTCATAGGTGTACTCGCACGCTTCACGCAGCGGGAAGTTTTCCACGCTGTCGAGGTTGAACGAACGCGCCGGTTCCGTATTCAGGATGCGGTGCTCGCTGCCCGGCAGCTTTTCGACGAATTGCTTGTGGTAGACAGGACGCTCGTCATCCAGGTAATCGTCGAGCGCCGTGTACTGGACCGGCACGCCATTCACGCTGAGGCGCTTGTTTTCGTAGGTGATCTTGTCACCAGGCACGCCAATGACGCGCTTGATGTAATCCTGGCTCATGTCCTTCGGATACTTGAAGACCATGACGTCGCCGCGCTGCGGATCGTTGACCTCGATGATCTTCTTGTTCACGATCGGGAGGCGGATGCCGTAGGTGTACTTGTTCACCAGGATCAGGTCGCCGACCAGCAGGGTCGGCACCATCGAGCTCGATGGGATCTTGAACGGCTCCCACAGGAAGGAGCGCAGGAAGAACACTGCTGCGATCACCGGGAAGAAACTGCCCGAATACTCGACCCAGGTCGGCTGGCGCAGGTGCCCTGCTTCCAGCGCGGCGCGGTTGCCCTTGTTGTCGACCTTGATGCCGTCGGCGGTCAGCTTGGCCGCGCGCGCATCGTACTCGGCCAGGGCGGCGTCGGCCGCGGCGCGGCGCTGCTTCGACAGAACAAAAACGTCCCAAAACCAGATGACGCCCGTGACCACCATGAGCACGAACAGGATGAGCGCAAAATTCGCCAGGATTGGTTGCATCGCTTATTTATCTTCCACTTGAAGGATGGCGAGGAAGGCTTCTTGTGGAATTTCCACCGAACCGACCTGCTTCATGCGTTTCTTACCGGCTTTTTGTTTCTCAAGCAGTTTCTTTTTACGGCTGATGTCGCCGCCGTAGCACTTGGCCAGCACGTTCTTGCGCAGCGCCTTGACGTTTTCGCGCGAAATGATGGTGGCGCCGATGGCGGCCTGGATCGCCACGTCGAACATCTGGCGCGGGATCAGTTCGCGCATCTTGGCCGCCACCTGGCGCCCGCGGTACGGCGCGTTGGCGCGGTGCACGATGATCGCCAGCGCATCGACCTTTTCGCTGTTGATCAGCATGTCGACTTTCACCACGTCGGCAGCGCGGTTTTCCTTGAACTCGTAATCCATCGACGCATAGCCGCGCGAGGTCGACTTCAGGCGGTCGAAGAAGTCGAGCACGATTTCCGCCATCGGGATTTCGTAGTGCAGCTTGACCTGGCGGCCGTGGTAGGCCATGTCCATCTGGATGCCGCGCTTGGAGGTACACAGCGTCATCACCGAGCCGACATATTCCTGCGGCATGTAGAGGTTGACGTCGACGATCGGCTCGCGCACTTCGTTGATCTTCGACGGCTCCGGCATCTTCGACGGGTTGTCGACGCGGATGATGGAACCGTCGCGCATCTCGACTTCATAGACCACGGTCGGCGCGGTCGTGATCAGGTCCATGTCGAACTCGCGTTCGAGACGTTCCTGCACGATTTCCATGTGCAAGAGACCGAGGAAGCCGCAGCGGAAGCCGAAGCCCAGCGCCTGCGACACTTCCGGCTCGTACATCAGGGCGGCGTCGTTGAGTTTCAGCTTTTCCAGCGAGTCGCGCAGCGCGTCGTACTGGTTCGCTTCCACCGGGAACAGACCGGCGAACACCTGCGGCTGGACTTCCTTGAAGCCAGGCAGCGGCGCGGGCGCGGGACGGTTCGCCAGGGTCACGGTATCGCCCACCTTGGCGGCGGTCAGTTCCTTGATGCCGGCGATGATGAAGCCGACCTGGCCGGCCTTCAGTTCCGGCAGCGAGACCGAGCGCGGCGTGAAGACGCCGATGTTTTCGACCAGGTTCACCGATTCGGTCGCCATCAGGAGGATCTTGTCCTTCGGGCGCAGCGTGCCGTTGACGACGCGCACCAGCATGACGACGCCGACGTACGGGTCGTACCAGGAGTCGACGATCAGCGCCTGCAGCGGCGCGTCCGGATCGCCTTTTGGCGGCGGCACGCGCTTGATCAGGTCTTCGAGTACGTCTTCCACGCCGAGGCCGGTCTTGGCCGAGCAGGTGGTCGCTTCCGAGGCGTCGATGCCGATGACGTCTTCGATTTCCTTCTTGGCGTTGTCCGGATCGGCGTGCGGCAGGTCGATCTTGTTCAGGATCGGCACCACTTCCACGCCCAGGTCGAGCGCGGTGTAGCAGTTGGCGACGGTTTGCGCCTCGACGCCTTGGGAGGCGTCGACGACCAGCAGCGCGCCTTCGCAGGCCGACAGCGAGCGCGAGACTTCATAGCTGAAGTCGACGTGGCCCGGGGTGTCGATCAGGTTCAGGTTGTAGACCTGGCCGTCGCGCGCCTTGTATTGCAGCGCAGCGGTCTGCGCCTTGATGGTAATGCCGCGCTCGCGCTCCAGGTCCATCGAGTCGAGCACCTGCGCGTCCATTTCGCGGTCCGACAGGCCGCCGCACAGCTGGATGATGCGGTCGGCCAGGGTCGATTTACCGTGGTCGATGTGGGCGATGATGGAGAAGTTACGTATGTTGTTCATTAACAAAGCTCAAAACCAAAAAGGGGCGAGGCCGCCGACGCGGGGCCAGGCGGCGCCGCAAACTGCCCGCGCAATACGAAAAAGGCGCTTCGTGTGGGGCTGATCCTCCCCAGGCGAGCGCCCTATTCAACGTGACAAGCCTGTATGCCAGGAACATAGGCTTTTTCAAACCAGGCATTTTACCGGATTTCAGGGTAGAAAGCCCGGAAATTGGGTGGGGCGGCGCTGGGACTGAATAACGGTGGCCGAGGGAGGTAGCGTGGACGGCTATGCCGCCCACGCGTTCAGGTATCGGCGCACCGCCGTTTCGTCGAGGAAGTAGTGACATAGCTCGGGCTGGTCGAGCCTGCCGTACAGTACCGGCACCAGCTCGTCGAAGCGCTCGACCAGGGCCGGGTCGGCGTCGACGTCGATGACGTCGACCTCGAACGGCTGCCCCGGCGGCGCCAGCGCCTGCAGCGCCGCCAGCATGTCCTCGCACAGGTGGCAATAGCTGCGCGAATACAGGGTAAACCGGCTCACTTGACCGGCTTGATGACGAGGTACTGGGTCACGTTCTCGCGCCGCACCAGCACTGCCACGCTCTTCTTCGGATCGAGCCTGGTCGCCAGCGCGTTGAACTGGGCCGCATCCTTGATCTCGACATTGTTCATCTGCAGGATCACGTCGCCCGCACGCACACCGGCCGTGGCCGCCCTCCCCTCGGAGGCGTCGACGGTCACACCGCCCTCGATCTTGAGGACGCGGCGCTGTTCGGGGCTGAGGTTCGACACGTTCAGGCCGAGCACGTTCGGCGCGGCGCCGGGCGCCGGCTTGCCCGGTGTCGGCTTGGCGGCGGCGGTGGCCTTGTCGTCTTCCAGCGCGACGATCGTGACCGGCACGTCGAGCTGGGCGCCGCGGCGCCAGACGGTGACGCTGGCGCGGGTGCCGATCTTGGCGGCGCCGACCAGGCGCGGCAGGTCGCGCGTCGTCTCGATCGGCTGGCCGTTGAATTTCAGGATGATGTCGCCGACCTTGATACCGCCCTTCTCGGCCGGCCCGCCCGCCTCGACCATCGACACTTCGGCGCCGCGCGCCTTGCCCAGGCCGAGCGATTCGGCCACGTCGCGCGTGACTTCGCTGATCTGCACCCCCAGGCGGCCACGGGTGACGCGGCCGGTTTTCTTGAGCTGGTCGGCCACGCGCATGACTTCGTCGATCGGCACCGCGAACGAAATGCCGTTATAGGCGCCGGAGAGCGTCGCAATCTGCGAATTGATGCCGATGACTTCGCCGCGCATGTTGATCAGCGGGCCGCCCGAATTGCCTGGATTGACGGCGACGTCGCTCTGGATGAGCGGCAGGTATTCGCCGGTGTCGCGCGACTTGGCCGAAATGATGCCGGCGGTGACCGTGTTGTCGAGGTTGAAGGGCGAGCCGATCGCAATCACCCATTCACCGACGCGGATCTTGCTTGAGTCGCCGGTACGCAGGTAAGGCAGGCTGTTCGCACTCACTTTCAGCAGGGCGACGTCGGAACGGCGGTCCGCGCCCAGTACCTTGGCCTTGAATTCGCGACGGTCGGTCAGCGTGACCGTCACTTCGTCGGCGCCCTCGACCACGTGGGCATTGGTCAGCACATAGCCGTCGTCGGAGATGATGAAGCCGGAGCCGACGCCGCGCTGCACTTCCTGCTCTTCCTGCTGCGGTTGCGGCGAACGGCGGCGCGGAATCGGCTGGCCGAAGAAGCGGCGCAGGAATTCCTGCATCTCTTCTTCTCCCGGCCCGCCCTGCCCCTGGCGCACGCGCTCGGTGGTGCGGATATTGACGACGGCCGGGCCCGCTTTGTCGATCAGGTCGGAAAAGTCGGGCAAGCCCGTTACCACCGGCGTCGGGACCGGTGCGGCGGCGTGCGCCGGAAGGGAGAAGGACAGGCCGGCGCCCGTCAACAGCAGGGCCGACAGGACTGCGCGAGCAAACGTTTTGCTTGTCATGAGAGTCAGGAAGTGAGGACGGGATTGACGTTATGGTAAGCCAAAACCCGGCGTCATGTCGCGCATGCGGATGAGGAGGACGCTGCGCAGGGCCAGTAACCGTCGTGCAGACCAGCGAGGCGCTGCGGCGCGGACAGATTAGGCTGGCGCACGCAGGACGCGGCGCCGGGCCTGCCTCAACTGGAAGGCGTCGAAGCGGCCAGCGCGGCCGGCTTCATGTGGTCGATCTCGACGCTCGGACGGCGCGCATGCAGGGGTTCTTCAGTCAGGCGGGCACTCAGGCGTGCCGCAAAGCCGGGCGAGAGGTCGGCAGCCTCTCCCGTGCGCAGTACGTCGCCGATCAGGTGATACACTTCCCACGCTACTATTCCGTCGGCCGTGCGCAAGGCTGCGCAGGCCAGCTCGTGGTCGTCCTTTGGCAACGCGTCATCGCTCAGGGCGGAAATACGTTCGCGGTTTTTTTTGTTCGTGTCCATCGGTCGTTCCAGTAGCAATGTGATTCAAATAGATGTCCAGGTATCAGGGAACCTGGATTAACCCGTTGCCCCAGATTCGCTGGGGCGCCGGTTATACAACCATGCTACCTACCGACGTTTGTCAGCCGGAAAATCGAGCAAGGGCTTCAATTTTTCGGCGATGACTTCGCGCGCACGAAATATCCTGCTGCGCACGGTGCCAATGGGACACGCCATCACTTCGGAGATTTCCTCGTAGCTCAAACCCTCAATTTCGCGCAGGACAATCGCTGTCCGCAATTCCAGCGGTAGCGCTTCCATTGCTGCATTGACCGTATAAGCGATCTGCTTGCTCGCCAACATCGACTCTGGCGTGTTTATGTCACGCAAGCTATCCGCATCATCAAACCCCTCGGCACGTTCCGAATCTGCCTCGGTCGAGGTCGGTGCGCGCCTGCCTTGTGTAACGAGATAATTCTTTGCCGTATTGATGCCAATGCGATATAGCCAAGTATAAAATGCGGACTCGCCGCGAAAATGGCGCAAGGCCCGAAAAGCCTTAATAAACGTTTCTTGCACCACATCTTCAGCTTCCGCCGGGTCATGCACGAGGCGCGACACCAGGCGCATCAGCCTGCGCTGATACTTCGCCACCAACAAGTCGAACGCCTGCCGGTCGCCGGCCTGGACGCGTTCGACCAGCAGTTGATCACCTTCGCGTTCTGTTGTCACTGACCGTGCCCCATGAACAGCGGCCGCTTCCTACGAGAATGTGAAAAAATCGCCATGGCGGCGTTGCCTGGTCTCGCCGTACCCTGGTACTGTCTTCGACCCGGCGCTTTGCCCTGACCTTTTTTCCCACATCCCTACGTAAGAGTTGGTCTGCTGCAATAAGTTCAAAGTATTTCGGTTGTCGGTGCCGTACGTTCATGGCACCGAGACAAGGTGCCGATTGCAACGCGCAACGCCCGGTATTCTGCCGGTGCCAAACTGTCGCGCAGGACTGGCACCACGTGCCTGGATCCATTCACATCGGCCAGGTGCAAGAGCAGCAGCGAGGGCCAGATGAGTGTTGCGGGCAACAGCGTAACGGCGGTTCCTGTGGAGGCCAGCGCATCGACCCCCACCTCCTGTTGTACCGTCAGGTGCATGGCGCCGGTTCCAGATACATCAATCCGGTGCGTCTTTGTAGCGCCCGCCCATCCGTGCAAGGAACAGAGCGCTGCAAGCAGGAAAAACGCCGCACAAAACGGGGCGCCGGCGACGCGTTCGGGCAACAAGATGCCGACGATAAAAGCTGCGCACAGCTGCGCCAGCGCGAACAGCAGCAGGGCTGCGCGCAAGCGGCGTGACGGCGCAATACGTGCGGACACGGCAAGGGACACGGCAAAGAGAGGAAAGTAAAACGAAACGCCTGCCGCGCGCGGGGTGCGGCAGGGTCAGGCGTCCGATCCGTTAGACAGGACCGGACGCGGCAGGTTCAACCTGAGCGCGCGAAAAAGCCTCCATGGCTGCGTTGCATCGTCTCGTCGTACTAGCGTACTGTCTTCGACGATGCGCCTTGCCCTGAAGGCTTTTTCACACGCTCAACTATTAAACTTTGGCGAAGACCAGGGTACCGTTGGTACCACCGAACCCAAACGAGTTCTTCACCGCGTAATCGATCTGCATGTCGCGGGCGGTGTTCGCCACGAAGTCCAGATCGCAGGCCGGATCCTGGTTGAACAGGTTGATCGTCGGTGGCGAGACCTGGTTGTGGATCGCCAGCACCGTGAACACCGATTCGAGGCCGCCGGCGCCGCCCAGCAAATGGCCGGTCATCGACTTGGTCGAATTGACCACCAGCTTGCCGGCATGGTCGCCGAAGGTGCGCTTGATGCCCTGCACTTCCGCGAGGTCGCCCAGCGGCGTCGAGGTGCCGTGTGCGTTCACGTAATGTACCTGGTCGGCGTTGATGCCGGCATTGGCCATGGCCGAGACCATGCAGCGGCTTGCGCCACTGCCGTCTTCCATCGGCGCCGTGATGTGGTTCGCGTCGGCGCTCATGCCGAAGCCCAGCAACTCGGCGTAGATCTTCGCGCCGCGCGCCTTGGCGTGCTCGTACTCTTCCAGCACCATGACACCGGCGCCCTCGCCCAGAACGAAGCCGTCGCGGTCGCGGTCCCAGGGACGCGACGCCGTGGCTGGATCTTCGTTGCGCGACGACAGCGCGCGTGCCGAGGCGAAACCGCCCAGGCCCAGTGGCGAGATGGTCGACTCGGCACCGCCGGCGATCATCACGTCGGCGTCGCCGTATTCGATCAGGCGGCCAGCCGCGCCGATGCAATGCAGGCCGGTGGTGCAGGCCGTGACGATGGCGAGGTTCGGACCACGCAGGCCGTATTTGATCGAGAGGTCGCCCGAGATCATGTTGATGATCGACGCCGGCACGAAGAACGGCGAAATGCGGCGCGGGCCGCGCTTGTCGTACTCGTCCTTCTGCTCTTCGATCCGCGGCAAGCCGCCGATACCCGAACCGACAATCACGCCGATGCGGTCGGCGTTTTCTTCAGTGACTTCGAGACCCGAATCCTGCAGGGCCTGGATGCCGGCCGCCATGCCGAAATGGATAAACGTATCCATGTTGCGGGCTTCCTTGGCGGGGATGTAATCCTCGATATTGAAGCCTTTGACTTCGCCCGCAAAGCGGGTCGAAAACGGCGTGGCATCGAACCTGGTGATGTTGGCAATGCCCGACTTGCCGGCCAGTGCCGCGTCCCACGCTTCGGCAATCGAATTGCCGATAGGTGAAATGCAGCCCAGGCCGGTAATGACGACGCGGCGGTTGCGTGAACGGCTCAAGCGATTCTCCCGGAAACTAAAACAGCTTTGGCCCGCTTAGGCCTTAACGTGCGCGGTCGCGTAGTCGATTGCCTGCTTGACCGTGGTGATCTTCTCAGCCTGCTCGTCAGGGATTTCCATTTCGAACTCGTCTTCCAGGGCCATCACCAGTTCGACGGTGTCCAGGGAATCTGCGCCGAGGTCGTCAACGAACGAGGACTCGATTTTGATGTCGGCTTCTGCAACACCCAGTTGCTCAGCGACGATTTTTTTAACGCGTTGTTCGATATCCGACATGTTATGGCTCCATTAGGTATGTGTTGCGGAAAGTGCGCGCATTTTATCAGGTTTGCGCGCTGAAAAACTATTTTCGGCGTCTGCCGCTAATTCAGCAGGAACGCCTGCTAAAAGATGAGATTCTGCCGCGATTCATTATGGCGCATTTCGCTCGTACGCCCCGCGCGACTAGAAACCAACCTCAATTCATGTACATCCCGCCATTCACGTGCAACGTGGTGCCGGTGACGTACGCGGCATTCGGGCCGGCCAGGAAAGCCACCGCATGGGCGATGTCTTCCGGCTGGCCGAGGCGGCCCAGCGGGATCTGCGTGAGCAGCGCTTCGTGCTGGCCTTCGCCCAGCCCTTTGGTCATGTCGGTATCGATGAAACCGGGCGCCACGCAATTGACAGTGATGTTGCGGCTGCCGATTTCGCGCGCCAGCGCACGCGTCATGCCGGCCACGCCCGCTTTCGCGGCGGCGTAGTTCATCTGGCCCGGATTGCCGGACGAACCGACGACCGAGGTGATGTTGATGATGCGTCCCTGCTTCGCTTTCATCATGCCGCGCAGCACGGCGCGCGACAGGCGGCCGACGGCGGTGAGGTTGGTCGCGATCACGCTGTCCCACTCCTCGTCCTTCATGCGCATGGCCAGGTTGTCCTGGGTGATGCCGGCATTGTTGACGAGGATGGCGACGGCGCCGAAGGTCTTCTGAATCTCGTCCATGACGGCCGTGCAATTGGCCGCGTCGGTGACGTTCAGCACCAGGCCCTTGCCGCCGAATTCGGCCAGGTAGGCCGTGATCGCTTCCGCGCCGGATTCACTGGTGGCGGTACCGACCACGGTAGCGCCCTGGCGTGCCAGCTCGAGTGCGATGGCCTTGCCGATGCCGCGCGAGGCGCCGGTAACGAGAGCGACTTGGTTCTGCAGGTTCATGTAGTTCTTTTCCTTATCTAATCAGCGAGCTTAAGCCGCCTTGATGCTTGCGAGTACGCGCTCGAGCGCAGCCTGGTCCGTCAGCGCTTCGCCGACGAGCACCGGATCGATGCGCTTGGCCATGCCGATCAGGGTCTTGCTTGGCGCGCATTCGATGACTTGCGTGACGCCCTCGGCCGCCATCTTCTGCATCGTCTCGACCCAGCGCACGGCGCCGGCGGCCTGGCGCACCAGGGCGTCCTTGATCGCTGCCGGGTCGTTCAGGATAGCGACGTCGACGTTGTTGATCAAATCGATACGGGGCGCGTTGAACGTCAGCTTTTCCATGTAGTCGCGCAGGCGATCCGAGGCGGGTTTGAGCAGCGACGAGTGGAACGGCGCCGAGACGGCCAGTTTCATGGCGCGCTTGGCGCCCCTGGCCTTGGCGATCTCGCAGGCGCGGTCGATCGCGGCGGCGTGGCCGGCGATCACGATCTGGGTCGGCTCGTTGAAGTTTACGGCTTCCACCACCTCGCCCTGGGCGGCTTCCAGGCAGACAGCGCGCACGTCGTCGGCCTGCAGGCCCAGCACGACGGCCATGCCGCCCTGCCCGACCGGCACTGCTTCCTGCATCGACTGCGCGCGGAAGCGCACCAGCGGCACCGCATCCTTGAAATCGATCACGCCGGCGGCCACCAGGGCCGAGTATTCGCCCAGGCTGTGGCCGGCAACGATCGATGGCGCCGGACCGCCGGCGGCGATCCAGGCGCGGTACACGGCCACCGCCGCGGTCAGCATGACCGGCTGGGTATTGGTGGTGAGGTCGAGGTCTTCCTTCGGACCTTCGGCGATTAATTTACCGATATCCATGCCCAGTGCGTCGGAAGCTTCGGCCACGGTTTGCTCGACGACAGGGTTGCCGGCGAAGCCGTTCAGCATGCCGACCGCTTGCGCGCCCTGGCCGGTAAACAGGAATGCGAATTTGCTCATCTTCTTTTTCGTCCTTGTGAATTCTTCAGCGTCGCTGATGGCTTACATGCGCGCGAGGATCGCGCCCCAGGTAAAGCCACCGCCGACGCCTTCCATGAGGATATTGTCGCCTGCTTTGATGCGACCATCGCGCACGGCTAGATCGAGCGCCAGCGGGATCGAGGCGGCCGAGGTATTGCCGTGCTCGTCGACGGTGACGACCATGCGCTCGATCGGCAGGCCCAGCTTCTTGGCCGTGCTCTTCATGATGCGGATGTTGGCCTGGTGCGGGATCAGCCAGTCGACGTCGGATGCCTGCATCTGCGCGGCATCGAGCACTTCGGTGGCGACTTCTTCCAGTACGGTGACGGCCAGCTTGAACACGGCCTGGCCATCCATGTGCAGGAAACCGCCGCTGGCGGCGCTGCCGGCCGGGTTCGGCGGGATCGACAGGATGTCGGCATGGGTACCGTCGGCATGCAGCTTCGAGGCCAGGATGCCGGGCTCGTTCGAGGCCGTCATCACCACGGCGCCGGCGCCGTCGCCGAACAGCACGCAGGTGGTGCGGTCTTCGAAGTTCAGGATGCGCGAGAACACTTCGGCGCCGATCACCAGCACCGTCTCGTGCATGCCGGATTTGATGAAAGCATCGGCGGTCGAGACGGCGTAGACAAACCCGCTGCAGACGGCTTGCACGTCGAAGGCGGCGCTGTGATTGGTCATGCCCAGCTTTTGCTGGACGATGCAGGCCGTGCTCGGGAAGCTGCCCTGGAAATCCGGGGTCGAGCTGGCGACGATCACCATGTCGATGTCGAGCGGCGTCTTGCCCGCCATCTCGAGCGCACGGCGCGCTGCTTCGACCGCGAGGTCCGACGATTGCTGGCCGGCGGCGGCGTAGTGGCGAGCGGAAATGCCGCTGCGCGAAACGATCCACTCGTCCGAAGTCTCGATGCCCTTGGCGCCCAGTTCCGCCGCCAGTTCGTCGTTGCTGACCCTGCGCGCCGGCAGGTAGCTGCCGGTGCCGATGATTTTGCTGTAGACAGTCATTGCGTTTCCACCCGAGTTCCGTCGTCAATCAAACCTGGCGCTGGGCGTCAGGCGTGTCTGGCATCAATTCGGCGATCATCGCCGACAGTTGCTCTTGTACATTATATTTCGCCGCATCGAAAGCGCGTTTAATCGCCCATTCGAAGGCATAGGCGTTGGCGCCGCCGTGGCTCTTGAATACCAGGCCCTTCAGGCCGAGCAGGCTGGCGCCGTTGTAGCGTTCCGGATTGAGCTTTTTGAGGGCGCCGCGCGCGAGCACGGCGCCCATCATCGACAGCACGTTCTGCTTGAACACCGACTTGAACAGGCGCGACAGGCCTTCGATGGCTTTGAGCGTGACGTTGCCCACGAAACCGTCGCAGACGACCACGTCGGTGGTGCCCTTGAAGATGTCGTTGCCTTCGACGTTGCCGTAGAAATTCAGGGAGCCGCGCTCGTGGTCGGCGCGCAGCAGCAGCGCCGTTTCCTTCACGACTTCGTTGCCCTTGATCTCTTCGGTGCCGACGTTCAACAGGCCGATGGTGGGTTTCTTGATGCCTTCCATGGCCGAGAACAGGACCGAGCCCATGATCGCGAACTGGTGCAGGTGGTGCGGGGTGCAGTCGACGTTGGCGCCCAGGTCGAGCATGTAGGTCGGGCCGTTCTTCTGGTTCGGCAGGATCGAGCAGATCGCCGGGCGGTCGACGCCGGCCATGGTTTTCAGGACGTAGCGCGAGACGGCCATCAGGGCGCCGGTATTGCCGGCCGAGACGCAGACGTGGGCGCCGCCCTCTTTCACCAGCTCGACCGCGACGCGCATCGAGGAATCCTTCTTGCGGCGCAGCGCGACTTCGATCGGGTCGTCCATGGCCACCACTTCGGTGGCGTGTTTGATGGAGAGCCGCGCCGTATTCTCGGCGTGGTGTTTTTTCAGCTCGGCGCGCAGCGTCTCTTCGACGCCGACCAGGATCACTTCGGCATCCGGCTGTTGTTTGAGAAAGGAGAGAGCTGCCGGGATGGTAACGGAAGGACCGTGGTCTCCGCCCATGCAGTCGATGGATATTTTAATTGTCATCTGGGGTCTTACCGCGGTTCACGCGACGGTGGCGGCAGGATGCATGCGCACAGGAGGCACATGCCGGTTCGGAACGGAAACCGTATTGGCGCGCAAAATGCGACGGCCAGGGGCAAAGAAAAAGCGGCGCCACGCACTCAACATACGTTGCACCGCTTTCATGGTACAGAAAAGCAAGACGGCGATTACTCGTCGTTCTTGGTCTTCAGGACTTTGCGACCACGGTAGAAGCCGTTCGGGCTGATGTGGTGACGCAGGTGGGTTTCGCCGGTCACAGGCTCGACTGCCAGGTTAGGTGCAACCAGGAAATCGTGCGAACGGTGCATACCGCGCTTCGATGGGGACTTCTTATTCTGCTGAACTGCCATGATGACTCCTAATACTAAAGTTCGAAAATTCTAACACAATCGATTTGCAAAAACATGCACATCGAGTATCCCATTGGCAATCTTGCGATTGCCAATATATTTAAAACGCTGCCCTGACATACTCGACTGTGCGCGCGTTTGACTACAACTGCTTACTGCTTATTCGGATCTACTTATTCGGATTTCAGGTTCTTCAAACCGGCGAACGGCGAGACCTTTTCAGACTTCAGGCTGTCGAGCAGCGTCGTGCCCGGGCAAACCTCGTGTTTCGGCGCCTGCGGCAGGGCCAGCAGGGCTTCGTCCTCGAGCAGCTCGCGGATATCGGCAGCGTGACTGCCGACGATCACGTCGATGCTCTCGTCGTCGAGGACCTCTTCCATTCCGTCGGCTTCCTCGTCGTCGCGTCCCAGCACCAGCTGGGTCGACGAATCGATGCGGTAGTCGAACGGGGCCAGGCAGCGCTGGCATACCAGCTGGACCGTGCCAGCCACCGACAAGGTCATGGTCGGGTAGCCTTGCGGCGTCGTCCCGCCATCGATCGACCAAGCGATCTCGCCACTGGTGTTGGCGCAATCGGCGGCGAGGCGGGTCATTTCCGTGACAGGGGTCACCCCTTCGCGGTGGCCGTTGGTCCGGCAAAATTCAAAAGCGTCGATGACAAAAGCGCTCATTGCAGAAAACGTCCCCGGAAAACCTGCGATAATAACAGGGTTATCCGCGTGCAGTCAAAGACTTGGCGCTTTTTTTGGCCCTGGCGCCGCCATCTGTTGCGGCAAGCCACGGCTGCGATGTCCCTACGGCCGGCATTGCTGCCGGGACGGGCCATCCGTCTGTTTTATTCATTTTCTTCGAACGCGTACATGATACCAAGTTCTACCGCACCGCGCCTGATTTTAGCGTCGAGTTCCACCTACCGGCGCGAACTGCTGGCGCGCCTGCACCTGCCCTTCGAGGCGATCGCGCCGCATATCGACGAGACGCCCCTTGGTGGCGAAGCACCCGAGGCGACCGCCCTGCGCCTGGCCCGCGCCAAGGCCGAAGCGATTGCGCTGTCGCACCCCGGTGCGCTCGTGATCGGCTCGGACCAGGTCGCCACGCTCGACGGCGCCCAGATCGGCAAACCGGGCGACCACGCCCGCGCGCTGGCGCAGCTGCAAACCATGCGCGGCCGCGAAGTCGTGTTCCATACGGCGCTGTGCCTGTGGGACGGCCGCCGCGGCACGGCCGAGGTCGAGAATGTGCAGGTGTTCGTGCGCTTTCGCGACCTGCTTGACGCCGAACTCGACGCCTACCTGCGCATCGAGCAGCCCTACGACTGCGCCGGCAGCGCCAAGAACGAAGGCCTTGGCATCGCCCTCATCGAGCGCATCGACTCTTCCGACCCGACAGCCCTCACCGGCCTGCCCCTGATCGCGCTGACCGGCATGCTGCGCCGCGCCGGCGTGGCCTTCTTCGGCACTTAATTTTTCACTACTGACTCATGCCCGGCACTCTCTACCTGATTCCCAACACCCTCGGTCCCACCGACGCCGCACCCGGCGCCCTGTCCCACGTCCTGCCCGGCCAGGTGCAGGCGATCACTTCCCAGCTCGGCTATTTCGTCGCCGAAAACGCGAAAACCGCGCGCGCCTTTTTGAAGCTGGTGGCGATCGACCATCCCCTCGTAAAACCGCTGCAGGAAATCCGCATCGCCGAACTGAACGTCAATACGCCCGCCGCCGCGCTGGCCGAACTGCTGGCGCCGCTGCTGGCCGGCGAAGATGCCGGCCTGGTCTCGGAAGCCGGCGTGCCGGCCGTGGCCGATCCGGGCGCCGACCTGGTGCGCCTGGCCCATCAGCACGGCGTAACGGTGCGGCCGCTGGTAGGCCCGTCCTCGCTGCTGCTGGCCGTCATGGCAAGCGGCCTGAACGGCCAGAGCTTCGCCTTCAACGGCTACCTTCCTACCGACGCCGCCGCGCGCACCAGGCGCATCCGCGAGCTGGAGGCGCGCTCGCGTACGGAGAAGCAGACGCAATTGCTGATCGAAACGCCCTACCGCAACGGGCAGATGCTGGAAGCGCTGGTGGGGAGTTGCCAGCCGGGCACGCTGGTGTGCGTGGCGACGGATTTGTCGCTGCCGACCGAATCGGTGCGCACCCTGAGCGCGGCCAAGTGGAAAGCCCAGCTGGCGGCCGGGAAGACGCCGGACTTTCACAAGAAGCCGACGGTGTTTTTGTTTCTGGGGCAGTAGACGGCGTTACCGCTTACCCGTAAGGTGGGCGACAGCTTCGTGCCATTGTGCGGCGATGCGGACGTGCGTTGAACGCGTGGGCGGCGCACACGCCGCGTCGATGCATCGTCACGGATGGAGCCGCCCACCCTACATCCTGCTGCAAATGCAGGGTGGTCGCTCCCCAGAAACGCGATCAGATGACGGCGTCTGCGCCGCCCACGGGTCAGTTCACGCCGCGTCGTCGTGCACCAGTTCGCGCACCCAGTCGAAGGCGGCCAGCTCGATCTCGCGCACCTGCTTCGAGGTCAGGTCGAGCTTGCGCAGCGCGGTGCTGAACTCGCGGCCGGTGTCGGCCTGTTCCAGGCGCTCGACCACGTCGAGCATCGCGCCCAGGTCGCCGGCGCGGCCGAGCAGCGCGTTACGCACGTCGTCGGCCAGTTCGACATTGTCGAGGATGTCGGCCATCGGCATCGAAAACAGGACATCGGCCAGCGACATGATGCCGACCGTAAAGGCGCGCTCGGCGCCGAGCACGTCGTCCGGGCGCACCTGCAGCGACATCAGTTCGAGCAACTTGCCGCGCGTGGTCGCCAGTTGCAGCAGCGGCGAGTTCAGTTCGACCTTGCTGCCCGGCGCGGCGAACATCAGGATTTGCAGCCAGCGCCGCAATTGCTTGCGGCCGAGTCCGGTCAGCGCCTCGGCCACTGATTCGATGCGGTGCTCGGGACCGGCGGCGCGGCTGTTAACCAGGCGCAGCAGGTTCAGGCTGATCAACGCGTCGCGCTTGACCGCCGTTTCGATGGTGGCGTCGTCGGCGTCGGAATTGATCAGTTCGAGCAGGTGCAGGATCACCATTTCGGACGGCGTGATCTTGCGGCCGCTGAGGATCACCGGACGCGCAAAATAATATCCCTGGAAATAGTCGAAGCCGAGCTCCATGCACAGGCGGAACTCCTGCTGGGTTTCGACCTTTTCCGCCAGCAGTTTCTTGCCGGAGGTGCGCAGCGATGCCGTCAGGTGCGCCAGCACCGCCGGCGCCACGCCCTGCAGGTCGATCTTGACCACGTCGACCAGTCCAAGCAGCTGGTCGACCTCGGCGCTGTGGTCGATCACGTCGTCGAGCGCAAACTTGAAACCCAGCTCTTTGAGCTCGGCCACGCGCGCCAGCAACGGCTCGGTCGGCTTGACGGTTTCGAGGATTTCGAGGATAACCTTATTCGGTGGCAGGAAACGAACGAAGTCGCTCATCAGGACGACGTCGTCGACGTTGACGAAAGCCAGCTTGTTGCCGACGACTTGTTCGAGGCCGAGCTGGGAAGCGTGGGAAATCACGGCCGCGGTGGCGGCGGCGCCGTCGGTCAGGCGCGCGTCGTCGTGCTCGCCGGCCGCGCGAAACAGCAGCTCGTAAGCAACCAGGTGCTGGTCGCGCCCGAGGATTGGCTGGCGCGCCAGGAAAAATTCGTCGGGCGGCATCGCAGTCGATAGCGCCCTTACTTCGGCAAGCATGTAAACTCCTGGAAACTCTTACTGCGCATCCTAACGGCAGAACGATGCTGTAGTTGCTTTATAGCAGGCGCGGCGAGGCGCACGCATGGTTACGCCCCTCGAACGACTATACACCATCGCACCAATCTTTACATTTTTACATCGAAACGAACGCACTGCCGCGTTGCGCAAATGATCCGTTCGCGCATGCGGATGCGCCGGTTGCATGTGGATTGAATCGTGCCGCCGCGGATCGATTGTCCGCGGCGGCAAACAGCTAGCCGCGCTTGCGCGGGCGCGCCGGACCGGCGGCCGCTGCATCGGGACGTCCCGCCGTCGGCCGGCCGCTGGCGGCGCGTGCGCCAGTACCCTTCGGACGCTGGTCGGCATAGCGCGGACGCGCCGCGCCGCCCGGCTCGCGCGCCGGATCGAAGCGCTCATCGGGACGCGCAGCGCTGGTATCGCGACGCGACGCCGGGCGTGCATCCGCGCCGGCCGCCGCACTGTCAGGCCGCGAAAAGCGCTTGGCGCGCTCGGCGGCGCCGACTTTCGTTGCCGCCGCGCCATCCGGACGACGCGCGTCGGCTGGCGCCGCTTCCGTACGCACTGCGGCCTGCCCCGGCAGGCGCAGGCTGCCGGTACCCGACAGCGGGCTGGCACGGCGTGCATTGCCGATCGGCTGGCGCGCACCGCCGCCGGCGCCGACACGCGCCGCGGCCGCACCGGTGACCTGGGTGCCGCGTTCGATGACGAAGGTGGCGCCCGCATCCTTGCCCAGCACTTTCACCAGGTAGGGCATCACTTCGCGCAGCATCGGTTCGAGCGTGTACGGCGGGTTCAGGATGAACATGCCGCTGCTGTGCAAACCGAAACCGTCCGGGCCGGGCGTCGACACGGTCAGCGTGACGTTCAGCCATTCCTTGGCCGGCAGGCGTTTCAGGCGGTCGGCGAACTGGCGCGATTCCATCCGCTGCAGCACCGGATACCAGACGGCGAAGATGCCGCTCGGGAAGCGTCCGAGCGCCTCTTCCAGTGCATCCTTTACTTTACGGTAATCGTCCTTCATCTCGTACGGCGGGTCGATCAGCACCAGCGCGCGGCGCGATGGCGGCGGCAGCAGCGCCTTCATGCTGAGGAAGCCGTCGCCGCGCTCGATCATGACGCGCTTGCCGCGCGAACGCTCGCCCTGCTCGGCCTTGTGCGCTTCCGCCTTGCGAAAATTGTCCGCCAAAATCTTGCTGTCGGACGGATGCAGCTCGAACAGGCGCAGGCGGTCGTCCGGACGCGTCATCTGGTCGGCGACCCAGGGCGAACCCGGGTAGTAGCGCATCTTGCCGCTCGGGTTCATGCCTTTCACCAGGTTGACGTAGTCGGCCAGCGCCGGCGGCAGGTCGGTACGGGTCCACAGCGGGCCGATGCCCGTGTCGAACTCGGCGTTTTTCGAGGCGAAGCTGCTGTCGAGCGCATACACGCCGGCGCCCGAGTGGGTGTCGATATAGGTGTAGGCGGTGTCCTTCTGGTTCATGTACTCGTGCAATTGCACTTGAACGAAATGCTTGAGAACGTCGGCGTGGTTACCCGCGTGGAAGGCGTGGCGATAGCTCAACATAAGGGGGGAGTTCCAATCTAATCTGAAAAATCAATGCGGCGGCCGCGCGCGGAGCGCAATTGTCGACATTATCCACCACAACAGCGTACTGACGGAATTAATCGCCTTTAAACGAAAAAGCCGCAGTCGTGAAGACTACGGCTTTCGATGCAGCGCCCGGGTGAACCGGGTACCAACATGTTGCGAATTTACGCGACTTTCTTCTCGTCGAAGAACTGTTCATCCTCGGTCGAGCCGTGCAGCGCCGTGGTCGAGCTCTGGCCCTGCTGGATGGCCTGGGTCACGGCGTCGAAGTAGCCGGTACCGACTTCGCGCTGGTGTTTCACTGCCGTGAAGCCCTTTTCGGCGGCGGCGAATTCGGCTTCCTGCAGTTCGACGAAGGCCGACATCTGGCGCCGCGCATAGCCGTGGGCAAGATTGAACATGCCGTAGTTGAGCGCGTGGAAACCGGCCAGCGTGATGAACTGGAACTTGTAGCCCATCGCGCCCAGCTCTTTCTGGAACTTGGCGATGGTCGCGTCGTCCAGGTTCTTTTTCCAGTTGAACGAAGGCGAGCAGTTATAGGCCAGCAGCTTGCCGGGGAACTTGGCGTGCACGGCGTCGGCGAACTTGCGCGCAAATTCGAGGTCGGGCTTGCCGGTCTCGCACCAGACCAGGTCGGCATACGGCGCATACGCCAGCGCGCGGGAAATCGCCTGGTCCAGGCCGTTGCGCACTTTATAAAAACCTTCCACGGTGCGCTCGCCGGTGCAGAATTCCTGGTCGTTGGGATCGACGTCCGAAGTCAGCAGGTCGGCCGCTTCGGCATCGGTACGGGCGATCACCAGGGTCGAGGTGCCCATCACGTCGGCCGCCAGGCGCGCCGCGGTGAGTTTTTCCACGGCTTCGCGCGACGGCACCAGCACCTTGCCGCCCATGTGCCCGCATTTCTTGACCGAGGCCAGCTGGTCTTCGAAGTGCACGCCGGCCGCGCCCGCCTCGATCATGGCTTTCATCAGTTCGAAGGCATTCAGGACGCCGCCGAAACCGGCTTCGGCATCGGCCACGATCGGTGCGAAATAATCGATGTCGTCCTTGCCTTCGGACCACTGGATCTGGTCGGCACGCTGGAAGGTGTTGTTGATGCGGCGCACCACCAGCGGCACCGAATTGGCCGGATACAGTGATTGGTCCGGATACATTTCACCTGCCACGTTGGCGTCGCCCGCCACTTGCCAGCCCGACAGGTAAATCGCTTTCAGGCCCGCTTTCACCTGCTGCATGGCCTGGTTGCCGGTCATGGCGCCGAGGGCGTTGACGAAGGGTTCGTTGTTCACCAGGTCCCACAGCTTCTCGGCGCCGCGCTTGGCCAGCGTGTGCTCGATCGGGAGCGAACCGCGCAGGCGGACCACGTCTTCCGCAGTGTAATTGCGCACAACACCTTTCCAGCGTGGGTTGGTGTCCCAGTCGTTTTGCAAGGCTGCGATTTGCTGTTCACGAGTTGCCATGTTGATTCTCCTGATAATGGTTATTGCCGGGTTGCGCCAAGTTGCGAAGTGAATCTGCTGGATAAATCATAGCGCAGCTTGCGCAACGCACAATCACTCTTATATAAGACATCTGATTAATTTTTTAGTATTTATAATCAGATACTTACACAAGATATTCCATGATATGGAAAGGAATTTCTCAGCATGGAAGCAGCTTTCAGATGCGTTCTGCTGCGCCGTTTCACGAAATGGTAGCGCCATTTCACATGGTGAAATTGTCAAGCGGCGGGGCCATGCAGATTGTTGCAGCAGCCCGAATCCGGGCCTTGCGAAATGTTGCCGCTCAGCAGGAATAAAGAAAGCGCGGCCATCAGCCGCGCTGTTCGTGTGTCGATCCGCCCTTACGCTTTATGCGGCAGCGGCTCCCGTCCCCTGCCCCCGGCACCCACCGCCGTGGCGATCGCCAGCGTCTGGAACAAGGCAACGCCGATGAACAGCCCGGCCGGATGGCCGCCATCCATCAGCATGCCGAACAGCACCGGGCCGACCGCCATACCGCTGTCCAGGCCCGAATAGACGACGCCGAACACGCGTCCGGTGGCGTTCGGCGGCGCCGCGGCGCGGATCAGCAGGTCGCGCGACGGACCGGCTACGCCGGTCGACAGGCCGATCGCCCCCATCACCAGCACCACCAGCGGCCCCGGTACGACCGATGCCGACAGCAGCAAGGCCAGCGCCGCGGCGAACAGGAAGCAGATCGCGATCGTGCGGTCGTGGTTGTGCGCGCGCGCCGCCAGGAAGCCGCCGGCCACCATGCCCGCCGCCGAAGACAGCATGAAGGTGGTATACGCCGTGGCCGCCGTCGCCAGCGAAATGCCGTACAGGCTGGTCAAACTCGTCGACGAAAAGGCCTGGATGCCGCCCAGCGCCACCGAGGTCAGGAAGAAGAAGCCGAAGCACATCCAGACCGCGGGCAGGCGCAGGAAGCCGAACGCGCTGGCGCCGGCCTCTCCACCCTTGGGCACCGTGGCTGCGTTCGGCAATACGGCGCGGTTCAGGAACAGCACCAGCAGCATCACGGAGGGAATCGCGCTGGCGGCCAGCAGCGCCACCCGCCAGCTCGACAGCGTGGCGACGCCGGCCAGGAAGATAGGCGCCGTCGCCCAGCCGATGTTGCCAGCGATGCCGTGCACCGAAAACGCATAGGCCAGGCGCTCCTTGCTCACGCCATGGTTCAGCAGCGTGTAGCCGGCCGGGTGGAACACGGCGTTGCCGCAACCGGCGATAAACGAGCCCAGCAACAGCATCGCATAGCTCGGCGCCGACGCCAGCACCAGCGCGCCCACGCCCAGCAGGGCATGGCCGGCGAACAGCACGCGGCGCGCGCCGATGCGGTCGACCACGAAGCCCGACAAGGCTTGGCCGATGCCGGAAATGACGAAGAACACCGTCATCAACAGCCCGAGCTCGGAGTAGGACAAGCTAAAGGCTTCCTTCAGCCAGGGAAACAGACCGGCCAGGATCAGGTGGAAGAAGTGCGACACCCCATGCGAGGTGCCGACCAGGCCGATCACGCGCGCATCCTGGCGCAGGCTCGTTGAGTTCATGGTTATTGTTGTGGAAAGCGAAAGGAACCAGTGTAGTCAAAACGGCGCGGGTTTGCTGGTGCGGCAAATTTCGGGAAGCCTGTAGAGGCGGCGTACCGTAGGGCGGGCATGCCCGCCTGTTCGTACCGATGCATGCCGCATGGCGACGGAGGACGGTGCGGCGTGCATGAGCGGGAGGCGGGCATGCCGGCCCTACACGAAAAAAGGGGCGCATCGCTGCGCCCCTCCCTGTGTCAACCAAGCCGCCTTACTTCGCCAGTTCCACCTGCGCCTGCTCGCCAAAGACCAGCTGCCCGCCGCGCACGCGCACGGGAATCGTATCCTTCGGCCCGAAGCGGCCCGACAGGATCGCCTTCGACAGCGGATTTTCGATCTGCTGCTGGATCGCGCGTTTCAATGGACGGGCGCCGTAGACCGGGTCGAATCCGGCTTCGGCGATCTTCTGCAGCGCGTCCTCGTCGAGGTCGAGCGTCATTTCCATCTTCGCCAGGCGCTCTTCCAGGCCGCGCAGCTGGATGCGGGCAATCGCACCGATGTTCTTCTCGTCGAGCGCATGGAATACGACGATGTCGTCGATCCGGTTGATGAACTCGGGACGGAAATGTCCGCGCACCTCGGCCATCACGGCCAGCTTCACTACCGCCGGCTCGTCGGTGTCCATCGACTGGATCTTGTGCGAACCCAGGTTCGAGGTCATCACGATCACCGTGTTCTTGAAGTCGACGGTGCGGCCCTGGCCGTCGGTCATGCGGCCATCGTCGAGCACCTGCAGCAGCACGTTGAACACGTCCGGGTGCGCCTTTTCGATCTCATCGAGCAGGATTACGCTGTACGGCTTCCTGCGCACGGCTTCGGTCAGGTAACCGCCCTCTTCATAGCCGACATAGCCCGGCGGCGCGCCGATCAGCCGCGCAACCGAGTGCTTCTCCATGAATTCGCTCATGTCGATGCGGATCATCGATTCCTCGGTATCGAACAGGAAGCTGGCCAAGGCCTTGCACAGCTCGGTCTTGCCGACGCCCGTCGGGCCCAGGAACATGAACGAACCGTACGGGCGGTTCGGGTCGGACAGGCCGGCGCGCGAACGGCGGATCGCATCCGACACCGCCTCGATCGCCTCGTCCTGGCCCACCACGCGCTCGTGCAGCTTTTCTTCGATGTGCAGCAGCTTGTCGCGCTCCCCCTGCATCATGCGCGAGACGGGAATGCCGGTCGCGCGCGAGACCACTTCGGCGATTTCCTCGGCGCCGACTTGCGTGCGCAGCAGTTTCGGTTTCGCGGCCTCGCCGTCGTCCTGGCCGGCCGCTTCTTCCGCATGCTTCAACTGCGCTTCGAGTTCCGGCAGGCGGCCATACTGCAGTTCGGAAACCTGCTGCCAGTTCGACTGGCGCTTGGCCTCTTCCATCTGGTGGCGCAGGCGCTCGATCTCTTCCTTGATGTGGGTGGTACCCTGCACCGCCGCCTTTTCCGACTTCAGGATCTCTTCGAAGTCGTTGTACTCGCGCTCGAGGCGGGCGATTTCTTCGCCGATCAGCTCGAGGCGGCGCAGCGAGGCTTCGTCGGTTTCCTTGCGCACCGCTTCGCGCTCGATCTTCAGCTGGATCAGGCGGCGTTCGAGCTTGTCCATGACTTCCGGCTTGGAGTCGATTTCGATCTTGATCTTCGAGGCGGCCTCGTCGATCAGGTCGATGGCTTTATCCGGCAGGAAGCGGTCGCTGATGTAGCGGTGCGACAGCTCGGCCGCGGCGATGATGGCCGGGTCGGTGATCTCGACCTTGTGGTGCAACTCGTACTTTTCCTGCAGCCCGCGCAGGATGGCGATCGTCGCCTCGACGCTCGGCTCGTCGACGATGATCTTCTGGAAGCGGCGCTCGAGGGCGGCATCCTTTTCCACGTACTTGCGGTATTCGTCGAGCGTGGTCGCGCCGACGCAATGCAGCTCGCCGCGCGCCAGGGCGGGTTTCAGCATGTTGCCGGCGTCCATCGCGCCTTCGGCCTTGCCGGCGCCGACCATGGTGTGGATCTCGTCGATGAAGACGATGGTCTGGCCCTCGTCCTGCGCCAGTTCCTTCAGCACCGATTTCAGGCGCTCTTCGAATTCGCCGCGGTACTTGGCGCCTGCCAGCAGGGCCGCCATGTCGAGCGAGAGGACGCGTTTGCCCTTGAGGGAATCGGGCACTTCGCCGTTGACGATGCGCTGGGCCAGGCCTTCGACGATCGCCGTCTTGCCCACGCCCGGTTCGCCGATCAGCACCGGGTTGTTCTTGGTACGGCGCTGCAGCACCTGGATCGCGCGGCGGATCTCGTCGTCGCGGCCGATGACCGGGTCGAGCTTGCCGAGACGGGCGCGTTCGGTCAGGTCGAGCGTGTATTTTTTGAGCGCTTCGCGCTGGCCTTCGGCGTCCTGCGAGTTGACGTTTTCGCCGCCGCGCACGGCGGCAATCGCCGACTCCAGCGATTTACGCGCCAGGCCGTGTTCGCGCGCCAGGCGGCCGGCGTCGGATTTGTCTTCGGTCAGCGCCAGCAGCACCATCTCGCTCGACAGGAACTGGTCGCCGCGCTTTTGCGATTCGCGATCGGCCAGGTTCAGCAGCGACACCAGATCGCGCCCTACCTGCGTTTCGCCGCCGGTGCCGGACACCTTGGGCAGGCGCTCGAGGCCGCTCTTCAACCCATTCGTCAGCGCGCCGACGTTCACCCCGGCGCGCTGCAGCAGCGAGTGCGCGCCGCCGTCGTCCTGGTTCAGCAGGGCGACGAGCAGGTGGACCGGTTCGATGTACTGGTTGTCGTTGCCGACCGCCAGGCTCTGGGCATCGGCCAGCGCTTCCTGGAGTTTGGTCGTTAACTTGTCTTGCCGCATAATTTTGCTCCTAGTGAGTGTTCTTAGCTAGGAAACAAAATTGGGATGGACGCATCCTATTTCAAGATGCGCCCGTGCGGCGGTAGGGCTTATCCTACGTTACAGGATGTCAGGTCTGGTCGAACGCAGGCGCCTTCGGCTCGATGGCGCCCAGGTCGCGCACGTTCTTCTGCACCGCCACCACGGCAAACAGGCTCAGCACGAAGGCCATCGTATAAAACCCTTTTTCGCTTGGCTGCAGCGTGGCATTCCACAGGCCGATCGTCAGCAGCGCAATCACCGCGAACAGCGAGAACCAGCACAGCGAAAAATACAGGCCGGTAACTGGAATCCCCTCGCTGCGGTCGCGCACCGATTTCTGCAGCGAGATGGCGGCGAACAGGCCATACAGCAGCAGGCTCAGGTAGTAACCCTTTTCGTTGAGCTGCATCTGCGCGTTCCACAAACCCCACAGGAAAGCCGCAGCGCCGATGCACAGCGCGGCCCAGGATGCGCCGACGAAGGCGGCGGTCGGTCGTTGAACGGTGGTCATGGCGGGCTCCGGTTAGTTGTCAGGCGGAAATCTTATCACTGGAAGTTACGGGATGGTTGCGAAACTGCAGGAGTAGCGGTTGGCGGTACTCGGGGTTTTGTAGGGTGGACTTCGTCCACGCGGTGATACGCGCCGGCGAGATCGTCGAGCACGACAACGGAGCCAATACGTATCACCGCGTGGGCGGAGCCCACCCTACACAACCGGTATGCATGTACCGGCGTACAAGTTACCCGCGCAATGCCCGCCAGGTGGCAAAACCCGCCATGCACAGCAGGATCGAACCGACCAGGTGCAGCAATGTATGCGCCAGCGCCCAGCCGTAGTCGCCGCGCTGCAAGAGCGCGACCGACTCGCCGGAGAAGCTGGAAAAGGTCGTCAGGCCGCCGAGGAAACCGGTGACGATGAACAGGCGCCACTCGGGTGTGAGGTGCGGATGGGCCGTGAAAAAACCCAGCGCGATGCCGATCAGGTAACCGCCGACCAGGTTGGCCGCCAGCGTGCCGGCCTGCACGTGGGCATGCACGCTGCTCAGCCAGATGCCCAGGCCCCAGCGCAGCCAGGCGCCGATTGCCGCCCCTGCCCCGACCGCCAGCCAGCTCATTTCACACACTCGCCCATTTGGCCTTGGCGCTGTCGTCGCTGATGCGGGCGTCGACCCAGCGCGCGCCCTCTGGTGTCTGCTCTTTCTTCCAGAACGGCGCGTCGGTCTTCAGGTAATCGATGATGAATTCGCAGGCGGCAAAGGCTTCGCCGCGGTGCGCCGCGCTCGCCGCCACCAGCACGATCTGCTCCAGCGGCGCCAGCGGGCCGACGCGGTGGATTACCAGCGCGTTGTAGAGCGGCCAGCGCGCGCTGGCTTGTGCGACGATGTCTTCCAGCGCGCGTTCGGTCATGCCCGGATAGTGTTCCAGTTCCATCTCGGAGACCGAGGCGCCATCGTTCATGTCGCGCACCGTGCCGACGAAGCTGACCACGGCGCCGACGCGGGCGTCGCCCGCGCGCAGCTGCGCCAGTTCATGGCCGAGGTCGAAGTCCCCGGCCTGTACCCGAACCGTAGTCATTTACCCTCCCGCGCCGCACGCATCAACAATTGCTCGATACGGTGTGCGGTGCGCGCGTCGACCAGCGCCGGCAGCGCGCACAGCGCGTGCAAGGCGGTATGCCGTCCGGCCGGCTTGTTGCCCGCCTTGAGGGTCGACTGCAGCGCCTCGACTTGCAATTTGAGGCGGTCGCGCGCGAACTCGGCGCCGCTGTCGATGCCGGCCGCCACTTCCTGGCGCAGCAGTTCGGCCAGCAGGGTCGGACGGTTGGCCGCCAGGAGGCGCGCGTAGCCGTTGCGGTCGGTGTCGAGTGCATTCAGGGCCGCCTCGAAGCGGGCGTCGAGGGTCGGGTCGTATTCGGGGCCGGCCGGCAGCAGCGCCGTCCAGCGCGCGCGCCAGTCGGCGGCCGAAATGGTCTGTTCCGGCTGGGCCAGGGAATCCTCGAGTTCCTGGCAGGCGCGCAGCTTGTCGCGCAGCGCGCCTGCCAGCGCCAGGCCGGCGGCGCGGCGCGACAGGTCGGCGTGGTGCTGCACCCTGGCCACCGCCTCGTGATAGCGCTTCTCGACGCGTGCCTCGTGGGCGCGCGGCACCGGGCCGATCGCCTGCCATTCGTGGGCGGCGTCGCGCAGCAGCCTGGGGGCGCTGGCGGCGGTGGCCTCGGGCGCGGCCGCTTCCAGGCGCGCGCTGATCGCTTCCTTGGCCGCTTCGTGGGCGCGCCGTTCGATGTCGGCTGCATGCGCGGTTTCCTTGCGCCGCGCGAACAGGTCGTCGCAGGCAGCGCGGAAGCGTTGCCACAGCGCCTGCTCGGCCTTGCGTTCGAGCGGCAGCGCGCGCGCATGTTCCTGCCAGCGCGCCTGGATGTCGCGCAGGTGGTCGACCGCATGGCGGTCGTGCGGATCGATGGCCAGCACTTCGTCGATCAGTTCCTCGCGCCCCGCCACCTCGGCCTTGCGCTGCTCTTCCAGCGGGCCTTGCAACGTGGTGAGCGCCGCGCCGAACAGGGTGTCGAGGCGCTTCTTGTCCTTGCGGTCGATCGCGCCGAGATGGCTCCAGGCCAGGCGCAGGCGCTGCACCGTGCCGGCCACGTGCTTCCAGTCGGCTTCGCCCGATTCCAGGCGCGCAATCTCGGCAGTGGCTTCCTGCACGATCGCCTCCCCTTTCGCCGCGTTCGCGTGGCGCTCGTCGGCCAGGTGGCGGAAGTGGGCCGCCGCCGGCGCATAGGCCACCGTGCAGGCGTGGTCGAAGCGTTCCCACAGGCTTTTCGGCGCTGCGCCCGACAGGCTGTCGAGCGCCTTCCAGCGCTCGCGCATGCTGCCGACCTTTTTCGCCAGTTCCGCCATCGCCAGGTTCTGGGTCGGCAGCGCTTCCACGGTCTTGATCAACTCTTCGCGCGAAACATTGCCGCCCCAGCGCGCCCAGTCCGACAGGCGTTTCAATTCGGCGCGCAGGTGGGCCAGGCGGTCGGCCTGGGGCGCGCTCAGGCGCATGCCCTTGCTCTTGGTTTCCTTCAGTACCTTGTCGAGTTCGGCCGCGTGCGCGAGCGAACCCTGTTGCAGGGCCGCTTCCAGGGCGTCCATGTTGTCGATGAAGGCCTGGTCGGCGCCTTTGGCCGGCTTGGCGGCCCGGGCTTCGACGCCAGGGGTGTCAGTCCCGGGCGCGCGACGCTCGCCTTCAGGCTGGCCGGCGCCACGCGCGGCCTGGGGCGCACTCGCCGCCTTGCGCACCGGCTGCGGCAGGCTCGCCAGCAGCGCCTCGAAGCGTGCGTGCAATGCGGTGCCGGATGGGCCTTCCGGCAGCGGCGGCAGTTTTTGCCAAGCCTTGCGCAAAGTCTCGGCATTCAGCTCGGCAACCGGCTGCCCCTGCCATTCCGTCAACGCCGCTTCATGCGCGGCCAGCGCCGCCTGCGACTGTGCAAGCGTGGCCAGCGCGCCCGAAACTCGGGCATGTTCGGAGGCAAATTCCGCCACCAGCGAGCGCGGCAGCGACGTGCGTTCGGGCGCCGCCAGGGCGGCTCCCTGCTCGGCCTGCATCGTGTCCAGGCGCGCGGCCATCTCGGCCGCATTCAAGCCTTCGGTCTCGAGCCGGCGCAAGGCGCTCAAGCGGTCGATCATGGCGCGCTGCAATTGCACCTGCGCTTCCAGGCGTTCGCCCAGCCCTGCCCGCACCGGTGCGTATTCGTCCTGCAATTCGGGGGCGGCGATGATGGCCCATTTGCGGTCGAGGTCGGCGACCTGGTTCGGCGTCAGGTGTTCGTCCGCCAGCAGCGCGCGCGCCTGGGCCAGCGTGGCCTGGCCGCGCGCCAGTTCGGCGTCGTGGTGGCGGATGGCGTCGAGGCGTGCCTGCATCAGCTTGGCGACGCGGCGGTCGGTATTGCGGATCGCGCCGTGCACGCGCTCGAGCGCGGCGCGGCTGTGGACCAGCTCGGCGGCGGCGAGGCGCAACTCGGAGAATTCGCACTGGAGGATGAAGTCGACGGCACGCGCTTCGTCGCCGCCCAGGTTCTTCAGCTGCTCGGCCTGCCCTTCGCGTACGGCGGACGGCACACGTGCCGCCGCGGCGCCAGCCTGGGCGCCGGCGCCACGCTTGTTCGATGGACCGCCCGCCTCAGCGGACGGCGCTGCGGCCGCGGCCGGTGCAGCCGGGAGCGGCGCTTTCGCACCGCGTCCATTGTCCGTCTTGCCGCGCTGGCGCTTGAATAGGAATTCGAACATAAGAGAATCGCACTTGCAAAACCCCCATCATAGCAAAGAACCATGACCGATCTTTCTGGCGTGCCCGGCGCGGGAGCACGATGTTGCGATGGCAACCTTGCTAGTGCACGTAATACGCCGCGATCCCTTGCCGATGAGCATGTTCAGCCCGGCTGGCGCGGCCCGCCGGCGGCGGTACGCGGCCGCGGTGCTCTTCGAGGTAGGCGTCGTGCGCCAGCATTTGATTGGCCACCGCGAACCAGGCATCGCCGGCAATGATCGAACGCGCGATCGGAAACAGTTCGCGTTCCTCGCGGTCGAAACGCAGTGCGAGCGCGGCGCAGAAGCGCTCGACGGCCAGGCAGAAGGCATCGACGCTGTCGCTATCGTCGATGCTGCCGGCGGCCAGGCGGCAGGCGCTGCCGAGCGCATCGGCGGCGCTGCGGCTGAGCAGGTCGAGCTCGCACAGCAGCGGTTCGGCGCCGGCCCCGGCACGGCACAGCGCCGGCAGCAGGAAACGGTCGAGCTTGCGGCCCTGGCAGGCTTCGTACAGGCGGCGCAAGGTATCGCATACATAAGCGGCCTGGCCCTCGGTCAGCGCCTTTTTCTGGGCATAGCTTTTCTGAACGAGTTGCTGCACAGAATGCAGGCTGACCCGCATACTGGTTTGTTCCACGGAAAGCGCGACGAGGGTGTAGGTCGCTGTCAGCATGGTGTCTCCTCTCGGCATCGTCAGCACGAGCACATGCTCCGCAGGGGAACACGGCAGGCTGGACGCTATGGTTTTTGGACAGGCCGGGCGGATGTTTTTCTTCTCTTCGGCCTGAAGGAAGGTGTAGTTTACGGACCGCCACCCTTGCGACTTTGATCTCGATCAAATTCGGGGGATACGGCCGCGCTGCCCGCGTCAACCGCCTCCCGCCCCATGCGTTGCGGCTGAGATAACCATTTTCACTCGTACTGCAGGGCAACTCACCAGCGCGCGCGATAGTCTTCGGCCAGGCCCGCCAGCCCGGTCACCGGGTGGCGCGCCGCGCCCGCGCCCGGCCGGACCCAGCCGTCGAAGCGGCCCACGTGCTGGCGCATGCGGCTGCTTGCCACCAGCAATTGCTTGTCGTCGCAGCGCGTGCCTTCGGGGGTAAAGCACAGGTCGAGCAGGCCGTCGTCCGTGCGCATGGCCCAGCAGCCGCCGGGTTCGACCTCCACCTGCAACGCGCCCAGCGGCAACAGTTGGCCTTCGAACCAGAGCGCATTCTCGGCGTCGCCGAAATACCCGCTTTGCAGGTTCAGCCCAAGCCCGGCGCTGTGCGCGGAGATCCAGCGCCAGGCCGTGCGCCGGCCCAGCAGGCCATTCGAAAAGTCGTAACTGGCGACGCCGCCGTCGAGCCGGTAACGGCGCCCACCGGCCTCGACCTGCCCTCGCAGGGCCAGGCCGGGCGACTTTTGCGTGCTGTGCACGCTGCCGCCGTCGAGCGCCGGCCCGATCGCCAGCAGGCGCGGACCGTCTCCGGCGTAATCGGCATCGATGCGAAAGCGGCCGGCGCGCAGCAGCAGGCGGTGGCCATGGGCGCCGTCGGACGCGATGGCAATGCGCCGTCCCGGCAGCGCGAAACTGGCGCCCTCGGCCACGGTGGCGCCGACCGTCGCCGTGATGCCGGCCACGCCCAGCGGCGAGACGGCGGCGACCACGCGGCGCTCGCGCCGGTCAAACGCATACGCGAAGCAGGTATTGCTCCAGCCGACGTCGACGATCGCCACGCCGCAAAACAGTTCGTCGGTGACCAGCGCCACGAAATGCCAGCGCTTGTGGTGCAGGCGCCGCCACAGTGGATTGCGCGCCTGCGGCGGGGCGAGGCGCGCCCAGCCCGGCGCACCGGCCAGGCCCTGGTAGCGCCCAAAGCGCGCCAGCCCGTTCGGGCCGACGGCGTCTGGCGGGGCCGGCGGCAAATTCATGCGGCGGCAGCCACGGGCTCGGCGCCGAGCAGCGCGGCCAGCCGCACCTTGACCTCGGCCGGCTCGGTGCGCACGACACGTATCTGCGGACACCCGTGCCAGCGCGCGCAGCGCAGCACGGCGCCGGCCACGTCGCGCAGCAAGCCATCGCCGATGCGCACGCCGGCTTCGAACAACACGGCCTTGAGTTCGAACTCGCCCGCGCGCCGGTGCGCCTTGGCGTCGATCCGGCCGACCAGCGCGCCGCGGCGCAGCAGCGGCAGCGTGAAATAACCGTAGCGGCGTTTCGGCGCCGGCGTATAGCACTCGAGGCGATAGTCGAAACCGAACAGTTCGAGGGCGCGGCGCCGGTCCCACACCACCGGGTCGAAGGGCGACAGGATGGTGGTCAGCGTCGGCGTCAGCGCGCCGGCGGCGGCCTGCTGCGCCAGGTCGAGGTGGTCCGGATGGATGTAGACCGGATCGTCCCAGCCGGCCACGCGCGCGCGCAGCAGCAAACCCTCAGCGGCCAGCCGCGCCGGATCGACGTGGGGACGGCGGGTACGGTGGTAATCGGGTATCCAGCCGGCGCGCGCCAGGCCCAGCGCGCGCACGGCGCGCAGGGCGAAGGTGCGCTGGACCTCGGACAGCGCCGGCATGCGCGCGTCGTCCCACTCCGGCAGCACGCGCTCGGCCAGGTCGTACACGCGCTGGAAGTTGTGGCGGCGCGCGATCATCAGCGCGCCCGCCGTGAACAGGACTTCGAGCGAGCGCTTTTCCGGTTTCCACTGCCACCAACCTCCGGCCTTGCCGTCGCTGCGCTCGAAATCGGATGCGCGCACCGGGCCGTTGGTGCGGATGTGGGCCAGCAAGGCCGCCACGTCGCCGGCGCGCTCGCGCATCCAGGTCGCCGAATACTTCCAGCCCATCGCGCCTGGGTCGAGCATGCGGTGGCGGTACAGGCCGTAATCTTCGCGCGGGATGAAACAGGCTTCGTGGGCCCAGTATTCGAACAGCTTGCCTGCGCCCAGCGCATCGTCGAGCCAGGCCGGCGGGTAATCGCCGAGCCGGCTCCACAAGACCAGGTAGGGACTGCGCGCGACGACGCTGATTGTGTCAATTTGCAACACTCCCATGCGGCGGATCGCCTCCGGCACGTCGCCCAGGGCGGCCTTGCGGCGGCGCGGCTGCAGCAGTCCCTGGGCCGCCAGGTGCAGGGCGCGCGCGGCGCCGATGGAGAGAGTTAATTCGCTCATGTAAATATTCTAATGAGGTTTCAATAAGCAACGCCATCGCTGCCGGATTTTTTTTGAACGCGCCGCCCAGCTGCGCTATAGTGCAGCCGATCCCACCTTCCCTTTTCCATATCCGCATGCGGCTGCTGCATACTTCCGACTGGCACCTCGGCCAGACCCTGCACAATTACGACCGGACCTACGAACACCAGTGCTTCCTCGACTGGCTGCTCGACACGATCGTCGACGAAGGCGCCGACGCGCTCCTGATCGCGGGCGACATTTTCGACAACGCCAATCCCTCGTCCGCCGCCCAGCGCCAGCTGTACCACTTTCTGCAGCGCGCCAGGGCGCGCGCGCCGCAGCTGCAGATCGTCGTCATCGCCGGCAACCACGATTCGCCGGGGCGGCTGGAAGCACCAGGGCCGCTGCTGGAAGCGCACGGTACAGTCGTGATCGGCAACGTGGTGCGCAACCGCGAGGGTGCGATCGACCTCGAACGCCTGCTCGTGCCGCTGCGTGGTAAGGAAGGTGCAATCGAGGCCTGGTGCCTGGGCGTGCCTTTCCTGCGCCCCGGCGACGTGCCCAAGGCGGAAGTCGAGGGCGACGCCTACCTGAACGGCATCGCCCTGCTCTACCAACAGGCCTTCGCGCTGGCGCAGGCGCGGCGCGAAGCGCACCAGGCGATCCTCGCCATGGGTCACTGCCACATGGTCGACGGCCAGTCCTCGATCGACTCCGAGCGGCGCATCGTCATCGGCGGCACCGAAGCGCTGCCGGCCTCGATGTTCGCGCCCGAGATCGCGTATGCGGCCCTCGGCCACCTTCACCTGGCCCAGCGCGTCGGCAAGAAAGACCACCTGCGCTATTCCGGCAGCCCGTTGCCGCTCTCGTTCGCCGAGGTCGGCTACCAGCACCAGGTGCTGCGCATCGACCTCGATGGCCCGGTGGCGAAGGAAGTCACGCCCCTGCTGGTGCCGCGCGCGGTCGACCTGCTGCGGGTGCCGCCCAAGCCAGCGCCGCTGCCGGAAGTGCTGGCCGCTCTGGACGCGTTGCAGCTCGACCCGGACCTGCCGCCGCAATGCCGCCCCTACCTCGAAGTGCGGGTGCTGCTCGACGGCCCCGAACCGAGCCTGCGCGCGCAGGTGGAAGCGGCGATCGCCGGCAAGCCGGTGCGGCTGGCGAAGATCGAACCGACCCGCAAGACCGTCACGCGCGAAGACGGGGCCGATGCCCTGACGCTCGACCAGCTGGCCCAGCTGCAGCCGGACGACATCTTCCGCCGCCTGTGGCAGCAACGCTTCGGCGAGGATGCGCCGAACGAGCAATTGACGGCCTTTGCCGAACTGATGCTGCCCGGCGACGCGGAGCGCGCATGAAGATCCTGCGTATTGCGGGACGCAACCTGGCGTCCCTGGCCGGGGACTTTTGCGTCGATTTCGAGAGCGAACCGCTGGCCTCATCCGGCCTGTTCGCCATCTGCGGCCCGACCGGCGCCGGCAAGAGCACCCTGCTCGACGCCCTCTGCCTGGCCTTGTATGGCAACACGCCGCGCCTGCAGGGAAGGAGCAGCCGCGGCGCCCTGCCCGACGCCGGCGGCGAATCCGTCTCGACCACGGACGCGCGCAACCTGCTGCGCCGCGGTTCGGCCGAAGGGTACGCCGAAGTCGACTTCGTCGGCAACGACGGCGTGCATTACCGCGCGCGCTGGAGCGTGCGCCGTTCGCGCAACAAGGTCAGCGGTTTGCTGCAAGCCTCGAACATGACCTTGCACCGCCTGCCCGAGATGGTGGCCCTGGGCGGCACCAAGACCGAGGCCCAACTTGAAATCGCGGCGCGCATCGGCCTGTCGTTCGAGCAGTTCACGCGCTCGGTGCTGCTGGCGCAGAACGAGTTCTCGGCCTTTTTGAAAACCGACGAGAACGAACGCGGCGAGTTGTTGGAGACGCTGACCGGCAGCGCCGTCTACAGCGAAATCTCGAAGCGCGCCTTCGAGCGCTACAAGCAGGAACAGGATGTGGTGCGCCGTTTGACCGCGCGCCTGGCCGACCAGGCTCCACTGACCCAGGAAGCACGCGCCGAACTCGACGCCGAGCGCGCCGCGGCGGAGGTGGCGCTGCAGGCGGTCGACGTGCGCCGCGCCTTGCTGGAAGCGCAGCTGCGCTGGCACCAGGAACGCGAACGCCTGCGCCTGAGCGAAGCGCAGGCCGAAAGCCTGCTGCTGGAAGCGCGCACGCAGGCCGACAACGCGGGGGAGCGGCGCGTGCGCCTGGCCACGCTGGACGCGGTGCAGGCGGCGCGTCCGCTGATGGCGGAACTGGCGCGCCTGGATGCCGAACGCGCGCAGCTGGAAGCGACGCTGGCGAACGGCCAGGGCGAGCTGGCGCGTGCAGTCGATGCCGCACGCCTGGCGCAGCAGGAAGTACAGGCCGCAACAACGGCGCTGGAAACGGCCGAAGCCGCGCAACTGGACGCCGCCGCCCAGCTCGACGCGGCCAAGGCGCTCGACGCCACCATCGGTACCCTAGCCGCAGCCCACGCGCAGCTGGCGGGCCGGCGCGACGTTACCGCTGCCGAAGCGCTACGCACGCGCGGCATCCTGGCTGACGCCGATGCCCGCCTCGCACAAACACGCGACGCCGCCACACGCAGCGCCGACTGGCTCGCCGCGCACCGCCAGCACGAAGCGCTGGCCACCGGATGGCCGCAGTGGGACAAGCTGTTCAATAGCGCCGCGCAGGCCGCCGGCGCCGAGGCCGCCAACCTGGCCGCGCTGGCGAAAACCGAGCGCGCCCGCGTAAATGCCGCTGCGACGCTGGAAGCGGCCCTCGATACGGCCGAACGCGCCAGCGCGCGCATCGCCGAACTCGACACCGCGCGCGCGGCCGCCGCGACCGCGCTGGCCGGCTTCGACCTCGATGCCCTGCACGACGAACGCCAGGGACTCGAAGCACGGCGCGAAGCCCTGGGCGCCGCCGCCCGCATCGCCAAGGGCTTGCAAGCCGCGCGCGAACACCTGGCGCGGATCGATGCCGAGATCGAACGCACACGGGCAGCACGCGCCGCCGCCGAGGCGGCGCTGGCCGCTGCTGTAGCAGCGGCGCCCTTGCTGGCGAGCGCCGCCGCCCAGGCCGAACAGGCCCTCGCCGCCGCCGAACTGGCGGTCGCCGGGAACGTCGAAGACTTGCGCAGCGCGCTGGTGGACGGCGAACCCTGCCCGGTGTGCGGCAGCGAAGCCCATCCTTACGCGCACCAGGACGCGCGCCTGCATGCGGTGTTCGACACCTTGCGTGCCCAGGTGGGCGAGCGCCGCGCCGCGGTGCAGGACAATTTGAGTGACCAGGCCACGCGCCGCGCCCAGCTGGCGGCCGCCGGCGAACGGCTGGCGGCGCTGGGCGAGGAACGGGCGACGCTGCTGGACGACATCGGCGAACTCGATGCCAGCTGGCGCGCCAATCCGGTGGCAAACGATGCCCCGCCCGAGGGCGAGCGCAAGCCCTGGTTCGAGCCGCAAACGAACGCCGTGCGCGAAGCGCTGCTCGCCGTCGAGGCACGCCAGGGCGCCGCGCGCCGCGCCGCGCAAGCGCGCGAGGCGGCGCAAACCGCCTTCGATGCCGGCAATGCCGAACACGTGCGCGCACGCGAACTGGCCCAGAACGTGCGCACTTCGCTGGCGACGCTGGAACTCGAACACAAGGGTTTCAGCGCCCAGCTCGAACGCGACCGCGCAACGCTGGAAGCCCTGCTGGCCGAACTCGACCCGGTGCTGGCGGAATCCGTGGGCGACGGCTGGCAGGACGCCTGGCGCCGCAATCCGGCACAGTGGCAGGCGGCGCGCGCGGCGCAGGCGAAGGCATGGACGGCGCAATCTGCCCAGCTGGCCGAGCAGCGCTTCGCGCTGGCCACGCTGGAAGCGGCCCAGCGCGAAGCGTCCGTGCGCGCCGAGCACGCGGTCACCGCGGCCGCCGCGGCCGAGGAAGCGTTCGCGCGCAGCGAAGCCGAACTGCGCGAACGGCGCCAGTCGCGCGCCGCGCTGTTCGACGGCCGCGCCGTGGGCGAGGTCGAGCAGGCCCTGCGCCGCACAGTGACGGGCGCACGCGAAACGCTGGCCGCGCGCCAGGCCGCGGCCGGTGAAGCGGCACAGCGCGAAACCCGGGTGCGCAGCACCTTGACCCAGGCCCAGGAACGCATCGGCACCCTGCAGGACGACGCGCGCGACGCCGGCGAACGCCTGGCCGGCTGGATCGAAGACTACGCCACCGATCACGGCGAACTCGAACCCGTGGAAAACCAGGCGCAACTGGCGGGCCTGCTTGCCGTCGGCGCCAACTGGCTGGCCGGCGAACGGGCGGCACTGGCCGAACTCGACGCAGCCCTGGCCCGGGCCGCCGCCGTGCTCGCCGAGCGCAGGACCCAGCGCGACATGCATGAACAGAGCGCTGCGCCGGATGGCGCCATGCAGGACGGTGCAGCGGTCGCCGATGCCTTGGCGGCGGTGCTGGAAGAGCGCAGCGCCGTACACGAACGCGCCACCGCCCTGCGCCTGCAGGCGGCGCAAGACGACGCGCGCCGGGAGAAGGCCCAGTCGATGCTGGCCGAGATCGAGCGCCAGCAGGCGATCGAAGCGCGCTGGGGCCGGCTGTCGGAGCTGATCGGCTCGGCCGACGGCAAGAAGTTCCGCAACTACGCCCAGCAATTCACGCTCGACGTCCTGCTCGGCTACGCCAACAGCCACCTGAACCAGCTGGCGCGGCGCTACCGCCTGGAACGCGTCGACAACGCCGGCGCGCCGTCGCTGGCGCTGATGGTGCGCGACCAGGACATGGGCGGCGAAATCCGTTCGGTCAATTCGCTCTCCGGCGGCGAATCCTTCCTGGTCTCGCTGGCGCTGGCGCTCGGCCTGGCCTCGCTGTCGTCGAACCGGGTGCGGGTCGAGTCGCTGTTCATCGACGAAGGGTTTGGCTCGCTCGACAGCGATACGCTGGGCGTGGCGATGGATGCGCTCGATGCGCTGCAGTCGATGGGACGCAAGGTTGGCGTGATCTCGCACGTGCAGGAGATGACGGAGCGGATCGCGGCCAAGATCCAGGTACGGCCGGCGGGCGGGGGCAGCAGCGCGGTGAGCGTGGGGGTTTGAGCTTGCGACGTACGTGTAAGGTGCGCGGCTAACCCTTCTTCCGGTAGCGGAACTGCGGCAGGTGCGCCGCGCACGCGTTCAACGGTCGGGAAATCCGTCGCGATGTTTCAGCTTGCGGTTGAACGCGTGGGCGGCGTTCAGAGCTGGGGACGGGCTGGCTTCCAGGTACAGCCGCCCACCTTACGGGTCTGTGCGTCTTGACAGCCGGGGTTTGCGGGGCTCGGTTCGCCATTGTTGGTTAGTTACATAATCGTGTGCGATTGGCGTAAGGACGCCGTGAGCGCCCATCGCCCGCTCACACAGCGTTGTACAATGACGCCCTTTGTATTCACCACGCACCTACCCATGAAACCCGCCCGCACCCTCACCTTCAAATGCGCCAAGTGCGCCAAACCCGTCACCGTCTACCTGCAGAAAGTCTCGGCCTGCTCGCACATCCAGCCTTACCAGGGCATTTGCGGCTGCGGCGAAGTGAAACGCCATGCGACCGGCAACGCCGACGCCGTGAAATCGTTCATCGAGTCGGCCGACGGCAACTGGCATCACCATCATTGATATGACGCGCATCGAATGGGTTGAAAACGGCGAGTCGCGTTCGGCGCTGTGGCGTTCGGAGAGCGGCTGGCCGGCGCCGAAAAAGGTGGTGATCGCCGACGACACCATGACGGCCGATGCGGCGTACCGGCTGGCGCTGGACGGCACCGCCCTGCTCTGGCGCGGCGATTTCCAGAATGCGCGCCAGCTGGTGCAGGCGCTGGCGCGCCGCATCGACCACAAGCCGGCGCGCGCCAAGCGCATCAAGGCCGGCGCGACGCCGCCCACGCTGACCGAACAGTTCCACCGCCACCGCCTGGCGCAACTGCAGCGCGCGCGTACGCTGGCGATGCTCTTGATCCCCTTCGATGCCGATTACACGATCCCGCTGCGGCGCGCGCCCGACGTGCGCCAGGCCTGCAACGAAGCGTATGGCGCCGCGACCGAAGCGTTCGTGGTCTCGCTGCGCGAGCTGCTCGGTCTGATCGGGGCGCACGAATGGCGCAGCAAGGGCGTGCCGATTGCGGCGCTGGACGATCGCATCCACCCCTGGTACGGCGTGTTCTCGCCGGTGCGCGGCGAGTACGTCGAGCTGGTGGCGCAGGCGCCGCTGCCGCAGAAAACCGACCTCGCCTTCGACATCGGCGCCGGTACCGGCGTGTTATCAAGCGTGCTGGCGCGGCGCGGCCTGCGCCGCGTCGTCGCTACCGACATGGATGCACGCGCCCTCGGCTGCGCGCGCGAGAACATCGCGCGCCTCGGACTCGATGCGCAGGTCGAGATCGTCGAGGCCGACCTGTTCCCGCAAGGCCAGGCCGACCTGGTGGTTTGCAATCCGCCCTGGCTGCCGGGCAAGCCGAGTTCGGCGATCGAATACGCGATCTACGATCCGGACAGCCGCATGCTGCGCGGTTTCCTCAACGGTTTGAAGGCGCACCTGGCGCCGGGCGGCGAAGGCTGGCTGGTCCTGTCGGACTTCGCCGAGCATCTGGGCCTGCGCACGCGCGAGCAGCTGGTCGGATGGATCGCGGCCGCCGGTTTGGAAGTTGCCGGCCGCCACGACGTGCGTCCGACCCACGCGAAGGCGCAGGATGCGGACGATCCGCTGCACGGGGCGCGGGCCCGGGAAGTGACCTCGCTGTGGCGTTTGCGCGCCGCCTGAATCCATATCCACTCGCCGATTTGCATTCTGGCGCACCCCGCAGTACAATAGCGCTGCGGGGTGGAGCAGTCTGGCAGCTCGTCGGGCTCATAACCCGAAGGTCACAGGTTCAAATCCTGTCCCCGCAACCAAACACTAGATTCAGACAAGCCCGACTCTCGTAGCCGGGCTTTTGTTTTTGGGCCAGCGACGCCGGATGAGAGACAAGAAAGACAACGCGACGATCGACCTGCCGGGTTTCGAACCGGCCGCCCCGCTCGACAGCGGTTCCGTCGAGGCTGCGGTCGATCACACAGTTGAACGCAAGCGCACTCCCCGTCCACGCCGCACCGGCATGAAGCAGGAACAGATTTCCCTGCTCGAAGAAACCGACACTACCGGCCTGCCAGTCTGGCGCCGCGACGACAACCTTGATCTGACCGGCTTGCCGGTCTGGGCGCCGGCTCCATAACCGGTTTTCCGGCTGGAGGCCGCATGACCACACCATTTTCCGCGCTGCCGCTGGCACCGCAATTCCTCGCCAATCTCGATACGCTCGGCTACCACGCCATGACGCCGATCCAGGCCGCCAGCCTGCCGTCCGTGCTGCAGGGACGCGACCTGATCGCGCAGGCGAAAACCGGCAGCGGCAAGACCGCCGCCTTCGGCATCGGCCTGCTGCAAAAACTCAATCCGGCCTGGTTCGCGGTCCAGGGACTCGTCATGTGCCCGACGCGCGAACTGGCCGACCAGGTCGCGGGCGAACTGCGCCGCCTGGCGCGCGGCGTCGGCAACGTCAAGATCCTGACGCTCACGGGCGGCGTGTCGATGCGTCCGCAGATCGCTTCGCTCGAACACGGCGCCCACATCGTGGTCGGCACGCCGGGCCGCATCCGCGACCACCTGGGCCGCGCGACGATCGACCTGTCGAAAGTGCAGACCCTGGTGCTCGACGAAGCGGACCGCATGACCGACATGGGTTTCTACGACGAGATCGCCGGCATCGTCTCGGCCTGCCCGCAGCGGCGCCAGACCCTGCTGTTCTCGGCGACCTACCCGGACGACATCCGCCACGCCACCGCCGGCTTCCTCAACGACCCGGTCGAGATCGCGGTCGAGAGCCAGCACGACGCATCGAAGATCGAGCAGCGCTTCTATGAAGTCGGCTTCGACAACCGCGACGACGCCGTGGCGCGCCTGCTGCGCCACTACAAGCCGGTGTCGACCCTCGCCTTCTGCAACACCAAGGCGCACTGCCGCGAACTGGCCGACTCGCTGCGCGACCAGGGCTTCTCGGCGCTCGCCCTGTACGGAGAGCTCGAGCAGCGCGAGCGCGACGAGATCCTGATCCTGTTCGCCAACCGCAGCTGCTCGGTGCTGGTGGCAACCGACGTCGCCGCGCGCGGCCTCGACATCGCCAACCTGGAAGCGGTGATCAACGTCGACGTCTCGAAGGACGCCGAAGTGCACGTGCACCGCATTGGCCGCACCGGCCGCGGCGAAGAGACGGGCCTGGCCTTGTCGCTGTGCGCGCCGAACGAAAAGAAATGGGTGCGCGCGATCGAGGAATACCAGGACGCCCCGGTGTCCTGGTACAAGCTCGACGACCTGGGCGACTCGGTGCTGCCGGCCGAACCGGCGCCGATGTCCACGCTCATCATCGCCGGCGGCAAGAAGGACAAGCTGCGTCCGGGCGACGTGCTCGGCGCCCTGACCGGCGACGCGGGACTGCTGAAGGACCAGGTTGGCAAGATCAACGTCACCGAATTCCAGACCTATGTCGCCATCGCCCGCGACGTGGCCGACGCCGCTTACCGCAAGCTCAACGCCGGCAACAAGCTCGGGCCGGAATTCGGCAGCTTCAAGGGCCGCAGCTTCAAGATGCGCTTCCTCGACGTCTGATCCACTTCCATGCCGCGCACGCTTGATTCAATAGCGGCGCAGTTGCGGTAAATCTGGCATAGTTTTGCTAAAAATAAACGTTTAGCACAATGACCAGCCAACATACAACGATCTATACGCCGTTCGCGGACGGGCGCCCGGTGCGCGACATCGTCGAGCACACGCCGGCTTTGGTAGACGAGGCCTGGTGCCGCAACCTGCTGCGCCACACCCTCGATTCCCTCGAACGGCAATACGCGACCGGGGCGCCGCACCGCCCCATCACGCCCGAGTCGCTGGTGATGCTGGCCAATGGCGACGCCTTGCTGATGCCCGCGGCAGAAGCGCCGGACACTGCGCCGAACGCATCTTCGTCCCCTTCCGCCGACCTGCACGCGCTGGCGCTGGTCCTCCATTACGCGATCACGGCCGAGCTGCCGCCGGAAGGGCCGCTCGGCCCGCGCCTGTACGACAATTACAGTGATCAATTGACCAAAGGGCTGGACTGCTGCCTGGGGCCGAACCGGCGCCTGCGCCCGCAGTCGGTGGACGACATGCGCGCCCTGCTCGGCCTCGAGGCCGGGTCGGGCGACGTGGTCGTGCCGGCGCCCGCTGCGCAGGAACCGGCCGTGGCTGCGGCGGCGCCTGTGGAAGCGTCAGCCGCGTCCGAAGCACCGATCGACACGACGCCGGCGCCCGGCGATTTCGCGGCTCCGGCCAGTGTTCCGGCGCCAACCGCAAACCCGGTGCCGGAACCGCTCAGCCTGCGCGAACGCACCGAATCCGGCATGCTGCGCAAACCTGCCAGCGAGGATGGCGCGGCGGCGAATGCGCCGCGTCCGGAAAAAATCGCCCCGGCTCCCCTGCAAGAGCGCATCGAACCGGCCCAGGCTGCACCGCGCAAGCCGTCCGCAGCAATTCCCCCGGGTGCCCCGGGCAACGTGCGGGCCGCCACGCAACCAGCAAAAGCCCGCGGCAACCGCGCCCAGCGCTGGGGCATGATCGCGGGCGCGGCGATCGTCGTGCTGGCAGCCGGCGGCGCCCTCGTCTCCTATATGAACCAGAACGATGCGCGCGACCTGGTGCCGCTGACCCTGCCGTCGGCCGAGCGTGCCGCGACAGGGCTCGCCGGCAGCGAAACGGTCATGGCGCCGCCTTCGGCCTCGTCCGCCGCCTCACCTGTCACCCCCGCAACCGACCAGCCCGCCGGTCCGCAGCCGGCCGACAGCGAACTCGACGCGACCACGGGCGCGGCGCCCGACACCGCCCCGGAGGCCGTGGCGCCGGCGCCACCTCCCACTCAGGCAACATCCACCGAGGCGGTCGCCGACGGCACCACCTACAAACTCCTGATCAAACCCTGGGCGACCGTGTATGTCGACGGCATCGAGCGCGGCGTCAGTCCGCCGATCAAGCGCCTGACCTTGCCGCCCGGCCGCCACACGATCCGGATCGCCAATCCGAACTTCGCCGAGCACACCATCACGGTCGATGCCGGCGCGCGCGAAACGGCGACCATCGCCTACGATTTCAGGGCTCCGGCTCGCTAAGGAGGCTGCCATGTCAACATTCCATCCTCCGCGCCTGCTGGCAACGCTGCTGTGCGCGGGCCTGCTGGCCGGTTGCGCCGAGATGGCGCCGCTGTTCGAGCGCAATCCCGAACGCAACCATCCGCGCGTGAGCGCGCGCAGTGCCACCCAGGACGAGTCACGCCCGCGCGCCGAGAGCCGCACCGACACCCAGTCGGCACGCGAACAGGCTGCCCTGCGCGACGGCATCCGCCTGTATCACGATGGGGATTTCGATGGGGCCATCAAGCGGCTCGGTTCGAACGACATCCGCGCCAACGCGCCGGCGCGCGTGCGGGTGACGGCGCTGAAATACCAGGCCTTCAGCTACTGCGTGACCTCGCGCCCGAAGCAGTGCGAGCAGGCATTCGAGCGCGCCTTGAAGATCGACCCCGGCTTCTCGCTGGAAGCGGGCGAACAGGGACATCCGCTGTGGGGCCCGGCCTTTGAACGGGCCAAGCGCGGCTAAACGAAGTACGGCACCAACATTTGTTGGTGCCGGCAAACAATTGTTTAAGCCTTGATGTTGACCGAACCCGGGAAGGCCGGTGCGCGGCGCCGCTTCGACGCCTGCTCGTAGGCATAGGCCATGCCGATCAGGGTCGCTTCGCTATAGGCGCCGCCGACGAACGAGATGCCGACCGGTAGTCCGCGCGCAAAACCGGCCGGCACCGTGATGTGCGGGTAGCCGGCCACCGCCGCCGGCGACGAGAAGCTCATGCCGTAGTGGTCGCCATTGATGTAATCGGTCAGCCAGGCCAGGCCACCGGTCGGCGCCACCAGCGCGTCCAGCTTTTCTTCGCGCAGGATCTTGTCGATGCCCTCTTCGCGCGAATAGCGGCGGTTGTTGGCCAGCGCCTCGCGGTAGGCCTTGCCCTCCAGCCCTTCCTTCTCCTGCGCCGCGATCAGGTGTTCCTGGCCGAAAAACGGCATTTCGCGAGACGCGTTCCTGTCGTTGAATGCGATCACGTCGGCCATGTTCCTGACCGGCGCATGCGGGGCGTAGCCGGCCAGGTAAGCGGCCAGGTCGGGCTTGAATTCGGACAGCAGCACTTCGACTTCGGTTTCGTTGTACTTGTCGGTGTTCGGCAGCTTGACGTCGACCAGGATCGCGCCTTGCGCCTTCAACACCGCCAATTCCTTCTCGACGACTTCGTCGACGGCCGTGCTGCCGCCAAAGAAATTGCGCGCCACGCCGATGCGCTTGCCGCGCAAGCCGTCGAGGCGCAGGGCCGCCGCATAGTCGGCGATCTTGCCCTGGCTTTCTTTCGTCACCGCATCGTCGTTGTCGATGCCGGTCATGGCGGCCAGCATCAGGGCGGCATCGGCCACGCTGCGCGTCATTGGGCCGGCGGTATCTTGCGAGTGGGCGATCGGGATGATGCCGCTGCGGCTGACCAGGCCCAGGGTCGGTTTCAGGCCGACGATGCCGCAGCTCGAACTCGGCGACACGATCGAGCCGTCGGTCTCGGTGCCGACCGCCAGCGTGGCCAGGCTGGCGGCGATCGCCGCGCCGGAACCGGAACTCGAGCCGCTGGTGTTGCGGTCGAGCGCGTGGGGATTTTTGGTCTGGCCGCCGCGGCCGCTCCAGCCGCTGACCGAGTGGGTCGAGCGCATGTTGGCCCACTCCGACAAGTTGGTCTTGCCGATGATGACGGCGCCGGCCGCGCGCAGGCGCTCGGCAACGAAGGCGTCGCGGGTGGCGCGCACGCCGTCCAGGGCCAGCGAGCCGGCGCTGGTGCTCATCTTGTCGCCGGTGGCGATGTTATCCTTCAGCAAGACCGGGATGCCGTGCAGCGGACCGCGCAACTTGCCGGCCGCGCGTTCGCGGTCGAGCTCGGCAGCAATGGTGAGGGCATCGGGATTGAGTTCGATGACGGAATTCAGGCGCGGACCGGCCTTGTCGACGGCGGCGATGCGCGCCAGGTAACGCCTGACCAGCTGCTGCGAGCTGAGCTTGCCGGCCGCCATGGCCGCGCCCTGCTCGCGCACGCCGGCGTCGAGCAGGTTGTCGAGTGCAACGCCTTTCGGCATCGCCGCGGCGCTTGCCTGCGCCACCGCGCCGGCCATTGCGCCGGCGGCCACACCGAGTCGAACGAAATCCCTGCGATCCATGCTGCTCTCCACTGTTATTTTAGTAAAGCAATAGCATAGCAGTGCTTTCTGTCCAGCACCATTTGCACAGGAATGTCGGGACGAAAAAAAACGCTGCCGGCAAAGGGCAGCGTTTTTTCGTACCAGCTCGTCGATCAGTGACGGCTTAGTTACGTACCACGCGCTTGTATTCGTTGGTGCGGGTATCGATCTCGATGGTGTCGTCCTGGCTCACGAACAGCGGCACCATGACGATGTGCTGGTGGGCTTCGATGGCGTTCTCGATCTTGGCTTCTTTCAGGACGTTGCCCGAGGTGTTGCCCTTGACCGCTGGCTCCGAGTAGATGACCTGGCGTGCGATCGTCGTCGGCAGTTCGACCGAGATGGCCTTGCCGTCATAGAACACGGCTTCGCATTCCATACCGTCTTTCAGGTAATGCAGCGCGTCGCCCAGGTTTTCTTCTTCGATTTCGAACTGGTTGTACTCTTCGTCCATGAAGACGTACAGTGGATCGGCGAAGTACGAGTAGGTCACCGGCTTCTTGTCCAGCACGACGACGTCGAACTTGTCATCGCCACGGAACACGTTTTCCAGCGGAGCGTTGGTCAGAAGATTCTTCATCTTCCACTTGTAGGTGAAGCCCGTGCGGCTCGAGCCGTTGACATCGGAACGCAGCACGATAAAAGGCTTCTCATCAACCATGATGATGTTGCCGACACGGATCTCTTTTGCGGGTTTCATAGGAGTCTGAGTATTCTAAAAAGGGGTTGCAGTAACCGGGCATGATATCACGTAACCCGGGCCGTGCCTATCGAAGTGAAGTGGCAATGTGAGTAGCAAATGCGAGCAGGTTCGATGCAAGGTCGCCATTGCCCTCCATCTCTTTCCGCCACGCCTCGGAGCGGGCGGCGAGGACGGCCGCGTCACCTTGCAACGCCGACCACAGGGCGGGCCAGTCGGCGTCTGCCGTTGCGGCGCCGTTCCAGTGCAGCATGAACGCGTCGAGGCTGCCGACGTCCGGCGCATAGCGCCCCAGGAAGGCGCGCAGTTTCTTGTGGTGCAGGTTCTCGTCTTGCGGATAGATGTGCCAGACGAACGGTTTACCGGCCCACTGGGCGCGCACCCAGGAATCCTCGCCGCGCACCAGGTTCAGGTCGCAGGCCCACAGCAGGCGGTCGTAGTCGGGCTGGGGCACGAAGGGCAGCACGCGCACGGTCAGCATGCCGCGCGTGGCCACGGCGCCTGCGACTGCCTCCGTACCGAGAAACGCGGCGACCGCACCGGCGGCAACGCCTTCGGGAACCAGGCAAGTCACCTTGCGCTCGCCACCCTGCCAGGCCGCGAACAGTTCGGCGACCGGCGCGTGCGGATAACAGAACAGCGAGACTTTACAGGCATCGATTTCGGCATCGGCCAGGCCGAGTCCCTGCAGAAAGGCCTGCACCCTCCCCGGCTCGGCGAGGAAGGCCAGGCGTTCCCGCTCGAGCGTCGCTTCGCGCAGCAGGCCGCCGGTATGGGCGGTGAAGCCGGGGAAAAAGAAATGCTTGGTCAGCTTCAGGCGTGGGTGCATCGACGGCAGCTGGTGACAACCCTCGACCCACTCTTCCGCCGTCAAGCCTTCCAGGTTCAGCCAGACCGGCCGCGGCGTGCGCGCCGCCATCGCTTCGACGTAACCCGGCGGAATATCGCAGGCGAAAAATTCGATGACGATGTCGGCGACCTCGGCCGGGCTGAATTCACCGTCCTGGCCACACCAGTGGCGCACCGCGACGCCGGCGACGGTCTGCACTGCCGCCGCGATATCCACGTCGGGACAGATGCGGCGGAAGCTGGCCAGGTCGTCGACCCAGAGCGTCACCGCCACGCCATGCTCGCCATGCAGTTGGCGCGCGAGGCGCCAGCAGATGCCGATGTCGCCGTAGTTGTCGACGACCTTGCAGAAAATGGCGAGCGATGGGGAGGTGGACATGGTACGACCGAATAAAAAGGGACTGGAAAAGCAAAAAGCCGCTCAAGGCGGCTTTTTGCAACTACTGGCGTCCCCACGGGGATTCGAACCCCGGTACTCACCGTGAAAGGGTGATGTCCTAGGCCTCTAGACGATGGGGACCTAAAACTGTTCCGATTACTACTTTTTACTACTACTGCCAAATTCTTGGCGTCCCCACGGGGATTCGAACCCCGGTACTCACCGTGAAAGGGTGATGTCCTAGGCCTCTAGACGATGGGGACCCTGAACTACCGACTTACCAAACTACGAATTCTTCGACGTGGTGGAGGTAAGCGGGATCGAACCGCTGACCTCTTGCATGCCATGCAAGCGCTCTCCCAGCTGAGCTATACCCCCCACGGGGCAAAACAACATCATACCATACTGCTCTTGCTTCTACTACTCGCTGCCGCTGGCGCAGCTTTCGGCAAACTTCTGCCAACACTCTGGCGTCCCCACGGGGATTCGAACCCCGGTACTCACCGTGAAAGGGTGATGTCCTAGGCCTCTAGACGATGGGGACCCTGAACTACCGCTTACTACTATTTACTACAAACTGCACTTCAACTTGGTGGAGGTAAGCGGGATCGAACCGCTGACCTCTTGCATGCCATGCAAGCGCTCTCCCAGCTGAGCTATACCCCCGTACTGCTGAAGTGCGAGCATTATAGCGGGGGTTCTTGCATTACGCAAATACCGTTTTGAAGAAGATCAAACGAATTACAGTCCCTTATTTACACGGGCCAAAACGGCCTCGCGTCCGAACAGTTCCAGCACCGCATCGATGGCCGGCGTCTGCAGCTGGCCCGTGACCAGCAAGCGCAGCGGCATGGCGATCTGCGGCATCTTCAGTCCGTGCGCGGCCAGCACTTCCTTGAGCATGGCGGCAATGGCCGCCTTGTTCCACTCGACCGTCTGGCAACGCTCGGCAAAGGCAGCCAGCGCCGGGCGCACCGCGTCGGTCAGGTGCTGGGTCAGCAGCGCCGCATCCGGCTGTGGCGTGCGGTAGAACAGCATCGATGCATCGGCCAGTTCATTGATCGTGTTGGCGCGGTCCTTCACAAGGGCCAGCACGCCGGGCAGCGCCGGAGAACCGTCGAACTGCGCACCCTGCTCTTCCAGCTTCGGACGCACCAGGCCGGCCAGGCGCTCGTTGTCGGCGGCCTTGATGTAATGGTTGTTCAGCCAGGCCAGCTTTTCTGGATTGAACTGGGCCGCCGAGGCGGTCAGGTGTTCGAGGTTGAACCACTCGGTGAACTGTTCCATCGAGAAGATCTCGTCGTCGCCATGGCTCCAGCCGAGGCGCGCCAGGTAGTTCAGCATCGCTTCCGGCAGATAGCCCTGCTCCGGATACTGCATCACGCTGACGGCGCCGTGGCGCTTGGAGAGCTTCTGGCCGTCGGGACCGAGGATCATCGGCAGATGGCCATATTCCGGCAGCTCGGCGCCGAGCGCGCGCAGGATGTTGATCTGGCGCGGCGTGTTGTTCACGTGGTCGTCGCCGCGCAGCACGTGGGTGATCTTCATGTCCCAGTCGTCGACCGACACGCAGAAGTTGTAGGTCGGGGTGCCGTCCGGACGCGCGATGATCAGGTCGTCGAGTTCCTTGTTGGCGATCGTGATCGGGCCTTTGACGACGTCGTTCCAGGTCACTTCGCCGTCCAGCGGATTCTTGAAACGCACGACGGGCTTCACGCCCTCCGGCACGTTCGGCAGGGTCTTGCCCGGTTCCGGACGCCAGGTGCCGTCGTAGCGCGGCTTTTCGCCCGCTGCGCGCATGCGCTCGCGCATCGCCTCGACTTCTTCCGGCGAGCAGTAGCACAGGTAGGCGGTGCCGGCTTCGAGCATGCCGGCCACCACTTCGCGGTAGCGGTCCATGCGCTGCATCTGGTAGAACGGGCCTTCGTCGTGCGCCAGGCCGAGCCACTGCATGCCGTCCAGGATCGCCTGCACCGCTTCCGGCGTCGAGCGCTCGAGGTCGGTGTCCTCGATGCGCAGGATGAAGGTGCCGCCGAAGTGGCGGGCAAAGGCCCAGGAATACAGCGCGGTGCGGGCGCCGCCGAGGTGGAGGTAGCCGGTCGGGCTGGGGGCAAAGCGGGTACGGACGGGTGTGCGGACGGTCATGGCGAAAAGCGTAAGGGTAAAGGGGCTATTCTACCCCGATGCGTCCGATGCGGGCAGCGCCGTGGCCGCCTCTCTCTGTTCCCCGCACTGTTCGTCGATATAGCCGGCCAGCAGCCGCACCGTCGGGTAATCGTAGAGCAGCTCGGCGCTGACCGGCACCCCGCTGGCTTGCTCGACTTCGAGCGCCAGCGGCACCGAAGCCAGCGAATCGATGCCGAGGTCGCTGAACGGCGTATCGACGCCCCAGGCCGCAAGGCCCGTCTCCGCGCCACCCATGCCCGCGTCCCCGAGACCGCCTTCGCGCAGCCAGCGCTGCAGGCAGGCGTGTACCAGGTCCAGGCTTGACGGCGCTGCCGGGGGTGGCGCCGGTACGATGGCCACTTCGATTGCCTCGGCCAGCGCCTGGCGCAGCAAGGCGTCGAGCCCGCCCGCCTCGCCCGGCGCGCATTGCTCGACGTCGCCGATCGCCAGCGCGTGCTGCGCGACGCGCGCCAGCAGCGCACCGGCGGGCGGGCAATCGGTGACGGCCGCGCTCTCGACCTCCACTTGGCGGCGCAACGCGTCCAGGCGCCGCGCCGCCCAGGCCGCCGCTTCGCCGCGGGCGGCCGCCGCCAGCAGGGTCCAGGCGGCGAATTCGCCGTTGCGCCCGTCCTGCCAGGCGCCGCTGCCCTGCGCCGGCAGGTTCGCCAGCAGCGCCAGGTAATCGGGCGCGCCGCAGCGTTCGACCGCCTGCGCGATCGGATTGCCGGGCAGGCGCACCAGCGCGCCCAGGTGCGCATACAGGGCTTCGCTCGGCCCCTCGAGGATGCGCAGCACGCGCGCGTCGCGCAGCAGTTGCGGCGCCAGGTTGGTTTCCAGGTAGCCGCGCCCGCCCAGCATCTGCATCAGGCGGTCGACCGCTTCCCACAACAATTCCGACAGCACGCATTTGCAGGCGCTGCAGGCGTCCAGCGGCAGCGCGGCGCCGTCGTCGATGCTGCCGGCCAGCGCATCGACCAGGGCTTCGGCCGCGCCGATCGCGCAATCGAGTTCGTGCAGGCTCAGCAGCGTAAGCGGATTGTCGAACAGGCGCCCGCCGGCGACGTCGCGCCGCGCGGCATAACGGGTCATCAATTGCAGGCAGCGCTTCATGGCGCCCACGCACAGGGCGCCGATGCCGAGGCGCGCAAAGCCCATCGCGTCCTGGGCCACGTCCATGCCGGCGCCGGGCGTACCCAGCACCTGGGCGTCGGGCACGAACACGCCATCGAAGCGCACCGCGCTTTGCGGCATCGCGCGCATGCCCATGGTCAGCGCTTCCGGTCCCAGCTGCAGGCCCGGCGCGTCGCCCGGAACCAGGAGCGCCACGGTGCCGAGCGCCCGCCCCACCGGGTCGAAAGCGCGCGCGAACACGGTCAGCACGCCGGCCCAGGCCACCAGGCCGATCAGGTGCTTTTCGCCGGTGAGGCGCCAGCCGCCGTCGATGCGGTCGGCGCGGGTGCCGATGGCGCGCGGGTTCGATCCGGCCTGCGGCTCGCTCAGCGCATAGGCGGCCAGCTGGCGACCGGCGGCCAGCTGCGGCAGCCAGTGCGCGCGCAAGGGCTCGGGCGCGAAGCGCAGCAAGGGCCGCAGGCCCAGGCCATTGTGCACGCCGACCATGGTGGCCAGGGTCAGGTCGATCGCGGCCAGTTGCGCCATCACGCGCACCAGGTCGCGCGTTGCCAGCGCCAGGCCGCCGCTGTCCTGCGGCGCCTGCAGCCCGAGCAGGCCGCGCGCGCCGAAGTCGAGCAGCACATGCGGCGCCAGCGAACGGCGCTCGTCGGCCAGGCGCGAATCGAGCCGGCGCGCCGCATAGCTGCGCAGCCAGCCGATGACGGCATCGGCGCGCTCGGCGCTGCCTTCCATGCCGGGCGCCGAATTTGCCCACTTCATCGCAAGGAGCGGCAGGCTGCCCTTGTGCAGCCCCTCCTTGCAGCGTGCGCGCTGGACCTTGCCGCTGGTGGTGCGCGGGAAGCCGCCCGGCACCACGAAGGCCAGCGTATGCAGCGGGATGCCGGTGCCGTGCACCACGGCTGCACGAATGCGGCGCGCCAGCGCATCGACGTCGCCGCCGCGGGCCAGCGCGCGCGGCGCCTCCACCACCAGCGCCAGGCTTTCGTTCTCCTCGCCGTCGAGCGCAAAGGCCGCGCAGCTGTTCGGCGCCAGTTCCGCACAGGCGTCTTCCGCCAGCGCTTCAACGTCGCGCGCATGGATCTTGCGGCCATGGACGACGATGACATCTTTGCGGCGGCCGGTAATATAGACTTCGCCCGCATGCACGAAGCCAAGGTCGCCGCTGCGCAGCCAGCGCGCGCCGGCCAGCGCCGGCGGCGCCCCGGCCACGCGCAGGCCGAACAGCTGGGCGCTGTCCTGCGCCCGGCCATGATAGCCGCGCGCCACACCCGGCCCGGCGATCCAGAGTTCGCCGATCGATCCGATGGCGGCCGGCACGCAGCGCGCCGGGTCGACTACGGCCACCTCGACACCCGGCGCCGGCACGCCGCAACCGACCAGCGTGCGGCTGCCGGCCTGGCCCGGCGCGCCTTCGGCTACTACGCCACGTTCGAGCGCGGCGGCATCGACCGTGAAGGTGCGCGGCGCCCGTGCGCGTGGCCCGCCGGCCACCAGCAGGGTCGCCTCGGCCATGCCGTAGCACGGAAAGACCGCCTCGGGCCGCAGGCCGCAAGCGCCAAACGTGTCGGCGAAGCGCGCCAACGTCGCCGCCCGCACCGGTTCGGCGCCGTTGTAGAGCACCTCCAGGCTGGACAGGTCGAGCGCCGCCCTGTGCGCGCTGCCGATGCGGCGCAGGCACAGGTCCCAGGCAAAATTCGGTCCGCCGCTGCAGGTGGCGCGGTAGCGCGTGACCGCTTCCAGCCAGGCGCCCGGGCGGCGCAGGAAGGCGCCGGGGGCCATCAGCACCGAGCGAAAGCCGATCGCCAGCGGCGCGACGATGCTGCCGATCAGGCCCATGTCGTGGAACGGCGGCAGCCAGCTGACCATGACCGTGTCGGGATGGAAGCCGAAGGCGCTGCCGATCGCGGCCACGTTGGCGGCGATGTTGGCGTGGGTGACTTCGACGCCCTTCGGCTGGCCGGTCGAGCCGGAGGTATATTGGAGAAAGGCGACGCTGTCCACCGGCGGCAGCGGCAGGACCGCACTCCCCGCAGCGGGCCCGGCGTCCAGCAGCGGCGCCGCGCACCCGGCACGCGCCAGCGCCGCGGCGGTGGCGTCATGCGCTTCGGGCGCGCACAGCACCAGCGCCGGGGCGGCATCGCTCACCAGCCCGGCCAGGCGCACCGCGTCGCGCGCACGGTTGGCCGGCGCCGCCGGTACCGCGACCACGCCGGCCGCCAGGCAGGCGAAAAAGGCGACGATGAAATCGATCCCGGCCGGATACAGCAGCAAGGCGCGCGCGCCGGGGTCCGCGTGCCGGCGCAGGTGCGTGGCGAGCGCATCGACGCGCGCGGCCAGCGCGGCGTAGCCGATATGTTGTTCGCTGCCGTTTTCGCGCAGGAAGGTGTAGGCGATGCGCTCCGGTGTGCGCGCTGCCCGCTCGCGCAACTGTTGCGCGAGCAGGACGATGGCCGGTTCGGAAGCTTCAGCCACGGGCGCGCTCCCGCGGGGCGGGCTGGCGCGCCGGCTCGACGCCGAGCGCGGCGACGGCGCCGCTCACCGCCGCGCCGATCATGCGCGCGCCCTGGCGCATCTGGGCCGGCCGGTGTCCGGCCATCACCTGCAGGCGCAGGCGCGCCGCCCCCAGCGGCACGCCCGGGTACTCGACGGCGTTGACGAAGACCCCTTCGCGCGCCAGCGTGCGCCCGGCCAGGCGCGCCACCTGTTCGCTGCCGATCCAGAGCGGCACGATCGCCGAGGGCACGCCCAGGCAGCGCATCCCGGTTTCGGCCAGGCCCGCGCGCAGCGCCACGGCATTGGCCAGCAGCGCTTCGCGCAGCGCGTCGCCCTCGCCGCCGGCGACGATGCGCAGCGCCGCCAGCACGCAGCCCGCCTGTACCGGCGAGAGCGCGTTCGAAAACAGGTGCGGGCCGGCGAACAGCTGCAGCTGGCGTTTCACTGCGCGCGAGGCGCAGGCGACGAAGCCGCCGTTCGAGGCGAAGGTCTTGGAGAACGCGCCCATCACCAGGTCGACCTTGCCCAGCATCGACTGCATGCCCAGGCTGCCGCTGCCGCCCGGTCCGAGCGCCCCCAGGTCGTGCGCCACGTCGACCAGCAGGGTTGCGTTGTACTCGCGGCACAGGTGCTGCATCAGCGGCAGGTCGGGCATGTCGGCGTCCATGCTGAACAGGCCTTCGGTGACGACCAGGATGCCGTTCTCGGTATCGCGCGCGCGGATCGCGGCCAGCAGTTCGCGCACGTGGCCGGTGTCGAGGTGGCGGTGCAGCGCCACGTTGCGGGTGGCGGCATTGGCGCCCTGGCGCAGCGACGCGTGTGCGAGCCCGTCGACCAGCACGTAGTCGCGCGCGTTCACCAGCGCCGTGATCGCGCCGAAGGCGGCGCCCCAGCCGGTCGGAAACAGGGTCACGTGCTCCATCTGCACCAGTTCGGCGAGCGCCGCCTCCAGCGCCAGCGACAGGCGGTTGTTCCCCAGCAGGACCGCCGAGCCGGCGCTGTGCGGGCCGGCCTCCTCGAGCGCCGCCTGGGCCGCTTCGCGTATCGCCGGGTGCGATGCGAGCGACAGGTAATCCTGCGAGGCGAAATTGATGCCGCGCGTTGCCGTATTCGGCGGCGCGCCCTCGTCGTGCAGGTTCGACTCCGGCCCCGGCGCGCCGTCGAGCGCACGCGCGTACTGCCAGACGCCATGCTCGGCGCGCAGGCGGCACCAGCTGTCGAGCGCCTCGGTGCGGCGCATCAGGTTGGCGCCGCGCGGCTGCGCGAACTGGGCGACGCTGCCGCGCAGCGCGCCGCAGGCTTCCAGTTGCGCGACGTCGGCGGCCCGCTCGAAGACGATCGTTTCCTCGTGCACGGTGTACTCCTCGCAAAAAAGGGAAAAACGGGGGAAATGAAATCAGGCTGGCGCCAGCGCCTGCTGGTCGGCCTGGCGCGCCAGCAGCGCACCGACCTGCTCGGCGGGCAGCGGACGGTGGAACAGGTAACCCTGGGCTTCGTCGCAGCGCATGGCGCACAGGTCGCCCAGCTGTTCGGCCGTTTCGACGCATTCGGCGATCACTTTCAGTTCGAGCCGCTGCGCCATCGCCACGATCGCCTCGGCGATCGCATACGGCCGCGCACGCACGCTCTGGCCGAGGCGGCGCACGAACAGGCCATCCATCTTGAGCACGTCGACCGGCAGTTCGGACAGGTAGTTCAGGCTCGAGTAGCCGGTGCCGAAGTCGTCGATCGAGACCAGCACGCCGGCCGCGCGCAGCGCGCCCAGGACCTCGCGGTTGGCGGCCAGGTCGTCGATCAGGACGCCTTCGGTGATTTCGAGGTCGAGGCAGCCGTTGGGGAGCGCCGCGTCCTGGACGATTTCGAGCACGCGCGCGGCGATGCCGGGATGGCGCAGCTGGCGCGCCGACAGGTTCACCGCCGTCTTCACGCCGGGCAGGCCGGCGTCGCGCCAGGCGCGGTTCTGGGCGCAGGCGGTACGCAGCACCCAGTCGCCGATCGGCACGATCATGCCGGTTTCCTCGGCCAGCGGAATGAAGCGGCCCGGATCGATGCGGCCGTACACCGGATGCTGCCAGCGCAGCAGCGCCTCGACGCCGACGATGCGGTGCGTGCCCAGGTCGACCTGCGGCTGGTATTCGAGGAACAGCTGGCCGCGCGTGAGTGCCTCGCGCAAGCCGTTCTTCAGCGTCAGGCGCTCGCTTTGCGGCTCGCAGGCTGCGCTCGAATACAGGTGCACGCTGTTTTCGCCCCAGGCGCGCGCGCTGCGCATGGCGATGTCGGCGCGCTTGAGCAGCGCGTCGAGGTCGCAGTCCTCGGCCGGATACAGCGCGATCCCGACCGACAGCGTGACGAAGCATTCGCGCTCGCCCACCGCCGCTCCCAGCGAGAGCGGCAAGCCGAAGCGGTCGAGGATTTTTTCGGCCACCTGGCGCGCATCGACTTCCTCGCCCATGTCCTCGAGCAGGGCGACGAATTCGTCGCCGCTCCAGCGCGCCACGGTGTCGCCGTCGCGCAGGCACTGGCGGATGTTGGCGCTGACCTGCACCAGCAGCGCATCGCCGGCCTCGCAGCCGAGGGCGTCGTTGACTTCCTTGAACTTGTTGATATTCAGGAGCAGCAGCGCCACCAGGCGGCGGTTGCGGTCGGCGCGGTCCATGGCGTGGCGCAGGCGGTCGCGCAGCAGGCGGCGGTTCAGCAGCCCCGTGAGCTGGTCGCAGTGCACGCCCTCGAGCATCCGCCCCACACTCGCGCCCAGGTCGCGCAAGCCGGCGCTGCCGGCCTCGCCGCTGCGCAGTGCCTGCGCCGCCGGCGCCGTCGCCTCCCCATGGCACACCACCCGGTTGCGTCCGCTCGACTTGGCCAGGTACAAGGCTTCGTCGGCGCGCGCAACCGCCAGTCCGACCGCCTCGCCCACGCGGTACTCTGCCACGCCGATCGACACCGTCAGTGCGATCTCGTTGCCGCCATCCTGGCAGCGCATCTTTTCGATCGCCGCACGCACGCGTCCGGCCAGCACCATCGCGTCGGCGGACGGGGTTTCGGGCAGCATCAGCAGGAATTCTTCGCCGCCATAGCGCCCGAAGCTGTCGCTGCCGCGCACCTTGCCCTGGACGGTCTCGGCAAAGGCGCGCAATACGGTGTCGCCGGCGGCATGGCCCCAGGTGTCGTTGATACGCTTGAAGAAGTCGATGTCGAGCAGGCACAGGCAGAAAACGCGGCCATTGCGGTCGCAGCGCTCCTTTTCCTTTTCGATCAGGCTTAGCAGATAGCGCCGGTTGTGCACGCCGGTCAGCTCGTCGCGGATCGCCAGCTCGTTGATGGTGCCGAGCGCCTGCTCGAGTTTCACGAAACCCTGGGTCTTGGTCAGTTCGAACAGCAACGCGAAAATCAGCACGACGATAAACAAGCCGAGATGGCACACCAGATACAGCAGCGCCATGTCGGTCACCGGGTGGACCGGCAGCGGATAGCCGGCCCCGGGCAAGGCATAGATGACGACCGCGGCCGTGCAGCTGAGCGTCAGCCAGAACAGCGCGCTGGCCACGCCGCCGAGGAACATCGCCACCAGCGGCGCGGTGATCAGCCAGCTAGCCGTCGGCGCGCCGATCCCGCCCAGATTGAAACTGAGCCAAGTGAAATTGAAGAACAGCGCGCACAGGAACAGTTCGCGCGCAGCCCAGATGCTGCCGCTGACGCGCAGCAGCAAGGGCGAACACAGCATGCAGGCGCAGCACAGCAGGATCTCGATGGCGGCGATGTCGAATCCCAGCAGGTGGTATGCGAGTGCGTAGAACGGGCCGGCGGTAGCGGCCAGCAAGGCGGCGTTGACGACGTTTTCGGCGCGCGCGCGGGCGCTGGCGGCCTGGTCCAGCAGGGCTGCAGGAATGAACCAGTGATTGGCGACCATATAACGGTCGCTCCAGCGCGCGCAGGTGCTGTTCATGTGTCCTTGGTACGGCCAGAAGGCCGATTGGCGAATAGGGTCAACCGCCAGTGTAGGAAGGAAATTTCCTACAGACTTTATTTTTGAACAGAAACAACGCGGAAAAGCATGCGCGCAACGCTTGACAAGAAAATTTGTCGTGTTTCGCCGAAAAGGCGGAAATCGATACCTGGCTCAGGCCCGTTTGAGCGGGATGGACCGCGCGACGCGTGCGCGCAACTGCCCGCAACCGCCCTCGACGTCCTGCCCGGCCGAGTCGCGCAGTTTGGTCAGCACGCCGCGCGCGTGCAGGGATGCCGCAATTGCCCGCGCCCGTTCCCAACTGGGGCGGCGGAAGGCCAGGTCGGGGATGGTGTTATACGGGATCATGTTCAGGATGGCGTACTTGCCGCGCAGTAGTGCGACGATGCCGTCGAGTTCTTCTTCGTCATCGTTGATGCCTTCGAGCAGCGTCCACTGGTACTGGATGGGATAACCGCTCAGGCGCGCATAGGCTTCGCCGAATGCGACCAGCTCGGCGGGCGACAGGCGCGGCGCGCGCGGCAGCAGCTCGGCGCGCAATGCCGGTTTGGTCGTGTGCAGCGACAGCGCCAGCGCCGGCTTGACGCGGCCCTGCGCCAGGCGCTCGAAGGCGCGCGGGTCGCCGACGGTGGAAAACACCAGGTTTTTATGCGGGATATTCGCTTTGACCCCAAGCAGGTCGATGGCTTCCAGTACGTTGTCGAGGTTGTGGGCCGGCTCGCCCATGCCCATGAACACGACCTTTTTGACGGGCCGCTGCGCCCGCGCCAGCACCACCTGCGCCACGATTTCGCCGCTCGTCACCTGGCGCAATAAACCGTCGCGCCCGGTCATGCAAAAGCGGCAGCCGACGGCGCAACCGACCTGGCTCGACACGCAGACCCCGTCGCGCGGCAACAGCACGGTCTCCACTGCCTGGCCGTCGGCCAGCCCCACCAGCAGGCGCGCCGAGCCATCTTCGGCCGCATGCGTGCTGATGACGCGTACCAGTCCCGCCAGCTCGGCGTCCAGCGCCGGCAGTGCGTCACGCACAGCCTTGGGTAAATAATCTGCGGGGCGGCGCCGCCCGCGGTCGTGCGGCGCGCCCTGCACCCAGTCGCGCAGGACGCGCGCCTGGTGTTCGGGCAAGGCACCGAGAGCGGCGAGCCGCTCCCGGATCGCACCAATCCGCATTTAGTCGTTCTTGACGACGATGGTCGGGAATTTACTCGTCATGTCCTTCGCCTTCTCCGCCACCTTGACGGCGACCTTGCGCGCGATCTCCTTATAGACAGTCGCCACCGCGCCGTCCGGATCGGCGACCACCGTCGGACGGCCCGAATCGGCCTGTTCGCGGATCGACATCGTCAGCGGCAGCGCGCCGAGGAAATCGACGCCGAAGTCCTGGCACATCTTTTCGCCGCCGCCATGGCCGAAAATCGCTTCGGTATGGCCGCAGTTCGAGCAGACGTGGGTGCTCATGTTTTCGACGATGCCGATGATCGGGATGCCGACCTTCTCGAACATTTTCAGGCCTTTACGTGCGTCCAGCAGGGCGATGTCCTGCGGCGTGGTGACGATCACGGCACCGGTAACCGGCACTTTCTGCGACAAGGTCAGCTGGATGTCGCCGGTGCCCGGCGGCATGTCGACAATCAGGTAATCGAGGTCGCGCCAATTGGTCTGTTCGAGCAGTTGCTGCAGCGCCTGCGTGACCATCGGGCCGCGCCAGACCATCGGCTCGTCCGGATCGATCATGAAGCCGATCGAGGATACCTGCACGCCGTGGTTTTCCAGCGGTTCCATGGTCTTGCCGTCCGTGCTTTCCGGACGCGCATTAATGCCGAGCATCATCGGCTGCGAGGGGCCGTAGATGTCGGCATCGAGCACGCCGACGCTGGCGCCTTCGGCCGCCAGGGCCAGGGCCAGGTTGACGGCCGTGGTCGACTTGCCGACGCCGCCCTTGCCGGAAGCAACGGCAATGATGTTCTTCACGTTCGGCATGACCTTCAGGCCGCGCTGCACCGCGTGCGACAGGATCTTGACCTGGACGCTGACGCTGACGTTACTGACGCCCGGAATGCCCTTGACGGCATTCACGACGAGCGAGCGCAGCGGCGCAACCTGGCTTTTCGCCGGATAACCCAACTCGAGATCGAAAGCAACGTCGCCACCGTCGACCTGGATGTTCTTGACCGATTTCGAGGACACGAAGTCCTTGCCCGTATTAGGATCGATGACCTTTGCCAATGCGAGCTTGACGTCGTCTGCAGTAATGCTCATGTATTTCTCCAATGTGATGGGCGCAGTGTAGCAAAAATCGGCCCAATCCCTCCGGCTATCCCGATAAACCCGAGGAATACCCCCTGCGCGTTCAGGGCCATCCACTGGTAAAATGTTTTCTTTCATTCTTCCAATAGCGTTTCGACCATGACCCGCAAGCTGTTCGTCACTACCGCCCTGCCCTACGCGAATGCCGCCTTCCACATCGGCCACATGATGGAATACATCCAGGCCGACATCTGGGTCCGCTTCCAGCGAATGCAGCGCGACGGCGACACCCGCAGGCAAGTGCACTTCGTCTGCGCCGACGACACCCACGGCACGCCGATCATGATCGCCGCCGAAAAGGAAGGCATTACCCCGCAGGAATTCGTGGCCAAGATCGCCGCCGGCCGCGCCCAGTACCTCGACGGCTTCCACATCGGCTTCGACAACTGGTATTCGACCGATTCGCCGGAAAACGTCGAACTCTCGCAGGGCATCTACCGCAAGCTGCGCGATGCCGGCCTGATCGTCACCAAAACCGTCGACCGCTTCTTCGACCCGGTCAAGGGCATGTTCCTGGCCGACCGCAACATCAAGGGCGAGTGCCCGCAGTGCCATGCGAAGGACCAGTACGGCGACAACTGCGAAGTCTGCGGCGCCGCCTACCAGCCGACCGAGCTGATCAACCCGTACTCGGTCTTCACCGGCTCGACTCCGGTCCTCAAACCGTCCGAACAGTATTTCTTCAAGCTGTCCGACCCGCGCTGCTTCCATTTCTTGAAGGAATGGCTGAACACGCCGGGCCGCCTGCAGCCCGAAATGGTGAACAAGGTTTCCGAGTGGCTGGGCGAATCCGGCGAAAAGCTGGCCGACTGGGATATTTCCCGTGACGCGCCTTATTTCGGCATCCCGATTCCGGATGCGCCAGGTAAATTCTTCTATGTCTGGCTGGACGCGCCGGTCGGTTACCTGGCGTCGCTGAAGAATTATTTCGACAAGCAGGGCCTCGACTTCGACGCCTTCCTGAAGGACCCGCATGCCGAGCAGGTCCACTTCATCGGCAAGGACATCGTTTCCTTCCACCTGCTGTTCTGGCCGGCGATGCTGAATTTCTCGGGCCACCCGATCATCGACAAGCTGAAGGTCGCCGTCCACGGCCACCTGACGGTGAACAACGAAAAGATGTCGAAGTCGCGCGGCACCGGCATCTCGCCGCTGCGCTACCTGGAACTGGGCATGAACCCGGAATGGCTGCGCTATTACCTCGCCTTCAAGCTGAACGCGAAAGTCGAAGACCTCGACTTCAACGGCGAGGATTTCGTCGCCCGCGTGAATAGCGACCTGATCGGCAAGTACGTGAACATCGCCAGCCGTTGCGCCGGTTTCATTGCCAAGAAGTTCGACGGCAAGCTGGCGTCCGAACTGTCGGACAACGCCCGCGGCTGGATCGCCAAGGCCTTGACTTTTGAGGGCGCCGAGCGCCAGGCCAGCATCGCCGCCAGCTTCGAAGCGCGCGAATTCGGCAAGGCATTGCGCGAGATCATGGAGATCGCCGACGTCACCAACCAGTTCGTCGACGAAAACAAGCCGTGGATCCTGGCCAAGGACGACACCAGGACGGCCGAACTGCACGACGTTTGCACCACGGCCCTGATCCTGTTCCGCCAGCTGACGATCATGCTGTCGCCGGTGCTGCCGCAAGTGGCCGCGCGTGTCTCGGAATTCCTGGGCGACAGTGCCCTGAGCTGGGCCGATACGCAAGGTGACGCCGTCACCGCGTCGATGCTGGGCCGCACGATCGGCGCCTACAGCCACCTGATGCAGCGCGTCGACGCCAAGATGGTCGAGAACTTGTTCGACAAGCCGGTGCCTGCCCCGACTGCGGTTGTGTCCGATGCCAGCCTCGCCGTTGCCGCAAGCGCTCCGGTCGAGGACGACGGCGCCGACATCGAAGAACTCGCCCCCGAAATCTCGATCGACGATTTCACCAGGATCGACCTGCGCGTGGCCCGCATCGTCAACTGCGAACACGTCGAAGGCGCCGGCAAGCTGCTGCGCCTGACGCTGGACGTGGGCGAAGGCCGCCACCGCAACGTGTTCTCGGGCATCAAGTCGGCGTATAAACCGGAAGACCTGGTCGGCAAGCTGACGGTGATGGTGGCCAACCTGGCGCCGCGCAAGATGAAATTCGGCGTTTCCGAAGGCATGGTGCTGTGCGCCTCGGCCGCCGACGAGAAAACCAATCCGGGCCTGTACCTGCTCGACCCGATGCCGGGCGCGACGCCGGGCATGCGCATCCGCTGATTAGATACAGCAACAATGTAGCAACAGCGCCCTGGAACGAGCACTTTCCGGGGCGCACGGCGGCGTTATAATGCCGTTTTTCGTCAAGAAACACGCGCTCCAGACGCCCCTACAAACTCCTTGAGAGGTAGAAAATAACATGACCGAACTCACTCCCCTGCGCCACATCCCTACCGCCAACGTGTTCCGCAAGGGCGACGTCTTCGTCCTCTTCGGCGAACTGTTCGGCCGCGGCTATGTGAACGGCCTCATCGACGAGGCGCGCGCCGCGGGCATGACGATCGTCGGCATTACCGTCGGCCGCCGCGACGAGACCGGCGCCCTGCGCGCCTTGAGCGCCGAAGAACACGCGGAAGCGGAAGAAAAACTCGGTGGACGCATCATCAACGTGCCGCTGATGGCCGGGTTCGACATGGACGCCCCGGAAGGCGAACAGAATCCGACCGAAATGCTGTCCGGCATCACCCTGAAAAGCTGGCAGGAAGACAAGCTGGACTGGGAAAAGATCGAGCGCTGCCGCGAAGCCGGCGTGCGCCGCTTCACTGAGTCGGCCGCCCAGGTCATGGCCGAGATCGACACGCTGGTGCCGGCAGGTGCGAATGTCTTCTTCGCCCATACCATGGCGGGCGGTATTCCCCGCATCAAGGCTTTCCTGGCCATTGCCAACCGCATCTACAAAGGCCGCGGCGAGCGTTTCATGTCCTCGCGCGCCCTGCTCGACAGCGATCTCGGCAAGCTGATCCTGATGAACTTCGACGAAGTCAGCGCCAACACCTTGAAGTACCTGATCGACGCCTCGCGCACGATCCGCGAACGCGTGACGGCAGCCGGCGGCGAAGTGCGCTATACCGCCTACGGCTACCACGGCACCGAGATCCTGATCGGCGGCGAATACCAGTGGCAGACCTACACGAATTACACCCAGGGCTATGCCAAGATGCGCCTGGAAAGTATCGCCCAAGCCGCCTGGAACCAGGGCGTGACGGCCACCGTCTTCAACTGCCCGGAAATCCGCACCAATTCGTCGGACATTTTCGTCGGCGTCGAGTTGTCGCTGTTCCCGCTGCTGACTGCGCTGAAAAAGGAAGGCGGCGGAGCATGGGCCGACCAGCAATGGCAGATCTGCCAGGACCTGCTGGGCGAAGGCAGCTCGCTGCAATCGCTGCTCGACACCATCGAGCAATACAACAACGATGCCACCAGCGCCCAGTTCCGCAACTTCGAAGCCTGGCCGATGGACAACACCCCGGCCCTGGCGGACGTGATGATCGGCACTTCGGAAGCCATCACCAACCTGCACAAGGACAAGAAGGCGCTGATCACCGACCACCTGTCCTCGCTGGTGCTGGAAGGCGCCGGTCCGCTGATGTTCCACGGCGCGTCGGAAAAGATTGCACCGGTCGTGTGGCTGAACCACGACATCATTGCACGCCAACTCAACGCGCTGCACCCGTAATCCTTGACGCCGGAACGTATGGGCAGAACAATCTGCCTCGCCGTTCCGGCTTACCTTTTTATCGACCAAGACAATGCCTAAATTTACCGGTTACGTATCCGAGCACACCAAGTTCATCGACGAGCTGAAGTCCAAGACGCCGGGCATGGAACAGCGCCAGCAGGAAGGCCGTTCCCTGCTGTGGGACAAGCTGCCGATTTCGCTCGACGAAGAAGCGCGCATCAAGGAATCGCGCCTGCGCCAGAACGCCTATCCGTACCAGACCAAGTTCTAAAGGCTGAGGGGCGTGTTGCCGGAGCAGGTTGTGCCTGAGGCGCCAGAGGCGGGCGACGTCGTCGCCGCAGACCTGCCTGCCGCGGCAATCGTCGACCCGGCCGATCCGGCCGGCCTCGACGACATCGCCGCGGCCGCCATCGCGCGCCTGTACGGCGAGCCGCTGCTGCGCATGCCGAACGACCTGTACATCCCGCCGGACGCCCTCGAGATCTTCCTCGACGCCTTCGAAGGCCCGCTCGACCTGCTGCTCTACCTGATCCGCAAGCAGAATTTCAATATTCTCGACATCCCGATGGCGCAGGTCACCCTGCAATACCTGGAATACGTCGAGGAGATCCGCAAGAGCAACCTCGAGCTGGCGGCCGAATACCTGCTGATGGCCGCGATGCTGATCGAGATCAAGTCGCGCATGTTGCTGCCCAAGCGCCAGGATGACCTGATCGACGACGGCGGCGACCCGCGCGCGGAACTCGTGCGGCGCCTGCTGGAATATGAACAGATCAAGATCGCGGCCGTGAACCTGGGATTGATCCCGCAGGAAGGACGCGATTTCCAGCGTCCTTCGCTGCCGGTCGAGCAAAGTCTCGAGCCGGTCTGGCCGCAGGTCGACCCGCACGACCTGCAGCGCGCCTGGCTCGACGTGCTGCGCCGCGCGAAATTGACCCAGCACCACCGCATCGGGCGCCAGGAACTGTCGGTGCGCGAGCACATGTCGGCGATCTTGCGCACGCTGCAGTCACAGCGCTTCGTCGAATTCGGCGAACTGTTCCATGGCGCAGCCTCGGTACCGATCGTCGTCGTGCACTTTGTCGCCCTGCTCGAACTGGCCAAGGAAACCCTGGTCGAAATCACCCAGGCCGAGCCCTTCGCACCGATCTACGTGCGCCTGGCATACTCGCCGGCATAGGCCTCATGCCGCGCACACATTTTTAAGCATCCAATTATGAAAATCATCACGACCATTGACGAACTGCGCGACCAGATGCGCGGCCAGCTGCGCACCGCTTTCGTGCCGACGATGGGCAACCTGCACGAAGGCCACCTGTCGCTGATGCGCCTGGCGCGCAAGCATGGCGACCCGGTGGTGGCCTCGATCTTCGTCAACCGCCTGCAGTTCGGCCCGAACGAAGACTTCGACAAATACCCGCGCACCTTCCAGGCCGACGTCGAGAAGCTGGAAAAGGAAGGCGTCTACGTGCTGTTCGCACCGACCGAGAAGGACCTGTATCCGGAACCGCAGGAATACCGCGTCCAGCCGCCCGATACCCTCGGCAATACGCTGGAAGGCGAATTCCGCCCCGGCTTCTTCGGCGGCGTGTGCACGGTCGTGACCAAACTGTTTTCCTGCGTGCAGCCGCGCGTGGCCGTGTTCGGCAAGAAGGATTACCAGCAGCTGATGATCGTGCGTAACATGGCGCGCCAGTTCGCGCTGCCGACCGAAATCATCGGCGCCGAAACCTTCCGCGCCGAAGACGGCCTGGCGCTGTCCTCGCGCAACATGTACTTGTCTCCGGAAGAGCGCGCCGAAGCGCCGGCCCTGTACCAGGGCCTGAATTTCGTCGCCAACGAAATGCGCGGCGGCCACCTCGACATCTTCTCGGTCGAACGCGAAGCGATGGCGCAACTGGCCGCGCGCGGCTGGAAGCCGGACTACATCTCGGTGCGCAAACGCATCGACCTGCAGCCGCCTTCGGCCGGCGACCTGGCGCAGGGCGCGCCGCTGGTGGTGCTCGCTGCTGCCAAGCTCGGCACCACGCGCCTGATCGACAACCTCGAAATCTGAAGGCGAAGGATCGCCGCCGTGACCGATACCCCACACAACCCGCCCCACCCAGCCGGCGTCCTCGCGCGCATCGACGCCGATGCGTCGCCGCACGCGATGCGCGATCCTTTCGACATCGGCGAAACCCTCACCAGCCTGGCCCGGCTGGGCCAGCCGCTGACGGTCTATCCGAGCCTGGGGGAGCCGACCCTGGTGCGCATCGCCTTCGTACACCCGGAAGAACCGCAATTCACGCTCGACGTCGCCGCCGACCTCCCCGCCGGCCGCGCCACCTTCGTCGCCGCGCTCGAGGGCAACGCCAGGCTGCAGTTCGACCTGGACAGCGACTGGGCTGCACTCCCCGATACGCCGAATATGGTGCCGGCCGTGTTCCCGGAAACCTGCCTGGTCCTGAACCGGCGCGCGGCGCCGCGCCTGGATACCCCGATCAGCGGCAGCTACGCCGCCACCTTCACGCTGATGAACAAGCAGTTCGAGCTGCCGCTGTGCGACTACTCGACCGGCGGCGTCGGCCTGCGCGCGACGCCCGGTGAAGCGGCGGAACTGTATATCGGAAGAAAATTGAAGAGCGTGCGCCTGCAGCTGGGCCCGGCGCTGGCGATCGTCGCCGACCTCGAAATCCGCCTGCTGCGCCCTTTCCGCAGCTTCTTGCTGGGCGAACAGGTGCAGGTCGGGTGCAGCTTCGACAGTATCGAGATGCAGATGCAGCAGAATCTGGAGCATCTGGTGACGTCGGGTTCCAGAAAGTGATTCGACACGCATGGGCCGCATCCGCGTGGACACAAGTGCCCACCCTACGGTGCACGACCGTCCGTAGCAAGTTCATGGAAAGATAGCGTAGCGTAGGGTGGGCACTTGTGCCCACGCGTTCGAAACACATGCTCAACGACACATTCAAACATCGGTCACAGCGTTTGAATGGCGATCACTGCCCTACTGCGTCACCGCCTGCGCCCACGCCAGCGCCGACAGGTGCGCCCTGTTCACTTCCAGCGGGGTCAGGCCCAGCGACCCGGCCAGCGCACCGACCAGGTTCGAACTGAGCTCGCAGGCCTCGGCCAGCGCCAGGTAAGGTCCGTACATCCCCTCGCGCGCCATCAGCGCGCGCACGACTTCCGGCGGCAGCGGAATCGTCTCCAGCACTTCTTTCATCGGCAACCCGAGCAGGCGATCGAGCAGCGAGAACATGCCGGCCACGAACAGGTGTTCGCCCTCGCTTTTCGGCAGCGTATGCAAACCCAGCAGTTCGGTCAGGCGCCCGCGCACCACGGCTGTTTCCATCAGCACCGGCGAGTAGCCGCTGGCGCTGGCGCTGGCCAGCAGCATGGTCAGCCAGCGGTACAGCGGCGCGTAGCCCATCAGGCTGATGGCCTGGCGGATCGACTGCACTTCGCGCCCGGCGCCGAAACCGGCCGAATTGATGTTGCGCAGCAGTTTATAGGTGAGCGCCGGGTCGCGTTTCAGCACGCTTTCAAGCTTGGGAATGTCGTCGTTGTTTTGCACCATCTGCATCAATTGCAGAATGATGGTCTGGGCCGGGTTCAGCCCTTTCACGGGATTGCCCGGGCGCGGCGTCAGGTGCAGCTTGCCGACGAAGGCATCGAGGCCGAGCGCGGCGCAGGCGTCGTAGTCGATCCAGTTGGTGACCGGACGGCCGACCATGCGCAGCGCCGCTTGCCGGGCGGCCGCGTAGGTACGCGCCTGCTCGGCCACGTTGATGCCGGAAAAACGCATCTCGACGTGCGAAGCATACGGCGCGAGTGCGGGCGTGAGGTGCTTGACCTCGAGACCGCGCAGCGAAATGCCGACGCCGCCGGCGCGCACGGCCTGCACGGCGGCGCGGGCGTTCGGGTCCATCAGGTGGCGCGCCTGCAGGCTCAGCACCGTGCGTTCGGGCGGCAGGTTGAACAGCGCATCGGTGGAGAGCATCGCCGGAACGGCGTCGAGGAAGAGTTGCTTGTCGCGCAGCAGCCAGCCGTGCTCGTCGTGGTTGACGTGCTCGGCGACGAAGCCGACCAACTGTTCGAGGTCGGCGTCAAGCATGGCCTGGCCGCCGCGCTGCCACAATAATTCGTAACCGATGACGCGCTGCGCGGAATCGAGCAGCGGTTCGCGGACAATATAGTTGGTGTGATGCATGACGTGCCCGCGCTAATACAGAAGCGGCTGGATGCCGCCGGTACTCAAGTTGCTGCTTAAAACCCCAAGCTGTCGAGCAGGTCGTCGACCTGGCCCTGGTTGGCCACGACCTCGGTGTTGTTTTCCGGCTTGATCTGCGGACCGTTCAGCAGGCCGCTGTCGAGCTCGCGCCGGATTTCGCTCGGGGCGAAATCGATCAGCACTTGCACCAGCTGCTTTTCCAGGTCTTGCGCGATCGAGGTGATCTTGCCGATCACCTGGCCGGTCAGGTCCTGGAAGTCCTGGGCCAGCATGATGTTCATCAGCTCGGCACGGGTGGCGGCTGCGGCGCGTTCGTTCTCGGCCATCGTCGCCACCGTGCGTTCGGCCAGGGTGCGCCAGTCGGCCTCGCCGCCGTTGCCGCCGTCCAGCAGCGCCTGCCAGGACGTGCGCACCTCGGCGCTGCGGCTTTCGACCGCATCCTGCAGGGGGCTGGCCGTATCGGTGGCGTCGAGCACGCGCCTGGCGGCCTGTTCGGAGAGGCGCGCCACATAATCGAGCCGGTCGCGCGCATCCGGAATGTCGCTGGCCGCCTTTTCGACCAGCTTGTCGAGGCCCAGGCCGCGCAGGCTGTCGTGCAGCGCGCGCGTCATGTGGCCTACCCGGATCAGGACTTCGTCGTGTGCGACTGGGTCCGAAGCAACTGCGGCGATCGGCTCGACCATGATCAGGCCTTTTCCATTTTCTCGAAGATCTTGTTGAGCTTCTCGTCGAGCGTGGCCGCGGTGAATGGCTTCACCACGTAGCCGCTGGCGCCGGCCTGGGCCGCCGCGATGATGTTTTCCTTCTTCGCTTCCGCGGTGACCATCAGCACCGGCAGCTTGGCCAGTGCGGGATCGGCACGGATGTTTTGCAGCATGGTCAGACCGTCCATGTTGGGCATGTTCCAGTCCGAGACCACGAAGTCGAATTGCTCGCTGCGCAGCTTGGCCAGCGCCATGACGCCGTCTTCCGCTTCGTCGACGTTGGCGTAGCCCAGTTCTTTCAACAAGTTCCGGACGATGCGGCGCATCGTCGAGAAATCGTCAACAACCAGGAAACGCATCTTTGGATCAGCCATGAATTACTCCGTTTGATTCTTTACTATGGTTAGTGTGGCTTGAGTCGCTGGCATCTGCAGCATCGAGCAAGCTCAAGGATAGCATTTTTGTTGCCGTACGGCGATAAAACAGACCGGAAACGCAACGATTCGGATCGATCCGGATCAAACGCGCAACGCTCTGCCGCCATGCGCCGCCAGATGGCCGAGCACCAGGCCCGGCAAGGCGGTCAGCGGCGCCACTTCGTGGGCGGCGCCGATGGCGATCGCTTCGCGCGGCATGCCGAACACGACGCACGAGGCTTCGTCCTGGGCGAAATTTTGCGCACCGGCGTTTTTCATCTCCAGCATACCAGCAGCGCCGTCTTTCCCCATGCCCGTCAGGATCACACCGACCGCGTTCTTGCCCGCGGCCAGCGCCGCCGAGCGGAACAGCACGTCGACCGAGGGCCGGTGCCGGTTGACCGGCTCGCTTTGTTCGAGACGGGTCATGTAGTTGGCGCCGGAACGCGCCAGCAGCAGGTGCGAATGCCCCGGCGCGATGTAGGCATGACCCGGCAGCACGCGTTCGTTGCCGGCGGATTCGCACACGGTGATCTTGCACAGCGCATCGAGGCGGCGCGCGAACGAGGTGGTAAACCCTTCCGGCATGTGCTGGGCGATCAGGATGCCGGGGCAATCCGAGGGCATCTGCATCAGGAATTCGCGGATCGCCTCGGTGCCGCCGGTGGAGGCGCCGATGATGATCAGCTTTTCGGACGAAATCAAGGGACTGCGCATCGATGGCAAGGAAGTGGTCGGCGCCGGGCTCGGCGCCGCGCGTTTCACCCGGGCACGCGCGGCGGCGCGGATCTTGTCGGCGATCAGTTCGGTGTATTCGCGCATGCCGCTGCCGATCGAGATTTTTGGTTTGGTAACAAAATCGACCGCGCCCAGTTCCAGCGCGCGCATCGTGATTTCCGAGCCGCGTTCGGTCAGGGACGACACCATCAGCACCGGCATCGGGCGCAGGCGCATCAGCTTTTCGAGGAAATCGAGGCCGTCCATTTTCGGCATCTCGACGTCGAGGGTCAGTACGTCGGGATTGTGTTTCTTGATCAGTTCGCGCGCGACCAGCGGATCGGGCGCCGTGGCCACGACTTCCATGTCGGCTTGCGAATTGACGATCTCGCTCATCACGCTGCGGATCAGGGCCGAGTCGTCGACGATCAGGACCTTGGTTTTCATTGGGTCTCCTAACGAGTCAGAACAAATCAGAACAGATCGATCGCGCCGCCGACGGGCTCGACTTTCAAACGCTTGGCGTAGTCGAGTTCGCGTTTCGCCAGCGTGTCGTTCTGGGTTTGCATGAGTTTTTTCACCAGCACCTTCCCCGTCTTCGGGAAGAAGTACACCTTGCGCGGGTGGATGTCGTTCAGGTCTTCGGCCAGCACCGGGATGCGCTCCGTTTTCAGGAACTGCATGACGAAGGCGGCATTCCTTTCGCCCACGTTCATCGCGGTGAAGCCGCGCAGCACGGCGCCGCCGCCGAAGACTTTCGCTTCCAGGTTTTCGCGCCGGGCGCCGGCTTTCAGCAAGTCGTTGATCAGCACTTCCATCGCAAAGCTGCCGTAGCGCATCGAGGCCGATACCGGGCCGCTGTCGCCACCGTCGGGCAGCATGAAATGGTTCATGCCGCCCAGCCCGGTCACGCGGTCGCGGATGCAGGCCGAGACGCAGGAACCGAGCACGGTCACGATCAGCATGTTCTTGCCGGTGTAGTAATACTCGCCCGGCAGGATCTTCGCCGCGTCGCAGTCGAAGGTGCGGTCGTAGTACACGTTGGTGGCGAACTGGCTATTCGAATGCATGGTGTTTCCGGAAGTCAGACGCGTCACGCGCGGCGCTCGTTGCGAATTTCATTGAGCTCGTAGACGGTCTTGCCGCGCAGGCGCAGCGCGTCGGACACGTAGAGGAAGTTTTCCGAGTGGCCGGCGAACAGCAACGCATGCGGCTTCATCAGCGGCACGAAACGCGCCAGGATCTTGCGCTGCGTTTCCTTGTCAAAATAAATCATCACGTTGCGGCAAAAGATCGCATCGAATTGACCGTTCACGGGCCAGTTGTCGCTCAGCAGATTCAGCTGGCGGAAGGTGACCAGCTGGCGCAGTTCCGGACGCACACGCACCATGCCGTCGTTACGCCCCTTGCCGCGCAGGAAGAAACGCTTCAGGCGCGCCGGGTCCATCTTTTCCACGCGTTCCAGGCCGTACATGCCTTCGCTGGCCGTGGCCAGCACGTTGGTATCGATGTCGGTGGCGACGATCTGCACCGGCGGCGTGAGCGAATCAAAGGCTTCGCACAGCGTCATCGCGATCGAATACGGCTCTTCACCGGTCGAACTGGCCGAACACCAGATCGTCAGCGGCGCGTGCTCGCGGCCGCGCAAGGCGTTGGCGTGTTCGGCCAGCAGCGGGAAGTGGTGCGCTTCGCGGAAGAACGAGGTCAGGTTGGTGGTAAGCGCATTCGTGAACGACTCCCACTCCTCGCCCAGGCGCCCTGCTTCGAGGTCGTCGAGGTACTTGCCGAAGGAGACGATGCCGGTCGCGCGCAGGCGCCGCGCCAGGCGGCTGTAGACCATTTCCTGCTTGCTGTCGGCCAGCGAGATGCCGGCGCGGCGGTAGATCAGGGCGCGCACGCGCTCGAAGTCGGCGCGCGTGAAGTCAAATTCCTTGACTGTGTCGGATGTGTGTAACGGCACTTTGCCTTACCTATGTTTCGTTGCCGGTTGTGGAAGCCGGCGGTTGTCTGCTCGGTGCCGTGCAGCTTATGCGGCCAGCTTGTTGTCGATGAGGCCCATTTCGGCGGACGACATCAAACGGTCGATGTCGACCAGGATCAGCATGCGCTCGTCGACCGTGCCCAGGCCGATCAGGTAGTCGGTGGAAAACGCGCTGCCCATGTCCGGCGCCGGCTTGACCTGGTCCGGGGTCAGCGTGGTCACGTCCGAGACGCTGTCGACCACCATGCCCATCACGCGGCCGGCGATGTTCAGGATGATCACGACCGTGAACTGGTCGTAGGTCGGCGTGCCGAGCTTGAACTTGATGCGCATGTCGACCACCGGGATGATGATGCCGCGCAGGTTGATCACGCCCTTGATGAATTCGGGCGCGTTGGCGATGCGGGTGACGGCTTCGTAGCCGCGGATTTCCTGCACCTTCAGGATGTCGATTCCGTATTCTTCCGAGCCGAGCGTAAAGGCGAGGTATTCGTTGCCGGCGCCGTCGGTGGCCTGGGAAAGGTTCATGGACATGTGTATTCCTCGTTATGGTTTCGGTTATGAGGCCAGGGCCTCGTCGGCAAGCTTGCGCAACGGACTCGACGAGCGCACCAGCGCCGCCACGTCGAGAATCAGCGAGACGCCGCCGTCGCCGAGAATGGTGGCGCCGGAAATGCCGGCCACCTTGCGGTAATTCGCTTCCAGGTTCTTCACTACCACGTGCTGCTGGCCGACCAGGTCGTCGATGAGGAGCGCCGCTCGCTTGCCTTCGGATTCCAGGATCACGACGATGCCTTCGCTCGGGTCCTGCACGCGCGCGGCAATGCCGAATACGCCATGCAGGGCGATCAGCGGCAGGTATTCGCCGCGCACTTTGAGCACCTGGCCGCGTCCGGCGATGTCGCGCACGTCTTCGCGGCGCGGTTGCAGCGACTCGACGACATAGCCTAATGGAAGGATATAGATTTCCTCACCGCAACGTATAGTCATCCCATCCAAAATCGCGAGTGTCAGCGGTAAAGAGATGGAAATCGTGGTGCCGAAGCCACGCGCCGAGCGGATGTCGACCGAACCGCCCATCGCGGTGATATTACGTTTGACAACATCCATGCCGACGCCGCGGCCCGAGACGTCGGTGACGACGTCGGCCGTACTAAAGCCCGGCGCGAAGATCAGTTGCCAGACTTCGGCGTCAGGCATGCTGTCGGAAACCGGGATGCCGTTCTGCGCCGCTTTCGCCAGGATGCGCTCGCGGTTCAGGCCGGCGCCGTCGTCGGCGACTTCGATGACGATGTTGCCGCCCTGGTGCCCGGCCGACAGGAACAAACGCCCCGCTTCCGACTTGCCGGCGGCCGCGCGCGCGGCCGGCATCTCGATGCCGTGGTCGATCGAATTGCGCACCAGGTGGGTCAGCGGATCGACGATGCGCTCGATCAGGCCCTTGTCGAGCTCGGTCGCGGCGCCATGCGTGATGAAGTCGACCTTCTTGCCGAGTTTGCCGGCAAGGTCGCGCACCATGCGCGGGAAGCGCGAGAACACGAAGTCCATCGGCATCATGCGGATCGACATCACCGCTTCCTGCAGCTCGCGCGTGTTGCGCGTGAGCTGGGATACCGACGACAGCAGGCGCTCGTGCAGCATCGGGTCGAGATTGCTGGAACGCTGCTCGATCATGGCCTGGGTGATCACCAGTTCGCCGATCAGGTTGATCAGCTGGTCGACCTTTTCGACCGAGACCCGGATCGAGGACGTTTCGGCGCCTTTGTCGTCTTTCCTGGCAGCCTTTGCTTCGACCGCTTCGACGGCGATTGCCGCCGCGGCCGGCGCATCGACCCCGGCCAGCGCGCGGATCTGCTCGATCGGCTGGAAGAAACCGTAGCCGCGCTCTTCGTCGGACAGCTCGGCCTGCACTGCCGGCACGTCGTCGGCCGGGTCGAAAAAGCCGTAGCCCTGCTCGTCCTCGATGCGCGCGCGTTCCGCCGCCTCGAGCGCGCACTGCTGCGGCGTCAGGGGCGGCGCTTCGAATATCTTGAGGTCGTCCGGGTCGAGCACGAAGGAGCAGATGGCGACGATGTCGTCGAGCTTCTCGTGGGTCGTGATGACCAGGGCGCTGCGTCCGCCGTCGAGCGGCGTCACCGACACGCGGCCCATCAGGCCCAGCTCGTCGACCAGCGCGTTGACGTCGCGCTGCGCGATTTCCGGCAGTTCGATCTTGTAGCGGTGCGCGCCTTCGCCCGTCTGCGCCTTCGGTTCGGCATGCAGGAACGACGGTGCCAAGGATGGGGCAAGTGCGGATGCCGCCGGCACCAGTCCCTCGGACAGGTCATGCAGCATCATGCGCACGGTGGCGACCGCATCCTGGTCGACGGCGGCGCCGTTGCGGTGGCCGTCGAGCTGCATCTTGAGCGTATCCTTCGCCGCCAGGAAGGCGTCGACGTGTCCGCTGGTGAGCGCCATCTCGCCCTTGCGGATGCGGTCCAGCAGGGACTCGAGCACGTGCGTCACTTCGCTCATGTCGGTGATGCCGAAGGTCGCGGCGCCGCCCTTGACCGAGTGCGCCGTGCGGAAGATGGCGTTCAGGTCTTCGCTGTCCGGGGCGGCCACGTCCACGTTCAGCAGCAGCCGTTCCATTTCGGCGAGCAGCTCTTCGGCCTCGTCGAAAAAGACCTGGTAAAACTGGCTGATGTCGATCGTCATGGTTTAACCCGGAATGGAACCGCGCGGATCGTGTCGAAGCGCTGCGCCATCGCCTCAGCCGATCACTTTCTTGACGACTTCGATCAGGCGCTGCGGGTCGAACGGCTTGACCAGCCAGCCGTTGGCGCCGGCCGCGCGGCCCTTGGCTTTCATCTCGTCCGAGGATTCGGTGGTCAGCATCAGGATCGGCACCTTCTGGTACTCGGGCAGGCCGCGCAGGTGCTTGATCAGCGCCAGGCCGTCCATGCGCGGCATGTTCTGGTCGGTCAGGACCAGGTCGACGACCTGGTTGCGCGCCTTGTCGAGGCCATCCTGGCCGTCGACCGCTTCCACCACCTGGTAGCCGGCGGCCTTCAGGCTGAACGCCACCATCTGGCGCAGCGAGCTCGAATCGTCGACCGCGAGAATTGTTTTAGCCATGTTGTGCTCCTGCTTGTTCTTGGTTGTTCAGTGTAGGGCGCGGAACCGTCAGAACAGTTCGATGTCGCCGCTTTCGAGATGCTGTTGTTCGACCGATTTGCGCAGCACGCTGCGCAGTTCGAGCGACTGGATCGCCAGCGCCATGCTGACCTTGCCCAGGCGCTCGATGATTTCGTCGCTGTCCGTGTCGGGGCCGATGGCCGCCCCGTGTTCGTCGAGCGTGCCGAGGAATTCGCGCAAGCCGGTCACGCGCTTCAGGGTACGCGCGATCAGCTGGCTCGTCATGTCCTGGAACTGCATGCTGGTGATCGCCGTGTTGACGTGGGTGCCGACGTCGCCCGACATCGCCGCCAGCTGCGCCGCATCTTCAGGGGCCAGGGTGGCGCCGGCGAGCAGGCGGTCGATCGCGCCCTGGCGCGCGCCGACGGCGCCATGGATGGCCATGAAGCTGCTGGTGAGCTTGTCCACCGCTTCTTCCAGCAGCAATTCGGTCTGTTGCAGGTCGGTCTCGACTTCGGCCAGGTGGCGCCGCCCGTGCGCCGACACGCCCGACAGCAGGCGCCTCACATGCGAACCCAATATCTTTTTTCTTGCCATCTTGTCCTCCGGTCGCTGCTATTGCGCTACTGCTTACTTCGTCGCCGCCACCACGGCCTCGGCCGCCGCCGCGCCATCCTGGGCCGGCACGTCGAGCGTGGCGGCGTCGCGCATGACCGCGTCTTCGGTGCGCTTGTTCATCACGATGATGCTGATGCGGCGGTTGATCGGGTTGAACGGGTCGGCGCGGTCGAGCGGTGCCGCCGCGGCCAGGCCGACCACGCGCAGGATCTTGTCGTCGGCCAGGCCGCCCACCACCATGGCGCGGCGCGAGGCGTTGGCGCGGTCGGCCGACAGTTCCCAGTTGCTGTAGCCGGCGTCGCTGAAGTACGGTGTCGAATCGGTGTGGCCGGACAGGCCGATCCGGTTCGGCACGTCGTTCAGCACCATGCCCAGCACGTGCAGGATGTCGCTGGTGTAGGGCTGCAGCGTGGCTTTCGCCAGCGCGAACATCGGGCGGTTCTGCTCGTCGACGATCTGGATGCGCAAGCCTTCGCTGGTGATGTCGAGCAGCAGCTGGTTCCGGTATTTCTTCAGGGTCGGATTGGCGTCGATGACCGCCTCGATCTTCGCCTTCAGCGTGCGCAGGCGCTCGCCCTCGGCCTTTTCCAGCGCGGCTTTGGCGTCGTTCAGGTCGTAGGTCTTCTTGTTGGTTTCCATGTCGCCCTTTTTCACCTGGCCGTTGCGGCGCGTGAGGTCGGTGCCGCCGCCCTGGATGACGGACGAGCTGTCGCCGGAGCCGGAACCACCCGACATCGCCACCTTCAAAGGGTTCTTGAAGAATTCCGAGATGCCGTCGAGGTCGCCCTTGGAGGTCGAACCGAGCAGCCACATCAACAAGAAGAAGGCCATCATCGCCGTCACGAAGTCGGCGTAGGCGATCTTCCAGGCGCCGCCATGATGTCCGCCCGCGGTCTTCTTGATCCGCTTGACGATAATCGGGCGCATTCCTTCATCGGCCATCGGGGTTCCGTGCAGTAGTCAGGTTAAAGGGAAGACGCAGCACTTATTTGCTCTTCGATTTCTTGATGTGCTCTTCGAGCTCGGCGAAGGTCGGGCGCTCGGTCGAGTACAGCACCTTGCGGCCGAATTCGACGGCCAGGGCCGGTGCATAACCGTTCAGGCTGGCCAGCAGGGTCACCTTCACGCACTGGAACATCTTGCTCGACTCTTCCAGCTTCTGTTCCAGGAGGCTCGCCAGCGGACCGACAAAACCATAGGCCAGCAGGATGCCGAGGAAGGTACCGACCAGCGCCTTGGCGATCAGGATGCCCAGTTCCGCCGGCGGGATGCCGACCGATTCCATGGTGTGGACCACGCCCATGACGGCGGCCACGATACCGAAGGCGGGCAGGCCGTCGCCCAGCTTGGCGATCACGTGGGCCGGCACCGCGCCTTCGTGGTGGTGGGTCTCGATCTCGTTGTCCATCAGGTTCTCGATCTGGAAGGCGTCCATGTTCCCCGACACCATCAGGCGCAAGTAATCGGCCATGAATTCGATGATGTGATGGTCGGCCAGGACCAGCGGATACTTCGAGAACAGCGGGCTCGCTTCGGGGGACTCGATATCGCCTTCGATCGACATCAGGCCTTCCTTGCGCACCTTGGAGAGCACGTCGAACAGCAGCGACATCAGTTCCATGTACATGTCGCGCGTGTAGGGCGAACCCTTGAACACGCTCGGCAGCGCCCTCATGGTGGCCTTGATCGACTTGTTATTGTTACCGACAAAGAAGGCGCCGACGGCCGCGCCGCCGATCATCAACAGTTCGATCGGCTGGAACAGCACGGCCGCGTGGCCGCCGGCCATGACGAAGCCGCCGAACACCGACGCGCAGACAATGACGTAACCAATAATGACTAACAAGAACGTGCTCCAGAAAGCGATCGATGGGAGGGCCGGACGCGGCCAGTGATCCGAGACAATGTATCTCAGAAAAAATATTTACGTGGGGAACTACATTAGCTGGAACAATAGCTTGAGAATGGCCTACGGGCAAGTAAAAAGGCCCGATCTGTGGCCTAAAAGTGCCATATGTAGAGAGTTCGACCAGTATCTTGTAGATGGAGCGATACGGCTGGTTGTGCATCTGGAATGGCGAATTCATAAGACATCAGCATGCTGCCCGGCCGCATCTCGCGCCGCGCCTTGTGCCACAGGGCCGTCATCGCCGCCGGCGACAGGTAGGCGAAGACGGCGTCGTAGCCGCCGAAGTCGACCGCAGCGTAGTCGCCGCGGATGAAGCGGGCGCGGCTGCCGCTCAGGCGCGCGCGCAAGAAACTTGCTAGCCAGGGCAGCGGCGCCAGTTCGATGCCGGTGGCGTCGATGCCGGGTGAGCGCCGCGCGAGGTCGAGCACCAGGCCGCCCAGGCCGCTGCCGATGTCGATCACCTTGAGCGCCCTGCCCTGCGGCAGCTGCGCGGCCACCGCATCCCAGGCGCTTTTGCCGGACGGATAATACGGCACCTGGGTGCGGAAGGTCGACCAGTACAAGACCAGCATGAACAGGAACACGGCGAGGAACAGCCAGGGCGGCAGCGCCAGGCCGCTGGCGCCATACAGGGCCAGTGGAAACAGCAGGCAGATCGCGATCCACCACGGCGCCAGCCGCCAGCGCCAGGTAACCACGGCGGCGAACAGGCCTTGCAGGAAGGCAGCCGCCAGGGTGGACGGCTGCGTGCCGGCGCGCGCCAGCAGGTAGACCGCGCACAGGGTCAAGGGAAACGCGGCGATCTGGCACAGGAGCGCACGCACGCTCGGTATGCGCAGAAAGCGAACGATCATGGCGGGTTCACGCCTCGGCCTGGGGATCCTGGCGGGCGGCTTCGGCTTCGGCCGCGCTCTGGGCGGCGGCATCCTTGGCTTTCCGCGTCTTGCCGGCGCGCGAAGGCATGTGGCACAGGCCGCACAGGTAGTCGCGGTTGAGGTCGAAGGTATTGACGACGAACTTGCCCTTGCACTTGCCGCACGGGGCCAGCGCCAGCATATTGCTCTGGAAGAAACGCACCAGGGTCCAGGCGCGGGTCAGCGAGAGCAGCGGCTCTTCGCCGGGTGCGGCCGGCATTTGTTCGAGATAGAGCTGGTAGGCCTTCATCACCGCCTGGACACCGGACGCGCCGGCATGTTCGACCAGGAAGTTATAGATATTGATGAACAGCGAGGAGTGGATGTTCGGCTGCCAGGTCAGGAACCAGTCGGTCGAGAACGGCAGCATGCCCTTCGGCGGCGACATTCCCTTGAGTTCCTTGTACAGCTTGATGAGGCGCTCGCGGGACAGCGAGACTTCGCTCTCGAGCAGTTGCAGGCGGGCGCCTAAATTGATCAGCTCGATGGCAAGCTGGATTTCCTGCGCTTCAGATACGACGCTTTTTTTACTCATCCCATAGCTCCGGATTGTGTCACGGCTTATCGTACACCATCAGCTGAGCTCAACGGGGATTTTACAATGTGGCCAAAAAGAAATTTTACCGACGCGGTCCTGCTGCCTGTCAGGCGATTTCTTCGGCAGGCTGGCCGGCCATCAGGATGGCGGCGTGCGACTGCGCCAGGGCACGGTCCTTGGTATGGCTGGTGAGCATCGACAGGATGGCAGTGTCGTCGAAGCGGAAACGGGCCAGCATCATGTTGCCGCCGGCAAGCTTCAGGATCTGGGCATTGCTCATGCCTTCGATCAGGTCGGCGATGTCGGCCGAAATGCCGAGACGGAAAATGGCGGTGACTTTGTCGGCGCGGATCATTTGCTGGGCCAGCATCAGGTAGCTCAGGTTGGCGTCGCGAATTTCAGCCATCATGTCGTTTGCAGTCATTTTCTTCTCCATCTTCCGTTAAGCCTGGCAGTGTGTGTTGCCAGTGAGATAGATTCTGACTGTAGAGAAACATTAGGGGAATCGGACAGACGCTGTATTTTGCGTCCGGCAAACGCGGGTGTACCCGTAGGAGTTTGTCTGACAAACCCGGGCCGATGAGGAGTGCGCTCCTATGAAGAAGGAGGCGGAACTGCTGCGTTGAGTTACGCTGAATCAACAAATTGACCAGTACAGCAACGCGCTCATGTGTTGGTTTACGTCAACCAAAACCGGAACTTTAGGGCTGTTGTGAATTATTTTTTCACACCCTTCGTTGCCTGATGCACCATTAACGGCAGGGTCGGGAAGAACTTTAGGGTGCTGTCGAACTATTTTTGAAATAATTTTCGACATCGTTCCGCCGGCTCTGATTCCTTTACGGCAGCGTTCGCCTGGACTTTAGGGTTGGAAGCAAAATAATTTGAAAAAAGTGCACGCGCTCTTCGGAAGATAGCAAATCGTCATCGGGCAACGCTCTTGCCTCACCTTTTTCTTGCTACACTCCCGCCCGAACGGCCTGCCCTCCACTCTTTCCATAGATATCAGCATGAGCGAACTTTCGATTACCCGAGCCAGTTGCCTCGCCCGCGACGCCGCCGATCCGCTGGCGCCGCTGCGCGAACGATTCGACCTGCCGCCGGACCTGATCTACCTCGACGGCAATTCGCTGGGCGCGCGCCCGCGCGCGGCGCTCGAACGCGCGCAGGCGGTGGTGGCGCGCGAATGGGGCCATGACCTGATCAAGAGCTGGAACACGGCCGGCTGGTTCGACCTGCCCAAGCGCATGGGCGAACGCCTGGCGCCGCTGATCGGCGCCGGGGCCGGTGAAGTGGCCGTCACCGACACCACCTCGCTCAACCTGTTCAAGGCGCTGGCTGCCGCCGTGCACATGCAGGCCGCCGGACCGAACGCCGCGCGCCGCGTCATCGTCACCGAACGCAGCAACTTCCCGACCGATATCTACATGGCCGAGGGCCTGGCCGGCTGGCTCGAACGCGGCTACCGTGTGCGCCTGGTCGACTCGGTCGAAGAACTGCCCGCCGCCATCGACGCCGACTGCGCCGTCGTCATGCTGACCCACGTGAATTACCGCACCGGCTACCAGCACGACATGGCCGCGCTGACCCGCCACGCGCATGCGAACGGCGCCCTGATCGTCTGGGACCTGGCCCATTCGGCCGGCGCGGTGCCGGTCGACCTGAACGGGGCCGAAGCCGACTTCGCCGTCGGCTGCACCTATAAATACCTGAACGGCGGTCCCGGTTCGCCCGCCTTTATCTGGGTGCCGCAGCGCCACCAGGCGCAATTCGCCCATCCGCTCACCGGCTGGTGGAGCCACGCCAAGCCATTCGCGATGGCACATGGCTTCGCCCCCAGCGACGGCATCGGCCGTGCGCTGTGCGGCACCCAGCCGGTAGTGTCGCTTGCCCTGGTCGAGTGCGGGCTGGAAGTATTCGAAAAGACCGACATGGCGGCGATCCGCGCCAAATCGCTGGCCTTGACCGACCTCTTCATCGAACTGGTGGAAGCGACTTGCGCCGATCACCCGCTCGGACTGGTCACGCCGCGCGAGCACGCACGGCGCGGCAGCCAGGTCAGCTTCACCCATCCGCACGGCTATGCGGTAATGGCGGCGCTGATCGCGCGCGGCGTGATCGGCGACTACCGCGAGCCGGAGATCATGCGCTTCGGCTTCACGCCGCTGTACACGCGTTTCGTCGACGTCTGGGACGCGGTGGCGATACTGAAGGATATCCTCGACCGCGCCGATTACGACGTGGCCGCCGAACGCAGCAACGTGACCTGAGGGCCACCATGGACAGCAACCAGAACAAGGGCGCCGACTGGCACGGCGCGAAGATGGACTTCAAGGAGTCGATGAGCTACGGCGACTACCTTGGCCTGAACCAGATCCTCTCAAGCCAGCACCCGCTCTCGCCCAACCACAACGAGATGCTGTTCATCATCCAGCACCAGACCAGCGAGCTCTGGGTCAAGCTGATGCTGCACGAACTGCATGCCGTGCGCGTGCACCTGCGCACGGGCGAACTCGATCCGGCTTTCAAGATGCTGGCGCGGGTGGCGCGCATCATGGACCAGCTGGTACATGCCTGGGACGTGCTGGCGACGATGACACCATCCGAATATACGGCGATCCGGCCGTATCTTGGCGCCTCCTCGGGCTTCCAGTCGCACCAGTACCGCGAACTCGAATTCATCCTCGGGAACAAGAACGCGGCGCTGCTGGCGGTGCACGAAAAGAACCCGCCGGCGCATGCGATCCTGGCCGCCGCGCTGGACGCGCCCTCGATCTACGACGAAGCCGTGCAGCTGCTGGCGCGCAACGGTTTCGCGATCGCGCCGGAACGCCTGGCGCGCTCGCCGGTGGAACCCACTGCGCACGACGATTCGGTGCAGGCGGCCTGGCTCGCCGTCTACCAGGAACCCGAGCGCCACTGGGGCCTGTACGAACTGGCCGAGAAGCTGGTCGACCTGGAAACCGCCTTTCGCTTCTGGCGCTTCCGCCACGTGACCACGGTCGAGCGCATCATCGGCTTCAAGACCGGCACCGGCGGCACCGCGGGCGTCAGCTACCTGCGCAAGATGCTCGACGTGGCGCTGTTCCCGGAACTGTTCGCGCTGCGCACGGCGCTGTAAGGGTGTTGTCGATCAGGCCATGTAGAATGGCTTGAATACAAAGGAGATTCCATGGATGGCGACGTACTGATTCTTTCCGGCTTGTGGGATTCGGGCCCGCAGCACTGGCAGTCGCACCTGGAAGCGCGCAACCCGGAGTGGCGCCGGGTCGCGCACCGCGACTTCAACAACCCGGCCCGGGACGAATGGGTGGCCGAACTCGATGCGGCGGTCGCCGCCTGCAACGGCGCGCCGGTGCTGGTCGCGCACAGCCTCGGCTGCATCCTGGCCGCGCACTGGGCCGCCTCCGGTTCGCCGCTGCGCGCGGCCGGCGCCTTCCTGGTGGCGCCGAGCGACGTCGATGCGCCCTCTTACCCGATCGGCAGCAACGGCTTCGCGCCGGTGCCGCTGGCGCCCCTGCCTTTTCCCAGCCTGGTGGTCGCCAGCACGAACGACGAATTCGTCACCCGCGAACGGGCGCAAGCCTTTGCCGCAGCCTGGGGCAGCCGCTACGTCGAAATCGGCGAGGCCGGCCACGTGAACGCCGACAGCGGTTATGGCGAATGGCCCGAGGGCGAGCGGCTGTTGCAGGAATTCCTGGCGCAAGTGCGCAAGTAGCACAGACCGGCTGCACACACCGGCACCCCGATGGCACATGATGGCACCTGAGGCCCCTCCCCTTCCGCGCACATTCTCGCTCTACCTCGACGGCTGCCGCTTTCTCGCAGCCATGCTCGTCGTCCTCAGCCATTTCGGCCCCTATGGTGCGCTCCTGCCCGGGACGAGCACATGGTGGCTGACCCTCGGGCGCGAATCGGTGGTGGTGTTCTTCGTGCTGTCCGGTTTCGTCATCGCCTACACCACCGAGCGCAAGAACACCGGGCTACGCGATTACTGCATCGCGCGCTGCACGCGCATCTACTCGGTCGCCCTGCCGCTGGTGCTGCTCGGCTTTGCCGCCGCGGCGCTGCTGAGCTGGGGCGGGTTCGTCGCGCCGTCCGAGTACTACCAGCTCGCCAAGCCCTGGCTCTACCTGCCGCTGCACCTGCTGTTCATGGGCGAGCTCTGGACCGTTTCCGAGCCGCCGCCACTGCTGGCCCCCTACTGGTCGCTCGGCTACGAGGTCTGGTATTACGTGCTGTTCGGCGCCGCCTTTTATTTGCGCGGCGCGCGCCGCATCGTGGCGGTCGGCTCGCTGCTGCTGTTCGTCGGCCCGAAACTGTGGCTGCTGCTGCCGGTCTGGCTGGCCGGCGTCGGCGCCTACCACTGGCAAAAAAAGCACACGATCGCGCGCCCGCTGGCACTGGCCGGCTGGGCCGTCTCGCTGGCCTTGCTGGCGCTGTACAAGGCGAGCGACCTGGAAGCGACGCTGCGCGCGCTGGCGCACGCGCACTGGCCCTTCGCCGCCCTGCAGTTGAAAAGCGCCGACCGCTTCCTGGCCGATTACCTGGTGTGCATGCTGGTGGTGCTCAACTTCGTCTGCGCGAAGAACCTGGATTTTCGCGCCCTGCTGCGCGTCGAGCGCCCGCTGCGCTGGCTGGCCTCGTACACCTTCACACTCTACCTGGTGCACGCGCTGGTGATGCGGGTGTGGCTGATCGTGTATCCGCACCGGCGCTCGGATCCGGTCGACGTGCTGTCGCTGGTGGTCGTCATCGTTTCGGCGACCTGGCTGGCGGGAGAGATCACCGAGCATCGCAAGTGGTGGTTCGAGCGCATGTTCACATGGATGGCCGGCAAGCTGCCGTTTGCGAATCGGACCGATGGTGCGAAATTCGTGCGCTGAACGCGTGGGCATGCCCACCCTACGGAACTGCCATTTTCGGATCGAACGGCGCTGCGAATTCATGCGCTGAACTGCGTGGGCTCGAGAGCCCACGCGTACGCACCGACGATCATTCGCGGCGCATCCGTCAAACACGCGGCACAAAAAAACCGGGCGCGAAGCCCGGTTTTTCATTCAACGTCAACGCTTACTTCGCCAGCAGCATCTCGTTCAAGCGCTTCACGAAACTGGCCGGATCGGCCAGGCTGCCGCCTTCGGCCAGCATCGCCTGGTCGAACAGGATGTGCGACCAGTCGGCAAAGCGCGGGCTCGCCGCGTCTTCGTACTTCAGGCGCGTCACCAGCGGGTGGTTCGGGTTGATCTCGAGGATCGGCTTCGATTCAGGGGCGTTCTGGCCGGCGGCTTTCAGCATGCGCACCAGGTTGGCCGACAGCTCGTGCTCGTCCGCCACCAGGCAGGCCGGCGAATCGGTCAGGCGGTGCGTCACGCGCACGTCCTTGGCTTTATCGGCCAGCGCGCCCTTCATCTGCTCGACCAGTTCCTTGTACTGGGTCTCGGTCTCTTCGTGTTCCTTTTTCTCGGCTTCGTCTTCCAGCTTGCCGAGATCGAGGCCGCCCTTGGCCACCGAGGTCAGTTCCTTGCCTTCGAATTCGGTCAGGAACGACAGCATCCACTCGTCGACGCGGTCGGTCAGCAGTAGTACTTCGACGCCCTTCTTGCGGAAGATCTCGAGGTGCGGGCTGTTCTTCGCCGCGTTGAAGTTGTCGGCCGTGACGTAGTAGATCTTGTCCTGGCCTTCCTTCATGCGCGCCACGTAGTCGGCGAACGAGACGGTCTGTTCATCCGAGTCGTTCTGGGTCGAGGCGAAGCGCAGCAGCTTGGCGATACGGTCCTTGTTGGTCGCGTCTTCGCCGATGCCCTCTTTCAGCACCTGGCCGAATTCCTTCCAGAAGGTGACGTACTTGGCCTTGGTGTCCGCTTCGTCGGCGTTCGCCAGTTCTTCCAGCATGCCCAGCACGCGCTTGGTCGAGCCTTCGCGGATCACCTTGACGTCGCGCGACTCCTGCAGGATCTCGCGCGAGACGTTCAGCGGCAGGTCGGCCGAGTCGATCACGCCCTTGATAAAGCGCAGGTAGGTCGGCATCAGCTGCTCGGCGTCGTCCATGATGAAGACGCGCTTGACGTACAGCTTGATGCCGCCGCGCTTGTTGCGGTCCCACAGGTCGAACGGCGCGTGGCCCGGCACGTACAGCAACTGGGTGTACTCGCTGCGGCCTTCGACGCGGTTGTGCGTGTAGGTCAGCGGTTCCTGGAAGTCGTGCGAGACGTGCTTGTAGAATTCGTCGTACTGCTCTTTGGTGATGTCCGAGCGGTTGCGCGCCCACAGCGCGCTGGCCTGGTTCACGGTCTCGAACTCGTCCTTCAGCACGGTCGCCTTGGCTTCCTCGTCCCACTCTTCCTTCTGCATCAGGATCGGCAGCGAGATGTGGTCGGAGTACTTGCGGATGATCGATTTGAGCTTCCAGTTCGACAGCAGCTCTTCCTCGCCAGCGCGCAGGTGCAGGATGACGTCGGTACCGCGGCCGGTCTTTTCGATCGATTCGACACTGTAGTCGCCTTCGCCGGTCGATTCCCAGCGTACGCCTTCACTGCCTTCCGCGCCGGCGCGGCGCGTTTCGACCGTGATGCGGTCAGCGACGATGAAGCCCGAATAGAAGCCCACGCCGAACTGGCCGATCAGGGCCGCGTCGGCCTGCTGGTCGCCCGACAGGCGCGAGAAGAATTCCTTGGTGCCCGACTTGGCGATCGTGCCCAGGTGCGAAATCACTTCGTCGCGGCTCATGCCGATGCCGTTGTCGGAAATCGTGACGGTCTTGGCATCCTTGTCGAAGCTGACGCGGATCTTCAGTTCATGGTCGTTGCCGTACAGGGCATCGTTGTTGATCGCTTCGAAGCGCAGCTTGTCGGCGGCGTCGGAGGCGTTCGAGATCAGTTCGCGCAGGAAGATTTCCTTGTTGGAGTACAAGGAGTGAATCATCAGTTGCAGCAGCTGTTTGACTTCAGCTTGAAAGCCAAGGGTTTCTTTTTCGGCGTGCGCCATCTTGTTCCTCGTGGTGGTTCTGGTTAACGATACGGTTGAACGGATTGCTGCAATATTGGGATAAGGTTACGCTTTTCAAGAGGCACTTATTCGGACCGGGGTGGGAAGCTCGGGCTGGAGTCCGATGAGCGCTGCGCGCTTGACGAAATGACAACAAAATATTTTCCTCGTGCGAACTAGCGGCGTATGATTGCCCTGATCACCCTGCCAATCGCATTTTTCCGGAACGGGAAACATGACCGCACCCGATGCCATGCTCCAGCTTGCCCGCGCCTTCCCCGCCGCACTCGCGCTCAGGGTGGACGGGGTTGCCGATCGCCTTGCCCTCGAACAGCCGCGCATTTCCCCGCACTGCTTTGCGGTCCGCCTGCACGGTGAGGAACTGTTCATTCCGGAACGGCTGTACTGCAAACCCGACACCCTGCTGGCGGCCACGCGCATCGAAGGGATCGAGGGGGCGATCGCGCTCTGTCTCGGCACGCGCGATCACGACGGCTTCGTGCGCGAGCATTGCGTGCGCCGCCTGCTGAGCGAGCGCCACGACTGGGTCATTCCCTTCGTTGTGCGTCTGGTCGGCGAGTACGTGGCCCAGATCGTGGCCGCCATCGAAGCGGCCCTGCCCGGTCTCGACGCCGCCTATGGCAGCTTCCTGCGCGACAATCCGCGCTTCCTCGACACGACCGAGCGGCGCGTCATCAGCTACTGGTACGCCTACCAGCACGTCGGCTACCGCGAACGCGGCGCCGAGCCGGGGTCGCGGGTGATTGCCGCCTTCCGGCGGATGGCCGAGGGCGCGGCGTGATGCCCCGCCAGGATGACAATTGGTGAGTTTGTAAGAAAATAAAATGCTTATACTCGGCCGTTGGCAAATTTCACTCGCTGACGATGACCGCACCGTTCACCTTCTTCCCCACCTGCCGCGCGCGCGTGCGCCGCATCCTGTCCCTGCTGTTCACGCTGACCGGCCTGGCGCTTTGCAATCCTGCCGCCGCGGACACTTTCATTCCGCGCGACATGCGCGCCTGTAGCGCGGAACCCGGCGCCGCCAGTGACGAACTCCCCTGCAAGCAACCCTTGTCGGCACCGGCCATCGCGGCCGAACTCGACAAGCTGAAAACGACGGATTTCGCCTATGCAGTGGAAGGCGACACCCTGTTCGTCAGCGTCCGCATGACGCCGGGCGAGATCGCCTACCCGAAAGGCCCTTACCTCTGCTGCGAAATCCAGGCCTACCTCGACAAGGTCTCGGAAAATGTATATGCCGCTAGTTTTCGCTGGAACCGGATGGCAAGCGCCATGCTGGACCTGCAATTCCTGCAACTGAAAGGCCGCCCGGAGACCCGCTTCCAGCTGCGCGGCTCGCCGCAGTTCGTGTTTGCCGGCGACAAGGTCATCCCTGGCCTGGTCACCCGCGCCGGGGCGCAATTGACGACCAGCACCTATGCCGCAGCGGGCGAATACGGAGCGCGCAAGGTCACCGTCTTCCGGGGCGCGTCCTGCCGCGCGACGGTCGCTGCCTGCTCGGTCCTCTATATGCCCGACGGTCACGACATCGGCAAACTCGTCGACAACGCGCTGGCGAACGGGTTCGACATGCGCCGTTTCGTCGTGGCCGGGGTGCACAATGCCGAGCGCGACCCCGCCGGGTCGCGCATCGAGGAACTGGTGCTGGACGCGAACCCGGCGCGCTACGACGCCTTCATGCGTTTCGTCACCGCGGACCTGGCGCGCCGGATCGAAGGCGGCGTCCGGCCCCAACGCCGGCTGGCGGCCGGTTACTCGAACGGCGGCGCCTGGGCCTACGATGCACTGTTCTCGCAGGGCCGGCATTTCGACGGCGCCATCGTCATGTCGCCGGCGCAGTGGCGTACCCGCGGCGACGGCTCCCTGGCTGGCCGCCTTGCCTTCGTGGGCGCCGGTTACATGGAACGCAGTTATTACCAGAACGCTTTGGTGATCGCGGCCGGGCTGAAAGCGCGCGGCGCCGCCGTGACGGAGACCTATGTCCCGAGCGGCCACGGCTTGAACACCTGGGTGAACGTCTGGAATGCCGCCATCGGGGAACTCGACCGGCAACCGCAATAAGGCCGCGCCGGGCGGTGTCCATCCGGGCTGGCAAGTCGTACAATACCGGCTTCATCCACGCTACAGAGAACACCATGTCCGTCTACGACAAACTGAAGGAACTGAACATCACCCTGCAGAACGCCGCCGCCCCGGCCGCCGCCTACGTCATGTACGTGCAGACCGGTAACCTGGTCTTCGTGTCGGGCCACATCGCCAAGAATGCCGACGGTTCGGTCAACGTCGGCCAGCTGGGCAAGGACAAGACCACGGCCGACGGGCAAGCAGCCGCACGCGCGATCGCGATCGACCTGATGGGCACCCTGCAGGATGCCTGCGGCGGCGACCTGACCCGTGTCAAACGCATCGTCAAGCTGATGAGCCTGGTGAACTCGACCCCGGACTTCACCGAGCAGCACCTGGTCACCAACGGCGCCTCGGAACTGTTCGGCGAAGTCTTCGGCGACGCCGGCAAGCACGCCCGCTCGGCCTTCGGCGTGGCCCAGATCCCGCGCGGCGCCTGCGTCGAGATCGAAATGATCGTCGAAGTCGCGTAACACTTCCTGGAGGCCGGGCCACAAGCCCGGCCTTTTTTACGGCAGGCGGCCTACCGGCACGCCATCATGGCCGGCCCGACCGGCGGCACCTACCAGTGAGACCAGCATGAAAATCGAGAATCCCTATCCCATCCAGTGGCAGTTTTCGGAGCGCGCGCAGGGCCTGCAAAGCTCGTTCATCCGCGAGATCCTGAAGATCACCCAGCGTCCGGAGATCATCTCCTTTGCCGGCGGCCTGCCCTCGCCCGCGACCTTCCCGGTCGAGCGCATGAAGGCGGCCTACGACAAGGTGCTGTCGCAGACCGGCAAGGTCGCCCTGCAATACGGTCCGACCGATGGCTTCGCGCCGCTGCGCGAATGGATCGCCGCTTCGCTGTCGACGGAAGGAACGAAGATCCTGCCCGAGCAGATCCTGATGGTGTCGGGCTCGCAGCAGGCGCTCGATTTGATCGGCAAGGTGCTGATCGACGAAGGCAGCCGCGTGCTGGTCGAAACCCCGAGCTACCTGGGCGCGCTGCAGGCGTTTTCGGTCTATCGCCCGGAATTCGCCTCGGTCGCCACCGACGACGACGGCCTGGTGCCGTCCTCGATCGAAGCCGTGGCCGACGGCGCGCGCCTGCTGTATTCGCTGCCGAACTTCCAGAACCCGACCGGCCGCTCGCTCTCGATCGCGCGCCGCCAGGAACTGGTGGAAACCTGCGCCCGCCTGGGCCTGCCCCTGATCGAGGACGATCCCTACGGCGCCCTCTCGTACTCGGGCGCACCGATGCCGAAGATGGTCGCCATGAACCCGGACGGCGTCATCTACATGGGTTCGTTCTCGAAGGTGCTTACGCCGGGCATCCGCCTCGGCTACGTGTGCGCCCCGCTGCCGCTGGTGCGCCGCCTCGAACTGGCCAAGCAGGCGGCCGACCTGCACACCGCCCAGCTGACCCAGATGGTGGTGCACGAAGTGGTCAAGGATGGCTTCCTCGACGAGCACATTCCCACCATCCGCACCCTGTACGGCAACCAGTGCCGCGCCATGCTCGATGCGATGGACGAGCACTTCCCGCCAGGCGTCAGCTGGACCAGGCCGGACGGCGGCATGTTCATCTGGGTGACCCTGCCGAAGAGCATCGACGCCATGAAACTGCTCGACACGGCCATCGCTTCGCGCGTCGCCTTTGTGCCGGGCGCGCCCTTCTATGCGAACGAAGGCGAGACCAATACGCTGCGGCTGTCGTTCGTGACGGTGCCGCCGGAGCGCATTCGCGAAGGGATTGCGATCCTGGGCAAGCTGATCGCCGCGATGTTGTAAAAAAGTCCGGTGGACGGGGAAAACCCGTCCACCGGACGAAAACGGGCACCCCGATTGGTTGCATAATTGCAACAAATAAAACTGGCTTAGAAGCAACAAAATTGCCCGCTCGTACCGACATCGCGGTATGATTTTGAACGAGATCACATCCGTCACCGCGACGCACGCAATGTCCACTCCCGCCCTCGCCCCGGCCGCAAGCAAGCGCCAGGCTGCCATTTTGATCGTCGACGATGCCCCTTCCCAGCTCGGGATGATGCGTTCCATGATGCTCCAGCAGGGTTACCAGACCTTCGTTGCCAACAGCGGCGAACGGGCCCTCGCCATTGTTCTCCAGGCGCAGCCGGACCTGGTGCTGCTCGACATCGTCCTGCCCGGCATGGATGGCATGGAAGTGTGCCGCCGCCTGAAGGCGCATCCTGCTACCCACAACATCCCCGTCATCTTCATGAGCGCGAAGACGGATACCGACGACATCGTCGCCGCCTTCGACATCGGCGCCTCCGATTACATCGCCAAGCCGCTGCGCCTGGCCGAGGTGTGCGCCCGCGTGCGCGCCCAGCTGCAGTTCCGCCGCACCAGCCTGTCGCAGCAACAGCAGGCCGAACGCCTGCGCCTGATCGTCGACAGCATGGACGAGGGCCTGATGGTGATCGAACCGTCCGGGCGCATCCAGTACACCAATCCCGCCTGCGACCGCTACCTCGGCTATGCGGCGGGCGAATTGAGCGGCGCCGCGCTCGACGACCTGCTGGCGCCCTCGGTGGCGCAGGAATACCTCGACCTGTTCAGCCAGGAGATGGCTGAAGGAGCGGATCCGGCCTGCCGCGGCGCGCGCGAAGTGCTGATCCGCCGGCGCGACGGCGTCCTGCGCGCGATGGATTTCACGCTGACGCCGATGGCGGCCGACCAGCCGCTGTTCGTCGCCCTGCTGCACGACATCACCCACCACAAGCAGTCCGAGAATGCGCTGCAGCGCGCCGCCCTGGCAGACCCGCTGACAAAGATCGCCAACCGGCGCCACTTCGACAGCTTCATGGACAAGGAATGGCAGCGCGCGGTCCGCTCGGGCGAGCCGCTGTCGCTGATCGTGCTCGACGTCGACCACTTCAAGGGCTACAACGACAGCCTCGGCCACGCGGCCGGCGACACCTGCCTGCAGCAGGTGGCGATGGCGCTGCAATCGCATGCGCTGCGCGCCACCGACCTGGCGGCACGTTACGGCGGCGAGGAATTCGCGCTGCTGTTCGGCGAAACCGGTTTCGAGGCCGCCTGCGCGCTGGCCGAAGCGATCCGCGCCCACGTCGAAGCCCTGAACATTCCGAACCCGCGCTCGACGACCTCGCGCTGGGTTACCGCCAGTCTGGGCGTGGCGACGATCGTGCCGACCCAGCTCGACGACATCAAGGAATTTTTCGTCTGCGCCGACCGCGCCATGTATGCGGTCAAGGATGCCGGGCGCAACGGCGTGCGCGCGGTGCGGATGGGCGCGACCCTGGACACGATCGAAGCGGCACTGCAAGCCTGAAGCCAGGCGTGCCGCTGCCGGCGCGGCGCATGATGGTATCGGCTTATAATGGTCGTTTCGCGTTTCTACCTCGACCGCCGTGAATCCCAACCTCGACAAGCTCCACCCCTACCCCTTCGAAAAGCTGCGCGCGCTGTTCGCCGGCGTGACGCCGAATGCCGATCTCGCGCCGATCAGCCTCGGCATCGGCGAACCGAAGCACCCGACGCCCTCGTTCATCGAAAAGGCCCTGATGCATGCGGTGGCCGGCCTGTCGAACTACCCGAGCACGGTCGGCGGCGAGCCGCTGCGCGCGGCCATTGCCGGCTGGCTCGAGCGCCGCTACGGCCTGCCGCACCTGGACCCGGCGACGATGGTCCTGCCGGTCAACGGTTCGCGCGAGGCGCTGTTCGCGATCGCCCATTGCGTCGTCGACGCCAGCCGCCCCGACCCGCTGGTGCTGTGCCCGAACCCGTTCTACCAGATCTACGAAGGCGCGGCCTACCTGGCCGGCGCCACGCCCTGGTTCGTCAACTCGGACCCGGCGCGCAACTTCGCGCCCGACTACGGCGCCGTGCCGGACGACGTGTGGGCGCGCGTGCAGCTGCTGTACGTCTGCTCGCCGGGCAACCCGACCGGCGCCGTGCTGACGCTGGACGACTGGCGCGAACTGTTCGCGCTGGCGGACCGCCACGGCTTCGTGATCGCGGCCGACGAATGTTATTCCGAGATCTATGCCGGCGCGGCGCCGCCGCTGGGCGCGCTGGAAGCGGCGCACCAGCTCGGGCGGCACGACTATGCGAACCTGATCGTGTTCTCGAGCCTGTCGAAGCGCTCGAACGTGCCGGGCATGCGCTCGGGCTTCGTGGCCGGCGACCCGGCCCTGCTCAAGCGCTTCCTGCTGTACCGCACCTACTGCGGCGGCGCGATGTCGCCTGTGGTGCAGGCCGCCTCGATCGCGGCCTGGAACGACGAAACCCACGTGCAGGACAACCGCACGCTGTACAAGGAAAAGTTCAAGCTCATCACGCCGCTCCTGCGCGAAGTGATGGACGTCGAGCTGCCCGACGCCGGCTTCTACCTGTGGGCCGACGTGCGCCGCACCGGCCTGTCGGACACCGACTTCGCACGCCGGCTGTACGCCGAATATAATGTGACGGTTCTGCCCGGATCCTACCTCGCGCGCGACGCGCACGGGACCAATCCGGGCCGCAACCGCATCCGCATGGCGCTGGTGGCAGGCGTCGACGAAGGGCTGGAAGCAGCCAATCGCATCGTCCAGTTCTGCCAGTCCCTGCGCAAAGAATCCTGACACCGAGATCACCATCATGACCCAACAGCTCCAGAACATCATCGACACCGCGTGGGAACAGCGCGCGGACTTCAGCCCATCGACCGCCCCGGCCGACGTGCGCAACGCCGTGGCCGAAGTGCTGGCCGGCCTCGACGCGGGCACCCTGCGTGTGGCGCAAAAAGAGGGTTCCGAGTGGATCGTCAACCAGTGGATCAAGAAGGCCGTGCTGCTGTCGTTCCGCCTCGAGAACAACGTGCCCATCGAAGGCGGCGGTGGCATGCAGTTCTACGACAAGGTGCCGACCAAGTTCGCCGACTACACCGCCGACGATTTCGCCAAGGGCGGCTTCCGCGTGGTGCCGCCGGCCGTCGCGCGCCGCGGTTCCTTCATCGGCAAGAACGTGGTGCTGATGCCGTCCTACGTCAACATCGGCGCCTACGTCGATGAAGGCACCATGGTCGACACCTGGGCCACCGTCGGCTCCTGCGCCCAGATCGGCAAGAACGTCCACCTGTCGGGCGGCGTCGGCATCGGCGGCGTGCTGGAACCGATGCAGGCCAATCCGACCATCATCGAAGACAACTGCTTCATCGGCGCCCGCTCGGAAATCGTCGAAGGCGTCATCGTCGAAGAAAACTCGGTGATCTCGATGGGCGTCTACATCGGCCAGTCGACCAAGATCTACAACCGCGAAACCGGCGAAGTCACCTACGGCCGCATCCCGTCGGGTTCGGTGGTGGTGTCGGGTTCGCTGCCGTCCGCCGACGGCAAGTACAGCCTGTACTGCGCCGTGATCGTCAAGCGCGTCGATGCGCAGACGCGTTCGAAGACCGGCATCAACGAGCTGCTGCGCGGGGTGTAAGCACGTCAAGCGCGTGGAGTAATTCAGGCCGGGGGCCTGAATTACGAGCCGTCCACGCGCTCAACGAACGCACGACATATCCGCCATCAAAAGCACCACCGGGAGACACACCACATGGCCATGGACCGCCTGTTCCAGCTCATGAAAGAAAAAAACGCGTCGGACATGTTCTTCGCGGTCAACTCTCCCGTCCACATCAAGATCAACGGGAACCTCATCCCGATCAACCAGCACAAGCTCGACCCCGACAACATCGATTCGCTGCTATCGGAGATCGCCACACCCGCCCAGCTCGAAGAACTGCAGCGCACCAACGAACTGAACATGGGCATCTCGGTCCCCAACCTGGGCCGTTTCCGCCTCTCGGCTTTCCGCCAGCGCGGCAGCGTCTCGGCGGTGTTCCGCTTCGTGCCGGCCACGATTCCGCCGCTGGGCGAACTCGGCCTGCCACCGGTACTGGCCGAACTGATCATGGAAAAGCGCGGCCTGCTGCTGGTCGTCGGCGCCACCGGTTCCGGCAAGTCGACCACGATCGCGTCGATGCTCGACTACCGCAACGAAGGGCGCAGCGGCCACATCCTGACGCTGGAAGACCCGATCGAATACCTGTTCAAGAACAAGAAATCGATCGTCAACCAGCGCGAAATCGGCAGCGACGCGCTCGACTTCGACCTCGCCCTGCGCAACAGCCTGCGCCAGGCGCCCGACGTGATCCTGATCGGCGAGATCCGCGACCAGGCCACCATGGGCGCGGCCCTGGCCTACGCCCAGTCCGGCCACCTGGTGGTGGCCACCCTGCACGCCAACAACAGCTACAACGCCCTGAACCGCATCATCGGCTTCTACCCGGTCGAGAACCGCCCCGCCCTGCTGCAAGACCTGGCCTCGGCCACGCGCGCCATCGTCTCGCAGCGCCTGGTGCGCGCCGCCGCCGGCGGTACGCGCCAGCCGGCCGTCGAAGTCATGCTGGGTACCCGCTACGTCGCCGACCTGATCGAAAAGGGTGAACTCGGCGCGATCAAGGAAGCGATGGACAAGAGCCTCTCGCCCGGCTCGCAATCGTTTGAATATGCACTGCTGGCGCTGGTGCAGGCCGGCCTGGTGACCCAGGAAGAAGCGCTAGCGAATGCGGACTCGGCGACCAATCTGCTCTGGCTGCTCAACAACGGGCCGGCCTCGAAAGAGGAGAGCACCAACAAACCGGACGAGCCGCCGGCGCCGACTTTCACCGAATTTACGCTTAATACGTAATCACAACGCCTGATCAAGGCGAACGCTGCACGACCACCTCGGTCGTGAACGGCAGCGGTTCGAATTGCAGGTGCAGCATCTCGTCCTCCGCGACGAATTCGAGCGGCCCGACCGAGGTCAGTTTCATGGGCTCGCTGCCGTTCAGGCGCGCCCAGGCGCGGTTGTCGCGGCCCTCGATGCGCAGGATGCCGCCGTCCGACAGCGGATAGGTGCCGTAGACGTCGGCCATCTCGTGGGGCGCGTTGTAATACTGGGTGGTGCAAGCGGATGTGAACAGCAAGGCGAACGCTGCGGCAAGCAATGCTTTCATGGTCTCCTCCCGCTAGTGAAGCGCCGCGTTATTGCGGCTCCTCCTCCTAAGACACGCGCGCTGCCCGGCAGTTCGGCATCTGGCCCATGTGCGACATCCACTGCCGGGATGGGCATATGCTATCCTGCCGGCCTTCCCGAACCACCACGCTTTCGGCAGCCTCTGCCCTGCACTATTTGAACCCATGAACAAGACGCTCTACGGTATTCCCAACTGCGACACCGTCAAGAAAGCCCGCACCTGGCTGCTCGACAACGGCGTCGATTTCGCCTTCCACGACTTCAAGAAGGCGGGCCTCGACCGCGCGACGGCCGCGCGCTGGCTCGACCAGCTCGATTGGGAAATCCTGGTCAACCGCAAGGGCACGACCTGGCGCAACCTGCCCGACGAGCGCAAGGCGCAGATCGTCGACAAGGCGTCGGCCCTCGAACTCATGCTGGAACATACCTCGGTGATCAAGCGCCCGGTGCTGGAGGGTGACGGCGCCCTCGCGGTCGGCTTCAGCCCCGACAACTACGCGCGCCTCGTGGGGGCCGCATGATCCGGACTTCGCGCACCCAGGAACTGGCCGCCGAGCTGATCGCGCTCGATTCGATCACGCCGCAGGACAAGGGTTGCCAGCAGCGCCTGGCCGAGCTGCTGGCGCCGCTCGGTTTCGTCTGCGAGAGCATCGTATCGAATGGCGTCACCAACCTGTGGGCACGCAAGGGTACCGAGTCGCCGGTGTTCGTGTTCGCCGGCCACACCGACGTCGTGCCGACCGGGCCGGTGCAGCAGTGGACCTCGGCGCCGTTCATTCCGACGGTCCGCGACGGCAGGTTGTATGGCCGCGGCGCGGCCGACATGAAGACCTCGATCGCGGCGATGGTCATCGCCTGCGAAGAGTTCATCGCGGCGCATCCGGACCACTACGGCTCGATCGCCTTCCTGATCACCAGCGACGAGGAAGGCCCGGCGGTCGACGGCACCGTGGTCGTCTGCGACCTGCTGGAAGAACGCGGCGTCACGCTCGACTACTGCCTGGTGGGCGAGCCGACGTCGACCCACATCCTGGGCGACATGATCAAGAACGGGCGGCGCGGTTCGCTCTCCGGCCACCTCGTGATCAAGGGCGTGCAAGGCCATATCGCCTACCCGCACCTGGCGCGCAACCCGATCCACCAGGCTGCGCCGGCGCTGGCGGAACTGGCCGCCGAGGTCTGGGACGAGGGCAACGAGTACTATGCGCCCACCACCTGGCAGATCTCGAACGTCCATTCCGGCACCGGCGCGACCAACGTCATCCCGGGCCACATGACGATCGACTTCAACTTCCGTTTTTCGACCGCGAGCACGGCCGAAGGGCTGGAAGCGCGCGTGCATGCGATCCTCGACAGCCACGGCCTCGAGTACGCGCTGGAATGGACCCTCTCCGGCCTGCCCTTCCTGACCCCGAAGGGCACGCTGTCCGATGCGGTGTGCAGCGCGATTTGGGAAGAGTCGGGCGTGGCGGCCGAACTGTCGACCAGCGGCGGGACCTCCGATGGGCGCTTCATCGCCCGCATCTGTCCCCAGGTGATAGAATTCGGCCCACCAAACGCCAGCATCCATAAAATCGACGAACACGTCGAGCTGCGCTTCATCGATCCACTGAAGAACATCTACCGCCGTACCCTGGAAAACTTGCTGGCTACTTAGTTAATCAGACCACCAGAAACCCGGAACGCGAGGACACGCCATGACCACCACCCATTTCAGCACCCCGCGCGATTTGCTGCGCTACGCCGTCACCCGCTTCAACGCCGCCAGGCTGTTCTTCGGCCACGGCAGCGCCGAAGCCTTCGACGAAGCGGCCTACCTGGTCCTGCATACCCTGAAACTGCCGCTCGACCGGCTCGACCCCTTCCTCGACGCCAAACTGCTGCCGGAAGAAGTGCTGCAGGTGCTGGCCGTGATCGAGCGCAGGACAAGCGAGCGCGTGCCGGCCGCCTACATCACCAACGAAGCCTGGCTCGGCACCTACGCCTTCTACGTCGACGAGCGCGTGCTCGTGCCCCGTTCCTTCATCGCCGAGCTGATCCCGAACTTCTTCAGCCCGTGGGTGACGAACCCGTACGAAGTCGAGAACGTGCTCGAACTGTGCACCGGCTCCGGCTGCCTGGCGATCATGATTGCCGACGTCTACCAGAACGCCGTGGTCGACGCGGTCGACATCTCCAAGGATGCGCTGGCTGTCGCCGAACGCAACATCCGCGACTACAAGCTGGAGGGCCGCGTCAATCCGATCGAATCGGACCTGTACGAGAACGTCCCGTTTAAAAAGTACGACCTGATCGTCACCAACCCGCCCTACGTGAACGCCGATTCGATGGCCAAGCTGCCGCCGGAATACCTGCGCGAGCCGCAGATCGCCCTGCACGGCGGCACCGATGGCATGGACCTGGTACGCAAGATCGTCGCCGGCGCCGCCGAACGCCTGACGCCGGAAGGCATCCTGGTGGTCGAGATCGGCAACGAGGCCGAGTACGCCGAAGCCGCCTTCGGCCACCTGGGCCTGACCTGGCTCACCACGAGCGCGGGCGACGAGGCGGTGTTCCTGCTTACTGCCGAGCAGCTGCAGAACGCTTGATCACCACGCGGGCATGCCCGCCCTACGTGCACGGACGGTCGTAGGGCGGGCATGCCCGCCGGTTACCGCTGCGGGCCACGCACGCCAACACAACGCCGACGGCCGCCGTACACTATCACAGCACCAACCAAGTAAAGAACTCGCATGATTCGCTTCCTGAACGTCAGCCTGATGCGCGGCATAAAGCCGCTGCTGGAAAACGCCGACCTGACCCTGAACCCCGGCGACAAGATCGGCCTGATCGGCGCCAACGGCGCCGGCAAATCGAGCCTGTTCGCCATGCTGCGCGGCGAACTGCATGCCGACCAGGGCGAGATCGATTTCCCCGCCAAGTGGCGCATGGCCTATGTGGCGCAGGAGACGCCGGCGCTGGACCGCCCGGCCCTCGAATATGCGATCGACGGCGACGTCACGCTGCGCCGCCTGCAGGCCGAACTGGAAGCGCTGGAAGCGGCGCCGCACACGCACGACAATGGCATCGAGATGGGCAACGTCCACGGCGCCCTGATGGATGCCGACGCCTACACGGTGCAGTCGCGCGCCGAACAGCTGCTGCTGGGCCTGGGTTTTACGCTCGACCAGATGCAGCAGCCGGTGGCCAGCTTCTCGGGCGGCTGGCGCATGCGTTTGAACCTGGCGCAGGCGCTGATGTGCCCGTCCGACCTGCTGCTGCTCGACGAACCGACCAACCACCTGGACCTGGACGCGATCATCTGGCTGGAAGACTGGCTGAAACGCTACCAGGGCACGCTGGTCATCATCTCGCACGATCGCGACTTCCTCGACGAGATCGTCAACGTGGTGGTGCACATCGACGAGCGTAAGCTCAAGCGCTACTCGGGCAACTACTCGTCGTTCGAGCGCCAGCGCGCCGCCGCGATGGTGCTGGCCGCCAGCGCGATGGAAAAGCAGGCCCGCGCCCGCGCGCACCTGGAATCCTTCATCGACCGCTTCAAGGCGAAAGCATCCAAGGCGCGCCAGGCCCAGAGCCGCATGAAGGCGCTGGCGAAGATGGAAGAACTGGCGCCGCTGCGCGCCGCCGCCGAATTCTCGTTCGAATTCCGCGATCCGCTGGCGGCGCCGAATCCGCTGCTGGTCATGGAAAAGGTCGACGCCGGCTATCCGATCCTCGACGAGCATGGCGACAAGGTCGGTGCCAAGACCATCGTCAAGCACATCGACTTTTCGCTGCAGATCGGCCAGCGCATCGGCCTGCTGGGTGTGAACGGCGCCGGCAAGTCGACGCTGATCAAGACCATCGCCGGCGAACTGGCGCCCCTCACCGGCGACGCCACTTTGGGGAAAGGCCTGTCGATCGGCTATTTCGCCCAGCACCAGGTCGAGATGCTGCGCCACGACGAGTCGCCGCTGTGGCACCTGGCGAAAATCGCGCCGACCGTGCGCGAGCAGGAGCTGCGCAACTTCCTCGGCAGCTTCAACTTCCCGGGTACGATGGTGACCAGCCCGATCGCGCCCTTCTCCGGCGGCGAAAAGGCGCGCCTGGCGCTGGCGCTGATCGTCTGGCAGCGTCCGAACCTGCTGCTGCTCGATGAACCGACCAACCACCTGGACCTGGAAACACGCGAGGCGCTGACGATGGCGCTGGCGCAGTTCGAAGGCACGCTGGTCGTCGTTTCGCACGATCGCCACCTGCTGCGCGCCACGACCGACCAGTTCATCATCGTCGCCGACGGCCGCCTGCAGCCCTTCGACGGCGACCTGGACGACTACAAGGACTGGCTGTTCAAGACCAAGCTGGGCAAGGGCACCGACGCGCTGCCGGGCGCCAAGCCGGCAGCGGCGGCACCGGCCAAGCCGGCCGCGGCGCCGGTGGCGGCCGCCCCGGTGGTGCCGGCCGCCGACCGCAAGGAGCAGAAGCGCCTCGGCGCCGAAGAGCGCCAGCGCGTCGCCGCCCTGAAGAAGCCGATCGAAAACCGCCTCAAGCGGGTCGAGGAGCAGATGGCGAAGCTGAACACGAAAAAGGCCGGCATCGACGCGCGCCTGCTGGAGCCATCGATCTACGACGCCGACAAGAAGGATGAGTTGAAGAACCTGGTGGCCGACCAGGCGTTTTGCGTGCGCGACCTGGCGGCGCTGGAGAACGAGTGGCTGGAGTTGCAGGAGCAGCTGGAAGGGTTGGCTGCGTGATGTGTAGGGTGGGCGCCCCGTGCCCACGCGTAAACGTCGCACCGTGTTGGCTTCGTTTTAAGAAAGACCAAGCCAACACAATGCACGCTTCACGCGTGGGCACGGGGCGCCCACCCTACGTCCTGTCGTTCACGCCACCTGGCGCGTGCTGGTCTTCTTGTCGATCGACATCAGCCGGTCGATATCCACCAGGATCAGCCGCCGCCCTTCCGTCACCCCGAGCCCGATCAGGTAATCGATCGCCCCGCCATCCGCACCCGGAATCGGCGAAATCTGCTCGGGCGCCAGGCTGACGACGTCGGTGACGCCGTCGACCACCATCCCCATCACGCAGGTCGACAGCTTGAGGATGATGACGTCGGTGGTCGGCATGGTGGCCACCGGGTGGCCGCAAAAAGCGGCGCGCATGTCGACGATCGGCATGATCACGCCGCGCGAGACGGCCACGCCTTCGACGATGGCGCCGTCGGCGGCGAAGCGCTCGAGGGATTTCAGGATGCGCAGCTCCTGCACCTTGCTGAAGTCGAGGCCGTATTCGAGGCCGCCGAGCGTGAAGCTCAGGAATTGATTGCCTGCCGGGCGGAAAGCGGTAATGTCCTTGTGCATGATGGCTCCTCTCGGTAACAGCCACCATGGTAGAACTTGCCGCGCTTATCCTTATTGAGTACAGTCAATATTTCCTAACTACATCATTCGAAGTCAAATTGGTAATGTCGATGTGTGGTCCGGCCAGGCGAAGCCGCCCGACGCCGCCGCATGCAGGAGCGCGCCGGCATTGCCGCGCAGTTTCGCCTTGATCTCGCGCGCGGCCAGGTCGTAGCAGGGAGCGCCGTCCGGATCGAAAGTGAGCGTGCGCACCTGGGTGTCGCCCCTGATCTCGCCCAGCAGCAGGTCGCTGCCGGCCGCGCGCTCGTCGCGCTGGGCGGTGAAGCGCGTCAGCAGCGCCTGCCCCTCGCGCTTTTCAAGCTCGGCAGCCTTGCGCGCCGCCGAGACTTCGCCGATGCGCGTCAGGTCCGCCGCCACCGCCTGCCCCATCAGCTTGAACTGTCCGGCCTGGGCCGGGTTCAGCAGCGTTTCGCCGCTGCGCACGCGCCCGGCGATCTCGAGGTACTTGCGCACCGCCGGCCTGGCGCACAGGTACGCCAGTTCCGTTTTGTGGGCGTCGATGGCGGCATCGAACTGCGCCAGGCGCGCCCCGACCTGTTCCAGCACCGCGTCGATCGGGCCGCAGTCGGCCGCGAGCACATAGACCAGCATCTCGCTGCCGCGCCAGGGCGCGCCGGTGTCGATCCTGATGCGGCGCGCGGCCACGGCGCAGCCTTCGGCGCTGCCGATCGCGACTTCATCGGCGATGATCTCGCAGTTGACTGCGTGCTCGATGCGCACGCGCGTGCCGGAGACGACGCAGTTCTCGGCGCGCCCCAGCGTCACCGTGCCGGCGCTGGCCTGCACGACCGCGTTGGCGCTGACGCCGTCGACCTGGACGTCGCCGCGCTTGTTGTGGACGCTGCCGCCGACCAGGGTGGCGCGCAGGCGCACCATGCCGCCGCGCGAAACGATCGCGCCGTACACGCTGCCATGCACGGTGATGCCATTGCCCTCGATGACGCGCTTTTCCTGCACGTCGCCGAACTCCTCGTAGTCGCCGGTGAGTTGCAGGTTGCCGGTGGTCCTGGCGCTGACGCCGTCGCGGCTGACGATCTTGTCGCCGACGGCGATCCGGCGTGTCTTCGCATCGACGTTGAGAAAACCGGTGCGCGCCGCCACCAGGTATTCGCCCGCGGCGTTTTTTTCGACGATGGAGCCCTCCCCGGCATACGCGCCCAGGTCGAGGTCGGCCGGCGGCGCCGGTTCGATGCGGATACCCGACAGTTCGAAGCCGGGCTGCCCCACCCGGCCCGGGAGTTTTTGCAGCAGCCGGGTGTCGCCGCGCACCTGCGGGAAGCGGTTCTGGAAGCACATCAGGTCGAGCTTGCCGTTCGAGAGCTGGCGCGGCGCGTCGCTGCGGTGGATGTCGTCGGACACCTCGACCACGCTGGCATCGATGCCGGCCACGGGTTCCAGCCGGCGCGCCACCACGCTGCGCCCAAGACCCGGGTTGGCGATCCCCGCGTGCACGACGGCGGGATCGATGCCGAAGCGGATACCTTTCATCCACATGTCGGCCACGAATTCGTCGAAGTCGAGGCGGGTCGCGATCTCTTCGCCGCCGGGCCCGGCCAGGTAGACCGGTTCGAAACAATATTCGGCCTCGCCGCCGTCGATGCGCACCGAGCGGTACAGGCTGCGGCGCCCGACGTTGAAGGGGACGATGTCCTTGGCCAGGCGCACCAGCGGGCGGCCGTCGGCGCCTGTCGGCAAGGCGGCGCCGCTGCCGTAGATCGCCTTCATCAGCACCGGATAGTCGATGCCAACCAAGACGCTGCCGGCGCGGAAAATGCCGTCGATCGCGGCCAGCACGGTCGTGCCCGGCACGGCCGGGTCGGCATGGATGCCGTCGGGCCGCCGCTGCAGGCAATGCGCAGGGCCGGTGGAATCGAAGCGGGCGGCGGACGCGGACGGATTGACTACAGCGGTATCGGACACGTTCGCACTCCCGGATGAACGCGATCCAGTCGAGAAGACAGGATCGCAACGCATCAGCCTATCATGTTGTTAGGAGTAAATAAATAATTGCTTGCAACAATCCGTGAGAATCCCCTTATGAAATGACGACTATCAATGCAAAGCGCTGGCCGAAAAAAAACCGGGACATTGTCCCGGCTGCGTGCACAACAATGCAGGTGGCTTACCGCCGCTGCGCATTCGGATAGATATCCATCCCCGCTTCGTTGATCTGGCGGCGCAGGTCGCGCCGCTCGTCCGGCGTCAGGCGCCCGCCGCGGCGACCGCCTTCGCGGTTGCCCTCGGCCTGCTGCATCTGCTGCATCTGGCGCCGCTGTTCTTCATAAGCGCGCTGCTGTTCGCGCTGCTGGTCACGCATTTGTTCATATCCACGCTGCTCGCGCGGCTGTTCGATCTGCGGCGGCAGGCGCTCGCCCCTGGCCGCGGGCGGCGGCTGCATCTGGGCGTCGTCGCGGCGGCCATGGTATTGTGCCTGGGCGGCGCCGATGCCGGCACAGGCAAGCAGGCACACGGCCACACCATGGCGCGCCAGGCGGGCGAGCCGGCCCGGGGCCAGGGCTGCTGCATTGGTTTTGTCGAGCGCGTTTGTCATGGTGTTCCTCTTCCGTGGTGCTGGATAAACGGATAAGCTGTGTTTCATTGGTTCCCAGTGTATGTGGAACTCTCTCCGGGTATAAGCCAGATTGGGTAAAGTTTGTAACACAATGTAATGACCTGTCTGTAAATCCTAAACGCGCAGCGAAGAGAAGTTACCATAGCGATATGAATCTGACAAATTGACAGCATATGAATTCTGCTTCCACCTCGAATAATGCCGGCGCTGGCGCCGGCCAGACCGGCGGCCATAGCGCCAAGATCATGGTCGTCGACGACGACGTGCGCCTGCGCGACCTGCTGCGCCGCTATCTCACCGAACAGGGCTTCCAGGTCGTCACTGCCGAAAGCGCGCCGGCCATGAACAAGCTCTGGCTGCGCGAGCGCTACGACCTGCTCGTGCTCGACCTGATGCTGCCCGGCGAAGACGGCCTGTCGATCTGCCGCCGCCTGCGCGGCGCCGGCGACCAGACCCCGATCATCATGCTGACGGCCAAGGGCGAAGACGTCGACCGCATCGTCGGCCTCGAAATGGGCGCCGACGATTACCTGCCCAAGCCCTTCAATCCGCGCGAACTGGTGGCCCGCATCGGCGCCGTCCTGCGCCGCAAGGGTCCGGACGAAATCCCTGGCGCGCCGTCGGAAACCCCGCAATCCTTCGAATTCGGCCAGTTCGTGCTCGATCTCGGCACGCGCACGCTGAAGAAGAACGGCGAGACGGTGCCCCTGACCACCGGCGAATTCTCGGTACTGAAGGTGTTCGCGCGCCACGCGCGCCAGCCGCTGTCGCGCGAAAAGCTGATGGAACTGGCCCGGGGGCGCGAATACGAAGTCTTCGACCGTTCGCTCGACGTGCAAATCTCGCGCCTGCGCAAGCTGATCGAACCGGATCCATCGAGCCCGCTCTACATCCAGACCGTCTGGGGCCTCGGTTACGTCTTCATCCCTGAAGGGCAGCCGCGCTAAGTGCTCTCTTCGTTTTCACCACGCAAGTCCAGGCGCATGGGCTGGATGAAGAGCGGCCTGTTCTGGCGCACCTTCTTCCTGCTCTCGCTCCTCACGACACTGTCGATGGGTTCGTGGATCGGCCTGATGAACGTGTTCCAGCGCGGGCCGCAAGTCCAGCAGACCGCCGAACTGGTGGTCTCGGTGGTGACGATCACCAAGGCGGCGCTGACCCACTCGGCGCCCGAACTGCGGCGCGAGCTGCTGTTCGAACTGGTCTCCAACGAAGGCATCCGCATCTTCACGCTCGAAGACACCGACCAGGTCGACCCGCCGCCGAACACCCGCCTGATGCCGGAAATCGCCGCCGCCGTGCGCGAAAAGCTCGGACCCCAAACCCGCTTTTCCAGCCGCGTGAACGGCATGGCCGGCTTCTGGATCAGCTTTACCATCGAGGACGACCAGTACTGGCTGATGCTCGAACGCGAACGCATCGTCGGCCTGACGCGCATCCAGTGGCTGGGCTGGGCCAGCGTGGTGGGCGTGCTGTCGCTGCTCGGCGCGGCATTCATCTCGAGCCTGATCAACCGGCCGCTGGCGCGCCTGACGGCGGCGGCGCGTGCGATCGCCAAGGGCGAGCGTCCGGCGCCCCTGCCCGAACGGGGCTCGAAAGAGATCATCGTGGCGAACCGCAGCTTCAACCAGATGGTCGAAGACCTGGCGCAAGTCGAAAAGGACCGCGCCGTGATCCTGGCCGGCATCTCGCACGATCTGCGCACGCCACTGGCGCGCATGCAGCTGGAACTCGAAATGGCGAACCTGTCGACGGACGCGCGCGAAGGCATGCAGTCGGACATCGCCCAGATGGACGCCATCATCGGCCAGTTCCTCGATTACGCCAAGCCGACCGAAGCGTCCAGCTTCATCGAGGTGGAACTCTCGCACCTGCTGGCCGACTGCGCGCAGCATGCGCGGCGCCTGCCCGGCATGCGCGTATCGACCGACCTCGAAGACGACGTGCAGGTGCTCGGCAACGAGATCGACCTGCGCCGCGTGATCAACAACATCGTCGAGAACGCGCGCCGCTACGCGCGCACGCCCGGCGCCGACTTCACCGAACTCGATATCGCCTGCCACGTGCGCAGCACCGCGCATGGCCGGCGCGCCGTCGTCGAGATCGCCGACCATGGTCCCGGCGTACCGGACGACCAGATCAACCAGCTGCTGAAACCGTTTACCCGCCTGGACACGGCGCGCGGGCAGGCGAACGGCGCGGGCCTGGGCCTGGCAATCGTCGAGCGCGTCGTCACCCGCCACAATGCCGAACTCACGGTGCGCAACCGCGAAGGCGGCGGCCTGCTGGTGCAGCTGGCGCTTCCCCTGGCAACCTGATTCTTCTTTATTTTTTACCCCATGAACGCTACCGCCACCCTCACCTGCAGCGACGTCGAACAGGCTGCCGCGCGTCTTGAAGGCGCCGCCCACCGCACGCCGACGCTCACCTCCACCACCGCCAATGCGCGCACCGGCGCGCAGCTGTTCTTCAAGTGCGAGAACTACCAGCGCATGGGCGCCTTCAAATTCCGCGGCGCCTTCAACGCGATCGCGCGCTTCAGCGACGTCCAGCGCGCAGCCGGCGTGCTGACCTTCTCCTCGGGGAACCACGCGCAGGCGATCGCCCTGTCGGCGCGCCTGGCCGGCATCCGCGCCACCATCATCATGCCCAGCGACGCGCCCGCGCTCAAGGTCCAGGCAACGAAGGAATACGGCGGCGAAGTGCTGTTCTACGACCGCTATACGGAAAACCGCGAAGAAATCGCCAGCCGCCTGGCGAACGAGCGCGGCATGACCCTGATTCCACCCTACGACCATCCGGACGTAATCTGCGGCCAGGGCACGGCGGCCAAGGAATTGTTCGAAGACGTCGGCCCGCTCGACATCCTGCTGGTGCCGCTCGGCGGCGGCGGCCTGCTGTCCGGCTGCGCGCTGGCGGCCAGCGGCCTGTCGCCCGATTGCAAGGTGATCGGCGTCGAGCCGGAAGCCGGCAACGATGGCCAGCAATCGCTGCGCAAAGGGGAAGTCGTGCATATCGGCGTGCCCAGGACGATCGCCGACGGCGCCATGGTGACCCACGTGGGCACGCACAATTTCGAGGTCATCAAACGCCTGGTCGACGACATCGTCACCGTGACCGACGCCCAACTGGTCGAGACCATGAAATTCTTCGCCGAACGGATGAAGATGGTGGTCGAGCCAACCGGCTGCCTGGGCGCGGCGGCGGCGCTGTGCGGCGTGGTGCCAGTGGCGGGCAAGCGCGTCGGCATCGTGATCAGCGGCGGCAACGTCGACCTGTCCCGTTTCGCCGAATTGGTAAGCAGTGAGCTGGTAGCCTGATGGAATTCATCCAGTCGCCCGAGCTGCCGGCGCCGGCCGGACATTATTCGCAGGCGGTGGCGGCCGGCGGCCTGGTCTTCCTGTCCGGCATCCTGCCGGCCAGGGACAGCGTTGCGCCCGGTGCCTCCTTCGAGGCCCAGTGCGAGTCGGTCTTCGCGCAGTGCGAACAGGTGCTGCGCGCGGCCGGCTGCGGGTTTGGCGACGTGGTGCAATGCACGGCCTACCTGGCCGGCGTCGCGCACTGGCCTGCCTTCAACGGCATCCATGCGCGCGTGTTCGGCGACCACAAGCCGGCGCGCGCGGTGGTGCCGGTGCCGGCCCTGCACCATGACTTCCTGGTCGAGATCCAGCTGGTGGCGCAGAAGCCGTAGCTGTTCATGACCCGCTGAGTGAACTCATGCGTGGTTTTTTTGACAATGTTCGCGCACCGTGAAGCACCGAACATACTGAGACAGCCTCGGCCAGGACAATGGCTCCATCGTATCGATGGAGGTAGCCATGAAGCGCCTGGCCTCTCAACTGAGTTTGATCATTGCGGCCCTTGCCGCCACCCCCGCCGCGCTGGCGGGTTCCGAGATCCTGAAATGTGTCGATGGCGCCGGCCATGTGACGCTGACCGACCAGCCCTGCGAAAGCGGCGCCCGCGCCACGCGCCTGACGGCGAATGCCGCACCGGGCAGCGCGATGGAGCCGTCCAGCGACGTCCAGCCGGTGAGCGTGCAGCGCTACGAGGCGCCGCCGGCCATGGTGGAGCAGCAATCCTGGCGCCCGCGCGTCCCGCAGCGCGACCGCCCGCTGGCGCGCGACGTCGCCACCCTGAAGGCGGCGCGTGCGCAGATGATGCTGATCGATGCAGACCGGCCGAGCCGTCCGACGCTGGCGACGATTCAATAAACCCGCAGGCATTTGTGTAGGGTGGACCGGGCCACGAGAGGCGGGTTTCCCGTCCACGCGGACATTCAACCTCAATGAAACTTCATCATCCCGCGTAAATCCAGCGCCGTGCCGTTGCCGAGGTTCGGCAGCAGCTCGAGCAATTCCGGATCCTGGATGAAGCTCGCCGACGATGCCGCCGTCAGCATGCGCTCCGGCGCCAGCGAGCGCGCCACGGCCCAGCCCTGCACGTAATCGACGCCGATCTCGGCCAGGGTCTGCACGGTCGCCGCATCTTCGGCCCATTCGGCGATGGTCTTCATGCCGAGATTGACCGCCAGGCTGACGATGGCTTCGACGATCGCCACGTTGGCCGGATGAGCGTTGATGTTGACGATGAAGTTGCCGTCGATTTTCAGCACGTCGGCCGGCAATTCCTTCAGGTAGGAGAACGAGGTGTAGCCGGCGCCGAAGTCGTCGAGCGCCACCTTGACGCCGAAATTGCGCACCTGGTCGATGAAACGGCGCGTATTGTCGAGGTCATGCAGGGCCACGCTTTCGGTGATCTCCATGCACAGGCGCCCGGCCACGTGCACGTGGCGCCCCAGGATCTCCAGCGTGTCGGCGACGAAGCGCTCGTCGTTGAGCGAGGCGCCCGACAGGTTCATGCAGACGAAGCGGGTATTCGGCAGGCGCCCGAGATTCTCGGCGATCCAGCCCAGCGTCGTATTCAGCACCCAGCGGTCGATCACGCCCGCGCGGCCGCATTTCTCGGCGGCGCCGATCAGCGGGCCGGCCGGCATCACGCGCCCGTCCGGGCCGCGCATGCGTAGCAACACCTCGAAGTTGAGCGAATCGTGCGGATTCTTCAGCGACATGATCGGCTGCATCTCGATGAACAGGCCCTCGGTCGCGCTCGGCCCCTGCAGCTTGGCCACCAGGTTCAGTTCGGCCTCGCGTTCGTGGAAAGCGGCGGCATGGCGTTCGTACACGACCAGGCCGTCGCTGTGCTCCTTGGCTTCGCGGCAGGCGCGGTCGGCGGCCGAAATGGCGTCGCGCATCGGCATCCCGTTCGACACTTCGATCAGGCCGACCGAACCGCGCACGTGGAAGGCCTTGTCGCCGACCCGGTACGGCGTGCCGCCGATGCGTTCGACGATGCCGCGGCAAATCAGGGACGCCAGCGGAATCGCGGTGTCGGGCATGACGATCACGAATTCGTCGCCGCCGACGCGGCCGATCTGCTGGCCGCCGGCCAGCATCATGGCCATGCGTTCGCACACCTGCTTGAGCACTTCGTCGCCGGCGCCATGGCCGAACAGGTCGTTGATCAGTTTAAAACGGTCGAGGTCGATGTAGGCGATCGCCATCGGCTTGCCGGCGGCCAGCGAGGTGGCGGCGCCCTCGAACATCTTTTCAATGCCGCGCCGGTTGAACACGCGCGTGAGCGGATCGTTGTTGGCCATGAACTGGAGCTGCTCGGTGGCCTTGGTTTTTTCGGTAATATCTTCCAGCACCCCTTCGATGCGGCCGTGCGCCAGCGTCGCGCGCACCAGGAAGCGGCGCGCGCCGTCGCGGTTGGCGATTTCCATCTCGATGGTGGTCTGCTGGTGCACCTGTTCGCGCAGGTGCAGCCAGGCGGCGTCGTCGAAGAACTGGCGCCACAGCGTGCGCCCCGCCGTCGGCAGCTCGCAGCCGAGCATGCGGCACAAGGCCGGGTTGGCCGACAGGAAGCCGCCCTGCAGGTCGAGCGTGAACAGCCCGACCGGCATGGCCTCGTAGGCTTCCTCGAGCTTGCGCTGCGCCTGCTCGCGCTTTTCGGTCTCGGCGCGCATTTGCTCGGCCACCGCCAGCGCGGCCAGCAGGCTCGAGGCCAGGGCCGCCGTGACGCTGTTGATCACGCCAATCACTTCGCGCGCGCCGAGCGCCGCCGACACGATCTCGACCAGCGTGGCGACGATCGTCAGTGCGAAGGACGCGGCGAACCAGCTGGCGACACGGTTTTGCGACGCGACGATGACCTTCAGCAGGCCGGCCATCATGACCGTCAGGCAGCAGGCGCAGGTCAGCCACACGATCGGCAGGTAGAGATGGTAAGGCAGCAACACCGCGGCCGCGAGCAGCGGCATCGACAGCCACTGCATGGCGCGCATCGCCGCCGGATAACGCAGCGTTTCGAGGCTGGCGCGCAGCAGGTGGTGGTAGAGGGTAAGCGTGGCGATGCCGTACAGGGTCAGCGTCACCGAGCGCGAGAGCAGCAGCCAGTCGGCGGGCACGGTCTGCCCCAGCCACTGGATGTCCCAGCCGGCCGACAGCGCGCCGACGCGCAGGTTCAGGATCAGCCAGCCCGAGAACAGGACGTACAGCGGCTGGCGGTTGATCAGGGCGGTCAGCAGGACGAACAGGGCCAGCACGATCATGCCGCCGTCGAGCAGGCCGGACTTGCGGTGGTACTGTTCCACCGACAGTTCGAACTGTTCCGACGGCCATTGCATCACGCTCAAACGGGCCGGGCCGGCGAAGGTGCCCTTGCACAGCATCTCCGCCGGCAGGCTGGCCACGCGCAGCGCGAACCCAGCCTTGACGGCGGCAAGCGCGCCGTTGGCAAGGCTGCGGCTGGCCTCGCCCAGCGGACGCAAGGTGCTCCCATCCCAGCACTGGATCGAGAGCGCATGGCGCGAGGGGAATTCGATGACGTCGTGCTCGACCGAGGCGGCCATGGGCACGAAGCTGAACCAGACAGGCTCGCTGCCGAGGTTGGCGTTAAAACTGGGGACGGCCGGCCGGGCGGCAAGGCGCGCCAATGCGGCGGCGGGCGCGGGCGCCGCGCCCTCGTCTTCCACCAGCACGCGCAGGAGCAGCGTCTCCGGCTCGCTTACCTTGTAATGGTTGTGCCAAAACAACAGTGCGGCGATCGAAAACAGGCCGATGCCGATGGGGATCAGGTAATACGCGAACACCCGCAGCACACGTTCGAGGATTGCCTCGGCTGATGCCGAGGATGAACTGTGCGCGGGAACGGTGGTTTTTGGCATAAGCGGTATCAAGCAATGTATACAGGCCGCGAATTCCATCGCGGCCTGATCAATCGCAAGGATACAACTTTAATTTGATGCCGTCATGCAATATCTACTTAGGCAAAGGCCGCCGTGCGCATGGCGCCGCTGGGCGTTGTCACCTGGAGACGCGACGGCATCGCCAGGGTCTTGCCGGGCAGCGCGACTTTCGGACCGACGTCGATGTCCGGGTGATCGGTCTCGCGGAAGAACTTCAGCAGCGGATGGGCCGCGGCGCGCCAGCGCGCTTCGCCGGTGGCGATTTCGAAGGCCATGATGCGGTGCGGGATATCGCCGATGTGACGCAGCGGCACCAGCTCGTTTTCACCGAACACATCGGCAAACAGCAGTTGCTCGTACTGGCGGTCGACCGGCGTGCGGGCCGAGATGACGGCCCATTCGAGGCCCTGCTTTTCGAAGAACTCGAAGAAGGCCTTGACCAGCGCCACCTTGACCACGTGGCCGATCCGTCCATGGCTCACGCCCAGCCGCTCGACTTCGCCCAGGCTGCGCCCTTGCAGCCATTGCGGCAGCACCACCGATTCCTCGATGTGCAGCGGCTGGTGGATGTTCGTGCGGATGCGGGCCGTTCCTAGTGGCGTACCGTCGAGCTTGGACTCGGCCAGCAGCACCACGGCGTCGCTTTCGTAATCGGCTGCTTCCGGCAAGGCCAGCGAGCGTGCGAACTCGGGAATGTGGCGTGCGTAAGCGGCATGGCGGATCTGCACGGCCTTGAGCAGCTCGTCCTCGCTGCGGACGCGGCGAATCGTGAACGGCAGGGACTCGACTGCGCGCTGGACGACCTGCTTCTCGCCAAATGGGCGAATCGCAGCAGCGTTTGCTGGAGGGGTAACGTTTGCTTGGCGCAGTTCCATGTCAGGATTCCTTAGATTGTTTAATTTCAGAAAGCTCGGTTGCTGATAATTATCAATCTTTGGTGAAACTTCCTAACTGATGAGCAAACGTACTTTTACCCCTTTTATTTAAAAAATGATAAAAATTGTGATCAGGAAATAAACATCAGATTGGACGCGCCGTGCCCGATACCCGGATCGCCCCCCCCTTCTCCGCACCGAACTCGGCGCGCAGGCGCGAGCGCATGCCCATGTCCTCACCCTGCACGATGTCGATCGCCCCGCCCGGCATCCACCCGAGGTCGCGCAGGTAGCCCGCCAGCGCGGCGGTGCCGGCGCCGGTGGCCGGATCTTCATAGACGCCGCCCGAGGCAAACGGATTGCGCGTGTGCAGTAGCGTCGTGGTCTCGGCCCACACCAGCACCACGGTGACGAGGCCGTGTGCGCGCATGAAGCGGCGCCCGGCGTCGAGCTCGTAGCGCATGGCGGCCAGCAGTGCGCGGCTCTGCAGGGCCAGTACCAGGTGATCGGCCCCGCCGTGGGCCAGGCCTGGCGGGATGCGCGGATCGAGGTCGTCGGCGCGGTAACCGAACAGCGCCAGCGCTTCCTCCACCATGGCGGCCGGTGCCGGCGCGCTGCGGGTCGGCGGCGATTGCAGCGCGGCCGAGGTCAGGACGCTGCCATCCGGCCCGCTACTGCGCCTGCCTTCGACGGTGATCGCGGCATCGTTCAATACCAGCTTGTAGACGCCGTCGCCGTGGCTGGCCGCCAGCGCGGCGCCGAGCGCGATCGTCGCATGGCCGCAGAACGGCACTTCGGATTCGGGCGAAAAATAGCGCACGCGCCAACCGTCATCCAGCCGGGCGGCAAAGGCGGTTTCGGAATAGCCGACTTCATGGGCGATGCGCGCCATGTCGGCGGCATCGGGCAAGGCGGCGCCGATCCAGACGCCGGCCGGGTTGCCGCCTTGGGCACCGTCGGAAAAGGCGGCGATGCGCTGGACGGCATCGAGGGAGTGCGAGCTTGCAGGCATGAATTGCTCCTCAGAAATAAAGAGCGGCAATCTTACCTTGTTTGCAATGCTTTTGCAGGCAGAACCTTGGTTTACGGATAACGCACCGGTTTGCCCTGTTGCTCGGGCAGCGGAATGAATTCGGTCTCGCCCGGCACCTGCGGAAAGGCGCCGGCCTGCCAGTCGCGCTTGGCCTGTTCGATCCGTTCTTCCGAACTGGCGACGAAGTTCCAGGACAGGAAACGCGGACCGTCCATCGGTTCGCCGCCGAGCAGCATGATGCGCGTCGGCCCCGGTCCGGGCGCGCCCAGCATCACTTCGGCACCGGGTTTGAGCACCACCAGCTGGCCGGGTTCGAAGACGCCGTCGCGGCCAAGGTCGAGCCTGCCTTCGACGATATAGATCGCCTGCTCCGGGTATTCCGGCGGCATCGCGATGCGCGCGCCGGCTTTCAGTTTGACGTCGACGTAGAACATGTCGGACAAGGTCGCTACCGGTGCGCGCCGACCCCAGAAGCTGCCGGCCACCACACGCGCTTCGACGCCCTCGCCTTCGATGAACGGCAAGGCGCCGGCTTCGATGTGGGCAAAGGCGGGATCGGATTCTTCGTGCCGGGTCGGCAGCGCGACCCAGCATTGCAGGCCGAACAGGTTCGATTGCCCCTGGCGCAGCGCGCTGTCGGTACGCTCCGAGTGGACGATGCCGCGCCCGGCCGTCATCCAGTTGACTTCGCCGGGCCGGATGGCCTGCACGCTGCCCAGGCTGTCGCGGTGCAGGATCTCGCCGTCGAACAGATAGGTGACGGTGGCCAGGCAGACGTGCGGATGGGGCCGCACGTCGAGGCCGCGGCCGGCATCGAATACGTGCGGCCCCATCTGGTCGAGGAAAACGAAGGGGCCGACCATGCGCCGCTGCCGGCTCGGCAGCGCCCGCCGTACCTGGAAGCCGTCGCCCAGGTCGTGCGTGGGCGGCACGATCACGATGTCGAGTGCGCTGATGTCTTCATGGCTGTCGTGGTTGTCCACGGTGTTCTCCTCGTTTGGTCACGCGGCCCAGTCTACGTTGCCCTACCCTGTTGTGCAAATGCTCATGCGCTGCGGTGCTCAAGCCTGAATTGCCGAGCCTTCCAGGTTGCCATCGGTTACAATATCGCCATCCATTGGGGAGTAGCCTGCTCGCGCCTGCACACTGCGCTGCGAGTTCCCGTATCAACATACTCGGCGCCATGACAAGCGCGCCGTGGTACGGGCAGCCGCCGAGTGTGTAAAAAAGTCGTCAGGGCAAGGCGCATCGTCGAAGACAGTACGTGGGTACGGCGAGACGATGCAACGCCGCCATGGCGATTTTTTTACATGCTCGTTCGGTTGGCAAGACCTTTGGCATACCTGCGCGTGTTCGGGCCGCGCAGGTATGCCTTTGTGTTCGCCCGACGGAAAGACCTTGCATGAATTTCGCCGCTACCGCCTCGCTTGCCCTCGCCATGTCCACCGACGCCTTTGCCGCCGCCGTCGGCAAGGGTGCGGCCCTGCAGCGGCCGCAGTTGCGCGAGGCGCTGCGCACCGGCCTCATCTTCGGCGTCATCGAAGGCTTGACGCCGCTGCTCGGCTGGGCGCTCGGCAACGCCGCCGCACCCTATGTACAGGCCTGGGACCACTGGATCGCCTTCGTACTGCTGGGCGCGCTCGGCCTGCGCATGATCCACGAGGGCTGGGGTGAGCCCGAACTCGAGGAAGAAAAGCCGAACAGCCACTCCTTCCTGCGCCTGGCCGTCACCGGCATGGCGACCAGCATCGACGCCCTGATTGTCGGCGCCGGCCTCGCCTTTATCGACGCCAACATCTTCGCCACGGCCGCGGCCATCGGCTTTGCCACCTTCGTCATGGTCACCCTGGGCGTGATGCTGGGCCGCGGCCTGGGTGCGCTGGTGGGCAAGCGCGCCGAGATCGTCGGCGGCGTGGTGCTGATCGTCATCGGCAGTCTCATTTTGTACGACCATCTGCACGCGGCCGGGTGAAAGTGATGCCTGGCGGCGACGCGGCGCCAGCAAATGATTGACGACGTGCAATACCGGACGTATCCTCTGCGAGCTTGTTGAAATAACAAGCCTACCGATCGAAGTACAGCAGAGGCCGGGGGAACACATGGACATGATCGCAGGGGCGGTTCTGCTGGCGCTGGCGTATCCGTTTTTCGCCGCATGGATCATGGGCGCCGGCCGCAACCGCAGGCTGCGCGAACTGGAAGACGAAGTTGCCGCCTTGCGCGAGATGATCCGGGTGTGGCGGCAGCCAGCTGTGCCGGACACGGCCTGGCGCCAGACGGCCGCGCCGCCGCAACCGGATGCACCCACCGCGCCCGTGCCGGAACCTGTCCCTGAACCACCGCGTGCCGAACCAGCTCTGCCCGTTCAGCCCGAACCCATCGCGCGGGTCTCGACCGAGACCGCACGTCCGGCCGCTCATACGGCCGCTCCACCGCGGTCGCTACCCGAAGACGAGGCCGCCTGGAGCGCCGAACCCGCCGCACCACCCGCCCCTGCCCTCGCTTCCACCTTTACGCCGCCGCGCTGGCTCGTGGCCGCCAAGACCTGGCTGCTGACCGGGAACCTGGTCGCCAAGCTCGGCCTGGTGATCCTCTTCGTCGGCGTCGGTTTCCTGCTCAAGTACGTGGCCGCGACGATCACGGTTCCGATCGAACTCAGGCTGGCTGGCGTGGTGCTGGCCGACCTGGCACTGCTGGGATGGGGCTGGCGCATCCGCGCCACGCGCCGCGAGATCGGCCTGCCGATCCAGGGAACGGCGATCGCGATCCTGATGCTGGTGATCTTCGGTGCCTACAACCGCTACGATCTGCTGCCGGCAGGCTTTGCCTTCGCCCTGCTGGTGGCCCTGACCGCCTTTACCTGCCTGCTCGCCGTGCTGCAGGATGCGCCCTGGCTGGCGGCCTTCGGCATCACCGGCGGTTTCGCCTGCCCGCTGATGGTCTCGTCCGGCCAGGGCAACCACATCGCCCTGTTCTCGTATTACGCCCTGCTCAATGCGGGCGTGTTCGCGCTGGCCATCAAGCGCGCCTGGCGGCCGCTGAACCTGCTGGGCTTCGGGTTTACCTTCATCGTCGGCTCGGCCTGGGGCGGCCTGCGCTACACGGGCGCCAACTACGGCTCGGCGCAGGGCTTCCTGATCCTGTTCTTCCTGATGTACGTCGGCGTCGCGCTCGCTTTTGCGCGCCAGCAGCAGACGCGCCTGAAGCACTATGTCGACGCCACCCTGGTGCTGGGCACGCCCCTGCTCGCCTTCGGCCTGCAGGCGGGGCTGGTGCGCGACAAGCCGTTCGGGCTGGCGCTGTCGGCCCTGGGGCTGGGCGCCTTTTACCTGCTGCTGGCGCTGTTCCTGCTGCGCCGCGGACGCGAGCGCTGGCGCGTGCTGGTCGAAACCTTCTTGGCACTGGGCGCCATCTTCGGCACGCTGGCGATTCCGTTCGCGCTCGACGGACGCTGGACCTCGGCGGCCTGGGCGCTGGAAGGCGCCGGCTTCGTCTGGTTCGGCCTGAAGCGCGGCCAGCGCGCGACCTGGATCTTCGGCCTGCTGCTGCAGGCGGGCGCATGGGCGAGCTTCATCGGCGCCGCCGCCGGGCTCGATGGCGACGCGGCGCGCGACTCGAACCTGGGCCTGGGCTTCCTGCTGCTGGCCGGCAGCGCCTTCGCCATGGCGCGCAACTTCCACCAGCATGCGGACGCGGCGCACCCGGCCCTGGCGCGCATCGCCAACTGGAGCATCACGATCGCGGCGCTCTGGCTGCTGGCCGGCGCCTGGCTCGAGGCCATCCTGCGCACCAGCGGCGGCACGCTGGCCAACCTGCTGGCCGCCGGCGCGCTGTTGACGGCCGGGCTCCTCTACCTGGCCAGTGCGCGCATGGCGTGGCAGCGCGCCGAGCGGCTGGCGCTGCTTGCCCAACTGGCGGGCGCGTGCGCACTGGCCGCGGTGGTCGCGCTCATGGCGCTGTCGCACGGCGCGGGCCTCGTCACCGACGCCCCTCTGCTGGGCGTGCTGATGATCGCGCTGGCGGCGCTCGCCACCAGCAGGATGCTCGACCGCCCGGCCGAACAGACCGGCGCCACGAAGCTGCCGGCCGCCATGCTGCTGTGGGGCGGCGTATGGTGGTTCGGGCCGGCGCTGCGGATCGGCGCCGACCGGCTGGTCGACTACCTGCCCGAAGGCCTGGGCTTGCCGGGGCAGCGCTGGGACTTCCTGTACGCGCTCGGGGTCGCCGTCTCGGCCGCCGCCTGCCTGCCGCTGGCGCGGCGCCTGGCCTGGCCGCGCCTGCGCTGGCTGGGCGTGGCAAGCTGGGGAACGCTGGCACTCTACACCCTGTCGATGCTCGAGGTCCTGTACGGCATGCACGCGCTGCCCGCCCCGGCCGGCTGGCTGGCCTGGGCTGTACTCCTGGCCGGCGGCGAATACGTGCTGCTGCGCTGGAACCGGTATGGCGCGCCGCTTGCCGGACTGCCGCTGCGGGCCGTCCACACGCTGCGTACGGCCGGGCCGTGGCTCGCGCTCTGGCCCACCGGCGCGGTCCTGATCGGGCGCTGGCTGGTCGATGGCAGGGGTGCCGACCAGCTGGCGGCGGAAGGACACTCGGCGATCGGTTCCGCCTGGGGCAATTACCTGCCGACCTGGGCGATGATGCTGGTTCTGGCCTGGCTGATCAAACGCAGCGCCGCCGCGGCCTGGCCGGCGGCGCCGCTGCAGGACTGGTATCGCACGGTGCTGATTCCCGCCGGCGCACTGCTGATTCTGCTGCTGGCGGCGGTATGGAACCTGGGGCAGGACGGCACCATGGCGCCCCTGCCGTATATCCCGCTGCTCAACCCGCTCGACCTCACGACCGGCTTTGCCTTGGTGCTGGGCATCGGCGCGGGCAGGATGGTGGCCGGCACACGTCCGGGGCTGACGCAGCGCCTGCGCGTCGCCGCCCTGGTCGCGACCTGGATCTGGTTCAACCTGATCCTGCTGCGCAGCGCCGCCCACTACCTCGGCATCGCCTACCAGGTCGACGAGCTGGCGGCCTCGCAGTTCGTGCAGGCCATGCTGTCGCTGGTCTGGAGCGCCAGCGCGCTGGTGCTGATGCGCTTCGCCGCCCAGCGGACCATGCGCCGTACCTGGGCCACCGGCGCCGTCCTGCTCGGCATCGTGCTGGTCAAGCTGGTCATGGTCGACATGGCCAACGGCGGCAGCATGGCGCGCATCGTCTCCTTCGTCGGCGTCGGCTTGCTGATGGTACTGGTGGGCTACCTGGCGCCCTATCCGAAATCCGAGGCAGCCGCCGCTTCACCCCAACGCAGCACCTGAACGGGAGACCCCATGCCAGCATTGTCCGCGCGCTTGCGCATCGCCTTCGTGCCGTTGGCCGCCGCCACATTCATGTCGGCGGCCGCCGGCCCGGGCGACAGTCCCGGCGACTACGCCTACCGCATCCCGCTGGACGCCAGCGGCAAGCAGGCGGTGGTGCAGCTGCAGGTGCCGCGCGCCGTCTACCTGCAAGCGCGCACGGCCGACCTGCGCGACCTGCGCGTGTTCGACGCAGCCGGCACGGCCCTGCCCTTTGCCCTGTTCGAACCGGCGGTGCAGTCACGCCGCTGGGTCGAACAGCGGTCGACGGCGCCGGTCGCGGTCTTTCCCGTGCGCGCGCCTGCCGGCGCCTCCCCGGCTTCGTCGCGCCTGCCCGACGGCTTGCAAATCCGTACCGACGCGGGCGGCGCCGTGATCTCGGTGACCGCGCCACCGGCGCGCAACACCGGCGAGGTACTCGACAGCCTGGTGCTCGACCTGCACGGCGCCGGACCGGCCGTCAAGGATGCCGGCCCCGTCGGCGCACTTGTCCTGTCGCTACCGCCCGGCATGAACAGCTACGGCGCGCGCCTGGCGCTCGAGGCCAGCGACGACCTGGCGTCGTGGGAAACGCTGGTCGAGACCTCGGTCAGCTGGCTCGACAACGGCCAGGGCGCGAGCGTGCGCAAGGACCGGATCGAATTCGCGCCGCACACGTTCCGCTTCGCGCGCCTCCGCTGGCTGGAGGGCACCCCGGTCACGTTCGGGGCCATCCACGCCGAACGGGTCGCCCGCCTGCGCACCGCGGCGCAATCGGACAGCGTCGTGCTGCAGCCGAGGGCCGGCACCACGGGCCAGGACCTGCTGTACGACGCGCCCATCGGGGTGCCGGCCGACGCCGTCGGGCTGGAACTGCAGGGCCAGAATGTGGTGCTGCCCGCGCTCATCGGCCACTACCGCAAGCTGGCCGGCAGCGCGCCAGGAACGACGGCGGACAATCTCGCCGCGGTGCAGTTGCAGCCGGTGGCGAACGCGACCTTCTTCCAGTTGATGCAGGATGGCCAGCGCCGCGCCTCGGGCGATATCGACATAGTCCCGACCCACGCGGCGCAGTGGGTCGTGCGGCCGCAGGCAAAAATCGCGGATCGTCCCGGCCTGCGCCTGCGCTGGACGCCGGCGCGCATGGTCTTCCTGGCCGGCGGCAAGGGGCCGTACACCCTCGCCTTCGGTCATGGCGGCGTCGAGTCGAGCCAGGTGCCGCTGAGCCAGGTCGCACCCGGTTTCAGCATGCGCGAACTGGCCGCGCTGGAACAGGCAAAAGCTGGCGAGCCGGTGCGCCAGGGCGGCGCCAGCGATGCGGGCGGCGAGACGGCAGCGGCCGGCAAGCAATCGCTCTGGCTATGGGCGCTGCTGGTGGCCGGGGTCGCCGCCCTTGCCCTGATGGCGTGGAAACTGTCACGCCAGCTGAAGGAAGGCGGTCCGGACCAGCCTGCGCCTTGAATCACCTGGCAGGCCGCACCAGGGTCAGGCGCACTCGCGCTTCATCGCCTCTTCCATCTCTTCCGGCGAAACATCGCGGATATGCGTCGCCATCGACCAGATGTGCCCGAACGGATCGACGATCTGGCCGTAGCGGTCGCCCCAGAACATGTCGGCCAGTTCCATGCGCACGGTCGCGCCGGCTTCCCTGGCGCTGGCCCAGATGGCGTCGACGTTCGGCACCGACAGGTGGATCGTCACCGGCGACCCTTTCAGGCTCAATGGGCCGAAGGAGCCGTAGTCGGGGAATTCGTCGGCCAGGAACAGGGGCGAGTCGCCGATGCGCAGCATGGCGTGGCCCACTTTACCGTCGGGCATGGGCGAGCGCATGACTTCGACCGCGCCGAAGGCCTTTTTGTAGAACTCGATCGCCTCGTGGCAATTGGCGCAGACCAGGTGCGGGGTAACGGTATGCATGCCTTCTTCGACCGGCTTGACCTCTGCACTCATAACGCTGTCCTTTCAGGATGGTGGATGGATTTTCTCAGTGTTGTTGACCCTTGCCGTGCTTTGAGCGTAGCGCCTGCGCCAAGTTCACGCAACGAATTCGTGTGTTGCGCAGCACCGCCCGGGTGCTCAGGCATCGAGCAGCGGCCCCAGTTCGCGCGCCAGGAAATCGACCAGCGCCGCCACCCGCGGCGCCAGTCCGCCCTGTTTATAGAACACCGCCCATACCGGTTGCGACCACGGCAGCGCGGCCTCTGCCAGCACCGGCACCAGCCGTCCTGCCGCCAGGTCGTCGCGCGTGAGAAAGTCCGATAGCGAGGCGATGCCGGCGCCGGCCAGCGCCAGGTGACGCACCGTTTCGCCGCTCGATGCGCTCACTGCCGGGGCGATCGTGTAGCCTTCGGCGCCGCCATGCGCCAGCGGCCAGGTATTCAGTGAGGCCGGCGCCGAAAAGCCCAGCAGGCGGTGGCGCGCCAGTTCGGCCACGCTCGTCGGCGCGCCATGGCGTTCGAGATAGCCCGGCGCCGCCAGCACGCGGATGCGGCTGGCGCCGAGGCGGCGCGCGTTCAGGGTCGAGTCCGGCAAGTTGCCGATGCGGATGGCCAGATCCGCCCGCTCCTCGATCAGGTCGACGACCGTTTCGCCGCTGGTGAGTTCCAGCTGCACCAGCGGGTAGGCGTCGAGAAAGGCCGGCACCAGCGGCGCCAGCAGGTGGCCGAGCGCCGGCGTGGCCGCATTCACGCGCACCAGGCCGGCGGGCTGGGAACGGCGCGCGGCCGCTTCGGCTTCTGTATTGGCGAGGTCGGCCAGCAGTGCACGCGCGCGTTCGAGCAGCCAGGCGCCCTCGTCGGTCAGTTGCAGGCGCCGCGTGGTGCGGTGCAGGAGCGTCAGGCCGAGGTGTTTTTCCAGGCGCGCGATGGTGCGCGAGACGCCCGATGGCGTTTGTCCGAGCCGTTCGGCGGCGCCGGAAAACGAGCCGGCATCCATGACGGCGGAGAAGGCAATCAAAGCCTCCACATCGATCATTCGTGACTCCCAGTCAAAAGTCTATTGTACGGCAAGGGATTTTTCGCATGAAGCGCTGCGCGCACACTGCATGCCTGTCCAAATCTACCGGAGTCACCATGCCTCTTGCCCTGTGGGCGCTCACCCTGAGCGCCTTTGCCATCGGCACCACCGAATTCGTCATCGTCGGCCTGATTCCCGACGTCGCCGCCAGTCTCGGCGTGTCCGTTCCCTCCGCCGGCCTGCTGGTGAGCGTATATGCGCTCGGCGTCGCCGTCGGCGCCCCGCTGCTGACCGCCCTCACCGCGCACATCCCGCGCAAGCAATTGCTGATCGGCCTGATGCTGCTGTTCACCGCCGGTAACCTGGTCGCCTCGATCGCGCCCGGCTACGCCGCCCTGATGGCCGCGCGCGTGCTGACCGGCCTTGCCCACGGCGTGTTCTTTTCGATCGGCTCGACCATCGCCACCAGCCTGGTGCCGAAGGAAAAGGCGGCCAGCGCGATCGCCCTGATGTTCGCCGGCCTGACCGTGGCGCTGGTCACCGGCGTGCCGCTCGGCACCTGGATCGGCCAGCAGTTCGGCTGGCAGTCGACCTTCCTGGCCGTGGCCGCGCTCGGCGTCGTCGCCATGATCGGCAGCGCGCTGCTGGTACCGAAGTCGATCGGCGGCGCCAAGCCGGCCAGCCTGGCGAAACAGTTCGCGGTACTCAAGCAGCCGCGCCTGTTGCTGGTGTATGCGATCACCACGCTCGGTTACGGCGGCTCGTTCATTGCGTTCACCTATCTGGCGCCGATCCTGCAGGACGTGGCCGGCTTCGCGCCAGGCAGCGTCGGCCTGGTGATGCTGGTGTATGGCGTCTCGGTCGCGGCCGGGAACATCTGGGGCGGCCGCCTGGCCGACAGCAAAGGACCGGTGCGCGCACTGCAGATCGTGTTCGCGCTGCTGGCCGCCGTGCTCGCCCTGCTGACCTTCACCGCGCCGCATCCGGTACTGGTCGTGGCCACCGTGCTGGCCTGGGGCGCGGTCGCCTTCGGCAACGTGCCGGCGCTGCAGCTGTACGTCGTGCAGCGCGCCGAACGCGACGTGCCGCAGGCGGTCGACATGGCTTCCGGCCTGAACATCGCCGCCTTCAACCTCGGCATCGCGCTCGGCGCCTGGGGCGGCGGCCTGGTCCTGAAACACGCCGGCCTGATGGCGACACCGCCGATCGGCGCCCTGATCGTGGTCGGCGCACTGGCCCTGACCACGCTGGCCGGCCGCCTCGACAAACGCGAAGCCCGCGTCGTGACTGCCGCTGCCAAAGAAACTGAATTCGCTTGATCCACTATTGAAAGGAAAACACCATGCACATGCCTTCAATCGGTGCCGGCACCTTCCGCCTGCAAGGCCAGACGGCCATCGACAGCGTCGCCAACGCCCTCGACCTCGGCTACCGCCACATCGACACCGCCCAGATCTACGGCAACGAAGCCGAAGTCGGCACGGCCCTGGCAGCCAGCGGCGTACCGCGCCAGGACGTGTTCGTCACCACCAAGATCTGGACCGAACACCTGGCCGGCGACGCCCTGATCCCGAGCTTGAAGGAGAGCCTGCGCAAGCTGCGCCTCGACCAGCTCGACCTGACGCTGATCCACTGGCCCTCGCCGGGCGGCGCGGTGCCGGTCGCCGAATCGATGGCGGCGCTGCTGGAAGCGCAACAACTGGGCCTGACGCGACAGATCGGCGTCTCCAACTTCACGATTCCCCTGATGCAGGAAGCGATTGACGCGGTCGGCGCGGCCAACATCGCCACCAACCAGGTCGAGCTGCATCCCTACCTGCACAACCGCAGGGTCGCCGCCTTTGCGCGCGCACACGGCATCGGCGTGACGGCCTACATGCCGCTCGCGTACGGCAAGGTATTGACTGACCCGGTCATCGGCGCGATCGCCGCGCGGTTGGAGGCGACCCCGGCCCAGGTGACGCTGGCCTGGCTGCTGGCGCAAGGCTACACGGCGATTCCCTCGTCGACGCGGCGAGAAAACCTGGCCGGCAACCTGGCCGCGTGCACGCTCGTGCTGGGTGCGGACGACGTCGCCGCCATCGATGCGCTCGACCGTGGCGAGCGTCTGGTGAGCCCCGACTTCGGACCGGATTGGAACTGAGTGGGACTAACTGTCCAGTTCCGGATAGCGGCGGAAGATGCCCTCTTCGTTGAACGGGATGCGGCGCGTCGACGCCAGGTAGGCCGCAATCCGCGGACGCTCGGCTACACGCCGGCGTAGCGCCGCCAGGTTCGGATGCTGCGCCAGCGCGCGTCCGGTCGCCTTGGGAAAGGCGTAGGCGAGTCCCTCGATGGTCTGGAACAGCGACAGGTCGGCGTAGGTGATTTCCGCGCCGAGCAGGTAGTCCTTGTCGCCCAGCACGTGGCCGAAATAATTGAAAAACTTCGGGATGCGCGCCGCCGTGAAATCGCCCGCCCGGCGCCGCGCTTCTTCCTGCTGGTCTTCGTAATACAGGCTGTTGCCGACCGGGTGGTGGGTATCGTGCGCTTCGCCCACCAGGTCGGCAATCGTCAGCTGCAACTGGTGCGTCCACAGCCGCCCGGCCGTGTCCTGCGGCGCCAGGCCATGGCGCTCGCCCAGGACCATCAAGATCGCCGCCGTCTGGCCGATCGTCATGCCTTCGCTGCGCAGGAAAGGCGGCGCGAAGCTCGGCGTCGGCCCCTCCTTCAATGCCGCCATCAAGGCATCGACGCCGCCCGGCCCGCGCGCCACGTCTTCGTAATCCTCGCCCGCTTCCTCCAGCGCCAGCCGGACGAATTCGCCGCGGCCCTGGATGCCGGGCCAATAGAACAGTTCGTATGCCATCGGGGTCTCCGCACAAGTAGGAGGCCGAGTATGGAACAGTTTTTCGGGAAGCCGCGCGCGGATCGTGCTAATCTTGCAATAAAGAATGTTTACTCCAGAGAATAAAACGACCTGAAAGAGAACCACGATGCTGACGATGCGTACGCGCGACGGGATGATGCCGTCGAAAATATTGCCACAGAGAATATGTTTCTCTTGAGCAATCGCACCGCTGGGCCCGGCCGGCTGGGACACCATGAGACTCTTCGCAACCCGCCGTCTTCCACGGAGCGTCCCATGATCCTCGCTCACCTGACCCGTTACTGGCTCGCCCGTCGCAGCGAGCTGCGCTTTTCTTCCTGGCTGCTGTCGGTGGCGCGCAGCGCGCGCGTGCTGCGGTTCTACCGCGACCACGCCGCGCTGTGCAAGCTCGACGTCTACCGCAACCACGTGCTGACGCCGCCCAACGACGATCCCTTCCACCACCTGAGCCACCCGGCCTATCTGGTGCAGGGCCTGAGCCCGCGCCAGCGCGTGCAATGCGTGCTGTCCCATTACCGCTTCGAGGAGACGACGTTCGACACGGCCTACAAGGCGGCCGTGTACGCGGGCGGCGGCCTGACCTTGTGGGAGCAGACGGTCGAGGAACACGCCTTCCTGATCCGGCTCGAGATGGCGTCGCGCACCAATGCCGAGGGCGACCTGACGATCGCGCTGCTGGCCGACGGCAAGGTGCTGCACCGCTTGTCGTTTTCCTGGGTCGAAGGAAAAATCGCCGGCGTACCGGCGCCGCTGGTGCCCCTGGTCGCGCGCAACCAGGGCCGCTGGACCGATTCGGGCGAAGCCTTCGAGGCTTTCGAGCGTTGCTTCCCCAACAATTCGCCCAGCTTCTTCTGCTTCGCGGCAATGCAGGGGCTGGCGCAATCGGTCGGCATGGACCAGGTGCTGGCCGTGAAATGCACCGCGCACATCGCCTACGATCCGGACGAAATCAAGCACTTCGCGAATGCCTACGATGGCTTCTGGAAGGTGCTGGGCGGCGTCGAACTGCCCGGCGACACCTGGCTGGTCGCCCTGCCCTTCTACCTGAAACCGCTGGCCGACATGCCTTCCAAGCACCGCAAGCGCGCCGCCCAGCGCCGCGACAACTGGCGCGCGATCGAGGGCAGCACGCGCGCGACGCTGCAGCGCCACCTGCTGCATGCGCGCTCGCACCATGAGCATGCGGCGCCGTTGCGGGAGCCGGTGGAGGTGTAGATACGTAGGGTGGGCCGGGCCACGAAAGGCACTTGTGCCCACGCGGTCGTGCTGATGCATGCCGCGCCGCTTCAATACCTTCTCACGCACGCATTCCGGTTCGTTTTACTTCGCGAATGCCCACCGGTCCCATCCGCGTGGGCACAAGTGCCCACCCTACCCCATTGCCAGAACTACCACACGGATAAAACTCCGTGTTACACTCGCGCCTCGCTAGGGGTCCTGGAACGTTGTTCCGGGTGAGAGATACCCTTCGTACCTGATCTGGATAATGCCAGCGAAGGAAAGCGCGTCAAGCAGTGCATCCCTTGTTTGCCCTTCCCCCACGTTGGCTCCGGTTGTATTCACGCGTCGCGCATGCGCCGCGCAAACCACGAGCACATCATGAAACCCGTCTTCAAGCATTCCCTCCTCGCCTGCGCCCTCGCGCAAGCATTCTCGGTTCAAGCCCAGACCACCCAGACTGCCCAGGCCGTCGAGGCCGACCAACCAAGTACGCCGATCGCTTCCGTCGTCGTCACCGGCAGCAAATGGACCGTCAGCGACCGCGCCAGCATTGGCGGCTTCGCCGACCTGCCGCTGATGGACATCCCGGCCTCGGTCGTCGCCATCGGGCGCAGCCAGATGCAGGATTTGTCGATCCGCTCGGCCAGCGACGCCGTGCAGTACGACGCCTCGGTCGGCGACGCCTACAACGCGGTCGGCTATGCCGAACAGTTTTCGGTACGCGGCTTCAAACTGAACAACAACTCCGGCTACCGCAAGGACGGCATCGCGATTGCCGGCGATACCCAGATCCCGCTCGAGAACAAGGAACGCTTCGAACTGCTCAAGGGCGTGGCCGGCCTGCAGGCGGGCGTGGCCGCGCCCGGCGGCGTGCTGAACTTCGTGACCAAACGCCCGACGGATACGCCGCTGCGCTCGGTGCTGGTCGAGGCGCGCGAGCGCGGCAGCGTGCACGCCGAGGCGGACATCGGCGGGCGCTTCGAGGACACGCGCTTCGGCTACCGCATCAACGCCGCCGCCGACCGCCTGCGCTCCTACGTACGCGGCGCCGACGGCAAGCGCCAGTTCGCCTCCGGCGCCTTCGACTGGCAGATCACGCCCGATGCGAAGCTCGAACTCGACATGGACTTCCAGCACAAGGAGCAGATCACCGCGCCCGGCTATCAGCTCATTCGCGGCGTCGATCTGCCGGTGAACGTGTCGCCCAAGACCCTGCTCAACGACCAGCCCTGGACCAAACCGGTCGATACCGACAGCACCAACCTCGGCCTGCGTTTCGCCTACAAGCTGAACGCCGACTGGAACGCCACGGTCAGCGCCAACAAGCACTGGTTCAAGCGCGACGACTACACCGCCTTCCCCTATGGCTGCAGCAACGAGGGCGAGGGCTTCTATCCGGGCTACTGCTCGAACGGCGACTACGACGTCTACGACTACCAGAGCGTGGGCGAACGCAAGACGCCGTTCGGCCTGCAGGCCCAACTGCAGGGGCGCTTCAGCAGCGGCGCCGTGCGCCACCTGCTCACCGTCGGCGCCAGCTACGCCGAGCGCCACAACAGCTACGGCGACTACGTCTACGACTACGCCGGCTACAGCAACATCTACCGGCCGCTGGTGACCGACCCGGCGCCGGGCAACCCGGCCACCGGCCCGGTCTACGAACGCTTCCGCGACCGCGAGCGCGGCATCTACGTGCAGGACATCCTTACCCTGTCGCCGCAGCTGGCAGTGCACGCCGGCGTGCGCTACGTGAAGATCGACAGCGACCAGCAGCCCGAGTCCGAGCTGCCGTGGGTGAGCGACAAGGCATCGTTCACGCTGCCGAACGTCTCGCTGGTCTATAGCCCGAGCCGCAACTGGAACGTCTACGGCACGCTCGCGCACGGCCTGGAATCGGGCGGCGTGGCGCCGATCGAAACCACCAATGCCAACCAGGATTTGGGACCGAACCGTTCGAAGCAGCTCGAGTTCGGCGCCAAGGGCATCCTCGGCGCCGGCGTGTCGGTCAGCGCCGCCGTGTTCCAGATCACCACCGGCCTGGAATACACCAATGCAGCGGACACGTTTGTCCGCAACGGCGAACGCAATCACCGCGGCCTCGAACTGTCGGCCCAGCGCGCCTCGAACGGCCTGACCTACGGCGCCTCGCTGATGGCATTGCGCGCACGCCAGCAGGACACCGGCAACGCCGCGCTGGACGGCAAGCGCGTCACCAACGTGCCCGAGCTGAAGACGACCGTCTGGGGAGAGTATGCGCTGGCCGCCGTGCCGGGCCTGAAGCTCAATGGCCAGTGGCAGTACGCGGGCAAGAAGACCTTCGATCCGGAGAATACCGTCGACGTGCCCGGCTACCACGTGGTCGGCCTGGGTGCGGCCTACGCCATGAAGATGGGTGCGAGCAGCGTGACCCTGCGCGTCCGCGTCGACAACCTGTTCGACAAATTCTACTGGCGCGACGTCACCCAGGACCTGGGCGGCTACCTGCTGCCGGGCGCACCGCGTACCTTCCGCCTGTCGGCGCAGGTCGACTTTTAAGGAATTTGTAGGGTGGGCTACGCCCACGCGGTACGGCGGTCGCCCAACGTTTGAGTGTAAAGGCGAATGCCACGTCGATCGGTCTGCACACGCAGCCGGTCGAAGCCAAGCCGGCACAGATCGACAGGTGGACCGCGTGGGCCGAGCCCACCCTACAAAGGCATGAGCACCTTGAGTGCCGCTTCGACCTGCCGCAGCCTGTGCGGCAGGTCCCCTTCCAGCAGCACGAAGCGGATGCCGCGCGCATCCAGTTCCCCCACCAGCATGGCGAACACCCGCTGCCGCATTTCCTCCGATTCGCGCATCAAACCATCCGGCACCCAGGGCGTATCGGGCGCCGTCACCAGCGTCAGCGCATAATCATGCTTCGCGGCCAGCCACGCCAGCTCCGCATCCACCCGGCCCCAGTACACCTGGCTGTAGAGCGCCGTCATCAGCGGCGTCGTGTCGCAGAACAGGAAGGCGTTCGCCCCGGCGGCCGCGGCATCTTCGCGCGCGCGCTGGGTGCGGGCGATGCCGGCCTGGTCTTCCTCGAAGGGCACCCGCCCGTGCGTATCGACGAATTCGCGCAGGTATTCGGGCACCCACAGCGTGTCGTAACGGCGCGCCAGCGCGCCGCACAGGGTCGACTTGCCGGACGATTCCGCGCCCAGCACGGCGATGCGGCGCATCATCGGGCCCGCGCTGCTCATCGTTGCACCTGCGCGATATTGCTCCAGGCGCGCAGGCCACGCGCCGCCAGCACCACGAACACCGCATACAGCACCGCCGTCACGTGCAGGTCCTTGAACACGTACAGGCCGACGTACAGCACGTCGACCACGATCCACACGTGCCAGTTCTCGACTTTTTTACGCGCCAGCAGCAGCTGGCCGACCAGGCTGCCCGCGGTCAGGAAGCCATCCATGTGCGGCACGTCGGTGTTCGTGTAATTCTGCAGGAACCACGACAGCGCCAGGAAGGCCGCGCCCCAGCCGGCCAGCGCCCAGGCCCAGCCGGCGCGGCCCAGGCGCGTGACGACCAGCCCGGTCGTGCTAGTGCCGGCCCCAGCGCCGCGCAGCCACTGCCACCAGCCCCACACCGAGGCGGCGATGAACACCAGTTGCAGGCCGCTGTCGCCGTACAGGCGCGCGTCGAAGAAGACGACCGCATAGGTGGCGGACGAGGCGATCGAGAACAGCCAGGCCCAGTGGTTCTGGCGGATGTTGAGCAGCACCGTGGTAGCCGCCAGGGCAAACGAAACCAGTTCGAGCGGGGTGGTGGAGAAGCCGAAAAAGGCGAGTGTGTCGTTCATGCGCGGCGGCGGAAGAGCGTCGACGCGCCCGGGCACGCCGGGGCTGGAAAATAAGGGAAACAGGTGCAGCTCATCGGGCTGGCGAGTATGCACGCTGCGCCGCGAATATGCAACGCAGGTACGGGGTCGCGCCGATGCGACATGTTGCCAAAAAGATTTTCATTTCTGAAAATGCGATTGATATACTGAAATAATTAATGAATAACTACGTGAAGTAAATTCGCGAAATAAATCCGGCACGCCTACCTGCATCACATACTTATAACCAGAAGGAGACGTTTCATGCGTTCGCACCTCGTGGCCCTCAACCCGGCTGTCTTCGTGACGGTACTGGCGGCCATCCTGCCGGCCCGGCCCGCCATGGCCCAGGCGGCCCCCACCCAGATCCCGCTCGCCGCCTTCGTGCAGGAAGACCAGTTCTCCCATCCGCGCCTCGCCCCGGACGGCAAGCACATCGCAATCACCGCGCGTGTCCCGAACGGCAACCGCCTGATTCCGGTTGTGATGATGTACTCGCTGCCGGACATGAAGATGACCGGCGCGATCCGCTTCCCGGTGTACGAGGTGCCGGCGGATTATTACTGGGCCAGCCCGACCCGCCTGGTGGTGGCGAAGGGGCGCGAATTCGGTTCGCGCGAAAAGCCGCAGGCCACCGGCGAAGTGGTTGCCACCGACATCGACGGCAAGAAGCAGGAATACCTGTTCGGCTACCGCATGCGCGACTCGTCCAGCCGTGGCGACCGCTATGGCAACGACGAGAGCTTCGGCTACGTCGAAGACGTTTCGCTCAAACGCGACGGGCACGTGTTCATCACCAGCCACGCCTGGGAAGGCAAGAACACCCTGCTGTTCGACGTCGATTCGAACAAGGCCACGCGCGCCATCGTCGCCGACGTGCCGATGACGGACATGGGATTCGTCCTCCAGCGCAGCGGCAAGCCGCGCTTTGCGACCGGCGTCGACGAAACCTCGCATGCCGTCCAGTTCCGCTTCGACGACGCCAGCGGTCGCTGGAACAAGCTCGACGCGAAGCTGGGACGGCGCTACCAGCCGTTGCATTTCAGTTCGAACGACCGCGATTTCGTGGCGCTCTACTCGGCCGGCGGCGAGCCGGACCAGCTGGTCCTCGAAAACACCGCCAGCGGCAAGCGCACGGTCCTGTTCGAGGATGCGGTCGGCAGCTTCGCCGGCGCCTTGTACGCGAGCGACACCATCCCGTTCGGCGCCTACTCCAGCGTCGGCGTACCGCGCGTGCGCTATTTCGACGAGAACAGCGCCGACGCCCTGCTGCACAAGCAACTGAGCGCGCAATTCCCCGGCCAGCACGTCCATTTCATCGACGCCAGCGACGACCGCACGCTGCTGCTGTTCAGTGTCCGCAGCGACCGCGATCCGGGCACCTATTACCTGTTCAACCGCGCGACGATGAAGGCCGACATGCTGTTCGCGGCAATGGAAGCGATCGATCCGGAACGCATGGCCGAACGCCGTCCGATCAGCCTGAAGGCGCGCGATGGGCTGGCGCTGCACGGCTACATGACCGTACCGGCGCATGCGCCGGGAGCCAAGCTGCCGCTGGTGGTGCTGCCCCACGGCGGCCCGCACGGGCCGTCCGACAACTGGTTCTTCGACGACGACGCCCAGTTCCTGGCCAGCCGCGGCTATGCGGTGCTGCAGGTGAACTTCCGCGGCTCGGGCGGGCGCGGCGTCAACTTCCAGGAAGCGGGCTACCGCCAGTGGGGCGGCAAGATCATCGACGATCTCGAGGACGCCACGCGCTGGGCGGTCGCCCAGGGCGGCATCGACGGCGAGCGGGTCTGCGCCTACGGCGCCAGCTTCGGCGCCTATGCGTCGATGATGCTGGCCGCGCGCGATTCGGCCACCTTCAAATGCGCGGTCGGCTACGTCGGCGTCTACGACCTGAAGCTGCTGGCCAAGCCCGAGAACAACCGCAACGACGCCTACATGACCAACGTCGTGCGGAAATACGTCGGCGACGACCGCGCCGAACTCGATCGCAACTCGCCCGTCACGCTGGCGGCCAGGATCAAGGCGCCGGTGCTGCTGGTCCACGGCGGCAACGACAAGCGCGCACCGGTGGCGCACGCCGAAGCGATGCGCGCCGCCCTGGTCGCCGCCGGCCGTCCGCCGGAATGGTTCCTGGCGCCGAACGAAGGCCACGGCTTCTACGACACGGCCAACCGCACCGCGTTCTACGAAAAGCTCGAAGCCTTCCTCGGCAAGCATATCGGCAAGGCAGCGGTGCACTGACGGCGCAGCAGTCTTCGTCCGGCAACCGCGGCGCCTCACGCCGCGGTTTTTTTTTGCCGCTAGCCTGGAACCGGATACGCTCGCCGTAGGGTGGGCATGCCCACCAACGAAAAACCGCGGCGGGATCGCTCCGGCCGCGGCGCTTGATCGACCCGGAATTACTTCTTCGGATACTTGATCGTCATTTCCTTCAACAGGTTGTCGGCATGGTCGACTTCCTTCATCACCCACAGCATGTAGCGGATGTCGACGTGGATCGCGCGCGTGATGGCGGTGTCGAAGTACCAGTCCTTGGTGATCGATTCATAGGTCGAATCGAAGTTCAGGCCGACCAGTTCGCCGCGCTTGTTCATGATGGCCGAACCGGAATTGCCGCCGGTCGTGTCCGCGCTCGACAGGAAGTTGACCGGCACCGTGTTCAGCACCGGGTCCTTGAACACGCCATAGCGCCTGGCCTTGACGGCTTCGGTGAGCGCCGCCGGCACCAGGAACGGATCCTTGTCGGTGGCCTTTTCGACGATGCCCTCGACGGTCGTGAACGGACCCTTGACCAGGCCGTCGCGCGGCGCATACGGCGCGACGGTACCGAAGGTCACGCGCAGCGTCGAATTCGCGTCGGGATACACGGGCTTGCCCTGCGATTTCTTGTACGCGATGACGGCCGACATGTATTGCGGGATGGTGCGGTCGAGGTTGCCGTCGACTTCCTTGCGGCGTTCCTCGAGACCATTGGCAACCTCGTTCATGCGCACGGCCAGCATGATGAACGGGTCCTTCGAAGCGCGGAAGGCATTCACGTCCTGGCCGATCCAGGCCAGGCGCTTGGCGGTATCGGCCAGCTCGGTCGACTGGTACAGGGCAGCCAGGCCATTCGCATCCGGCACCAGCGCGTCCAGGCCTTGCGGGTGCAGCTTCGCATCGATCTTCGCGTAGCGGTTCAGGGCCGCGGCATAGCGCGCCTGGTCGACGCTCGGGACGAACGACTGTTCGAGGCGGGTCAGGCGCGCCTTGATGAACGAGAGGTCGCGTTCCTGGTAGCCGCTGTCGCGCTGGGCGTCCGGCTTCTGGCGTTCCTGCGCAAGGCGGTACAGCAGGCGCGCACTCTTGAGCAGGTCGCTGTGGGTGGCTTCGGCATAGGCGGCTTCTTCGCGCGAGAGCGCCATGTCGAGCGCGATCACGGCGTCGAGATCGGCCAGCAGCTTGGGGCCGCTTCCATTCTTTGCGTACCAGCCGCGGAACTCGGCGTCCTGCACGTCCTTGATGGCGGCGATGTCCTTGCGCGCGAAGCCGTCGAGCAGGCCCTGGCTCTTCTTGAGCACATTGTTCAGGCTTTTCGCCACGCTGGCGTAGCGCACGTCCCAGGCGGGGTTGCCCTTGGTGGCGGACGCGATCACGTCGAGGTCGGCCGTGATGGTGGACACGCGGCCCGGCAGGTCGACGTCGCGCGCGAAGCGCACTTCCGACGGCAGCTTGTAGCGGCTGGTGCGGCCCGGGTAGCCGGCCAGCAGGATCGGATCGCCGTTCTTCAGGCCTTCGGCCGAGACCACCAGGAAGTCCTTCGATTTATAGGGCACGTTGTTCGGCGACGGGTCGGCCGGGCGGCCGTCCGGGCCGACGTAGGCGCGCAGGAAGGAATAGTCGCCGGTCTGGCGCGGCCATTCGTAGTTGTCGATGTCGCCGCCGAAGTTGCCGATCTTGTCCGATGGCGCGTACACCAGGCGCACGTCGCGGATCATCAGCTGCCTGATGCGGTAGTACTCGAGGCCGCGGTGGAAGGCCGGCACCGAGCAGCGGTAGGCCTTGTCGCTCTCGCATTCGGCGATCAGGGCCTTGATGCGTCCCGAGATCGCCTCGTTGCGCTGGCGGCCGGTCAGGTCCGGGCCCAGGTCTTTCAACACGCGGTCGGTGACGTTCTCGACTTTCTCGGTCACGTACACCAGCGAGTTCGGGCCGCCCGGCAGTTCCTCGGCACGGGTCCTGGCGAGGAAGCCGTCGACGATGTAGTTCTTTTCCGGGGTCGCGTTGCGCTGGATGGCGCCGTAGGCGCAGTGGTGGTTGGTGACCACCAGGCCATCCGGGGACACGAACGAGGCCGAGCAGCCGCCGAGCGAGACGATCGCGCTCATCGGATGCTTCGACAGGTCGGCCAGCTTCTCGGCCGGCATCGTGATGCCGATGCGTTTCAGTTCGGATTTCAGTTGCGGCAGCTGGTGCGGCTGCCACTGGCCTTCATCGGCCATGGCATGCGCTGCGACGCCTAACAGGGCGACGGGAAGAACGATCGATTTGAACAAGGTAGGACCCCGGTTGAGAAAAATTCAAGCGGGGAGTATAGCCCGGTTGGGGAGCGCCGGAAAACGATTTTTCGGCGTCAATACATGAGTTCAGGTAGTGGCGCTGAACACCCACGGCCGACGGGCGCATCCCTCAGGCTCAGGCTAGAATGGCCGTTTCGCCGCCGGATAAACACTATGGGACGCATCGCCTCTTCCTTCTCCACGCTCCTGCGCCGCCTCGCGCTGGACGCCTTTACCATCGGCCTGATGGGGATGGTGCTGCTGGCCAGCCTGCTGCCGGCCAGCGGCCAAGCCGCCGTCGTCCTCGGCGACGTCACCACGGTGGCGATCGGCCTGCTGTTCTTCCTGCACGGCGCCAAACTGTCGCGCGAAGCGCTGGTGGCGGGACTGACCCACTGGCGATTGCACCTGCTGGTGCTGGCCTGCACCTTCGTCATGTTCCCGCTCATGGGCCTGGCCATCGAACCGCTGGCGCTGATGGTGCTGACGCCGGAACTGACGATGGGCATCCTGTTCCTGTGCGTGCTGCCCTCCACCGTGCAATCCTCGATCGCCTTCACGGCGCTGGCGCGCGGGAACGTGGCCGCCGCCGTCTGCAGTGCCTCGGCCTCGAATTTCCTCGGTATCTTCCTGACGCCGGTGCTGGTGAGCGCCTTCGTGCTGCAAGGTGCCGAAGGCGCCGGCGGCACGGGCCTGGCGCAGATCTGGAAGATCGTCGAGCAGTTGCTGCTCCCTTTTATCGCCGGCCAGCTGCTGCGACCGTGGATCGGCGCCTTCATCGACCGCCACAAGCCGGTGCTGCGCTATGTCGACCAGGGCTCGATCCTGCTGGTGGTGTACACGGCGTTCAGCGAGTCGGTCACCGAAGGCCTGTGGCAGCACATCTCGGGCGCCACGCTGGCCGCGCTGATCGGCTTGTCCTGCCTGATGCTGGCGATTGCCCTGGGCCTGGCCGCCTGGACCAGCCGCCGCCTCGGCTTCTCGAAGGAAGACGAAATCACGATCGTGTTCTGCGGTTCGAAGAAAAGCCTGGCCAGCGGCGTGCCGATGGCAAAGGTGCTGTTTGCGCCGTCGGCGCTGGGCATGATCATCCTGCCGCTGATGCTGTTCCACCAGATCCAGCTGATGGTGTGCGCGGTGCTGGCGCAGCGCTGGGCGCGGCGCGAGGAACAGGTCGAGGCGTGCGCCCTCGAACGCAGTAATTAGGGCAACATGGGCTTGCATGAACCGACAACTCACAAGGCAAGCACGATGAATCCCACCACACCTTCCACCACACCTGCCAGCGCTACCCGCGTCGTCATCACCGGCGCCTCCAGCGGCATCGGCGCCGCCACCGCGATCGCTTTCGCCCGGACCGGCGCCATGCTGGTGCTCGCCGCGCGCGGCCAGGAAGGACTCGACGACGTCGCGCGCCGGTGCCGCGACGCCGGCGGCAGCGCCGACGTGCGCGTCGTCGACGTGACCGACGCCGCCGCCGTCGGCACCCTCGCCACCGAAGCACAGGAGATCCTGGGCGGGATCGACCTGTGGTTCAGCGACGTCGGCATCGGCGTGGTCGGCAAGTACGACGAGGTGCCGCTCGAAGATCACCGGCGCGTGATCGAAGCCAACCTGCTCAGCCACATGCATGAGGCGCACGCCGTGCTGCCGGTGTTCATGCGCCAGGGCCACGGCATCTGGGTCAACATGATTTCCGTCGGCGGCTTCGTGCCCGCGCCCTATTCCGCCGCCTATGCGGCCAGCAAGTTCGGCCTGCGCGGCTTCAGCGACGCCCTGCGCACCGAACTGCAGGCGCATCCGGACATTCATGTCTGCGACGTCTATCCGACCTTCGTCGACACGCCGGGCTTTCGCCACGCGGCGAATTACACGGGCGCGAAACTGTCCTACCCACCGGGCACGCTGGCGCCCGAAAAGGTGGCCGACGCCGTCGTCGCCCTGGCCCGGCAACCGCACGCCACGACCGTGATCGGCGCGCCGGCGGCGCTGATGAAGCTCAGCGAACTGGCCGCACCCCTGCCGGCAATGCTGATGGGCCGCTTCCTCGACGCCTGGTCGAAACGGGCCGACCGCACCGGCAACACGGTCGGTGCGCTATACGCGCCACAAGATGGCGCCAGCGGCATCCACAGCGGTCAACAAAAAACGCAGCCGCAATCGAATACCGCACTGGTGGTCGGCGCCGGCCTGGCGCTCGGCGTGATTGGCTGGCAGTTGCTGCGGCGGCGCGAAGGGTCTTATTGAATCTTTGCGGGGGTGTCGATTGACTGTGCGCCCGTGGAAACCGGCGCGGAGGGATGGAGCAAGCCACTTCCCCAGCCGATGCGAACACCGGCTGGGGCCAAACCTTATTTACCCTGGCGACGCTTGCGCGAAGCGTACAGCATGCCCAGGCCACTGAGCAGCATGGCGGCGGTTGCCGGTTCAGGCACGTCGACTGGGTCCGGATCAGGGTCGGTCCCAGGACCGGCGTCGAGGTCGGTCACGGTCAGGGTGTAGGCGCCCGAGCCCAGGTATTCGGTCAGGTTGAAGGTGCCGAGACGGAAGGTCGGGCTCTCTTCGCTACCGGTGTACAGCTGGGTGCCGTCGGTCACCACCAGATAGGTGTCGCCATAGAAATCATAGATTTCCATGCCGCCGCCGATGTCGGCATTGTAGAACGTCAGGTCGGCGACGTTGAACAGCGAGCCTGGGAAATTACCCTCGACATCCCACAGGATAAAGCCTTCACCTTCGCCAGCGGCATCCGGCGTGACGGTGGAATTGAGCTGCCAGCTGGCGGTGTAATCGCCGGTGAGGTTGAACTGGTACGTAGCAGCACTGGCGACGCCTGCCGAAAACAGCAAGGCAATGGCAGCGGCACTTTTCAAACTTTTCATCAGCTTCATCGAATTGTTCCTGTCCAGGTAATTGGTCGTTGACCGACCGTTTCTAAAGTTAAGGGAACCTGCTTCAACTACTCCCCGACGCGGTTACAAACCTCGCAAGATCACTAGTTAGCAGGAACCGTGCCTGTTAGAAACTTACCTTTAGAAACAATTACTTACATATTTTCCGTACAAAAATGTTATCTTTTCGTAAGATTTTCCGACAGCATTCGTCTAGACATGCCATCGATCATGCCGACGGATGCTGCTCATGCAGCGCCGGCGCGGCAGTCGGTCCGGCTGCTTCAGGCGCTTTCTCCACGATCAGCACCGTGCGCGACACTGCCTGCGTGGCTTTTTGCTGCACCACCTGCACGGCGACGGCGCGGCCATCGATGATGGGTTGCGGATGACGGAAGAAGAACATGACGGGCCCGACGCTGAGTTGTTGAACACTGGAGTTTGGGGCCGGGCCCGATACTTCAAGGCGCGGCGCCCGCCTGCCAGCCGCCGCCAAGCGACTGGATCAGCGCGACGGCGACCGTCTGGCGGTCGCTCTGCACCTGCACCAGCGAACGGCGCGCGTTCAGCGCCGTGACCTGGGCCTGCACCACCTCGGTATAACCGACCTGTCCGGCGCGGTAACGGTTCATGATCTGCTGCTCGACCAGGTCGGCCGCTTCCGATGCCTGGCGCCGCAACTCCTGCTGCTGGGCCAGTACGCGGGTGGCGGCCAGCTGGTCTTCGACGTCGGCAAAGGCATTCAATACCGTCTGGCGGTAGCGCGCGACCGCCGCCTGCTGGCGCGCCTCGGCGCCGGCGACGCTGGCGCGGATGGCGCCGGCGTTGAAGACCGACTGCGCCGCCGACAGGCCGAACGACCAGGCCGCGTTCGAGACCGAGAACAGATCGCCCACGCGGCTGCCGCCGGAACCGAGCGAACCGGACAAGCCGATGTTCGGGAAATAGGCCGCGCGCGCGATGCCGATCTCGGCGTTGGCGGCGGCGACGTCGCGCTCGGCGGCGGCGATGTCGGGGCGGCGCTGCAGCAGCGTCGCCGGTACGCCGACCGGCACGTCGGGCACCGTCACGCGCCACTCCGGACTGGCGGCGAGCGTGAATTCGCCCGGCGCCTTGCCGACCAGGATCGCGATCGCATGTTCGAACTGGGCGCGCTGGCGCGCCAGCGTCAAGGCGTCGCTGCGCGCGCTGGCCAGTTGCGTTTGTGCCTGCAGCACGTCGGTGCGGGCGGCGATGCCGACGTTGAAGCGGTTCTGCGTGATCTGCAGCTCGCGCTCGTAGCCGGCGATCGTGCGGCTAAGCAGTGCGCTCTGGGCGTCGAGCGCGCGGATCGTGAAATAGTTCGAGGCCAGTTCGCCCTGGCTCGACAGGCGCGCGCTGGCCAGGTCGGCGGCGCTCGCCTCCAGCCCGGCCTGGGCGCTGGCGACGCCCGCACGCAGGCGGCCCCAGACGTCCGGCTCCCAGCTGCCGCCCAGGTTCAGGCGATAGCTGTTGTCGGCGCCTTGCGAACGCACCCCGGAACGGTCGCCCGACAGGTTGAGGGACACCGTCGGGAACAGGGCCGCGCGCTGCTGGGCGACGGCGGCGCGCGCCTGCGCATAGTTGGCGACCGCGATCGCCACGTTCTGGTTCGAGACTTCGACGCCGGCTGCGAGCTGGTCGAGCAGCGGATCGCCGAACAGCTGCCACCAGGGCCCGCGCTCGAGCGCATCGGCGGGCGCCGCCGGCACCCAGCCGTCGAGCTCCTTGAAGGTGGCCGATTGCGGCGCTTCGGGGCGTACGTAGGCGGGGCCGACGGCGCAGCCGGCCAAACTCAAGGCCAGTGCCAGCAAAGTCAGTCGGAACGTCGTGTCTTGTCGCATACAGAATCTCATTTCGAAATGGAAGGAATCGCCTCGCCCTCGATCGGATGGCGCGCCAGCATGTGCTCGTCGGGCTTCTTGCGGCGCAGCTTGTCGAGCAGGACGTAAACCACCGGCGTGGTGAGCAGTGTGAGCAGCTGGCTGGCGATCAGGCCGCCGATGATGGCGATGCCCAGCGGCCGGCGCAATTCCGAGCCTTCGCCGAAGCCGATCGCCAGCGGCAGCGCGCCGAGTGCGGCGGCCAGCGTCGTCATCAGGATGGGGCGGAAGCGCAGCAAACACGCTTCGCGCACCGCCACCAACGCCGACACGCCTTTCGCGCGTTCGAGGTCGAGCGCGAAGTCGATGATCAGGATCGCGTTCTTCTTGACGATGCCGATCAGGAGGAACACGCCAATGAGCGCGATGATCGAGAACTCCATGTCGAACATCAGGAGCGCCAGCACGGCGCCGACGCCGGCCGACGGCAAGGTCGAGAGCACCGTGATCGGGTGCACCAGGCTTTCGTAGAGGATGCCGAGCACCAGGTAGATGACGACGATCGCCGCCAGGATCAGGAGCGGTTGCTCCTTGTTCGATTCCTCGGCCGCGCGCGCCGTGCCCTGGAAGCTGCCGCGCACGTTGGACGGCATGGCGATGTCGGCTTCGGCCTGCTTCACCGCCGCCTTGCCGTCGTCCAGGTTGGCGCCTTCGGCCAGGTTGAACGACACCGTCGTCGCCAGTTCGCCGTCCTGGTGGTTGACCGAGGTCGGGGTCGAGCTTTCGGCGAAGCTGGCGATCGCCGACAAGGGCACCATGGTGGTGACGCTGTTCGACAGCGCCGAACCGCTGGAAGCGTCGCGCGTGGCGGTCAGGTTCGAGGCCGGCGTGGGCGTGCCGGCCGCGGTGGTGGTGCCGCTCGTTGCGCCACCGGTGGTGCTGGCGGCGACCGGCGTGGACGATGCCGGCGCAGTGCCACTGGTCGGCCGCGCCGGCACGTACACGTCCTTCAGCGCTTCGGGCGATTGCGCATACTGCTGCGCCACGCCCATGATCACGCTGTACTGGTTCAACTCATCGTAGATCTTCGATACCTGGCGCTGGCCGAAGTTGTTGTACAGCGCATTGTCGACGTCGCGCGTGTTGATGCCCAGGCGCGCGGCGCTGTCCTTGTCGATGGTGACGAACATCTCGACGCCGTTCTCGGCCTGGTCGGTATCGACGTCGACCAGCTGCGGCTGGCGCTTCATGGCGTCGGCCAGCCTGGCGGCCCAGGCCTTCAGGTCTTCGGCGTTGTCGCTCTTGAGCGTGTACTGGTAGGTCGAATTACTGGAGCGCCCGCCCATCCGCAAATCCTGCACCGGGTTCAGGAACAGCGAAACCCCGGTCACGCGCGCCAGTTGCGGGCGCAGGCGCGCGATCACGGCCTGGCCTTTGTCGGTGCGCTCGGAGGCGGGTTTGAGGTCGATGAACATGAAGCCGCCGCCGGCACGCCCGCCGCCGGTGAAGCCGACCACCGTATTCACGGCCGGATCGCGCTTGATGATGTTGACCAGCTGCTTCATCTTGGCCTGCATCGCCTGGAACGAGATGCTCTGGTCGGCGCGGATGCCGCCGCTGATCTGGCCCGTGTCCTGCTGCGGGAAGAAGCCTTTCGGCGCCGCCGAGAACAGGTAGACGTTCAGGCCGACCACGAACACCAGGATCACCATCACCAGCGCCATGCTGCCCAGCGCCCAGTCGAGCGAGCGTTCGTAGACGCGCAGCAGGCGGTTGAAACCGGCCTCGGACCAGCGCGCAAGGCGCCCCGGCGCGCGTTCGATGGTATGGCCCTTCTTGAGCAGCCAGGCGCACATCATCGGCGTGGTGGTCAGCGAAATCACCAGCGAAATCATCACGGCTGCCGACAAGGTCACCGCGAACTCGCGGAACAGGCGCCCCACCTGCCCGCCCATGAACAGGAGCGGGATGAACACCGCCACCAGCGACAGGCTGATCGAGAGCACGGTAAAGCCCACTTCGCGCGCGCCGACCAGCGCCGCCTGCATGCGGTCCATGCCGGCTTCGATATGGCGCGCCGTGTTTTCCAGCACCACGATGGCGTCGTCGACGACGAAGCCGGTGGCGACCGTCAGCGCCATCAGCGACAGGTTGTTCAGGCTGAAGCCCAGCATGTACATGACGCCAAAGGTGCCCAGCAGCGAGACCACGGTGGCCACCGCCGGGATGATGGTGGCGCGCACGCTGCGCAGGAACACGCTCACCACCAGCACCACCAGCAGGATCGAGAGCATCAGCGTGAATTCGATCTCGTGCAGCGATGAGCGGATCGAGTTGGTACGGTCCGACGCCACCTGCAGCTTGACGTCGCCGGGCAGTTGCGCCTGCAGCGCCGGCAGCAGCGCGCGCACGCCGTCCACCGTTTCGATCACGTTGGCCGACGGCTGGCGCGTGATCAGCACGATCACGGCCGGTTCGCCGTTGAACAGGCCCAGGGTATTGATGTTTTCCGGGCCGTCGATGACTTGCGCCACGTCCTGCAGGCGGATCGCGGCGCCGCCGCGCCAGGCCACGACCAGGTCGCGGTAGTCGGCGGCGGTGCGGCCATTGGTCGGCGTGTCGGCCTGCGAATAGATCTGCAGGCGGTTGCCGTTCGCTTCCAGCGCGCCTTTCGGGCGGTTCGGGTTGCTCGACTGGATGGCGGCGCGCACGTCTTCGGCCGAGACGCCGTAGCGGTTCAGGGCGTACGGCAGCAGCTCGACGCGCACCGCCGGCAGCGAGCCGCCGCCGATCTCGACTTCGCCCACGCCGGGCACCTGGGCCACGCGCTGCTGGACGATGTTCGACACCGCGTCGTAGATCTGGCCGGGGCTGCGCGTCTGCGAGGTGAGCGCCAGGATGATCACCGGCTGGTCGGACGGATTGGCCTTGCGGTAGGTCGGGTTGCTGCGCAGGGTGGACGGCAGGTCGGCACGGGCGGCATTGATCGCGGCCTGCACTTCGCGCGCGGCCGAGTCGATCTTGCGGTTCAGGTCGAACTGCAGGCTGACGCGGGTCGAGCCGTTGCCCGAGTTCGAGGTCATTTCGTTGACGCCGGCGATCACGCCCAGCCGCCGCTCGAGCGGCGTGGCGACGCTGCTGGCCATGGTCTCGGGGCTCGCGCCCGGCAAGGAAGCCGACACCGAAATCGTCGGGTAGTCGACCTGTGGCAGCGGCGACACCGGCAGCACGAAAAAGGCGCCGATGCCGGCCAGCGCCAGCCCGAGCGTCAGGAGGACGGTCGCGATCGGGCGCTGGACAAAGGGCTTCGACAGGTTCATGCGCCAACCTCACGCGGCTTGGCCGGCGCCTTGCCGCTCCAGCGGCGCGAAACACGATCAAAAGCTAAATAGATCACCGGCGTCGTAAATAATGTCAGCAGCTGCGACAGGATCAGGCCGCCGAAGATCGCCAGGCCCAATGGCCGGCGCAGCTCCGCGCCCTCGCCCCAGCCGAACATCAGCGGGACCGCCGCGAACAGCGCCGCCAGCGTCGTCATCAGGATCGGGCGGAAGCGCAGCAGCGCCGCCTGGCGGATCGCATCCAGTGGCGTCATGCCCTGGTCGCGCTCGGCCTCGATCGCGAAGTCGATCATCATGATCGCGTTCTTCTTGACGATGCCGATCAGCAGGATGATGCCGATGATGCCGATCACGCCCAGTCCTTGTCCCGTCACCCACAGCGCCAGCAGCGCACCGACGCCGGCCGAGGGCAAGGTCGAGAGAATCGTCAGCGGGTGGATGTAGCTCTCGTACAGCACACCGAGCACGATGTAGACGCAGACCACGGCGGCCAGGATCAGCCACAGCTGGTTCGACAGCGAGTTTTCGTAAGCGCCCGAGGCGCCGAGGAAGCTCAGGGTCACGGCGGCCGGCAGCTTGATGTCGGCGGCGGCGGCGCGGATCGCATCGACCGCCTGGCCGAGCGAGGCGCCGTTGGCGGTGTCGAAGCCGATGGTCGTGGCCGGGTATTGCGCCACGTGGGTCACCTGCAGCGGCGCCTGCTCTTCGCGGATGGTCGCCACCGCCGACAGCGGCGTCGGCTCGCCCGAGCTGGTGCGCAGCTGCAGGCGGCCCAGCGCCTGCAGCGACATCGCTTCGTCCTGTTGCGCTTCGAGGATCACGCGGTACTGGTTGGTTTCGGTGAAGATGGTCGAGACGATGCGCTGGCCGAAGGCGCTGTAGAGCGCGTCGTCGATGCTGGAAGCGGTGATCCCCAGGCGCGAGGCGGTGTCGCGATCGATGTGGACCACGGCGGCGGCGCCGACCGCGCCGGCGTCGGTCGTGACGTTTCTCAGCTGCTTTTGCTCGGCCATGCGCGCGACCAGCTTGCGCGCCCATTCGATCACGGTGGCGTTGTCCGCCCCTTCGAGCGAGACGCGGTACTGGGTCGGGCCACTCTCCGCGTCGATGGTCAGGTCCTGGGTCGGCTGCAGGTACAGGCTCAAGCCGGCCACGCCGGCGACGCGGCGCTTCAGGCGCGTCATGATCTCGTCGGGGTCGCCGTCGCGGTCGCGCTTCAGGTTGATCAGCATGGTGCCGGTGTGGAGCATGGTGTTGTTGGCGGCATCGACGCCGACGTTCGAGGCCAGCGACTCCACGGCCGGGTCCTGCAGGATGGCTTTCGCCGCCGCCTGCTGCATCTCGGCCATGCGTTCGTACGAGATGGCCTGGCGCGCTTCCACGCGCGCCTGCAGCTGGCCGGTGTCCTGGGTCGGGAACAGGCCTTTTGGGATCACCACCCACAGCAGCGCCGTCAGCCCCAGCGTGGCCAGGGCGACGATCAGGGTCAGGCCCTGCCGCGCCAGCACCCAGTCCAGGCCGCGGTCGTACTTGTGGATCACGCGGTCGAAAAACGCCTGGGTCTTGTTCGCCCACTTGCCCGGCTTTTCCTCTTCGTGGCTGCGCAGCCAGCGCGCCGACATCATCGGCACCAGCGTCAGCGACACCACGCCGGAAATCAGGATCGTGATCGCGAGGGTGACCGCGAACTCGCGGAACAGGCGACCGACCACGTCGCCCATGAACAGCAGCGGGATCAGCACGGCGATCAGCGACACCGTCAACGAGATGATCGTAAAACCGATCTGCGCCGCGCCCTTGATGGCGGCGGCCATCGGCTTCTCCCCTTCCTCGATATAGCGCGCGATGTTCTCGATCATGACGATCGCATCGTCGACGACGAAGCCGGTGGCGATCGTCAGCGCCATCAGCGACAGGTTGTTCAGGCTGTAGCCGAGCAGGTACATGACGCCGAAGGTGCCGATCAGCGAGATCGGCACGGCCAGGCTGGCGATCACGGTGGCGCGGATGCTGTGCAGGAAGGCGAAGATCACCAGCACAACCAGCACCACGGCCAGCAGCAGTTCGATCTGCACGTGCTCGACCGAGGCGCGGATGCCGGTGGTGCGGTCGGACAGCACGTCCAGGCGCAGCGCGGCCGGCAGTCCGGCCTGCAGTTCGGGCAGGCGTTCCTTGATGGCGTCGACGGTGGCGATCACGTTCGCGCCTGGCTGGCGCTGCACGTTGAGGATGATCGCCGGCTTCATGTTGGCCCAGGCGCCCAGGCGCACGTTCTCGGCGCTGTCGACCACTTGCGCCACGTTCCCGAGGCGCACGGGGGCGCCGTTGCGGTAGGCGACGATCAGGTTTTTGTAGTCCTCGACGGTGACCAGCTGGTCGTTGGCGTTGATCGCGTAGGCGCGGGTCGGGCCGTCGAAACTGCCCTTGGCGCTGTTGGCGTTCGCCGCCGTGATCGCGGTGCGCAGCGAGTCCAGGCCCATGCCGTACGAGGCCAGCGCCTCGGTATCGGCCTGGATGCGCACCGCCGGACGCTGCCCGCCCGAGAGCGTGACCTGGCCCACGCCCGAGACCTGGCTGATCTTCAGCGCCAGGCGCGTGTTGACCAGGTTTTGCACTTCGGTCAGGGGCACGGTGTCGGAGGTGATGGCCAGCGTCAGCACCGGCGCGTCGGCCGGATTGACCTTGGCGTAGACCGGCGGCGCCGGCAAATCGGCCGGCAGCAGCGAGCCGCCGGCATTGATCGCGGCCTGCACTTCCTGCTCGGCCACGTCGAGCGTCTGGCCGAGGCCGAATTGCAGGGTGACGATCGAGACGCCGGCGGCGCTGGTCGAACTCATGCGCGAGAGGCCCGACATCTGGCCGAACTGGCGCTCCATCGGCGCCGTGACCGTGCGCGCCATCACTTCGGGGCTGGCGCCCGGGTACAGGGTCTGCACCTGGATGGTCGGGAAGTCGACCTGCGGCAGCGCGGACAGCGGCAGGAACTTGTAGCCGACCAGGCCGGCCAGCACGATGGCCAGCATCAGCAAGGCCGTGGCGACCGGGCGGCGGATGAACGGGCCTGAAGGGCTCATGAGCATACCTCAATGTATGGGGCAGACCCGTAAGGTGGGCGGGTCTCCCGCCCACGCGTCCAACCAGCGGATGAACCGTCGCGAAGCAAAACGAAAGCAGAATCAAATGCACGCTTAAGCGAGATGCATCGGTGCGTTGCACGCGTGGGCGGCAAAGCCGCCCACCTTACGATCCCTTGCGGACGAACCTCGATCATTGCGTGCTTCCCTCGCGCTGCTGGCGGCGTGGGCGCTCGCCCTGGGCGCCTTGGCGTCCCGCCGCACCGTTTGCCCCCTGCGGCCGGTCGCCCGGCAGCGTCACTCTGGCGCCATCCTTGAGGCGGTCGGCGCCCTCGGTGATCACCTGCTCGCCTGCTTTCAGGCCCGTGGCCACCTGCACCTTGTCGCCGGTCGCCTGCCCGCGCGTCACCTGGCGCAGCGCGACCGTCTTCTCCTGCGGATTGAGCACGTACACGAAATCGCCGTTGGCGCCATGGCGCAGCGCGTTGACCGGCACCACGACGGCATCCTCGATCGTGCGCACCTGCAGGCTCAGGTTGACGAACTGGCTCGGGAACAGCTTGTTGTCGGTGTTCTCGAAACGGGCCTTGGCGCGCACGGTGCCGGTCTGGACGTCGACCTGGTTGTCGAGCGCGGCGAAGCGGCCGGTGGCGAGCGCGGTGCTGCGGGTGCGGTCGAGCGCGGTGGCGGCCAGCCTGGCGTTCTCGGCGATGCGGCCCTGCAGTTCCGGCACCTGGTCCTGCGGCACGGCGAATTCGACGTCGATCGGCGAGAACTGGGTGATCACGGCGATGCCGTTGGCGTCGCCGCTACCGACCAGGTTGCCGATGTCGACCGTGCGCAGGCCGACGCGGCCGCTGATCGGCGCCTTGACCTGGGCATAGCTCAGGTTCAGGCGCGCCAGGTTCTCGGCGGCGGTATCGGTTTTCACGGTCGCCTCCAGCTGGCGCACCAGCGCGGCCTGGGTGTCGACTTCCTGGCGCGCGATCGAGTCCTGTTCCAGCAGCGTGCGGTAGCGCGACAGCAGCAGGCGCGCGTTTTCCAGCTGGGCTTCGTCGCGCTGGCGCTGGCCGGTGGCCTGCAGCAGGGCGATCTCGGACTGGCGCGGGTCGATCGTCGCCAGCACCTGGCCGGCGCGCACGATCTGCCCTTCGGTGAAGTTGATCTTTTGCAGGACACCGGAGACTTGCGGGCGCACGGTGGCGATCGCCGCCGGCGTGACCGTGCCCAGGGCTTCGAGCGTGACCGGGATGTCGACCTGCTCGGCCGTCGCCACGCCCACCGTGGTGGCCGGTGCGCCGCGCCGTCCGCCGCCCGGACCGCCCGGTCCGCCCGCGCTAGGGCCACCGCCAGGACCCGCACCTGCACCGCCCCGTGCCCCCGCAGCACCCGGACCCGCACCGGCGCCCTGCGGCGTGCGGTGCGTCAGGTGCCAGGCCAGTGCCGCCAGCGCCACCATGGCCAGCACGGCGATCACGCTGCCAATGCGCTTGCTGCGCTTCTTGCGGCGCGGGTCGGTCTTCGGGGTCTTGTTCGGGGTAACGGTGGAATCCATGCTCATCCTTGATGTTCGGCGTACTTGCTGACAAAAGCGCAATGTAATCAGCTTGGAATGTAGCACGCCACACGCGATGAATATGTTTCGTAACGTACATAGCATCCGCGCCAGATCGGCGGCATGGGGACGCCTGCGGGACAGGGCTTTACACGGCTTTACACCATAGGGCGACGTAAGGCGCAAATACACGAAAAAACGGGCGCCGGATGGGTCCGGCGCCCGCTGGAACGCTTGCGCAATTTGTAACAGCGGATACAAATCCGCTACATGGCTTTACCTGTTCACGGTCATGGCAGCTCGCACAGGCAATGGGTGACGGCCGCAAACGGCTTCTTGCCGTCCGCCAGTTCCGACAACCAGCCGAGGTCTTTCGCCACGCCGGCCACGGCGGCGTTCGGGATCGCGTCCGGCAGCATGCCGAGCTTGACCTGGATGGTCATGGCCTGGGCCGCCGACACGCCGATCGCCGACAGCAAACGCTCGAAGGTCGAACCTGGGCGCTCGACATAGGCGACGCGGAAGTCGTCGCCCAGTTTCGCGCGTTTGGCGGCCGAGCGCAGCGCGTCGCCGTAGCTGCCGAGGCGGTCGACCAGGCCGCGTTCCCTGGCTTGGGCGCCGGTCCAGACCCGGCCCTGGCCGACTTCGTCGATTTTCGCCGGCGTGGTCTTGCGCGCCGCCGCCGCCCGCGTGGTGAATTCGCGGTAGACGTTGTTGATGCTCGACTGGACCAATTGGCCGAAGCGCGGGTCGAGCGGGCGCAGCGGGTTGTAGGCGTCGGCCAGCCAGGTGGTGGTCACGCCGGCGGTGCGCACGCCCAGCTTGTCGGCCACCTTGTCGGCGGTCGGCAGGATGGCGAACACGCCGATCGAGCCGGTGATGGTCGATGGGTCGGCGATGACTTCGTCGGCCGCCATCGAGATCCAGTAGCCGCCCGATGCGGCGACGTCGCCCATCGACACCACGACCGGCTTGCCGGCCGCGCGTGTCAGTTCCAGTTCGCGCCGGATCAGCTCCGAAGCATAGGCGCTGCCGCCGGGCGAATCGACGCGCAGCACCAGCGCCTTGATGTCATCGTCCTCGCGCGCGCGGCGGATCATGTTGGCGGTCGAGACGCCGCCGACCACGCCGGGGCCGCCCTGCCCGTCGACGATCTCGCCCGAGGCAACGACCACCCCGACCGCGTCGCCAAAGGCTTTTTGCGGATTGCGCGCGAGGTAGTCGCCGAACGACACCTGGCGGAAGGTCTTGATCGATTCCTCGTAGACACCGCGCTTGATCATCATTGCGCGTACTTCATCCTTGGTCTTGATGCCGTCGACGAGTTTCAGGTTCAGCGCCACCTGCGCCGCGCTGCCGCCGGCCGCTTCCATCAGCTGCGGCAGCTGGTCGACGCTCTTCGCCACGGCGCCGGGCGCCAGCTTGCGGTTCTTCTCGACGCTGGCGGTGTAGCCCTGCCACAGCGCGCCGTACAGGTAGGTGTCGGCCTCGATCGAGGCTTGCGAGGGGCCATTGCTGATGAAGGGTTCGGCGGCGCTCTTGAAGGTACCGACCTTCATCAGGTTGACCGTCACGCCGACCTTGTCGAGCGCGTCGCGGTAATAGTTGCGGTGCCTGCCGAAGCCCTGGATCATGACCATGCCCATCGGGTGCACATAGACTTCGCTGGCGTGCGAAGCGAGCAGGTAGCGCTTCTGGTCGAAGTTGCCGCCCCAGGCGACGACCGGCTTGCCGGCCGCCTTGACGCGGTCGATCGCGGCGCCGACCTCGTGCAGCATGGCCAGGCCGCCGCCGTCGAGTTCGTCGAGCATCAGCAGCACGCTGCCGATGTGCTTGTCCCTGGCGGCGGCGTCGAGCACGACCAGCAGGTCGCGCAGCTCGATCATGCGGCGCGTCTCGCCGCCGACGTTCGACAGCAAGGCGTCGCGCAGGTCGCCGCTGTGCTGTTCGACCAGGTCGCCGCGCAGTTCCAGCACCAGCGCGGTCTTCGACACGAGCGGCTTGGCGCCGCCGCCGAACATCGCCACCAGCAGCGCGATCACGATGATCAGGAACAGGGCATTGAGCACGAAGCGGCGGGTAGCGTCCAGGCCGCGCCAGAACATGCCGATACCGCGGCGCAGGGAAGTCAAAGGCTTGAAGGACATCGGAACTCCAATGAGGGGAAGATCAAACGGTGACGGCAAGTTTACCCGTGGCCTCTTTATGCGAAATCGCAAACAGGCCGGCGAATACGAGTATGCCATTGAGCATCAGCAGTTCAAGTCCCAGCCGATAGCTGCCGAGCAAATATTGCTGATTGAACTCAAGGATCGCGCAAAGAAGCGGCGCGCCGATCGTCACCAAAGGCACCAGGCGGTCGGTCAGGGTGCGCTTCGTCAGCATGCCGAATGCAAACAGGCCCAGCAGCGGTCCATAGGTGTAGGCGGCCAGCTTGAGGATCACGACGATCATGCTCGGCTCGTCGATCCATTTAAAACCCAGCACCAGCACCAGGAACAGCAGCGCGAAGCCGAGGTGCACGTGGCGGCGCAGGCGTTCCTGGCCGGCCTGGTCGAGGTCGGGGCGGCGCTTGATGCCGAGGATGTCGATGCAGAAGGTGGACGTCAGCGCGGTAATCGCCCCGTCGGCGCTGGGGAACAGGGCCGACACCAGCGCGATCAGGAAGATGATCTGCACCGCGGCGGGCAAGTGGCCCATGACCACCGCCGGGAAGATCTTGTCGCCGGTGGCGGTGACGCCGGCCAGCGGCGCGTACAGGTACAGCAGGCCGCCCAGGAACAGGAACGACGACAGCACCACCACCAGCACCGCGGTCAGGCTCAGCAGATTCTTTTGCGAGTCGGCAAGGGTTTTCACCGAGATCGTCTTCTGCATCATTTCCTGGTCCATGCCCGTCATCGTCAGCACGATGAAGATACCGGCGACGAACTGCTTCCAGAAGAAGTTGGGGCTGTCGAAGTCCCAGGTGAAGATGCGCGCCAGGTCTTGCGACTGCATCGCGTTCAGGCTCTCGGGCACCGACATGCCCAGTTCGTTCAGCAGGAACCAGACGCAGGCGAACAGGCCGAACAGCATGCAGGTCGTTTGCAGGGTATCGGTCCAGACGATGGTCTTCACGCCGCCCTGGTAGGTGTACATCAGGATCATGGCCAGGATCACGAGGGTGGTAGCCCAGAACGGGATGCCGAGGCTGTCGAGGATGATGGCCTGGAGAATATTAACAACCAGGTACAGCCGCGCGGTCGAACCGAGCAGGCGCGAGACGATGAAGAAACCGGCGCCGCTCTGGTAGGCGCGCCGTCCGAGGCGCACGTCGAGGTAATGGTAGATCGAGGTCAGTTTCAGGCGGTAGTACAGCGGCAGCAGGATGTAGGCCACGGCGATGTAGCCGAACACGTAGCCGATCAGGATCTGGCCATAGCCGAAGGCATCCTTGCCGACGGCGCCGGGCACGCTGATGAAGGTGGCGCCCGAGAGCGTGGTGCCGACCATGCCGAAGGCGACCAGCATCCAGTTGCTGCTCTTGTTACCGATGAAGAAGCTGTCGTTGTTGGCGTTGCGGGAGGTAGCCCAGGCCACGCCGAGCAGGAGCGCGAAATAGCCGATGAGGATGCAGAAGAGGAGAACCGGGGACATGTATTTTTTGTGGGGTGGTGATGGTGCGCCCAGCAATATACACCCAGAAGAGAACGCGAGCCACCGTTGTAGGGTGGGCTCGAGCCCACGCGGTCGTACCGTTGCGCACCCCAACGTGCGCAATATGACGGGACGCCAGTGCCGCGGCTGGGATCAACGGCGCAAATGTGCGAATGATGAAACCGCTGGGCACAAGTGCCCACCCTACAAAATCGTCAAGCTTCCTCGCCTTCCACCCGCTCGAACGGCCCGATGCACGCCTCCATGGTCTCGTCGCTGCACATCAGGAACAGCGCGCCCGATGGGTGGAAGCGCAGGAAGTTGGTGGCTTTGGTGCCGACCTTGATGATCTCGCCGGAGCAGTCCTGCTTGCCGTTGTCCTTGACGATGCGGTCTTCGAGCTTGTAGAAGCCCTTCTTGCTGGGCCGGTCGGGGATGCGGTATTCGCTTTCGGAGATTTCTTCCTTGCTCGTCACCAGGGTGGTGCCGTCGCCGCGGAAGCGGTAGGTTTCGACGCAGTGGAGTTCGGGCAGCGCCAGGCGCCAGATGCCGAGGATGGGATGGTTCGTCGCAGGCGCCGGCGGGGCGGCCTGGACGAAAGGTGTGACGACGACGAGGGACAGCAGCAGCTTGGACAGCGCACGCATGACAGCTCCTTTCACCACGGTTGTGATTCATCGGTTAGACCGCCGGCGCCGCACCCGGTTGCCGGTGCAGGTCGGCCCGGCCCGCAGGGCCGGTGCTGCTCAGTGCATGCTTCCCTTGCGTACCGCCCTTGCCTGACTACTGCCCTGCCTTCGGCTTGGCCGGACGGCGGCTGCGCGCGGCCGGCTTGCGTGCTGCGCCGGACGCTGGCCGGTTCGACGCGCCGCGGCCGCCTTTGGTGCGCGCGGCACCGCGCTCGCCTGGGGCGACATTGCCGTTGACGTCGTCGGGCAAGACATATTCGTCGTCTTCCCGCGCCAGCGCCGCCACCGGTGCGGCGACTTCGGCGACCGGCACCTCGGCCGGTGTCGCCTCGGCTTCGGCCTGCGGCAACTCGGGTGCGACCTCGAGCGTCGCGGCTTCCACTGCCACCGCTTCCGGCGCGCCCTTCTTCGCCGCCGGTTTGCGCGGCGCACGGCGGCGTTCCTTCTTGGCCGGCGCCGCCTCTGCCGTTTCTGTCGCCTCTACCACTTCCGCCGCCTCTGCCGGCGCAGGCGCGGCTTCCAGCACGGCCGGTTCGACCACGGCCACCACTTCTTCCAGCGCAGCGGGCATCGGCCAGCTCTCGCCAGCCTCGTCCGCGCCCTGTTCGGTGGACTGCGCTACCTCGGCTGCCTCGGCCGCCTCGTCCGGCGTCACCGCCACGAACGGCATGTCGCCGCGCGTGTTCTTGCGGCCACGTCCGCCGCGCGTACGGCCCTTGCCCTTGCCCTCTTCCTTCGGTTCGGCCGCTGCCGCCGCCGTTGCCGGCGTTTCGTCGGTGTCGGCGATGGCGCTCATCTGCGCGCCGTCGAGGATGGTCTCGGCGGCGGTCGGCGCTTCGGCCGGCGCCGCGGCGTTCGCGCCGCTGCTGCGGTAGACATAGGTGCCGGATTTTTCGTCACGGCCGAATTCGAACAGGCCGCGTACCTGCGCTTCTTCGAGCAGGTTGCCGAAGGTGCGGAAGCCGTAATACACCTCGGAGAATTCGGGACGGCGGCGTTTCAGGGTGTCCTTCAGCAGCGACGCCCAGATCTTGCCGGTGTCGCCGCGTTCGGAGACCAGCGCGTCGAAGGTTTCGACCACCATTTCCAGCGCCTGCGTCTTGCGCGCTTCGAGTTCTTCCTTGCGGCGGTCGTCGCCCGGGCGCTTGTTCTGCGGGGCCGACTTGCGCGCTTCCTGCACTTCCTTGCGCTTGGCGGCGGCGCGCGTCACTTCGCGTACCAGGTCGTCGTAGAAGATGAATTCGTCGCAATTCGCCACCAGCAGGTCGGAGGTCGACTGCTTCACGCCCACGCCGATGACTTGCTTGTTATTCTCGCGCAGCTTGGAGACCAGCGGCGAAAAGTCGGAGTCGCCGCTGATGATGACGAAGGTGTTGACGTGCGACTTGGTGTAGCACAGGTCGAGCGCATCGACGACGAGGCGGATGTCGGCGGAATTCTTGCCCGACTGGCGCACGTGCGGAATTTCGATCAGTTCGAAGTTCGCTTCGTGCATCGTCGATTTGAAACCCTTGTAGCGCTCCCAGTCGCAATACGCTTTCTTGACGACGATGCTGCCCTTGAGCAGCAGGCGCTCGAGCACCGGCTTGATGTCGAATTTTTCGTAGTTGGCGTCGCGCACGCCCAGTGCGACATTTTCGAAGTCGCAGAACACCGCCATGCTGATGTTTTCGGATGAAGCCATAGTTTTTTATTTTCTGATGAGAGAGACAGGTACCTGCCGGATTATACGCACAACCACTCGTGCGCCACGCGCAGGTGCGGTCCAGCTTGAAGGTGAGGCCAGCAGTTACAGCCGTGCCAGCGTGGCGGCGTCGGGGAGGCCGTCGAAGAACTGGTCGAGGCAGGTCTGGAACACGGCTTCGTCGGGCGCGACGTCGCTGAACAGGGTCATCGAGGAATGGAACTTGCGGTCGTCGGGCGCGTCGAAGATCTCGCCGATCTCCACGTCCCGGTGCAGCGACACCAGACGCGCGCACTCGCGCAGGCGCGGCCCGAGCACCGGGTGCGCAAGGTAGGCGGCGGCTTCGTCGCCGTCCGCGATCGCATAGGTGCGCGCCATCTCGCTCTGGCCGAGGCCGGCGATTTGCGGGAACACGAACCACATCCAGTGCGTGCGCTTGCGGCCCGTGCGCAGCTCGGCCAGGACATCGGAGTACACGGGGTCCTGGGCGGTGACGAAACGGTCGAGGTCGAAATCCTTGTCCATGGCAGTTCCCCTTTCGCTTCATGCTACATCGTTCGGCGGATTTGCTAAAGTGGCGCCACGATGAAACCCGAACACCTGCCACTGCTGCTGACGCGCGCCATGCCTTACGGGAAGTACGAAGGCCGGAAAATTGCCGACCTGCCCGGCCATTATCTCGGCTGGTTCGCGCGCGAAGGCTTTCCGCGCGGCGAACTGGGCGAGTTGCTGGCCCTGATGTACGAACTCGACCATAACGATTTGCGCGGCTTGCTCGACCCGCTGCGGGGCAGCCGTTAAGTGCTAACGCCCCGTTGCTACCCGGCCTTTTGGCTATAATCGGCCCAAGCCCACCGACTTGGACAGCCATGCAACCAGATCCCGCCCCGACCGTCCTCGTCGTCGAGGACGACGACCATATTTCGCAGGTCCTGCGCTTCATGCTCGAACGCCAGGGCTACCGGGTCGTGCACATGGCCGACGGCCGCGCCGCCGCCCGGCACGTCGCGCAAGCCGAGCCGCCGGCGCTGGTCCTGCTCGACGTGATGCTGCCGTATGTCGACGGCTTCGCGATCGTCGGGCTGATCCGCGCGACGCCGGCCTGGCGCGAGGTGCCGGTGCTGATGCTGACGGCGAAAAACACCGAGCGCGACACCGTGCGCGCGCTCGACGCCGGCGCCAACGACTTCGTCACCAAGCCGTTCCAGCCGCAGGAACTGCTGGCGCGCGTGCGTCGCTACCTGCGCACTGGTGGGTAGGGTGGCCGGCTCCACCCGGATGGCTGCGCATCGGTATCGATTGCGCCGCCCACGCGTTCAACGGACTGCCGATACGACGCACGGCTGATCGAAAGCTGCCTGAACGCGTGGGCGGCGCACAGGCAGCCGACGATCGTGGTCCACGGTAGAGCCGACCACCCTACGAGGATGTGAAAAAATCGCCATGGCTGCGTTGCCTCGTCTCGCCGTACCCTCGTACTGTCTTCGACTCGGCGCCGGGCGGCCGTATCCCTTGCCCTGACGTTTTTTTCACATCCTCTACGCCAGCGGCAAGTCGACGTGGAAGGTGGTACCGCTGCCCGGCGCCGTGTCGAAACTGATCTGCCCACCCTGCTCCTCGACCAGGCTCTTGCTGATCGACAGTCCCAGCCCGGTGCCGCCCTTCTGGCGCGTGTCGGCGCCGTCGGCCTGGGCGAAGCGCTGGAAGACGCGCGACTGGAAGGCTTCCGGGATGCCGCTGCCCTGGTCGCGCACCGACAGGCGCGCGCCGCCGGCATGTACGCACAGGGCCAGCGTCACGGTGGCGCCGCGCGGCGAGAACTTGATCGCGTTCGACAGCAGGTTGGTCAGCACCTGCACCAGGCGGTCGTGGTCGATCGCGGCGTTCAAGCCGCGCGCGCCTTCCTCGCAGTCGAGCAGCAGGCGCACGCCCATCGGCGCCGCGTAGGCCTGCATGCCCGCCAGCGCCTGTTCGGCCACCGGCAGCAGCGGCTGCGGGTGGCGCTCGAACTGCATGCTGCCGGCCTCGATCTTCTGCAGGTCGAGCACGTCGTTCACCATGCGTACCAGGCGCTCGCAGCTGTCGTGCGCGATCCCGACCAGGCCGGCGACGTCCGGCGGCAGTTCTCCGGCGATGCCGTCGGCCAGCATCGACAGCGAGGCGTAGATCGCGGTCAGCGGCGTGCGCAGTTCGTGCGAGACGGTGGCGATGAACTCGCTCTTGAGCTGGTCCACTTTCCGGCGCTCGGAGATATCGTGCAGGAACACGGCAAAAAAATTGCCGTCCACGCCGGTGACCAGGCCGGCCGTCATCTCGATCGGGAATTCGACGCCCTGGCGGTTGATTACCAGCAGTTCCATGCGCCGCTCCAGGATCGGGCTGTAGCCGGTCGTGCGCACCGTGTCGATGGCCCGGTAGGTGCTGGGACGGAAGCGTTCGGGCACGATCAGTTCCGGCATCGGCCAGCCCAGCACTTGCGCGCGCTTCCAGCCGAACATGCGCTCGGCGGCGCTGTTCCAGTCGGTGACCAGGCCGCGCATGTCGACGCCGACAAAGGCATCCTGGGCCGCCTCGACGATGGCGCCGATGCGCTGTTCGCTGGCCTGCACCGCCGCCAGCGCCCGTTCGAGTTCGTGGGTGCGCGCTTCGACCCGGGCCTCGAGCGTGGCATTCGCGCCTTTCAGTTCGTGGCGCCGGTGGCGCAGGTCGGTGATGAGCGCGTTGAGCGTGGCCGACAGGGTCTCGACCTCGACATAGCTGCCGGCGCCCGAAGCCAGCTGCAGGGTCTCGCCGCCGCGAATGCGTTCGGCCTCCTGCACCAGCCGTCCCAGCGGGCGCGTGATGTAGCGCGCCAGGACCACGCCGACCAGCGAAAACACCAGCGCCAGGCCGATGCCGCTCCACAGCGCGCGCTGGCGCAGGGCTTCGGCCGGCGCAAAGGCTTCGCTCTCGGCCTGGCGCACCAGCACGGTCCAGCCCAGGCCCGGATAGGCCTCGAAACCGCGGCTGCGGCTGAATCCGACCAGGTAGGACGTGCCGTCCGGCCAGCGCTCGACCAGGTGGCCGGCATCGCGGCGCTGGGCCGCGCGCAGGCTGGGCAGGTCGAGTTTCGTGCCCTGCAGGCCGGCCGGGCCGAGCAGCACCTTGCCGTCCCCGCCGACGATCAGGGCCTCGACCTGGCCGCGCGTGGCCAGCGGCGCGATCACCGAGCGCTCGACCGCGCGCGCCCACTGCCACGACAGGTGCGCGCCCAGCACGCCCAGCGTCTTGCCGTCGGCATCTTTCCAGGGAAAGGCGACGTCGACGAAGCGGCGTGGCTCGCCTTCCTGCTGCGGCAGCAGTTTGGCCAGCAGCACGGCTTCGTGCACGTCGCCGACGTTGATGCCCTTGAGCGCATTGCGGAACCACGGCCGCTGCGACACGTCCGCTCCCTCCAGCAGGCCGCGCCCGGCCACCTGCACCCGGCCGTCGAGGCCGGCCATGCCGATCCAGTCGTAATAGCCGTAGGATTGCTGGATGCTGTCGAGCGCGGCGCGGCGGTCCTCCATACTGCCCCGGCCGGGGGCCAGGTCGCGCCGCTGCGCCAGCAACCGCACCTCGCGGTAGCGTTCGTACATGCCGCGGTCGAGCTTGTCGACCGTTTGCAGCGCCAGTTCGCGCAGGCCCTGGCCGATGCTCTCTTTCGCCTGGCGGGTGGCGGCGACGTCGACCACTTCGACCAGCAGCACGGTCAGGAACAGCGACAACAGGGAAAAGGCCAGCGCCAGCCAGGTGCCGAGGCCGCGCCGGGCGGGACGGCGGGAGGTGTGCTCGAGGGGGCCAGGCTGTGCTGCGGGAAGCGGTTTCGGGGAACGGTCCATGGGCATCGGAGGATTTCTTATGCCGCAAGAGTACCATGCAGCCATGCCCGCGGCGGCCCGGGCCGGCGCCGGACGCACGGCCGTGGCCGATTTCTTTTATACTTACCGGTTACTCCAACCGCACCAGAGCACAGCATGTCCAATAACGCCACGCCCGCCGCCCCCCTGCTCGACTACGTCACGTCCTGCGCGCTGCCCACGCCCTGGGCCCAGTTCACGCTGCACGCCTTTGTCGAGCACTCCACGGGGAAAGAGCACCTGGTGATGGCACTCGGCGACATCGGCAACGGCGAGCCGGTGCTGGCGCGCGTGCACTCGGAATGCCTGACCGGCGACGTGCTGTTCTCGCAGCGCTGCGACTGCGGCGCCCAGCTCGAGGGCGCGCTGAAACGCATCGCCGCCGAAGGGCGCGGCGCCCTGCTCTACCTGCGCCAGGAAGGCCGCGGCATCGGCCTGGTCAATAAAATCCGCGCCTACCGCCTGCAGGAAGCCGGCGCCGACACGGTCGAAGCGAACCTGCAGCTGGGCTTCCATGCCGATGCGCGCAACTACGAGCTGTGCCTGCCGATGCTGGAACAGTTCGGCATCAAGCAGGTCAAGCTGATGACCAACAACCCGCGCAAGATCGACGCCCTGAGCCGCCTCGGCATCGAAGTGGTCGAGCGGGTACCGCTGCTGGTCAACCGCAACGCCTTCAACAACAGCTACCTGAATACCAAGCAGGCCAAGCTCGGCCACATGATGGCGCCGCCAGCCGAGCTGGTGCCTGAAGATGGTGAACTGTAACGTTCTGCAGACAACAGAGTAGAGTGGCAAGATAGCAGGCAACGACTGCTATCGATGCCGGGCAACCTAGCCCGTGCATTTGCCCGCATGAAATTTATCGCCAGCCTGCTGCTGTTCTGCTGCTTCGGCACGGCCCACGCGGCCCCTGCCGCCGCAGCGGCGCGCGGCCAGCTGCCGGCAGGGCCGGCCGCCAGGGAGCCGGCAGCACAACCGCTGGCGGTTCCGCCGGCGACGCCGCCCGGCACCACGCCGGCCGCCCCCGGCCCCGGCGAACTCGACACCACCACGACGCTGCCGCCGCCCTCCTCGGCCGCGCAGCAGCTGTACTCGTCGGCCCAGGCCGACCTGCTGCAGATCCGCATGCTGCTGAAGAACGGCCGCACCCAGTCCACCGTCGGCTCGGGCTTCCTGGTCGGAACCAGCAACCTGGTGCTGACCAATTACCACGTGGTCTCGCAAATGGCGCTCGACCCGGAAGTGTACGCCGGCGAATACGTCGACACCGATGGCCGGCGCGGGCCGGTCGAACTGCTGGCCGTGGACGTGCTGCACGACCTGGCGGTGCTGCGCGTGAACCGCAACGGCAGCGGCTTTTTCAGCGTGCCCGACAAGGCGGTGAAACTGACCCAGGGCCAGTACCTGTACTCGCTCGGCAATCCGCTCGACCTCGGCTTCGCCATTTCCGAAGGCGCGTATAACGGCGTGGTCAGCCGCAGCTTCTACGACCAGCTGATCTTCAGTGGCCCGATCAATTCGGGCATGAGCGGCGGACCCAGCGTCACCTCGAGCGGCACCGTCGCCGGGATCAACGTCTCCAAGCGGCGCGACGGCGAGGCGGTCAGCTTCCTGGTGCCGGTGAAATACGCGCAGCAACTGTTGCGCCAGGTCGCCGGCCAGCGCACGGTGCCGAAGGATTTCAACCCGCTCATCGCCGAGCAATTGCTGGCGCACCAGCGCGCGATGGTCGGGCGCCTGCTCGACACGCCGTTCTCGATCAAGAACATGGGCCCCTACCTGGTGCCAGTGCGCGAATCCGGCCAGGTACGCTGCTGGGGCCGCTCGAACGTCATGGCCGAAGCCTCGTTCAGCTCGGACACGCTCAGCTGCGCGATGGAGTCGGCGATCTATGTGTCGGACAACCAGCAGACCGGGCAAGTGTCGATGACCCACCAGTACCTGCGCACCGCGAACTTGCATCCGCTACGCTTTGCCGCCCTGGCAAGCAGCCAGTTCGGCCTCGACCGCCTCGGCAACACGCGCGACGCGCGCTTGACCGGGCCGCTGTGCAGCGAGCGTTTCGTGCATTCGAACACGCTGCCGCTGCGCGCCGTCACCTGCGTGCGCGCCTACCGCAAGTTTCCGGGCCTGTACAACTTCACCCTGCTCACGGCCAGCACCGACAATCCGCAGGCTAGCCTGCAGAGCCGCCTCGACGTCGCCGGCGTGTCCTACGAGAACGGCATGCGGGTGGCGCGCGCTTTCCTGTATGCGCTCGGGCGGACCGGCAAATTATGACGGGACCCTGGTTCATCGAAACCCTCGCACGCAACGGCGACGTGCTGCACCGGCACCGGGTCGAGCGCCTGCCGATCCACATCGGGCGCGGCTACGACAACGATTACATCCTCGACGACGCCTACGCCGCCCCGCGCCACGCGCGGGTCGAGGCGGATGCGGACGGCTCCCTGCTGCTGACCGACCTCGGCACCCGCAATGGCGTGGTGCACGCAGGCAAGCGCAGCGACCGGTTGCCGCTGACGGGCGATACGGTGGTGCGGCTCGGCCACACCACGCTGCGCATCCGCGCCGCCGGTTTTCCGGTGCCGGCCGAACTGGTCGACCGTACCATGCACGGCTGGGAAGGCGTGCTGCCGGGCTTTGCCGGCGCGCTGCTGGTGTCGATCGTGGCGCTGTTTACGATGTGGCTGGCCGATACCCAGGCCTTCCGGCCATTCCGCTACCTGCTGGCGCTGGCCTATGGATTGGGCGCGGGCCTGGTCTGGAGCGGCCTGTGGGCCTTCGGCAACCGCCTGTTCGGGCGCCACGCGCGCCTGGGGCGCCACCTGTTCATCTTCGGCTGCGGCATCGTCGCGCTCATGCTGTTCCGGCTGAGCTCGTCCGCCGTGGGCTATGCGTATTCGATCGAAGTGTTTACCCGCTACGGTTCGCACGTGGCGATCCTGCTGGTGGCGGGCATGGTGTATTTCCACCTGACGACCGTAAAACCCGAGCCGCGCAAGCGCTACGCGATAGTCTGCGCGGCGCTGGCGGTGCTGGGCTCGGGGCTGGTCCTGATCAGCAACGAGCAGCGCAATGGCCGCCTGGCCGATGAACTCTACATGTCGGTACTGCTGCCGCCCGAGATGCGCGCGACACCGGACGACAGCGTGGACGATTTCCTGGCGGACGTCGCGGCCATGAAGCAAAAGCTCGACCGCGAGCGCCAGGATGAGGGTGGCCAGGCACTGGCTGAAGGCTCGTGAACCAGCCGGCCGGACTGGTGCACCCTCCTGCCCAATGCCTGTGGTGTCTCAGGCGCCGTGCGCGCCCTTGCCGGACTGGGCGCTGGAGCCGTTGCCGTCCGGCCGCTGCGCACCGATGCCCTGGCTCGAACCGGCATTGCCGCTTTGCAGGCTGGCGCCGGCGCCGCCATTGCCCTGGGCGCGGTCATGGCCGTTGCCGGTCGTGAACGGATCGACGAAGCGCTGCAGCGTGTCCTGGCCCTGGCGCAGGCCGCGCTGGGTTTCTTCGGAAGCGGTGCGAGCCACGTCGTCGGCCAGCTGGCGTGCGGTCTGCGTGGTCTTTTGCACGTGCTGTTCGGTGACGCGGGCCAGCTCGACCTGGGCGTCGGCCGCCAGGCGCGAGATGTGCTGCTGGTAGGCGCGCAGCTTTTCGGTGGCGGGCTGGGCGCGCGATGCGGCGGCGCTGAGCACTTCGGTCTGGCGGTCGGCGGTCAGGATCTGCTGGCTGGCCAGGGTCGTTTCCTCGATCATGGTCTGGACCAGCTGGATGTTCAGGTTGCACATCTGCTGGAAGGACTGGAACAGCGACTTGGACATGTCGTTCATGAAAGCGGTCTGCGCGTCCAGGTGGGTGCGCACTGCAGGAGTTACCGATTGGGAAAATGGATACATGCTTGCCTCATTCATGGGTAATGGTTTGTAGGAGTATTCGAATTGTGCGGCGCACGGCCCGCAGGCCCGCACCGACGATCCGTCCGGAAACGCCATGGAGTGAAAATGCCGTGGCCTGTCTGAACGAAGGCTCAAGGCTAAGGCAGCGAGAGGTCGAGTGTTTGCGCTAAATCAAATGTGCGCCGCAACAAAAATGGAGCCTGGCGGCGCGGGATCTGGCTCGGCGCGGCTCAGCCGGTGTGACGTTCGACCCAGCCGGCAAAGGTGTCGACGAAGGTCTGCAGGAAGCCGCGCAGCGATTCGTCGGTCAGCCGGTCGCCGTCGAATTTGTCGGCGATACCGCCGAGATAGGCTTCCGGCGCCGGCATGGCGGGCATGTTCAGGAAAGGCAGCATCTGGCGCAGGTGGTGGTTGGCGCCGAAACCGCCGAGCGCGCCCGGCGACTGGCTGACGATGGCGCACGGCTTGCCGGTCCAGGCGGCCTTGCCGTAAGGGCGCGAACCAACGTCGATTGCGTTCTTCAGCGCGCCCGGCACCGAGCGGTTGTACTCGGGCGTAATGAACAGGACGCCGTCGGCGGCGCGGATGCGCTCGCGGAAGGCGGTGAACGCCGGCGGCGGGTTGTCGGTGTCGATGTCCTGGTCATACATCGGCAGGTCGCGCAGCTCGACGATCTCCATCTCCAGCTTGCCCGCCGCCAGCTGGATCATCACTTTAGCGAGCCTGCCGCTGTACGAGTCCTTGCGCAAGCTGCCCACCACGACTGCGATTTTTTTCGATGCCATGCCTTCCCCTCTTTCTTTGTTTGCAAAATCCCGATGGTAACCATTTCGCCGATCGCCGCGCGCGCAGTTATGGCACCTGCGCCCTGCCCCTCAGATGCGGCCGCGCCGGAATGCCGCCAGAAACTTGCGCGCCTGCGCCGCGCTCAGCACCTGCACCGGGTCGCCATGCCAGGCATACAGGAAGGGCTCGCCGCCGAGGCGGTCGGTCAGCTTGGCGTTGAGCAGGAACCGGGTACCGGCCGGAAATTGCGCCGGGTCGCGCAGCGCCCCTGCGCACTGCACCCGCATCGACGGCGCAAAGGCCTGCCCCGGCATCGGACGGATCTGCAAGCGGCCGCTACGGCCTTCCGGCACCGAATGCACGGCCACTTCGCGGTAGGCCCAGCTGTCGCGCGCCATCGTCAAATCTTCGCCAGCGGCGCGCCGGCGCGCACGACGGGCGCTTCGCGGATCGGCAGGTTGACCAGGGCCGCGGCGAGGGCGAGCGCGATGTCGGCGTACCACATCCAGGTGAAGTCGCCGAAGTGCACGAAGGCCAGGCCGCCCAGCCAGGCGCCGAAGAAACCGCCGATCTGGTGCGACAGCAGCGTCAGGCCGAACAGCGTAGCCAGGTAGCGCATGCCGAACAGTTTTCCGACCAGGCCGGCGGTGGGCGGCACCGTGGCCAGCCAGGTGAAGCCGAGCGCGGCGGCGAGGATATAGAAGGTCGTGGCCGTCTTGGGCGCGACGAGATACAAGGCGATGATCAGCGCACGGCTGAAGTACATCAGGGCCAGCAGGTTTTTCATGCGATAGCGTGTCGCCAGCGCGCCGGCCGTCAGGCTGCCGGCGATATTGAACAGGCCGATCAAGCCGAGCGCCGTGCCCGCCACGCCGACCGGCAGGCCGCACAGCGCCACCTCCCCCGGCAGATGGGTCACGAGAAAGGCGATATGGAAGCCGCAGGTGAAAAAGCCCGCATGCAGGCACAGGTAGCTGCGGTCGCGCATGGCTTGCTTGAGTTGCTGGGTCAGGCCGATGCCCGCGATCGGCGCCATCACGGGCGCCGCCCCGGCTGCGGCGACGCTCGGCTGCGCCGCCTTGCGTCCGCGCATCAGCCAGGCCAGCGGGATCGTCAGCAGGGTCGTGGCCGCCATGGTGAACATGGCGATGATCCAGCCGGGTCCGGCGATCAGGAATTGCATCAGCGGCGAAAAAACGAACTGGCCGAAGGAACCGCCGGCATTGATGAAGCCCGAGGCGAACGGGCGCCGCGCGGGCGGCAGGCGCTGGGCGGTGGCGCCGATCAGGATCGAAAAGCTGCCGGCGCCGGCGCCCGCGGCCGAGAGCAGGCCCATGGTCAGCAGGAGGCCCCACTCCGAACCGACGAAGGGCGTGGCGGCCAGGCCGCCGGCCAGCAGCAGCGCGCCGAGCACGATCACGCGCGCCGGACCATATTTGTCGGCAATGGCGCCGAATACCGGCTGCGACGCGCCCCACATGAACTGGCCCACGGCCAGGGCGAAGCTGATCGTCGCCACGCCCAGGCCGGTGGCGGTATTCAGGGGAGACAGGAACAGACCGGTGGTCAGGCGCGCGCCCATGGTGATCATCAGGATTGCGCTGGCGGCAAGGATCAGGAGCCAGGCGGCGCGTGGCGACAGCTCGTTGTGGGTGCTCATCATCATCCCCTTATTTTTTTGCCGCAATGCACGCGCACGCGGAATTGGAATGAGAGTTTAACAACGAACCGCATGCCTTGCAGGCGGCCCGGTATTTATTGCCGGGTGGCTGCGGGAGGCGAACTGCTGACATCGAACAAACAAGGGCGGGGATATCAGCCGGGTTATTTCAGTCCAACGATACGTACCGGCCCAGCCGGAGCGCTGCCCCACCATCAAGGCAGCTTCACCCACCACAAGAGAATGGCACCAGAATGCACGAGCAGACCACAAAACCGGCTGTGGGCCGCAGGCCGCAGGCACGCGGCGGCGGCGTCGCACCACAGCGCCTGCCGCTGCGCACGCCCACTGACACCGCTGCAAAACGCGGAGAGGACGACCACATGGAACTCAGAAGCGCGAAGCTGGAAAGTTTTGGCGACGAATGCCGCAGGGACATGCGTTCCGTCGACGTGCGGCTGGCGAAAATCGAAACCGTCGCCGAGGCGCTGTCCCGGAATGCGGCAACCAAAGCGGACGTCTCGCAACTCGAAGCGACGCTGATTAAATGGTTCCTCGGCACGGCGGTGGCGACTGCCGGGGCTGCATTCGGGTTTGCGCGCCTGCTCCAGTAAGCGGCAGGCGGCGCTGCGGCCCTAGTCCGCGGACAGCTTCATCAGCACCAGGCCGAAGACAATCAGCACGGCGGCGAGGATGCGCGTCGCGTTGACCTGTTCGCCCAGTACGGCGATGCCGACAATGAATGCGCCGATGGCGCCGATGCCGGTCCACACCGTATAGGCGGTACCGAGGGGAATGGTGCGCATCGACATCGACAACAAGGCGAAACTCGCGATCATCATCACGATGGTGACGACCGACGGCAATAGTCGCGTAAAGCCTTCCGACTGCTTCATCGAATACGCCCACACGACTTCGAGTACTCCTGCGACAACCAGCATGATCCAGGCCATAACGGCTCTCCTTTCAAGAGCCGGGCCGTCCCGGAAAGATGATTCCCGCGGTTGGGGGAGGTCGTCCTCCTGTACGTCCCTGGCAAAGCTGCCAGGGTGCATGCGTTTGCTTAAGCGCCGGTCTTGATCAGCATGGCCACGGCTTCCGCAGCCATGCCCTCTTCCCGCCCCAGGTAGCCGAGCTTTTCGTTGGTCTTGGCCTTGACGTTCACCTGCTGCGGCGACACGCCCAGGTCTTCGGCGATGCGCGAGACCATGTGCGGGATGTGCGGCGCCATCTTCGGTTGCTGGGCGATGATGGTCGCGTCGATGTTGCCGATGGTGTAGCCGGTGGCGACCACGCGCGTGGCCGCTTCGCGCAGCAGCGTGCGCGAGTCGGCGCCCGCGAACATCGGGTCGGTGTCGGGGAAATGCTTGCCGATGTCGCCCAGCGCGGCGGCGCCGAACAGGGCGTCGATGATGGCGTGCAGCAGCACGTCGGCGTCCGAATGGCCGAACAGGCCCAGGCGGTGCGGGATGGTCACGCCGCCGACGATCAGCTTGCGCCCTTCGACCAGGCGGTGGCAGTCATAGCCGGTGCCGATGCGAAACGGTGGAGTCGGGTTATAGGATGCGAGTGCCATGGTGTGCTTACAATAATTCGGGTTGGGCCGTGGCCAGGTACATTTCGGCGATGCGCACGTCCGAGGGCAGCGTCACCTTCATGTTGCGCGGATGGCCTTCGACCAGTTTCGGCGACAGGCCCAGCGCTTCCACGGCCGAGGCGTCGTCGGTGATCTGTTTCGGATCGCGCGCCGCGTCGCTGGCAAACGCCAGGGCCTCGCGCAGCAGTTTATACCGGAACATCTGCGGCGTCTGTGCCAGCCACAATCCTTCGCGCGAGACGGTACCGAGCTCGCCGGCGATGCTGCGCTTGACGGTATCGACCACCGGCAAGGCCAGCAGGCCGCCGACCGGGTGTTCGCCGGTGCTGGTGATCAGTTTTTCGATCAGCGCTTCGTCCAGGCCGGGCCGGGCGGCGTCGTGCACCAGCACCCAGTCGTCTTCGCGCAGGGTCGGGGCCAGTGCCGCCAGGCCGTTGCGCACGGACTCCATGCGGGTGTCGCCGCCGCAGCGCAGCACGGTCACGCCGTGGCTCGGCACGATGCTGTCGATGACGGGGTCGTCGGCGCTGACCACGACATAGGTATGCGCGATCAGTTCGCTGAACAGGAAGGCGTCGATGGCGTGGCGCAGCATGGGCTTGCCGCCGAGCTTCAGGTATTGCTTGGGGCCGCTTGCGGCCATGCGTGCCCCGACGCCGGCGGCGGGGATCAATGCGAAATAACGTGGTGCCTGGGAATTCATGTGGTTCGTTGTCTTTTTGCCGGTCTGATAAGAGACTGTACCTCACCTGCGCAAATTTTGCCGAGACGCGCGTACTCCTGCGGCGTATCGATGGCGGCCTGCAAACGCTCGACTTTCGCCATTTCGGCTTTGATGAAGGGCATCCAGCCGCTATTGATTTCGCGCTGCAACAAATCGCGCGCCTGCCCCGCCGGCGCATACAGCGGCTTGCCCTCGAAGCGGCGCGCCAGCGCTTCGCTGACGACCTTCTCGGCGCGCGGCAGGAAGTCCAGGTAGATGTTCAGGTGGCGCATCTCGTGCGCCAGGATCTCGCGGTAGGCACAGGTATTAGGCGCGAACTCGCGCCCGACGTAGACGACGATCGGCAGGTAATACAGATTCACCTCCAGCCGCGGCGCGATGCACTCGTAGCCGGTTGCCGGGTCGCTCAGCATGCGCCCTTCCACCTTGACCGCAACGCGCGACTCGGTGCGCGTCAGCCCCAGCACGTAGCTGCCCGGGGCGCGGTCGCCCTTCATGCTCGAGAGGCCGTGGAAGGAATAGCTGTTGTCGATGCGGTGGCCGTTCTGCTTCGACGACATCACCGAGACGCTTTGCCCGATGGTGTCTTCGCAACGCGCCTGGAAAGGCGTGCGCGCACTGGCCGGCGCCAGCACGCACAACAGCAACAGGGCCACCGGCAACTTCATCGCTCAGGTCGGCGACCAGTTTCCGTTCACGATCTTTTCCAGCCAAAAGGCGCCGATGATCGTCTTCACGTCGGTCACCTGCCCTGCCTTGACCATGTCGAGCAATTCGGGGATGGTCGCTGTAAAGGTTTCCAGGAATTCGCCTTCGTCGAGCTTCGCTTCGCCCGCGGTGAGGCCACGCGCCAAAAACAGTTCCAGGTGCTCGTCGGAATAGGCGATGGCGTTGTGGATGGTGCAGACGAAACGCCAGTCGGTGGCGGTATAACCGGTTTCCTCTTCCAGCTCGCGCTTGGCGCAGGCCAGGTGCTCCTCGCCCGGATCGATTTTACCGGCCGGGAATTCGACGAAGACCTGGTCGTTCGGGTAGCGGAACTGGCGTTCGAGCAGCACGCGGCCATCGTCGAACAGCGGCAGGATCACCACCGCGCCTGGATGGCGGATGTATTCGCGATGCGAGATTTTGCCGTCAGGCAGTTGAATGCGGTCGCGCGAGACTTTGAGGAACTTGCCGTCGTAGGCAATCTCGCCGTCGAGGCGGATTTCCTTCAGGTGCGAATCCATTGGACTCCTGGGTAAAGCGTTGATCGGAAAATCAGCGGCGCTTACGCAGGTAACGAATCACAAATCCTGGAAACGCCAGCACGAGGAACAGGCAGCCGGTCACCGCATAGAATTCCCAGCCCTGGGCAAACACGTTGCCGATGCGGGATTCCAGCAGGTAAGCGACAGCGCCGACGAGGAAGTATAGAACAAGGAGCTCGAGCAGGCGCGCAATGAAGGGTTTGTTGCGCGCCAGCCCGGTGTGCGCTGGCTTCAGGGAGATGAAACCGAACACGCGCTCGTTCGCAAACGGAAGGTTGGCCGCCGCCAGGGCAAGCAGCACGACGATCCAGCCTGCGAACGAGACATCCATCAGCGTTGCAGCTTAGGACTTGAGGGTCAGCTGGATCGCCTGCAGGCAGGCGCCCAGCAGTGCGCCCGGGATCAGGCCGAGTACCACCACCGCCACGCCGTTCAGCGACAGCGCGACGCGCATGTCGGTCGGCGTCACGATCGGGCTGGTGTCGACGGCGTCGTCGAACCACATCGTCTTGACCACACGCAGGTAGTAGAAGGCGCCGATCAGCGAGAACATGACGGCGACCACGGCCAGCCAGACGGCGCCGGTGTTGGCGACGGCTTGCAGCACTGCCCACTTGGCCATGAAGCCCATCATCGGCGGCACGCCGGCCAGCGAGAACATCAGGATCGTCATGACGACCGCGAACCACGGGCTGCGACGGCCCAGGCCCTTGAAGTCGGCGATCTGCTCGGCCTCGAAGCCCGAACGCGCCAGCATCATGATGATGCCGAAGCTGCCCAGCGTGGTCAGCACGTAGGTGATCGACGAGTACATGGCAGCCGAGTACGCGGCCGGCATATTGCTCGCATCGTCGCCGACGACACCGGCCATCATGCCCAGCAGCACGAAGCCCATCTGTGCAATGGTCGAATAGGCCAGCATGCGCTTCAGGTTGGTCTGGGCGATGGCGGTCAGGTTACCGATCGCCAGCGACAGCACGGCCAGCACCAGCAGCATCTGCTGCCAGTCGTAGGCCAGGGTCGGCAGCGCTTCCACCAGCAAACGCATCACCATGGCGAACGCGGCCAGCTTCGGCGCGCCGCCCAGCAGCAGCGTCACGGCCGTCGGCGAACCCTGGTAGACGTCCGGCGCCCACATGTGGAACGGCACCGCGCCCAGCTTGAAGGCCAGGCCGGCCACCAGGAACACCAGGCCGAACACGAGGATGGTCGGGTTGGCGCCGGTGGCGGCGACGCGGGCGATGTCCGGCAGGTTCAGCGAACCGGTGGCGCCATAGATCATCGAGATACCGTAGAGCATGAAGCCCGAGGCGAGTGCGCCGAGGATAAAGTACTTCATCGCCGCTTCGGTCGAAGTGGCGTGGTCGCGGCGCAGCGCCACCAGGGCGTACAGCGACAGCGACATCAGTTCCAGGCCCAGGTAGATCGACAGCATGCTGTTACCCGAGATCATGATCATCTGGCCGAGCATCGCGAACAGCGCGAGCACGTAGAACTCGCCGCCCAGGTTACCCGACAACATGCCGCGTTCGGTCACGTACTGGCGCGAATACACCAGCGTCAGGCCGACGGCCACGTAGGTAAACAGTTTCAGCAGGTTCGACATCGGGTCGGACACGTACATGCCGTTGAAGGTGTACACGGTCGCACCAGCATTGAAGTCGGCAGCCGTGATCACCGCGCAGCCGACCAGGGTCAGCAGCGACAGGTAGTAGGTCACGTTGCGGCGCGACCCTTTCAGATACATATCGATCAGCAGGATCGCGGAAGCCGCGATCAGGAGGAAGATTTCGGCGTAGACCGGCACCAGGTTGGTGTCGACGTCCGCTAGCAATGTGTTATTCATGGCGTCTATTTCGATTTATTGAGGCAGCGGCGGGAGCTTGCTCACGGACACGTGCTGCAGCAGGTCGGCCACCGAGGTCTGCAGCGTCTCGGCGATCGGCGCTGGATACAGGCCCATCCACAGCGTGGCGATTGCCAGCACGGCCAGGATCGCGAACTCGCGCTTGTTCAAGTCGACCAGTTCGGCGACGTGCTTGTTGCCGATCGGGCCGAACACGACGCGCTTGACCATCCACAGCGAGTAGGCCGCGCCCAGGATCAGTGCGGTCGCAGCCAGCAGGCCGGTCCAGAAGTTGAACTGCACGGCGCCCAGGATGACCATGAATTCGCCGATGAAGCCCGAGGTGGCAGGCAGGCCGGCATTGGCCATCGAGAACAGCACGGCGAAGGCCGCGAACTTCGGCATCGTGTTGACGACGCCGCCGTAGTCGGCGATTTCACGCGAGTGCACGCGGTCGTACAGCACGCCGATGCAGAGGAACATCGCGCCGGACACGAAGCCGTGCGAGATCGACTGCATCAGGCCGCCCTGCACGCCCATGTCGTTGAAGATGAAGAAGCCGAGCGTGACGAAACCCATGTGGGCAATCGACGAGTAGGCGACCAGTTTCTTCATGTCCTTCTGGACCAGGGCCACGAGACCGATGTAGATCACGGCGACCAGCGACAGCACGATCACGACCGGGGCCAGGTAGTGCGCGGCGTCCGGGGTGATCGGCAGCGAAAAACGCAGGAAGCCGTAGGCGCCCAGTTTCAGCATGATCGCGGCCAGCACGACCGAACCGCCGGTTGGCGCTTCGACGTGGGCGTCCGGCAGCCAGGTGTGCACCGGCCACATCGGCACTTTCACGGCGAAGGCCATGAAGAAGGCGATGAAGATCAGGATCTGTTCCTTCATGCCCAACGCCTGGGTATGCCACTTCTGGATGTCGAAGGTGCCCGAGACGTTGTACAGGTAGATGATCGCGATCAGCGTCAGCAGCGAGCCGAAGAACGTGTACAGGAAGAATTTAAACGCCGCGTACACGCGGTTCGGGCCGCCGAACACGCCGATGATGATGAACATCGGGATCAGCGTCGCTTCGAAGAAGAAGTAGAACAGCACGCCGTCGAGCGAAGCGAACACACCGATCATCAGGCCCGACAGCAGCAGGAAGGAACCCATGTACTGCGCCACGCGCTCCTGGATGACTTCCCAGGCGGCGAGGATGACGATGACGGTGATGAACGCGGTCAGCGGAATGAACCACAGCGACAGGCCGTCGACGCCGAGGCGGTAGAAGATCGAGAAACGCTCGATCCAGGTCGCCACTTCATAGAACTGCATGCCGTGGGCGGCATTGTCGAAGTTGGCAATCAGCGGGATCGTCGGCAGGAAGCTGACGACGCCGCCAACCAGCGCCAGCAGGCGCACGAAGCCGCGGTTGCTGTCGCGCCCGACGGCGAGCACGAGCACGCCGAACAGGATCGGGAGCCAGATCGCCAGGCTCAGGTAGGGAGGAAATGTAGAGATCGTAGACTGCATCATTTGTCTTTTTCTTTGCCTGTGATTAGCGCCAGAACGGGAAGAAGTACAGCAGGGTCGCCATGACGCCCACGATCATCACGAACGCGTAGTGATAGATGTAACCGGTCTGGAAGGTACGGGTGAGCGTCGCGAACCAGCCGACCAGCTTGGCCGAACCGTTGACCAGCAAGCCGTCGATCAGCGCGCGGTCGCCGCCCTTCCAGAGGCCGGTACCGACGGCGCGTGCGCCGCCGGCGAACACCGCCTGGTTGAACTTGTCCATGTAGTACTTGTTGTCCAGCAGCGTGTGCAGGAACTTGAACTTGTTGTAGAACCAGGCCGGAACGCGTGGATTGACCATGTAGCAGTAGTAGGCGAATGCGACGCCTGCCAGTGCCAGCCAGAACGGTGCGGTCTGCAGGCCGTGCAGTGCCATGGCGCCGGCACCGTGGAACTCTTCGCGCAGGGTTTCCATCGCAGTGTGGTTTTCGCCGACGAAGATCACGTCCTTGAAGAAGTCGCCGTGCAGCATCGGACCGATCGCCAGGTAACCGATGATCACCGACGGGATCGCCAGCAGGACCAGCGGCAGGGTCACGACCCATGGCGACTCATGCGGCTTCTGGCCCGGGGCCAGGCCGTGGTGGCCATGGTCTTCTTCATGGTGCGCATCCGAATCGTGCTCGGCGTGCGGGTCCGCATGGCCGTGGCCAGCAGCGACCGCTTGCTTGTGGTCGTCATGGGCGTGCGAATCATGCGCATGCGCCTTGCCGAAACGCTCTTCCCCGTGGAACACCAGGAAGTACATGCGGAACGAGTAGAACGCGGTCACGAAGACACCAGCAAGCACGGCGAAGTTGGCGAAACCGGCGCCCGGGATGTTCGACGCGTGCACCGCTTCGATGATCGAATCCTTCGAGTAGAAGCCCGAGAAGAACGGGGTACCGATCAGGGCCAGCGAGCCCAGCAGCGAGGTGATCCAGGTGATCGGCATGTACTTGCGCAGGCCGCCCATGTTGCGCATGTCCTGGTCGTGGTGCATGCCGATGATGACCGAACCGGCGCCCAGGAACAGCAGTGCCTTGAAGAATGCGTGGGTCATCAGGTGGAACACGGCGACGGAATAGGCCGAGGCGCCCAGCGCGACCGTCATGTAGCCTAGCTGCGACAGCGTCGAGTAAGCGACGACGCGCTTGATGTCGTTCTGGATGATGCCCAGGAAGCCCATGAACAGCGCGGTGATCGAACCGATGACGATGATGAACGACAGTGCGCCATCCGACAGTTCGAACAGCGGCGACATGCGCGCCACCATGAAGATACCGGCGGTAACCATCGTCGCAGCGTGGATCAGTGCCGAAATCGGGGTCGGGCCTTCCATCGAGTCGGGCAGCCAGACGTGCAGCGGGAACTGCGCCGACTTGCCCATCGCGCCGATGAACAGGCAGATGCAGGCGGCGGTCAGCAGCGGCCAGCCAATGCCGGGCACCGTCATGCCGACCAGCTTGTCGGCTTGCTGGAAGGTTTCGCCGTAGTGCATCGTGCCCGAGGCGGCCAGCAGCAGGCCGATACCGAGGATGAAGCCGAAGTCGCCGACGCGGTTGACCAGGAAGGCCTTCATGTTGGCGAAGATCGCGGTCGGACGGGTGTACCAGAAACCGATCAGCAGGTACGAGACCAGGCCCACCGCTTCCCAGCCGAAGAACAGCTGCAGGAAGTTGTTCGACATGACCAGCATCAGCATCGCGAACGTGAACAGCGAGATGTACGAGAAGAAGCGGTTGTAGCCTTCGTCCTCGGCCATGTAGCCGATCGTGTAGACGTGCACCATCAGCGACACCGAGGTGACCACGCACATCATCATTGCCGACAGCGTGTCGATCTGGAAGCCGACCGCCAGCTTGACGGTACCGACCTGCATCCAGGTATAGATGTCCTGGTTGAAGGTGGCGCCGTCGAGCACCGCCAGCAGGGTCTGCACCGAGATGATCAGGGCGATCAGGACACCGAGGATGGTTGCCGAGTGGGAGACCTTGCGGCCGACCACGTTACCAAGGAACTTGGTACCGAGCAGGCCGGCAATTGCCGAGCCTGCCAGCGGCGCCAGGGGCACCGCGAGTAGGAGTGAGGAAGAAAGCTGCTCCGCCATGTTGAACCTTATTCGTTATTGTTAATCAACCGAGACCGGTCAGCCCTTGAGGCTGTCGAGGTCTTCCACATTGATCGTGTCCAGGTTGCGGAACAGGACCACCAGGATCGCCAGGCCGATCGCCGATTCGGCGGCCGCGACGGTCAGGATGAAGAACACGAAGATCTGCCCCGCCGCATCGCCCAGGTAGTGCGAGAAGGCGATGAAGTTCAGGTTCACCGCCAGCAGCATCAGTTCGATGGCCATCAGCAGGATGATGATGTTCTTCCGGTTCAGGAAGATACCGACGATCGAGATCGCGAACAGGATCGCGCCCAGGACCAGGTAGTGTGCGAGCGAAATAGTCATGGGGTCTCCTTGTTCGGCGCGGCCGCGGTTGCTGCTGCTGCGGCAGCCACGTTGGCTTCGTCGATGGCGCGCTGGTTCACCGGCGCCATCTTGACGATGCGCAGGCGGTCGTTACGCTGGACGCGCACGGCGGCGCCCGGGTCGATGGCCTTGCTGTCCTTGCGGCGGCGCAACGTCAGGGCCACGGCGGCGATGATCGCCACCAGCAGGATCACGGCGGCGATCTCGAAGCCGTAGATGTACTTGGTGTAGATCAGGCGCCCCAGTTCCTTGGTGCCGCCGATGTTCAGCGCAGCCGCTTCCGGCGTCTGGGCAAAGCCGCTGTAGCCGTTCCACAGCACCAGCGCCATTTCGATGACGACCACGGCGCCGATGATCAGGGCCATCGGCAGGTAGCCGAGGAAACCTTCGCGCATGCGGTCGACGTTAATGTCGAGCATCATGACGACGAACAGGAACAGCACCATGACCGCGCCGACGTACACCAGCACCAGCACGATGGCGAGGAACTCGGCCTTCAGCAGCAGCCAGATACCGGCGGCGTTGAAGAACGCGAGCACGAGGAACAGCGCGGCGTGCACCGGGTTCTTCGCAGTGATGACGCGCAGCGCGGACAGCACCATGATGGCCGCGAAGACGTAGAACAAACCAGTTGTGAATTGCATGACTTGACGGGCCTTTTTCTTATCGGTACTTCGCGTCGGCCGCTCGAGCGGCAGCGATGTCGGCTTCGTAGCGGTCGCCCACGGCCAGCAGCATCTCTTTGGTGTAGTAGAGATCGCCGCGCTTTTCGCCGTGGTATTCCAGCACGTGGGTCTCGACGATCGAGTCGACCGGGCAGGACTCTTCGCAGAAGCCGCAGAAGATGCACTTGGTCAGGTCGATGTCGTAGCGCGTGGTGCGGCGGGTGCCGTCTTCGCGCTGCGCCGATTCGATCGTGATGGCCATGGCCGGGCACACCGCTTCGCACAGTTTGCAGGCGATGCAGCGCTCTTCCCCGTTCGGGTAGCGGCGCAGCGCGTGCAGGCCGCGGAAGCGGTTCGACATCGGCGTCTTTTCTTCCGGATACTGCACGGTGATCTTGCGCGACAAGGCATACTTGCCCGTCAGGGCCAGACCCTTGAACAGTTCGGACAGCATCAGGCTGCCGAGGATATCTTTAATTCGGTTCATTTGAATGTGCTTCCTTACTTCCAGATATTCCAGGACGTCTGCATGACGCCGGCAACCAGCACCAGCCACACCAGCGTGATCGGAATGAACACTTTCCAGCCCAGGCGCATGATCTGGTCATAGCGGTAACGCGGGAAGGTGCCGCGGACCCAGATCATCATCGAGACCAGCGCGAACATCTTCAGGAACAGCCAGAAGAAGCCGCCGAAGGCGCCGCCGAATTCCAGGAACGCGAACGGTGCGTGCCAGCCGCCGAGGAACATGATCGATGCCAGGGTGGCGATCAGGATCATGTTGGCGTATTCGGCCAGCATGAACATCGCGTAGGACATGCCCGAGTACTCGACCATGTGGCCGGCGACGATCTCCGACTCGCCCTCGACAACGTCGAACGGGTGGCGGTTACATTCGGCCAGGCCGGAGACGAAATAGATCACGAACAGCGGCAGCAGCGGCAGCCAGTTCCACGACAGGAAGTTCAGGCCATTCGAAGCGGCCATGCCGACGGCTTGACCGGCGACGATGTCCGAGAAGTTCAGGCTGCCCGAGACCATCAGCACCACGACCATCACGAAACCCATCGGGATTTCATACGAAATCATCTGGGCCGAAGCGCGCATCGCGCCCATGAACGAGTACTTCGAGTTCGACGACCAGCCGGCGATGATGATGCCGTAGACTTCGATCGAGGTGATCGCCAGCAGCAGCAGCAGGCCGGCATTCACGTTCGCCAGCGCCGCGTCCGGGCCGAAAGGCACGACCGACCAGGCAGCCAGTGCCGGCATGATCGTCATGATCGGACCCAGCACGAACAGCTTGGTGGTGGCTTTCGCCGGGATGACGATCTCTTTCAGCAGCAGCTTGACCGCATCGGCGATCGGCTGCAGCAGGCCCATCGGACCCACGCGGTTCGGGCCGACGCGGATCTGGATCCAGCCGATCAGCTTGCGTTCCCACAGGGTGGCGTAAGCGACCAGGCCCATCAGCGGCAGCAGCACGCACAGGATCTTGGCCACGGTCCAGGCCAGCGGCCAGACCGGGCCCAGCAGCGATTCGCCGCCGGTGTAGATGTTATCGATAAAACCGGGCGTTGCCATTAGTTGCCCTCCCCTGCTCGTTCTACGGTGATGGCGCCGAACATCGCGCCGAGGGTTGCGGTTGCCGGATGCGCGGCGGCGACGCGGACGACGTTCGCCGGCAGGCGGGCGTCGACGTCGGCGACCAGCAGCGCGCTGCCGTTGCCTTGCGTGACTTTCACGACGTCACCGGCTTTCACGCCGAGGCGTTCGGCCAGGGCTTTCGGCAGGCGTGCCAGCGGCTGCTGGCCATCGGCCGTACGCAACAGCGGTTCCGAACGGCGCGCGATGGCGTCGGCGAAATAGATCGGCACGTCAGCGATACGCTGGAGCGAGCCCGATTCTTCCGAGCGGCTTGCTGCCGACGGAGCGAGTTTCGCCACGTTGTTCAGCTTGGCCGACAGATCAGTCATGCCTTTACCCAGCGCTTCGTCGCGGATCGATTCGGCGGTGTCGTAATCGAAACCGCTCAAGCCGAGCAGGTTGCCCAGCACGCGCAGCACTTTCCAGGCCGGACGGGTCTCGCCCAGCGGTTTCACCGTGCCGTTGAAGCTCTGTGCCCGGCCTTCGCAGTTCACGAAGGTACCGGCGGTCTCGGTAAACGGCGAGATCGGCAGCAGCACGTCGGCATACTCGAAGCCATGCTTGAACGGCGACATGGCGACGACCATCTCGGCGCCGGCCAGTGCGGCAACGGCTTGCTGCGGGTTGGCTGCGTCGAGTTCCGGTTCCGCGTTAAGCAAGACATAAGCCTTCTTCGGTACGCTGAACAAATCGACATTGGTCGTGGCGCCCACCAGGTGGCCGCCGACCGTGTTCGCCGCTTCGACGAAATAGCCGAACTTGGCGCCGGTGGCGTTGGCGATCCATTGCGCGGCGGCGTGGATTTTGGACGCTTCCGGATGCTGCGTCACGGCGTTGCCGAGCAGGATCGCGCCCGGCACGTCGCCGTCGATCGCGACCAGCGAAGCAGCGATGGCCTTGGCCACGTCGCCGGCTTGCACGTTCTCGAAGCCGGCAGGGGCTGCGGTTTCCTTGGCGGCGGCGACGGCCGACACCACTTCGGACAGCACGGCCAGCCAGTCGCTTGGCGCGGCGATGAGCTTGTTGGCGGTCGGGATCAGGTTGTCGTCGTCGGCGCCGTGCAGGATCGACAGCTTGGCGCCGCCCTTCACCGCCTGGCGCAGGCGGGTTGCCACCAGCGGGTGGTCCTTGCGCAGGAACGAGCCGATGACGAAGGCGCGCTTCAGGTTCGACAGTTCGGCAATCGGCATGCCCAGCCATGGCGTGACGGCGCCATCCAGCGCGAAATCGCTCTGGCGCAGGCGGAAGTCGACGGCATTCACGCCGAAACCGCGCATGGCCTTGTTCAGCAGGAACAGCTCTTCGACGGTCGAATGCGCGGTGGCGACGGCGGCGATACTGTCGGCGCCATGTTCGTGACGGATGTTGCGCAGGCCGTGGGCGACGTATTCCAGCGCCGTCTGCCAGTCGGTTTCCTGCCACTGGCCGCCCTGCTTGATCATCGGATTGATCAGGCGGTCGGCATTGTCCAGCGCTTCGTACGAGAAGCGGTCCTTGTCCGACAGCCAGCATTCGTTGATGTGCTCGTTTTCGAGCGGCAGCACGCGCATGACCTTGCCGCCCTTGACCTGGACGATCAGGTTGGTACCGAGCGAGTCGTGCGGCGACACCGATTTACGGCGCGACAGTTCCCATGGACGTGCGCTGTAACGGAATGGCTTCGAGGTCAGCGCGCCGACCGGACACAGGTCGATCATGTTGCCCGACACTTCCGAGTCGACGGTCTTGCCGACAAAGGTCGTGATTTCCGAGTGCTCGCCGCGGCCCAGCATGCCGAATTCCATGACCCCGGCCACTTCCTGGCCGAAACGCACGCAACGGGTGCACTGGATGCAGCGCGCCATCTCTTCCATCGAGATCAGCGGGCCGGCTTCTTTCGGCGCGACCACGCGCTTTTCTTCGTTGTAGCGCGAATTGCTTTTACCGTAGCCGACGGCCAGGTCCTGCAGCTGGCATTCGCCGCCCTGGTCGCAGATCGGGCAATCGAGCGGGTGGTTAATCAGCAGGAATTCCATGACCGATTTCTGCGCGGCCACGGCCTTGTCGCTGTGGGTGCGCACGATCATGCCCGGCGACACTGGCGTGGCGCAGGCAGGCATCGGCTTCGGTGCTTTTTCCACTTCCACCAGGCACATGCGGCAGTTGGCGGCGATCGACAATTTCTTGTGATAGCAGAAGTGCGGAATGTAGGTTCCGAGTTTGTTTGCGGCGTCCATCACCATGGAACCTGGTGCGACTTCGACTTTTTTGCCGTCTAATTCAATTTCAACCATTTGATCGTTACCTGACCTGGCTTAAAGGTATTCGGGCACACAGCATTGCTTGTGCTCGATGTGATGAATGAATTCCTCACGGAAGTTCTTGATCATGGCTTCGACCGGCATCGCGGCGGCTTCGCCGAGTGCGCAGATCGTGCGGCCCTTGATGTTGAACGCGACGTTGTTCAGGAGCTCGATATCTTCCGGGCGGCCCTGGCCGTTTTCGATACGGTGCACCATGCGGTACAGCCAGCCGGTGCCTTCGCGGCACGGCGTGCACTGGCCGCACGACTCTTCGTAATAGAAGTAGGACAGGCGCAGCAGCGACTTGACCATGCAGCGCGTTTCGTCCATTACGATGACGGCGCCCGAACCCAACATCGAGCCCGCTTTCGCGATCGAGTCGTAGTCCATGTCCGTTTCCATCATGACTTCGCCACGGATGACCGGTGCCGACGAACCGCCTGGAATAACGGCCTTGATCTTCTTGCCGCCGCGCATACCGCCGGCCAGCTCGAGCAGCTTGGCGAACGGCGTGCCCAGCGGGATCTCGTAGTTGCCCGGACGCTCGACGTCGCCCGAGATCGAGAAGATCTTGGTGCCGCCGTTGTTCGGCTTGCCCATGCCCATGTAGTTTTCGGGGCCGACGTTCATGATGAACGGCACGGCGGCGAAGGTCTCGGTGTTGTTGATCGTGGTCGGCTTGCCGTACAGGCCGAACGAGGCCGGGAACGGCGGCTTGAAGCGCGGCTGTCCCTTCTTGCCCTCGAGCGACTCCAGCAGTGCGGTCTCTTCGCCGCAGATGTAGGCGCCGTAGCCGTGCGCGGCGTGCAACTGGAAGTTGAACGTCGAACCCATGATGCCATCGCCCAGGAAACCGGCGGCGCGCGCCTCTTCCAGCGCTTCTTCGAAACGCAGGTATTCCTGGAAGATCTCGCCGTGGATGTAGTTGTAGCCCACGGTGATGCCCATCGCGTAGGCGCCGATGGCCATGCCTTCGATCAGCGCGTGCGGGTTGTAGCGGATGATGTCGCGGTCCTTGAACGTGCCCGGCTCGCCTTCGTCGGTGTTGCAGACGAGGTATTTTTGGCCAGGGAACTGGCGCGGCATGAAGCTCCACTTCAGGCCGGTCGGGAAACCGGCGCCGCCGCGGCCGCGCAGGCCCGAGGCCTTCAGGTCGGCGATGACCTGTTCCTGGGTGACGCCACCCTCGAGGATACGGCGCAGGGCCGAATAGCCGCCGCGCTTGACGTAGTCTTCCAGGTGCCAGTTTTCGCCGTCCAGGTCCTTCAGGATCAGCGGATTGATGTGACGGTCGTGCAGGCTGGTCATACCTTGATTTCCTTCAGTTCATCCACCAGGGCGTCGATCTTCTCGTTGCTCATGAACGAGCACATGCGGTGGTTATTCACCAGCATGACCGGCGCATCGCCGCAGGCGCCCATGCACTCGCCCTCGAGCACGGTGAACTGGCCGTCTTCGGTGGTGCCTCTAAACTCGACGCCAAGCTTGTGCATCAAATGGTGGGCGGCACGCTCGCCGCCGGACAAGGCGCACGGCAGGTTGGTGCACACGGTGATCTTGTGCTTGCCGACCGGGCGGGTGTTGTACATGTTGTAGAAGGTCGCCACTTCCTGCACGGCGATGGCCGGCATGCCGATATAGTCGGCGACTTCCTGCATGGTATCGGGCGACAGCCAGCCCAGTTCGACCTGGGCGTGGGCCAGCGCGGCCATCACGGCCGATTGACGCTGGTCCGCCGGGTACTTGCCCAGCTCGCGGTCGATTTTTTTATAGCACTGCTCGGATAACAACATAATCTTTTCTGCCTTTGAACTGATCGAACTTATCGGTCGATGGAACCGAACACGATGTCCTGGGTGCCGATGATGGTGACGGCGTCGGCGATCATGTGGCCACGCGCCATCTCGTCCAGGCTCTGCAGGTGCGCATAGTCGGGCGTGCGGATCTTGAGGCGGTATGGCTTGTTGGCGCCGTCGGAAACAATGTAGATGCCGAACTCGCCCTTCGGGTGCTCGACCGCGGCATATGCCTCGCCCGGCGGGACGTGGAAGCCTTCGGTGAACAGCTTGAAGTGGTGAATCAGCGATTCCATGTTCGACTTCATCTCTTCGCGCGCAGGCGGGACGATCTTGTGGTTGTCGATCATCACCGGACCCTGGTTCGCGCGCAGCCAGGTAATGCACTGCTTGATGATGCGGTTCGACTGGCGCATCTCTTCCATGCGGACCAGGTAGCGGTCGTAGGAGTCGCCGTTGGTGCCGACCGGGATGTCGAACTCGAGCTTGTCGTACACGGCGTACGGCTGCGTCTTGCGCAGGTCCCAGGCCACGCCCGAACCGCGCAGCATGGCGCCGGTGAAGCCCATCGCCTTCGCGTCTTCCGGGCTGACCACACCGATGCCGACCGTCCTTTGCTTCCAAATCCTATTGTCGGTCAGCAGGGTTTCGTATTCGTCGACATAGCCGTCGAAACGCTTGGTAAACGCCTCGATGAAGTCCAGCACCGAACCCTGGCGGTCTTCGTTGAGCTGGTCGATCGCCTTCTTGCTGCGGATGATCGATTCCTTGTGCTTCGGCATGAAGTCCGGCAGGTCGCGGTAGACGCCGCCCGGGCGGTAGTAGGCCGCGTGCATGCGCGCGCCCGACACGGCTTCGTAGACGTCGAACAGGTCTTCGCGGTCGCGGAAGGCGTACAGGAACGGACCCATGGCGCCGATGTCGAGCGCGTGCGCGCCGAGCCACATCAGGTGGTTCAGCAGGCGGGTGATCTCGTCGAACATGACGCGGATGTACTGCGCGCGGATCGGCGCTTCGACGCCGAGCAGCTTTTCGACGGCCAGCACGTAGCCGTGCTCGTTGCACATCATCGAGACGTAGTCGAGGCGGTCCATGTACGGTACCGACTGCAGGTAGGTGCGCGTTTCGGCCAGCTTCTCGGTGCCGCGGTGCAGCAGGCCGATGTGCGGATCGGCGCGCTGGATCACTTCGCCGTCGAGTTCGAGCACGAGGCGCAGCACGCCGTGCGCTGCCGGGTGCTGCGGACCAAAGTTCAGGGTGTAATTCTTAAGCTCAGCCATTATTTCATCCCGTAGGTTTCTTCGCGGATCACGCGCGGGATGTTCTCACGCGGCTCAATCGTCACGGGTTGGTAGATCACGCGCTTCTGCTCGGGGTCGTAGCGCATTTCGACATAGCCCGAGATCGGGAAGTCCTTGCGGAACGGGTGGCCGATGAAGCCATAGTCGGTCAGGATGCGGCGCAGGTCGCCATGACCGTCGAACAGGATGCCGTACAGGTCGAAGGCTTCGCGCTCGTACCAGTTGGCGGCGCGCCAGATCGAGGTGATCGATTCCACGATCGGCATTTCGTCGTCGGGGGCGAAGACGCGCACGCGCACGCGCCAGTTGTTCGCCAGCGACAGCAGGTGGGTGGTGACCGCGTAGCGCGGGCCGTCCCAGGTGCCTTCCCCATATTGGGAGTAATCGACGCCGCACAAGTCGATCATTTCTTCGAATGCGAGCGACGGGTCGTCGCGCAGGGTCTGCATCGCCTTGAGGTAATCGGCGGCCTTGACCACCACGGTCACTTCGCCGAGCGCCGCCGAAATGGCAGCGCCCTCGCCCAGTGCTTTTTCCAGGGCGAGTTGGAGGACTTCGAGTTTTGTCGTCATGGTGAATCCGCAGTGTATTAACGCGCGATGGTGTTGGTGCGCTTGATCTTGTTCTGCAACTGCATGATGCCGTACAGCAGCGCTTCCGCCGTCGGCGGGCAGCCCGGCACGTAGACGTCGACCGGCACGATGCGGTCGCAGCCGCGCACCACCGAGTACGAGTAGTGGTAGTAGCCGCCGCCGTTGGCGCAGGAACCCATCGAGATGACCCAGCGCGGCTCGGCCATCTGGTCGTAGACCTTGCGCAGTGCCGGCGCCATCTTGTTGCACAGCGTGCCGGCGACGATCATCACGTCGGACTGGCGCGGCGATGGACGGAACACAATGCCGAAGCGGTCGAGGTCATAGCGGGCTGCGCCCACATGCATCATCTCGACCGCGCAGCAGGCCAGGCCAAACGTCATCGGGAACATCGATCCCGTGCGCGCCCAGTTGATCAGCTTATCGGCTGTGGTGGTAATGAAACCTTCGTTTAGAACGCCTTCATGAATAGCCATGGCTTATTCCCAATCAAGGGCACCTTTCTTCCAGATGTACCAGAAACCAACCACGAACTCGGCAATGAACACCATCATCGTGATGAAGCCGGTCCAGCCCAGTTCGCGCATGGAGACGCCCCATGGGAAGAAGAATGCCGTTTCCAGATCAAACAAAATAAAGAGAATCGCGACCAGATAGTAACGGACGTCGAATTTCATGCGCGCGTCTTCGAAAGCTTCGAAGCCGCATTCGTAAGGGGAGAGCTTTGCAGCGTCGGGCCGTTGCGGTCCGAGCAGATATCCGAGCACCTGGGGTGCGACGCCGACACCGACGCCAATCAGGATGAAGAGAAGAACGGGGAAGTAATTTTCGAGGTTCACGATGAAGCCTATGTTGAACGATCGGGTTAATGAAACCACTGCATGCCTGCAGCGCCGTATCGCGCAATCCTGGCTTCGTACTTGCCACCAGGACCGTACGACTGATCCTCGTAAAAAAGCCAGCTCAGGCATGAGAGCAATTGCTCGTTTGCCCTTGCTGGCTTTTTCTGTATCTTGGTGCCGACGGCGAGACTCGAACTCGCACAGCTTGCGCCACTACCCCCTCAAGATAGCGTGTCTACCAATTTCACCACGTCGGCTGGAGACCAGTATTCTACCCTGCTTTAGCACCCTTTTTCAATGCTCAAATTGAGCCATCGCAAGGAAAAACAAGGAATTTCTCAAACTTTCCTTCGTTATGCCTTTGAAAACATGGCGAAAGAGGCATGAGCACCGGATAAATGCCCTGGTCAGGTAAATACCGGCTGTACTACAGAGGAAAAATTCGAGCTTGCGGGGCGCTTGCCGGAGGGATGCAGGGTGGGCGGTTCCTCCGCCCACGCGTTCAACGCACGTTTGCACGTCGAATCGCGATACCTATCCGCTACCCTGCCACCACCTTGAAGCCACGCAGGGAGCCCCAGAGAGCCACCCACGTCTACAACTGAAACGATACGTATTACTTGGCCGGACCTGGCTCCGACTGCGCAGCCGGCGCCGGCGACACCGTCGCAGGAACCGTCTCGGCAGGACCTGCCGGCGGCACGTCGGCCGTCGGTGCAGCCGGCACACCGGCGGTCGGCGCAACGGCTTCAGGGGCGGTGGTCGTGGCAGGCACGTTCGCGCCGGCATTCGCCGGTACGCCATTGGCCGGCGCCGCCATGCGCTCCATCACGCCGCCGCTCGGCGCCGCGCCCGGGGTACGGTTGTTGCTCATGTACGCCAGCGACAGGGTCGAGGCGAAGAAGATGGCGGCCGCCACCGCGGTCGACTTCGACAGGAAGTTCGACGAACCGCTGGCGCCGAACAGGCTGCCCGAGGCGCCGGAACCGAAAGCGGCGCCCATGTCGGCACCCTTACCGTGCTGCAGCAGGACCAGGGCAATGATTGCCAGTGCGGAGATAACCTGCACGACAACAACAAGATTGAACATCACGCTCATACCAATTCCATTCCAAGTTTAACTACGTTGCAAATACTGAATTTCTAAAAGCAGTGCCCGGCTTCAGGCCGCCGCTTCCGCCGCGCCGATGATCGCCAGAAAGTCGGTCGCCTTGAGCGCCGCGCCGCCGATCAGGCCGCCGTCGATATCAGGCTGGGCCAGCAGCTCGACCGCGTTGTCCGGCTTCATGCTGCCGCCGTACAGGATCGCGACCTTCTCGCTTGCCGCCGCGCTGCGTTCGCGCAGCTGGCTGCGCAATTGCGCATGCACTTCCTGCGCCATCGCCGGCGTGGCCGTCTTGCCGGTGCCGATCGCCCAGACAGGTTCGTAGGCGACCACGATACGCGCGATGGCGTCGTCGTCAAGCAGTTCCAGTACGGCAGACATTTGTTTGCCGACTACAACATTTGTTTGTCCCGCTTCGCGTTCGTCGAGGGTTTCGCCCACGCAGACGATCGGGGTCAGGCCGGCATTCAATGCCGCCAGCGCCTTGCGCGCCACCTGCTCGCTCGTCTCGCCATGGTAGGCGCGGCGCTCCGAGTGGCCGACGATCGCGTAGCGGCAGCCGAACTCGGCCAGCATCGACGCGGCGACTTCGCCGGTGTAGGCGCCGCTCGCGTGGAGCGACACGTCCTGCGCGCCCCAGGCCAGCGGCGTGCCGGCCAGCGCATCGGCGCATTGCTGCAGGTAAGGCGCCGGCACGCACACGGCGGCGTTTGCCTTGGCGATACTGCCCAAGCCGTCAACAATACCGCCGAGCAGCGTCGCATTATTCGCGCGGCTGCCATTCATTTTCCAGTTACCTACAACGAGTTTGGGACGCATATTACCCCACAGTCAAATAACCCGCTATTCTAGCTGCCGTTCATGGGGCGGTCAAACAATGGCTGGGCTGGCGTGTTGAAAAGACGTCAAGGATTTGGACGTCAAATTGATGGTGCGCGGCGAAACTGGTGTCCGTTGAACGCGTGGGCGGGGAACCCGCCCACCTTACGCTGGCTTGCGAAACGCTGCCTTGTACCGCAGCGGTGTAGGGTGGGCGGGTCTCCCGCCCACGCGTTCAGCCAGCCGATGCACCGCCACGCAGCGGCTTACACCACCGTGAGCACAATCTTCCCCACATGCGTACTCGACTCCATCAGCGCATGCGCCGCGGCCGCCTCCTCCAGCGGGAAAGTCCTGTAAATCACCGGCTTCACCTTGCCCGCCTCCAGCAACGGCCACACCCGCTCGCGCAGGTTGCGCGCAATCGCCCCTTTAAAAGCGACCGGCCGCGGCCGCAGCGTCGACCCGCTGATGCTCAGGCGCCGACGCAGCACCTGCCCCAGGTCCACATTCGCCTTGGCCCCACCCAGCAGCGCAATCAGCGCAATCCGCCCATCGTCCGCCAGGCAATCGATCTCGCGCGCCACGTAATCGCCAGCCACCATGTCCAGCACCACGTCGACGCCGCGTCCGCCGGTCAGCTCCTTCACCACCGCGACGAAATCCTCGTCGCGGTAATTGATGCCGCGCTCGGCGCCGAGTTCTTCGCAGGCGCGGCATTTGTCGTCGCTGCCGGCGGTGGCGAACACGCGGTGGCCCAGTGCGGTGGCCAGCTGGATCGCGGTCACGCCGATGCCCGAGGTGCCGCCCTGCACCAGCAGCGTCTCGCCCTCGCTCAACTGCGCGCGGTCGAACACGTTGGTCCAGACCGTGAAGAAGGTTTCCGGCAGCGACGCCGCTTCCACCATGCTCAAACCGGCAGGCACCGGCAGGCATTGGGCCAGCGGCGCCGCACAGTACTCGGCATAGCCGCCGCCCTGCACCAGCGCGCACACCATGTCGCCTTTCGAAAAACCGCTATCGCCCAGGTCGCCGTCGACGATCTCGCCCGCCACTTCCAGCCCCGGCAGGTCGGAGGCGCCCGGCGGCACCGGATAGTTGCCCTGGCGCTGGAACACGTCCGGGCGGTTGATGCCGGCGGCGTGCACCCTGATCAGCACCTCGCCCGCTTTCAGTTCCGGCGTCGGCCGCTCGCAGGGCTGCAGTACCTCGGGTTTGCCCGGCTGGGTGATTTCGATCGCGCGCATGGTTCGGCCTCCATTAAGAAAGCGATCATTGTACGGCAGCGTCATCGGCCTTGTTTTTGTTGCTCGATGGCGACTATATTTCTGATTGCTGTGCTCAAGCGCAAACAAATTCTCTAATGCATGAGCTTTTTGGGGAACTTTAGAGCTGGCACAACGAACGCGTCCGTGACCATCTTGTAAGACTTATCCCCGCCGCATAGATTGGAGGGCACGAGCTCAGGCATACGAGTCGTCCCCCACCACTATCGAAGGAGCACATCATGCAATCGATGTCCGCTGCCCTGTCACAGTTTGCGCGCCGAACGGCATCCGCATTTTCCCGTCCCACGCCAGAGAATCGTCCGCGCCGCGGCATGCTGCTCGGCAGCGTCGCGCTGGCGATTGCCCTTGCCCTGCCCGGCCAGTACGCCGACGCCCAGGACTGGACCACCGAGCGCTGGACCGGCACCTGGGGCGCGGCCCCGGCCGGTCCGCCACCGGCCGCCAACCTGCAAACCTTCACCGACCAGACCCTGCGCCTGATCGTCCACACCAGCATCGGCGGCAACCGCGTACGCATCCGCGTGTCGAACGAGATGGGGACCACGCCCTTGAACGTCGGCGCCGCCCGCATCGGCGTGCGCGCCGGCGGCTCCGACGTGGCCCCCGGCACCGACCGCGCGCTCACCTTCGGCGGCAACGCGTCGGTGACGATCCCGCCCGGCGCGCCGGTCCTGTCCGACCCGGTCGAACTGAACGTGCCGGCGCTCGGCGATCTCGCCGTCAGTCTCTACCTGCCGGGTACGGTCGAAGCGAACACGATCCACAACGTGGGCTCGCAGACCAACTACGTTTCGCTGCCGGGCAATTTCACTGCCGCCCCGACGCTACCGGTGCAGCGCACGATCACGGCCTGGCCCTTCCTCACCGAAGTCGACGTCGACAGTGCCGGCCCATCGATCGTGACCCTGGGCGACTCGATCACCGACGGCACCCGCAGCACGCCCGACACCAACAACCGCTGGCCCGACTGGCTGGCGCGCCGCCTGCAGACCGTGCGCGACCCGGTGCTCGGCATCAACGGCCGCCTGGGCGTGGTCAACCGCGGCATCAGCGCCAACCGCCTGCTCGGCAACCCAGCCAACCTGCTGGGCGGACGCAGCATCCTCGAACGCTTCGACCGCGACGTGCTCGCCACCGCCGGCGTGCGCTACATGACTCTGATGATCGGCATTAACGACATCGGCAACAGCCCGGCAACCAGCCCGATCCCTGCGGCCGACCTCATCGCCGGCTACCGCCAGGTGATCGCGCGCGCCCACGCGAAAGGCATCGCCGTGTTCGGCGCCACGCTCACGCCGTTCGAGGGAGCGGGCTATTACTCGCCCGAGAAGGAAGTCGTGCGCCAGGCGGTGAACAACTGGATTCGTTCGAGCGACGAATTCGACGGCGTGATCGACTTCGACCTCGCCACGCGCGACCCGGCGCACCCGACGCGCTTCCTGCCGGCCTACGACAGCGGCGACCATTTGCACCCGAACGACCTTGGGTACCAGGCGATGGGCAATGCGGTGCCGCTGGGGCTGTTTCGGTCGCTGGGGGTGTCGGGCTTGAAACCGGCGCGGCAGAAGGCTCAAATACCGGCGCAATAAGCTATTACCGTAGGGTGGGCACTTCACTTGTGCCCACGCGGTGATACGCAACGGCTCCGATGTCGTGCTCGACGATCTCGCTGCCGCGTATCACCGCGTGGGCTCGGGAGCCCACCCTACGTTAAGCCAGGGCCAATTCAACATCCTGGACGCCGGCGGCCAACCTGGCTTACTTGGCGATCAGCACCGGCTCATCGAACCCCAGCTCCTTCATCCGCGGCAGCTGCGTCTTGGCATCGCCCACCACCAGCCACACCATCTTCGACGGATCCAGGTACTTCTGCGACAACGCCTGGATGCGTGGCAGCGTCATTGCCTTGACGATCCCTTCACGCTCTTTCACGTAGTCAGGGCGCCAGCCGTACTTGCTGATGTTGTCGAGCATGGCCAGCTTGGCTGCGGACGTTTCAAAAGCGCGCGCATTGCTTTTCACGAGGAAGTTGCGGGTCGTCTCGAGGTCGGCCGCCGAATAGGTCGCCGGATAGTCCTGCAGGATCTGCTTCACCAGTTGGGTCGACTCGAGCGTGACGTTGCTGCGCACGCCGCTGGCGATGATGAAGGGTCCGGGGCTCTTGCTGCCCGAGAAATTCGATGTGATGCCGTAGGTGTAGCCTTTGCCTTCGCGCAGCTGCTGGGTCAGGCGCGACGCGAAACCGCCGCCGCCCAGGATGTAGTTCATCACGGTGGCCGGGTAGTAGTCCGGATCGGTGGCGGCCAGCGCCCGGTAGCCGACCTGCAGCACCGACTGCTTGGCATCCGGCACGTCGACGAAGTACACCTTGCCGGGCGCCTGGCCGGCCGCGCTCGTGGCTGCCGGCAAAGCTACCGGCTTGGCTTTCCATGTACGGTTCAGGCCGGCCAGCGAAGCGGCAATGGCGGATTTCGGCAAGGCGCCGACCACGTGCATGCGCGCATTCGAGGGCGACAGGTTGGCGCTGTAATAGCGTTTCAGGTCGTCGATGGTGATGGCGTTCACCGTCTCGGCGGTGCCGAGGATATTGCGCGAACGGAGATCGTCCTTGGCGTAGACCAGCTTGCTGAAATTGATGGCGGCCAGTGCGTTCGGATCGGCTTCCTGCTGGCGGATCTGGCTCAGCACGCTTTGCTTGATGAGGGCGAATTCCTTTTCGTCCCAGCGCGGCTGCAGCAGGATTTCCTGCACCAGGTCGAGCGTCGCACGGTAGTTGCGCGCCAGCGTCGTCACGCTGATGCGCACGTCCTCGGTGCGCGCCGTCACGTTGATCGTTGCGCCCAGCTGCAGGATCGCTTCTTCCAGTTCCTGCGGGGTTTTCTTCGCGGTGCCCTGCGTCAGCATGCGCGCCATCAGGTTGGCCACGCCGACCTTCTCCGGCTTGTCCAGCAGCAGGCCGCCGTCGATGGCGATGTCGAACTGCACCAGCGGCACTTCCCGGTTCTCGATACCGACCACCCGCATGCCGTTGGCCAGCGTCGCGTTCCACACCTGTGGCACCTTGACGGCAAGCGCCTCGCCGTACGGTGGCTCCTTGCTGCGGTCAAACGTCGATGGTGTTTTTGTGTACTCGGCATTCGCGGTCGGATCGACCGCATTCTCGGCGCCCTGCACCACTTTTTCTTCGACGACTTCGGCCTTGGACGAATCGGTCAAGGCCAGCGCCAGCTTGCCCTTCGGGACGAAACTGGTCGCCACAAACGGTTTACCCTTGATGTAGGTGTCGTACACGCGCCGCACGTCGGCCGTGGTGACGGCCAGCGTCTTCTTGACGCCTTCGGCCACATAGCCCGGATTGCCGGTCAGGTAGTTGTATTCCGCCAGCAGCGCCGACTTGCCGAGCACGCTCGACACCGAGTTGTAGAAACGGGTCTCGAGGCCGGCCTTGATGCGGTTCAGGTCTTTCTCGGAGATGCCCTCTTCCTCGAATTTGGCGAAGGCCTGGTTGACGGCGCCGGCTACCTCGTCGAGTGGCTTGTTCTCGAAGGCGCGGATGCGCAGCATGAACTGGCCCGCCAGTTCGGCGGTCTGGTTGCCGATCTGGACCGCGGGCGCGAGCTTGGTGTCTTCCACCAGCACTTTGTAGAACGGCGCGCGCTTGGTCTCGGACAGGTATTCGGCCAAGACTTCCAGCGCATACGAATCCGGATGCAAGTCCTCGACGGTCGGCCAGGTCATCGTCAGTTCGGGCAGCTTCGCGAAGTTGTCCTCATGCGCCAGCTTGACGGTCTGCTTCAGCACGCCCGGACGCTTGACCAGGGCGGGAATTGCATCGCCGCGCTTGATCTCGGAAAAATATTTTTCCACCCATTTGCGCGCCTGCACCGGATCGAAGTCGCCGGCCAGCACCAGGGTCACGTTGTTCGGCACGTACCACAGGCGGAAGAATTCCTTGACGTCGTCCAGGGTCGCATTCTGCAGGTCGTCGAGCGAACCGATCACCTGCCAGTTGTACGGATGGTTTTCCGGGTACAGCGCCTTGTTGATGACGTAGCGGGTGTGGCCGTAGGGCGCATTGTCGACGCCCTGGCGTTTCTCGTTCTTGACGACCTGCTTTTCCTTGGCCAGCACCGGCTCGGTGACGGTATTGATGAACCAGCCGAGCTTGTCCGCTTCGGCCCAGATCATTTTTTCCAGCGCATCCTTGGGGACGGTCTGCAGGTAATTCGTGCGGTCCTGCGAGGTCGAGCCGTTGGCGCCCGAGCCGCCGATGCGCGCCGTCATCTTGTCGAGCCCGCCCTTGCCGAGGTTTTCCGACTCCAGGAACAGCAAGTGTTCGAACAGGTGCGCAAAACCCGTGCGCCCCGCCTTTTCGCGCGCCGAGCCCACGTGCGCGGTCAGGTTGACGGCCACGACCGGGTCGGAACGGTCGATGTGGAAGATGACCTCCAGGCCGTTGGGCAGCGTGAACTTCTGATACTCCACTGTCAGGGCGGCTTTCGGCGCAGCGGTTTTCGACGCAGCGGCGGCCTGCGCCGGGAGAGGCAGGGTCGACGCGAGGGTCGAGGCCACGCAGGCGGCTAGTAGCAGGGTCGGGCGAACAATCTTCATGCAATCACATCCTCGGAATGGAACGAACGGGCGGCGCACGATCGGCGCACGCCTTAAGGTTCTGGATACTATTGCAATTTCCTGATTGCTACAACGTTGGCGCTGGGATGCAAGTGCAATGGTAGTGGCTGTACTTCCACGATAAAGAACGTTCAATTCCCGATTTTTGGAAGATGCTCGGCCTGTGCCCGATTCCATGATTTACGGGAAATGCTCGGCCCCGGCGGGCGGCACGACCCATCGGTGCATGCGTTCTTCGTAGACCGAGACCGCGGGCGCCGGGAATGCCGGATCGGCGAATGCACCGACGATGATTGAATAGCCGGATTCTTCCGTGACTGTCATTGCCTTTTCGTAAAGAACACATATCGAAACAAAACAAATATTGCGGTCCAAAACGCCCACTGAAGGGAGAAAAGATAAACAAAGACCTTCAAGGTGCCCACTGGGTCAGCCTCCGAGTAACATCCGTCGCTGGTCTGCACACAAGGCGGCGCATTGATCAGGTCATACAAGGCGATTGGCAAGAAAATTAATGTCGGCAATGGAATTGGAAGTCGGCCGAAGGCAATACCAAAAGAGAAAAACAAGGTGAAAACAGTGCTGGCCCACACGATCGAGTTGGTTCGGTGGTAAACGAGTTTGGCGAAAACAATAGCAAGAAGGAGCAGAAGAAGGGGAGAAAAGAGAATCAAGTCACGCATACATTGCTGGTTAATTTAAGATAATCAATGGTGTAGGGCAGTCCTGGGAAGACCATCGTTTCCACGACAAGCAAAGCCTTGCGCACACGGCTTCAGGCAACCGATACGCCAGTCCCAGGCCGCATGACCAGGAAATCGCCTTCATCCCCGACCAGCCCCCACCCTTCCCGCTCGTAGAACCGCCGCGCCGCCGCATTGGTCCGGAAAACGCGCAGCCAGATGCCGCGGCCCGCGCGCCGGCTGTCGGCCTGGAGCGTCGCCAGCAAGCGTGCGCCGACACCGTCCGAGCGGAACCCGGGATCGAGCACCAGCATGCTCAGGTAGTCTTCGTCGCTGCCGTGGTCGACCTGCAGATAGCCCGCGAAACGTCCATCGACCTCGATCACTTGCGTCGACAAGTCGACGAAAGCCTTGTCGAAATAGGCCTGCTGCCAATCGTCATCCCAGCCCCAGATGATCTCGATATGGTGCCTGAGCGCCGCTTCGTAGAGCTGCCGGATGCGCGGCTTGTCCCCGGCAAGGGCGGGCCGCGTGGTCACCGACCGCGTCATCCGCCACCCGTGCGCGACTGCGCCGGCAGCGGCGTCCCCACCTTCCACGTGCGCGACAGGGCCTGCGCCTCTTCGATCTGCTCCTGCGTCATGGTTTTGGCGATCGACGCGCGCTGGCTGACGGCGTTGTTGTTGCCGGCGGCGGCGGCCAGGTTCCACAGCATGTAGGCGATGACCGGATCGCCCGGCACGCCGGCCACGTGGTAGCGGTACATCAGGCCGAGCGCGTGCTGGGCTTCGCCGTGGCCCTGCTCGGCCGCCTTGCGAAACCAGCTGACGGCGTGCTTCTGGTCCTGGGGCACGGCGTTGCCGGTGTAGTACATGGCGCCGACCACGTACTGGGCGTCGGCCTTGCCCTGCTGCGCCGCCTTCAGATGCCAGGTGAACGCCTGCTTGTAGTCGCGCGCGGTGCCGCGGCCCATGTAGTACATCAAGCCCAGCAAGTGCTGGGCATCGGGATTGCCGGCGCGCGCCAGCGGGGCGATCTCCTTCATCGCCAGCGCGTAATTGCGCGCGTTGTACGCGCTCGCCCCTTCGGGGAAACCTGCCAGTGCCGCGCCGTGCAGGCCGCAACTCAGGCCCAGCGCCAGCAGGATCGCTACGGTAAATTTTTTCATTGTCTCAGTACGTGGATCGGTCTTTGCGCCTACCTTGTCCGATGTGGTTTACTTCCAGCTGACCTTGCCCAGTCCGTCGACACTCACCCGGCGGTTGAGCGGCTTGCCGTAGACTGTGACCGATCCCATGCCCGACAGGTTCAGGTTGGCGCTCTGGTGCGCGGTAATCGTCGCGTTGCCCAGGCCCGATAGTTCGAGCGTGACGGCGTCCGCCACGAACTGCTGCGCGTCGAGCCCGCCCAGGCCGCTCAGCTCGGCCGTCAATGTCTTGCTGCGCCCGAGCAGCGTCACGTAGCCGGCGCCCTGCAAGTCGAGGTTGATGCGCTCGCTGTTCATGCCGGCCAGGCGCATGCTGCCCACGCCGCCGAGGCTGGCGCTGATGACGCGGAAGTCGGCGTTCACGTTCATCGAGCCGGCGCCGTCCAGCGACAGTTCGAGTTCCTCGCCCTTGAACCCGGTGATCTCGGTCATGCCGACGCTCTCCGAACTCACTTCGCGCAGGTTCGGCATCACCAGGTCGGCGCGCACGCCGTTCTTGCGCCCCATGCGCATCTCGTGCATCTCGGTGCCGATGACGACCGTGTCGCCGCTTTGCAGCGTCGTCATCTGCGCGATGAAGCGCGGCTCGCCGGACAGGACCAGCGCCGCCGGGCTGCCCTGGCGCACGCGCAGGTCGACCACGCCGTCGATCTTGATGCGCACCACGCGCGCGTCGAGCGGACGCGTTTCCGTGGCGGTTTCGGGCGCGGCCGACGCCAGGCGCATCAGCGCCAGCAAGCCGATGGCCACCAGGCCGGACTTCAACAATGTGTTCATGTGCTTCTCCGTGTTCATGTTCTTGTTTGTGCCACCGCCGCGCCGCACAACGTCGCTTGCCCGGCAATTCTTATACAGTTTGACAATGAAGTCACTATAACGATGCGCCCGCACCGCCCGGCCCGGATTGCGACAGACTGCAGATTTGCGGCACCAGACGACAAATCGACGGGCTCGCCGCCCTGCGTCCGGTCAACATGCATACGCAAAAGGATTTCCGTTCTAATATTCCCTTGCGCTAAGATGAAATGCTTCGGGTGCCCTGCGTCCGGAGCATTTCATTCGACTCAGCCCTTCTATCGAGGTCATCAATGCGCATGCGCCATCTTCCCGTCCTGCTGGCCGGGCTCGGCTTGTCGGTCTCCGCCCTCGCGGCCAGCGACAAGTGGGACCTGCCGGTCCACACCAAGAAACTCGACAACGGCCTGACCGTCATCGTCACCGAAGACCACAGTTCGCCCACCGTCGGCGTCTCCGTCGTCTACCACGTCGGCATGCGTCTCGAACCGAAGAACCGTACCGGCTTCGCCCACCTGTTCGAACACCTGATGTTCCAGGGGACGCCGAACGCGCCGAAAGGCGTGTTCGACAAGACGATCACCGGCGGGGGCGGGCGCAACAACGGTTCGACCCGCCCCGACTTCACCAACTACATCGAAACCGCGCCTGCGTCCGCGCTGGAACCGATCCTGTGGCTGGAAGCGGACCGCATGAAGACGCTCGACTTCAACAAGGAAACGCTCAAGAACCAGCAGGACGTGGTCAAGGAAGAGATCCGCGTGAACGTGAAGAACCAGCCCTACGGCGGCTTCATGTGGCTCGACATCGGCCAGCACGCCTTCCAGAAATGGGAGAACAACCACGACGGCTACGGCAGCTTCGAAGACCTCGAGAACGCCAGCCTGGACGACGTGCGCGCCTTCCACCGCGATTACTACGGCCCGAACAACGCGGTGCTGGCGATCGCCGGCGACGTGACCCCGGCCCAGGGCTTTGCGCTGGCCCAGAAATACTTCGGCAGCATTGCCGCGCGCCCGGTGCCGAAAGGCGGCGACTTCAGCGAAGGCTTGAACAAGGCCGAAAAGCGCATCGAGCAGAGCGACCCGCTGGCGCAAGTGCCGGCGCTGGCCGCCGCCTGGAAGATGCCGGAACGCGGCAGCCGCGACCAGGCGCCGATGGCCGTGCTGGGCGAACTGCTGGCCGGCGACGATGCGTCCGTGTTGTACCAGGGCCTGGTCAAGGGCCGCGAACTGGCGCTCAACACCGAAGTCCTGTTCGGCCTCACCAGCCCGTGGGAATTCGGCGGCCCGACCCTGTTCACCGTCTACACGATGTACAAGCCGACCACGAATGCCGACGCCATCCTGAACGCCATGGATGAAGAGGTCGCGAAGATCGTCAAGGACGGCGTCGACGCCGCCACCCTGAAACGGGTGAAGACGCGCATGCTGGCCGACTGGAACAACGGGCTGGAAAGCTTCATCAGCCGCGCCGACACCCTGGCGCGCCTGCAGACGCTGTGGGGCGACGCCAACGTCGTCAACAAGATCCCGGGCTGGATCGAAGGCGTCACCTCTGCCGACATCCAGCGCGCGGCCTCGATCTACCTGGTGAAGAACAACCGCACCGTCATCGACCGCAAGCCCGTCGCCAAGGTGGCGGATGCCGGTGCACCAACCACGCCGGCTGCCGGCGCACAAAAGTAAGGAGCGCATCGATGAACAAACTGATGCTGACACTGGCGATTTCGCTTGTCTTCGCCCCGGCTGCCTTTGCCGAGGCTCCCACCTCCAACGCCATGCCGCCCTACGGCGCCGACAAGCCGATCCCGACGCCGAAGATCGTCAAGAAGACCCTGTCCAACGGCATGACGGTCTGGGTCGTACCGCGCCAGGGCCTGCCGCGCGTGGACTACGTGCTGGCCGTGCGCGGCGCCGGCTTTGCCGCCGACGACAAGGACCATCCGGGCTTCGCCAACATCCTGGCCGGGATGATCAACGAAGGCAGCGCCAGGCGCGACTCGCGCGCGATCGCCGAAGCGGCCCAGGGCATGGGCGGCTCGGTGGCCGCCGGCCCGGCCGCGGACGGCATCGTCGTCCAGGCCAATGCCGTCGCTTCGCAGGCCGGCCCGATGATGGCGCTGCTGGCCGAGGTGTCGCGCACGCCGAGCTTCCCGGCGAAAGAGGTCGAGCTGACCAAGGCGAATGCGCTGCAGGCGCTGCGCGCGGCCGAGGCCACGCCGAGCTTCCGCGCCGAGCGCGCGGTCAGCCAGGCCGTGTATGGCGCACACCCGTACGGCCATACCCAGCCGACCGCCGCCGCCATCACGTCGGTCACGCAGGACATGCTGCGCGGCGCGCACGCCCAGCGCTTCCGTCCGGACCGCGCGCTGCTGGTCATCACCGGCAGCATCAAGGAATCCGAGGCGATGAAACTGGTGCAGGCTGCCTTTGGCGACTGGAAGGCGCAGGGCCCCGCCCTGGCCGAGCCGGCGCCGCCGGCGCGCGCCGCGCAACCGGCGCGCATCCTGCTCGAACGCGCGGGCAGCGTGCAGTCGACCATCCGCGTGGGCGGCCCCGGCATCGCCGCCAGCGCCGACGAGCAGGTGCCGCTGCGCCTGGCCAGCACCATCCTCGGCGGCGGCTTTTCGAGCCGCGTGAACATCAACCTGCGCGAGCAAAAGGGCTATACCTACGGCGCCTCGGCCGGGGCGCGCATGAACCGCGCCGGCGGCGCCATCGTCGGCGGCGCCGACGTGCGCAACGAAGTCACGGGTGCGGCCCTGACCGAATACCTGAACGAGTACCGCCGCATCGGCAGCGAACTGGTGCCGGCCGACGAAATGACGATGAACAAGCGCTACGTCGCCGGCGGCTACCTGATCAGCAACCAGCTGCAAGCCTCGGTCGCCTCGACGCTGGCGCGCAACTGGCTGATCGGCCTGCCGCCGGAATTCCTCGGCCAGTACGTGCCGCTGATCCAGAAGGTGACGCCGCAGCAGGTGCGTGACGTGTCGAAGAAGTATTTCGCACCGGAAGCGCAGTCGATCGTCGTCGTAGGCGATCCGAAGGCGGTGGGCGAGCAGCTCAAGGCGTTCGGCGAGTTTACGGTGACCGATAAATAAGGACGGTTTTGTCCGGTCGATTGTCCAAATCGATGCCCGCCGCGTGCGGGCATTTTTTTGGGCGGCCGGGTATGCATGGGTACGAAAACGCGTGGAGTCAGGACTCCACCCTACCGATACCGGATGATCGTAGGGTGGAGTCCTGACTCCACGCGTTACGTCGGATATGTCAGTGGCGTAGGGTTTCGACTCTTTACCCGCGCAGCGCCTTTTCCAGGTCTTCCAGCTCGGCCGGCTTGACCAGGTGCGCATCGAACCCGGCTTCCTGCGCGCGTCGGCGGTCTTCGGGCGAGCCGTAGCCGGTGTGCGCGACCAGGCGGATGTGCGCCAGTTCCGGGTTGGCCTTGATCATGCGCGCCAGCTGGTAGCCGTCGGCGCCGGGCAGGCCGATGTCGAGCACGATCACCTGCGGGCGGTGCTGCAGCGCCATGGCTTCGATCTCGCCGGCGTCCGACGTGGTCCAGGTTTCGTGGCCCATCTCGGCCAGCAGGAAGCCCATCATTTCCATGGCGTCGACGTTGTCGTCCACCAGCAGCACACGCAGGCCGCCGCCGGCGTTCGTCTCTTCGCCGGCCGCGTCGGTGGCGCATTCGGCGCCGCTGGTGCGCAGGACCGGCAGCTCCACCGTGAAGGTGCTGCCCAGGCCGATGCCCGGGCTTTCCGCATGCAGCTGGCCGCCGTGCATCTCGAGCAGGCGCGAGACCAGCGACAGGCCGATGCCGAGCCCTTCCGGCGCGCGGTCCGGCGGCACGGCGGCCTGGGCGAACATGCCGAAGATGCGCGGCAGGCTGTCCTCGGCGATGCCGATGCCGTTGTCCTGCACGGCGATGTGCACGCTGTCGCCATGCAGGGTCACGCTCAGCGTGATCGCGCCGCCCTTCGGTGTGAACTTGGCCGCGTTGTGCAGCAGGTTGCCCATCGATTGCGCCAGGCGCACCGGGTCGCCCGCGACCCAGACCTGGCACTCGGGCTGGTGCACGGCGAGCGTGTGGCCGCGCGAACCGATCAGCGGGCCGGCGGTTTCGAGCGCCTGTTCGATCACGGCGCCGAGGTTGACTTCCTCGCGCCGCAGCACGATCTTGCCTTCCGAGATGCGCGCCACGTCGAGCAGGTCGTCGACCAGGTGTGCCAGGTGGTCGACCTGGCGCAGGATGACTTCGCGCGCATGTGCGTGGCGCCCGCCGGCGTTCTCGCCGCCCACGCCGAGCAGCGTGGCGGCGTTGCGGATTGGACTCAAGGGATTGCGCAGCTCGTGCGCCAGCGTGGCCAGGAACTGGTTTTTGTTGGCGTCGGCCGCGCGCAGCAGCCCTTCCATTTCGCGCCGCGCCGAGACGTCGCTGGTGACGCGCGCCACCCGGTACACCTCGCCGCGCGCGTTACGCACCGCGAACAGGCGGTCGCGCACCCAGCGCATCGCGCCGTCCGGCAGCACCACGCGGAACTCCTCGTCGTAATGCGGCTGGGTCGCCAGCGTGGCCCAGCGTCCGGCCAGGCGCGGACGGTCGTCGGGATGCACGGCGTCGAGCCAGCTGGCGTGCTGGCGCTTGAGCGAATCGATGCTGCGGCCCCAGATCGTGGCATACGCCGGGCTGACGTAGCCGAGCGCGCCGTCGGGCGCCGAAAACATCCAGAACACGTCTTCGATGTTGTCGGTCAGCTGGCGGAAGCGCTCTTCGCTTTCGCGCAGGTCGTCCTGGGTCTGGCGCATGCGCAGCAGCGCGTTGACGTTGGCGATCAGCTCGTCGGCTTCGATCGGCGCGGCCAGGTAATTGTCGGCGCCGCCTTCGAGGCCGCGGATCTTGTCGGCGCGGCCGGTCAGCGCGGCCGAAGTCTGCAGCACCAGCACGCCGTTGGTGTCGGGGTCGGCCTTGATGCGGCGGCACACCTCGATGCCGTTGATGTCGGGGAGCTTCACGTCCAGCAGCACCAGCGCCGGATCGTCCTCGCGGACCATCGCCAGCGCATCGGTGCCGTTCGCCGCTTCCAGCACCCGGAAGCCCGCGCTCTGCAGGATCCGGGTCTTGGCGTAGCGTGCGCCGTCGTTGTCGTCGACGTTCAGAATGAGTGGTGGAGTGACGGTCATGGTTCGGTATCTCGGGTGCCGGCAGGCGCCGACTGGGGAAATTGACGCGGCAGCGTCAGCGTGAAGGTCGAGCCCACGCCGGGGCGGCTGGTAACGTCGACGCGCCCGCCCAGCAGCTCGGCCAGGCGGCGGCACAGCGGCAGGCCCAGGCCCGTGCCCTTGCTGCGCCGCTGCAGCGGGTTCTCGACCTGCGTGAACTCTTCGAAGATCAGCTGCAGGTGCTCGGCATCGATGCCGATGCCGGTATCGGTGACGGCGAAGCGCAGCGTTTCGCCAGCATCACCGGCGTCCCCAGGCTCGACGCTGACGCGCACCGAACCCTGCTCGGTGAACTTCAATGCGTTCGAGATGAAGTTGCGCAGGATCTGGGACAGCATGGTCTCGTCCGACTCGAACGGCGTGTCGATGCCGTAGTTGTCGAACACCAGCTCGACCTTGTCGGTGTCGACCAGCGGGCGCATCATGCCCTTCAGGGCGCGGAACAGGTTCTCGACCACGACCGGCGCCGGCTGCGCTTCCACCCGGCCGGCCTCGATCTTGGCCAGGTCGAGCAGGTCGTTCACCAGTTCCGACATCTCGGTGGCCGTGCGCGAAATCAGGAACACCTGCCGTTCCTGTTCCGGCGTGAGTTCGCCGTCCATGCGGTCGAGCAGGAGTTTCGACAGCGCCCGGATCGACGACAGCGGCGTGCGCAATTCGTGGCTGGTATTCGACAGGAAGCGCGACTTCATTTCGTCGGCGCGGCGCAGGCGCTCGGCCTTGTCTTCGATCTCGGCGTAGAGCGCGACGATGCCGCGGTTGGTGTCTTCCAGCTCGCGCGTGAGCGACAGCAGGTCTTCCTGGCGCTCGCGCAGTTCGGCCAGGGTCTCGACCAGTTCGCGGTTCTGCTGCTGCATTTCTTCGTAGGAGTCGACGTCGGGCGTGGCCGCCAGTTCGGTGGCGATCTGCCCCAACTGGGTCGCGCTGACCGGCATTTGCGGCGGCAGCGCCTTGCGCATCCGTACCGTGAAACCGGCGCCGGGCTCGCGCACGCAGCCGTCCATCAGGCGGTGCGCGGTGACCAGCGCCTGGTCGGCCATCGCCGCGCCTTCGCTGCCTTCCTCGGACACCGCGCCGGCGCTGACGGTGACTTCGAGCTGCTGGCGCGCGGGCGTATCGACCAGCACGAATGCGGCGCGCGCGCTGCAATCGCCATGGCAGGCCGCGCGCGCCACTTCCGACACGGCGGTGGCGATGCGCACCTGGTCCTGCTTGGCAAAGCCGAGCAGTTGCGAGACCTGGCGCGCGCGCTGGCGCACCAGCACCACATCCATGTCGCTCTCGAGGGCGACGGTGAGGATGCGCTGGCTCATCCCGGGCCCCTGCGGCGTACCACCAGCACCATCGCATCGTCGCGGCGGCGGATGAAGTCGCGCATCAGCACCGCCGCCACCAGCGCGAGACTCCTCGCCAGCAGGCCCGGATACTTGTCCAGGTCCCACTGGGTCTGGATGCCGTCCGAATGCAGGATGCAGGTGGCGTGCGGCGGGCACGGCACCGCAAACTCCTGCACCTTGCGCATGTTGTGGCCGACGATGCCGTTATGCGACACCAGCGCGCGCCGGCTGTCGCCGTCGATCACGTAGGCGCCGATATTGCCGATGCCGGCAAAACGGACGGTATCGTTTTCAAAATCGATGCGCGCCGCCGCCAGCGCCGCGCCGCGCGTACTGCGCAAGGCCTCGTGCGCGGCCTCGACCAGGGCACCCGGTTCCGAGTGCGGCCGGTGCGCCAGTTCGCGGATCGCCGCGTGGGCGGCGGCGGCGGCATCCGGGCCGTGGCCGAGGCCATCGGCCGCGACCAGGCTGGCGCCGCCGCTGTCGCAGGCCACGCCCCAGCCGTCGCCGCACGCCTCTTCGCCGGCCAGCGGCACGGTCAGGGCGCCGACTTCGACGCGGCACAGGCTGGGCGCCGCCTCGTCGCGCCACAGGCGCATGAAGAACACGGCGCCGTCGCCGGGCGCCGTCCAGACGTCGAATTCGTGCGACAGCCGGCGCAGGGCGCCGAGCCCGGTGCCGGCCGTGCCGGCGGTGGACATGCCGTCGCGCAGGCAGGCCTCGAGGTCGGCGATGCCGGGTCCCTTGTCGACGGCCAGCACGTCGACCCCGGGCACGCCTTCGGCCTGCGCCACGTTCAGGTACAGCACGCCCTCGCCCGCATGCTTGAGCAGGTTGGTGCCGGCCTCGGTGACGATCAGCGCCAGCTGTCCGGCGCGGGTGTCGTTAAAACCCAGTTCGAGCGCCAGCTTCTGCCCGGCGCGGCGCGCGGCGGCGATGTCGCTGGCGTGCACGATCGGATACACATGCTGGGTCGAGAGGGAACTGATCAGCGTTTCCATTTGACGACCGCGATCGCGGTCCCTTCCCCAAAACGGGTATCGATCTCGAATTCGTCGACCAGGCGCTTCGAGCCGCCCAGGCCCAGGCCGAGGCCGCCGCCAGTGGTGTAGCCGTCGCGCAGCGCCATGTCCAGGTCGGGGATGCCGGGGCCGGCGTCGATGAAAACGATGCCGACGCCCTGGCGCAAGCCATCGGCCAGCTTGTCGAGGAAGACCATGCCGCCGCCGCCGTACTTGATCGTGTTGCGCGCCAGTTCGCTGGCAGCGGTAATCAGCTTGGTCTGGTCGACCAAGGACAGGCCGATGCCGACCGCGCGCTCGCGCACGTGCTTGCGCAGGTAGACGACGTCTTCGTCAGTGCGCAGCGGCAGCCTGACCCGGTCCGTGCGCAGCCGCTCGAGACGGTCGACCAGGTCGGTGTCGAATTCGACTCCAAATTCTGCCCCGGTGCTCATCTGTTCAGGTTCTTTCCGAGCAGGGTCATGCCCTTCTCGACGTTCAGTGCCGTCTTCACGCCATGCAGCGTCAGGCCCAGCTCGACCAGCGTGATGGCGACGGCCGGCTGCATGCCGACCACGACCGTCTGGGCGTCGAGTACGCGTGCCATCGCCGCCGTGTTGCTGATCATGCGCCCGATAAAGGAATCGACCAGGTCGAGCGCCGAAATGTCGATCAGCACGCCCTTGGCGCTGTCGCGCACGATGCGCTCGGTCAGGTCGTCCTGCAGGGTCAATGCCAGGCGGTCGTGCATGTCGACCTGGATCGTGACCAGCAGCAGGTCACCCATGCGCAGAATAGGAATGCGTTCCATCGTGTTCCCGGTTCTTTCAGTTCTTCTTGTGGATGGTGACCGAAGCGCCGGTGCGTTCGAGGGCGACCAGGAAGGCGTCGGCCAGGGTGGCCTTGGTGACGACGTCTTCCAGGTTCACGCCCAGGTGGACGATGGTCTGCGCGATCTGCGGACGGATGCCGCTGATGATGCAGTCGGCGCCCATCAGGCGCGCGGCGGCGATCGTCTTCATCAGGTGCTGCGCGACCAGGGTATCGACCATCGGCACGCCGGTGATGTCGATGATCGCGATCTCGGCGCCGGTGTCGACGATTTTTTGCAGGATATTTTCCATCACCACCTGCGTGCGCGCCGAATCGAGCGTGCCGATCAGCGGCAGCGCCAGGATGCCGTTCCAGAGTTTCACGACCGGGGTCGACAGTTCCAGCAGTTCCTGCTGCTGGCGCACGATGATCTGGTCTTTCGCTTTCTGGAACACTTCGATCGTGTACAGGCCGAGCTTGTCGAGCAGCGCGCTGACGGCCCACGAGGCGCCAGCCAGCGCCGCGGCGTCATCGGCGAAGCCGGCGGTCAGCTGGGCGAACAGCGGCTGCTTGAGCGAAAACACGAAGGTGGCGGTCTCGCCCGGGGTCGAGCCGCTCTTGGCGCGGCTGGACGAGATTTCGCTCAGCAGGTCGCGCACCTCGTCCCACGAACGGTGTTCGATGTTCTCCAGTTCGCCGGCGCGGGTGGCGACGGCAAAGGCCGCCAGGAATTGCTGGCAATGGTCGCGCAGTTGCGCTTTCGAACTGGCGGTGCCGCGTACCAGCAGGGCTTCGAGTTGCGCGATCCATTGCGAGCCGATCTCGGCTTCGTGCTCCTGGATGAGCTGGCTGATACGGGAGGCGTTGTCTTTCGTCGTCATCGATGGATCCTGGTTTTGGTCGTCATTGTCGTGGGCGCCCGATTCTGGGACGAGCTGCTCCACAATTGGAGAATCACTAACTATAACACTTCTGCTATTGAACCAATGAAACGCCTGAGCGGTGCGGCGGTCCCGGACGGGCGTGGCGCTTCCTCTCGCGCGGAACCGTCTCCTAGCGCCTGCCAGCGTCCTAAAGCTTGATCTCGCTCAAGAGTACGCCATGCAGGATTGGTTAGCCTGACGTCTTGCGCTAATGCAATGGCTGCTGTCAACAGATTACGTAGACGCTGCGCACGGCTTGCATGGCACATTACCCCCATCCAGGGAGAAGACCATGAAATTCATCTTCGGTCGCCGCGAAAAATTCTTGTACCGCCGCAATCCGGTGTATTCCAGCTTCCTGTCCGGCACAAAGTTCGGACTCGCCATTGCGGCGCTGGTGTACCTGGCCATCCGGCTTCTCGAATGGCCATAAAAAACCGCCAGGCTCACGCACTGGCGGTTTTTACTTTCAGCGGCGCGAGCCGCTGTAAAGATGATTACTGCGCCGCAGCTTCCGCCGGATCCGCCGCCTTCATCGACAGCTTCAGGCGGCCGCGCTCGTCGGTTTCCAGAACCTTCACGCGCACTTGCTGGCCTTCCTTCAGGTAGTCGGCAACGGCGTTGACGCGCTCGTTGGCGATCTGCGAGATGTGCAGCAGACCGTCCTTGCCCGGCATGACTTGCACGATGGCGCCGAAGTCCAGCAGTTTCAGCACGGTACCGTCGTAGGTCTTGCCCACTTCGACCGAGGCGGTCAGTTCTTCGATACGGCGCTTGGCTTCCTGGCCGGCGGCGGCGTCGACCGACGCGATGGTGACGATGCCTTCGTCGGTGATGTCGATTTGCGTGCCGGTCTCTTCGGTTAGCGCGCGGATGACGGCGCCGCCCTTGCCGATGACGTCACGGATTTTCTCTGGATTGATCTTGATCGTGATCAGGCGTGGCGCGAAGTCCGACAGTTCGGTCTTCACGGTCGGCACGGCCTTTTGCATCTCGGCCAGGATGTGCTGGCGGGCTTCCTTGGCTTGCGCCAGCGCCACCTGCATGATTTCCTTGGTGATGCCCATGATCTTGATGTCCATCTGCAGCGCGGTAATGCCTGCAGGCGTACCCGCTACCTTGAAGTCCATGTCGCCCAGGTGATCTTCGTCGCCGAGGATGTCGGTGAGGACGGCGAACTTGCCGCCTTCCTTGATCAGGCCCATGGCGATGCCGGCGACGTGCGCCTTCATCGGCACGCCGGCGTCCATCAGCGCCAGGCAGCCGCCGCAGACCGATGCCATCGACGAGGAACCGTTCGATTCGGTGATTTCCGACACCAGGCGCACCGAGTAGCTGAAATCTTCCGGGTTAGGCAGGGCGGCAACGAGTGCGCGCTTGGCCAGGCGGCCGTGGCCGATTTCGCGGCGCTTCGGGGTGCCCACACGGCCGGTTTCGCCGGTGGCGAACGGAGGCATGTTGTAGTGCATCATGAAGTCGTCGGTGTACTCGCCCATCAGCGCGTCGATCTTCTGGCTGTCGCGCGCGGTGCCGAGGGTCGCGATGACCAGCGCCTGGGTTTCGCCGCGGGTGAACAGGGCCGAACCGTGGGTACGCGGCAGCACGCCGGTACGGATTTCGATCGGGCGCACGGTGCGGGTGTCGCGACCGTCGATGCGTGGCTCGCCATCCAAAATCTGGGTACGCACGACCTTGGCTTCCATGTCGAACAGGATGTTGCCGACTTCGGCTGCATCGGCGCTGACGCCTTGTTCCGACAGGGCTGCCATGACTTCCGACGACAGCGACTTCAGCTTTTGCTGGCGCGCCGATTTTTCGCGGGTCTGGTAGGCTTCGCGCACTTTGGCCGAGGCCAGTTCCGACACTTGCGCGATCAGGGTTTCGTTTTTCGCCGGTGCGGTCCACTCGACTTCCGGCTTGCCGCCTTCTTCGACTAGGGCGTGGATCGCGTCGATGACGGCGCGCATCTGGTCGTGGCCGAACACGACCGCGCCCAGCATGATTTCTTCGGACAGCTGCTGCGCTTCGGATTCGACCATCAGCACGGCCGTTTCGGTACCGGCGACGACCAGGTCCATCTGCGAGGTTTTCAGCTGGGTGGTGCTCGGGTTCAGGATGTACTGGCCGTTGGCGTAGCCGACGCGGGCGGCGCCGATCGGGCCGTTGAACGGAATGCCGGCGACGCACAGGGCGGCCGAGGCACCGATCATCGCCGGGATGTCCGGATCGATTTCAGGGTTGACCGACAGCACGTGGATGATGACCTGGACTTCGTTCAGGTAACCCTCCGGGAACAGCGGACGGATCGGACGGTCGATCAGGCGCGAGGTGAGCGTTTCTTTTTCGGAAGGACGGCCTTCACGCTTGAAGAAACCGCCCGGGATTTTACCGGCAGCATACGTTTTTTCGATGTAATCGACGGTCAGCGGGAAGAAGTCCTGGCCCGGCTTGGCGTCTTTCCTGGCGACGACGGTGGCGAGCACGACGGTGTCTTCCACCGAGACCATGACGGCGCCGGAGGCTTGACGGGCGATTTCACCGGTTTCCAGGGTGACGGTATGTTGGCCGTACTGGAAAGTCTTCGTAACTTTATTAAACATTGGTAATCCCTTTCTATTTGCCGACAGATTTTCAGGAGCTGTCGTTCACCTCACCGCGCATGACCCGTCGGGCCACCGTTAAGAGGGCTTGGCGCCCTCTCCTTCTACTAATTTCAATACTGCAAAATCTACAAACGCCAGATACAAAAAATGCCCGCGACAGTTGGAACTGACGCAGGCATTTCCGTGACTAAACCGTCTGGCGCAAAAATTACTTACGCAGGCCGAGTTTGGCGATCAGGTCGCGGTAACGGTTCAGGTCTTTGCTCTTCAGGTACGACAGCAGGCTCTTACGACGGTTGACCATCATGATCAGGCCGCGGCGCGAGTGGTGGTCTTTCTGGTGGGCTTTGAAGTGGCCGTTCAGTTCGTTGATGCGTGCGGTCAGCAGTGCGACCTGGACTTCCGGCGAGCCGGTGTCGTTCTGGCCACGTGCGTTGTCGGCGATGATTGCCGACTTGTTGATGTTTTCTACGGACATGATGTTACCTTTCACATGCGGTGCAAGAGTCGCAACCCAGCGCACCGTGATTTGATTAAAAAAACCTGCCCTCGCGGACAGACCCGCCAGTATATGCGAAAACAGTTGGCGTCACCAGCTTTTGCTGCGGCGCGCTTCAGGCATCATGGAGGCTACAAGTCAGCTGCGGGGGAACGCATGAACAAGATGATCAGAATCGCAACGCTGTGCGCCGCCCTGTCCCTGGCCGGCTGCGCCGGACCGATTTTCAAGCAGGCGCCGCTCGTCGGCGACCCGGTGGCGGCCGTCACCAGCAAGATGGGACAGCCGACTTCGGTCTACCCCGCCCCGGGCGGCGGCCAGTTGTTCGAATACGCCACCGCACCCTTCGGCCAGTTCACCTGGATGGCGCATATCGGGCCCGACGGGCGGCTGGTCTCGTACGAGCAAGTGCTCACCGGCGAAAAATTCGCGACGCTCAAGATCGACCAGGCCACCAAGGCCGACGTCCTGCGCACCATCGGCCGCCCCGCCGAACAGTCGCGCGTCATGCAGCGCAACTACGAGGTGTGGTCGTATCGCTACAAGGAAGCGGGCGTGTGGAATTCGCTGATGCACGTGCACTTCGACGAGCAGGGCGTCGTGCGGCAGATGATGAATGGGCCGGATCCGATGTTCGAGGTGAGGGATCGGCGCTGGTAGGCTCTGCGCTTATTTGCGCCCGCCATCGCTACGCACGAACGCCTCGACTGCGTCGAGCGTCGGCGCCAGCCTTTTCAGCGAGTTCGACAGCGACGCCACCAGCGTGGTATGGGTGACGCCGTCGTAATACACCTCGCGCACCGGCACCTGGGCCGCGCGCAGCTTGGCCGCCAAGCCACCGGTGTTGCGTACGGGGTTGACCAGATTGTCTTTGTTGGCGGCGATGAGGAGTGCGGGCGGCGACGCCGTGCCGACGTGGTTGACCGGCTGCGAATCGGCCGGGGTGTTCGGCGCATCGAACACGGGTTGCGTGGTGCGGTTCTGCACCGGCAGGAAATCGTACGGTCCCGCCATGCCGATCCAGGCGCGCAGCATGTCCGGCTTCAGGCCCTGCTCTCCCAGCCAGCGCGGATCGAGCGCCAGCATGGCGGCGTTGTAGGCGCCGGCGCTGTGGCCCATCACGAAGACGTGCTGCGGGTCGCCGCCGTGGCCGGCGATCTCGCGCGCGGTCCAGGCGACGGCGGCCGCGCCATCGTCGAGGAAATCGGGATAGCGCACCTGCGGATACAGGCGGTAGTCGGGCACGACGACCACGAAGCCGCGCGCGGCCAGGGCGCGCCCGACAAAAGCGTAGTCTTCGCGCTGGCCGCTGACCCAGTTGCCGCCGTAGAAAAAGACGATCACCGGCGCCTTGTCGGCGTTCGCCGCAGGACGGTAGACGTCGAGCATGTTGCGTGGGTCCGCGCCGTAGCGCAGCGCCGTGGTGGCCTGCACGGCGCCGGCGGGCGAGACGGCGTTGACGAGCGAGAGCGGCGAACAGGCGGAGATGGCGCCGGCCAGCAGCAGCGCGCCGGCGTAGTAGATGAATCTGGTCATGCGCCGAGTATGGGGCCGCTGCCGGGGATGCGGCGCGCTGCTGGACATGCATACGCGGTTGTTTCCACATCAACAAGAAGCCGACCTATACTGCAGGCTTATGGCAACCGCACTTTCCAGCTTCCGGCAACCGCGCGCACTGTCCGGCATTGGCCTGTCGCTGGCCGTGCATGTGTTGCTGGTCGGTTTGTGGCAGCTGTCGCGGCCGGTAGCGGTGCAGGAGAATGACGAACCGCGGCGCATGCAGTTCCTGCGCCTGCTGCCGGCTCCCGAGCGCACTGCCCCCGTGCTGCCCTCCCCTGTGCAGAGCGCCGCTCCCATTGCACGCGGCGCGCCGGCGGCACGCACGACGCCGCCGGTCGCACCCCAACCCGTGCCGGAGCCTGCGGCCGAGTCAAATGTTCCGGCCGCGACACCGATAGCGGACGCGCCACCTGCCCCGACCGTATCGAGCGCCGACCTGTTACGCGCAGCGCGCGCCGAGGCCGGCGCCGCCGACCATGCACTGCGCGCGCAAAACCCGCGCCGCGGCATCCGCGCGCCGGTCGAAACGGCGCAGATGAAGCTGGAACGCGGCATTGCGCACGCGGCCGAGATGGCGCCGAACCGGTGGTATCAGGCGCCGAAGACGCAGGAGATCCTGGACCCGGGTGGGTACGGGCGCAGGCGCCACAAGGTGATCACGGCGAACGGCACCTATTGCGTGACCTACGAATCGAATCACGGACCGGATGGGCGCGACACGATGCGCGACGGGATCCAGCCGAAGTTGACCAATTGCCCGCCGCATGAGGAGCCGGCCAAGGCGCAGAAGTGGGATTGATGCCACCGAGCTTCGTGGCGGCGCTGTGCGGATGGTGCGAACGCGTGGGCAGAGCCCACCCTACGTTACACGACGGCCACTGGTGTTATCACGCGGCCCGTGCGCCTCGAAGCATCACAACTGCGGATGCGCGCGCTCCACCTTCGAGTGCAGCTTGTTCAGCCCCGACAGATACGCCTTGGCCGAGGCCACGACGATGTCCGGGTCCGCTCCGACGCCGTTCACGATCCGCCCCTGGCGCGACAGGCGCATCGTCACTTCGCCTTGCGACTCGGTGCCGTTGCTGATCGCGTTGATCGAGAACAGGATCAGGTCGGCGCCGGTCTTGGCCTGGCTTTCGATGGCGTTCACGGTGGCGTCGACCGGACCGTCGCCCGAACCTTCGCAGGCGAATTCCTGGCCGTCGATCGAGAACACGACGCGCGCGTGCGGCAGCTCGCCGGTTTCGGAACGCTGCGCCAGCGAAACGAAGCGGAAATACTCGCCGCCCGAGGCATGGTCTTCGGCCGAGACCAGCGCCATGATGTCCTCATCAAAAATCTCGCTCTTGCGGTCGGCCAGCTCCTTGAAGCGGGCAAAGGCGGCGTTCACTTCGGCCTCGGATTCCAGGTCGATGCCCAGTTCCTGCAAGCGCGCCTTGAAGGCGTTGCGGCCCGAGAGTTTACCGAGCACGATCTTGTTCGCGTGCCAGCCGACGTCTTCGGCGCGCATGATCTCGTAGGTTTCGCGCGCCTTCAGGATGCCGTCCTGGTGGATGCCCGAGGCGTGGGCAAAGGCGTTCGCGCCGACCACCGCCTTGTTCGGCTGTACCGCGAAGCCGGTGATCTGCGAGACCATTTTCGAGGCCGGCACGATTTGCGTGGTGTCGATGCCAACGGTGAGCTTGTAGTAGTCGGCGCGCGTGCGCAGCGCCATCACGACTTCTTCCAGCGCGGTATTGCCCGCCCGTTCACCGAGGCCGTTGATGGTGCACTCGATCTGGCGCGCGCCGCCAATCGCCACGCCGGCCAGCGAATTGGCGACCGCAAGCCCGAGGTCGTTATGGCAGTGCACCGACCAGATGGCCTTGTCGGAGTTGGGTACGCGTTCGCGCAGGCGGCGGATGGTGGCGCCGAAGACTTCGGGCGTGGCGTAGCCGACCGTGTCGGGGAAGTTGATGGTGGTGGCGCCCTCGGCGATCACGGTTTCCAGCACGCGGCACAGGAAGTCCTCGTCCGAGCGGCTGCCGTCTTCCGGCGAGAATTCGATATCGTCGGTATGGTTGCGCGCGTAGCGGATGGCGAGCTTCGCCTGCTCCAGCACCTGCTCCGGCTCCATGCGCAGCTTCATCTTCATGTGCAGATCGGAGGTGGCGATGAAGGTGTGGATGCGCTTCCTCGCCGCCGGCTGCAGGGCTTCGGCGGCGCGGGCGATGTCGCGGTCGTTGGCGCGCGAGAGAGAGCAGATGGTGGAGTCGCGCACCGCGCTCGAGATGGCGCGGATGGCGTCGAAGTCGCCGGGAGAAGCGGCGGCGAAGCCGGCTTCGATGACGTCGACCCGCAGGCGTTCGAGCTGGCGCGCGATGCGGACTTTTTCGTCCTTGGTCATCGAGGCGCCCGGCGATTGCTCGCCGTCGCGCAGGGTGGTGTCGAAAATGATGAGGCGGTCAGGGTCGAACATGGAGTACTCCGTCAGCGCTTGTTGATGAACGAGCGCCGATGGTCCACGGGACCCCTAGCGGCGCTCGGCTTTATCGTTCTCGATCGGATCGTCGGTCGGGATGAGGGAGACCCGCTTGCCCTTGGCGCGCTGGATCACGAACACGATATACCCCGACAACCCGTAGACTACAAAAATCGGCCACAGGACTTTGGGCGGATCGATCGCCACCAGCGCAAAGGCCAGCGCGATCAGGAACACCACGATGAACGGTACCGACTTGCGGAAGTTCACGTCCTTGAAGCTGTAAAACGGCACGTTCGACACCATCGTCAGGCCGGCGAAGATGGCGATGCACCAGCTCACCCAATCCACCTGGCGCGCGCTGATGTTGATGTCCGGGTCGGTCATGAACATGATGAAGCCGACCACCAGCGCCGCCGCCGCCGGGCTGGGCAAGCCCTGGAAGAAGCGCTTGTCCACCACCTCGATATTCGTGTTGAAGCGCGCCAGGCGCAGCGCCGCGCCGGCGCAGTACACGAAGGCGGCGATCCAGCCCAGCTTGCCGAGCCCGCGCAGCGACCATTCATAGATCACCAGCGCCGGCGCGGCGCCGAACGACACCATGTCCGACAAACTGTCGTACTGCGCGCCGAACTCCGACTGCGTATTCGTCAGGCGCGCCACGCGCCCATCGAGCCCGTCGAGAATCATCGCGATGAACACGGCCCAGCAGGCGTGCTCGAAGCGCTGGTTCATCGCCATCACGATCGCGTAGAAACCGCAGAACAGCGCGCCGGTCGTAAAAGCGTTCGGCAACAAATAAATGCCGCGCCCGCGCGGGCCGCCCTTGTCTTCCGCCCGGCGGCCGAAGCGCTTCAGGCGGGAAAATCGTGTCGCACGGGGCGATGTTCCATTTTTCTTACGTCGTGGAAAGGCTGGCATAAGGTTCCGTATTCAAGTAGTGATCGCGCTGCTGACTTCCAGCGCCGTTGCCCCCATTATAGAGGCGCACACGGCATGTTAGCGAACGGATACTATTGGATTTCAGCCAGCAAACGCGCAGGCTTGCCGGGATGAATCCTTACTTGAACTTCACTTTTCCAACCAATCGCATCTGCAGCGTCGTTTCTCCCGGTTCGAAACTCGGTTCCGGCATGGCGTCGTCCGCGGCCTTCATGCGCGATCCGGCCACCATCACCGACTGCATCTCGGGCCGGCCGCCGTAATTGCCCGAGCCCTCGAAATCCACCGTATCGAGCACCGCATCCGCCGGCTGCCGCCCCATCGCGCGCGCGATCGAGACGATGCGCTCGTTCAGGTTGCGGTAGGTCTCGGCAATACGCTGGTCGTCGAGCAGCTTTTCGGTGGCCGGGGCCAGGCCGAAGTTGATGCCGTTGATCTGTAACACCTTCTGCGCCGCGGCCGCCGTTTTCGGCAACTCGGCCAGGTTGGTCGTCTTCACCTCCAGGTATTGCCCGACGCGCCAGCCGCTCGGCACGGGTTTGACTGGCGTGCGGCTCGCAGGCAGCGGCTGCACCGGCGGCTCGGGGTAGACCGGGTAGGTGTAATAGCCCTGGGTCTTCAGCTCGGCTTTCGGATCGGCGCGGCGCACGATCTCGGTGCCCTCCTTCATCTTGCGGTTCACACGGGCGGCGGCTGCCGCCTTGTCCTTGTCGAACTCCTCGACGGCGAAGGTCACCGTCGCCTGGTCGTTGGCGTGGCGTACTTCGCCGTTGGCCGGCACGATGACCATGGTGCCGGCAGTGGACGGGGCAGATGCGGGCGCCGGCCCCGTTTGCGCTTCGGCATGGGCTGCCATGACGAGGCTGGCGATGAGGACGAGTTTTGGAAGGGACATGGTTTTCTCCAGGCTAAGTAAAAGTGGCTTTACTTATACGATACCGTCGCGTTGCTTTCCGTCGTGATTTTGTAATGGAAAGTTGCAACTGTATTGGCGCCCTTACGAAAACCGGCCCTTCCCTTCCTCATTAGTTCTTCGACTGGTCCACGAGTTTATTCTTCGCGATCCACGGCATCATCGCGCGCAGCTTCGCGCCGACTTCCTCGATCTGGTGCTCGGACGTCAAGCGGCGGCGCGAGATCAGCGTCGGGGCGCCGGCCTTGTTTTCGAGGATGAAGCTCTTCGCGTATTCGCCGGTCTGGATGTCCTTCAGGCACTGGCGCATCGCGTTCTTGGTGTCTTCGGTCACGATGCGCGGGCCGGTGACGTATTCGCCGTATTCCGCGTTGTTCGAGATCGAGTAGTTCATGTTGGCGATGCCGCCTTCGTAGATCAGGTCGACGATCAGTTTCAGTTCGTGCAGGCACTCGAAATACGCCATCTCCGGCGCGTAGCCCGCTTCGGTCAGCGTCTCGAAGCCGGCCTTGATCAATTCGACGGCGCCGCCGCACAGCACGGCCTGCTCGCCGAACAGGTCGGTCTCGGTCTCTTCGCGGAAGTTGGTTTCGATGATGCCGGCGCGGCCGCCGCCGTTGGCCATGGCGTACGAGAGCGCGATGTCGCGCGCGGCGCCGGATTTATCCTGGTAGACGGCGATCAGGTGCGGCACGCCGCCCCCCTGGCGGTAGGTGCCGCGCACGGTATGGCCCGGCGCTTTCGGCGCGATCATGATGACGTCGAGGTCGGCGCGCGGCACGACCTGGCCGTAGTGGACGTTGAAGCCATGGGCGAATGCCAGCACGGCGCCCTGCTTGGCGTTCGGTTCGACGTTTTCCTTGTAGACCTGGGCGATGTTTTCGTCCGGCAGCAGGATCATGATGATGTCGGCGTTTTTCACTGCTTCGTCGACTTCGGCGACCTGCAGGCCGGCCTGCTCGACCTTGTTCCAGGACGCGCCGCCGCGGCGCAGGCCGACGGTGACTTTCACGCCGGATTCAGAGAGGTTCTGGGCGTGCGCGTGGCCCTGCGAGCCGTAGCCGATGATGGCGACGTTCTTGCCTTTGATGAGGGAGAGGTCACAGTCTTTGTCGTAGAAAACTTTCATGGTCTTTTGTCCTGTATTTTGGTTAGTTACGTTTTTGGGCCACGGGGTGGCTGTTCATTTGTTGGGCTGTTGGCTGTGCGACGTTTACGCGTGGACGGAGTCCACCCTACGTCGATCGAAGCCAGTGGCGGGTCACACCTTCAGGATGCGTTCGCCGCGGCCGATGCCGGAGCCGCCGGTGCGGACGGTCTCGAGGATGGAGGCGCGGTCGATGGCGTCGATGAAGGCGTCGAGCTTGCTCTTGGCGCCGGTCAGTTCGATCGTGTAGCTCTTCTCCGTCACGTCGATGATGCGGCCGCGGAAGATGTCGGCGGTGCGCTTGATTTCCTCGCGCTCCTTGCCGACCGCGCGCACCTTGAGCAGCATGAGTTCGCGCTCGATGTGCTGGCCCTCGGTCAGGTCGACCACTTTCACCACTTCGATCAGGCGGTTCAGGTGCTTGGTGATCTGCTCGATGATGTCGTCCGAGCCGGAGGTCACGATCGTCATGCGCGACAGGGTCGCGTCTTCGGTCGGCGCCACGGTCAGGGTTTCGATGTTGTAGCCACGGGCCGAAAACAGGCCCACCACGCGCGACAGGGCGCCGGCTTCGTTCTCCAGGAGAACCGAGATGATGTGTCTCATTTACAGGTCCTCCGAGCCGAGCAGCATTTCAGACAGGCCCTTGCCGGCCTTGACCATCGGCCAGACGTTCTCGCTCTGGTCGGTGATGAAGTTCATGAACACGAGGCGGTCTTTCATTCCAAACGCTTCTTTCAGGGAGCCTTCGACGTCGCCCGGCTTTTCGATGCGCATGCCGACGTGGCCGTAGGCTTCGGCCAGCTTCTCGAAGTCCGGCAGCGAGTCCATGTACGACTCGGAATAGCGCGAACCGTAATCGATCTGCTGCCACTGGCGCACCATGCCGAGGAAGCGGTTGTTGAGCAGGATGATCTTTGGCGTCAGGTGGTATTGCTTGCAGGTGGCGAGCTCCTGGATGCACATCTGGATCGAACCTTCGCCGGTGACGCAGGCGACCGTCGCATCCGGGTTGGCCATCTGCACGCCCATCGCATACGGCAGGCCGACGCCCATCGTGCCCAGGCCGCCGGAATTGATCCAGCGGCGCGGCTTGTCGAAGGGATAGTACTGGGCGGCCCACATCTGGTGCTGGCCGACGTCGGAGGTGATGAAGGCGTCGCCGTTCGTCACCTGCCACAGCTTTTCGATGACCGATTGCGGCTTGATGACGAGGTTCGAGTCTTCGTACTTCAGGCAGTCGCGCCCGCGCCATTCCTCGACCTGCTTCCACCAGGCGGCCAGCGGCGCGGAATTGGCACGCGTGCCGGCGGCATCGAGTTGCGCCAGGAATTCGGTCAGCACTTCCTTGACGTTGCCGACGATCGGGATGTCGACCTTCACCCGCTTCGAGATCGACGAAGGGTCGATGTCGATGTGGATGATCTTGCGCGGATGGCTGGCGAAGTGCTTCGGGTTGCCGATCACGCGATCGTCGAAGCGGGCGCCGATCGCGATCAGCACGTCGCAGTGCTGCATCGCCATGTTCGCTTCGTACGTGCCGTGCATGCCGGGCATGCCGACAAATTGCGCGCTGCTAGAGCGCGATCCGCCCAGGCCCATCAGCGTGTTGGTCACCGGCGCGCCGAGCTTCTCGACCAGGCGGTTCAGTTCGTTCGAGGCATTCGCCAGGATCACGCCGCCGCCGGCATAGATCATCGGACGCTCGGCGGTTTGCAGCAACTGCACGGCCTTGCGGATCTGGCCGGCGTGGCCCTTGTCGACCGGTTTATAGGAGCGCATCTCGATTTCGCGCGGATACTCGAACATGCACTTGTGCATGCTGATGTCCTTCGGGATATCGACCAGCACCGGACCCGGACGGCCGGTACGGGCAATGTAGAAGGCTTTCTTGAGCGTGGTCGCCAGTTCCTTGACGTCCTTGACCAGGAAATTATGCTTGACCACGGGGCGGGTGATGCCGACCGTGTCGCATTCCTGGAACGCATCCTGGCCGATCGCATGGCTCGGCACCTGGCCGCTGATGACCACCATCGGAATCGAATCCATGTAGGCGGTCGAGAGACCCGTGACGGCATTGGTGACGCCCGGACCGGAAGTGACGATGGCGACGCCGACGGTGTTCGAGCTACGCGAATAGGCGTCTGCCGCATGGACGGCGGCCTGCTCGTGGCGCACCAGCACGTGCTGGAATTTGTCTTGCTGGAAGATGGCGTCGTAGATGTACAGCACTGCGCCGCCGGGATAGCCAAAGACGTGTTTCACGCCTTCTTCGGCCAGGCAACGGACGACGATTTCAGCCCCGGTGATGGGCGCTGATGAAGCTTCGTTATTCATGAATCATTCCTTTCAAGACCCAGAGGGAGTTTGATCGGATGCCCGTTCCTAACGAAATACGGTTTGCCCCACAGCGCCTTCAGCTTCCCTTCTTTCTGCGGTCACGTCGAACTCCCGGATATCCATTGATACCCTTTGGAACGGCGCTGGGCGCAACTCGTTTGGCTGAGTGTCTGTAGCGGCTCGACGCATCTCTCGCGCTTGTGGCGCGGGTTGGAGCAAACTGCCTACAAATGAAAGCGTGTCATTGCCGAACAGGCCTTGTGTGCCGGTCTGGCTGACGGTGAAGCTTTGGGGGTGCAAAGCGTGAAGAACACCTTACTGCGTTGCACCATTTTGGTCAAGATAAAAAATTGAAAAGAGAATATGCACCGGTTGGGTGCGTGTGGGAAGAAGGATCGTGCGGTGCAGCGATGGGGTTGGCGCAGGCGTTGTGCGGATGGTGAACGCGTGGAGTCGGGAGCGGTTCGCCGCCCGCTCCATCCTACGATTCGTGGCTGTTCGTAGGGTGGACTCCCGAGTCCACGCGTACGTGCGGCGGTGAACCACCACCGCCTGAACTCGCCACTATCAGCGTTCCATCCCCCACTTGCGCACGGTCACCCGCTCCAGCGTCTGGAACACGATGTTCTCCACCGCCAACCCGATGATGATCACCGCCGCCAGCCCCGCGAACACCTTGTCGGTGAACAGCTCGTTACGGCTCTGGAAGATGAACCAGCCCAGCCCGCCCTGCCCCGAGGTGGTGCCGAACACCAGTTCGGCGGCGATCAGCGTGCGCCAGGCGAAGGCCCAGCCGATTTTCAGGCCCGACAGGATCGCCGGCAGCGCCGCCGGAATCAGGATCTGCAGCACGAAGCGCAGGCCGTTGATGCCGTAGTTGCGCCCTGCCATGCGCAGCGTGTCCGGCACCGCGCGGAAACCGGCGCTGGCGTTCAGGGTCAGCGGCCACAGCACCGAATGCATCAGCACCATGATCAGGCTGCCCTTGCCCAGGCCGAACCACAGCAGCGCCAGCGGCAGCAAGGCGATCGCCGGCAGCGGGTTGAACATCGAGGTCAGCGTTTCGATCAGTTCGCGCCCGACGCGGTTCGACACCGCCAGCCAGGTCAGCAGGAAAGCGCCGGCCACGCCCATCAGGTAGCCCTGGGTCAGCACCGCGAACGACACGCCGATGTAGCCGAACAGTTCGCCCGTGACGATGCCCTCGACCAGCGCCTTGGCGGTCTGCAGCGCGGTGGGCAGCAGCAGGTCGTTGTCGTACCAGCGCGCCAGCAATTCCCAGATCACGGCCAGCGCCAGCAGCATGCCGGCCTTGCGCAGCCAGGCGTAGCCGGTAAAAAGCGAAGAGCCGGGCGCGGCGCTACTTACCTGCGCTGCTGCGCCGGCGGCGGCAGGCGCAGCCAGCGCCAGCTCGTATTCGGGACGAATCGGGGGATCTCGGAAAGCGTTCATGCGTGGACAGTCAAAGGTGCGGAGTGGGACGGCGCCGAGGCCGGGCCGGTGTCGAACAGCAGACGGTGAATGCGTTCGTTGGCCGCCTGGAATTCGGCGCTGCCGGCGCTGCCCAGATCGAACTGGTGGCTGTTGAGTTCGGCACGAACGCGGCCCGGGTGCGGGCTCAGCAGCAGGATGCGGTTGCCCACGACCAGCGCTTCCTCGATCGAGTGGGTCACGAACAGCATCGTGAAGCCGATCTCTTCCCACAGGATCTGCAGCTGCTCCTGCATCGTGCGCCGGGTCAGTGCGTCGAGGGCGGCGAAGGGCTCGTCCATCAACAGGATTTCCGGCTGCATGGCCAGTGCGCGCGCAATCGCCACGCGCGCCTTCATCCCGCCCGACAGGGTGTGCGGGTAGGCATCGGCGAAGCGCGCCAGCCCGACCTTGCCCAGCCAGTGACGGGCGCGCTCGCGCGCATCAAGCTTCTTCATGCCGCCCGCCAGCATCGGGAATATGACGTTGTTCTCGACCGTCTTCCAGGGCGGCAGCTGGTCGAATTCCTGGAACACGACGATGCGGTCCGGCCCTGGCCCGACGATCGGCTTGCCCCCCAGGCGCAGGCTGCCGGCGCGCGGCGCGATGAAGCCGCCCACGGCTTTTAGTAACGTCGACTTGCCGCAGCCCGAGGGGCCGAGCAGCACGAAGCGATCGCCCCGGTGCACGTCGAAGCTGACGTTCTCGGTGGCGCGCACCGTGCCTTGTGCGCCTTCGTACTCGATCGTCACGTGCTCGGTGCGCAGCAGCGGGCCCTGGGGCGGCACGACCTGCAAAGGAGGCGCGTTTGTATCAACTCGCATCTCAACTCCCCGAGGCCAGTGCCGGATGCTCGAAGAAATAATCCTTCCAGCTGGCCGGCTTGTTCTTGATCGCGCCGACCTCGTGCAGGAATTGCGCCAGGCCCAGCGTGTTCTGCGGCGCCACCTTGAACTGCACCTTCGGATCCTTGATGACTTTCACCAGCAGCGCGCGGTCGATGCTGCCCTTGTTCACGCGCAGGTAGGCGTCGGCCGCCGCTTCCGGATTGGTGCTGGCCAGCTGCGCCGCTTCCACCAGCGCATCGATGAAGGCGCGGTAGGTCTTCGGATTGGCTTTCACGTATTTTTCGGTAGCGTACAGCACGGTCGCTGAACTCGGGCCGCCCAGCACCTGGTAGGAGTCGAGGACGATCTTCGCTTTCGGGTTGCCGGCCAGTTCCTGGTCCTGGAATGGCGGATTGCCGAAGTGGGCGTTGATCTCGGTGCCGCCGGCGATCACGGCGGCGGCCGCGTCCGGATGCGGCACGGCTTGCGTGAACCCGTCGAGTTTCTTGAACTGGGCCGGGCCCCACTGCCTGGCGGCCGCCATTTGCAGGATGCGCGCCTGCACCGAGACAGTCACTGCCGGCAGCGCGATGCGGTCTTTCGGGCGGAAGTCGGCGATCGATTTCACCGCCGGGTTGGTGCTGATCAGGTAGTACGGGAAATTGCCGAGCGACGCGACCGCGCGCACGTTCTGGCGGCCATTGGTGCGGTCCCAGATCGTCATCAAGGGACCGAGACCGGCGCCGACCACGTCGACCGAATTCGACAGCAGCGCATCGTTGACGGCTGCGCCGCCCGACAGCTTGACCCAGTCGACGTCGATGTCGACGCCATGCTTCTTGCCGTGCTTTTCGATGAGCTTCTGGTCTTGCGCGACATTGAGCAGCAGGTACACCACGCCGAACTGTTCGGCGATGCGGATCTTGCCTTCGGCCTGGGCGGCAGGTGCGGTGGCAACCAGCGAGGTGGCCAACAATGCAGCCGCAAATTCTTTAATTTTCAACATGGATTCTCCAGATTCAGAACGGGACGTCGCCCGCGATCGTGGTGCGATACAGCTTGCGGCGCTGTTCGGGCGGACAACCGGCGGCCAGGTGCATCAGCGAGCGGTTGTCCCAGAACACCATGTCATGCGGCTGCCACTGGTGGCGGTAGATGAACTCGGGCCTGGTGCTGTGCGCGAACAGGGCGTCGAGCAAGGCGCGGCTGCGTTCTTCCGGAATATCGAGGATGCGCGTGGTGAAATGCTCGCTGACGAACAACGCCTTGCGCCCCGTTTCCGGATGGGTGCGCACGACCGGGTGGCGCACCGGCACCACGTCGTCGATCTGCGCCTGGGTCAGCGCCGGGCGCCATGGATTCAATTTGCGCAAGTCTTCGTAGCGCGCCAGGTAGCTGTGCTCGGCCTGCAGGTTTTCCACTTCGCGCTTCAGGTCGTCCGGCAGGGTGTCCCAGGCCAGGTGCTGGTTGGAGAACAGGGTGTCGCCGCCATCCTGCGGCAATTCCTGCGCATGCAGCATCGAGCCCAGGCTCGGGGTGGCTTTGTAGGACAGGTCGGAATGCCAGTAATGGCCGGCGTCGCCCAGGCCGATCGGCTCGCCGTTTTCGCGGATGTTCGAGATCACCAGCACTTCCGGCGTGCCGGCCAGCTGGAACTGGCGCAGCACGTGGATCTGCAACTCGCCAAAGCGGCGCGAGAATTCGACCTGCTGGGCCGGGGTGATGCGGGTGTCGCGGAACACCAGCACGTGGTGGTCGAGGTGGGCGCGGTGCACGCGGGCGAGGTCGGCGGTGCCGAGCGGACGGGTCAGGTCGAGGCCGAGCACCTCGGCGCCGAGCGGGGCCTGGAGCGGGCGGATGTCGAAGTCCTGACGCAAGGATGTGACGAGAGTCGGATTATCGAGAGGCATGATGGCTGCGCTGAGTGGAAGTCAAAGTTGGATTCAGGTTATCCAGCCCGGATGGGCTTGAGAACGAATGATTCCGACTATGCTCATGCGTTTTTCGAAAGCCAACGCTGTACTGATGCGCGTCACTGATGAGCTTCACTGAGCAATTAGGGTGCAGGCGGAGGGGATTTTTGCTAGGATTCGTGAGTTTTCCATAAAGCACGGGCCAAGCATCCGGGCGCATCACCTTCCTTCATCGCATGGCGACAGACAAAGAACTAGGCGACTTCCTCGAGAATGTCGAACGGCGTGCCTTCAAGCAAGCCGTGTATGCGGTGCGCAAGGACGAAGCCGCGCTCGACATCGTGCAGGACGCGATGATCAAGCTCGCCGAGAAATACGGCGACAAGCCGGCCGCCGAATTGCCCATGCTGTTCCAGCGCATCCTGCAGACGACGATCCTCGATTACTTCCGCCGCGAAAAGGTGCGCAATACCTGGGTGAGCCTGTTCTCCGGTCTCGGCCGCCGTGGAAATGAGGATGAGGACTTTGATATACTCGATGCGTACGAAGCGGAAGAAGGATCGGCCGCGGCGGAATCCAGCATGGATCAGGTCGAGCGCGCACAGACCTTGCGCCTGATCGAAGCGGAGATACAAAAGCTCCCGGCGCGTCAACGCGAAGCCTTCCTTATGCGTTACTGGCAGGATATGGACGTGGCTGAAACGGCCGCGGCAATGGGGTGTTCGGAGGGCAGTGTCAAAACACATTGCTCTCGCGCTACGCATACCCTCGCCGATGCCCTGCGGGCCAAGGGAATAAAATTATGAATACCGACGACATCAACCTGGCGTACAAACTGCGCCACGCCCTGGACGAAAACCTCGACGCGCTGCCGGCGTCCACCACCGAGCGCCTGGCCGCCGCACGCGCGCTCGCGCTGTCGCGCAAGAAAGCCGACGCGCCCGCCGCGCACAAACGTCGCCGCTTCCTGAATATCGATTTTCATTTCTCCGGGGCGGGCCTCGGACGTCTGGGCGTGGCCATCCCCCTGCTGGCGCTGGTGGTCGGCCTGGGCGGACTGTACCAGTACGACCAGCAGCAGCGCATCGCGGAACTGGCCGAACTCGACGCGGCCGTGCTGGCCGACGAACTGCCGCTGACGGCTTACCTCGACCATGGCTTCAATGCCTACCTGGAGTCGCAACAGCGCCAGCAATGACGACACCCCCTTCCAAGCCCCGCCGATCCGGCTGGATAGCCGCGGTGGCGGCGCTGCTGGCCGTGTTCGCGGCGTGGCTCATCTGGCTGGTCTGGCATGACGAAGGAAGCGGCGGTCCCGATGGCGCGCGCAGTGCGGCCACGACCGCCAGCGTTCCCGGCACGCCTGCGAAGAACACGCGCCTTGCCGACAAGCCGCTGTGGCGCGACCTGACGCCGGCCCAGCAGGTCGCCCTGGCCCCACTGCATCCCGAATGGGATGCGCTGGATGGCGTGCGCAAGAAAAAATGGCTCGAGATGTCGCGCCGTTTCGGCTCGATGAACCCGGTCGAGCAGGGCCGCGTGCACGAACGCATGCGCCAGTGGATGCGCCTGACGCCCGAGCAGCGCGACCTGGCGCGCGAAAACTACAACAAGGCCCGTAAGCTCGCGCCCGGCGACCGCGCCGCCAACTGGGAAAGCTACAAGCAGCTCACCCCCGGCGAGAAACAGCGCCTGGCGCAATCGGCCGCGCGCAAGAACCCGGCCACGGCCACCAGTCCGGCGCCCGCGAACACCATCGTCGCTCCAACGAGCTGCCCGGCCGGCACCACGCGCCGCGGCGCTTCCTGCATCTCGTTGCAGGCGCCGGCCACGATCCCGGCCGCGCCGGCGATCACCCAGCCGGTGCCGGCGCCTGCCCCGGTCGGCTCGCCGCCACCCGCCTCGGCGCCGGCCGCACCGAGCGCGCCCGCCCCCACTGCCCAACCTGCCACCGCTCCCGTGCCATCGAATGCAAACGGCTAATCCCAGCGCAGCACCCGCCCCTGCCGTCATCGGCACCCCGACCGTCAGGCGCCGCGTCATCGCCATGGTGTATGAAGCCTTCCTGCTGATCGCGGTCGAGGCACTGGCGGTCTTCATCTACATTTTCGCCACCGGCAACCGCCAGGGGCCCGCCTACCGCGCCGGGCTGATGGTCTTCCTGTTCCTGGTGACGGCGGCCTATTTCGTGCACGCCTGGAGCGGCAGCGGTTTTACCTTGGCCATGAAGACCTGGCGCATCAAGGTGGTGAAAGTGGGCTCGGCCCGGGTGCCGTTCAAGAATGCACTGATCCGCTACCTGCTGGCCTGGGGCTGGTTCGCGCCGGCGCTGGTGGTCGGCTGGGTGCTCAACCTGCACCACGTCAGGGAGTGGGCGGTCGTGCTGAGCGTCGGGCTGGTGGCCTGGGGGGCGACGGCGTTTCTCGACAGGGACCGGCAGTTCCTGCATGATCGGATTGCGGGGACGAGGTTGATTGCGTTGCCGAAGGTGGGGAATAAAAAATAACGGCTGCGTTGAACGCTGCCTGGTTGCGAATGGTGTAACGCGTGGAGTCGGGACTCCACCCTACATTTGGTGGTTTTTCGTAGGGTGGAGTCCTGACTCCACGCGTTACAGCGCCTGAATCAAAACCGCTCGTACTCGGTCAGATACCGCCACTGCCCTTGCGGCAGCCCGCCCATCGACATCCGCCCCACGCGCAAACGCTTGATGTCGGTAACGGTCAATCCCACCGCCGCGCACATGTGTTCGATCTGGCCGGCGCGCATGCCCTTGGCGGCGAAGCGCAGGCGTCCTTCGCTTTGCCAGCTGACCTTCATCGGGTTGACCGGCTTGCCGCTGAAGGTGAGACCATGGTTCAGCAGCGCCAGGCCGCCCTCCCTGATCCCGCCTGACACCTCGACCACGTACTCGTGCTCGACGCGTTCGCCGTCGTCGAGCAGCTTGCGCACGACGCGGAAGTCCTGGCTGTAGACCAGCAGGCCGCTGGCGTCGGTTTCGAGCGGCGTGCACAGCGTCAGGCGCGCCAGGTGGCGCTTCAGAAAGCGCGGCTGGCCGTGGCCGCCGACGACCAGCGACTCGGGCGTGAGGCAATCCAGCGCCGTGATGCCGCGCACGCCGACGCCCGAATTCATCCCGGCCGGCTTGTGCAGCAGGATCGTCACTGGTGGCGCTTCGTCCATGCTGGCGCCCGGCAGCAGCGCCACGCTTTGCGCCGCTGTCACGCGCGCGGCGGGATCTTCGACCACGAGGCCGTCGACGCTGACGCCGCCGTTGGCGATGTAGCGCTCGGCTTCGGCGCGCGAACAGCTTGCCAGTTCGGCGACGCGCTTGGCCAGGCGGATTCCTTCCTTATTTGACGCCTCGGTCATGCCGCGCGCCAGTTCTGGAAGAAGGTTTTAAAGGCGCCGACGACGGTATCGACGTCGGCGCGCGACACGTCCAGGTGGGTCACCAGGCGCGTGCGCGGACCGATCGAGGCGCGGATGCCCTGCCGTGCCAGGTGCGCGCTCAGCGGTGCGCAGGCGGCGGCCGGAATGTCCATCCAGAAGATGTTGGTCTGCGGCGTACCGACGTTCAGCGCCTCGATCTCGCCCAGTCCGCGCGCCAGCAGCGCCGCGTTCTCGTGGTCTTGCGCCAGGCGGCCCACGTTGTGCTGCAGCGCGTGGTGCGCGGCCGCGGCCAGCACGCCGGCCTGGCGCATGCCGCCGCCGAGCATCTTGCGCCAGCGCTTACCCTGCTCGATGAACGCTTTGGGACCCAGCAGCACCGAGCCGACCGGCGCACCCAGGCCCTTCGACAGGCACACCGAGACGGTATCGAAGCCCTTCACGACGTCGCGCAACGAGACGCCCTGCTTCACGGCCGCGTTGGCGATGCGCGCACCGTCGAGGTGGGTGGCGAGGCCTTTCGCATGCGCCAGCGCCGTGGCGGCGGCGATGTAGTCCTGGCCGAGCACGCGCCCGCCGATCGTGTTTTCCAGCGCCAGCAAGCGTGTGCGGGCGAAGTGCATGTCGTCGGGCTTGATGTAGGCTTCGATGTCGGCCAGCGCGATGCTGCCATCGGGTTGGTTCGCGATCGGCTGCGGCTGGATCGAGCCCAGCACCGCGGCGCCGCCGCCTTCGTATTTATAGGTGTGCGCTTCCTGGCCGACCAGGTATTCGTCGCCGCGGCCGCAGTGGGTCATCAGGGCGATCAGGTTGGTTTGCGTGCCGCTCGGCGCGAACATGCCGGCCTCGTAACCGAACAAATCGGCCGCGTAGTCCTGCAGGCGGTTGACGGTCGGGTCGTCGGCGTAGACGTCGTCGCCGACTTCGGCGGCGGCCATGGCCGCACGCATGGCGTCTGACGGTTGGGTGACGGTGTCGCTGCGCAGGTCGATCCACTTCATGTTTTCGCTCATGGTCTCAGGTCGGCAATTCATTCGTGTCAGTTGAAACAGCGTCGGCTCGCTCTGCTTGCGAGGCATAGAAACGCTGGCCCATCTCTTCCAGGCCCAGCGTCGACAGCACTTCCTGCAGGCGTTCTCCCGGGCGGCGGCGCGGCAGGTTTTTATAGGTGGCCACGATCAGCTCGTTCTTCATCGAGTGCTCCCAGCCCACCAGTTCGGTGACGGTTACCTCGTAGCCATGGGCCTCCAATTGCAGGCAGCGCAGCACGTTCGTCACCTGGCTGCCGAACTCGCGCGTGTGGATCGGACGGCGCCAGATTTCGGTGAGCGGGCTTTTCAGGTCCCTGCCCTTGTTCTTGCGCAGCACCGACGCCACTTCGGCCTGGCAGCACGGCACCAGCACCATGTGCTTCGCCTTTTTCTTCAGCGCGAAATCGATGGCGTCGTCGGTGGCGGTGTTACATGCATGCAGCGCGGTGACGATGTCGATCGTCTCGGGGAGCTTGTCCGAGGTGGTCGATTCGGCCACCGACAGCGGCAGGAAGGACATGTTCGCAAAGCCCAGGCGCGCCGCCAGCTCGGTCGATCTGGCGACCAGTTCGTCGCGTGTTTCGATGCCGTAGATGTGCGAAGCATCTTGCAGGCCCTTGAAGAACAGGTCGTACAGGATGAAACCGAGGTAGGACTTGCCGGCGCCATGGTCGACCAGCGAGACCGTGCCCTTTTCCGCGCGCACGTCGTTCACGAGCGGCTCGATGAAGTTGATCAGGTGGTAGACCTGCTTCAGCTTGCGCCGGCTGTCCTGGTTCAGCCTGGCGTCGCGCGTGAGGATGTGCAGTTCCTTGAGCAGTTCGATCGACTGGCCGGGACGGACCTCGGGCGGCAATTCCGGTGCCGCGTCCGGTTTCTTGTCGGCGCGCTTCATGGGATCAGTGGTTCTTTTCGGCGGCGTGGTTGATCGTGTACTTCGGGATCTCGACCACCAGGTCTTCTTCCGCCACGATCGCCTGGCACGACAGGCGCGAGTTCGGCTCCAGGCCCCAGGCCTTGTCGAGCATGTCTTCTTCTTTTTCTTCCTGCTCGTTGAGCGAGTCGAAGCCTTCGCGCACGATCACGTGGCAGGTGGTGCAGGCGCAGACGCGGTCGCAGGCGTGTTCGATGTCGATGTCGTTCTCTAACATGACGTCGCAGACGGACTTGCCGGCGGGGGCGTCGAGGACGGCGCCGTCGGGGCAGAAGACCGGGTGGGGCAGGATGACGATTTGTGGCACGTTGTTACCTCTATAATAATTTATATCGTTTCGTATGCGCGGACGGCGGTGCGTAGGGTGGGCACCCGTGCCCACACGACGATACGCGGCGGCGAGATCATCGCGCACGATAACGGAGCCCGTACGTATCACCGCGTGGGCTCAAGAGCCCACCCTACGAAATCAAACCTCGTCCAGCGACTTGCCGGCCAGCGCCTGGCGCACGCTCTTGTCCATGCGCCGCGCGGCGAATTCTTCGGTGCCATGCGCAAGCGCCTGGACCGCGTCGTGCAGCGCATTCTGCCGCTGGCCCGGCTCCACTGTCGTATCGTTGGAACCTGCGATCGCATTGCGCACGTCCTGCAGCAGCGTGGATACCGACGCCTGCTCGGCCGTATCGAGCAGGCCGGCGTCGGAATCGAGCGCCGACTGCGTCGCCAGCAGGATGCGCTCGGCTTCGACCTGCTCTTCGCGCAGCGCGCGCATCTGCATGTCGACCTGCGCCGAGCTGTACGACTCCTGCAGCATGCGTGCGACGTCGTCGTCGCCCAGGCCGTACGACGGCTTGACGGTGATCGACGCTTCCACGCCCGAACGCGTCTCGCGCGCGGCGACCGACAGCAGGCCGTCGGCGTCGACCTGGTACGTGACGCGAATGCGCGCGGCGCCGGCCGCCATCGGCGGGATGCCGCGCAGCTCGAAACGCGCCAGCGAGCGGCAATCCGACACCAGCTCGCGTTCGCCCTGCACCACGTGCACGGCGAGTGCGGTCTGGCCATCCTTGAACGTCGTGAATTCCTGCGCACGCGCGCACGGAATCGTCGAATTGCGCGGGATGATCTTCTCGACCAGCCCGCCCATCGTCTCGATGCCGAGCGAGAGCGGCGTCACGTCCAGCAGCAGCCAGTCGTCGCCGGCGGCGCGGTTACCGGCCAGCAGATTGGCCTGGATCGCGGCGCCCAGCGCCACCACGCGGTCCGGGTCGATGTTCGCGTGCGGGATGGTGTGGAAAAATTCCGAAACGGTGCGCCGCACGTGCGGCATGCGCGTCGCGCCGCCGACCATCACCACACCGTCGACGTCTTCCACGCTCACATTCGCGTCGCGCATGGCCTTGCGGATCGCGTTCATGGTCTTGGCGACCAGGTGCCTGGTAATCTCGGCGAAGGTCTGCGCGGTGACGTTCACGTGCACCAGTTCGCCCGAGTTCAGTACGGCGTCGACCGTCGTTTCGTCGTTGGTCGACAGCAGTTCCTTGGCCTGGCGCGCCTTGACCATCAGGGTGGCGGTGTCTTCTTCCGACAGCGGCGCCAGCTTGGCTTGCTCGGTAATCCAGCAGAACAGGCGATGGTCGAAATCGTCGCCGCCCAGGGCCGAGTCGCCGCCGGTGGACAGGACTTCGAACACGCCTTTCGAGAGCTTCAGGATCGAGATGTCGAAGGTGCCGCCGCCCAGGTCGTAGACGGCGTAGACGCCTTCGGAACCGTGGTCGAGCCCGTAGGCGATCGCCGCGGCGGTCGGCTCGGACAGCAGGCGCAGCACGTTCAGGCCGGCCAGTTGGGCGGCATCTTTCGTCGCCTGGCGCTGGGCGTCGTCGAAGTAGGCGGGCACGGTGATGACCGCGCCGACCAGGTCGTCGCCGAGCGAATCCTCGGCCAGCTGGCGCAGGGTCGCGAGGATCTGGGCCGAGGTCTCGACCGGGCTTTTCACGCCGGCGACCGTGCGGATCTGGACCATGCCTTCGCCGTCGACGAAGTCGTAGGGCAGGTTTTCGGCGTGGGCAATGTCCTTCAGGCCGCGGCCCATGAAGCGCTTGACCGAGACGATCGTGTTCTTCGGATCGACCGTACGCTGCGCCTGCGCCTTGCGGCCGATGTGGGCGTTGCCGTTGGGGAGATAACGCACGACCGATGGCAGCAGTGCGCGGCCGTCCTCGTCGCTGAGCACTTCGGGAATCCCGCTGCGCACAGTGGCGACGAGCGAATTGGTGGTGCCCAGGTCGATGCCCACCGCCAGCCGGTGCTGGTGCGGCGCGGTCGACATGCCGGGTTCGGAGATCTGCAAAAGTGCCATGTTCGTGTTACCTGGTTGTTATTGTTTGATGCTGGTTAACCGTAGGGTGGGCACTCGTGCCCACGCGGATGCGGACGGTGAATACACGCGACATCCACCAGCACCATGTATCACGCGTCGCGGCTGCTCAGGAGCCGGACCGCGTGGGCTCAAGAGCCCACCCTACGTCCCTCCGGCATGCCGGATCGGTCTTTTACCCTTCGATCGCCTCGAACGCGTACTGTACTTCGTCGCCGAATTTGTCGAGGAACATCAGCGAACGCACGCCCTGCGCTGCCGCATCGAAATCGCCGGCGTCGAGCTGCTCCCCTACCCGCTTGAGCATTCCCTTGCGCTCGGCGCGTACCTGCGCGTCGAGTTCGTCCAGCGCTTCGGCATCCTTGGCCGCGCGTGCGTCGCCGAGGGCTTCGCGCCATTCCATCTGCTGCATCAGGAAGGCCATCGGCATCGCCGTGTTCGACTCGGTCTGCAGGTCGACGCCGTTCAGTTCGCACAGGTATTGCGCGCGCTTTTGCGGGTGCTTCAGCGTTTGGTAGGCTTCGTTGGCGCGCGTGGCCCATTGCATGGCGACGCGCTTTTCGGCGTCGGTCGCGTTCACGAAGCGGTCCGGGTGCACGCGGCCTTGCACTTCACGGTAGGCCGCGTCCAGCGCGGCAAGGTCGACGTCGAAGCGCGCCGGCAGCTGGAACAGCTCAAAGTGGTTCTGCATCACGACTTAAATACGGAAGCTCTCGCCGCAACCGCAATTGTCCTTGACGTTCGGGTTGTTGAAGCGGAAGCCTTCGTTCAGTCCCTCGCGGGCGAAATCGAGTTCGGTGCCGTCGATGTAGGCCAGGCTCTTCGGGTCGACGAAGACCTTGACGCCGTGCGACTCGAAGACGTTGTCCTCGGGCGCCGCCTCATCGACGTACTCCAGCTTGTAGGCCAGGCCGGAGCAGCCGGTGGTGCGCACGCCGAAACGCAGCCCGAGGCCCTTGCCGCGACGCTCGATATAGCGGTTGATGTGCTTCGCCGCTTTTTCGGTCAGTGTGATTGCCATGCGTTCCTCTCCAGCTTGAGTCTACTAGTTAAACGGTTGCGTGCTTGGTCTTGTAGTCGGCGACGGCGGCCTTGATCGCGTCTTCCGCCAGGATCGAGCAGTGGATCTTCACCGGCGGCAGCGCCAGTTCTTCGGCGATCTGCGTGTTCTTGATGGCCAGTGCCTGGTCCAGGGTCTTACCCTTGACCCACTCGGTCACCAGCGAGCTCGAGGCGATGGCCGAACCGCAGCCATAGGTCTTGAACTTCGCGTCTTCGATCAGGCCCTGCTCGTTGACCTTGATCTGCAGCTTCATCACGTCGCCGCAGGCCGGTGCGCCGACCATGCCGGTGCCGATCGATTCATCGCCCTTGTCGAAGGCGCCGACGTTGCGTGGGTTCTCGTAGTGGTCGAGTACTTTGTCCGAATATGCCATGTTGATGCTCCTAGTGTTCTGTAATTAGTGGGCTGCCCATTGGATCGAATTCAGGTCGATCCCTTCCTTGAACATGTCCCACAACGGCGACAGTTCGCGCAGTTTGCCGACCTTCGATTTCAGCAGCTCGATCGTGAAATCGATGTCCTCTTCGGTCGTGAAGCGGCCGATGGTAAAGCGAATCGAGCTGTGCGCCAGTTCGTCGCTGCGGCCGAGGGCGCGCAGCACGTACGACGGTTCCAGGCTGGCCGAGGTACAGGCCGAACCCGACGACACGGCGATGTCCTTGATCGCCATGATCAGCGATTCGCCTTCGACATAGTTGAACGAGACGTTCAGGTTGTGCGGCACGCGGTGTTCCATGTCGCCGTTGATGTAGACCTCTTCGATCTCCATCAGGCCCTTGGCCAGGCGGTCGCGCAGCGCCTTCACGCGCACCAGTTCGTCGTCCATCTCGATCTTCGCGAGGCGGAAGGCTTCGCCCATGCCGGCGATCTGGTGGGTCGGCAGCGTGCCCGAACGCAGGCCGCGCTCGTGGCCGCCGCCGTGCATCTGCGCTTCCAGGCGGATGCGCGGCTTGCGGCGCACGTACAGGGCGCCGACGCCTTTCGGACCATAGGTCTTGTGCGCGGTGAAGGTCATCAGGTCGCACTTGGTGGTCGACAGGTCGATCTGCACCTTGCCGGTCGCTTGCGCGGCGTCGCAGTGGAAGATGATGCCTTTCGCGCGGCACAGTTCGCCGATCGCGTCGATCGGCTGGATCACGCCGATCTCGTTATTGACCAGCATGACCGAGACCAGGATCGTGTCCGGGCGGATCGCCGCCTCCAGCTGCTCGATCGTGATCAGGCCGTTGTCCTGCGGCTCGAGGTAGGTCGCTTCGAAGCCCTGGCGTTCCAGTTCGCGCACGGTGTCGAGCACTGCCTTGTGTTCGGTCTTGACCGTGATGATGTGCTTGCCCTTCGTTTTATAGAAGTGGGCCGCACCCTTCAGGGCCAGGTTGTTCGACTCGGTCGCGCCGGAGGTCCAGATGATTTCGCGCGGATCGGCGCCGACCAGGGCGGCGACGTGGCCGCGCGCTTCTTCGATGGCCGCCTCGGCCGACCAGCCGTACATGTGGCTGCGCGAAGCCGGATTGCCGAACTGCTCGCGCAGGAACGGGATCATCTTGTCGGCCACGCGCGGGTCGACCGGCGTGGTCGCCGAATAATCCATGTAGATCGGGAAATGCGGCGCAGTCACGAAGCTCTGCTCGATTTTCTTGTCCAAAGGTGCGTTCATCAGTTCACTCCAGTATCACTTCAAGTTTGTGCGGTAGCAGCGGCGCGGTGCACCACGACGACGGCTTGTTCTTTTTGCTTCTGCTGGTCGACCAGGTCTTGCAGCGAGACCGAATCGAGGTAGTCGACCATCTTGGCGTTGAGCGTGGTCCACAGGTCATGCGTCATGCAGCGGATGCCGCTGGCGGCATCGGACCCGTGGCAATTTTCCTTGCCGCCGCATTGGGTGGCGTCGAGCGGCTCGTCGACGGCGATGATGATATCGGCCACCGTCACCTTTTCCGCCGGACGCGCCAGGCTGTAGCCGCCGCCCGGACCACGGATCGATTCGACGATGTCGTGGCGGCGCAGCTTGCCGAACAGCTGCTCCAGGTAGGACAGCGAAATGGCCTGGCGCTGGCTGATGCCTGACAGCGTGACGGGACCATTGCCCTGGCGCAAGGCAAGATCGATCATCGCAGTGACAGCAAAACGGCCTTTGGTGGTCAGACGCATCACAACCCCGGTAATGTTAAAATATTGCCCTTGTTCATTTCGTACTCGCTTTTCAAGGTCTTCGCTGCTGATGCATAAAGACCTGATTAGTTGAACGATTTAGTCAAGTATAGCAAATGTCGGGGGGCTTGTCTTGGCGGGCCCAAAAACGGCCAGGTGGGTGGCGGTGCGTTTTCGAGTGGTCAGCCGGTGCGTATCACCGCGTGGACTGCGCAGGCGATGAGGTTGTTCATCGGTCAATGGTGGAGCAGTCCACCCTACATTCGGGCTGTTCGTAGGGTGGCGTGCTCTACTCTATCGAATGCACCAACGCGACGCGTGCGCACTCCACGCGGTGATACGCGACGCCTCCCTACCGCGCTCGCAATCGCAGCAACTGCATCGGCCCGAACAGCCGCTGCATCCCCTGATGCCCGATGAACGAGAGGTTATACGGATGCTCCGCATACACCTGCGGCAAGCGTTCGGTCTGCGGCAGCTTCCTCAACTGCTCGGCAATCTTTCCCCACAACACCAGCGTCGGCGGCGCATCGACGTCGGCGAGCACCGCCAGCACCGTCTGCAGGAACGGCAGCCAGCCGCGCGCATCGACCGCCGGCGCCACGTGCTTGCGAAACACCAGCGCCGCGTTCAGCAGCAGGAAGCCCTGCGCCGTCAGGTTGTCCTGCAATTGCGCCAGGGTCTGGATCGATCCGTTCGAACGCGCGGCAATTGCCACCGGCGCCATGGCCGCGCCGCCGGTGTCGTCCTGCTGCAATTGCCCGTCCGCCACCAGCAGCATCTTCATGAAGTTGCGCAGCGAAGTAGCCCGGTTGACCGGTTTCGACAACCCGGCCTCGCTCCACAACGCGCCGACGGCGCCATCCATGAAGCTCACCCCGGTGGCGCTGTCGGCGCGCGGATACGGCCCCTCCCCCACCAGCACATACCGGACCTGTGCGAGCGGCTGGGCAAAGGCGGCGAACAGGCGTCCCCGGGTCGGCAGGTAGTCGTCCTCGGCCAGGGCCGGCAGGTAGCCGGGATTGGCGGCCATGACCGCCTCCAGGCCGCGCAACAGGTGCGGCCGCCAGGAAGGGTCGGCCAGGTCGAGGGCATCCAGGATCGGGGTGGGAATGGCAGGATTATTCATGGTGCATGGCAGCAAAAAAGAGCGCCATTGTAGCCGGGCGCGAGCAAGCTCGGCGCCAAGGTTCCGCGCGTCAATCTGGCGTAGCCACGCCGGGAAATCGGGCATATTGATCGCCCCTTTCACACGCACCAGAGGAGACCGACCATGCAAACCATCCAGGACATCATGACGCGCGACGTGCAGACCATTTCGCCGCAGGACACCGTGCAGCGCGCCGCGCAATTGATGGACGAACTGAACGTGGGCGCCATTCCCGTGCTCGATGGCGACCAGCTGGTCGGCATGATCACCGACCGCGACATCACCGTGCGCTCGGTCGCCGTCGGCCAGAATCCTGTCTCGACCCAGGTTGCCGACGTGATGAGCACCGACGTGCGCACCTGCACGGCCGACCAGAGCGTGGAGGAAGTGCTCGACACCATGGGCGACGTCCAGATCCGCCGCATTCCCGTGCTCGACGCACAATCGAAAGTGATCGGCATCGTCTCGCTGGGCGACGTCGCCACCAGGCATGCGGCCGACGTCGACCTCACGCTCGACGAAATTTCGACGCCGTCGGAGCCGGACCGCTCGACGACCGGGCAGTCATGAAATAGAACTGCGGCGGACGCACTGGCGCCCGCCGGTTCGGTTACTCCGCGTCCGGCTGCTGCGACGGATGCGCAGCAGCAAACGCCGGCAGGTCGACGCACAATGCATAGATGCGGCTGATGTTCGGATAGGCGCCGAGGTCGATGTCGAAGCGCTGAGCATTGAACACCTGCGGCACCAGGAAGCAGTCGGCGATGGTCGGGGCGGCGCCGTGGCAGAACGGACCGGCGGCCGGGTCGCGCGCCAGGTGCGATTCGAGGCTGGCCAGGCCTTCTCCGATCCAGTGGCGGATCCACGCGGTTTTCTGCTCTTCGCTCAGCTTCAGTTCGTGCACCAGGTGGCGCAGCACGCGCAGGTTGTTCAGCGGGTGGATGTCGCAGGCGATGATCTGCGCCAGTTCGCGCACGCGGGCGCGGCCGGGCGCATCCTGCGGCATCAGCGGCACGGCCGGGAAGCGCTCTTCCAGGTATTCGATGATCGCCATCGACTGCGTCAGCGTGATGCGCTCGTCCTGGAAGGCCGGCACCAGGCCGCTCGGATTGATCTGGCGGTACTCTTCCTGGCGCTGCTCGCCGCCATGCTTCAACAGGTGCACCGGCACCGCATCGTAGCCCAGGCCCTTCAGGTTCAGGGCGATCCGCACGCGGTAGGCGGCGGAGCTGCGGAAATACGTATAAAGCTTCATTCTTTCCTCCCGTGATAATGCGCGACTTCGTGGTCGATGGCGCCGAAGATGCTGGCGCCGGCAGCGTCAAGCATTTCGATGCGCACGCTGTCGCCGAAGCGCAGGAACGGCGTTTGCGGCGCGCCGTGTTCGATGGTTTCGTACATCCGCACCTCGGCCAGGCAGCAATAGCCGACGCCGCCGTTGGCGATCGACGAGCCGTGCAGGTTGCCCTGCTTGTTGGACACCGTGCCCGAACCGATGATGCTGCCGGGTCCCAGTTCGCGCGTCTTGGCGGCGTGGGCGATCAGTTGCGCGAAGCTGAAGGTCATGTCTTCGCCGGCGTTCGGCTTGCCGAAGGGTTGGTCGTTGATCGTGACCAGCAGCTGCAGCTGCAGCTTGCTGTCATGCCAGGCGTCGCCCAGTTCGTCCGGCGTGACCGCCACCGGAGAAAATGCGCTGGCCGGCTTGGACTGGTAGAAACCGAAGCCCTTGGCCAGTTCGTTCGGGATCAGGTTGCGCAGCGACACGTCGTTGACCAGCATGACGAGGCGGATCGATGCTGCCGCCTGCTCGAGGCTGGCGCCCATCGGCACCGGCCCCGTGACCACCGCCACCTCCGCTTCCAGGTCGACGCCCCAGTCCTCGCTCATGACCGCGATCGGGTCGCATGGGCCGATGAAGGAATCGCCGCCGCCCTGGTACATCAGCGGGTCGGTGTAGAACGAGGCCGGGACCTCGGCATTGCGTGCTTTACGCACCAGTTCCACGTGGTTGATGTAGGCCGAGCCGTCGGCCCATTGATAGGCACGGGGCAGCGGCGAGTGGCATTCCATCTCGAGGAAGGACTCGGCATTGTCGGCACTGCCGGCATTCAGGCGGTCGTAGATGGCTGCCAGCTTCGGCGCGACGGCGTCCCAGTCGTCGAGCGCGGATTGCAGGGTGCGCGCGATCTTCGGGACGGCCTGGCAGGTGACGAGGTCGCGGCTGACGACGACCAGCGTGCCGTCGCGGCCGCCGGTTTTGAGTGTGGCGAGTTTCATGGCGAGTTTCCCATTGCGTAGATGCACACATTACAAATCAAACCGGACTATCATACAAACAATATTTTTCGCATTATTTATCAGAGTCTCTTATGAATCCGACCCTGCGCCAGATGCGCGCATTCGTGGCACTCGCCAAGACCGGTCACTTTACGTCGGCCGCACAGACCATGCACGTCACACAATCGGCCTTGTCGGGATTGATCAAGGAGCTCGAACAGACGCTCGGCGCGCGCGTGGTCGACCGCTCCACGCGCCGCATCGTGCTGACCGAGATCGGCCGCGAACTGTACCCGCTATTTAGCCAGATGATCGATGACCTCGACGGTGCGCTGGCGAACGTGGCGGACCACACGCAGCTACGCAAGGGCATCGTGCGCATTGCCGCGCCACAACTGATGTGCTGCACCCTGGTGCCCGAAGCCGTGGCCGCGTACCGTGCCGATTATCCGGACATCGACGTCCGGGTGGCCGACAGTCCGGTCGACAACGTGATCGCGCGCGTGCTCAGCGGCGAGTCGGACTTCGGCATCGGCCCCGAGCGTGAAGCCGCGCCGCAACTGGAAGCGCGCGAACTGTTCGAGATGCCGTTTTCGCTGGTGTTCCCGCAAGGCCATCCCCTGGAGGCGAACGAGCGCGTGACCTGGCAGGACGTCGCGCGCCACCCGTTCATCGCCTTGCAGGGACAATTTACCCAGCGCCTGCTGGCCGACATGCAGGCGCTGCTGCGCGAGGTTCCCCTGAAGCCTGTGAATGAAGTGACCTTCATGACGACCGCGCTGGCGATGGTCGGGGCCGGCCTCGGCATCACGGTCTGCCTTCCGTATGCCGAACCGCTGGTGCGCATGCACGGGTTGCACATGCGTCCGCTCGAGGAGCCGCGCCTGACGCGGCGTTTCTTCGTCTACACGCGCGCGGGACGCTCGCTGTCGCCGGCGGCGGAAAGCTTCATCGATTTCCTGTTTCCGTACGTGGACGCCAAGCGCAGCCAGGCGCGCGAGCAGCCGGGCGTGTGATTGGCTAGAATCGGCGCATGTCACATAACACGATCGCCATCAACCAACGCATGGACAAATTCGACGGCCACCACGAGGTCTGGCTGTTCGGCTACGGCTCGCTGATCTTCAAGGCCGATTTCCCCTACCTGAGGCGCCGCCCCGCTAGTATCCAGGGTTGGACACGCCGTTTCTGGCAGGGTTCGCACGACCACCGCGGCACCGAAACCGCACCCGGCCGCGTCGTCACGCTGGTGCCGGAAGACGGCGCGGTCTGCCACGGCATGGCTTACCTGGTCACGCCGGAAGAGTTCGCCCACCTCGACCATCGCGAAAAGAACGGCTACCTGCGCCTGGCGATAGACATCGTGTTCGACGACGGCGGCAGCGAGGAAGGCCTGGTGTACATCGCGACGCACGAGAACGCCGCCTTCCTCGGACCGGCCACCGAGCGCGAGATTGCCGTCCAGATCGCCGCGGCGCGCGGACCGAGCGGACCGAACAGCGAGTACCTGCTGGAGCTGGCCAGGGCCTTGCGGGCGCTGGGCAAGGATGATGCGCACGTGTATGAGATAGAACGGCACCTGGAGCAGCTGTGCGGAGGATAAGCGGCCATGTCCCTCAACGTGGCAGCAGAAAAAATACCATCCGTCAGGACGAAGCATTATGATGTCCAAAGTTAATCTTTCGACATCTGACCGGGGAATATCCAATGATCACGAGCATTGACGCGCTTGTCTATTTGGCGCTGGGAGCCGTCATTTTCGTCATGGCACTCGGGGCATGGGTCATCATGTCGACGCCGGAAAGCGCGGACGCCGAAACGAGGAAGCTGAGGTTTGCGGCTGCAACCTTCACCGGCATTACCATGCTGTTCGTGTTTATTTCCCTGCTCTACTTCGCCGATCGCGAGATCAAAGATGGCCCGGGCCAGCAAATATTCGAAAAGGGCTTCACCGCCCTGTTCACGCTGGCAGGCACCATCGTCGGCTACCTGTTCGGTTCGAAGAGTTCGGTCGAGGTCGTCTCCGCCGATCGCAGGGATCAACGCCGACCTGGCCCCGACCCGCGTTGGCTGAACCGCACTGGACGCTGAGCACGTTCCTGGCTGACGCCAGGCGCGCCAGGCCGTAAAATGCGGCCTGTATTTTTCAATTGCATAAGCGCCATATGGATACCAAAGACCAGCGTTACCTCGTTCAACAAAACAAGATCGCCGACGGCGACAAGAAGCCGCCCGTGTTTGCCCGCGTCATGCGCAGCAAGGAAGGCAAGTTCGAAGGCGTTTCCTTTATCAAGAACAAGGAAAAAGCCACGGTCATGACGGTGGCCGAGGCCCAGGAAGTGATCGACTGGGCGGCGAGCAAGAAGAGCAATGCCAAGGAATACGCCACCAGGATTATTTGCCTGGGGCAGTAATCGGCTGTTATTCAATTGTCGGCGTTTGGCGCGCGCACGCCCGCAGGGGAAGCGACACCTCGACGCCACCTCGTTGACACGAAGACCGAAGCAGATGACGATACCGACGACAAAGCCAGCAGTCCCCGCTGGCGAAGACGAGCGCAGCCGCGAAGAACTGCTGGCCGAGCTTCAGCACCTGCGCATGGAGTTGGCTTACCTAAAAAAGCTCGATGCCCTGGTCCAGACACGGCAGAAATCAGCCGCTCCGAAAAAGCGGAAATAGTGCAGGAACTAGGGCAGCAATATCGGATCAACGGTCTGCTCAAGCTTGCCGGTCTGGCACGTAGCACCTACTACTACCAGGCCGGTGTGCTCAAGGCAGGCGACAAAGACGCCGAATTGAAGGCGATGATCAAGGCCGAGTTCGAGCGTCACAAGGGGCGCTACGGCTACCGTCGCATAACGGCCGCGCTGCGCCAGCTGGGCAAACACGTCAATCACAAGGCGGTTCAGCGCCTCATGGTGGAACTGGATCTGAAGGCCTTGTCTGGTCAAAGAAATGCAAGTGCTTTGAAGGCGAAGTAAGCCAGGCAGCATCGAATACATTAACCCGCCGAGCAAAGCCTCCCCTACTGCCGCATCCATCTCGCCAAGCCCAACCTGCAACCACGCCAGTGGAGTCGGGTGGGCGGCCATGGCTGAGCTTCCGCTACTATCAAGGCTCGTTTGCTGATTAAAACAAATCCAGCTGCCCCGCTTTCTTCCCTGCCTTGCCCAGCGCGGCCGGCACCACCAGCGGCCGCCGGAACTGCGAGGCATCCAGGCCCCCGAAACGGCTACCCAGCTTGCCCAGCCCCAGGCGCTCGACGGTCTTGGTGAAGCGCTGGCGGATCAGATCCGCCCATACGCCCTCGCCGCTCATGCGCTTGCCCCAATCGCTGTCGTAATCCTTACCGCCGCGCATCTCGCGCACACGGTTCATGACGCGTTGGGCCCGTTCGGGGAAATGGGTTTCCAGCCATTGCTGGAACAGCGGATTGACTTCGAACGGCAAGCGCAGCACGGTGTAGTGCGCGCTGACAGCGCCGGCGTCGCGCGCTGCTTCCAGGATGCGCTCGATTTCCGGTTCGGTGACAAAGGGAATGATCGGCGCCACGCTGACGCTTACCGGAATGCCGGCTTCGGTGAGGGTGCGGATGGTGCGCAGGCGCCGCGCGGGTGCCGCCGCGCGCGGTTCCAGGGTGCGCGAGATTTCCGAGTCGAGCGTCGTCAGGGTCATGGCAGCGATGGCTTGTCCCTTGGCGGCCATCGGCGCCAGCAGGTCGATGTCGCGCTCGATCAGGGACGACTTGGTGATCATCCCGACCGGATGCTGGCATTCGCTCAGCACCTCCAGTACCTGGCGCGTGAGCCGATACTCGCGCTCGCACGGCTGGTAGGCGTCGGTATTGACGCCGATGGCGATGTGTTCGGGCTTGTAGCCGGGATGGGCCAGTTCGCGCCGCAGCAGTTCGGCCGCGTTGGTCTTGGCGAACAGCCGGGTTTCGAAGTCGAGGCCGGGCGACAGGCCGAGGTAGCTGTGGGTCGGCCGCGCGAAGCAATAGATGCAGCCGTGCTCGCAGCCGCGGTAGGGATTGAGCGACACGCTGAAAGGGATGTCGGGCGAGGCATTGCGCGACAGGATGCTCTTGGCGACTTCGTCCGTTACCTGGGTCTTGAAGGCAGACGCGCTGCCAATCTCGATCCCGCTTTCCCAGCCGTCCTCGAAGGCTTCGCGGCCATTGACTTCGTAACGGCCTTGCAGGTTCGAGACGGCGCCGCGCCCCTTGCGCGCTGCGAGCGGACGCGGCGGCAAGATTGGCTGCTCGGCGCTGTATTCTCGGTCAATTATTCGTTCGCACAGGTCCATTGGACACCTCGTACTGTATATTTATACAGTACTATACGCCCGTCTTTTTGTGAACTCAAGCGGCGCGTGTCAGCGGTGTTGCGCCCCGTCCGCGCTTATTTGCGCGCTGCGTCCTTGACGTCGACCAGGAAGACAAAGCGGCTGGAAGCCAGCGAACGCGGCTTCCACGGCGGGTTGACGACCGTGATGTTCTTCACGCCGAGCCGCGCGAAACTGGCCACGCTGTACGACCAGCCGATGGCCTCGGTGTTGCCGTAGCGTTGTTCATAGTACGGCGTCTGCCCCAGGGTGGTCACGCGCTGCTGCACGCCGATCTCGTCGAAAAATGCCTTTTCGGCCTGTATTTTCGGTTCGACCGAGGCCTTCAACTGGGCCAGAAACTGCGCACGCGCCGCGTCGCGTTGCGCGGCTGGCAAGGCGACGAACATTGCCTCCTGATCTTTGTCTGGAGTGAAATCGGCGCTGCTCAGGCCGCCGTGATAGCCGACGACGGCGAAATTGCTGACGATCTTGTTGCGTGCCGCGGTGAACACGTAATTCGCGCAGGAAGAAAAGCAGAATTCCAGCACCTTGACCGTAACGCCCTGCTGGTGCACCCACTTTCCCAGTTCGATTCCGGCATCGGTGTCGCCGCCCCGGCTGCGGATATGGAAAACGGTCGGCTTCTTGTCCTGCGCTGCATACAGATTGAAGGCTTGACGGTTCGATTCGGCGGAGACAGGGCCGATATAGTTGAGTTCACCGTTGTCGATGAATACCTGGGCCGGCTCGGCCGCATGGACGGCGCCGGCGACCGCAAGTGCGGCCAACATGGAGGCAAGGCGGAGGAACGGATGCATGCGAAATCTCGTCAGGTTGATCAGGTGGTCAACGCTGTCCTGACACGATCCGGCAACGGTTCACTCTTTCCTCAAGACATCGTCGTGTAGCGAGATTAACCGAGTTCCGCGAGAATTTCTATATTGACACCGGACGCGGCAAATACGCCGCCTGCTGGTCGACGAAACCCGCAAAGGCCTCGAACAGCGGCGCCAGCGGCGCATGATCGCCGCCTGCCTGGCCCAGCGCCCAGGCGCTTGCTTCGAGCGTCGAGAGCTGGTCCGGGGCATGGGCCTTGCGGATGCGGTACTGCGAGGCCGGCATGCCGCTCAGCGCCAGGCGCGGCAGGCGCTGCAAGGCCGGGTTCAGGTACAGCATCTTGCGGCTTTTGCGCCAGGTGGCGTCGAGCGCGACGATCAGCAATTGGGCTGGGGGCGGCAGGCTGGCGCTGTCGGCGACAAGCGCTCCCGGTGTTTCCGGATACAGCAGCACCGGCGTGCGTCCTTCGGCATGCAGCATCGCCTCCAGGGCGGCCGGATCGAACGCCTCGCCCACCGCCAGCCGGCTGCCGCTCACGCACAGGTGCAGCAGGCGCGCGCTGTTCTTGGCGTTCGCCACTTCCAGCGGGTGCTGCAGGACCAGCAAGCCGGCCGGCACCACCACCGGCCGCACCCATGCGCAGATGCAGGCGCTTTGCGCGCGCAGGCAGGTTGCGCAGGCGGCGCGGCGCGAGGGCTGATCAGATGTCATCGAAAGGGGTGCAAAAGGCCACGATTGTAGCGTAGCCAGCGCCCCGCGCCACCACATCCAATGCTGATAAAACGGCAAGCTTGCCCCCTTGCTCACGCTTTGTTGTCGATAGAAATAAGCATCTTAACCACACACAAAAATTTACCTCTGGAATTGCCGAAATGGATATTGCTCTGGCCCGCTCAGGTGCCTAGAATCAATTCATTCCTTCCAGCAATGCTGCCGCATCCGCGGTATGTCCAGAGTTGCCAATGCTTAGCCTTTCCTCCTCAGTTCGCAAGATCACCACCGGCCTGCTCGCCAGCCTGGCCTTGTTGCCCGGCATCGCGATCGAGCAGGAACTCGAACTCGATTACCGCATGAACGAGCAGATCGTGCAGGTGCCGGCTGGTCCTGAAAACCGCGCGATGCTGGAAACGACCGTGTTCCGCCCGAACGGCCCCGGCCCCTTCCCGCTGCTGGTCATCAACCACGGCAAGGACCCGGGCCGCCCGAGCGCCCAGCCGCGCGACCGCTTCTATCACATGGCGACCGCCTTCGTGAAACGCGGCTATGCGGTGATGGTGCCGATGCGCCAGGGCTTTGCGAATTCGACCGGGCGCTACCGCGACCGCGGCTGCGACATGACGGCCAACGGCTACCTGCAGGCCGACGACATCCGCTCGACGCTCGACTATGCGCGCACCCAGTCCTGGGTCGATGCCAAACACGTGATCGTGGCCGGCCAGTCCTACGGCGGCCTGGCGACGATGGCGCTCGGCACCCAGGACCTGCCCGGCGTGCGCGGCCTGATCAATTTCGCCGGCGGCCTGCGTGACGACAGCGACCGCTGCGCCTGGCGCTCGGCGCTGGTCTCGGCCTTTGCCGAGTACGGCGCCAACAGCCGTGTGCCCAGCCTGTGGATGTATGGCGAGAACGATTCGCTGTTCGGCCCGGACCTGGCCAACCGCCTGCACGAAGCCTTCATCCAGGCCGGCGGCAAGGCGCGCCTGGTCGAGTTCCCTTCGTTCAAGCGCGATGCCCACGGCATGCTCGCCAGCCGCGACGGCGAAAAGATCTGGCTCGACGACACGATGCGCTTCCTGAAGACCGTCGGCATGCCGACCGAGGTGATCCACAGCGTGCCGCCGCCGCCGACCCCGCCGCGCACCGAGTATGCGCAGCTGGACGACATCGAAGCCGTGCCCTTCCTGTCGGAGAACGGCCGCAAGGCTTACGCCGACTATCTGACCAAGATGACGCCGCGCGCCTTTGCCGTCTCGCCGAGCGGCGCCTGGACCTGGGCCGAGGAAGGCGAAGCGCCGGAAGCGCGCGCGCTGGCCACCTGCTCGGCAAAGAGCAGCGAGCCGTGCAAGCTGTATTCGATCGACGACTACATCGTCTGGAACGGCAACCGGGTCGACGCCGCCGAGAAAGCCAGCATGACCGCCTCGATCGCCGCACCGGCCGATGCCAATGCGCCGGGCGCGGTGGGTAGTACCGGAGCGCGCCAGGCGGCGCCGGTAGCGAATCACCCAGTTGCTACTGCGCAGTAATTCGCTTCGTCAAGCCGGCGGCGCACTGTTCTGGTGCGCCGCCCCGGCCTTCCCCGCGCACCTTCGATCTGGCGCAAACCCATCCTTATCTCACACTCCGACAATGGGCCAATCGCCCCTTCGGAGTGCTGTATGCCGCGTTCGTTCTGGAGCCTGTTCGCCCTGATCTTGCTGCTGGTGCCGCGATGGAAGCCCGCGCGCGCCGCCAACAACGATCCGATCGTGCTGGTGCACGGCTTCCTCGGCTTCGGCCCCGACCAGTTCCCGCGCAGCGGCTTCCTGTACTGGGGCGGCAAAGGCGACGTCGCCGATCACCTGCGCAGCTACAACGGGCCGCGCACGGTGTTCACCGCCGTGGTCGGCGCAATTGCCACCAACCGCGAGCGCGCGGCCGAACTGTACGCCCAGCTCAAGGGCGGCTGCGTCGATTACGGCGCGCAGCGCCTGGCCGCTGACGGGTCGGTGCGTGCCGTCCAGTGCTGGGCGGCCGACCCGGCGGACAATCCGCAGGGCTATCCGCCGGCGCTGTACCCGGCCTGGGATGCGGCGCATCCGCTGCACATGATCGGCCACAGCCAGGGCGGCACCACGATCCGGGCGCTGGTGGAACTGCTGGAACACGGCGACGTCAACGCCACGGATGCGAACGGGTATAGGGGCGAGCTCTACCGCGGCGGCAAGGTCGGCTGGATCCGCAGCGTCACCACGATCGCGTCGCCGCACAACGGCACCACCCTGCGCGACGCCGTGCTCGACCTCCTGCCCCAGCTGCGCTCGCCACTGCGCGACTGGCTGCTGGCTGACCTGGCGAATTGGGAACTCGCCCCCGACGGCGCACGCAACTTCAACGCCTGGGCGCGCACTTCGCCGCACGTGGTTTATTTTTCGATCGGCACGCAGGCCACCGAAGCCGGCGCCCCCTGCTGCAACGGCACCGACCGCCTCATTGCACCGCTGCAGAACCGCTACTACCAGTACCCGCGCAGCGACATGTTCTCCTATTACAAAACCTATGCCGGCGAGTGGATCGTGCCTTCGATGCTGCAGCATGGGATGGGCGGCTACACCCAGGACACGCCGGGCCGGGTACGCATCGACCGCGCCTGGTTCGCCAACGACGGCGTCGTCAACACGGTCAGCATGCGCGCCCCCGCCGGGCATCCGGTGCAGGACTTCGACGGCAGGCCGGAACCGGGAATCTTGAATTACCTGGGGACCTACCGCGGCTACGACCACTTCGACGTGCTGAACTGGCCGAACAATGGGCCGTCGGCAGATGTCATCTACGAGCGCATAAGCGATATCCTTTTCGGACTATGAGGTGTAGGGTGGTCGGCTCCACCACGCCATGATGAACAGCGCCAGCGCGTGCGCCGCTCACGCGGTGATCGTTGGCGGCAAGATCATCCGGCACGAAAACGGAGCCGCTACTTGTCGACGCGTGGACGGAAACCGGCCTCACGTGGTCCGGTCCACCCTACATCCGCAGCTGCGTACCCCAGGCCTGCAACTGCGCCACAGTCGCCGTCGCCCCGCCACAAACGATCACCAGCACGTTCCCGAAACCAGCCAGCGGCCCCGCTTCCCGGTACGCCAGCGCCAGCGCCGCACCGCAGGCCGGCTCCACCACAACCCGATGGTCGTCCATGAAGCGCAGGCAAGCCGCCACCGCATCATGGTCGCTCACCACCACCGGCGTGACCGGGTGCGTGCGCGCCAGCTCGAAGGCGTGCTGCGCCACCTTGCGCGCACCGAGCGAGGTGGCGATGCTGGCAATGGCGGGCAATTCGATCCGTTCGCCGGCGGCGAGCGACTGTGCGTACGAATCGGCGCCGGCGGTTTCGACCGCGAACACGGGCACCTCATTCCAGCCCTGGCGGCGCAAGCCTGCCACCACGCCGGCCAGCAATCCGCCGCCGCCGACGGCCAGCACTACGGCATCCGGACGCACGCCGGCGCGCGCGACCTCGTCGATCATGCTCGCGTGGCCTTCCCACAGCAGCGGGTCGTCGAAGGGGTGGATAAAGGCATCCTGTTCGCCGAGCAGCGACAGCGCATGGGCATTCGCCTCCTGGAACGACAGCCCGTGCACCAGCACCTCGGCGCCTTCGCGCGCCAGCAAGGCGCGTGCACGGGCGCTGGTGGTTTCCGGCACCACCACCAGCACCGGCAAGCCAAGGCGGCGGCCGGCGTGGGCCGCGGCCAGTCCGGCATTGCCGCCGGACGAGGCGACGATGCGCCGCGCCCCGCGTGCGGCCCAGCTTTCGCAGGCGTGGCCGATGCCGCGCAGCTTGAACGAGCCGCTCGGCTGCAGCGCTTCCATCTTGAGCCAGACGCGTGCGCCGGGAAATGCGGCGGAAGCCAGCAGCGGTGTCGCGATGTGCAGTGGCATGGCGCGAAAACCCGCGAAACCTCAGACCGCCGTGCGCAAGGCGCGCGCCAGGTCCGACAGCCGGTACGGCTTGTTGACGAAGGCAAAATCCTCGAGGTTGGTGTCGCCCAGCACCAGCGCCGGCAGCGGGTAGCCCGAGGCGAGGATGATCTTCACTTTCGGATAATGCTGGCGTGTATGGTTCGCCAGTTCGACGCCGTTCATCCCGTGCGGCATGATGATGTCGCTGAACAGGATGTCGACGGCGCGCCCGCCCAGCAGGGTCAATGCTTCGTTGGCGTCCGACGCCGTGACGACGTCATAGCCCATGCTGATGAACAGCGCCGAGGCCACGTCCATCAGGTCGGGTTCGTCTTCGACGATCAGCACCAGTTCCGAGCTGTCCTTGCGTGCATCCTCGCCGTCCTGGCCGGGCGCGGCCGGCAGGAAAATGGAAATCGCCGTGCCTGCGCCGGGCGTGCTGCCGATCACGACTTCGCCGCCCGACTGCTTGATGAAGCCGTAGACCTGGGACAGGCCCAGGCCCGTGCCCTTGCCGACTTCCTTGGTCGTGTAGAAGGGTTCGAAGGCGCGCGCCGCCGTTTCCGGCGACATGCCGGTACCGGTGTCGGTCACCGTCACCCGCACGTAGGGCCCCGCCGCCAGGCCGCGCACTTCCTGCTCGGCGAGGTCGACGTTGGCGCTCTCGATCTGCAGGCTGCCGCCGTCTGGCATGGCATCGCGCGCATTGACGACCAGGTTTAAAATCGCCGATTCGAACCGCGCGCTGTCGATGACGGTATTGCGCACCTGCGGGTCGAGCCGCACGTGGAAATCGATCGCCGCATTCACGGCGCGCCGCAGCACCGACTCGAAGCCGGAAATGAGGCGGTTCACGCTGCGCGTTTCCGGCTGCAGCGGCTGCTGGCGCGCAAAGGCCAGTAATTGCTGGGTCAGCGTGGCGCCGCGCTTGATCGCGCGGCGCATGCTGTCCAGTGTCTTGGCGTCCGCGTTGCCGCCGCGGCCCAGGCTCAGCACCTCGAGGCCGCTGGCCAGCACCGACAGCAGGTTGTTGAAGTCGTGCGCGATGCCGCCTGTGAGCTGGCCGATCGATTCCATTTTCTGCGCCTGGAACAGCGCCAGGTTGGCCTCGGCCAGCGCGGCGTCGGCCTTTTTCTTTTCGGTCAGGTCGCGCGTGATCTTGGCGAAGCCGATCAGTTCGCCCATGTCGCCGCGGATGGCGTCGATCACGACGTGCGCCCAGAAGCGGGTGCCCTCCTTGCGCAGGCGCCACCCCTCGGATTCGTAGCGCCCTTCGCGTGCGGCGGTACCGAGCGCCCGCGCGGGCAGGCCGGCGGCGCGGTCTTCCTCGGTGTAGAAGGTCGAAAAATGCTGGCCGACGATTTCGTCGTAGCTGTAGCCCTTGATGCGCTCGGCGCCGACGTTCCAGTTGGTCACCGTGCCCTCGGGCGAGAGCATGTAGATGGCGTAGTCGGTCACGCCCTGCACCAGCAGGCGGAAGCGTTCCTCGCTGGCGCGCAATGCCTGCTCGGCCTGGCGCTTGTCGGTGATGTCGCGCGTGATCTTGGCGTAACCCAGCAGCGTGCCCTGCTCGTCGTAGATCGGGTCGATCACGACGCTGGCCCAGAAGCGGGTACCGTCCTGGCGCATGCGCCAGCCTTCGGCTTCGTACTTGCCCTCGGCCAGGGCGGTGGACAATGCCCGCTCGGGCAGGTTGGTGGCGCGGTCTTCGGGGGTATAGAAGCGCGAGAAATGCTCGCCCAGGATTTCCGGCGCCAGATAGCCCTTGAAGCGCTGGGCGCCGGCATTCCAGCTGCTGACGTGGCCGTCGGGGTCGAGCATGTAGATCGCGTAGTCGCTGATGCCGGAAATCAGGTACTGGAAGCGCTGTTCTTCGGTCAGCTTCTTCTTGGCGGCGATTCGATTATTCATGGACACGTGGCTGCGTTGGCGGGTAACACACAATCATAAACCGAAAAGCCCGCCATCGGCCACGCGAAGCTTGCCGGAAAGACCATGCCTTGCCGGGCAGGTCAAGCGCGGATCGCCTCAAAAACATGATGATTCGTGCCATTGCCGCGATGCCCTGCCGGTGCCTGCATTCCAATGCACCGGCGCATGTCTTTCACGCTAGAATATCGTCTTTGTAACCCCGCCTCACGCGCACGCGCTCCATGACTCCACCCGCAACTGCACCGCTCGACCTGTCCGGCTGTGACCGGGAACCGATCCGCACGCCCGGCAGCATCCAGCCGCACGGCTTCCTGCTGACGCTGTCCGGCGCCGGAGACGTGCTGCAAGCCAGCGCCAACCTGGCGCGCTGGCTTGGGGTCGATGCGCAGGCCGCTACCGGCCAGCCGCTGGCGCAGGTCATCGGCGTTGAGGCGGCCGCACGCCTGCTGCCGGCGCTGACCGGCGGTACCCTCGGCGACAGGCCGTTCTACCTGGGCACGATCACGGCCGGCAACGGCCTGCATTTCGACGCGCTCGGCCACGCCTGGGATGGCGTCCTGATCCTCGAATGCGAAGCCGTCGAACGCGCCGAAGCGCCGGACTTCCGCCACCTCTACCCGCTGCTGGGCGACTTCCTGCTCAAGGTGGACCAGTCGCAAACGACCGAATCGCTGGCCGAACTGGCAGCGTATCACGTGCGCATGGTGACCGGTTTCGGGCGCGTGATGGTCTACCAGTTCGACCGCGACGGCCATGGCCACGTGATGGCCGAGTCGAAGGAAGACGGCTACCACTCGTACCTGGGCCAGCGCTTCCCGGCCTCGGACATCCCGGCCCAGGCGCGCGAGCTGTACACGCTGTCGCGCATCCGCCTGATCCAGGACGCGAATTACGTCCCGTCGCCGCTGGTTCCGGGCGACAATCCCGTCACCGGGCAGCGCAACGACCTCTCGTTTGCCGCCCTGCGCAGCGTCTCGCCGGTGCACCTGCAATACATGCGTAACATGGGCACGCTGGCCTCGATGTCGGTATCGCTGATGGTCAAGGGCAAACTGTGGGGCCTGATCTCCTGCCATAACGAGGAAGCCTGCCCGCTGCCGTTCGAGAAGCGCACCGCCTGCGAGCAGCTCGGGCAAGTGCTGGCGCTGTGCATCGAGTCGCGCGAGGACGCGAGCGAACTGCAGTTCCGCCTCGATGTGCGGCGCATGATGGTCGCCATGCTCGGCAACCTCACCAAGGGCGCCGACGTCATCGACAACATGAGCGGCGTATTCCCTGAATTGCTGCGCTTTGCGCGCGCCGGCGGCGTGGCGGTGGTGGCCGAGGAGCGCGTGCTGACCTTCGGCGACACGCCCGAGGTGGCGGCGATCCGCAACCTGGTGTCCTGGCTCGAAGCGGAAGGCCATGGCGCCGACATCTTCCATACCGACGCGCTCTCAGGCATCTACCCGCGCGGCGCGGCGCTCAAGCGTAATGCCAGCGGCCTGCTGGCGATGCCGATTTCGCGCCTGCACAAGCACTACCTGCTGTGGTTCCGGCCCGAAGTGGTGCATACGATCGAATGGGCCGGCAATCCGCATGAAAAGGCGTCGCGCAGCGACGCCGTCGCACCCGGCACCCTGGTCCAGCTCACCCCGCGCACCAGCTTCGCCACCTGGCGCGAAGAGATCCACGGCGTCAGCCTGCCCTGGCACGTGGCCGAGATCGAACTCACCGGCGAATTCCGCAGCGCCCTGCTCGGCATCGCGCTCGAACGCGCCGAACAGATGGCTGAACTGGCCGAGGAACTCGGGCGCGCCAACAAGGAACTGGAAGCGTTTTCGTATTCGGTCTCGCACGACCTGCGCGCGCCGCTGCGCCACATCGTCGGCTTTTCCGACCTGCTGCTGGAGTCGAGCGGCAGCGAAGACGCGACCATGCGCCAGCGCTTCCTCACCAACATCAAGGAATCGGCGCGCCTGGCCGGCAAGCTCGTCGACGATTTGCTGAGCTTCTCGCAGATGGGCCGCGCCGCCCTGCGCCCGGTCGAGGTCGACATGTCGAAACTGGTCTCCTCCTGCATCGACAAGCTGGCCATCGACGTCAAGGGCCGCAACATCGAATGGGACCTGCAAGCGCTGCCGCGCATCACGGCCGACCCTACTTTTCTGCACCTGGCGGTAATGAACCTGCTGTCGAACGCCGTGAAATTCACCGGCCAGCGCGACCCGGCCGTCATCCGGGTCTGGGCCGAACAGGACGAAGCGGACACCGTCTTCCACTTCGCCGACAACGGCGCCGGCTTCAACATGGATTACGTGCACAAGCTGTTCGGCGTATTCCAGCGCCTGCACCGGATGGAAGACTTCCAGGGCACCGGCATCGGCCTGGCCAACGTGCGCCGCATCGTCGAGCGCCATGGCGGGCGCGCCTGGGCCGATTCGATCCAGGGCCAGGGCGCGACTTTCTCCTTCAGTATTCCGCGAACACTCGCACTTTCAACGCAACCGCGAGCTTAAACACAATGCTAAAACCCATCCTGCTGGTCGAAGACAATCCGCACGACCTCGAACTGACCCTGGTGGCGCTGGCGCGCAGCCAGCTGGCCAACGAGGTCGTGGTCGTGCGCGACGGCGCCGAAGCGCTCGACTACCTGCTGCGCCGCGGCGAATTCGCCGAGCGCCCGGAAGGCAATCCGGCCATCACCCTGCTCGACCTGAAACTGCCGAAAGTCGACGGCCTCGAAGTGCTGGCGACAGTGCGCAAGACCGACAGGCTGAGAAGCATGCCGGTGGTGATGCTGACCTCGTCGAAAGAAGAACAGGACCTGATCCGCAGCTACGAGCTGGGCGTGAACGCCTACGTCGTCAAGCCGGTCGATTTCAAGGAATTCGTGCGCGCGATCGCCGACCTGGGCATCTTCTGGGCGGTGCTGAACGAACCGCCGCCGGGCTCGCAGCGCTACGTGCGTCCGACCTGAGGCATCCTTGAATCAGGCTGCCGGTACGGCCTGCGTACCGGCGTCGGCGCCGGCCTTTGCACGGCGCAGCAAATGACGGATGCGCGCACTGAGCGCGTCCGGATGATAGGGTTTTTGCAGCAGGTGCACCGAGGCGCTGACCTTGCCCTCGTGCGCCAGTACCCCTTCCGCATAGCCCGAGGTGTATAAAAGCTGCGCCTGCGGCAAATGAGTGCGCACGATCTCGCCCAGTTGCAGGCTGCTCACCGGCCCCGGCATCACCACGTCGGAAAACACCAGGTCGATATGGCGTCCGCTTTCGACGATCGCCACCGCTCCGGCCGCGTCGGCCGCTTCCAGCACCTGGTAGCCGAGCGCGGACAGGATCGCGCAGGTCGAGCTGCGCACGTCTTCCTCGTCCTCCACCACCAGGATCGTTTCCAGGCCGCCGTAGAGCGGCACGTCCACATGCGCTTCCGGCTGCGCCGCTTCGGTGGCGCTGCGCGGCAGGAAGATGCGCACGCTGGTGCCGCGGCCGACTTCGCTGACGATGGCGATGTCGCCGCCCGACTGCTTGACGAAACCGTAGGCCATCGACAGGCCCAGGCCCGTGCCCTGCCCGACCGGCTTGGTGGTGAAGAAGGGTTCGAAGACGCGCTGCAGGATCTCGGGCGGCATGCCCTTGCCGCTGTCGGCAATCTCGATGAACACGTACTCGCCGGCGGCGGCGCCGGGCGGCAGTTCGATGCCGCGTACCGGTGTCGCGCCGCCGGCATTGCCGGCGCGGATATGCAGCGTACCGGCGCCACCCATCGCATCGCGCGCATTGATGGCCAGGTTCAGCAGCACGTTGTTGAGCTGGTCCGGATCGGCGACCGTGCTCCACAGCGCCGGATCGATGTCGGTGACGATGCGCGCGTTCGGCCCCAGCACGCGGCGCATCATGTCGTCCATCTGGCGCAGCAGGTGGCCGGGATTGAGCACGATCGCCTGCAGGGGCTGGCGCCGCGCGAACGCGAGCAGGTGCGAGGACAGCTTGGCCCCGCGCTCGACGCCGGCGAGCGCCATCTCGACGCGGGTACGCGCCGCCTCGTTGAGGCCGCCGACCAGTTTCAGCAGTTGCAGGTTGCCGCCGATGATCTGCAAGACGTTGTTGAAGTCGTGCGCCACACCGCCGGTCAGCTGGCCGATGGCTTCCATCTTCTGCGCCTGGTGCAGCGCCGATTCGCTCGCGGCCAGCTGCTGCTGGCTCACGCGCAGCGAGGCAAAGGCGGCGTCGCGCTCGCGGCGGGCGATGCAGGCGGCGTTGTGGTACTGGACGCGGGCGACGAGTTCGCGCGAATCGGGCCACTTCACCATGTAATCGTTGACGCCGGCGGCAAACGCCTGCGCCTTGATCTCGGGGTCGTCCTCGGACGACAGCATGATGACGGGGATGTGTTCGGTATCGGGGCAGGCGCGCAGGCGGCGCGTGAACTCGAAACCGTCGAGATCGGGCATGCGCAGGTCGACCAGCACCACCGTGACCTGCAGCGTGCGCACCAGGTCGACCGCGCGCGCGGGACTCGACTCGTAGTGCAGAACGTGCCTGACGCAGGTTTTCAGCCCATGCTCGATGATTTGCTGGGCGAATGGTTCGTCATCGATCAGAAGGATCGAACAGGTACTGGTATCGTCTTCGATCATCGGCTGGAGAGCCCACTATTGCGGACATTAGAGAGGCCAGGTTGCATTTTGTGAAGCATTGATTCTACACCAATGTGAATAGCGGGTTCATCAATTTCACGATTATGCTTGACAGCTAGAGATTTGCCACCATCTTGTATTGACAATGCATTTTGCCGTCGGGGAGCCTCGTGCACGATCCACTCTGCCCCTTGTGCGGTCGCGAACTGGGCACCGTCAACATCGACCGCCACCATCTGGTGCCGAAGACGTTCAAGGGCAAGGAACAGTTCCCGATCCATAAGATCTGCCACCGTAAAATCCACTCGGCCTTCACCGAGCGCGAGCTGCTGCGCACCTATCACACCTGGGAGGCGCTGCGCGGCCACGACGAGATCCGCGCCTTCATCGACTGGGTGGCGAAGAAGCCGCCGGACTTCTATACGCGCACTTACACGTCGAACGACAAGAAGCGGCGAAAGTGACGAATTTGATTTTACTTGTACGGCGCCGCCGCAACCGGGCGCTCGTACGCCGGCCGGCTTGTCCGCGCGCTTGCGAGAGCATGCGCATTCTCCTGCAGGCAGCCTGATCTTTCCTTTCTTGTAAAACAGTGTCGTTTTCCGGCGACGCTTTCTGTCTGCCTGAGCAATTTACTCGGGATAGACAGAGACACCACATATCCAAGTTTCCACAATACAACATCTGCGATCGTTGGCGTATCTCCGCTTTATTCCGCGGACTTTGTTGTCTCTTTTGCTAGTGCCTCCATTATCTTGCCAGATTTGCATACAGAAATTTTTAGTTCATTAAGGAAACCTACCGTTAAACTCGAACCTTGTTTCGAATTTACCGTTTCCCCCATCTCATCCCAACTTTGAGTGATCAATGAACCATCAATTTCGCCTTGTATGGAATAAACATACCAGCATGCTCGTCCCGGTTGCAGAGTTTGCCCACGCTCGCGGCAAAGGTCCTCGCTCGGCCGTGTCGGCTGGAATTCGCCGCATCGTCACGCAGCTCACGGCCATCAAGGCGACTCCGCTGGCTGCAGCGCTGCTGATCGCCTTCCCGCTGGGCGCGCAGGCACAGGCCGGCACCGCGTTCCTCGACTTCACGAGCCTGAACGGCTGGACCACCCATGGCAGCACCACGGTCCTGAGCGGCACCGACAGCTATAACATCGGAGGCAATCCATTCTCGCTGACGCCCGCGGCCGGCAACAGCATGGTCAAATTGGCGCCATCGGGCAGTTCGGTCAACGGCGCCGCCGCGGCCGATGCGGCCTTTGGCCTGAGCGCCGGCACCGTATCCGGCCTGCTCGGCGCGTCGGTGACCAATTTTGGCATCATCAGCAAGACCTTCAATTTCAATCCCGGCACCTATTCCTTCGCCTGGGCCTATGCCGCATCGGATTACCAGCCCTTCAACGACGGCGTGCTGTTCGCGATCTCCGGCGCCGGCACCCAGAACCTGATCTCGCTGGCGCGCAACGGCAGCAGTTCGAGCGACGTGACGGGTCCGCAGCCAGGCACAATGATTCTCGGCAGCTATGGCTCGACCGCCTGGGTCACGACCTCGTTCACGGTCGATACCGCCGGCGATTACAAGGTCAGCTATGCCGACTACAACTGGGACGATACCGGCCTCGATCCGCAGTTCTACGTGACCGGCGTCGCCGGCACCTTTACCGGTTCGGCCATCGTGCCGGCTGGCGGCGGCGGTCCAACCGGCCCCATCGCCATCAAAGGCAATGCGCCGGCCAATGCCTCGGACATCATCGCAGGCACGGTCGCTCCGGCATTCGACGGCGGCACCCTGACGATGGACACCGACAACGGCGGCTTCACCCAGGACTTCACCATCACCGAAGCGGGCGGCACCATCGACGCCAATGGCAAGGACTCGACCTTCAGCGGTGTCATCAGCAACACCGGCAATGGCGGCACGCTGGACATCGTCAGCGCTAACGGCGGCGGTACCGTCACCTTGAGCGGCACCAACACCTATACCGGCGCGACCGCCGTCGGTAACGGCGCCACCCTGGCTTTGTCGGGCAACGGCAGCATTGCAAGCAGCAGCGGCCTCGCCAACAACGGCGTGTTCGACATCAGCGCCAGCAATGGCGCAGCGCTCGCCGCCCTCACCGGCAACGGCAGCACCGTGCTGGGTGGCCAGGACCTGACCCTGACCAATGCCAGCGGCAGCTTCGACGGCAGCATCAGCGGCAATGGCGGCGTGGCGATCACGGGCGGCGCGCAGACCCTGGGCGGCGCCAACGGCTATACCGGCGCGACTGCCGTCGGCAATGGCGCCACCCTGGCTTTGTCGGGCAACGGCAGCATCGCCGCCAGCAGCGGCCTCGCCAACAACGGCGTGTTCGACATCAGCGCCAGCAATGGGGCGGCCCTCGCCGCCCTCACCGGCAACGGCAGCACCGTCTTGGGTGGCCAGGACCTGACCCTGACAAATGCCAGCGGCAGCTTCGACGGTGCCATCAGCGGCAACGGCGGCGTGGCGATCACCGGCGGCGTGCAAACCCTGGGCGGCGCCAACGGCTACACCGGCGCGACCTCAGTCGGCAATGGCGCCTCGCTCGTCCTGGCCGGCAACGGCAGCATTGCCGCCAGCAGCGGCCTCGCCAACAACGGCGTGTTCGACATCAGCGCCAGCAATGGCGCGGCCCTCGCCGCCCTCACCGGCAATGGCAGCACCGTCTTGGGTGGCCAGGACCTGACCCTGACCAATGCCAGCGGCAGCTTCGACGGTGCCATCAGCGGCAACGGCGGCGTGGCGATTACCGGCGGCACGCAGACCCTGGGCGGCGCCAACGGCTACACCGGCGCGACCTCAGTCGGCAATGGCGCCTCGCTCGTCCTGTCGGGCAATGGCAGCATTGCAAGCAGCAGCGGTCTTGCCAACAACGGTGTGTTCGACATCAGCGCCAGCAATGGCGCGGCCCTCGCCGCCCTCACCGGCAATGGCAGCACGGTGCTGGGCGGCCAGGACCTGACCCTGACTAACGCGGCCGGCAGCTTCGACGGCAGCATCAGCGGCAACGGCGGCGTGGCGATCACCGGCGGCGCGCAAACCCTGGGCGGCGCCAACGGCTACACCGGCGCGACCTCGGTCGGCAATGGCGCATCGCTCGTTCTGGCCGGCAACGGCAGCATTGCCGCCAGCAGCGGTCTTGCCAACGATGGCGTGTTCGACATCAGCGCCAGCAATGGCGCGGCTCTCGCCGCCCTCACTGGCAACGGCAGCACCGTGCTCGGCGGCCAGGATCTGACCTTGACCAATGCTGGCGGCAGCTTCGACGGCAGCATCAGCGGCAATGGCGGTGTGGCGATCACCGGCGGCGCGCAGACCTTGAGCGGCACTAACAGCTTCACTGGCGCGACGGCCGTTGGCAATGGCGCCACCCTGACGCTGGCGGGCAATGGCAGCATTGCAAGCAGCAGCGGCCTCGCCAACAACGGCGTGTTCGACATCAGCGCCAGCAATGGCGCGGCCCTCGCGGCACTGACCGGCAACGGCAGCACCGTGCTGGGTGGCCAGGACCTGACCCTGACCAACGCAAGCGGCAGCTTCGACGGCAGCATCAGCGGCAATGGCGGCGTGGCGATCACGGGCGGCACGCAAACCCTCGGCGGCGCCAACGGCTACACCGGCGCGACGACGCTCGGCAATGGTGCCTCGCTCGTCCTGTCGGGCGCTGGCAGCATTGCAAGCAGCAGCGGTCTCGCCAACAACGGCGTGTTCGACATCAGCGCCACCAATGGCGCAGCCCTGACTGCACTGACCGGCAACGGCAGCACGGTGTTGGGCAGCCAGGACCTGACCCTGACCAATGCCAGCGGCAGCTTCGACGGCACGATCGACGGCAGCGGCGGCGTGGCGATCACGGGCGGCGCCCAGACCCTGGGCGGCGCCAACGGCTTCACCGGCGCGACGTTGATCGGCAGCGGCGCCACCCTGGCCTTGTCGGGCAACGGCAGCATCGCCAGCAGCAACGGCCTCGCCAACAATGGCGTGTTCGACATCAGCGCCAGCAATGGCGCTGCGCTTACCGCACTGACAGGCAACGGCAGCACCGTGCTCGGCGGCCAGGACCTGACCCTGACCAGTGCCAGCGGCAGCTTCGACGGCACGATCAGCGGCAACGGCGGCGTGGCGATCACGGGAGGTGTGCAAACGCTGAGCGGCGCCAACGACTTCACCGGCGCCACCTCGGTCGGCAGCGGCGCATCGCTCGTCCTGGCAGGCAATGGCAGCGTCGCGGCCTCGCGCGCCATCATCAACGACGGCGCGTTCGACATCGGCGCCACCGCCGGCGCCAGCATCCAGTCGCTGGCCGGCAGCGGCACCACCACGCTCGGCGCTCGGACCCTCACCGTGAGCGCCGCCGCCGATACCTTTGGCGGCGTGATCCAGGGCAGCGGCGCGCTCGCTGTCAGCGGCGGCCAGCTCGGCCTGTCCGGGAACAACAGCTATACCGGCGCCACCGAGATCGGCGCCAACGGCAGCCTGACGCTGAGCGGCGCCGGCAGCATCGCCGCCTCCAGCAAGGTGCTCGCCAACGGCTTGCTGGTCATGGGCGGCAACGCGCCCGGCATTCTCCAGAGCCTCGAAGGCAATGGCCGCGTCGCGCTGGCTGGCCAGGACCTGGTGCTGGCGAATGCGGCCGGCAGCTTTAGTGGCGTGATCGCAGGCAACGGCGGCGTCGGCATCGCCGGCGGCAATGCCACCCTGTCCGGCGCGAACACCTTCAGCGGCACGGTCACGGTCGGCAATGGCGCGCAGTTGCAGATCGGCGCCGACGCCAACCTGGGCAACGCCGGCAACGGCCTGGTCCTCGACGGCGGCACCCTGCGCAGCACCGGCTCGCTGGCCAACAGCCGCGCGCTGACACTGGCCGGCAATGGCCTGCTCGACACCGCCGGCAACACCACGCTGGCCTTGAGCGGCAAGCTGGCCGGCAGCGGCAACCTGGTCAAGCAGGGTGCGGGCACACTGGTGCTGGGCGGCGACAACAGCGGCTTCAGCGGCACCACCAGCATCGAAGGCGGCACGCTGACCGCGGCGTCCTCGAAGGCGCTCGGCAGCGGCGCATTGGCCCTGCGCGACGGCACGCTCGCGACCACGGCGAACCTCGCCCTGGCCCAGGACGTGTCCCTCGCCGGCGGCACCAGCATGCGTATCGGCGCTGCGACCACCACGACGATCACCGGCGCAATCAATGGCGCGGCCGGCGACAACTGCTTCATCAAGGAAGGCGGCGGCACCCTGAATCTGGCCGGCGCCAGCACGATCGCCAGCGGCGTCTGCGTGCGCGCAGGCGAACTGCGTGCCAACGGCAAGCTGAACTCGAGCCAGGTGTTCGTGGCCAGCGGCGCTACCCTGCGCGGCGCCGGCAGCATCGATGCGCCGACCATCGTGCAAGGCACCCTGGCGCCGGGCAATTCGCCGGGCACCCTGACCAGCAGCGCACCGGTGATCATGACCCCGGGCAGTACCTTCCAGGAAGACATCAACGGCACCGGCACCGCCAGCGGCCCAGGCAACTACTCGCGCCTGCTGCTGACCGGCACGGCCAGCTTCCACGCCACCGGCGCGACGCTGGCGCCAAACCTGACCGCCATCACCGGCAGCGACAGCTACACGCCTTACCTGCCGTCGATCGGCGAACGCTACCGCATCGTGACGGCCGCCGGCGGCATCGAGGGCCGCTTCGCGACGCTGCTGCAGCCGGCCGGACTGCGCGCCGGCACGCGCATGGCCGTGTTCTACAACGGCAATGGCGGCAACAGCATCGACCTGCTGGTCTTGCCGAGCTCCTACGCGAGCCACGTACAGGACCTCGGCGAGAACCGCAATGCCCAGGCCGCGGGCGCCGTGCTCGACCGCCTGGTCGACGCCGACCAGGCCGGCACCGCGAGCGCGCGCCAGTCGACCCTGGCCTACGCCGCTGCGACGGGCCAGGCTGCAAGCCTGGGTTCGACCGCCCGCGCGCTGAGCGGCGAGGTGCATGGCGCCATGGCGGCCCTGGCGCCGCTGGCAGGCCAGTCGCTGCAGGACACGCTGGCGCGCCGCTTCGGCGGCACGGCGGCGAGCGCGCTCTGGGCCGATCTCGGCGCCGAGCGCAGCAAGTGGAAAGCCGACGCCAGCGCCAGCGCAGCGGATGCGAACCGCGGCCAGCTGACCGTCGGGCTCGACGTCCTGCGCACCGGCAACACGCGCATCGGCGCCGGCTTCACCCATGACACGGCCAACCTGGACGCACGCGCCGGTTCCGGTGACCTCGACCAGAACATCGGTTTCATCTACGCCGAACAGGCCGTCGGCAGCGCGCGCATCGATGCGCTGGTCGGCGCCGGCCGCAGCCAGTGGGACACGCAACGGGCCGATCCGCTCGGCGCCGGCCAACTGAGCAGCGCGGCCGACGGCAAGAGCGTGCTGGCCAGTATCGGCGTGCGCCTTGCCGGCCTCGGCCAGCTCGGCGGCGCAGCACCGTTTGCCCGCCTGTCCTGGCAGCGCAGCGAACGCGACGCGGCCACCGAAGGCAACGGGACGGCGGCGCTGGACCTGGCTGCCTACCGCGCCAGCGGCAGCCGTGCGATCGTGGGCTTGAGCGGCACGCTGCAAGGCGGCGCCGCCCAGGGCGCGGCCGGCCTGCACTACAGCGTCGGCCTCGGCTACGATGCGGGCGACCTGCTGCGTCCCACCGTGGCGGCTGGCCTCGCCGGCAGCGGCATGGACATCGCCGCTCCGCAAGCGGGCCGCGGCTTTGCCCAGCTGGGCCTGAACGGCGGCGTCGCGCACGGCAAGCGCGCGAACAGCTTCTATAGCGTGAGCGGCGAAGTGCGCGATGGCCGCACCGACCTGAGCATCGCAGGCGGCGTGCGCATCAGCTTCTAAGCCGTGACTGCGGCGGCGCTTGGGGCCGCCAATCGATGGACCAGAACACCATGCGCCGCGAGGCCATGGTGTTTTTTCATTGAGGGTGCTCGATGCGCGTAAACGAAAAAGGCCACGTCATCGACGTGGCCCTTCCCATGTTCTGGCTCCCCGACCTGGACTCGAACCAGGGACCTGCGGATTAACAGTCCGTCGCTCTACCGACTGAGCTATCAGGGAATTGAGGCAACATTATAGCGGGCGGATCGCGGTTTGGCGAGTCCTGTACGAAAATAGTAAGCCCGCACCCTCCCCGGCCCGCTTTGCTATAGTCGCAGCACCCCGCACCTACCTTGAAACCTAGCTCGATACCACCATGACCACTCCCCGCACTTTCGGTACTCCCCTCTCGCCTTCCGCCACGCGCGTGATGCTGCTCGGCTCCGGCGAACTCGGCAAGGAAGTCATCATTTCCCTGCAGCGCCTCGGCGTCGAAGTCATCGCCGTCGACCGCTACCCGAACGCGCCGGGCCACCAGGTTGCGCACCGCGCCCACGTCATCGACATGACCGACGGCGCGGCGCTGTCCGCCCTGATCGCGCAAGAGCGGCCCGACCTCGTGATCCCGGAAATCGAGGCGATCGCCACCGACACCCTGGCCGAGCTGGAAGCGGCCGGCACCATCACCTGCATCCCGACCGCGCGCGCTACCCAACTGACCATGAACCGCGAAGGCATCCGCCGCCTTGCCGCCGAAACGCTGGGCCTGGCGACCTCGCCCTACCGCTTCGCCAGCAGCCTGGAAGAGCTGCAGGAAGCCTGCGCCTTCGTCGGCTTTCCCTGCGTCGTGAAACCGGTGATGTCGTCCTCGGGCAAGGGCCAGTCCAAGCTCGACAGTGCCGCCGACGTCCAGGCCGCCTGGGACTACGCCGCCGCCGGCGGACGCGTCGATGCCGGCCGTGTCATTGCCGAAGGCTTCATCGACTTCGACTACGAGATCACCTTGTTGACGGTGCGCTCGCGCGGCGCCGACGGCGAAGTCGTCACCAGCTTCTGCGAGCCGATCGGCCACAAGCAGGTGCAGGGCGATTACGTCGAATCCTGGCAGCCGCACCCGATGAATGCGCTGGCGCTCGAGCGTTCGCGCGAGATTGCGGAAAAGGTCACGGGCAACCTGGGCGGCCTGGGCGTGTTCGGCGTCGAGCTGTTCGTCAAGGGAGATATGGTCTGGTTCTCGGAAGTGAGCCCGCGTCCGCACGACACCGGCATGGTGACCATGGCGACCCAGGTGCAGAGCGAATTCGAACTGCATGCGAAAGCCGTACTCGGCCTGCCGGTGAACACGGCGCTGCGCGCGCCGGGCGCCTCGGCGGTGATCTACGGCCAGCTGGACGCGCAGGGCATCGCCTTCGAAGGCGTGGCCGAGGCGCTGCAGGTGCCCGACACCGACATCCGTCTGTTCGGCAAGCCGGAATCGTTCGCACGGCGGCGCATGGGGGTAGCGCTGGCGACGGCGGCTGACGTGGAGACGGCGCGCGAGCGGGCGCTGGCGGCGGCGGCGAAGGTGAGGCCGGTAGCGGGCCGCGAATAAACATCTGCAGGCGGCGCGCATCCGCGCCGCCAGTCTCGGCAGCACCGGAAACGAACAAGGCCGCGTCATCGACGCGGCCTTTTGCTTACTGCTGAATTCTGGCTCCCCGACCTGGACTCGAACCAGGGACCCGCGGTTGTAGGGTGGGCATGCCCACGCGGAACGATGAGCAGAGTTTGCGTAAAAAAAGAGCGCCGTTTGCACGGCGCTCTTTTTCGTATTCTGGCTCCCCGACCTGGACTCGAACCAGGGACCTGCGGATTAACAGTCCGTCGCTCTACCGACTGAGCTATCAGGGAATTGAGACCGCATTATAACGGCTCAGCTGCGATCAGCAAAGGGGCGCACGAAAGTTCTTGGTGCGCCCCAGCGAATCACCCTTCCTGCTTCTCGCGCAGCGCCCTGGCCGGCACGCCGACCAGCAGCGCAATCCCGCCCAGCACCATCAGCGCCGTCACGAAATACAGGCCGTAGTTGACGCTGCCGGTGGCCGTCTTGAACCAGCCGATCACGAACGGGCTGACGAAGCCGCCGATCAGGCCGAGCGAGTTGATCAGCGCGATGCCGCCCGCCGCCGCCGGCCCCGACAGGTAGGCGGTCGGCATGGCCCAGAACAGCGGCATGGTGGCGAGGATGCCGATCGTGGCGAACGACAGGGCGACCAGCGCCAGCGCCAGGTGGCCCGACAGCAGGCTGGCCACCACCAGGCCCGCACCGCCGAGGAAGGCGGCGCAGGCGGCGTGCCAGCGGCGTTCGCGGGTACGGTCCGAGTTCTTGCTCAAGACCACCATGCCGATGGCGCCGATGATGTACGGGATCGCGGTCAGCAGGCCGATACGCAGCGGGTCGCTCACGCCGAAGCTCTTGACGATGGTCGGCAGCCAGAACGTGATCACATAGGTGCCGGCGATGAAGGTGAAGTAGGCAAAGGCCAGGATGTAGATCTTCGGGTCGCGCATCGCTTCGCGCAGCGAGCCGTGGTGGGCCGGGCCGAGGTCGCGCTGGTCCTGCTGCAGCGTCTGCTCGATGATGGCCTTTTCGCGGCTGGACAGCCACTTGGCCTGGCCTGGGCGGTCGTCGAGCAGGAACCAGGCCATTACGCCCAGCAGCACGGCCGGAATACCTTCGATCAGGAACATCCACTGCCAGCCATGCCAGCCGTTGACGCCGGCCATGTCGTTCATGATCCAGCCCGACAGCGGACCGCCGACGATGCCTGCCACCGCCATGCCCGACATGAAGAGCGCGATGATTTTGGCGCGCATCTTCGACGGGTACCAGTAGGTGAAGTACAGGATGATGCCCGGGAAGAAGCCGGCTTCGAACAAGCCCAGCAGGAAGCGCGCGATGTACAGCTGGGTCGGGGTGGTCACGAACATCATGCCGGCCGAGGTCAGGCCCCACAGCACCATGATGCGCAGCAGCGTCTTGCGTGCGCCGATCTTTTCCAGCAGCAGGTTGCTCGGCACTTCGAACAGCGCGTAGCCGAAGAAGAAGATGCCGGCGCCCAGGCCATACACGGCGTCGGAAAAACCGAGGTCGGTCTTCATCTGCAATTGCGCGAAGCCGATGTTGATGCGGTCGAGATAGGCCGCGACGTAGCAGATGAACAGGAAGGGAATCAGTCGCAGGCTGACCCTGCGGTAGACCTGCGCCTGCTCGTCCTGCGCGACGCTGCGCCCGAGCGGGATGACGATGCCGGGGGTATCGGTACTCATGTTGCTGCTCCTTTTTTTCATGATTGCAAGCCCGCTGCATCGGCGGGCTGTCTCCTCTATTCAAGCAAGCGTGGTCCAGCGACCGTGCGCTTACCGGATGAAACGGCGCACGTAATCGGTGCCCAGGCCCACGGCTTCGTAGTGCTTCACCGCCGCTTCCAGCTTGGTGAACACGTCCTCGTAACCGGTCGGCTTGCCCTCTTCGTCGAGGTAGGTGTAGGCGCCGGTGACGTGGAACAGCGTCATCATCTCGGTCACGTCTTCGGGCACGTACAGGGTGTGGATCTCGCCCGGAATCTCGTGCGCGTAGGAACCTTCGATCGCGGTCCAGTCGTGTTCCAGGTAGTACCAGCGGCCCTTGAGCACGTGGGCATGCACCGGGCCGTCGTGGCGGTGGCGCGAGAGCACACCGCTTTTGCGCACGCGCAGCACGTTGACGAAATAGCCTTGCGTCACGTTCAGGATCAGCGGACGGAACCAGACGTTCGGCGCCTGCGGCACCCATTCGCGTTCGTCGTCGGGCACGGCATCGGGCACGACCAGGTCGTCGATGGCAAAGCGGGGAATCGGCTGGGCAAAGCCCACCAGGCTGCTCGGGTGGGTACGTTCGGTCGACTTGGACACGCTGGGTTCTCCTTGTTCGGTTGGCGCCGGGCGCCGGGATGGCGCAGGGGCGCCGGACAGGGACCCATCTTGCGCCGCGCAGGCCAGGTGGACAATGCGATAATGGTCATTGGACAGTGACGAAATTTCACAGGTAGAAGTCAGGCGGGGATGCAGGTGTCGATACAGTTGAGCGAGTTGGAAGTGTTCGTGGCGGCCGTCGACAGCGGCAGCTTTTCGGCCGCCGGGCGGCGCCTGGAGCTGTCGCCCTCGGCCGTGAGCAAGCTGGTATCGCGCCTGGAAGACCGCCTGCACGCACGCCTGTTCCACCGCACCTCGCGCGCGCTCACGCTCACGGAGGCAGGCCGCGTGCTCTACGACGAAGGCCAAACCATCTTCGCCGCGCTGCGCAGCGCCGAGAACGCCGTGCTGGCCTGTTCGGGCGAGGTCAGCGGCACCCTGCGCGTGCATTCGATGGTCACCTTCGCCAAGTACCAGCTGGCGCCGATCGTCGGCGAATTCCTGGCGCACCACCCGAAGCTGCGCGTCGAATTCCATCTCACCAACGAGCCGGTCGATTTCGCCGAGCAGCGCATCGACGTCTCGATCCAGGGCGGTCCCCTGCCCGATTCGGCGCTGGTCGCACGCCGCCTGCTCGACAGCGCCTGGATCATTTGCGCCGCGCCCGCCTACCTGGCGCGCCACGGCACGCCGCACACGCCCGACGACCTGGCCCACCACAACTGCCTCAACTTCAGCCAGCGCACCCACTGGAATGCCTGGCCGGTACTGGAAAACGGCGAGACGCGCACCGTCGCCGCGGCCGGCAACGTCGGCGCCAACCAGGGTGACATGCTGCTGCAGCTTGCCCGCCATGGACTGGGCCTGGTGCGCCTGGCCGCCTTTCACGTGGGCGAGGACTTGCGCAGCGGGCGGCTGGTGCCGGTGCTGGCGGATTACCAGTCGCCGGCGCAGGAGCCGCTGTACCTGGTGTACCAGGGGCGCAAGCACCTCAGCCCGCGGGTGCAGGCGTTTTTGGCGTTCATGTCGGAGAAGTTTTCGGCGGAGGGCGCGCGCGGGCGGTGAATGCGGCGACATTGCTGGCCTGGATGCGCCGTACCGCATGAAACACCGCGCCCATCGGAAACGAAAAAAAAAGAGCGCCGATCACTCGACGCTCTTCTTGAATTCTGGCTCCCCGACCTGGACTCGAACCAGGGACCTGCGGATTAACAGTCCGTCGCTCTACCGACTGAGCTATCAGGGAATTGTGTTGCTCTTTGCCACCGAACAAAGTTCAGCAGCGAAGAGCCAGGATTTTAGAGGACTTTTGCGATTGCGTCAACGACGAGATCGATGTTCTTCGAATTCAGCGCGGCAACGCAGATGCGGCCGGTGTCGACGGCGTAGATCGATTCGTCGCGCAGCTTGCCGACCTGCGCTTGCGTCAAGCCCGAATACGAGAACATGCCGACCTGCTCGCGCACGAAACCGAAGTCGCGGCCCAGCGCTTTTTGCGCCAGCTTTTCGACCAGCGCTTCACGCATCTGCTTGATGCGCACGCGCATGCCGGACAGTTCGTCTTCCCACAGCTGGCGCAGTTCCGGCGTCGACAGCACCATCGCCACCACCTTGCCGGCGTGCGACGGCGGGCTCGAGTAGTTGGTGCGCACCACGCGCTTTACCTGCGACAGCAGGCGCGCCGCTTCTTCGCTGCTTGATGCGACGATCGACAGCGCGCCGACGCGCTCGCCGTACAACGAGAACGATTTCGAGAACGAGTTCGACACCAGCAGCGGACCGCCGGCCTCGACGAAGCGGCGCACCACGGCGCCATCTTCCGCGATGCCCGCGCCGAAGCCCTGGTAGGCCATGTCGAGGAAGGGAATCAGGCCGCCGGCCTGCACGGCCTCGATCACCTGGCCCCACTGCTCCTGGGTCAGGTCGGCGCCGGTCGGGTTGTGGCAGCAGGCGTGCAGCACGACGATCGAACCGGCATCCATCTTGCGCAGCGATGCCAGCATGCCATCGAAGTTCACGCCGTGGGTGGCCGGGTCGTAGTAGGTGTAGTTGTTGACGATGAAACCGGCCGATTCGAACAGGGCGCGGTGGTTTTCCCAGCTCGGGTCGCTGATGAAGACTTGCGACTCGGGCGAAAAGCGCTTGAGGAAATCGGCGCCGATTTTCAGGGCGCCTGTGCCGCCGATCGCCTGCACGGTAATCGCGCGCTTCTCTTGAATTACGGCGCTGCCGGCCCCAAATACAAGCTCTTGCACAGCCTTGTCGTACGCTGCCAGGCCTTCGATCGGGAGGTAGGTACGCGGCGACAACTGTTCCATCAATTTCGCCTCGGCCTGCTGGACGCACTGCAGCAGAGGAACCTTGCCGTTATCGTCGTAGTAGACGCCGACCCCCAGGTTGATCTTGGCCGGGTTGGTGTCGGCGTTGAATGCTTCGGTGATGCCCAGAATCGGGTCGCGCGGGGCCATGTCGATGGCGCCGAAGAGGCTGGCGGAGGCGGAAGAAGTCATCGTGATAAACTGGTTTTGTCGGTGGATCGCAGCAGTTGTATAGACAGCGGCGCGGCAGCGATACCTCTGCTGCAGTGCCGCAAACGAGTCCCCATTCTAGCAAAGGTCTGAAAGTATGGCTGATTTATCCATTGCAAATGCCCCGGAACCGACGGTCATCACCTACCCGGGCTCACCATTCAAACTGCACCAGCCCTTCCCGCCTGCCGGCGACCAGCCGACGGCGATCGACGGCCTGGTCGAAGGCATCGAAGACGGTCTGATGTATCAGACACTGCTCGGCGTGACCGGTTCCGGTAAAACCTACACGATGGCCAACGTGATCGCCCGCGCCGGCCGTCCGGCGATCGTGTTCGCACCGAACAAAACCCTGGCCGCCCAGCTGTATTCGGAGATGCGCGAATTCTTCCCGCAAAACGCGGTCGAGTATTTCGTGTCGTACTACGATTACTACCAGCCGGAAGCCTATGTGCCGCAGCGCGATTTGTTCATCGAAAAGGATTCGTCGATCAACGAGCACATCGAGCAGATGCGCCTGTCGTGCACGAAATCGCTGATGGAACGGCGCGACGTCGTCATCGTCGCCACCGTGTCGGCGATCTACGGTATCGGTAATCCGAACGAATACCACAAGATGATCCTGACGCTGCGCCACAAGGATAAAGTGGCCCAGCGCGACATCATCGCGCGCCTGATCCAGATGCAGTATTCGCGCAACGAGATGGATTTCGGACGCGGTACTTTCCGCGTGCGCGGCGACACCATCGACATTTTCCCGGCCGAGCACGCCGAACTGGCGATCCGCGTCGAGATGTTCGACGACGAAATCGAATCGCTGCAATTGTTCGACCCGCTGACCGGCCGCGTGCGCCAGAAGATCCCGCGCTTCACGGTGTATCCGGGTTCGCACTACGTCACCCCGCGCTCGACTGTCCTGCGCGCGGTGGAATCGATCAAGGCCGAGCTGAAGGATCGCCTGGAAGAATTCCGCCAGCAAAACAAGCTGATCGAAGAGCAGCGCCTCGAGCAGCGTACCCGCTTCGACCTCGAAATGATGGCCGAGATCGGTTTTACGAAGGGCATCGAAAACTATTCGCGCCACCTGTCGGGTGCGATGCCGGGCGAACCGCCGCCGACCCTGGTCGATTACCTGCCGAAGGACGCGCTGATGTTCATGGACGAGTCGCACGTGCTGGTCGGCCAGTTGTCCGCCATGTACAACGGCGACCGTTCGCGCAAGACCAACCTGGTCGACTACGGCTTCCGTTTGCCGTCGGCGCTGGACAACCGGCCGCTGAAATTCGAGGAATTCGAAGGCAAGATGCGCCAGACGATTTTCGTCTCGGCCACGCCGGCCGAATACGAGAATTCGCACGCCGACAACGTGGTCGAGCAGGTGGTGCGCCCGACCGGCCTGGTCGATCCGGTCATCCTGGTGAAGCCCGCCTTGTCGCAGGTGGACGACCTGATGAGCGAGATCAACGACCGCATCAAGAAGAACGAGCGCGTGCTGGTCACCACGCTGACCAAGCGCATGGCGGAGCAGCTGACGGAATACCTGTCCGACCACGGCATCAAGGTGCGCTACCTGCACAGCGATATCGAGACCGTCGAGCGCGTGGAAATCCTGCGCGACTTGCGCCTCGGTACTTTCGACGTCCTGATCGGCATCAACCTGCTGCGCGAAGGCCTGGACTTGCCGGAAGTATCATTAGTTGCGGTGTTGGATGCCGACAAGGAAGGTTTTCTTCGTTCCGAACGGTCGCTGATCCAGACCATCGGCCGCGCGGCGCGTAACCTGAACGGCGTGGCGATCCTGTACGCCGACCACGTGACCGATTCGATGCGCCGCGCCATCGACGAAACCGAACGTCGCCGCGCCAAGCAGATCGCTTTCAATGAGGCGAACGGCATCACTCCGAAAGGCGTGCAGAAGAAGATCAAGGAAATGATCGACGGCGTCTACAGCAACGCCGCCCAGAAAGCCATGGTCGAGGGTGCGCAGGGGGTGGCGGATGCCGAGGCGACGGCCAAGGTGGAATCGATGAGCGAGAAGCAGATTTCGAAAGAAATCAAGCGCCTCGAAAAGCTCATGGTCGACCACGCCAAGAACCTCGAGTTCGAAAAGGCGGCGCAGGTGCGCGACCAGTTGCATGTGCTCAAGCAGCAAGCGTTTGGGGCGCCGGGAGCGGACAACGTGGTGTCGATGTTGGGCAAGTAAGACGAACGGCGCCGGTGGCGCCGTTTTTTTATGTGTACGAGGCCGCCGCCGGCCGGCATGCGGTGCCGCGTGGAGTCGGGACTCCACCCTACGGTCAGAGGTATTCGTAGGGTGGAGTCCTGACTCCACGCGTTACCCTGCCTGCAATCCTGCGAACCGCCTCCCTGCCTTACCGCTTGAACATCCTCGGATCGAACCTGAACGTCCGCGCAATACTCAATTTGACCTGCTCATACCCATGGTGCGCCGGATTGATCACGAGATTCACACCCTCCCCCACGATCACCGACGGCACCCGCATGTACAGGTAATCGCGCTTCTTCAGGAACGCCGTGCCGAACGCGGTCGCGCTGCCGCCATCGTCGAGCGCATCCCACCCTTCCGGCAATTCCTCGGCCGACACATCCAACCCAAGCGCCGGATCGTCCGGCAAATCGATCGCCACCAGCACCAGCGGCTCTTCTTCGATTTCTTCGGTGTGGACGAACTTTTCCAGCACCGCCAGCTCCACCGTCATCGCGGCATACAGCGCCGGCTGACCCTCGCTGTGCCAGTGGCCGCCACTCTCGCGTGCGCCCTTGCAGTCGCGGTCGAGGGCGGCTTTTTCGATTGCAATTCTCCAGGCTCTCATTGGTACTTATGCCTCCACGCTAATGTCCCAGCATACAATGCAGCCTCGGCAGCCTCCCACACGAATCCGGTTGGAAAATCTCGCCCGCCAATGAAAAAACGGCCCGCAGGCCGTTTCATGGATAGCACCGGAGGCGGTGCTTATTTCACGTCGATCAATTCGACATCGAACAGCAGCGTCGCGCCCGGTGGAATCACGCCACCGGCGCCGCGTTGGCCATAGCCCAGTTCCGACGGGATGATCAGCGTACGCTTGCCGCCGACCTTCATGCCGGCCACGCCCTGGTCCCAGCCCTTGATGACGCCGCCCATGCCCAGCGGGAAGGTGAACGGGTCGCCGCCGACCGAGCTGTCGAACTGCTTGCCGCGCTGCTTTGGCGCTTTCGGTTCGTACAGCCAGCCGGTGTAGTGGACCACGACCGTGTTGCCGCTGGCGGCTTGCTTGCCCTTGCCGACGACGGTGTCGATCGTCTGCAGTTGCGCGGCGCGGGCCGCAGGTGCTGCCGGGGTGGCCTGGGCAGCGCTGGCGCTACCGGCGACGATGACCAGGGCCAGGCCGAGGGCCGGGATTACGTATTTCATGTGTTGTCCTTTATCGAGTATGTCGTCGGCGCATGGCCGTGCGGCAGTATTGCCGAATCGCGCAGATCGCACAAGACGGACCGGCTTAAGGCGCCTTTCCCTGCACCGACGCCAGGATCTCGCCCACTTGCGCCAGGTCGGCAGGCTTGACCAGGTGATGGTCGAAACCGGCTTCCTCGGCCTGGCGGCGATCGTCGTCCTGGCCGTAGCCGGTTAACGCGACCAGGGTGGCGCCCGCCAGTTCCGGCAACGCGCGCAGCTTGCGTGCCAGCGCGTAGCCATCGGTATCGGGCAGGCCGATGTCGAGCAGCATGACCTGCGGCCGCTCCAGGCGCGCACGCTGCAGGGCGCCGCGGCCGTCGTATTCCACCGACACGGCATGGCCCTGCACTTCCAGCAGCATGGCCAGCATCTGCGCCGCATCCTGGTTGTCGTCGACCACCATCACGCGCAGCGGTTCCGCCTGCGCCGCGCTATCCGCACCAATCGCCGCACCCGGCGCCGCCGTGCCCGCATGCAGGCGCGGAAGGCGGATCTCGAACTGGCTGCCCTGCCCCGGCCCCTTGCTGCGCGCCTCGACGCTGCCGCCATGCAGCGTGGCCAGGCTTTTCACCAGCGCCAGGCCGATCCCCAGGCCTCCTTGCGAACGGTCCGGCGTGCGTTCGGCCTGGGTAAACAGCTCGAAGATATACGGCAACACCTCGGGCTCGATGCCGATGCCGTTGTCGGTCACGCAGACTACGACCTGGTCGCCCGGCGCGCTGACCTGCATGACGATCTCGCCGCCGGACGGCGTGTACTTGGCGGCATTGTTGAGGATGTTGGACAGCACCTGCACCAGGCGCGTGCGGTCGCCCATCACATGCACCGGTTCGCCCGACAGTTGCATCGTCAGCGAATGGCGCTTCGATTCGATCAGCGGGCGCACCTGCTCGAGCGCACCGGCTACCACCGCGTTGACGTCGAGCTCTTCCTTTTCGAGCGTGACCAGGCCGCGCGTGACGCGCGACACGTCCAGCAGGTCGTTGACGAGGTCGGTCATGTGCTCGGCCTGGCGCGCGATGATCTCGCTGGCGTTCCTCACACCCTTGGCGTCGAGCGTGCCGAGTTTGAGCAGTTGGGCCGCGGTCGTGATCGGCGCCAGCGGGTTGCGCAACTCGTGCGCCAGCATCGCCAGGAACTGGTCCTTCTGGCGGTTGGCGGCGCGCAAGTCGTCTTCGACCTGCTTGCGCACGGTCATGTCGCTGCCTTCGACGAAGATGCCGACCACGTTACCGACCGCGTCGCGGATCGGCTGGTAGATGAAGTCCAGGTAGCGGCGTTCGAGCGCCGCGCCGGGCTCGCGCGCCACGTCGAGCGGCACCGCGTGGCCAACGAAAGGCTCGCCACTGGTGTAGACCTGGTCGAGCAGCTCGAAGAATCCCTGCCCTTCCACTTCCGGCAAGGCTTCGCGCGCGGTCTTGCCAACCAGGTCGGAGCGGCCGATCAGGTCGTTATAACTTTTGTTTGTAATTTCAAACAAATGTTCGGGGCCGCGCAGTACAGCGATGATGCCGGGCGCCTGCTCGAACAGGGTCATAAGGCGCTTGTTCTCCTCGTCGCGGTAGCGCTCGGCCAGCACCTGTCCGGTCACCTCGACGCAGGCGCAATGCATGCCCGCCACTTCGCCATTGTCGTCGCGCGCCGGCGAGTACGAGAAGGTGAACCAGGTCTGCTCGTCGTAGCCGTGGCGGCGCATCACCAGCGGCAGCTTTTCCATGTAGGTCGCCTGGCCGGCGAGCGCGCGCTCGATCAGCGGATGAATGTCGTCCCAGATCTCGGACCAGATAGCGTGGAACGGCGCGCCGAGTGCGGCCGGGTGCTTGTCGCCCAGTACAGGAAGATAAGGATCGTTGTAGAGGAAGCCCAGGTCCTTCCCCCAGGCGCAGAACATGGGGAATCCCGAACCGAGCATCAGCGACACGATGCTGCGCAATGCCGGCGGCCAGGTCGAAGGCTCGCCCAGGGGCGAGCGCGACCAGTCCTGCGAGCGCATCAGCGCGCCCACCTCGCCGCCGCCGCTCAGGAAGCGTAGCGACGGCTCCCCCGCGCTATCGTGTGTACTTACTGCCGTGCCTGGATTAATCATATCAAAGCGTCTTCACAAATTCGCGGATACCGCCCAGCAGCATTTCGACCGACATTGCTGTCAGGATCAGGCCCATCAGGCGCTCGAACGCCGTCATCACCTGCGGCCCCAGCTTCTGCTGCAGGCGCTCGGCGCTGAGGAACACCGCCAGCCAGACCACGCCGACCGCCGCCAGCGCCGCCACGTGCACCATGGTCTCGGACAGCGAATTCGCGCTGAACAGCAGCACGGTGGCCAGCGCCGACGGCCCGGCCAGCGCCGGAATCGCCAGCGGCACGATGAACGGTTCGCCATGCTCGCTCTTGCCGAGCACGCCGTCGGGATGCGGGAAGATCATGCGGATCGCAATGATCAACAGGATCACGGCACCGCCGATGCGCAGCGCGATCGGGCTCAGGTGCAGCGCAGCGAGGAAGTGCTGGCCGAAGAACATGAAGACCAGCAGCAGTAAAAAGGCGATAGCGCATTCGCGCACCACCACGCGGCCGCGGCGGTGAACCGGTGTGTCCTTGAGGGCGGTGGCGAACAAAGGGACGTTGCCGAAGGGGTCAGTGACGAGGATGAGCAGGATGAAAGTTTGAAAAAAGCTTTGGGTCATGGTTGTTCTTGTTATGGAGTGTCTGGTGGAGCATTTTCGGCAATCTTAACCGATTCACATATTCGCAGTAGCACAATGGGCTATACAAGAAAAAAGGCCAGCGCACCGAAAGTGCACTGGCCTTTTCGCATTGTCGGGCGCCGGGCCGCGATTGCGATTACTTCTCGAACTTCTTCATCCACGCCGACAACTGATGCGGACGCAGGCCGTCGTAATCCTCGAACGGCTGGTGGATCCACGGGTTGTGCGGCAGGTCTTCCAGGTGGTAGTCCGGCTTGAAGGCCGAGGTGCCCTTGACCCAGATGACGGCCGAGCGCACTTCGGTGACGTCGGCGTAGTTGTCGGTCAGGTGCTGGCGCACCTTTTGCAGGGTGACGCCGGAATCGGCCAGGTCGTCGACCAGCAGGATGCGGCCGGCCAGCGGGCCCTTGGTCATCGTCATGTACTTGGCGATGTCCAGGTTGCCCTGCTTGGTGCCGGCTTCCTCGCGGTAGGAGCTGGTCGACAGGATCGCCAGCGGCACGTCGAAGATACGCGAGATCACGTCGCCGGGACGCACGCCGCCGCGCGCCAGGCACAGCACCATGTCGAACTTCCAGTTCGATTCATAGACTTGCAGCGCCAGGCGCTCGACCAGGCGATTGTATTGGTCCCACGAAACCCAGAGGTCCTTGTCGGTCGATGCAGGGGTGTTCATTTCAGTCATTCCTATTCTTATTTAAGCTGCAAACGGGTGGCGCAGGACGATGGTCTCTTCGCGGTCCGGACCGGTGGAGACCATGTCGACCGGAATACCGACCAGTTCTTCGATGCGCTTGATGTAGGCGCGCGCGTTGGCCGGCAGCTCTTCCATCGACTTGGCACCGACCGTGGTTTCGGTCCAGCCCGGCATTTCTTCGTAGACCGGCTCGCACAGGGCGGCTTCTTCGGCGCCGACCGGGAAGATGTCGGCATCGACGCCGTTGATCTTGTAGCCGGTGCACAGCTTCAGGGTCTCGATGCCGTCCAGCACGTCGAGCTTGGTCAGGCACATGCCCGACACGCCGTTGATCTGGACCGAGCGGCGCAGCAGCGCGGCGTCGAACCAGCCGCAGCGGCGGGCGCGGCCGGTGACGGTGCCGAACTCGTGGCCCACGCGCGACAGGTGCTCGCCGACACCTGCATCGGTCGGCAGTTCGGCCGGGAACGGACCCGAACCGACGCGCGTCGTGTAGGCCTTGGTGATGCCCATGATGTAGTGCAGCATGCCAGGACCGACGCCGGCGCCGGCGGCGGCGTTGCCGGCCACGCAGTTCGACGAGGTGACGAACGGATACGTACCGTGGTCGACGTCGAGCAGCGAACCTTGCGCGCCTTCGAACAGCAGGCTGCCGCCGGCCTTGTGCGCGGCGTACAGTGCCGAGGAGACGTCGCCGACCATCGGACGCAGGCGCGGCACCAGGGCCATCGCGTCGTCGAAGGTCTTCTGGAAGTCGATCGCTTCGCCGCCCAGGTAGTTCACCAGCACGAAGTTGTGGTACTCGAGGTTTTCCTTGAGCTTTTCGGCGAAGCGCTCTTCGTTGAGCAGGTCGGCGATGCGGATCGCGCGGCGCGCGACCTTGTCTTCGTAGGCCGGGCCGATGCCCTTGCCGGTGGTGCCGATCTTGTTGACGCCGCGCTTGGCTTCACGGGCCTGGTCGATGGCGACGTGGTACGGCAGGATGATCGGGCACGCCTCGGAAATCTTCAGGCGCGAGACGACTTCGACGCCGGCGGCGGCCAGCTTGTCGATTTCGCGCATCACGTCCGGTACCGAGACGACGACGCCGTTGCCGATGTAGCAGGCCACGCCTTCGCGCATGATGCCCGAAGGGATCAGCTGGAGTGCCGTTTTCTGGCCCTTGATGACCAGCGTATGGCCGGCGTTATGGCCGCCCTGGAAACGGACGACGCCCGCTGCGTGATCGGTCAGCCAGTCGACGATCTTACCCTTGCCTTCATCGCCCCACTGGGTGCCGATGACAACGACGTTCTTTGCCACGTTTGTATTTGACATCACTTAACCTAAGTTTTTGAGAATCCAATTTCCATCTTCGAGGACGAGCACGCGGTCGCACTCGAACTCGTCCTGAACATTATCGTGACCCGGCATGGACTGGATCACGACTTCGCCTGCCTTGCGCAGGTCAGCGATTTTTTCGCGCAGCTCGGGCGCGTTACCCCACGGGGCGCGAATCGAATGCTTGCGCTCGGCCGTCGGCAGCAGGCGCGCCAGCTCGCGCAGGTCGAGCGAGAAGCCGGTGGCCGGACGCGCGCGGCCGAATGCTTCGCCCACGTGGTCGTAACGGCCGCCACGCGCCACCGCATTCGGCAGGCCCGGCACATACAGCGCGAACATGGCGCCGCTTTCGTACTGGTAGCCGCGCAGGTCGGCCAGGTCGATCGCCACTTGTGCCCTGCCGATGGCGCCAGCGGCGAGCGCGGCCAGTTCGGCCAGGGCGCGCGTAATGCCCGGCAGCGCCGGCAGCACCTCTTTGGCGCGCGCCAGCACTTCGACGTCGCCATACAGGCTCGGCAGCGCCATCAGCGCGGCGCGGGTGGCCGGTGCGTAGGCGCGCGTGATCTCGTCCAGGCCGGGCACGTCTTTCGCGCGCAGCAGTGCGGTGATTTGGGCTTCATCCTTTTTGGCGACAGCGTCTTCGCCCAGCAACGCGCGCAGCACGCCGACGTGGGCCATGTCGAGGCGCACTTCGCTGAAGCCGGCCAGGGCGACCGATGCCAGCGCCAGCTCCTGGATCTCGGCGTCGGCTTCCAGGCCGGCGTGGCCGTAGATCTCGGCGCCGATCTGGATCGGCTCGCGGGTGGCGTGCAGGCCCGACGGACGGGTATGCAGCACGCTGCCGGCGTAGCAAAGGCGGGTGATCGAATCCCGATTCAACAGGTGCGCATCGATGCGTGCGACCTGCGTGGTCATGTCGGCGCGCAGGCCGAGCAGGCGTCCGGACAGCTGGTCGACCAGCTTGAAGGTACGCAGGTCGGTATCCTGGCCGGCGCCGGCCAGCAGCGACTCGACGTATTCGAGCAACGGCGGCATGACCAGCTCGTAGCCATAGAGGCGGAAGGTGTCGAGCATCTGGCGCCGCAGATCTTCGATCTTGCGTGCTTCCGACGGCAATACGTCGGCGATATTCTCAGGCAAAAGCCAGTTCGGCATGGGCAACAGCTGTGGGAATTGTTAGAAATGAGGCAACGTGACGCGCTCGTGCAGGACGGAGGCGGCGCCGAATCGGCAATTTTACCCGAAAATGAAGCAAGACAGGGAGCGGATGGCAATACGGGGCTTACGACTGGGGCAACGTGCGCTGCGATTCGGACGTTGCGCCGCGTGGAGTCAGGACTCCACCCTACGATTATCACGATACGTAGGGTGGAGTCCCGACTCCACGTGTACGGCGTCCAATCAGTCGGAACGCAAAAAAACGCCGCGGTGTACGCGGCGTTTTTGGATTGCTTACTTGCTTACTTGCTCACTTGCTCCCGGGAGCCCTGAAATACTTGAAGAACTCCGAATTCGAATCGATCACCATCACATCCCCATGCGCCTTGAAGCTGGCGCGGTAGGCCTCCAGCGAGCGATAGAACTTGTAGAACTCGGGGCTCTTGCCGAACGACTCGGAATAGATCGCGGACGCCTTGGCATCGCCCTCGCCCTTGATCTTCTCGGCTTCGCGGAAGGCTTCGGCCAGGATCACGGTGCGCTGGCGGTCGGCGTCGGCGCGGATCTTTTCGCTTTCGGCGGAACCGGTCGAACGCAGTTCGTTGGCGACGCGGACGCGCTCGGCGCGCATGCGGTCGTAGACCGAGGCGTTGATCTGCTCGATGTAGTCGACGCGTTTCAGACGCACGTCGACGATGCCGACGCCGATCTGCTTCGCTTCGGCGATGACCTTGTTCTGCACCGCCTGCATCACGGCGCCGCGCTCGCCGGAAATCACCTGGCGCACGGTGCGCTTGGTGATTTCGTCGTTCAGGGCCGCCTTGATGATCTGCGACATGCGGTTGGCCGCGGCGCGCTCGTCGCCGCTGAAGCTGACGTAGTACAGGCGTGGTTCGACGATGCGCCATTTGACGAAAGCGTCGACCAGGATGTTCTTCTTCTCGGCCGTGATGAAGCGGTCGGCGTCGGGCGTGTCCAGGGTCAGGACGCGCTTGTCGAGATAGATCACGTTCTGGAACGGCGGCGGCAGCTTGAAGTGCAGGCCCGGTTCGGCGATGACTTCGCGCACTTCACCGAGTGCAAAGACGATGGCAAAGCGGCGCTGGTCGACGACGAAGACGGTCGAGGACAGCAGCATCAGGGCGATGAAGCCCGCCACGAAAATGGTTACGAGGCGGTTCATTAACGGCTCTCCCTGTCGCGTGAGGAATCGCGCGCGCGGCTGTCGCGCTGACGCACCTGTTCAATCGTCTGCATCACTTCCTGGCTCGGCGATGCGGCCTGCTCCTGCGGCGCCTGCACCGGGCCGGAACGGGCGCTGCCCGTGGCGGCGTCGTTGGCGGCAACCTGCGCGATCAGCTTGTCGAGCGGCAGGTACAGCAGGTTGGAACCCGACTTGGCGTCGACCATCACCTTGCTGGTGCTGCTGAAGATCTGCTGCATCGTATCGATGTACATGCGATCACGTGTGACGCCCGGGGCTTTCGCATATTCGGTCACCACCTGGTTGAAGCGCGAGGCGTTACCGGTGGCGTTTTCGACGACCATCGAGCGGTAGGCTTCGGCATCCTGCAGCAGGCGGAAGGCGGCGCCACGGGCACGCGGGATCACGTCGTTGGCATACGCCTCACCCTCGTTGCGGGCACGGGCGCGGTCCTGGCCGGCTTTCACGGCGTCGTCGAATGCGCTCTGCACCTGCTCCGGCGGCTGCACGTTCTGCATGGTCACGTTGGTGATCAGGGCGCCGAGTTTGTAGCGGTCGATGATCTGCTGGATCATGTTGTGCACGTCGAGCGCGACCTTTTCCCGGCCCTCGTACAGCACGAAGTCCATTTTGCTCTTACCGACCACTTCGCGAATGGCCGTCTCGGCCACCTGGTGCACGGTCGTATCCTGGTCGCGGTTGTTGAAGACCCAGGCGACCGGGTCCTTCAGCGTGTACTGCACGGCGAACTGGATGTCGATGATGTTTTCGTCGTCGGTCAGCATCAGCGATTCGGCGCCCTGCTTGTTGCGCACGTTGTCGCGGTAACCGACTTCGGCGGTACGCACTTGCGAAACGTTGACCGTTTCGTGGGCCTGGATCGGGGCCGGCCAGCGCCAGTTGAAACCGGCGCCGGTGGTGTGCGAGAGGCGGCCGAAGGTGGTGACCACGCCGACCTGCCCTTCCTGCACGATGAAGGCGCCGGATGCCAGCCAGATCAGCAGGACAATGAAACCGATCACGGAAGCGGTAATGCCGGCGCCGCGGCCTTCGCCGCGGTACGGACCGCCGGCGTCGCCGCCGCCGTTATTGCCGCGGTTGCCGAACAGGCGGTTCAGGCGCGCATTGAAGTCGCGCCACATCTGGTCGAGGTCGGGAGGACCTTCGCCGGGGCGGCGGCCTTCCTGGGCTTTATGGTCGCCTTCGGGATTTTTGCCCCAGCGTGGATCGTTCAGCGACAATTTGACGCCGAATCTTTTTAATAAGGAAACAAGCATAGGCTTCAGTGCGGCCCTACATGGGTGGAGGTTGGATTACTTTCGCCGTCATCTCCAGGGAAAATGTCCGGCGCTGCATCGTCCTGCTCTTCGTTCCTGGGGCTCGAGCCCGGGATCGGACGGGCTGCCGATGCGGCTGCCTCGACGATGGCGTCGCGCAGCAGATCGAGGCCGGCGCCGCTCCTGGCGCTGATAAAAACGCGGCTGATTTTATCATGTTCATCACGCTCGACCCCAGGCTGGAGGTCGGCTGCATCAATCTTGTTCCACACAAGGATCTGCGGAATGTGGTCGGCACCGATTTCGCGCAAGACTTCGTTGACTTGCTCGATCTGTTCCATGCGCGTCGGCGAGGAACCGTCGACCACGTGCAACAGCACGTCTGCATGAATCGTTTCTTCCAGCGTGGCGCGGAAGGCGGCGACCAGTTGGTGCGGCAACTCGCGCACGAACCCGACCGTGTCGGAAATGACGACGCTGCCGGTTTCGTCGCCCAGGTACAGGCGGCGGCTAGTGGTGTCGAGCGTTGCGAACAGCTGGTTGGCCACATACACGCCGGCTTTGGTCAGCGTGTTGAACAGGGTCGACTTGCCGGCGTTGGTATAGCCGACCAGCGACACCGAGAAGGTATTGTTGCGTCCACGGGCGCGGCGCTGGGTCTCGTGCTGCTTGCGCAGTTTGGTGAGGCGCGTGCGCAGCGCCTTGACGCGCTCGCCGATCAGGCGGCGGTCGGTCTCGAGCTGGGTTTCGCCGGGACCGCGCAGGCCGATACCGCCCTTTTGCCGTTCCAGGTGGGTCCAGCCGCGGATCAGGCGCGTGGCCAGGTGCTGCAGCTGCGCCAGTTCGACCTGCAGCTTGCCCTCGTGGCTCTGGGCGCGCTGGGCAAAGATGTCGAGGATCAGACTGGTGCGGTCGATGATGCGCAGCTCGAGACGGCGCTCGAGGTTACGCTGCTGCGCCGGCGAGAGTGCGTGGTTGAAGATGACGAGTTCGGCGCCGAGCGCCTTGGCGGCGACGCCGATTTCGTCGGCCTTGCCGCTGCCGACGAAGTAAGCGGGATCGGGAGCATTGCGCTTGGCCGTGATCGTGTCGATCGGCTCGGCGCCGGCAGAGCTGGCCAGCAAGGCCAGCTCTTCGAGGCTGGCCGTGAAATCGACCGCGCCGAAATCGACGCCGACCAGGACGGCGCGCGTGTCGTTGGTACCGGGGGCGTCAGCCATCGGCCTTACTCAGCTTCGGATTCGAGGTTGAGATTGACGGCGCGGGCCGGGACGACGGTGGAAATGGCATGCTTGTATACCATTTGGGTCACGGTGTTGCGAAGCAGGACGACGTACTGGTCGAACGACTCGATGTGGCCTTGCAGCTTGATCCCGTTGACCAGGTAGATCGAGACCGGGACGTGCTCTTTGCGCAAGGCATTGAGGAATGGGTCTTGTAACAGTTGCCCTTTGTTGCTCATAACAGCTCCGTAATGTTGTTGTAGTTTACTAAATGGAGGCAGACGCCTCCTTTTCAAGTGGACGGGGCAAGATTCAGCTTTGCGAACGATGGCCTGGGGTTACTGTAACCTGTTTTACGCGTCCTTGTCGTACTGCTACGCTTAAGAAACAATTAAACCGGCTCGGTTCGTAGGGTGGGCTCTCGAGCCCACGCGGTGATACGCACGGGCTCCGATGTCTTGCCGGATGATCTTGCCGCCGCGTATCACCGCGTGGGCACAAGTGCCCACCCTACTCTTTGGCGAACGGGTTTTTCCCGCTGCGCAGTTCAATCCGCAGCGGCGTGCCGACCAGGTTGAACGTTTCGCGGAAATGCTTTTCCAGGTAACGTTTATAGGGCTCGGTAACGCCATCGAGCGCATTGCCGTGGATGACGATGACCGGCGGGTTCTGGCCGCCCTGGTGGGCATAGCGCATCTTCGGACGGGTGCCGCCCTTGCGCTTCGGTTCCTGCTTCTCGATCGCTTCCTGCAGCGCACGCGTCAGGCGCGGCGTCGACAGGTTGGCGGTCGCGGCGGCGTAGGCCGTGTCGACCGAGGCCATCAGCTGCTTGATGCCGGTGCCCTTCAGCGCCGAAATGAAACGCGTCTCCGCAAAGCCGAGGAAGTCGAGCTTGCGGTCCATGGTGTTCTTGACCTCGTCGCGCTGGTCGCTGGTCAAGCCATCCCACTTGTTGACGGCGACAACCAGGGCGCGCCCCGATTCGAGGATGAAGCCGGCGATGTGGGCGTCCTGCTCGGAGATGTCCTGCTGGGCGTCGAGCATCAGCACGACCACGTTCGCTTCCGACACCGACTGCAGCGTTTTCACGACGGAGAATTTCTCGATCGCTTCGAACACCTTGCCGCGGCGGCGGATACCGGCCGTGTCGATCAGCGTGTACTGCTTGCCGTCGCGCTCGAACGGCACTTCGATCGAGTCGCGCGTGGTGCCCGGCATGTCGAAGGCAATCACGCGCTGTTCGCCGACCAGGGTATTGATCAGGGTCGACTTGCCGACGTTGGGACGGCCGACCAGGGCGATCTTGACGCCGTGGTCCTGGTTTTCCAGCTCTTCTTCCTCGTGCGGACGCGAGGCAAACGCCTGGTCGAGCGCTTCGACCACGAGGTCGGTCACGCCGTCGCCGTGGGCGGCGGAAATCACGTACGGATCGCCCATGCCCAGTTCATAGAACTCGGCGGTGACGGAGGTGTATTTCATGCCTTCCGACTTGTTCACCACAAGCATGACCTGGCGCCCCGACTTGCGCAGGAAGTCGGTGATGGTCTTGTCGTGCGGCGTCAGGCCCTGGCGGCCGTCGACGATGAAGATCACGACGTCGGCTTCCGCCACCGCCTGCTTCGTCTGCAGCGCCATCTCGTGCATGATGCCTTCCTTGGCGACCGGCTCGAAACCGCCGGTGTCGATCACCAGGAACGGCCGCTCGCCGATGCGCCCTTCGCCGTAGTGGCGGTCGCGCGTCAGGCCAGGGAGGTCGGCCACCAACGCGTCGCGCGAACGGGTCAGGCGGTTGAATAGGGTCGACTTCCCGACGTTCGGGCGACCAACGAGTGCAATTACCGGCTTCATGTAGTTATTCTATTCGACCGCGATGGCGGTCACAGTTCCATTTTGTGTTTGAAAAATCAGGTTCGATCCGGCAACCAGAGGCGTGCCGCTGATGGCGCTGCCATCGGTCGCGGCGCGCGCGAGGAAGCTGCCGTCCTCGCGCGAGAGGAAGTGGACATAACCCTGGTAGTCGCCAACGGCAACGGCGCGCCCGTACGAGACCGGCGTCGACAGGCCACGGAAGGCGAGCTTGTCGTTGGTCCAGGCGCTGGCGCCGCCATCGCGGTTGAAGGCATTTAAAGCGCCCTTGTCGTCGGCGGCGAAGACGAAGCGCTGGTCGACCGCCACGCCGACCGTCGAGGACAGGTCGCGCGTCCAGCGCGGCGAGCCGCTGGCCACGTCGTAGCAGGCGACGCGGCCCTGGTAGGCCACGGCGCAGACGTCGGATTCGAAAATCGTCGGCATGCCGCCGAGGTCGGTCACGCGCTCGAGTTCGGTGGCGCCGCGTGCGGTGCCGACTTCGACTTCCCAGCGCGGGGCGCCGGTGGCGATCAGGAAGGCGCCGAGCTTGCCGGCCGGCTGGGCGACGATGACGTCCTTGTCATAGACCGCCATGCCTGGCGCCGTGCGCAGGGTGAGTGCCGGCGCAGTGCGCTGCACGGTCCATTTCTTCTGGCCGGTAGTGGCGTCGATGCCGACGATGCGGTTGTCGATCGAGCGCGCCACGACGATGCCCTGCCCCACGGCCGGTGCGGAGAGGATTTCGCTCGACAGCTGGGTCGTCCACAGCGCCTTGCCATTCATGTCGAAGGCCATCAGCACGCCATCGGTGGCGCCGACGACGATCACGTTGCCGTCGGTACCGACGCCGGCGGTCAGGTCGGCGCCGGCCTTGATGCGCCACAGCTGGCGGCCGTCGGCGGCCTCGACGCGCGCGATGCTGCCGTCGGCGCCGGCGACGACCACCGTGTTGCCGGCCAGCGCAGGCGAGAACTGGTAGCCGCGCGCCTTGCCGAGGTCAAGTTTCCAGGCGGTGCGTACCGCCATCGTGCCCTTCAGTTCGACGAGCTTGGCCGGCTCGGCGCTTTTGTTTTTCGATGCAAACGGATTGAGCGAGCTCAAGGTCGAGCAGCCCGTCATCAGGGCCAGGACACCGACACCTACCAGCTTACGGGTAATACGCATTTTTCTTTTACCTTGTTCCAAAGTCTAGAGGAGGCAAAGCCCACGTCCACCTTGCAGCGGACGTGGGCTGGCGCTAATCGAAGGAGTTAAGCCGCAGCTTTCGGCTCGGCCGGGGCGGTGCCGCCGATGGCTTCGAGCTTGATGCGCACCAGCTGGCTGCCCGGATGCTTCGGACCCATGGCGGCCAGCGCGGCGACGTAGGCGGCGCGGGCGTCGGCGATCTTGTTCTGCGCGACCAGCACGTCGCCCTTGCGGTCCGATACTTCGGCGCTGAACTGCGGAAGGAATTTCTCATTCAGCAGCTTCATCGCGCCATCGAAATTCTTCTCGTCGAGCAGCACGCCGGCCAGGCGCAGGCGCGCCACCGACTGGTACGCGTCGTCCTTGCCGTTGTCGAGCACCCATTGCAGCTGGGCTTTCGTGGTTTTCAGGTCGTTGGTCTCGAACGCGGTCTTGGCGGCGGCCAGCGCGCTCATCTGCGCATAGGCGGTGCGCTTGTACTTCGACTGGATATCGGAGGCAATGCGCTGGCTCTTGGCATTGTCCTTGGCGGTGACGGCATCGGTGAGTTCGTCGTACAGCGCCGACGCTTCGACCGACTGCTTGCGGGTATGCGAATTCCAGAAGTTGTAGGCAGCAAAGGAGCCGAGGGCGAGGATCAGCACCCAGGTGATCAGGTTGCCGTATTTGGACCAGAAAGCCTTGAAACTCGCAATCTGTTCTTGTTCTTCGAGGTCGTATGCCATGTCGTTCGTCTATGTAGTGATATGTGAATCGGTCGGTCTTCTCTGCGCCTGCTTACGGATGGTAATGCACGTGCTCGTGGTCGTGGTCATGGTCATGGTCGCCGACGATGGCGTCGACGATGTGGTCGACGACGGCGTCAAACGCGACACTGGCCTGCTGCTGTTCGCCGGCTTCCCCGCGCAACGATTTCACCTGCGCCACATTGTTCGCCACTTCGTCCTCGCCCACGATCACGGCGAACGATGCGCCGCTGCCGTCGGCCTTTTTCATCTGGCTCTTGAAGCTGCCGGCGCCAGTTGGCGTAGCGCAATGTAACACAACGTCCAGGCCGGCATCACGCAGGCGCTCGGCCAGGATGAAGGCTTGCACCTGCGCTTCTTCGCCCTGGTGCACCATGTAGACGTCGCACTGGCTCGGTTGTGCCGGCTCACCCAGGCCCTTCATCAGCTCGATGATGCGCTCGATACCCATCGCGAAACCGACGCCTGGCGTGGCCTTGCCGCCGAAGGTTTCGATCAGCGGATCGTAACGGCCGCCGGCGCAGATGGTGCCTTGCGAACCGAGTTCTTCAGTGACCCATTCGAACACGGTGCGGTTGTAGTAATCGAGGCCACGCACCAGGCGCGGGTTCACCGTGTACTGCACGTTGTTGCGGTCGAGCAGTTTTTTCACACCTTCGAAGTGCGCCAGCGATTCTTCGCCCAGGTAAGACAGCAGTTGCGGCGCGCCGTTCACCATCTCCTGCATGGTCGGGTTCTTGGTGTCGAGGATGCGCAGCGGATTGCTGTGCAGGCGGCGCTGGGCTTCGGCGTCGAGGATCTCCGCATGCGATTCGAAATAGGCGATCAGGTCGGCGCGGTGGCGCAGGCGCTCTTCGGCATTGCCGATCGAGTTCAGCTCCAGGCGCACGTTCTGCAGGCCGAGGTCGTCCCACAGCCGGCGGCACAGCATGATCAGCTCGGCGTCGATGTCCGGGCCGGCAAAACCCACCGCTTCCGCCCCGAACTGGAAGAACTGGCGATAGCGGCCACGCTGCGGACGCTCGTGGCGGAACATCGGGCCCTTGTACCAGAGGCGCTTCGGACCGTCGTACACCATGTTGTGCTCGAGCACCGCACGCACGACGCCGGCCGTGCCTTCAGGGCGCAGGGTCAGTTCGTCGCCGTTCATCGAATCGGTGAAGGAATACATTTCCTTCTCGACGATGTCGGTCACGGCGCCAATCGCCCGCTTGAACAGGCCGGTTTCTTCGACGATGGGCGTGACGATCTTCTGGTAGCCGTAGCTTTTCAGGATCGTTTCGGCGGTGTTTTCGAACAGCTCCCACATTGGTGCGTCGGCGGGAAGGATGTCGTTCATGCCTTTGATGGCGACGATTTTTTCTGGTTTGGACATGTTTTCTGCTTTGCTTTTGTAGGGTGGGCACTTGTGCCCACGCGGTACGGTATTCGATTGATGGTGCAGTGTGCATAAGCACGAAACGCGTGGGCTCAAGAGCCCGGTGAATCCGTCATTGAAGCCATTGGCTTCAATGACCCCATACGTTAAACGATGATCTCGCCCTGGTGGCCGTAGTTTTTCTTCACGTATTCCAAAACGATGTTCTGGAACTCATCCACGATCCGCTCGCCGCGCAGCGTGGCCACTTTCTGGCCATCGACGAACACCGGCGCCGCCGGCGATTCGCCGGTACCCGGCAGGCTGATGCCGATGTTGGCGTGCTTCGATTCGCCCGGACCATTGACGATACAGCCCATCACGGCCACGTTCATCGCTTCCACGCCCGGATACGACTTCTTCCATTCCGGCATCGAATCGCGCAGGAAGGTCTGGATGTTGTCGGCCAGTTCCTGGAACACGGTCGAGGTGGTGCGGCCGCAACCCGGGCAGGCGATCACCATCGGCGTGAACTTGCGCAGGCCCATGGTCTGCAGGATTTCCTGGGAAACCACGACCTCTTTCGTGCGGTCGCCGCCCGGCTCCGGCGTGAGCGACACGCGGATGGTGTCGCCGATGCCTTCCTGCAGCAGCACCGACAAGGCCGCGGTCGAGGCGACGATGCCCTTGCTGCCCATGCCGGCTTCGGTGAGGCCGAGGTGCAGCGGGTAGTCGCAGCGGCGTGCCAGCTCGCGGTAGACCGCGATCAGGTCCTGCACCGCCGACACCTTGCACGACAGGATGATCTTGTCGCGTGCCAGGCCGACTTCTTCGGCGCGCACGGCGTTCTCGATGGCCGAGGTGATCAGCGCCTCGTACATCACGGCTTGCGCGCTGAACGGATTGGCGCGCGCGGCATTCTCGTCCATGATGCGCGCCAGCAGCGATTGATCCAGGCTGCCCCAGTTGACGCCGATGCGCACCGGCTTGTCGTGCTTGATCGCCACTTCGATCATCTGGGCGAACTGGGTGTCGCGCTTGGCGCCCTGCCCGACGTTGCCGGGATTGATGCGGTATTTCGACAGCGCCGCGGCGCACTCGGGAAAGTCGCGCAGCAGGATGTGGCCGTTGTAGTGGAAGTCGCCGACCAGCGGCACGTCCACTTCCATGCGGTCGAGCTGTTCGCGGATCGCCGGCACGGCGGCGGCGGCTTCCGGCTTGTCGACGGTGAGGCGCACCATCTCGGAACCGGCGCGCGCCAGCTCCTTGATCTGGATGGCGGTGCCGATCACGTCGGCGGTGTCGGTGTTGGTCATCGATTGCACCACCACCGGGGCATCGCCGCCGATCCAGACCTTGCGTTCGCCATGCTGGACCAGCACGCGGCGGCTTGCGCGGCGCGCCATCGGGCCCGAAGGAATTGGCAGGTTCGTAGAAGTCATTCGTTGTTCGTCCATCGTTCGCCCCGGACGCTGCCGGGGCTGGTCGTTATTTGATCGTGACTCGGGAAATCGTCTTGCCCGGCACCGGCGGCAACGCCACGGCGGCGCCGCGCAGCGTGGCCGAGACGCCGGTCGGATTGCCGACCACCAGGGTCGCCGTGCCCGGCACTTCGATCGTCTCGGTGCTGCCCGCGCGCACCAGGCGCGAGATCAGGGCCTTGCCGCCTTGTGGGCGCACTTCGATCCAGGAATCCTCGCGCACGTTCAGCACCAGGGTGTTGGCGCCGGCCGCCGCGGGAGCAGCTGCAGCCGGCGCGACGGGCGTGGCGGCGGCCGGCGCGACCGTGGTCGCGGTCACGGTGGCTTGCGTGGCGGTGTTTGCGGGCGCCGGCGGCACCTGGGTGGCCGGAGCCGGTGTCGCTGCGCCCGTGGCCGGCGCGGCGGCGCCATCGGTCGGGGCCGGCACCGAGATCAGCGGCACGCTCGGGTTGTGCGTGGTATCGGTCGCCGGGATGCTGTTGGTGGTGGTCTCGAACGGCGCGTTCAGCGTGGCGTCGCCACCGGCGGGCGCCGTCGTGCTGCCGGGCAGCGCGACCAGGCCGAAATGCCAGGCCGCGAAGCCGGCCGCGGCCACCACCACGACGCCGGCGATCCAGGCTAGCGGCGCGCCGGAGCGCTTGCCGTGGGTCGGATAGCGCGAGTGCGAAAACAGGGCCCCGCGCGAGCTCGGCAGGTCGCGCCGCACCGCGCCGGTCGACTCGACCGGGGCCGGCGTATCCATCGGCACCAGGGTCACCAGCGGCGCCGGGTCGAGGCGCAGGATCTTGGCGTAAGCGCGGACAAAACCGCGCGTCACGGCGGGACTCGGCAGGGCCGCATAGTCGCCCGCTTCGATCGCCACCACCTGGCGCACGGCCAGCTTGAGCTGCTCGGCCACCTGCTCGACGGTCCAGCCCATCGCTTCGCGCTGGGCTGCCAGGGTCGCGCCCGGGTGGCTGTGGTGTTGGTTCGAAGTGGCGCTTTGTTCCGTGCGCTCTGAAGTCATTGTCGTCTCACTCATCGAAAGCCCCGCGCTCGTACGCCAGGTATTCGGGCGAACCCGGGAAGCGCCGCCGCAACTGCGCTACCAGGCTGGCCTCCATCGAGCGGTCGCCCAGTTTGCGCTGCACCCGCAGGGCGAGCCACAGCGCATCGGCGGACAGGTTGTCGAGCTTCGACACCTCTGTCAGGCGGTTAATGAAAAAACCGGCGCGGTTGAAATCGCGCCGCTCGAAATAGACCCGCGCCAGGCCGTTGGACACGGCCGGCAGATCGGGGTTGTAGCGCAGTGCGTCGAGCAGGTAGCGCTCGGCCGCATCGATATGTTTGGTCTTCAAGCTACAGACGCCCGCATTCACGAGCGCGCTCACCGGCGTCTGGTAGGACGGGTTCTTCAGCGCCGCATCGAACTGGCGGATCGCCTCGCCCGGGCGGTTGGCGGTCTGGCACAGGAAGGCGCCGTAATTGTTCGCCAGTTCCGGGTTGCGCGGCGCCAGGCGCAGCGCATGCTGGTAATTGTCGTCGGCCAGCGGCACCTGCCCCATCGCCGTGTAGATCAGCGCGCGCATCCCGTAGGCGTCGGCGTAGTTCGGGTCGGCGGCGATCGCCTGCTTGATTTCGTCGAGCGCGATGTCGTACTTGCCCTGCTGGTAGTAACCGACCGCCAGCTGCAGGCGGATGTTGGCGCGCTTCTCGGCCGCGGTCTGGTCGGACGCGGTCTTCAGTTCGCCGCCACCACTGCCACCGTTGCCCGTGGCACAGGCCGTCAGCAAGCCCAGCGCGCATGCAGCCGCGCAGGTGTTTGCAACGATCCTGCCTGCCACGGCCCGCTTCAAGAAGGAATCTCCACGATGCGCCCGAAATCGGCGCCGAACTTCTTCTGGTATTCGGCCATCTTTTCCATGCGCTGGGCCACTTTAGTCCGGTCCTGCACTTCGCCGGCCAGCTGGCCGCAGGCGGCGTCGATGTCGTCGCCGCGCGTCTTGCGCACGGTGGTGACAATGCCGGCATCCATCAGGATCTGGGCGAAAGCCTTGATGCGCGGATTCTTCGAACGCTTCAGGCCCGATTCCGGGAACGGATTGAACGGAATCAGGTTGAACTTGCAGTTCACGCCGACGACCGGGTCGTTGACGAGGGCGATCAGTTCGCGCGCATGCTCGTCGGAATCGTTGAACTCGTCGAGCATGCAGTACTCGAAGGTGATGAAGTCGCGCGGCGCGAATTCCAGATAGCGCTTGCAGGCGGCCATCAGTTCGCGCAGCGGGTATTTCTTGTTCAGCGGCACCAGGATGTCGCGCAGGGCGTCGTTCGACGCGTGCAGCGACACGGCCAGCGCCACCGGCACGTCCTGCGACAGCTTGTCGATGTTCGGCACCACGCCCGAGGTCGACAGGGTCACGCGGCGGCGCGACAGGCCGTAGGCGTTATCGTCGAGCATGAGTTTGAGCGCGGTAGCGGTCGGCTCGTAGTTCAGCAGCGGCTCGCCCATGCCCATCATCACGACGTTGGTGATCTGGCGCTCGCCCTTCGGGCCCGGCTCGATGCCCTTGGTGCGGCGCAGCTCGAACTCGGCCATCCACAGCTGGCCGATGATCTCGGCGACCGTCAGGTTGCGGTTGAAGCCCTGCTTGCCGGTCGAGCAGAAGCGGCAGTTCACGGCGCAGCCGGCTTGCGTGGAAATGCACAGCGTGCCGCGGTTTTCTTCCGGGATGAACACGGTTTCGACCGCATTGCCGTTGCCGACGTCGACCAGCCACTTGCGGGTGCCGTCGGTGGAGGTGTGGTCGCTGATGATGCCGGGCGCGCGGACTTCGGCGCGGGTTTTCAGTTTTTCGCGCAGCGACTTGGCCAGATCGGTCATCTCGTCGAAGCTGGCGGCGCCGAACTGATGGATCCAGCGCTGCAGTTGCTTGGCGCGGAACGGCTTCTCACCCAATTCGGCGCAGTAAGCGACGAGTTGCGCGGGATCGAAGTCCAGCAGATTGGTGAGCGTCGTCATGATTGTCCTGTGTACTAAAGATAATGCGAACCCGCTCGCCGGGCCCGAGGCAGCAGGCGAGCGGTTGAAACGTGAAGCGATTACTTCAGTTCTGGGAAGAAGTAAGCGATTTCAACTTGTGCGGCTTCGACGGCGTCCGAACCGTGGACGGCGTTGGCATCGATCGAATCGGCGAAGTCGGCGCGGATGGTGCCCTTCTCGGCCTTCTTCGGATCGGTCGCGCCCATCAGGTCGCGGTGCGCCAGGACGGCGTTTTCGCCTTCCAGGGCCTGGATCATGACTGGACCGGAGACCATGAAGTTGACCAGGTCGTTGAAGAAGCCGCGCTCTTTGTGAGCGGCGTAGAAGCCTTCGGCCTGCTCGCGGGTCAGCTGGGTCATGCGGGCTGCAACGATCTTCAGGCCAGCCTGTTCGAAGCGGGTGTAGATTTGGCCGATGACGTTTTTTGCGACTGCGTCTGGTTTGATGATCGACAGGGTGCGTTCGATTGCCATGTAAAAACTCCAATAAAAAGAAAGGTTTGGATCGAGAAGAAGTCGAGAAGAAGAGAACTCAATCAACCTTTGATTTTACCATACCTCGCCCCATATCGAGGATATTGCGGCGGCGACGGCCAAGGTGGTAGAGTGGCGGCGAAAAACGGCCTTGTCAATGCGGCGCTACCGGCGCTACCTTAGGCGGGCTCCCTTATGAATAGCTTAAGGCCAGTCATCCCGCAGCGGCGCCATGCTATTCTTGAGTGGAATATATTTACCAACCCGGAGGCAACATGAATCCCATCCTGCAAAAGCAACCCGCTTACGACGTGGCCGTAGGCCAGGTCACGCGCAACAAAGTCCTGCGCAACACCTTCTGGCTGCTCGCGCTGTCGATGATCCCGACCGTGCTCGGCGCCTACATCGGCGTGTCGATGCAACTGCCGATGCTTAGCGGCGGCATGGGCTTCGTCATCTTCCTGGCGGTCGCCTTCGGCTTCATGTTCGCGATCCAGAAGACCAAGGATTCCGCGGTCGGCGTCTTCGTGCTGCTGGGCTTCACCTTCTTCATGGGCCTGATGCTCACGCCGCTGCTGCGCCATACGCTCGGCTACAGTAACGGCGGCCAGCTGATCATGACCGCCTTCGGCGGCACCGCGGTCGTGTTCGCCGTGATGGCCAGCATCGCCACCACCACCAAGCGCGACTTCTCGGGCATGGGCAGCTGGCTGTTCGCCGGCGTGATCGTGCTGCTGCTGGCGGGCGTCGCCAACATCTTCCTGCAGATGTCGGCGCTGTCGATCGTGTTCTCGGTGCTGGCCATCGGTATCTTCTCGGCCTTCATCCTGTACGACGTGCAGCGCATCGTCAACGGCGGCGAAACCAACTACATCACCGCGACGCTGGCGATCTACCTGGACGTGTACAACATCTTCAGCAACCTGCTGGCCCTGCTGGGCCTGGGCGGCGACCGCGACTGAGCGGCGCGGCTGGAACGACGAAGCCGACCTGCGGGTCGGCTTTTTTGCGTCTTTTTATCGAGAACGATGCGCGGACCTGTAAGGTGGGCGGCTAAACCGCTCCCGTTCGCGGACCAGAAGCCTTTGCGCCACCACGCGTTCGACCGGTCGGCGATTCGTCGCGATGTTTCGGAGGGCGGTTGAACGCGTGGGCGGCATCACGGCAGCGGACTGGCACGTACCCAAGGTAGAGCCGCCCACCTTACCGGTCCGAGCATTCTTTTCAAGGCTGCGGCGACCTGGCGGCCAGCACCTCTGCCAGCGATGCCAGGCTGATCGGCTTGACGACGTGCAGGTCGAATCCGGCCTCGAGTGCGGCGCGCCCTACTTCCGCCGAACTGTAGCCAGTGAGTGCGACCAGCCGCGGCGCGGCGCGCCCCAGGGCCTGGCGTGCGCCGCGTGCGACTTCGAAGCCATCCAGGCCCGGCAAACCGATATCGACGATGGCCACGTCCGGCCGGTTGCGGACGATCTGCGCCAGCCCATCGTGGCCGTCGGCGGCGGCTGTCACGGCGTAGCCGGAGGCGGCGAGCAAGGCGCACAGCGTGTCGCGGGCGTCGGCATTGTCTTCGATGACCAGCACCTCGCGCACGGCCGCGCCGGCCGGCGGCAACGCGGATGCGGAGGAAGGCGCAATGGGCGGGTCGGCCTCGAACACGGGCGCCAGCGGCAACTCGACGATGAAGCGGCTGCCGCATCCGATGCCGGCACTCTCGGCCCAGGCGCGGCCGCCGTGCAGCTCGACCAGGGCGCGCACCAGGCTCAGGCCGATGCCGAGGCCGCCGCGGGCGCGGTCGATCCGGGTGTCGACCTGCACGAACATGCCGAAGATCGCTTCCAGCTTATCTGGCGGGATTCCCCTGCCCGCATCGGCCACCTCGATGCGCGCCCAGCCGCGGCCATCGCGTTCGGTCGCATCGAGCCGCACCTCGACCGCGGCGCCGCGCGGACTGTACTTCGCGGCATTGCCGAGCAGGTTGACCAGCACCTGCTCGAGCCGGGTGGCGTCGCCGATCATCCGCAGCGCAGCCGGCGCGGCTGGGACGATGCGCGTCGCCAGGGTCACGCTGTGACGGTCGAACAGTGCGCGGGTGGCGTGCAGCGCGCTGTCCAGCACGTCGCGCAGGTCGAGCGGCGCGCGTTGCAGCTCGACTTCGCCGCGGTCCATGCGCGACATCTCGAGCAGGTCGTCCACCAGGCGCGTCAGGTTGCCCATCTGGCGCCGGCAAACGGCCTGCAATTCCTGCTGGCGGCGCGCGTCGGCGCCCGTCACTTCCCAGACCTGCAAGGCCGACGACAGCGCCGCCAGCGGATTGCGCAGTTCGTGCGCCAGCATGGCGAGGAACTCGTTCTTGCGCTCGGCTTCCTCGCGCGCGCCGCGCGCATACTCGGAGAGCGCGGCATTCGCTTCGTGCAGGCTGGAGTTGAGCGTATCGAGTTCGCGGCTGCGCTGGACGATTTCCGCTTCCATGCGCAGCTTCTCGGCCGACAGTTGCTCGCTCACGCTGCGCTGGCGCAGGTTTTCTTCGCCCTGCTGCACGTACTCGGTGACGTTGTCGACCCGGTGCACGATGTACAGCAGGCTGCCGTCGTCGGCCAGTACCGGCGCGTTGACCGGACTCCAGTAGCGCAGCTCGAAACCCTCGCCATCGGCGCGCGGCACGTCGTAGCGCTGGATCGGCATCACGTCGGGCGCGCGCGTGGCCAGCACGCGCGCGAGCGAACGGCCCAGGTTGCGGGTGGAATTGGCTTCCGGCGTCAGCGGGTTATCGGGAAACACCTCGAATACGGGGCGGCCCACGATCTCGTCGCGCCGGCGCAGCGTACCGCGCAGGTAATCGTCGCTGACGCCGGCGATGGTGTAGCCGGCATCGGGCAGGAGCAGCAGGAAGGCGCCGGGAGCGGACTCGAAAATCCGGCGGTACTGCTCCGGGGGTATTGAAATAGTCATGTTGCATTCTTGTGCGGCCAGGGGCGGCCCAGTCATCAAGAGTGCAACATGCTCGGTTACGCGTCAATATGCACACAATAACGGGCGTACGGCAGCGCACGTACAGCGGCACATGCGCATCAAGGCAGGTCGAATACCCCGATCGATTCGACGTGCGAGGTATGCGGGAACATGTTGACCACGCCCGCCTTTTTCATCACGTAGCCGGCGCGGTGCACCAGCACCCCGGCGTCGCGCGCCAGCGTCGACGGACTGCACGACACGTAGACGATGCGCTTGGGGAGGAAGTCGGCGTTGCCGCCTTCGCGCAGGTGCGCCAGCGCCTCGGCCAGCGCAATCGCGCCGTCGCGCGGCGGGTCGATCAACATGCGGTCGAAGCGGCCCAGCCGCACCAGGTCCTCGGCCGTTGCCTCGAACAGGTTGCGCGTATAAAAGGTCGTCTTGTCCGACAGGCCGTTGGCCTTGGCGTTTTCCAGCGCACGCGTGGTGAGCGTGGTGCTGCCTTCGATGCCGACCACTTCGCGCGCCTGGGTGGCAAGGGGCAGCGTGAAGTTGCCCAGGCCGCAGAACAGGTCGGCCACGCGGTCTTGCGGCTGCACGTCGAGCAGGGTCAGCGCCTTGTGCACCAAGGCCCGGTTGATCTGGTGGTTCACCTGGGTAAAATCGGTCGGCTTGAACGGCATGCGCACGCCGTACTCGGGCAGCGTGTAGTACAACTCCTTGCCGATCGGGTAGAACGGGTACACGGTTTCCGGCCCCTTCGGCTGCAGCCACCACTGGATGCCCCACTCGTCGGCAAAGGCTTTCAGCAGCTCTTCGTCCTTGGCATTCATCGGCGCCATGATGCGCAGCACCAGCACCGTGCTTTCCTCGCCGACCGCCACTTCGATCTGCGGCACCTGGTTGTAGATCGACAGCGCGCCGATCAAGTTACGCAGCGGCACCAGCATGCCACCCAGGTGCGGCGGCAGGATATGGCAGAAGGTGATGTCGGCGACAAACGCGGAGGCGCGCTCGTGGAAGCCGACCAGCACGGTTTCCTTTTTCGCCACCCAGCGCACCGAGAGGCGCGCGCGGAAGCGGTAGCCCCAGGTCGGCCCATACATCGGGCGCATGATGGTTTCCGCTTTCACTTTGCTCAGGTGCCACAGGTTGTCTTCCAGCGTGCGCCCCTTCATCGCCACCTGCGCGGTCGGCTCGAGGTGCTGCATCGAGCAGCCGCCGCAGTAACCGAAGTGCTGGCAGCGTGGTTCGACCCGCATCGACGAGGCGCGCTGGAGCGTGACCATGCGCCCCGCTTCCCAGTTCTTTTTCTTCTTCTTGACCTCGTAGCTGACGCGCTCGCCCGGCAAGGCGTCTTCGACAAAGACGACCTTGCCCTGGGTGCCGTCCTCGTTCTCGAGGTGGCCGACGCCGCGCGCATCCGCGTCGAGGGATTTGATTTCGATGAAAGTTTCTTGCATAGGTAGGATGGGCAATGCTTGCCCGTGCAGGACCGTAATGTAGGGTGGGCGCCCCGTGCCCACGCGTAAAGCGTGAACAATGGAAAGCGGATGCGGAAGCGAGCCTGATCAGCTCACAGAACCGGCCGCATCATAACAAGGAATCGCGCACCACGCCACGGGCCGCCATCGCCCGCTTCAGCTTGACCAGCGCCTCCTGCTGGATCTGGCGTACGCGCTCGCGCGTCACGCCCATCTCCTCGGCCAGGGTTTCCAGCGTGGCCGGGTCGTCGTTGTCGAGCCCGAAGCGGCGCATCACGACCAGGCGCTGCTTTTCCGGCAGGCGCGTCAGCCAGTCGCGCACCAGTTCGGTCATCTCGTGCTGCTCGGCGCGCGCATCGGGACCGTCTTCGCTTTCGCCCGGCAGCATGTCCATCAGGCTCGATCCCGGATCGTTGTCGAGCGGCGCGTCGAGCGAGGCGGCATGCTCGGACAGGGCCAGGATGTCCTGCACTTCTTCCGGCGGACGCCCGACCAGGCTGGCGATGTCCTCGACGCTGGCATCCTTGCCGTCGTGGTGCCGGGCTTCCAGGTGATATTTGGCGCGCAGCACGCCATTGAGTTCGCGCACCATGTGCACCGGCAGGCGCACGGTGCGCGCCTGGTTCATGATGGCGCGTTCGATGCTCTGGCGAATCCACCAGGTGGCGTAGGTGGAGAAGCGGAAACCGCGCTCCGGCTCGAACTTGTCGATGGCGCGCATCAGGCCGATGTTGCCCTCCTCGATCAGGTCGAGCAGGACCACCCCGCGGTTGATGTAGTGCTTGGCGATCGAGACCACGAGCCGCAAATTATGCTCGATCATCTTCTGGCGGGCATCGAAGTCGCCTGCCTTGGCCAGGGTCGCGTAGTGCGATTCCTGCTGGGCCGACAACAGCGGCCGGGTGCCGATCTGGTTCAGGTAATGCTGGGTGGTGTCGGTCGACAGTTCGGCGGCGAGCACTTTCTTGAGCTCGTCGACGCTGTCGACCTCGGCGGCCGCGCCGGGCAGCAGCGGCTCGCCCCCGGCGCCGTCGCGTGCCGGGGCGTCCATGCCTGACGCGCCCTCGCCGTCCAGATCGTCAGGCAGTTCGTCTGAAACGTCTTGGTCTTCGGAATGCGGCGGCAGCGTCATTGGCCCTCTCTACGAGCGCATGTAAAAACCGCCATGGCGGCGTTGCATCGTCTCGCCGTACCGGCGTACTGTCTTCGCGGTCCGCCGATGCGGCGCTGCGCCTTGCCCTGCCACTTTTTACAAGCGCTCTACTATCGGCTAGGCAAGAACCTCGACGGATCGACCGGTTTGCCCTGCTGGCGAATCTCGAAATGCAGCTTCACCGTATCGGCATCGGAATCGCCCATCTCGGCGATCACTTGCCCCTTGGCCACGTTGTCGCCTTCCTTGACGACGATCGCGCGGTTGTGGGCATAGGCCGACAGCAAGCTGTTGCTGTGTTTAACGATGACGAGATTACCATAACCTCGGATACCGCTACCAGCGTACATTACTTTGCCGGCGCCCGCCGCCATGACTTGCTGTCCCGCGCGCCCGGCGATATCGATGCCCTTGTTCTTGCCTTCGTCGAAGGTGGCGATGATGCGCCCGTCCGACGGCCACATCCAGCTCAGCTTCTCGTCGTCGGTCGCGGTCACGGTGCTGCCGACGCGCGAACCGGTCGCGGCCGCGGCGGCTACCGCGGGCGGCGCCGCCGCGGCGGCCGCCACGGTTTCGGCGCGCTCGCCGGACCGTTCGCTGCGTCCTGCATCGGCGGTGTCGTCGTAGGTCTTCTTGTCGGCGCGCGGCGTGGTCTTGCGCGGCACCGATGGGCGGCTGTCCGGCGGCATCGGCACCGGCTGGGTCACGACGGACGTGCTGGCCTGGCGTTCGCTCGGCGTCACGCGCAGCACCTGGCCGACCTTGATGTCGTCCGGATCGGCCAGGTTGTTCCAGGTGACCAGGTCGCGGTAGCTCTGGCCATGGTCGAAGGCGATGCGCAGCAGCGTGTCGCCGCGGCGCACGGTATAGAAGCCTTTCGCATCGGGACGTGCCTCGTCGCGTGCCGGCGCCGGACGCGTCTTGGCGGCGGAACCGACGGGACGCTCGACGATCGGTGCGTGGCGGGGGGTGGAGGAACAGCCGGCAAACAGGCCGAGCGTGAGGGTCAGCAGGACTAAACGGGGTGTTTGTTTCATTCTCATCTAATATGTATAACGTACTGTGCAGCGGTCAAGCGGTGCCAGGCCTCAAAGGCACGAAGTGGCAGGCTTCCAGGGTTTCGCTGGCCCACGCCGACTTGCCGGTGCGGGTGATCCGTTGCAGGTGTTGGACCTGGCCGCCGACCGGGGCTACCAGGCGCGCGCCGATGGCGAGCTGTTCCAGGAGAGCGCGCGGCACTTCCATCCCGGCCGCGGCGAGGATGATTCCGTCGAATGGCGCAACCTGTGCGAGCCCGAGCATACCATCTCCGTAGTGCAAACGCAGGTTGGACAGGCGCAATGGTCGCAGGTTGGACTTGGCGAGCTCATGCAGGGGCTTGATGCGCTCGATCGAATACACGTCTTGCGCCACCCGTGCCAACACCGCCGCCTGGTAGCCACAGCCGGTGCCGATCTCGAGCACGCGGTTCATGTTTTTGCCGTCGCGCATCGCTTCGATCATGCGCGCCACGATATACGGCTGGGAAATCGTCTGGTGGTGGCCGATCGGCAGCGAGGCGTCGACATAGGCCTGGCTCGACAAGGCCGGCTCGATGAACAGGTGGCGCGGCACCGCTTCGAGCGCGCCCAGCACCACGGGATCGCGCACGCCCTGGCCGGCCACCCGCGCCACCATCGCGCGGCGGATCGCTTCGGTCGCCGCCAGGTCGGAACGCTGGGCGGCCGGGGCGCTCTGGGTGTTCGGAGCGTAGCCGGGCAGTTTCGGGCCGGGTTGCGCCGCCTTGGGCGGCTGGGCCCCGCCGACGGCGCGCGCGGCGTTCTGGGTCGCGGTCTGCGGCGTGGCGATCGGCGCCGGCGTCGTTGGTTTGCGCGCGCCGCCGCCGGTCACCGACGACAGCGGCAAAGGGAAGGTACTGCCTCCGGGGGCTTTGCCGCGTTCTGTCATGCCAGTCCCTGTGCCAGCAGTTCGAGCTGGGGTTTGTGCGTCAGGTCCACCTGCAGCGGCGTGATCGACACCATGCCATGCTGGGTAGCATGGAAGTCGGTGCCCTCGCTCGCATCGCGGCAGGCGCCGGGGGCGCCGATCCAGAAGATCTCGCGCCCGCGCGGATCCTGCGAACGGATCACGGGTTCGGCCTGGTGGCGGCGCCCGAGGCGGGTCGGGGTCAATGGCCCGAGCGCCTCGTAGGGCAGGTTCGGGATGTTCACGTTCAGCAGGAAGGGCGACGGCAGCATGTCGAAGCGGCGCTGGACGACGTCGCGCGCGACGCGGGCGGCGGCATCGAGGTGCTCCCAGCCATGGTTGACCTGGGAAAACGCGATGGCCGGGATGCCGAACAGATAGGCTTCGGTGGCGGCCGCGACGGTGCCGGAATACAAGGTGTCGTCGCCCATGTTCTGGCCGTTGTTGATGCCGGAAACGACCAGGTCGGGCAGCGCGTCGCCCATGCCGGTGAGGGCGATGTGCACGCAATCGGTCGGGGTGCCGTTGACGAAATAAAAACCGTTGGCGGCGCGGTTGACCGTCAGCGGACGGTCGAGCGACAGCGAGTTCGACGCGCCCGAGCGATTGCTGTCGGGCGCGACCACGATGATTTCGGCGATGCTCGCCAGGGCTTCCGCCAGGGCATTGATACCAGGGGCGAGATAGCCGTCGTCGTTACTGATAAGAATTCGCATCCACCGATTTTACCTGAAGCAACGCTTTTCACGCGCATTCGGAGGACATAATTTCTCGGCAGCGGGGCGGTAGCGCCTTGTCCCGCAGCGGTGCTACGCCCCGCCGGGGCGGCGTTCATGATGACGTAGCAACGTTGTCCTGAAACGACGCTGCGTTCCTGTCGAGTTCGCTTCATGCGGCGCCGCGGCCTCTTCTGCGGAACGAGGCCGCGTCCGGAAATTGTCAAACCCGCATCTTCGCTATCCTCAGCGCAGCGCCAGCGGACGGCCGCCGGATGCCTCGATCAGCGCGCCTTCCAGCAACGCGACCTCATCCTGGGCAAAGGCCAGTAGCGCATCCTTGTCGCCGTCGTCCTGGTAGACCTGCTTGATCAGCGCCACCCCGCGCCGCCGCAGCGGCTGGGCAACCGTCGGATGCAGGATGAGTTCGCGCAGCCGGTCGGCGAGCTGGCGCGCTTCCCTGGCCTGCCCTTCCTCGACCAGCTTGTGCAACTGCCCGAGCTTGTGCTCGAGCGGCTCGTCGGCCGCCGCCCCGGGCGGTCCGGCGGGCGTGCGCCTTGGCCCTTCCTTCAGGCCGGGCAGGCTCGGAGGCGGAAGCCAGGAGAATCCGGCGTCGGCCAGCGCGTCGTGGGGACCGGACGACATCGCGCGCATCTGTATCAGGCGGTTGCCCTCCTCCACGCTTTGCTCGAGGCGGCGCGCGGCGGCGCTGTTGCCCTGGCTCGACAGCGTTTGCGCCAGCATCTGCTTGCTGCGCAGGGTTTCCTGGTCGTCCATGCCGCGCAGGCGTTCGTGCAGGTTGACCACGTGCTGCTGCAGGCGCCGTGCTTCCTCGAGTTCGCCCTGCTGGCTCAGCGTCGAGGCCAGCCGCAGCAGCACGCCGAGGGTATCGGGATGTTCGGAACCGAGGCGCCGTTCGCGCGCCATGGCGAGCGACTGCTGCATGTCGCGCACCGCGCCCAGGTCGCCCTGGGCGGCGAAGATCTCGGCCAGCGCCTCGCGCGCCTGCAAGGTCAGTGCCGCGTCCATCCCGGCCTGGCGTTCGCGCACCCGCACCACGCTCTCCTGCAGCTTGCGCGCATTGCCGAGGTCGCCCATGTCGCGCAACAGCGCGGCCAGTTGCTGGGTGCAGCGCAGCGTGTCTTCGTGTTCGGTGCCGAGCATGCGCTGCCTTCCTTCGAGCACGCGCTCGTAGAGCATGCGCGCGCGCGAATACTCGCCCTGCAGCGCCAGGGTACGGGCCTGGCCGGCCACCGCGTCGAGCGTGGCGATGTGGTCGGGTCCGTACAGGCGCTCGCAGGCGTCGAGCACCAGGTCGTGCAGGCCGAGGGCGGCGCCGAACTCTTCCTGGCGCGCCAGCGTGGCGGCCAGGCCCGAGCGCGCGGCCAGGGTTTCCGGATGGTCGGCCCCGGCCACGGCCAGGCTGCGTTCAAGCAGCGCTTCGTATTGCTGGCGCGCCTGGGCCAGCTGGCCGCTGTCGCGCAACACGGCGGCCAGCGCGGCGCGGCTGGCGCGGGTGTCGGGATGGTCGTCGCCGAGCAGGCGCTGGCGCAGCGTGGTGCTCTCGGCGAAGCAGTCGCAGGCGCCGGCCAGGCGCCCGCCGTGCAGGTACAGTTCGCCCAGGCGCAGCAGTTCGCGCGCCAGCAGCACCGCGTTGGGGTCGAACGCCGACGGCGCGCCGCCACGCCGCTCGCCGGCGGCCAGGCGCGCGCGCGCGGCCTCGACCGCGTCGAGCAGGTCGATTTCGAGACGCGACTGCCACGGGAAGCGCCCCGCCGCCGCCCAGCCGAGCAGCGCCTCGATGGCGCGGGTTTGCGACAGGCGGTCGCCGTCGCGTTCCGGCAGCGTGCCGAGGTGCTGGGCGGCGCCGCAGGCGATGGCACCATGCATCTGCACTTCGTCGAGATAGCTGTCGAGCGAGATCTGCGCCAGCCCGTAGCAATCGCGCAGCAGCTGTTCGAGCCGCGGCTGGTAGCCGGCGACACCTTTCTGCGGGTCGCCGCGGCGCCACTGCAGGCGGCGCTCGGCATCGACGCCATCGACGCCGCAAGGCACCGGATACACCAACAGCGGACGCTGGGCTTCCTCATGGCTGCAGCGGTAGTCGATGGCGCGCGTGACGACGCCGGCAAGCCCTTCGAGGCTGCGGCCGTTCGGCGTGAACAGGCCGACCAGGCGGTCGGGCAGCAACGTGGTGCAGACGCTCACCGCCGCCGAACGCCCGCCGCGGCAGTCGATCAGCACGTGGCGGAAATGGCGCGTCAGGTGCGCGGCAAAGGCGCGGAACAGGGCCGGACAGGCCGCGAACAGGCCGTCCCAATCCATGCGGTCGGCGCGTTCGCCGTAACTGTCGTCGAAGCAGCCCGCCCGCATCAGGTACAGCGTGCGGCTCTGGTCGACGCGCTCGACATAGGCTTCCCAATCGATCGCATCGAGCACCAGCCGGGCGCGCTCTTCATGGTCGCCGCCGCCGGTGCGCCCGAGGGCCTTGAGCTGTTCGCGGCAAGCCTCGAAATATTCGAGCAGGCCGGGACGCGCGCCCTCGGGACGGACGTCGCTGCGCCCTGCTTCATGCCGGCCTGGCGCGGCGCGGCCGGCATGAAGCAGGCCGCCGCGGTCGTCGGTGCGCGCGTGCTCGTGGCTGGCGTAGCGCTCGTCGCGGATCGGAAACAGGTGGTGCAGGCCGGGCGCTTCGGTATCCCAGTCGATCATCAGCACCGGCGTGGTCGCATTCTGGCGCCCTGCCAGCAGCACGGCGCTGTCGGCCAGTGCGATGCTGCGCGCGGCGCCGCTTTCGAAGCTGTAGAAGGTGGTCACTTCGCCGGAACCGCCGATCGGCGGCAACGTCAAACGGTTAATTTCCATGGAGCTCCTCATTTTTTCGGGAAAGTGAGATCCGGGACGGCACGCCACTCTGGTGGGACATCGGGGAGCACGAATTGGTTGCAGTCATGCCCAGGAGGTGTGTACATTTTCTGGTACTGGTAATGGGTGGCGATCCGTTTCACCATCTTGCCGATATCGGGCAGAAAATCGGGGTTCGATTTCAGGTCGGCCGTGGCCATCGTGAAATGCGAAAAATCCACATAGAAGGTCGAGTTCGAAATCTGCGGCGGTAGCCGATCGGGGTGCTGGGTCATGATGACCGGGATGATCAGGTGGCTGGGCAGCGTGTACCATTTGCTACGCTCGGCCTCAATCAGGCGCATCGCCTCGTATTCGCGCCGCGTGTAAGCGTGCGCTTCGTATTTGGGGGTGTAGATCAGGACCATGCACACGCTCTCGCACATCGCGCGCGCGATCTTGTGGTCGAGGTCGTCCCCGCCGCCGAGCTGCTCGGTATCGACGAAAAGTTCCTCCTCGGTGTCGAAATAGGGTTCGAGATAGCAGTGCAACGCGTCCGCCAGCGCCGTCTTGAAGCGCTGCATCAACGCGTGTTTTCCATGGGCGTAGCTGAAAAAGCAGCCGTACCGGATTGCCATTGCCATTCCCCTCGTCAAGACGCCTGCCGGCCCGCAGACGCATCCATCACTCTAGCGTCGCGTTCCCTCGTCATTTTGCGGGCGCACAAACGCATCGGTCTCGCAGGCGCATTGCCAGCAATACGATTCCGTGAGGCATAATTAAACGGACAATTAACACCAACAGGAGGAGATGGAATGAAAGCAATGGTTTGCAAGGACTGGGGTCCGGCCGATAGTCTCGAACTGCAGGAGCTGCCCGACCTCGTGCCCGGCCCCGGCCAGGTCGCCGTCGACGTGCGCGCGGCCGGGGTGAATTTCCCCGACGTGCTGACGGTGCAGGGCAAGTACCAGGTGAAACCGCCACTGCCGTTCACGCCCGGCAACGAGTTCGCCGGCGTAGTGCGCGCTGTCGGCGACGACGTGCGCGGCGTCGCGGTGGGCGACCGCGTGATCGGCTTTACCCAGACCGGCGCTTTTGCCGAACAGGCGCTGGCGCCCGCCACGGTCCTGATGCCGATGCCACCCGGCATGGATTTCGACACCGCCGCCGCGATCACCCTCACCTACGGCACCTCGCACCATGCGGTGGTCGATCGCGGCCAATTGAAGGCCGGCGAAACGATGCTGGTGCTGGGCGCGGCCGGCGGCGTCGGGCTGGCGGCGATCGAGATCGGCAAGGCGCTGGGTGCGCGCGTGATCGCGGCCGCCTCGAGCGCCGACAAGCTGGCGGTATGCCGCGAACACGGCGCCGACGTCTTGATCGACTACACGCAGGAAGACCTGCGCGAGGCGCTGAAAGCGGCAACGAATGGCAAGGGTCCGGACGTGATCTACGACCCGGTCGGCGGCCCCTACAGCGAACCGGCGCTGCGGTCGATCGCCTACCGCGGCCGCCACCTGGTGATCGGCTTCGCGGCCGGCGACATTCCGAAGCTGCCCTGGAACCTGATGCTGCTGAAAAGCGCCTCGGTGGTCGGCGTGTTCTGGGGCGATTTCGCGCGCCGCGAGCCGCAGATGAACCTGGCCGCGATGCGCGAGATGCTGGGCTGGATGGCCGAGGGCAAACTCAAGCCGCTGGTGTCGAAGCGCTATGCGCTGGCGGACACTGCGCAGGCGTTGAACGACATGGCCGCGCGCAAGGTGACCGGGAAAGTGGTCATCGTCCCGTGATCGAAGGGACGTAGGGTGGGCGGGTCCCCCGCCCACGCGGTGATAGTTAGCAGCAAGATCATCCGGCGCGTTAGCGGAGCCGATAACGATCACCGCGTGGGGTGATTCAGGCCAATGGCCTGAATTACGAGCCGCCCACCCTACGAGGTTGTGAAAAAATCGCCATGGCGGCGTTGCGCCGCCTTGCCGTACCCACGTACTGTCTTCGGCGGCGCGCCTTGCCCTGACGATTTTTTCACAACCTCTACAGGTATATAGCAGACAGTACGGTTATTCGGCAGCCGGTTTGAAGAACTGAATCACCTCTTCCTGCACCCGCGTCCGCTTGAACGGCGGCAGGCTCTGCCAGATCCGTCGCCCATACGGCTTGCTGATCAGGCGCGGATCGCAAATCATCAGCACGCCGCGGTCATCCACGTCGCGAATCAGCCGTCCCGCGCCCTGCTTCAGGGTGATGATCGCTTCCGGCAACTGGTGATGCATGAAGCCGTTCATGCCCTGCTTTTCCATCACCTCGATGCGCGCCGCCAGCACCGGGTCGTCGGGCGGGGCGAAGGGCAGTTTGTCGATGATGACGAGCGAGAGCGCGTCGCCGCGCACGTCGACGCCTTCCCAGAAACTCTGGCTGCCGACCAGCACGGCGTTGCCGGCGCTCCGGAACGAATCGAGTAGTTCGGTACGCCCGCGCTCGCCCTGCACGAACAGCGGGAACGCGAGTCCGCGCGCCTCGAATTCGGCGCGCAGGCGTTCGGCGACGCGGTTCACGGCGCGGATCGTCGTGCACAGGAAGAAGGTACGCCCGCCGGCCGCCTCGATCACCGGCAGTGCGCAATCGACCACGGCGTCGGTGTAGCCCATCGAATTAGGTTCCGGCATTCCGGTCGGCACGTACAGCACGCCCTGCTCGCCGTAGTTGAACGGGCTCGGCCAGGTCAGCGCCGGTTCGCCGGTCAGGCCCATCTGGTCGGCAAAGTGCTTGAAGTCGTTCTTCACCGCCAGCGTCGCCGAAGTGAAGATCCAGGTGCGCGGCGTGCCTTCGCGCTGGTTCTGGAAGATCGGCGCGATCGACAGCGGCGTCTTGTGCAACTGCAGCGACGAGGCAAAGGCCTCGACCCACAGCACCGCCGCCTCGCCCTCGGGCACCTTGGCCTTCGGATCGGCCTTCCAGGCGTCGTAGGATGCCTTCAATTCGACCGCGCGCACGCGGCAGGCTTCCAGCGTTTCGGCGCGCTGGGCTTGCTCTTCGAGTACGTCGATCAGGCCGTCGAGCTCGTCCTTCAGCGTCTGCAGCGCCGGGAAGAAGGCGGAGGTCGGCGGCACTTGCGGCAGCGACATGCGCGTGCCGCCCTCGGGGAAGGTCAGGCGCAGGTCGCGCGCCGCCTTTTCGACCACGGTCACGGTCTTGGCCCAATCGGGGCCGCGCGCATGGGCCAGGCCCTCGGCCAGCACGTCGCGGCACAGTTCCAGCACTTGCGAGGTCGAGACCGACTGGCCGAAGAACAGGGTCGCGGTATCGGGCAGCTGGTGCGCCTCGTCGAAGATCACGGTGTTGGCCGACGGCAGCAGCTCGGCGACGCCGGTATCTTTTAAAGCCACGTCGGCAAAGAACAGGTGGTGGTTGACCACGACCACATCGGCCTGCTGCGCTTCCCTTCGCGCCTTCATGACGAAGCAATCCTGGTAGTACTGGCACTCGGCGCCCATGCAGGTATCGCGCGTGGACGTCACCAGGTTCCAGACCGAGGCGGTTTCCGGCACCTTGGCCAGTTCCGCCTTGTCGCCGGAATTGGTCATCTTGATGAAGCGCGAGATTTCGCGCAAGTGGCCGACGTCGTCGCGCGAGGTCAGGCGGCCGTTCTGCAGCGTGCGCTCGAGGTGGAAGTGGCAGACGTAGTTCGAGCGGCCCTTGAGCAGTGCCACCGACACGGGGGCCTTGAGGGCCTGGCGGATGGTCGGGATATCGCGCAGGAACAACTGGTCCTGCAAGTTCTTGGTACCGGTCGAGACGATCGTCTTGCCCCCCCACAGCAGTGCCGGGACGAGGTAGGCGAAGGTCTTGCCGGTGCCGGTGCCGGCCTCGGCCATGAGGACTTTCTGGCCGTCGATCGCGGTGGCGATGGCTTTCGCCATCTCGGTCTGCGAGGTACGCGGCTTGAAGGTGCCGACGGCGGGCGCAAGCGGGCCGCCGATCCCGAACAGGCGGTCGAGCTCGGCATCGTACTTGCCGGCTGGCGCTTGCGGCGGGTGGTCGGCAGGGAGGTCGGCGCCGGCGGCGCCGGGCACGGGAAGATGATCTGTCAAAATGAAATGATGGTGCGCTTGAATGCGGGCCGAACAGCAATCAGGCCGGCACGTCCGGCACGAGTTGCATTTTCAGCAGGGTGATATGGTCTTTCAGCTGCAGTTTACGCTTTTTCAGGCGGCGCAGTTGGAGCTGGTCGGCATGGCCGTCCGCGGTCAGCATGGCAATGACTGCGTCCAGGTCGCGGTGCTCGACGTCGAGTTCAATAATGCGGCGCTGGATGTCTTGGACATCGGTCATGATGGCGGTTCCAAACGAGTTTTTCAACAACGAGGGCGGGTGGCGGCGGGACGGCGGCGAAGCGCTGTTCCGTAATGAACCTATGGGCTTGCAACTCTGGGGCTTCTCGGTGCATAGTTTAATCTACCAAGAGGTTGCCGCCAACAAAGATCGGCTCCCAAGCCACGGAAAGCATCAAAGTTTATGAATCTCTTCAAGATCGAAGCGGGAACCGCGCAACACATCGGCAACCGTCCGCGGCAAAACGACCGGGTTGCCCTGCTGACCGGCGCCAGGGCCCCGGGCCACGTACTGGCGCTGCTGTCCGACGGCCTGAACGGCCCGGCCGGCGCCGACCAGGTGCTGCATACGGCCAAGCAAGTGTTCGACAGCTTCAAGCCGGGCGACACGCCGAACCCGGAACGCCTGGCCCAACTGCTGCGCGATATCGTCCAGGAAACCCACCTCGTCATCAAGATGAACGCGGTCACCACCGGCGAGGAAGCGCACGCCAGTTTCGTCGGCCTGCTGATCTCGCCGCACGGCGAAGCGGTCTGGGCCCACGTGGGCGACTCGCGCCTGTACCGCTTCGAGAATGGCGAACCGGGGCTGCGTACCGACGACGCCGCCTATATCGAGCAACTGGTGGCGGACAAGCTGCCGCCCGAGGCGGCGCGCAACCACCGCCGCTCGAAGATGCTGCTCAATGTGCTGGGCAATAGCCGCAAGGAACCGTTCGTGACGGTCGGCTGGCAGATGGGGATGGCGCCGGGCGACCAGTTCCTGCTCTGCTCGGACGGCCTGTGGCATTTCTTTACCGATGCGGAGCTGGGCGCGGCGCTGACGCGCTCGACGCCGCGCCAGGCGTCGGAGATGTTGATCAGCAAGGCGGCAGAGCGGTCCCAGGGCAAAGGCGGGAATTGCTCGATGGTGATCGTGAAGCTGGTAAAGGCGTTGCCGGAGGGCGTGGGAGCGTTCGGGGTACCGCGAGGTTAATAAAGGCTCGGCGCGCAGCGCGCCGGGCCTTATCGATTCAGCGGGTTGGCGCGGCCGCCTTGTCTTTCTCGGCTTGCTGCGCGGCGCGTTTGGCGTCGCGTTCGGCCTTGCGCTGGGCGACTTCGCGCTGGCGCTCTTCGGATTTGCGGCGGCGCTCTTCGAACGCGGCGGCATTCGCGGCGCGGGCGGCGGCGTTGGCCGGCTCGGCCGCTGCTTCCTGGGCCGCGCGGGCATTGCGTTTGGCGATGCGGTCGGGCACCGACGAAGGACGCGGCGGCGGCACCGGGCTGATCGCCTTCGGCGCCGCGGCAGGCTCGGCGGCTGCTGCGGCTTCCTCGGCCTGGAACCTGGCCTCGGCTTCGGCCATCGCCTTGTCGCGCTCGTCGACCTTGTTCTTGCGCAGGAAATATTCGGCTTCGATCTCGATCGCGCGCTGGGCGGCCAGCGCGCTGCGGCGCCGTTCCTTGGCTTCTTCGAGGCAGTTATTGACGAAGAATTTCTCGTAACAGACGATTTCCCGTTCGGCATGGCGCGCTTCGATGGCGGCGCGTTCGGCAGCCACGTCGGCCAGGCGCGTGTTGGCCTGGGCCACCGAGGTGGTCGGCGCGGGAGGTGTGCTCACGGCGGCGGGACGCTGGGTGCCGCAGGCGGCCAGCAAGGCCGCCACCAGGAATGCGCCGCCATGGCGCAACATGCGTTGTGCTCGTATCATCTTTTTCCCTGTTGTTCTTTTAGGCAATCGCATCGGCCGCGCCACGCCGTTCGGCCAGCATGTATTCGCGCGACTGCATTTCGATGATACGCGAGACGGTACGGTGGAATTCGTTCGCCAGCATACCCTGCGTATAGAGTTCTTCCGGTTCGACCGCCGCCGACATGATCAGCTTGACCTTGTGGTCGTAGAACACGTCGATCAGCCAGGTGAAGCGGCGCGCTTCCGACGACTGCCCGGCCGACATGGCCGGGATGCCGGACAGGATCACGGTATGAAAACGCGTGGCCAGTTCCAGGTAATCGTTCTGCGAGCGCGGCCCACCGCACAGGGTCGCGAAATCGAACCAGATCACGCCGCCCGCATGGCGCAGCGCGCGGATCTCGCGCTTCTCGATGTGCACGATCGGGCTTTCGTCGGCGGTGTCGGCGACCTTGGCATAGGCTTCGCGCAGCATGCGGTCCGAGGTGGCGTTGAGCGGCGTGTAATACGCCTGCACCTGTTCCATCGCGCGCTTGCGGTAGTCGTTGCCGGCGTCGACGTTCAGGATGTCGAGCTTTTCCTGCAACAGCCTGATCGTCGGCAACATACGGTCGCGGTGCAGGCCGTCCGGATACAACGTCGACGGCTCGTAGTTCGAGGTCATGACGAAGCTGACGCCATTGTTGAACAGGGCCGAGAGCAGGTTGTACAGGATCATCGCATCGGCGATGTCGGAAACGTGGAATTCGTCGAAGCAGATCAGGCGGTACTTCCTGGCGATGCGCTTGGCGACTTCGTCGAGCGGATCGGCCACGCCTTTCAGTTCATCGAGTTGGCCATGCACGGCGCGCATGAATTCGTGGAAGTGCAGGCGCGTCTTGCGCACCACCGGGACCACGGAATAGAAGGAGTCCATCAGGAAGGACTTGCCGCGCCCCACCCCGCCCCACATGTAGACGCCCTTCGGCACGTCGGGACGGTTGAGGAGGCGCTTGAAAGCGGACGACCGCTGGGCCTTGTACTGGACCCAGTCGTCGTACGCCTGCTGGAGGCGGTCGACCGCGGCCTGCTGGGCGGGGTCGGAAGTGAAGCCGCGCTCGGTGAGGGCGTGCTGGTAGTACTCTTGGACGTTCATTTGACGCAGTCGTAAAACGTAGGGTGGGCATTCATGCCCACGCGGTGATACGCGACGGCGAGATCGTCGAACACGATCACGGAGCCGGTACGTATCACCGCGTGGGCACAAGTGCCCACCCTACGGTATTGCTTAGAAATTCAGCGAACGCTTGTCCACCGCCAGCGCCGCTTCCTTCACGGCTTCCGACAGCGACGGGTGCGCGTGGCAGATGCGGGCGATGTCTTCCGACGACGCCTTGAATTCCATCGCGACCACGGCTTCCGAGATCAGTTCCGATGCGACCGGACCGACGATGTGCACGCCCAGGATTTCGTCCGTGGTCGCGTCGGCCAGGAATTTCACCATGCCCGAGGTGTCACCCAGAGCGCGCGCGCGGCCGTTGGCCAGGAACGGGAAGGTGCCGGCCTTGTATGCCACGCCTTCGGCTTTCAGTTGCTGCTCGGTCTTGCCGACCCAGGCGATTTCCGGCGAGGTGTAGATCACCCATGGAATCGTGTTGAAGTTGACGTGGCCGTGCTGGCCGGCGATACGCTCGGCAACCGCAACGCCCTCTTCCTCGGCCTTGTGCGCCAGCATCGGGCCGCGCACGACGTCGCCGACCGCCCACACGCCCGGCAGGCTGGTGCGGCATTCGTCGTCGACGATGATGAAGCCTCGCTCGTCCAGCGGCAGGCCGACGGATTCGCCGTTCAGGCCGATGGTGTTCGGCACGCGGCCGATCGAGATGATCAGGCGATCGAAGGTGGCGGTCTGCTCGGCGCCGGTCGCGTCGGCGTAGGCCACCGTGACGTCGTTCTCGCCCTTGGTGATGGCACCGATCTTGCAGCCCAGGTTGATCTTCAAGCCCTGTTTGGTGAACAGTTTATGGGCTTCCTTGGCGATCTGCTCGTCGACGGCGCCGAGGAAAGTCGGCAGGCCTTCCAGCACGGTGACGTCGGCACCGACGCGGCGCCAGACCGAACCCATTTCCAGGCCGATGACGCCGGCGCCGATCACGCCGAGCTTGCCCGGCACGGCGTCGATCGCCAGTGCGCCGGTGTTCGACAGGATCAGTTTCTCGTCGAATTCCGCGCCCGGCAGCTGGCGTGCATTCGAACCAGTAGCAACCACCACGTTCTTCGCAGTCAGCGTGTCCGTGGTCGGGCCGGTGACGTTGATGGTGTAGCCGCCTTCCGCGGTGCCGGCGAACGCGCCGCGGCCGTGGAAGAAGGACACCTTGTTCTTCTTGAACAGGTACAGGATGCCGTCGTTGTTCGCCTTGACGACCGAATCCTTACGCTTGAGCATTTGCGGCAGGTTCAGTTCCAGGCCCGACACGTTGATGCCGTGCTCGGCGAAGGCGTGGCCGGCGTGTTCGAAGTGTTCCGACGACTGCAGCAGCGCTTTCGAGGGGATGCAACCGACGTTGGTGCAGGTGCCGCCTGGGGCAGGCTTGCCGGCTGCGTTGCTCCACTCGTCGATACAGGCAACCTTGAAACCCAGCTGGGCCGCGCGGATTGCCGCGATGTAGCCGCCAGGACCGCCACCGATGACGACGACGTCGAATTGTTTTTCGTTACTCATGAATGATTCCTTAATTGTTCTTCTGGGACAAAAATCCACATCAGGAGATACACCAGCGCTCCGAATCCGGAGGTGAGGATGGTGAACACGGCAAAGAGCAGGCGCCAGATCCAGGCGTCCAGGCCCAGGGTGCCGGCCAGGCCGCCGCACACGCCGCCGAGCCAGCGGTCGGCGCGCGAGCGGCGCAGCGACGAAAAGTCGCCGGCGCCGTTGCGGGTAGTGAAGCCGTAGCCGCTGCTGTTGCTACCGCTGCCATCCTTGTTCAGATTGACGCGTTCGTTCGGGTTGGCGCCGGCCAGGACTTTGGCCTTGGCGCGTTCAAACTCGTCGGTGGTCAATGCACCGGCCTGGTGCAGTTCGTGCAAGCGCCGGATTTCATCTGAGATCATGGTGGGTGCTCCCAATGTTAAGTGGACGCGCCGCGAATCGGGCGCGTCCACTTCCTGACATGACTTCTACAACGGGAATTACAAGTCCAGCAGCAGGCGTGCCGGATCTTCCAGCGCATCCTTCATCGCGACCAGGCCCAGCACGGCTTCGCGGCCGTCGATGATGCGGTGGTCATACGACATCGCCAGGTAGTTCATTGGACGGATGACGATCTGGCCGTTTTCGACGACAGCGCGGTCTTTCGTTGCGTGCACGCCCAGGATGGCCGACTGCGGTGGGTTGATGATCGGAGTCGACAGCATCGACCCGAAGGTGCCGCCGTTCGAGATCGAGAAGGTACCGCCCGACAGGTCTTCCAGGGTCAGCTTGCCTTCTTTCGCCTTCTGGCCGAATTCGCCGATCTTCTTCTCGATCTCGGCGATCGACATCTGGTCGGCGTTGCGCAGGATCGGCACCACCAGGCCGCGCGGCGAACCGACGGCGATACCGATGTCGAAGTAGCCGTGGTAGACGATGTCGTTACCGTCGACCGATGCGTTCAGGATCGGGTATTTCTTCAGTGCGGCAACGGCAGCCTTGACGAAGAAGGACATGAAGCCCAGCTTGACGCCGTGCTCTTTCTCGAATTTGTCCTTGTACTTGGCGCGCAGATCCATCACCGGCGCCATGTTGACTTCGTTGAACGTGGTCAGGATGGCGTTGGTCGACTGCGATTGCAGCAGGCGCTCGGCGATACGGGCGCGCAGGCGGCTCATCGGCACGCGCTCTTCCGGACGGTCGCCCAGTTGTGCGACCGGTGCGGCCACTTGCTGCAGCGCTGGCTTTGGAGCAGCTGGTGCGGTGGCTGGCGCAGCAGCCGGCTTGTTGGCAACCGCGTTCAGGGCGTCGCCCTTGGTCACGCGGCCGTCGCGGCCCGAGCCGTCCATGCCGGCGGCGCTCATGTTGTTGTCGGCCAGGATCTTGGCGGCGGCAGGCATCGCCACGCCCGACATCGCGCCACCGGTGGCGGCAGCTGGTGCAGGTGCAGCGGCAGCGGTTTCGATCGGTGCGTTCGGTGCGGCCGACGGGATCGCCTTGACTGCCAGCGGGCTGGTCTGTGCCGAAGCTTCGGTATCGATGATGGCGATGACTTCGCCGGCAACGACGGTGGCGCCATCGGCTTTCAGCAGTTGCACGATCACGCCTGCGCTTGGCGCCGGCAGTTCAAGGACCACCTTGTCGGTTTCGATGTCAATCATGTTTTCGTCGCGACCGATCGGCTCGCCGACCTTCTTGTGCCAGGACAGCAGGGTTGCTTCAGCGACCGATTCCGACAGTTGCGGGACCTTGACTTCGATTTGTGCCATGTAAAACTCCGTTTAATTATTTTGTACTGTCTTGAAAACAAGCTAAAAAACCGGGCGCCTTGCGGCGACCGGTTTTCGCTGGACGATATTACTTAGTCAGGATGAAGCCCTTGAGCTTCGAGAACGCCGTGTCGAGCAATTCCTTCTGCTGCGCCACGTGCTTGTCCGAGTAGCCGACAGCCGGAGCCGCCGAGGCCGGACGGCCGGCGTATGCCAGGCGCTGACCTTCGTCCATGTTTTCGAAGATGTTGTGCTGGATCTGGAACCACGGACCCTGGTTTTGCGGCTCGTCCTGTGCCCACACGACTTCGGTCGCGTTGCTGAATTTCTTCAGTTCGGCGCTAAACGACTTGTGCGGGAACGGGTACATCTGTTCCATGCGGATGATCGCGACGTCGGACACACCGCGCGTCTTGCGTGCGTTGACCAGGTCGAAATAGACCTTGCCGGAGCAGACGATCACGCGCTTGACCTTCGAGGCTTCGATCTTGTCGTCGGTTTCGCCGATGACGGTCTGGAAGGCGCCCTTGGCCAGGTCGGTCAGCGGCGAGCCGGCGTCCTTGTTACGCAGCAGCGACTTCGGCGTGAAGATGACCAGCGGCTTGCGGAACTGGCGCACCATCTGGCGGCGCAGCAGGTGGAAGATCTGCGCGGCCGTGGTCGGCTGCACGACTTGCATGTTGTTGTCCGCGCACAGTTGCAGGAAGCGCTCGATGCGGCCCGACGAGTGTTCCGGACCCTGGCCTTCGTAGCCGTGCGGCAGCATCATGACCAGGCCCGAAGCGCGGCCCCACTTCACTTCGCCCGAAGCGATGAACTGGTCGATCACGACTTGCGCGCCGTTGACGAAGTCGCCGAACTGGGCTTCCCAGATCGTCAGCGTGTTCGGTTCCGCGGTCGAATAACCGTACTCGAAGCCGAGCACCGCTTCTTCCGACAGCACCGAGTCGATCACGGTGAACTGTGCCTGGTTGTCCGACACGTTGGCCAGCGGCAGGTAGATGCCCTGGTCCCAGCGCTCGCGATTCTGGTCGTGCAGCACGGCGTGGCGGTGCACGAAGGTGCCGCGGCCGGCGTCCTGGCCCGACAGGCGGATCGCATAGCCCGACGACAGCAGCGACGCGTAGGCCAAATGTTCGCCCATGCCCCAGTCGAGGTTCATTTCGCCGCGGCCCATGGTGGCGCGGTCGGCCAGCACCTTGTCGACCAGCGAGTGCGGCTTGAAGCCTTCCGGCACTTTGGTGATGCGTTCGGCCAGGCGCTTCAGTTCGGTCAGCGGCACGGCGGTATCGGCCGCGTCGGTCCACTTCTTGTTCAGGAACGGCGCCCAGTCGACGGCGAACTGGTTCTTGAAGTTGGTCAGCACCGGGTCGACCGTGTGCTTGCCGGCGTCCATCGCGTCGCGGAAGGCGGCGACCAGCTTGTCGCCTTCGTCGGCGGCGATGGTGCCCTGCGTGGCCAGCTTTTCCGCGTACAGCTTGCGGGTGCCCGGGTGCTTGGCGATCTTCTTGTACATCAGCGGCTGGGTCAGCGCAGGCGTGTCCTGCTCGTTGTGGCCCAGTTTGCGGTAGCAGATGATGTCGACCACGACGTCCTTGCCGAACTCGACGCGGTAATCGAGTGCAATTTGCGTAGCAAGAACAACGGCTTCAGGATCGTCGGCATTGACGTGCAGCACCGGCGCTTCGATCATCTTGACGACGTCCGAGCAGTACAGCGTCGAACGGGCGTCGCGCGGGTCGGAGGTGGTGAAGCCGATCTGGTTGTTGATGACGATGTGGACCGTGCCGCCCGTGCCGTAGCCGCGGGTCTGCGCCAGGTTCAGGGTTTCCATGACCACGCCCTGGCCGGCAAATGCGGCGTCGCCGTGCACCAGGATCGGCAGCACTTGCTTGCCCTTGCGGTCGCCGCGGCGTTCCATGCGCGCCTTGACCGAACCTTCGACGACCGGGTTGACGATTTCCAGGTGGGAAGGATTGAACGCCAGCGACAGGTGGACCGGGCCGCCCGGGGTCGAGACGTCGCTCGAGAAGCCCTGGTGGTACTTGACGTCGCCCGACGGCAGGTCGTCGGCGTGCTTGCCTTCGAATTCTTCGAACAGCTCCGACGGCGCCTTGCCGAGGGTATTGACCAGCACGTTCAGGCGGCCGCGGTGGGCCATGCCGATGACGATTTCCTGCACGCCTTTTTCACCGGCGCGCTGGATGGTTTCGTCCATCGAGGCGATGAAGGACTCGCCGCCTTCGAGCGAGAAGCGCTTGGCGCCGACGTATTTGGTGTGGAGGTAGCGCTCCAGGCCTTCGGCGGCCGTCAGGCGCTCGAGGATGTGGCGCTTCTTCTCGGCCGTGAAGGTCGGGGTCGAACGGATCGACTCCAGGCGCTCCTGGATCCAGCGCTTTTCGGTCGGGTCGCTGACGTACATGAACTCCGCACCGATCGAGCGGCAGTAAGTGTCGCGCAGCATTTGCAGCAGGTCGCGCAGGGATGCGCTGTCGCCGCCGAAATAGGTATTGCTGATGTTGAACTGGGTGTCGAGGTCGGCGTCGGTGAAACCGTAGAACGACGGATCGAGTTCACGGATCGGTGGACGCTCCTGGCGCTGCAGCGGGTCCAGGTTGGCCCAGCGCAAACCAAGATTGCGGTAGGCGGCGACCAGCTGGGTCGCGGCGACGCGCTTGCGTGCCATTTCCGGGTCGGCTTCGCCGGCGCTGGCGGTCACGGTGCGGATCGGGCCCTGCTTGGCGCGCTCGGCGAACGAGGCGATGACCGAGGAGTGGATCACGTCGGGACGCGAGCTGCCGTCGACCGCAGGCACGTTCTGCATGCTGTCGAAATAGGCGCGCCAGTTGTCGGGCACCGAGCCTGGATTGTTCAGATAGGCTTCGTACAACTCTTCCACGTACGGCGCATTACCGCCGAACAGGTACGAGTTTGCAAATTGTTGTTGCATCATTCTTGCTCACCTTTTCTTCGCGCTTCGCGAGTTTGGCGGGTTAATCTAACCTTCCGCGACACGGCCTGACCGGTTAGCGGATCGCACTACTACTCAAGTTGTGGGGGGAAGGACAGATGGGGCGGGAGTTTCTCGCCACCTCATGTCATTGCGCAACAGTCACCTGACGGATACGCAAGACCGGGCTATTGTAACGCAACATACGGCCCGCATAAGGCGTGGACTGAATTTTGTTGACCACCTAAATGATAATAGTTATCATTTGCGTTGTGTACTCAACAGGAATCTTGCATGTCTGTCCAGAACCCGCCGCGCTCCGCCCCGTCTGCGCCCGCCATGCCCGGTGCGCGGCGCTCGCTGTGGCTGAGGACGCTGCACCAGTGGCACTGGATCAGTTCGGCCATCTGCCTGATGACGATGTTGCTTTTTAGCATTACCGGCTTCACGCTGAACCATGCGGCGCAAATCGAAGCCAAACCCGAGGTCACGCGCAGCAAGGCAACGGTGCCGGCGGTGCTGCTGCCCGACCTGCGCAGCTATGCCGAACAGCACGCCGACGCCGAGGCGCCGGTGCCGCAACAGCTGGCCGAATGGGCCAACAGCGCCTTCCCGGTCGACCTGCGCGGGCGCTCGGCCGAATGGAGCGAGGAAGACGCCTACATCGCCCTGCCGCGTCCGGGCGGCGACGCCTGGCTGCGCGTCAGCTTCGAGGGGACCGCCGAATACGAAGTCACCTCGCGCGGCGCCATTTCCTGGCTTAACGATTTGCACAAGGGCCGCAATACCGGCCCGGTGTGGAGCTGGTTCATCGACATCTTCGCATTCGCCTGCCTGGTGTTCTGCATCACCGGTTTCCTGATCATGAAGATCCATGCCGCCAACCGGCCGTCGACCTGGCCCGTGATCGGCTTCGGCATCGTGCTGCCGGCCGTGCTGGCGCTGCTGTTCATTCATTGATTCTCCATCTCTTCGTCTACCACCTCTATATAGAAGGCATTGCATGAAACTGTCTCCCTCGCTCGCCCTTGCCCTGCCCCTGATCTCGGGCGGCGCCGTGGCTGCCGACCTGTCGGTGAAATTCGAACTGCCGCAACTGAACGTGGCCGAATACCACAAGCCATATGTCGCGATGTGGATCGAAAAGGGCGACGGCGCCGTTGCCTCCACGCTGGCCGTGCTGTACGACGTCAAGAAGAAGGACAATGCCGGCGAGAAATGGGTAAAGGACATGCGCACCTGGTGGCGCAAAGCGGGCCGCGAAGCCCAATTGCCGATCGACGGCGTTTCCGGCGCCACCCGCGCCGCCGGCACCCATACCTTGAGTTTTGGCCCGGCGAAAACCGGCATCGACAAGCTGCCGGCCGGCGACTACAAGCTGGTCGTCGAAGCCGCGCGCGAAGCGGGCGGACGCGAACTGGTGCGCGTGCCGTTCACGCTGCCGGCCAAGGGCAAGGTCGCGGCCAGCGCCAACGGCAAGGAAGAGCTCGGCGCTGTCTCCCTCAACATCCAATAAGGAAGCATCGTGAATAACTCATTCATCAAACATGGTGTACTCGGCCTGATCCTGCTCGCCACCGCCGGCGCGGCCAGCGCCCACCGTCCGTGGATGCTGCCGACCTCGACCATCGTCGAAGACAAGGGCTGGGTCACGATCGACGGCGCCGTCTCGGAAGGCCTGTTCGACGTCGACCACATGCCGCTGCGCATGGACGGCGTCACCGTCACCGCCCCCGACGGCTCCACCGCGCCGGCCCCGGCCGCCGTGATGGGCAAGATGCGCTCCTCGATCGACCTGCCGCTGCCGCAGGAAGGCACCTACCGCATCGCCCTGGTCAGCAACAATGCCATGGGCAGCTACAAGATTGGCAATGAAGTGAAACGCTTCCGCGGCAGCGAGGCGGACTTCGCCAGGCAGGTGCCGGCCGGCGCCACCGACGTGCGCAAGACGCTGACCCACCAGCGTATCGAAACCTTCGTCACCAACCACACGCCCAGCGAAGGCGCGCTCAAGCCGACCAACGCCGGCCTGGAAATGGTGCCGCTGACCCACCCGAACGACCTGCGCGCCAACGAAACCATGCGCGTGCGCTTCCTGCTGGATGGCAAACCGCTGCCGAACCTGCCGTTCAGCCTGGTACCGGGCGGCGTGCGCTACCGCGGCGTGGCCAACGAAATCCGCCTGACGACGGACGCCAGGGGCGAAGCCAGCTTCAAGCTGCCGGCCGCCAACATGTACTGGATGAACGCGGCCTACCCGCCGAATCCGGGCAAGGGCGCGCCGGACACGGGGCCGGCGGAGAGCAAGCGCTACGCTTATACCGCCACGCTCGAAGCCTTGCCGGAGTAAAGTTTCCTTTGCAGAACATCGTTCTCATTCCGCTCGCCATCGACCCTGTCGCCATCCCCGGCGGCAGCGTGCTGTACGAGGCGTCGGGATCGACCATGGGAACGAGCTGGTCGACGCGTCTGCTGCAGCCGCCCGGCGTGCGCAGCGATCTCGGGCAGCAGATGCAGGCTGAACTCGACGGCATCGTCGCCGAGATGAGCCACTGGGAATCGGACTCCGTGCTTGGCCGTTACAACTGTTCCCCAGGCGGCAGCTGGCACGCGCTGCCGCCGCGCTTCGTGGAAGTGCTCGACTATGCACTGCAGGTGGCCCAAGACAGCGGCGGCGCTTACGATCCCTTCGCCGGCGCCCTGGTGAACCTGTGGGGTTTCGGTCCCGAGCGGCGCTACAACCAGACGGATTTCTATGCGCCGGCGCCCGACGCGGTGCACGCCGTGCTGGCGCGACGCGCTGCCTTGCACCCCGAATTCGACCGTGCCAACGCGCGCCTGCTGCAGCCCGGCGGCGCCCTGCTCGACTTCTCGTCCATCGCGAAAGGCTACGCCGTCGACCGCCTCGCCTGGTGCCTGGAACAGCACGGCGTGCGCCATTACGTGGTCGAGATCGGCGGCGAGCTGCGCGGGGCCGGCATGAAGCCCGATGGCCAGCCCTGGTGGGTCACGCTCGAGGGTGTGCCCGGCCTGGACAGCACGCCGACGGTCGCCGCCCTGCACGGCCTGGCGGTCGCCACTTCCGGCGACTACCGCCGCTATTTTGAACACGGCGCGCTGCGCGCCTCGCACACGCTCGACCCGCGCAGCGGCTATCCCGTCGCCAACGACGTTGCTTCCTGCACGGTACTGCACCCGCGCTGCATGGCGGCCGATGCGCTCTCCACCACCATCACCGTGCTCGGCGCGGAAGCGGGCCTGGCGTTTGCCGAAGAACGCCATCTCGCCGCGCGCCTGCTGCTGCGCCGCCGCGGCGGCCTCGACGAACTGACGACGCAGGCCTACCAGGCCATGCTGCAATGATGCTCACCATCGACCCCGCGCGCTGGGCCGGCGCCCTCACCCTGATCGCCGCCTGGGGCGGCCTGTGCGCGGCCATGCTGCGCAGGCCCGTCGCCGCGGCGACTGCGGGCACCGCCGACTGGCTGGTGGTCTACGCCAGCCAGACCGGCAATGCCGACTACCTGGCGCGGCAGACCGCCGCCACCCTGGCCACCGGCGGGCTGTCGGCGCGCGCCGTGTGCGTCTCGAACCTGGACGCCGCCACGCTGGCCGGCGCCACCCGCGTCCTGTTCATCGCCAGCACCTATGGCGAGGGCGATTCGCCCGACACCGCCGCGCGCTTCGCCGGCGTGACCATGGCCGGCGCACCCGACCTGTCGCACCTGCACTACGCCGTGCTGGCGCTGGGCGACAGCAGCTACGCCAACTACTGCGGCTTCGGCCGCGCCCTCGACGCCTGGCTGGGGGCGCACGGCGCCACCGCCCTGTTCGAGCGCATCGACGTCGACCGCGGCAACCCGGATGCCATCGCCGCCTGGCAGCACCAGTTGAGCCACCTGGCCGGCACCAGCGACCTGCCCGACTGGGAAGCACCGGCCTACGGCGAATGGCGCATTGCCGAACGGGTCCTGCTCAATCCCGGCAGCGCCGGCGCCCCGCTGTACCGCATCGCCCTGGTGCCGCGCGCCGGCGCCCTGCCCGACTGGGAGGCGGGCGACCTGGTGCAGGTCTGCGCCCCGGCCGACCCAGCGCAGCCGCGCGAATACTCGATCGCCTCGGTGCCCCACGAAGGACGCATCGAACTGCTGGTGCGCCTGCAGCAGCATGCCGATGGCAGCGCCGGCGCCGCCTCCGGCTGGCTCTGCCTCGACGCCGGTCTCGACGCGACCATCGCGCTGCGGGTGCGTGCCCATGCGCGCTTCCGCCTCGGCGAGAACGCTGCGCGCCCCTTGATCTTGATCGGCAACGGCACGGGTCTCGCCGGCCTGCGCGCCCTGCTCAGGGCGCGCATCGACGCCGGGGTGCACGACAACTGGCTGGTATTCGGCGAACGCAACGCCCGCCACGACTTCCTGCTGCGCGAAGAACTCGACGCCTGGCGGAAGGCCGGCGCCCTCACCCACCTCGACCTCGCCTTTTCGCGTGACGATGGCGGTCCGCGCTACGTGCAGCACCTGCTGGCCGAGCGCGGCGACGACCTGCGTGCATGGATTGCGCGTGGGGCGGCGATCTATGTCTGCGGCAGCCTGCAGGGGATGGCGAGCGGTGTGCACGAGGCGTTGGGCGCTGCGATGGGGGCTGACGCGCTCGATGCGCTGGCCGCGCAGGGGCGCTATCGGCGCGACGTTTACTGATCGACGTCCTGCCCGCGCAAGCAGCCACCGGTCGCGCCGCGGGTTACGCATCTGCCTGACGCGGGCATGCCCGCCCTACGTTACACATGGGCCAGTGGTGTATCGGAATACCTGGAACGCCAAAACAAACCTCCACCGTAGGGTGGCATACCCACGCGTACGTGCTCATCCCTTGGCATACCGCCTCCGCAAGACCGTCGACCGCGACGACCCGACAAGCCACAAAATAGGAACGCGAATGATAACGATTCTCGTTTACATATCTTAACATCTTCACTAGAATGCTCGTCAGTCAAACAAGAAGCGCCCGCATCCGCAGGCGTCCTCCAAACACGAGAGAAGACAGGAAGACCATGCAACCGATCAAGAGCCGCAAGCACGCCCCCAGCCGTTTCAACCAGCACGTGATCGCCGCCCTGGCGACGATGCTGCTGCCGCTGGCGGCCGGCGCCGCCGACGCCCCGCAAGTGCACGACGACGCGGCCAGCGCGCCGGTGTCGAAGGTCGAAGTCGTCGGCAAGACCGACAACGACTTCAAGGCCGAGCGTGCGGCTTCGCCGAAGTACACCGAAAAGCTGGTCGACACCGCGCAATCGGTGCAGGTCATCAAGAAGGAACTGATCGAGCAGCAAGGCGCCCTGACGCTGACCGAAGCGCTGCGCAATACGCCCGGCGTCGGCGCCTTCTTCCTCGGCGAGAACGGCAACACGAATACCGGCGACGCCATCTTCATGCGCGGCTTCGACACCTCGGGCAGCATTTTTGTGGATGGCGTGCGCGACGTCGGCTCGGTCTCGCGCGACGTCTTCAACCTGGAACAGATCGACGTGGTGAAAGGTCCGGCTGGTACCGACAATGGCCGCGGCGCGCCGACCGGCTCGGTCAACCTGGTCTCGAAAAAAGCCAACATGACGGATGCGCTGTCGGGCTCGGCCACCGTCGGCAGCGGCAAGCAGAAGCGCCTCACGGCGGATGTGAACACGGTCCTCAACCAGGAGCGCGGCATCGCCCTGCGCCTGAACGCGGTGGCGCAGGATTCCGGCCACGCCGCGCGCGACGTCGTCAACGACAAGCGCTGGGCGATTGCACCGAGCCTGGGCTTCGGCCTGAACGGCCCGACCCGCGTGGTGCTCGATTACCTGCACGTCGACCAGGACAACATCCCCGATGGCGGCGTACCGACGGTCGGCCTGCCCGGCTACACCAGCCCGGACCGCACCCGTCCCGAAATCGGCGCGGCGCCAATCGTCGATCCGCATAACTTCTACGGTTCCAGCGCCGACTACGACAAGATCAAGGCCGACATGGCCACCGTGCGCATCGAGCACGACTTCGCGCCGGGCTTCAAGCTGCACAATATCGCGCGCTATGGCCGCACCAGCCAGGACTACCTGCTGACCGCCTTCATGGGCACCTCGGCCAACATCGGCACCACCCCGGCCACCCTGAACGACCCGAGCGCCTGGACCCTGGTGCGCAATACGCGCACCATCAAGGACCAGTCCAACAAGATCCTCACCAACCAGACCGCGCTGACCTCGCAATTCGGCACCGGCGCGCTGCAGCACACGCTGGTGACCGGCCTCGAACTCACCAGCGAGAGCCAGCTGAGCTACACCTACATCCCGGCGAGCCTGGGCACGGTCGGCGTGGCCGGCCGCACCAGCTTGTACAACCCGGACCCGAACGCCGCGCTGGTCGGCGTCGCGCCGCGCCGTAGCGGCGCCTACAACGACGCCACGGTCGACACGCAAAGCCTGTACGTCTTCGATACCATCAAGATCGGCGACAAGTGGATCATCAACGGCGGCGTGCGCGCCGACCACTACAGCGGCGACTACACGGCGGTGGCGGCGACCATCGTCAACAACGTCACCACCGCTTTGGTGCCGACCCACTTCAAGGTCGGCGACACGCTCGTCAACGGCAAGCTGTCGGTGCTCTACAAGCCGACCGCCAACAGCAGCGTGTACGCGATGGCGGCCAGTTCGAAACAGCCGCCGGGCGCGAACTTCACGGTGTCGGGTAACCTCAACAGCGCGCAGAACCCGATCTACGATCCGCAGGAAACGCGCAGCACCGAGATCGGCGCCAAGCTCGACCTGTTCAAGCAGAAGCTGTCGCTGTCGGCTGCCCTGTTCCGCACCGAGGTGAAGAACGAAGTCGAACAGGACCCGGTCGACCTGCAGTACTACCAGACCGGCAAGAAGCGCGTGCAGGGTGTGGAACTGGGCGTGGTGGGCGAACTGGCGCGCAATTGGCTGGTCAGCGCCGGCTACCTGTACATGGACACCAGCGTCGAAGCGGGCCGCCTGATCACGGCCGGCGGCGAAAACGCCCTGACCTACACGCCGAAAAATGCGTTCACGCTGTGGACCTCGTACGACCTGCCCTTCGGCCTGAAGGTCGGCGGCGGTGCGCGTTATTCGGGCCGCCTGCTGCGCGGCACCGACGGCGCCGTCGGCACCCCGGCCTATGCCGATTCGTACTGGGTGTTCGATGCCATGGCCTCGTACGCCGTCACCCCGAATCTCGACCTGCGCCTGAACGTCTACAACGTCGGCGACGAGCGCTATGTCGCGGCGATCAACAAGAGCGGCTACCGCTACACGCCCGGCACGCCGCGCGCGGCCAGCCTGACGGCCAACCTGCGCTTCTAAGCCTTTACGCTTCTTTCAACGAATCTCGTATCTCCTCCCTGAGATTTTGCGCCCCTCGCCGTTCGCGGTGGCGGGCGTTTTTTTTCGTCCGGCCGCGCAACTGGCCTAGAATGGCATGCCAGTCCTTCCACTGCGCGCTCCTTGAAAATATCGATCGGCCTCCGCCTGTTTGCCTCGGTCTTGCTGGCCATCCTGGCGGTGGCGGCAAGTGCCGTCCATCTGCTGCGCCAGAACGTGCTCGAGGGTTTCGACGACTACGCCGTCCAGATCGAACTCGACCGGCTCGACGAATTGTCGAACGCGCTGGCGCGGCGCTACGCCCGGCACGGCAGCTGGGATTTCGTGCCGGCGAGCGGCAGGCGCGACTGGATTGCGCACGAGCTGGCGCGTTTGCAGGATGCGCGCGAAGCGCGCGCCCTTGCAAAGTCGCCTGCGCCGGTTGCACCGGTTGCACCGGTGTTGCCTTTTACCGCGCAGACGCCGTTCCATCTATCGCGCCACCAGCCCCGCCGCCCCTGCCACCACTGTTGCCGCCTGCAATCGCCGACAGAGCGTCCGACGCCGCCGCGCCACTGCAGTCGCGCATCACCGTTCTCCCAGACTTACACAAAGCTACGCATCGTTAACTTTTCGCTGAATTCCTGCTTCACCGGGGCCGGTTTCGTCCTGCGCTTCACACACAGGGCCAGCGCCTTCCCCTCCACAGGCTGACACGGTGGAACTCACCGCCATATTTCTCAGGTTGATTGCCGCATTGATGTCGCGGTCGTGCAGCGCTGCGCATTCAGGGCACGTCCACTGACGGATGGCCAGGTCAAGTGCCTCAAGCTTGTAACGACAGCACGAACAGGTCTTGCTGCTGGGGTACCAGCGGTCGATGACAATAATTTTTCCACCGCGTCGTTCAGCTTTGTAGGTAAGCTGGCGACGCAGTTCGGCAAAACCCATGTCGGCAATTGCACGCGACAGGCAGCGATTGCGGAGCATGCCCTTGACGTGCAAGTCCTCGATGCCGATGGTATGAAAGCGCCGGACAATACTGGCGCTGAGCTGGTGTAAGCCGTTCGCGCGCACGTTGGCAATCCTGGCGTGCAGGCGCGCCAGTCTGGCCTTTGCTTTTTTACGATTGCACGAATCCTTGACCTTGCGTGACAGGCTGCGTGACAGGCGCCGTAACCGTTCCAGCAAGGTGTGCAGTGCTTTCGGACCCGCGACTTTTTCTCCAGTCGACAAGATGGCCAAGTGCGTCACGCCGAAATCGATGCCTACCGCGCCTTGGTTTTCGACTGGCGGTAGATGTGCGTCTTTGGTGTCGACGGTGATGCTGGCATATCAGTGGCCGGCCGTGCGCGAGACGGATGCAGAAACGATCCTTCCGGTGAAACGTAGGGTTTCGCGCATTCTCAGCCACCCGAGTTTCGGAATACGGATGCGTTTGCCATCGACGCGAAACTGGTCGTTGGTCAAGGTGAAGCGGTCATCGATACCTTTGCGGCGGAATCTCGGATAGCGTGCTTGCTTTTCGAAGAAGTTCTGGGAGGCCCGGCCCAGCTGAATAATCGCCATCTGCGGGGCGTTCTTTGTTACCTCCAACATCCACGGAAACTGTGCGCGCTTGATGGCGTTCAGTTGGCGGCGCAGTGCCGCCTCATTCGGCTTCGGCAGGGCCGGGTCGGCTTTACATGCTTCGGACTGCCGCTGCCATTCGGCCAGCGCCCAGTTGTAGGCGAAGCGCGCAGTGCCGGCCGCAAAGAGAATAAATTGAACTCAGTTTCAATCGCACTTGTCGCCCTGATGCTCATCCCGGGCATCGGCGCGGCTACCGACGACGCCGACGCCAAGCCAGCACAGGACACGACCTGGAGCGCGCCACCGCCACCACCGGCCCCGCTGTCGCTACGTGCCGCCTGCGTCCCCGATGCCGGCACTGCCGCCAGCGTCGCACCGCCGGTACCGCCACCACTTCCGGAAATTCCAGCCGAGGCGCACGCCGCCTGCAAGAGCAAGGCAAACGGCAGCAAGCTTACCTTCACGTCCGGCCCCGGCGAGACCATGCGCGGCCAGTGCCAACGGATCGACGGCCGCATGGTCTTCCAGCTGCGCAGTTATCAATACAATCGCAGCGAACGCTGACGGCAAGCCGCCCCATGCCTGACGAACGCCATCTTGTTAGCAAAATGATTAGAATCGGCGCATCAGATTTCAGTCAATGGGGCTGCGATGTTCGATATGGATTTGGAATGGTGGGAATTCGTCGTTCGCGGTGCGGTCGTCTACCTGGCGCTGCTCGTCATGGTGCGTCTGTCGGGCCGGCGCACGGTCGGCCAGCTGACGCCGTTCGACCTGCTGGTGGTGATGCTGCTGTCGGAAGCGGTCTCGAACTCGCTATCGGGCGGCGACGATTCGCTCGGTGGCGGCTTGATCATCGCAGCGACCCTGATCGTCCTCAACTCGGCCGTGGCCATGCTCTCCGCCTTGAGCAAACGCGCCTCGGTCATCCTCGACGGCACCGCCATCCAGATCGGCCGCGACGGCCAGTTCTTCGACAAGGTCGTCAAACAGTGCCGCATCACCGAGTCCGACCTGGAGCAATCGCTGCGTACGGCCGACTGCACGCGTGCGGACATGGAGACCGCGTTTCTCGAGGCGGATGGCGAGATCACGATCCAGAAAAAGAAGAAGTAACCCCGGCGTGGCGCGCCTGGGATGCGGCAGCGCGCGCTTCCCGTTCGGCCAGCATGGCCGACCAGGCGGGAATCGCCCGCGCCCAAAAGGCGGCGAGCGAGGACGGCCGTGCGAACTGCAGTCCGAGGAAGCGCACGGCGTCCATTAAGGCATCGATTGCCGCCGCTTCGTCGCCCGGCAGCACGGCCAGCGCGCCGGTCTGCTTCGACAGCTTCTCGCCATCGGCATTGCGCACCACCGGCACGTGCAGGTAGCGCGGCGTCGGCACGCCCAATAAGCGCTGCAGGTGGATCTGGCGTGCGGTCGAATCGATCAGGTCGGCGCCGCGCACGATGTCGGTCACGCCCTGCTCGGCATCGTCGACCACCACCGCCAATTGATAAGCCCAGTAGCCGTCGGCGCGCTTCAACACGAAGTCGCCCGACTCGCTGTGCAGATGCTGCGTCATGGGGCCGGCAAAGCGGTCAATGAAGGAGATGCTGTCGGCGCCGGCATCGGGAACGCGCAGGCGCAGGCTGCGCATCGAGCGCCCCGGCGCCAGGCCATGGCGGCAGGTGCCCGGATAGATCGCGGCGCCGTCGGGCGCGACGCCGAGGCGCGAATCGAGGATTTCGCGGCGATTGCAGCCACAGGGATAGGCATGCCTGCCCAAGCGCTCGGCCGCGGCCGCGTACAGGTCCTTGCGGCGGCTCTGCCAGACGACCTCGACATCCGAATGCATGCCGAGCGAACCGAGCAGTGCCAGGATCGCCGTATCGGCGCCGGCCACGCTGCGGCCTTCGTCGATGTCCTCGATACGCACCAGCCACCGGCCGTGGTGGGCGCGCGCGTCGAGATAGCTGGCGACGGCCGCCACCAGCGAGCCGGCATGCAGCGGCCCGGTGGGAGAAGGCGCGAAACGGCCAATGTAGGTGGTGCTCACGGTGGTACGGAGTAGCTGGGACGGCGATACCTTACCACAGGGGTTACTTTGGTCCGCCCTTCCAGCCATCCTTTGCCTCAAAGTCCTTGATCAGGCGCGTTACCTGGTCACCGACTTCGTTTGGCACCGCCATCGACAGCTGGTAGTGCACGATCTCGAAACTGTCGCCCTTGCGGCGCATGATGCCGCTGGCCTGGCAGGTGCCCATTTGCGTGTCGAGCAGTTCGTCGAACCAGATCATCGACCGGTCGTCGGAAAAATAGACATTGCGGCGCAGCGCCTTGAAGGCCCAGGCCGATTTACGCTGGAAGTAGGGTTTGGCCCAGGCCTTGAACTCGTCGCGGCGCCAGCGCTCGCTCTTGTCGGTGCCGATATAGATGCCGTCCCTGGCGATCTTGTCGAAATAGGCCGGACGCGCATGGGCGGCATCGCTGTGCCAGCGGTCGACAAAGGCATTCACCTGTTTTTTCAGTACGGGATCGGCCTGTGCCACCAGGGCGCACAGGAACAGGGAGCAGGCAAGCAACAGACGTTTCATGAGTGTGCTGAATGTTGACGGAAAAATCAGATTCTACACAGCCATATGTAACCAAGTGTACAAATTGCTAAACTTTTTCAGTTAAGGTATACATTCAGCAACATTACTCCTTCTCAATTGCGTATGCGCCTATTCCTGCTGTGCGTGCTCGCTTTGCCCTCTACGGTTCTTGCGCAACCGTCCGCGCCCACGCTGCCTGCCAAAGCCGAGGCCGCCAAGACAACGCAGCCCACCGTATCGCTACGTGCGCGCCTGGACCGGGACGCCATCCGCACCGCCATCACCGACTTGCCAGCCGAGCCACGCGACACAGGACGCCGCTTCAGTGTAGCCGCCCCCGACGCCACCCCGCGCGAAAACTTTGCCAGGGACTTCGCCAATGCGCGCCTGCCGGACTGCCTGCACGCGGATGGCCTGAAAAACCAGCCGACCTTCTTCCTGGGCGGCGTACTGGCCCTCCCCTTCATCGCGGTGGCCAAGGTGCGCGGCGTCTGCCGTTAAAAATCAGCGGTGCAGGTCGCCGGCGCGCTCCGGCTGGTACACGATCGCGCGCACGGTCACGTCGAAGCGTCCGCCGTCCGGGCGCGTCCACGCGATGCTGTCGCCCACTTTCAGCCCCAGCAGCGCACTGCCGACGGGCGTCAGTACTGACAGCTTGTCGCCGGCGCCATCGATGTCCTTTGGATAGGCGAGCGACAGGTCGAACTCCTGCGGCGCATTGTCGAGAACAAACCGAACGCGCGAATTCATGGTGACGACATCCTGCGGCATGTCTTCCGGCTCGACCAGCTCGGCGCGCGCCAGTTCGTCGAGCAGGGTGTCGCGCGTTCCTGCCTGCGCGGCAGGCAGCGAATCGAGCAGGTGTTCAAGGCGCTCCATGTCGAGCGAGGATACGACGATCGGTGGTCTCATGTGTAACTCCATAGTTGAAAAGGGAAGGCTCCGCGGTGCGGAGTAGGTCTATACAGTGGAGGTGGCTCGGGAGGACGGATGGCGCGCGGCCGGCCGGATGTCCTCACCGAGCCCGGGAGAGCCAGGCGAGATCTCGCGTGGTGAGAATACGAATGGACGAACGACGACCTCCCTCGTTCAGGGGCGAACCACCAGCCTGGCAGATGGGAGATGAGTTCATAGGTCGGAATAGAATACCGTTAGCAGCAGCACACCGTAGGGTGAGCTCTCGAGCCCACGCGGTACAGCGCATGCATACCGCAAAGCGTGCAACGACCGGTGGAGCGGAGACGAGACGAGACAAACCCCAGTATAGCCGCCCCGGCCCATTCGTCAACCGCACGACCATAAACGAAAAAGCGGGCCGCAGCCCGCTTTCCCTGAAACCGATTAAACGGTATTAACGCTTGTCCATCCCCGGCACGTCCCGCACCGGCGAACCCACGAACAGCTGACGCGGACGGCCAATCTTCTGCTCCGGATCGGCAATCATCTCGTTCCACTGGGCGATCCAGCCGATGGTACGCGCCATCGCGAAGATACCGGTAAACAGCGAGACCGGGATGCCCAGGGCCGACTGCACGATGCCCGAGTAGAAGTCGACGTTCGGGTAGAGTTTACGCGAGACGAAGTATTCGTCTTCCAGCGCGATGCGTTCCAGTTCCATCGCCAGCTTGAACAGCGGGTCTTCCTGCAGGCCCAGCTCTTCCAGCACTTCGTGGCAGGTTTCGCGCATCAGTTTTGCACGTGGATCGAAGTTCTTGTAGACGCGGTGACCGAAGCCCATCAGCTTGACGCCCGAGTTCTTGTCCTTGACCTTCTCGATGAAGGCAGGGATGTTCTCGACCGAGCCGATTTCCTTCAGCATGGTCAGTGCCGCTTCGTTGGCGCCGCCGTGGGCAGGGCCCCACAGGCAGGCGATACCGGCAGCGATACAGGCGAACGGATTGGCGCCCGACGAACCGGCCAGGCGGACGGTCGAGGTCGATGCGTTCTGCTCGTGGTCGGCGTGCAGGATCAGGATCCGGTCCAGGGCGCGCACCAGCACGTCGTTGACCTTGTACTCTTCGCACGGATTCGCGAACATCATGTGCATGAAGTTGGCGCTGTACGACAGGTCGTTGCGTGGGTACATGAACGGCTGGCCGACCGAGTATTTATAGGCCATGGCGACCAGGGTCGGCAGCTTGGCGATCAGGCGGATGGCCGAGATTTCGCGCTGCTTGGCATCGTTGATGTCGAGCGAGTCGTGGTAGAACGACGCCAGCGCGCCGACGGTGCCGACCAGGACCGACATCGGGTGCGCGTCACGGCGGAAGCCACGGAAGAAGAAGTTCATCTGCTCGTGGATCATCGTGTGCTTGGTCACGGTGTCGTCGAAGGTCTTCTTCTGCTCTGCGTTCGGCAGTTCGCCGTTCAGCAGCAGGTAGCAGGTTTCCAGGAAGTCGCAGTTCTCGGCCAGCTGTTCGATCGGGTAGCCGCGGTACAGCAGCTCGCCCTTGTCGCCGTCGATGTAGGTGATGCTCGAGTTGCAGGCGGCGGTGGACATGAAGCCCGGGTCGTAGGTGAACTTGCCGGTCTGGCCGTACAGCTTGCGGATGTCGACGACGTCCGGGCCGATCGTGCCTTTGTAAATCGGCATGTCGATCGATGGGCTGCCGTCGGAGAACGACAGGGTGGCTTTGGTATCAGAGATATTCATGGCACTTCCTTCTTGGGAGTGGATCTACAAAATATAAGACGAAACGAGTTCGCTCACGCTTCGCGCAGGCGCGCCAGCAAGGCATGCACCTGCGGCAGGTCGACCTCGCCTTCGGGCTCGGCGCGGCCCAGCAGCAGGTCCAGCAGCGGGTTGTCCGCCAGGTCGAGCAAGCGGGTCAGCGCGTCGACGTCGTCATCCGTCAGGCTCGCCTCATGCGCATCGAGGAAGCGCGTGAGGATCAGGTCGTTTTCGAGCAGTCCACGGCGCGCACGCCAGCGCAGGCGGGCACGGTTGGCAGGGTCGGATTGATGCGTCACTCTAGAGTCCGTTGTTGGGTCAACACTATACTCCGGCTGCCGGGAATCGGCAGTACCGTACTTCTACTGTATTTATTGCAATACTTTGGGCGCAATGCGGGGGAATATATCCGAAATTGCGCTCCCGTGATGGACGTGATGCGGTGTCCGGTGCTGCCTGGTTTGCGGGCGGCGAGTTCATGCGTCGCCTGCTTTCATGCGGTGTACCGCGTGGAGTCAGGACTCCACCCTACGATCGCCGAGTCGCCTGGGACGTAGGGTGGAGTCCCGACTCCACGCGTTCACAGCCGGCCATACCGCGCCGGTCGAAAACAACAACCTTAAATCGCCCGGCGAACCAGCAATTCCTTGATCTTGCCGATCGCCTTGTTCGGATTCAGACCCTTCGGGCAGACGTCCGTGCAATTCATGATCGAGTGGCAGCGGAACAGGCGGTACGGGTCTTCCAGGTTGTCCAGGCGCTCGTTGGTGGCTTCGTCGCGCGAGTCGGCGATGAAGCGGTAGGCTTGCAGCAGGCCGGCCGGGCCGACGAACTTGTCCGGGTTCCACCAGAACGACGGACACGAGGTCGAGCAGCAGGCGCACAGGATGCACTCGTACAGGCCGTCGAGCTCTTCGCGCTCTTCGGGCGACTGCAGGCGCTCTTTTTCCGGCTTGATCGATTCGTTGATCAGGAACGGCTTGACCGAGTGGTACTGCTTGAAGAACTGGGTCATGTCGACGATCAGGTCGCGCACGACCGGCAGGCCCGGCAGCGGACGCAGCACGATCGGCTGGGTCAGTTCGTTCAGGTTGGTGGTGCAGGCGAGACCGTTCTTGCCGTTGATGTTCATCGCATCCGAACCGCAGACGCCTTCGCGGCACGAGCGGCGCAGGGCCAGCGAATCGTCGACGTCCGACTTGATGCGCTGCAGCGCGTCGAGCAGCATCTTGTCGGTGTCTTTCAGTTCGACGGTGACGTCTTGCATGTAAGGCTTCGAATCCTTGTCCGGATCGTAGCGGTAGATCTTCAGTTGGACTGTGCGTGCCATGTGGTTTACCTAAATAATTTTTCGTGGATCAGAACGTACGTGGCTTCGGTTTGAAGGTATCGACCGTCAGCGGCTTGGTCACGACCGGCTTGTAGTCGAGACGGTTGCCTTCCGAGAAGAACAACGTGTGCTTCATCCAGTTTTCGTCGTCGCGCTGCTCGTAGTCGCTGTGGGCGTGCGCGCCGCGCGATTCCTTGCGTGCCGCGGCCGAGACGATGGTGGCCTTCGCCACTTCGATCAGGTTGTCGAGTTCGATCGCTTCGATGCGGGCGGTGTTGAACACCTTCGACTTGTCCTTGAACGAGACGTGCTTGCGGCGCTCGTCGAGCTTCATGATTTCGGTCACGCCCTGGTCCATCAGGGCCTGGGTGCGGAACACGCCGCAGTACTTCTGCATGGTGGCGCGGATGTCGTTGGCGACGTCCTGCACCTTTTCGCCGCCGCTCGAGTTTTCCTGGCGGTTCAGGCGGTCCAGCGCGTAGTCGGCGAAGTCCTTCGGCAGGGCGCGGTTGCCTTGCGCTTTCAGGTTCTGGCCGACGATGTGGTTGCCGGCCGCGCGGCCGAACACCACCAGGTCGAGCAGCGAATTCGTGCCCAGGCGGTTGGCGCCGTGCACCGAGACGCACGAGCATTCGCCGATCGCGTACAGACCGTTGACGATCTTCTGGCCGCCGGTGCCGTCAGGGGCAACGACCTGGCCGTGGATGTTGGTCGGGATGCCGCCCATCTGGTAGTGGATGGTCGGGACGACAGGAATCGGTTCCTTGGTCGCATCGACGTTGGCGAACTTGTGGCCGATTTCCAGGATCGAAGGCAGGCGCTTCTTGATGGTGTCGGCGCCGATGTGGCGCAGGTCCAGCAGCACGTGGTCCTTGTTCGGGCCGACGCCGCGGCCTTCCTTGATTTCCTGGTCCATCGAACGCGAGACGAAGTCGCGCGGCGCCAGGTCCTTCAGGGTCGGCGCATAGCGCTCCATGAAGCGTTCGCCGTTCGAGTTGATCAGGATACCGCCCTCGCCGCGCACGCCTTCGGTGATCAGGACGCCCGCGCCGGCCACGCCGGTCGGGTGGAACTGCCAGAATTCCATGTCCTGCAGCGGCAAGCCGGCGCGTGCCGCCATGCCCAGGCCGTCGCCGGTGTTGATGAAGGCATTGGTCGACGCGGCGAAGATGCGGCCGGCGCCGCCGGTGGCGAAGATGGTGGTCTTCGCTTGCAGCATCATGACGTCGCCGGTTTCCATTTCCAGGGCGACCACGCCCAGCACGTCGCCGTCGGCGTTACGCACCAGGTCGAGGGCTTGCCATTCGACGAAGAAGTGGGTGCGCGAACGGACGTTGCGCTGGTACAGGGTGTGCAGCAGTGCGTGGCCGGTACGGTCGGCCGCGGCGCAGGCGCGCTGGACCGGCTTTTCGCCGAAGTTGGCGGTGTGGCCGCCGAACGGACGCTGGTAAATGGTGCCGTCGGTGTTGCGGTCGAACGGCATGCCGAAGTGTTCCAGTTCGTAGACGACTTTTGGCGCTTCACGGCACATGAATTCGATGGCGTCCTGGTCGCCCAGGTAGTCCGAACCCTTGACGGTGTCGAACATGTGCCAGTACCAGTCGTCTTCGCTCATGTTGCCCAGCGAAGCGCCGATGCCGCCCTGCGCCGCCACGGTGTGCGAGCGGGTCGGGAAGACTTTCGACAGCACGGCGACGTTCAGGCCGGCTTCGGTCAGTTGCAGTGCGGCGCGCAGGCCGGAACCGCCCGCGCCGACGATGACGACGTCGAACTGGCGGGTAGGGATTGCAGAATTAAATGCTGCCACGATTAAACACTCCAGAGAATTTGCACAGTCCAGGCGGCGCAGGCGAGCAGCCAGAGCACCGTAGCAAACTGCAAGGCCAGCTTGATGCCGGCGTTTTTGACGTAGTCCATCCAGATGTCACGCACGCCGACCCAGACGTGGTAGTACAGGCCGAGGAAGGTGACCAGCGTGAAGAGCTTGAACCACTGGCGCGAGAACAGCGAGGCCCAGCCTTCGTAGGTGAAATTGTTTGCGGTCAGGAAGGTGCCGAGCAGGATCACGGTGTAGATCACCATGACGATGGCGGTGAGGCGCTGTGCCAGCCAATCGCGCACGCCGTAGTGGGCGCCGACCACGAGGCGGCGCTGGCCGATATTATTCTTGCTTGCCATGATTAGAATACTCCGAACAGTTTCAGGCCACAGAGGGCGGTCAGGGCCAGGCTGATGACCAGCACCCAGCGTGCGGTCTTCTGGGCGGCGTCCTTGTCCAGGGCAAAGTGGTTGTCCATGAACAGGTGGCGGATGCCGGCGGTGAAATGGTGCGCGTAGGCCCAGATCAGGCCCAGCAGGATGATCTTGGTGAAGGCGTTGTCGACGATGCCGCCGAAGTGGTAGTACGAGATTTCCGAACGCAGGCTTTCCTGGAGCAGGTACAACAGGAAAGGCAACATCAGGAAGAGCCCGAAACCGCTGATGCGGTGCAGGATCGACACGATTGCCGATGGCGGCATCTTGTAATGCGTAGTGATATCCGCAATATTGATATTACGAATCGGCTGTCCTCTCTTTTGCTGCTTTGTTATGGCTTCGGACATACAACACCTCCCTTAACTGACAAAATGTGATTAACCCTTAATTTTCGCCGATTTTTTGCGGCGCACCAAGACACGTTCTCCGAATATTCGTGGGACAAACGTGGAACCGGGTTTTGTTTGGTGATTTCTTGCTAACAACATATTTTATACGCATACGAACGAACGTGCTGACGGCGCATTGTTTCACGTAGGGTGGGCTCTTGAGCCCACGCGGTGATAGGTAGCTGCAAGATCATCCGGCACGATATCGGAGCCAATGCGTATCACCGCGTGGGCACAAGTGCCCACCCTACAAAATCACGACAACTCGTTCTGGTAATGATGCTGCGCCGTCAGATACAGCCCGCGCCGCAACTCCACCGGCCGGTCGCCGTAGGTGAACGACACCCGGTCCGCCACCAGCAGGGGCGTGCCTTCGGCCACGTTCAAGTACTGCGCCGCCACCGCATCGGCCCCGACCGCGCGGATCTTTTCGGTCGCCCGGATCATGCGCGTGCCGAATTCCGACTCGAACAGGCCATACATTGGACCCTTGTACTCGACCAACCGCTCGGCCGTCAGCCCCTTGAACACCTGCCCCGGCAGCCACAGCTCTTCGAGGATAGTGGGCGCGCCGTCGAAGCACATCAGGCGCTTGATGTAGACGACGGCGTCGCCCGATTTCAGCTCGAGCAGGCGCGTCACCTCGGCCGGCGCACGGATGCGCTTGACTTCGATGATGCGGTTCTCGGGATGATGGGGTACGCCCTCGTCGGGCATCAGTTTCAGGAAGCGGAAGTGCGCGCGTTCTTCGTGGTGGGTGGCAACGAAGGTGCCCTTCCCTTGCCGGCGCACCACCAGGTTCTCGGCAGCGAGCTCGTCGATGGCTTTGCGCACCGTGCCCTGGCTGACCTTGAAACGGGCCGCCAGTTCGACTTCGCTCGGCATCAGTTCGCCCGGCTTCCACTCCCCAGATTGCAGGCTCTGCGTGATCAGCGCCTTGATTTGCTGATACAGCGGCCGGAACGATGGCGAAGCATTGCTGCCTGGGCCCTCGCCGGAAGGGTTGGTCGGGACGGAATTCATAGACCACGATTTCACCACAAAAGCCCCGTTCCGTCCAGTGTGCGCATGGCAACATATGTGTCTTATATAAGACATATGATATCAATTGACAGGTAGAACAGGCGAGGACTACACTCGCGGTCGATCGGGCGTCCATGCAGGCTTCACCGCGCTGGCTAACCCAGTGTTGGCATCCTGTTAGTTAATGCGGACACCCACCAGGATTCATGTCCGTTTTGGTATCATTGCAGTTTTCCCAGACAGGCGTATCCTCGGCTTCGACCGTTTTCATTCCCACTTTTGGAGATTCATCATGGCTAAAACCCCAATGCGCGTTGCCGTTACCGGCGCTGCCGGCCAGATCGGCTATTCGCTGCTGTTCCGTATCGCTAACGGCGACATGCTGGGCAAAGACCAGCCGGTCATCCTGCAGCTGCTCGAGATCGACAACGAAAAAGCACAGAAGGCCCTCAAGGGCGTCATGATGGAAATCGACGACTGCGCCTTCCCGCTGCTGGCTGGCATGACCGCGCATAGCGACCCGATGACCGCATTCAAGGACGTCGAGTTCGCCCTGCTGGTCGGCGCCCGTCCACGCGGCCCAGGCATGGAACGCAAGGACCTGCTGGAAGCCAACGCCCAGATCTTCACCGTGCAGGGCAAGGCGCTCGACGCCGTCGCTGCGCGCAACGTCAAGGTGCTGGTCGTCGGCAACCCTGCCAACACCAACGCCTACATCGCGATGAAATCGGCACCGAGCCTGCCAGCGAAGAACTTCACCGCCATGCTGCGCCTGGACCACAACCGCGCGCTGTCGCAAGTGGCTGCCAAGCTGGGCAAGCCGGTCGGTTCGATCGAAAAGATGGCCGTCTGGGGCAACCACTCGCCGACCATGTACGCCGACTACCGCTTCGCCACCATCGACGGTCAGTCGGTCAAGGAAGCGATCAACGACGACGCATGGAACCGCGACACCTTCCTGCCGACCGTCGGCAAGCGCGGCGCCGCCATCATCGACGCCCGCGGTGCATCGTCGGCCGCATCGGCCGCCAACGCAGCGATCGACCACATGCATGACTGGCACCTGGGCACCGGCGGCAAGTGGACCACGATGGGCATCCCATCGGATGGTTCCTACGGCATCCCTGAAGGCACCATGTTCGGCTTCCCGGTCACCGTCGAAAACGGCGAGTACAGCATCGTCCAGGGCCTGGAAATCGACGAATTCTCGCAAGAGCGCATCAACCTGACGCTCAAAGAGCTGACGGAAGAGCGCGAAGGCGTGGCCCACCTGCTGGCCTGAGTTGTCTTCACGGCGGATGGGCCGGCACGGCATGCCCATCCGCTGAACTTTCTGTGCCGCCTCCTGGGCGGCACGGCTGTTTCTACTACTGAATTCACCATGCACCCTTCCGAGGTTTTATTCCAGGGCAAACGCCAACCGCTCCTGCTTCCCGCCTGCGATCACTATTGCGGCTCGGAGAAGCTGATGCGCAAGTCGATGGCCCTGCAACAAGAGCTTGGCCCTGTCTTCGACATCACCTTCGATTGCGAGGACGGCGCCGCCGCCGGCTACGAAACCGCGCACGCCCAGCTGGTCGCCGCGCTCGTCAATAGCGAAGACAACCGTCATCAACGCATCGGCGTGCGCCTGCACGACATCGACAGCCCGCATTTTATTCAGGACGTGGTCGCCATCGTCGGCGCCGCGGCCAACAAATTGGCTTACGTCGTGCTGCCGAAACCGAACGGTATCGACGACGTGCGGCGCGCGCTGGACATCATCAACCGCGTCGCGGTGCCGAACGGCCGCGCGGCGCTGCCTGTACACGTGCTGATCGAAACCCACGGCGCATTGCACGACGCCTACGCCATTGCCGCCCTGCCCCAGGTCGAGTGCCTGTCGTTCGGCATCATGGATTTCGTTTCTTCGCACTTCGGTGCGATCCCGGCGGCCGCGATGCGCACCCCGGGACAGTTTTCTCACCCATTGGTTGTCCGCGCCAAGCTGGAGATGGTTGCGGCATGTCATGCGCACGGCAAGGTGGCCTCGCATAATGTGACGACCGAGATCAAAGACAGCGCAATTGTTGCAAATGACGCACAACGCGCCGGCGGCGAATTCGGCTTTACGCGCATGTGGAGCATCCATCCGGACCAGATCAAACCGATCGTCAAGGCGTTTACGCCCCGTCTGTCGGAAGTGAACGAAGCCACCAACATTTTGCAGGAAGCGATGGCGGTGAACTGGGGTCCGATTGCTCAACATGGGCGCTTGCACGACCGCGCCAGCTACCGATATTATTGGACCGTTTTGCAGCGCGCGAAGCTGGCCGGCCTGGCGCTGCCTGAATCCGCGGCGGCAATCGTCAACCAAACGGAATCCCACTAATGGCCACCTCCCCCAAACACCTGTTCGCCGCCGGCGCTTTCGCGTTCGCGGCTGTTGCCCTGTGCGCTGCTCCCGCCTCGGCTGCTCCCGAGAAAAACCACCCCAAGGCCGAAGACGTCCTGAAGGCGAAGAAAGCCAAAGCCTCGAAACCGTCGAAGTCGAAGAAAGTAGCCGCCGCGGCGGCAGCGACCGCCGCCACTGCCGCCACTGCCGACAACTGGGCGCCGGCCGATGAAGCCGAACCGGACATCACCGACACCGTCGTCACCGAGTACACCTGCGAACTGAACAACAAAGTCACGATCTACTCGAACGAAAAGGACGACGCCCACATCGCGCTGCGCTGGAAGAAGCGCCTGCACCGCCTGGAGCGGGTCGGCACCACCACCGGCGCGATGCGTTTCGAGAACACCAATTTCCGCCTAATCTGGATCGGCATCCCGTCGAAGGGCATCCTGCTCGACTCGCGCCTGAACCGCCAGCTGGCCAATGAATGCAAGAATGCCGAGCAAAGCAAGCCTGTCGTTGCTGCCGCCTCGGAACCGAAGAAAGCCGACGCCTGACGAACAGTTCGGGCATCGGCGCCCGTTGCCCGATATTCTTATAACGAATTGACGCAATAACAAGAGACCCCTACTGAAGGAGAGCTTATGTCTCGCAACACCCTGAACACGCTGAAGGACTTCCCGCTGGCAGCGGGTGCGTCCGGCCAGTTCTATTCGCTGCCGGCGCTGGGCGAAAGCCTGGGCGTGAACCTGTCGCGCCTGCCGGTGTCGATCCGTATCGTCCTCGAATCCGTGCTGCGTAACTGCGACGGCAAGAAGGTCACCGAAGAACACGTCCGCCAGGTGGCGAACTGGAACGCGACCGCCGAGCGCACCGACGAGATTCCTTTCGTCGTTGCCCGCGTCGTGCTGCAGGACTTCACCGGCGTGCCGCTGCTGGCCGACCTGGCCGCGATGCGCAACGTTGCCGCCCGCAATGGCGCCGATCCGAAGAAGATCGAGCCGCTGGTGCCGGTCGACCTGGTCGTCGACCACTCGGTCACCATCGACCACTTCCGCGAGCCGGGCGCGCTCGACCTGAACATGAAACTGGAATTCCAGCGCAACAACGAGCGCTACCAGTTCATGAAGTGGGGCATGCAGGCATTCGACACCTTCGGCGTCGTGCCTCCAGGCTTCGGCATCGTCCACCAGGTCAACCTCGAGTACCTGGCGCGCGGCGTCATGAAGCACGGCGACACCTACTACCCTGACACCCTGGTCGGCACCGACTCGCACACCACCATGATCAACGGCGTCGGCGTCGTCGGCTGGGGCGTGGGCGGCATCGAAGCCGAAGCCGGCATGCTGGGCCAGCCGGTCTATTTCCTGACCCCGGACGTCATCGGCGTCAACCTGACCGGCAAGCTGCGCGAAGGCTGCACCGCGACCGACCTGGTGCTGACCATCACCGAACTGCTGCGCAAGGAAAAAGTCGTCGGCAAGTTCGTCGAGTTCTTCGGCGAAGGCACCCGTTCGCTGTCGACCACCGACCGCGCCACCATCGGCAACATGGCGCCCGAATACGGCGCGACCATGGGCTTCTTCCCTGTGGACGAAGCCACCGTCGACTACTTCCGCGGCACCGGCCGTACCGAAGAAGAACTGACCGCCTTCGAGAACTACTACAAGGCCCAGGGCATGTTCGGCATCCCGCAGGAAGGCGAGATCGACTACACCCGCATCGTGCACCTCGACCTGTCGACCGTGACCCCGTCGCTGGCAGGCCCGAAGCGTCCGCAAGACCGTATCGAACTGGGCAACGTGAAGAACAACTTCACCGAACTGTTCAGCAAGCCGACCACCGAAAACGGCTTCAACAAGGCGCCTGAAGACCTGTCGAAGGTCTACGAGACCACCAACGGCGTGCGCGTGAAGAACGGCGACATCCTGATCGCCGCCATCACCTCGTGCACCAACACCTCGAACCCGAGCGTGCTGCTGGCCGCCGGCCTGCTGGCCAAGAAAGCCGTCGAGCGCGGCCTGACCGTCGCTCCGCACATCAAGTCGTCGCTGGCTCCTGGCTCGCGCGTCGTCACCGAGTACCTGACCGCCGCCGGCCTGCTGCCTTACCTGGAAAAGCTGGGCTTCGGCGTGACCGCCTACGGCTGCACCACCTGCATCGGCAATGCCGGCGACCTGACCCCGGAACTGAACGCCGCGATCGTCCAGAACGACATCGTCGCCTCGGCCGTCCTGTCGGGCAACCGTAACTTCGAAGCACGTATCCACCCGAACATCCGTTCGAACTTCCTGGCCTCGCCACCGCTGGTCGTCGCCTACGCGATCGCCGGCAACATGACGCGCGACCTGATGACCGAACCAGTCGGCAAGGATACCAACGGCGTCGACGTCTACCTGGGCGACATCTGGCCTTCGAGCCAGGAAGTGGGCGAGCTGATGCGCTTCGCGATGAACTCGGAAGTGTTCAAGAAGAACTACGCCGACGTCAAGGGCAACCCGGGCGCACTGTGGGAACGCGTGTCGTCGACCGAAGGCCAAGTGTACAACTGGCCCGAGTCGACCTACATCGCCGAGCCGCCGTTCTTCAGCGACTTCGAGATGACCCCGAAAGCGGCCGCCACCGGCATCACCGGCGCCCGCGCGCTGGGCGTGTTCGGCGACTCGATCACGACCGACCACATCTCGCCAGCCGGCTCCATCAAGGAAGACGGTCCAGCGGGCAAGTGGCTGAAGGATCACGGCGTGCTCAAAGCCGACTTCAATTCCTACGGCTCGCGCCGCGGTAACCACGAGATCATGATGCGCGGCACCTTTGCCAACGTGCGCATCAAGAACAAGATGATCCCGGCCAAGCCTGACGGTTCGGCAGTCGAAGGCGGCATCACGATCCACCAGCCATCCGGCGAACAGATGTCGATCTACGACGCGGCTATGCAGTACGTGGCGGCAGGCACCCCGACCATGGTATTCGGCGGCGAAGAGTACGGCACCGGCTCGTCGCGCGACTGGGCAGCCAAGGGCACCCAGCTGCTGGGCGTGAAGGCGGTCGTCGTGCGTTCGTACGAGCGCATCCACCGCTCGAACCTGGTCGGCATGGGCGTGTTGCCGCTGCAGTTCATCGGCACCGACAGCGTCGAAACCCTGGGCATCACCGGCAAGGAAACCTTCGACCTGAAGGGCCTGGAAGGCGAGATCAAGCCACAACAGCTGGCCACCCTGGTGATCCACCGCGAAGATGGCTCGTCGCAGGACGTGCAGGTGCTGCTGCGTATCGATACCCCGATCGAAGTCGACTACTACAAGCATGGCGGCATCCTGCCGTTCGTGCTGCGCCAGCTGCTGGCTGCGTAATCAAGGTAGGGACAAGCCCTGAGGGTCCCCTGATCGGGGTCCCTCAGGGTCGACAAGGGCTGGAACCTTCACGGGTTCCAGCCCTTCTTATTTTTCGCTACCGTTTGCAGCAGGACGTAGCGTGGGCGGCCCAACAGCCGCGTTCATGCACAGTGTCTGGTATAGCCGCCCACCCTACGTCCCTCTGGTTGACGACAGCGACATGCCTCCCGCATGCATACCCAATTTTGCTTGCCAATTCACTAATAATATGGAGAATGGAAGAGGAACCAACCCTGGGGGCTGTATGCGTACGAAGGCGACGATTGCGATCACGGCCGTGATGGCCCTGCTGCTCGGCTGGCAGCATCTCCACGGCGGCGTGCCGGCGCACCACCTGCTGGCCGACCCTGGCCTGCCCGTGGTGTCGAACTGGTGGGGCCTGCTGACCCTGCCGCTGCTGGCCTGGTTCCTCCTCGGCCGTGTCGAGCGCCGGCGCCAGGCCCGGCCCCACGCCGCGCATGGCGATTTCGCCGCGTTCACGGGCGCGCTGGTGTTCGGCGCCGTGCTGTCGCTGCTGTTCACGGCCGGGCAAAGCACGGCGACCGAAAACATGGTGCAGGGCCTGGCCCTGCTTGCGCTGTTCTACCCGATCCACCGCGCCGCCTGCGTGCTGGGCTTCGTGGTCGGCATGACCTGGACCTTCGGGGCAGTGCTGCCGATGATCGCGGCGGCCATCTTCGCGGCAGCGGGCGCGGCGATCTATTACGGCGTGCGTTTCATTTATGCGCGGGCGCTGGTGCTGCGGCGGTAGAGACCCGCATCGAATACCTCGCGCGACGGATCCTGTTGTGCTTATCACCGCGCGAACGGCGGAGTCGTCCACCCTACCCTCTGCGCTCGAACTGTAGGGTGGGCGCCCCGTGCCCACGCGTAAACGTTGCACCGTGTTGGCTTCGTTTCAAGAAAGACCCAGCCAACAAGATGCAGGCTTCACGCGTGGGCACGGGGCGCCCACCCTACGGCCCTACCCGATTAACTCATACCTCCGCCCACATCCTGAGCAGGTTGTGATAATGCCCGGTCAGCCCGACGGTCGCCTCCGATTCCCCATGCGCCGCGCGCAATGCCTGGATGTGCGTATCGAGCTCGAACAGCATGGCGCGCTTGGCGTCGTCGCGCACCATGCTCTGGGTCCACAGGAAGGAGGCGATGCGTTCGCCGCCCGTGACCGGCAGCACCTGGTGCACGCTGCCCGATGGGTAGACGATGGCGTCGCCCGCCGGCAACTTGACCTCATGGGTGCCGTAGGCGTCGACCACGACCAGTTCGCCGCCTTCGTATTCGCTTGGCTCGCTCAAGAAAACAGTGGTCGAGACGTCGGCGCGGATCGCCGGCAAGCCGGGGCGCTGAGCGCGGATGGCGCCGTCGACGTGCAGGCCGTAGTGCTCGCCGCCGCCGTAGCTGTTGAAGTACGGCGCCAGGATGCGCAGCGGCAGCACGCTGGAAAAGAACAGCGGGTGCGCCATCAGGGCGGCGCTGATGACCTGGCCCAGTTCGACGGCGAGCGGCGAGCCTTCCGCCAGCTGGCGGTTGCGTTTCACTTGCGCGCCCTGGGGGCCGACGCTGGCGCGGCCGTCGATCCAGTCGGTCGCCGCCAGGCGCGCGCGCATCTGTGCGACTTGTTCGGGGCTGAGTACGCCGGGGATGTGCAGCATCATGACATCAAGCCTTTTCAATAAAGCACGGCCCTCCCCGCTTCAAGCAAGGAGGGCCGTGCGAAACATATCTGGCAGGTTCAGAACTTCAGGTTGGCAGTCAGGCTTGCCGAGCGGCCGGCACCCACGCCAGCGTAGTGCGGCGACGAGACGCGGTCGAAGTACAGCTTGTCGCCCAGGTTCTGGATGTTCAGCTGGAACGAGACATTCTTGTTCAGGTTATAGCTGGCCATCGCATCGAAACGGGTGTAGCTCGGCGCGTACTTGTTGTTGTTGACGTTGGCGTAGACCCGGTCGACATAGTTCATGCCGATGCCGGCGCTGAATTCCTTGTTGAAGGCATACGAGGTCCAGAGCGAGGCGCTGTGTTTCGGCGTGGTCGGGAACACGTTGCCGTTGAATGGCGACGCTTCGTAGCGCGGCGCCCCTGCGGTGCCGACGTTGACGAAGCCGTTGTCGGCCACGATCGCGTCGAGCCAGGTATAGCCGCCGAACACTTGCCATGCATTGGTCAGCTTGCCCGAGAAGCCCAGCTCCAGGCCCTTCAGTTCGCGGCGGCCGACGTTTTGCGTGGTGCCGTCCGGCGCGGTGACGCGGGCGTTGTTCATCTCGCTCTTGAACAGGGCCGCATTCAGCGACAGGCGACTGTTGAGCACTTCCCACTTGGTGCCGAGCTCGAAGTTCTTGCTCTCCTGCGGCTGCAGGTTTTGCACGGCGACCGTGAGTGCATCGAAGCCGTCGCCGGCGTCGTTGCCCGGTGGCGTGGCCGAGGTGGCGTACGACACATAGATGCTGCCGTTGGTGCTCGGCTTGTAGACCAGGCCGGCCTGGTAGGTGGTGAAGCTGGTGTCGACCCGGGCATTGGTGGCGGCCGTGGTGCCGTTCGCCGCCGTGTGCAGTTGGGTCTTGAACTCGTCCCAGCGCACGCCCAGGTTCAGCATCCACTGCGGATTGAATTCGATGGTATCGAAACCGTAGACGGCGCGGGTGTTGGTCTTGACGTCGGTGCGCGCCGGCGACACGCTGCGGGTATACACCCACGGGTCGTACGGGTTCGGGTTGACGGCCGTGGTGCAGTTGTACAGCGTCGGCGCGCCCGAGGTCGGGCAGGTAAAGGTGTTGGTCAGCGGGTTGTTGGTGCCGGGCGTGAACAGGTACGAAGAACGATCGGTCGACTCGCGGCTGAGCTCGACGCCGACGTTGTAGCTGTGCTTGATGGCGCCCGTGTTCAGCTTGCCGGTGAGGCTGGTGGCGTTGGCCATCGTCTCGGTATCGGTGACGCGGGTGTTGGCGCGGCGCCAGACGGTGCCGAACAGGACAGCATTGCCCTTCGAATCGTCGGGCTGGGTCCAGACGAAGTCGTTCTTCGACTTGCCGTAGCGGGTGACATTGCGCAGCACCATGTTGTTGCCGAAGTCGTGGCGCAGGTCGATCGTGCCGATGTCGGTTTCGGTGTCGCGGAAGTCGCGGTTCACTAGGCCGTAGAAGGTGTCGCGCGGAACGTCGATCGGGGTGCCGTTGCCGTTGCGCGGGACATTGATGCCGCTGGCGAATGGATTGTTGAACGGGATGCCGGTGTCCGGGATCTCGCTCGACTCCATGTGGTAATAGCTGAGGATGGCTTTCGTCGGGCCGGTCAGGCCGAACGTGATCGTCGGTGCGATGCCCCAGCGGTCGCCACCGACGACATTGCGGCCGGCGATGTCCGCTTCGTGCGCCATCACGTTCAGGCGGAAGGCGGCATTGTTGCCCAGCGTGCGGTTGATGTCGCCGGTCACGCGGCGGTACTTGTCGGTGCCCAGGCCAACGGTGGCGTTATTGAAATTCTCTTGCTGGGCCGTTTTGCTCACCAGGTTGATACCGCCGCCCGCCGAGGAACGGCCGCCGTAGGCCGAGTTCGGCCCCTTCACCACTTCGACCTGCTCGAGGTTGAAGATTTCGCGCGATTGCGAACCGGAATCGCGGATGCCGTCGACATAGGTGTCGGTCTGGGCGTTGTAGCCGCGAATGAAAACGTTGTCGCCGACCGGGTTGCCGCCCTCGCCCGCGCCGATGGTGATGCCGGGCACGGTGCGCAGGGCGTCGGTCAAGGTCACGGCCGCCGTTTGCGAGAGTACTTCCTGGGGGATGACGGTGACGGCTTTCGGCGTGTCCAGCAGCGGTGCGGTGAACTTGTCCGAGCTCGACACGACCGGCGCCTGCACGTCGCGGCGGGCGGTGCCGGTGACTTCCACTTTCGCGACCGGCTGCTGCTGGTCGACCTCCGCGTTGCCGCCGTCGGCCAGCGCCAGCGGCGCGGCCAGCGTGGCCAGCACCGCGAGCGCGGAACCGGTCAATGCCGGAGCGGTGGCGCGCGCGTGCTTGCGGCTGCGGATGAAGGAGGTGTTCTGGACTGCCGGGCGGATCGTGGTCATGGTCATCGGTAAGGGTTTGCCTGTCCGGCCGCGCCTGCGCGTGTGCAGGCGAAACCGTAGAAGTAATGAGAACGATTCGTATTATGATTTTTATTGAATGATCTGGCAAGTATTGATGGGGTTGAATGGCCGACAGCATGCGCTGTGGCAGCTTGATTGTCCGCTTGGCACCACAATATAGAGGGACTGGCAGCGGCCGTTGTGTTCATGGCATGTGGCCGAATCAACTACAATATCGGGGATAAGGGTTTATCATGACCTCTTGGCACTTCGATCCTGCCCTTCGATCCTCACCTATTTACAAGAGACTCTCCAGCGTATGCGTCGTCCTTCCAAAGATTCATCCAACAAACTTTCCGCAGAAAGCCAGCGTCTCTCGAGCATTTCCCAGGCCATCGTCCAGTCCGCCAGCCGCGTCGAAGAACGCACCTGGGAACGCCAACTCGATGCGCAGCTGCAGAAACTGCTCAAGACCAACCACCAGGAAAGCATCGACGCCGCACTCAACGCCCTGTTCAAGGACGACCTGGCTGCCTACGACGTGCTGATGGACGGCGTCGAGGCGGTAAGCGAATCGTCGGCGATGGTCGAGCAGGCCAACGACGGCGCCGAAGTCACCTGGCAAGCCCTGCTGGTGGCCGCGCCGATCCTGGCCTGGACGCGCTTTTCGATCGGCTCGGGCACGATCCCGGCGGAACTGCTGACCACGCTGTCAGCCCATTTCTCCGCGCACCTGCTGGCCGAAGGCACGCAGATGGCGATGGCGCCGACCCTGTACGCGATCGACCAGTTGCCGCGCACCCATGCCGAAACGTATGGCCTGACCCACAAGCTGGCGCAGGCCGCGCACAAGGGCACGAGCGTCAAGCCGGCCGTGCGCACGCCGGAAACGGCGCCCTTCCTGGCCGACACGCGCTACCTGCTGGTGGCATTGGTCGCCCCGGTCGGCGCGCCGCTGTTCCGCTGGCAAGAGCCGCAGCACCAGATCGATTTCGAAAAGGAACGCACCAACGCCCTCGCCGCCTGGCGCGACCAGGCTACCTCCAACGTGGCGCGCCTGCTGCCCGGCTGCGGCGTCGAACTGCTGCTGCCGGAAGCATATTACGTCGCCTGCCGCGAAGCCGACAAGGCGATCCGCCCGGTCTCGATCCGCGCCGCCGTGCACTATCTCACCAACACGCTCGACGTCGAGGCATCCGACCTGCGCGCCGTGATCGCCGGCTTCGGCGAGGAAGCGGCCGATGGCCAGATCGACGAATACCGCGTCGGCTTCACCCTACGCCAGAGCGCCGAAGTCGTGTACGGCATCGTCTGGCCGCTGTACGGCCAGGAAGACGAGGAAGGCACGCCGATGGAAGGCCCCGCGGGCGGCCTGCTGCCGGCGCCGCTGAGCCCGATCAACGAAATCACGGCGCACCTGAACGAAGCGGGTGTCACCCACATCAAACGCATCAACGAACTGTATGTCGCCGAATATTGCGACGATTGCGGTTCGCCCTTGTTTGCCGATCCGACCGGCGAGCTGGTGCATGCGGAGATGCCGGAAGATACGCCGGCAGGCAGCGAGCATTTCCACTGATCTTCGCAGTATCGATTCATGAAAAACGGCGCTGAATAAGCGCCGTTTTTCATGATAAGGCTTACTGAATCGTAGGGTGGGCTCTTGAGCCCATGCGGTATAACGCATGCATACCAACCACGAATTTTGCATCCCACGTGCATGCAAAGCTGACGCTGTTGAGCGCGCGGTCCGTTAAAGTACGACGGCGTGGGCACAAGTGCCCACCCTACAAAACCCGCTTAGCGGATCGCGCCAATCACCCGCTTGCCGAACTCGGCCACGTTACCGCCATGCCAGCGCCAGACGATCACCAGCTCATGCTCCGGCGACACCAGGATCGTATTGCTGCCCGCCCCCAGCGCGGCAAAGGCAGTCGCCGGCATGCCCGGCAGGTTCTTGCCTTTGGTATTGAGCCACCACAGATAACCGTAATCCGGCCCATGCGCGCTCGGCGTCAAGGCTTCCTTGACGAAGCCGGCAGGTACGACCTGGCGGCCATTCCAGGCGCCGCCGCGCAGCCACAAGTAGCCGAAGCGCGCCATGTCCCAGGAATTGATCCACATGCCGCCGCCCCAGCGCGTGCCGCCGCTGACCGACGGCACTTGTTTGCCGTTCAGTTCGACATAGCTGTTGTTGTACGGGACCCATTTCCAGGTGTTCGAAGCGCCGATGACGTCCATTACTTCTTCCTGGAACACTTGCGGCACCGCTTTGTCGAACACACGTAGCAGCGACAACGCCAGGCGGTTGATGCGCACGTCGTTGTATTCGTAGAAGCTGCCCGGCGCACCCAGCGTGCGCGGTTTGCGTTCGCCGGCGCCGAATTGCTCCTTGCCGATGAAGTCAGCGTTCTTGCCCCACAGGCTGCCTTCCCACTCGGTTTCCTGCTGCAGGTGGTGCTTCCACGTCACCTGCGCATTGCGCGGCGACGCATAGCCGCCGTCGTTCACGCGCTTGCCGACAGGCTCGTCGAGCTTGCCGATGCGCCCTTCCCTCTGGGCCACGCCGGCCACCGTCGACAACATGCTTTTCGCCACCGAATAGGTCGGGTCGACAAAGGCCGTGTCGCCGAATTCGGCCACCACATAACCTTTGTAGATGACCAGGCCGTTGGTGCGGGCGCGGCGTGTCGGCATCGAACCAAGGCGGCTGCCGAAGGTCGCTTCCTGGTCGGAAAAATCGACGGCGCGCGCGGTTTCGTTGTTCTGCGCATACCGGATGGCGGCCGCCAGCGCCGCCGCGTCCATGCCGAGTTCGGCGGGGGCCTTGCGTGCCCATTCGCCGGCCGGCGGGAAATAAGCAGACTGCGAAGCAGACTGCGAAGGCGCTGCCGGCGCAGCACTGACGCCGACACCGGCAAACAGCGCCAGCGCGCCAAGGACGAGCGCACTGCGCCGATTGGTGCTGATGCTCATGCGCTGTCTTTCCACGAAGAATACGGATTGCGGATCAGGTTGGAATTGAAATAGCGGGCGTCGTGCGTCACCTCGGCGCCGACCCAGTCGGGCTTGTCGAAGGTTTCGTTCTCACCCGCCAGTTCGATCTCGGCCACGACCAGCCCGGCATTGGCGCCGAGGAACTCGTCGACTTCCCAGGTGTGTGCGCCCACCGTAATGCGGCGCCGGTATTTCTCGACCAGCGGCGGCTGGCACAACCTGTCGAGCAGCTCGGCCGCCTCGCTCACCGGAATCGGGTACTCCCACTCGCCGCGCGTGGCGCCTTCGCTCTTGCCCTTGATGGTCAAAAATGCCGCGTCACCCTGGATGCGCACGCGCACGACGCGCGCCGGGTCGGCGCTCAGGTAGCCCTGGCGCAGCAGGACCGGCTGGCCCTGCGTGCGCCAGCCCTCACCTTGCAGCAGGAACTTGCGCTCAATCTCGACGCCCACGCTCGGCTCCCGCCTTAGTCCAGCGATTGCAGGATCGGCTGCAGCAGCGCCGCACCCAGGGCTGCACTGCGCGCGCCGTTCCAGCCGGTATAGCTGTTGGGCAGGTTGGCGTTGTCCTTGAAGGGCATTTCCAGCGTCAGCGACAGGCATTTGAAGGTGTGGCCGATGTATTTCGAGGCCAGCGTCAGCAGTTCTTCGTTGTACTTGCTGGCCGCGTAGCCATACACGTTCTGGAAGTCGGGGCTGGCTGCCATGTACTGGTCGACGAAGGCCTTCTGGCGCGCGGCGCGCTCGGGCGTGAAATCGGCCAGCATTTCGTTGCCCGCCACGAAGTTGTACGGCAGTGCCTCGTCGCCATGGATGTCGAAGAACATGTCGACCCCTAGCTCGTGGATCTTGTTCTTCACGCACAGCACTTCCGGGCTGCGTTCGAGCGATGGCGTCATCCACTCGCGGTTCAGGTTGGCGCCGGCGGCATTCGTGCGCAGGTTGCCGCGCACCGAGCCGTCCGGATTCATGTTCGGCACGATGTAGAACACGGCGCGCTGCAGCAGTTTGGTCGCGATCGGATTGGCGTCGTCGAGCAGCGCATCCATCAAGCCTTCGACATACCATTCGGCCATGGTTTCGCCCGGGTGCTGGCGCGCGATGACCCAGATCTTTTTCTCGGCTGCCGGGTTGCCGATCACCACCAGGTTCATGTCGCGGCCATCGATCGTGGTGCCGATGTCGTGCACGCGCGCGATCGGGTTTTCCGCCACTTCGCCCAGCAGGCGCAGGTGGCGCTCCCAGCTGTAGGGCTCGAAATAGGCGTAGTAGATGCTGTCGAGTTCGGGCGTGTGCTCGACAGTCATGACTTGCCCGTCGAAACTGGTCGGCACGCGGAACCAGTTCTCGGTGTCGTAGCTGGCGGCAACCTGGTAATCCTCGTAGCCCTTCGGATAGGTGGCTTGGCCGGCGTTCAGGAAACGGATCGTGCAAGCCTGGCCGCGCGCGCCCTGCAGGCGGAAGTGGAACCACTGGTGGATGTCGGCGTTGTTGTCGCGGCGCAGGTTCAGGTCGATCTGTTGCGCGCTGTCCGCCTGCACCACCTCGATGGCGCCCGAATCGAAATGCTGGCTGATTTTGATAGGCATGGCTGATCCTTTATGGGCTGTTCGCGAAGTGGAGAATGATACTTGAATAACTGCGTGGCATTGACTGGGCGGTTCGAGGCAGCCCCTCGTGCAGAACAGGGCTGCACTGCAAAGGGAATGCTTATGCGTCGAGGTCGATCAGGTCGCGGCTGTAGTGGCCCATGATCTGGCGCATCAGTTCGACGTTGCTGCGGTCAAGGACGAAGACCATGTTCGGGCCCCGCTCGAGGTTGAACGACATGCGCAGCTTGCCCGGCAGTTCGCGGCAGTTCAGCGTCAGCGCGCGCGGGTTGGCGGGATTGTCCCAGTCCTGCTGGGTGATTTGCGGGGTTGGCGCCGCCGGCGGCTGCAGGGTCGGATCCTGGTTGACCGGCATGTGCTTCAATAGCCAGAACACGATGGACGCAGGGATATGCAGGCAGACCTCGCTTGCGCCTTCCGTGGAGAACTTGGCGAGCAGCGAATTGCCGACGCGATCGCATGACATGGACATGCTCTTAACTTGACGAATGACCGCTTCTTTCACCACGATGTTCCCTCGAGAGTTGTTTAAAAAGGCGCAGCGATTCTACCCCAAATTAGTATGCCTTCGGAAAGAAAACGGGGAGCAAACGCTCCCCGTAAATAATCCGTGTTGCTGCACGCTGTGCCGGTTGCAGCCGGCGCGGCGCCCGGCAAAGCCGCTTACTCTTTCGAGCTGCGGCCGCCGCTCTTCGAGGAGCTGCGCGAGCTGCTGCCCGAACCGGCGCTGGCCGATTGACGGTTACCGTGGCTCATGCTGCCGGCGCGGCGTGCTTCCTCGGAAGTGAATTCGTGCGCGGTACCCTTCTGGTGGGCTGCCTTGCCACCCTGGCTGGCGATTTCGCGCTGGCGCTGTGGGTCCATCGATGCGAAACCGCGGTTGCGGGTGCCGCCCGCGCTTTGGCTGTTGGATTGATTACCGCCCTGCTTGTTACCCTGGTTACTCGAAGCCATGATCGTGTTCTCCCTGTTCACTTATAAAACCGCCGCGTCCTGCGGCAGGCTTGGCCCTCACACATTTGCGCTAACGCAGATGAGCGAACGTCGAATTCATAGTAGGCATGCGAATTAGATGAGGGTATAGGACATTTTCAGATGACTTTGTAGGACTACAGGCGACAGAAAATGCACTTACGAAATTGACTGCTTTTGATCACTTTTCCCATCAGTATTCGTCCTACACACTACCGCTGCGTCTTCCTATACTGAACCTACGCGCTGGCGCGCATCATGGCAAGATTGGGCGGTGCCGACGGACATTCTGTCGAGACAGTCCCGCCAGCAAAATCGTTTTTGAAAGGAAATGACATGGACGCGAACCAACGCAGCGAAATGAACAACCAGACGAATAACGGCGGCAACGAGAAATGGAACGCCAATGCCAAGGGCAAGACCGCGCCCGATGCGCCGCTCGACCATACCTATCCGCAGGGCGCCGTGCAGCAGCAAGGCAATCAGGGCATCGATCAGATGGGCACCCAGCAAAGCGGCATGGGTCCGGGACAGTTTGCCGAAGACGGCAGCCGCTGGGACTTGCCGGGCGGCTCGATGCAATCGCAGCAGAGCGGCGGCAGCGGGCCGGTGCAAGGCATTACCGACAGCCACCAGCGCCAGATGGAACAACGCTCGGTCGCCTACGGCCAACTGGAGCAACCAGTCGGCCGCCGTCCGGCCGACAGCGGCACCGACCTGCTCCGGCACGAGGGTACGCATGCGGGCAACACCCAGGCCACGCACCATATGAATCCGCAGGATGCGCGCCAGCCCGAGCTGCAGGGAGGCTCGCTCGGCCACCATCACGGCGCCGTGCAGTCGATGCAGTCAAGCATTGGTCAGGAATCCACGGGGCGGACTCAGGACAATCCCGCCGGCAGTGCCAGCACCGACCGCGCCGGTTCGCAAACCGGGGAAGGCGGCCGCGAAGCCGGCACCGAGGACATGCACCAGTCGAACGACAGCATGGGCGGCTTGCCGCGCAGCCCGGGCAACGCCGGTCCACGCGGCGACAACCCGGGCTGGAAGCCGGGCGGCAGCATGGCGCAGGATCCGGACGGCGTGCACGAGTCGAACGATGCCGCCGGCGGTTATCCGAAGAGCCCGGCCGGCGCAAACCGCCTGGCGGGCGACCGCAAGATGGATGACGACACCGGATTTTCGCGCGGATGATCGGATTATTCTGAATTAACCTGTCTTGTTCCGGTAGCGTGCAAGCGCTACCGGGTGCTCCTCTGCCCGCTCCACGCGGGTTTTTTTTCGTCCCGCGTTTCGTCGGCCGACTGCGCTTCGATGTAGGACCAGTCCTTCACTTATCGAGCAATGTTTTATGCGCCGCGCATGGCTTCCCGGTCCACGCGCGTGTTCCTTTGTGGCGCGAACTTGATCCAGATTGAGCGCACGCGACGGCGCCGGAACTCGACCGTTCGTCGTGTAATCGAACCACTCTCATCAGGAAAGCACCCGTTCAACCCACCGGAGAGCAGCATGCCAGGTATGACCTCAGGTATGACCCCAAGGACAGCCTCTGGCGCGATCGAATTATCGGTCGTGGTGCCGACCAGCGGACGGATGGATTTGCTCGACCGTTGCCTTGATGCCCTCACCCGCCAGACCCTGCCCGCAAGTGCCTTCGAAGTCATCATCGTCGACGACGAACCCAACCACAACACGCTGCACCTGGTGGCCGGCTGGCGCGCCCGCACCCTCGAGCGCGGCCCGCGCCTGGTCTATCTGCCCAACTCCAACCGGCATGGCCCGGCCGCCGCGCGCAACCTGGGCTGGCGCAGTGCCCAGGGACCGCTCATCGCCTTTACCGACGAGGATGCGGTGCCGGCGGCGTCCTGGCTGGCGCAGGGACTGGCCGCCTTTGGCGACGACGTCGACGTGCTGTGCGGTCGGCTCGACATGCGCGTGCCGGCGCGCTTCGCCGAAGCCGGCCACGCCGTGCCCGCGGCCGAGCGCGAGACCCTGAGCATCGCCAACTGCTTTTGCCGCAGGAGCCTGCTCGAGCGGCTCGACGGTTTCGACGAACGCTTCGAGCAAGCCACGCATTGCGACGCCGACCTGTACTTCCGCCTGCTCGCGCTCGACGCGCGCATCGTGCACGCGCCCGATGCGCTGGTGCTGCTGCCGATGCAGCCGGCGCCCTGGGGCGCCAGCCTCGGCCGCACGCGCGCGGCCGTGTTCGACGCCCTGCTCTACAAGAAGCATCCGCAGCTGTACCGCGAGCGTGTCGCCGCCTCGCCGCCCTGGGATTACTACCTGGCCACCATCGCGCTGCTGGTCTGGCTGGGGAGCCTGCTGGCCGGTAACGGCATCTTGGCGCTCCTTGCCGGCCTGCTCTGGCTGGCGCTCACGGCGCGGCTGTGCCTGCAACGCCTGCGCGGCGCGGCGCACAGCGCATCGCAAGTGGCCGACATCGTCGTCACCTCGGCCCTGATCCCGCCACTGGCGGTGTTCTGGCGCCTGGCCGGGGCCATCCGCTACCGCGTCCGCTTCACCTGAGGCTGCCATGCGCCGGCTCGAGATCCTCACCTGGCACACGCGTGGCCGCGATGTGTATTCCCTGTCGCAGGCGGCCCGGCGCCGCGCCCGGCAACGCTTTTCGATCGAGTGCTTTAATGCCGACGGGGACGCTTCGTTTCGCGAACTTACCGGCCTGGGAGGCTGCGCATGAAACTGAACGAAGCGCTGTTGCGCGCCGTGCCCGTCGTCCGGCCAGCGCACCTTGCCCTGATCAGCGAGCATGCCTCGCCGCTGGCCGCGCCAGGCAAGGCCAAGCACGCCGGCCAGGACGTGTACGTTGCCAACCTCGCGCGCGAACTGGCGCTGGCAGGCGTACACGTGGACATCTTTACGCGGCGCGACGCGCCGGCACTGAGGCAGATCGTGGCGCTGGGCGACAAGGTGCGCCTGATCCACGTGCCGGCCGGGCCCGCGCATCCGCTGCCGAAGGAACAGTTGCTGCCGTACATCGACCGCTTCGCGCGCTTCGTGATCCGCTTTGCCCGGCGCCTGCCCGCTCCCTACGACATCGTGCACGCGAATTTCTTCATGTCCGGCATGGTCGCCCAGCAGCTCAAGCTGGCGCTCGGCATTCCGTACGTGATCACCTTTCACGCGCTCGGCGCCGCACGCCGCCTGGGAGCCTGCGATGCCTTTCCGCCCGAACGCAGCCGTATCGAAAGCGCCCTGATGCGCGAGGCCGACCGTGTCATTGCGCAATGCGCGCAAGACCGGCTCGACATGGAACAGTTGTATGGCGCCGCCCCGCAGCGCATCGCCGTCGCGCCGCGCGGCTTCGACCCGAACGAACTGTGGCCGCTGCCGCGGCTTGCCGCGCGCGCCCAACTGGGCCTGCCTCCCGGGCGCTTTACGGTGCTGCACCTGGGGCGCCTGGCGCCGCGCAAGGGCATCGATACCGCGCTCCAGGGCCTGGCGATGCTGCGCGAGCGGCACCGCATCGATGCCGACCTGCTGGTCGTCGGCGCCGATGATGAGAATGACGGCGCCGAACTGGCCCGTCTCAAGGGACTCGCGCACCAGCTCGGCATCGATGCGTACGTGCGCTTTGTCGGCCAGCAGCCGCGCGCCGCCCTGCGCCTGTGGTACGGCGCCGCCGACGTCTTCGTCAGCATGCCCTGGTACGAGCCCTTCGGCATCACCCCGGTGGAGGCGATGGCCTGTGCGCGGCCGGTGATCGGCGCCGAGGTCGGCGGGATCAAGAGCACGATCGTGGACGGCGTCACCGGCTTCCTGATCCCCTCGCGCGACCCGCGTGCATTGGCCGAACGCCTTGCCCTCCTCCACGCCGACCCGGCACTGGGCAGGCGCATGGGCGAGGAAGGCTTGCTGCGCGCCTGGCGCCACTACACCTGGCGCGCCGTCGCCCAGCAGGCCTGCGCCGTCTACGCGACGGTCCTCGACGAAACCCGGCCCGGCACAGCGTCGGGCTTCACCCCTTTTTAGGAAGACATGAACATGGTGGTTTGCGCATGAAAGCGATTTTTCTCGACAAGGACGGCGCGCTGGTCGACAACCTGGCGCAGGATGCGCACATGCGCGCAGGATGGCAGGAAGAGCGGCGCCTGGAGCCGCGCCGCATCCGCCTCAGCAGCGGCGCCGGCCCGGCCCTGCGCCTGCTGGCCCGGCTCGACTACCGTTTATTTGTTGTCTGCAACCAGGCGGGCATCGCCCAGGGACGCTTGCCGGAGGCGACGATGCATGGCGTGAGCGATCGCCTGACCGACCTGCTGTTTCGCGAAAACCTCAGCCTCGACGGCTTTTATTATTGCCCGCACGATCCGCTGGGCAGCGTTGCGCCGTATGCCGTCGAATGCCATTGCCGCAAGCCCCTGCCCGGCCTGCTGTTGAAAGCTTCCTTCGAGCACGGCATCGACCTGCGCGCCTCCTGGATGATCGGTAATGTCCTGCACGACGTCGAGGCCGGCAATCGTGCCGGCTGCCGTACCGTACTGCTCGACAATGGCGTCGAAACCGAATGGCGGCTCGGGCCGCGCCGCATCCCCACCCGCATGGCGCCCGACCTGTACGCCGCCGCCGTCCTGATTGCCGGCCACCACCATGCGCATGATAACGACGATGAGCATGACCATGACGACTGACTGGAACCGTGCGGCGCACCTGCTGTGCGTGCAGTTGGGTTCGCCCGGCGACGTCCTGCTGTGTACGCCGGCGCTGCGCGCCCTGCGCGCGCAATGTCCGGGGCGCAGGGTGACCTTGCTGGCCTCGCCTTCCGGGGCGGCCGTCGGCCCGTATCTGCCCGACGTCGATGCCGTGCTCGCCTACGAAGCCCCATGGATGAACAACGGCGCGCCGGCGCCGCCTTCCGCCCACCTCGACTGGATCGCCACGCTCGGGGCGCAGCGCTTCGACGGCGCCGTCATTTTTGCGAACCGCAACGCCAGCGCCCTGCCTGCAGCCCTGCTGTGCCAGCTCGCCGGCATCCCCCTGCGCGCCGCCTGCTGCCGCGACGATCCGTCCGGGCTGCTGACGCACTGGATCGCCGACCCGGAGCCGGGCGCCCTGCTGCGCCACCCGGTGCAACGCCAGCTCGACCTGGTACGCCGCCTCGGCGCCGAGATCGCCGACGAGCGGCTTGCCTTCGTGCCAGCCAATACAGACCTGGCGCAGGTGCGCACGCGCCTGCAGGCGGCCGGCATCGATCCGGCCGGCCGCTGGCTGCTGCTGCATCCCGGCGCCGGCGCCCGGGCCAGGCGCTGGTCGCCGCAGCAATGGAACGCACTGATCCGCACACTGCACGAACGCATCGCTTGTCCGCTGGTGCTGGCCGGCGGCCCACGCGAGATGGCATTGATCGAGGCGCTTGCGTTCCCACTCGACGCGCGCGTGCATTCGCTCGCCGGGCAGTTAGGCATTGGCGCACTCGGCGCCCTGCTGGCGCAGGCGTCGCTGCTGCTCAGCAAGGACCCAGGCACGAACCACCTGGCGGCCGCCGTCGGCACACCCGTCGTTTGCCTCGACGCAGCGGCCGGCCTGGAGCAAACGCCCTGGAAAGTGCCGGGCCGCATGCTCAGCCTCGACATGGAGGAAGGCGAGGGCCTCGGCACCAGGCATGACGAGGGAACGGACCAGCCGGCGCGCATCACCGATGCCGTGTGCAACCTGCTCAAGCAGACAGAACGCTGGCGGACCAGGCCAGCGGCGGTGACCTAAGCCGGTTTCCTGCTGCTGTATTTGTACTCTGCCAGCGTGGGCACGGCCGCCAGCTCGGCGCCCAGCTTGCGTACCGCCTGGCCGATGCGCTCGAGGCAGCGGTCCAGATAAGCATCGTTGAGCTTATAGGGGTCATGCAGGTGCGGCATGGCTGGCGTGCACCACATGCCGAGCAGGCACACCTGCACGTCGTCGCGCGCGCCGAGGAGCCGGCGCAGTTCGTGTGCCTGGCGAACTTCCGTCACCAGGAACAAGTCGCCGCTGCACACCTCGAACCTGGTCCAGGAACGCGCCCGGTGCGCGTCCAGGTCGACGCCGGCGCGTGCGGCGGCCGCAATCATCGCGGCCGGGCAGCGACGGCCGGTGCTGGTCGACAGGCCGAACGAGGCGACGTTCATCCCGTATTTCAGCGCCTCGTGGTGGGCAAAGGCACTGCGGCAGATATTGCCTCTACATACGAACACGACCCGCCGCACCTGGTCCGGCCGCCGCAAGGCGAACGGCCGCAACCGCCCCGTTGCAAGTTCGAGCTGGCCGAGCAGCGCCCGGACCAGTCCGCGTGAGGTGCCGTAACGGCGATCGATCCATGTATTCATCGCATTCCTTTACCATCCAGAGTAGTCAGAAGGGTAAAGCGCTTGTGTTACCGGATCGTTACGGTTTCGTGACACGCACATGGATAGTCAAGGGTGCCGGGGCAATGCGCTCATGACGGCTGCGCCAACGAAAAAGGCCAATCCGAAGATTGGCCTTTTTCGTTTGATTCTTTGGTCGGGGCGAGAGGATTCGAACCTCCGACCCCGTGCACCCCATGCACGTACGCTACCAGGCTGCGCTACGCCCCGACTAGTCAGCCATTATACCCGAGGCCGAAAATTTTTCTCAGGTTTTTGTGATAGCCAGGACAAGTGCCGAGACGCAGGCGCCGGCGTCCACACCCTACTTCCAGTCCCCGCGCAGCACCCGTACCTGCTCGTACAGGTACTCGGGCGTCGCTTCCTGCGGCTTGACCGGCATGCCGACCGCCAGCGCCAGCTTCGAGCGCAGGCCGCGCGAGAACGAACGCTCGAACAGGTTGCCCGGATCGCGCGTAAACACGCTGCCCCACAGGCCGCGCAGCGCCATCGGGATCACCGGCACCTTGCTGCGCTCGACGATTTTCGCGACGCCGCCGCGGAATTCGTTCATCTCGCCCGTCGTCGTCAGTTTGCCTTCGGGGAAGATGCAGACCAGGTCGCCCTGGTGCAGGGCTTCGGCGATGTCGACATAGGCGCGCTCCATCATGAACGGGTCTTCCTTGCTCGGGGCGATCGGGATCGCTTTCGCGGTGCGGAAGATCCAGCCCAGGAACGGCGTCTTGAAGATGCGGTGGTCCATCACGAAGCGGATCGGGCGTGGGCTGGCCGCGCCGATGACGATCGCGTCGACATAGCTGACGTGGTTACAGACCAGCACCGCCGGCCCGTCGTCGGGAATGCGTTCGACGTCGACCGTGTTGACGCGGTGGATGGTGTGGATCAGCAGCCAGGCCAGGAAGCGCATCAGGAATTCCGGCACCAGCGAGAAGATGTAGATCGCCACCGCGGCGTTCAGCAGGGCCGTAATCAGGAACATTTCCGGGATCGAGAAGCCCTGCCCCAGCAGCAGGATGGCGACGCCGGCGGCGGCCACCATGAACAGGGCGTTCAGGATGTTCATGCCGGCGATCGTGCGCGAGACGTGCTTCGGGTCGCAGCGGGTCTGGATCAGCGCAAACAGCGGCACGATGAACAGGCCGCCGAAGATGCCGATCAGGACCAGGTCGGCCAGGATGCGCAGCGCGCCCGGCTGGGCCACGAGAGCAAAAGCGTCGACGGTGGCCGTGTTGGTATAGGCCATGCTGGCGAAATACAGGTCGATGCCGAACAGCGACAGGCCGATCGAGCCGAAGGGCACGAGGCCAATCTCGACCTTGCGGCCGGACAGTTTTTCGCACAGCAGCGAACCGACGCCGATACCGAGCGAAAACACGGTCAGCAGCAGCACGAACACGCTGTGGTCGCCGTGCAGGTAATTCTTGGCATATACCGGGAATTGCGACAGCACCAGGGCGCCGTAGAACCAGAACCAGGAATTGCCCAGCATCGACAGGAACACGGTGCGGTTGCCGCTCGAGAAGCGCAGGTTGCGCACCGACTCGGTTACGAAGTTGTAGTTGATCTTCAGCTCAGGCACTGGCGGCGGCGAGGCCGGGATACGCCAGCTGGCCGCCAGGCCAATCAACGCCATCAGCAGGCTGGCGCCGGCGACGAGTTCGATGCCGAAGGGTTTATGGGCCACCAGCAAGGCGCCCGCCACTTCGCCCAGCAGGATGCCGACAAAAGTACCCATCTCGACCACGCCGTTGCCGCCGACCAGTTCTTCCGATTTCAGGTGCTGCGGCAGGTAGGCGTATTTCACCGGCCCGAACAGGGTCGAATGCACGCCCATGCCGACCACGGCCGCGATCAGGAGCCACAGGGTATGCGTCAGCCAGCCGATGCCGGCCACCAGCATGATGGCTACTTCGAGCAGCTTGACGAAGCGCGCCAGCCTGCCCTTCTCCACCTTGTCGGCGATCTGGCCGGCGGTGGCGGAAAACACGACATAGGGCAGGATGAACAGGCCCGGGATCAGGTTGTTCAACAAGCCGGGATCGAGCGTGGTCCAGGACAGTGCGTCGTAGGTCAGGGCAACCAGTAGCGCGGTCTTGAACAGGTTGTCATTGAAGGCGCCGAGAAACTGGGTCCAGAAGAACGGCGCGAAGCGGCGCTGGGACAACAGGGAAAATTGGCTCGACTGGCTCATGAAGGTGGCCCGTGGTGGAGAGATGCGTAATTTACAACAGGGAGGAGCGCGCTACAATCTTTATGTTGCCTAAAATCATCAGGCTGTGATGCTAGCGCAAAGTATTGCACAGTAAGACGAACGGTAGCAGGAAACGCACCATTACCGATTTCTCGCCGTTGTTCCACAAAAGCAATTGGAGTGAGCGCAGGAAACCCTGTTGATGGACCGCAAAGGTAAAGTGTCGACTGCTTGTTGTGCAGCGCAGCGTGAGTAGAATGCTCGGATGAATTCGCACAAGCTCCCCACCATCCTGCGCGACGCGCCTGACGCGCCGTACGACGACATCGAGCACGCGCTGCTCGACCTCACCACCGCTTCGCTCGACGGCGAGGACGGCATGCCCGCCCCTACCGTCGACGAATTTGCCCTCGACTTCCTGATCGGGGGAAGTCACCCGCCCGCCGCGGACGGGCACAGGAGGTAGATCTTAGCTCAGTGTCTCCAGCCTGATCCGGATCACTTTCCCCACCACCGAAGCGAGCGCCTCGATGCGGGCAATCGCCGCGTCGACCTGCTTCTCGCGCGTCTCGTGGGTGATCATGATGATGTCGGTATGCTCGTCGCCGCGGGTTTCCTTTTGCAGCACGGCGTCGATCGAGATGGCGGCATCGGCCAGCACGCGCGTCAGGTCGGCCATCACGCCGAGCTGGTCGTTTACGCGCACGCGCAGGTAGTAGCTGGTCGTGATGTCGGCCATCGGCAGGATCGACACGTCCGTCATCTCGTTCGGCTGGAAGGCCAGGTGCGGCACGCGGCAGTACGGGTCGACCGTGGCCAGGCGCGTTACGTCGACCAGGTCGGCGATCACCGCCGAGGCAGTCGGCTCGGAACCGGCGCCCTTGCCGTAATACAGGGTGGAACCGACCGCGTCGGCTTCGACCAGCACGGCGTTCATGGCGCCTTCGACGTTGGCGATCAGGCGTGCGGCCGGGATCAGGGTCGGGTGCACGCGCAATTCGATGCCCTCGACGCCGTCGACCGTGGCGCGGCGCGTGATGCCGAGCAGCTTGATGCGGTAGCCGAGCTGTTCGGCGTAGCGGATGTCGACCGCCTGCAGCGCGCTGATGCCCTCGACGTGGGCCTTGTCGAACTGTACCGGGATGCCGAAGGCGATCGCCGACATGAGGGTCAGTTTATGGGCCGCGTCCACGCCTTCGATATCGAAGGTCGGGTCCGCTTCGGCATAGCCGAGTTCCTGGGCCTGCTTCAGGACAACGCCGAAATCGAGGCCCTTGTCGCGCATTTCGGACAGGATGAAATTGGTGGTGCCGTTGATGATGCCGGCCACCGATTCGATGCGGTTCGCGGTCAAGCCTTCGCGCAGCGCCTTGATGATCGGCACGCCGCCGGCGACGGCCGCTTCGAAGGCAACCATCACGCCCTTTTCCTGGGCGGCGGCAAAGAGTTCGTTGCCGTGCAGTGCCAATAAAGCCTTGTTGGCGGTGACCACGTGCTTGCCGTTGGCAATGGCGCGCAGCACTAGTTCGCGCGGCAATTCGTAGCCGCCGATCAGTTCGACGACGATGTCGACGTCCGGGCTGTCGACGACCTGGAAGGGATCGTCGACGATCTGGCAATGTCCGCCGGTCAGGCGCGCGGCACGTTCGGTATTGCGGGCGGCAACCATCGTGATCTCGATACCGCGGCCGGCGCGGCGGCGGATATCTTCCTGGTTGCGTTGCAGCACATTAAAAGTGCCGGCACCGACGGTGCCGATGCCGAGGAGGCCAACTTTGATGGGTTTCATGGTCTTCTAGATGATGGGTTGTCAGCGCAGGGTTGTCGATGCGCGCCGTCGGTAACCGTCGAGGAAGCGTGCGATGCGCGCACAAGCGTCCGTCAGGTCGTCGGAATTGGGCAGGAACACCAGCCGGAAGTGGTCGGGCGAGTGCCAGTTGAAGCCGGTGCCCTGCACCAGCAATACCTTTTCCTCGCCCAGCAGTTCGCAGATGAACTGCTGGTCGTCGGCGATCGGGTACATCGCCGGGTCCAGGCGCGGGAACATGTACAGCGCCGCTTTTGGCTTGACGCAGGTAACGCCCGGAATATCGGTCAACAGCTTGTGGGCAAGGTCGCGCTGCCTGAGCAGGCGCCCGCCGGGGCCGACCAGGTCGTCGATGCTCTGGTAGCCGCCGAGTGCGGTCTGGATCGCGAACTGGCCGGGGGCGTTGGCGCACAGGCGCATCGAGGCCAGCATGTTGAGGCCGTCGATGTAATCCTTGGCATGGCGCTTTTCACCCGAGACCACCATCCAGCCGGCGCGGTAGCCGCAGGAGCGGTAATTCTTCGACAGGCCATTCAGGGTCACGAACAGCACGTCGTCGGCCAGCGAGGCGATCGAGTCGTGGCGGGCGCCGTCGTACAGCACCTTGTCGTAGATCTCGTCGGCATAGACGATCAGGCTGTGCTGGCGCGCCAGCTCAACGATCTCGAGCAGGATTTCACGCGGATACAGGGCGCCGGTCGGGTTGTTCGGGTTGATGACGACGATCGCGCGCGTGTTGGGCGTGATCTTTTTGCGCATGTCGGCGATGTCCGGCATCCAGCCGGCCCCTTCGTCGCAGATGTAGTGCACCGGCGCGCCGCCGGCCAGGCTGACGGCGGCGGTCCAGAGCGGATAATCCGGCGCCGGTACCAGCACTTCGTCGCCGTTATTCAGCAGGCCCTGCATCGCCATGACGATCAGTTCGGAGGCGCCATTGCCGAGATAGATGTCGTCGATGCCGACGCCGGCGATTTTCTTTTGCTGGGTGTAATGCATCACCGCCTTGCGCGGCGCAAACAGGCCCTTCGAATCCGTATAGCCGGCGGCGCCGTGCATGTTGCGGATCATGTCCTGCATGATTTCGTCGGGCGGATCGAAACCGAAGACGGCAAGGTTGCCGATATTGAGCTTGATGATCTTGTGGCCGTCGTCTTCCATCTGGCGCGCCTGGGCCAGGGCCGGGCCACGGATCTCGTAGCAGACATCGTCGAGCTTGTTCGATTTGAGAATCGGTCGCAAATTTATCACCCTTTTTGTCAGCTACTGCCGCCTGCATGTTGCAGTGCGAAAAATACCATTCTGCCGAAAGCGACCGATTTGCGCAACCTTCGCCCCGCCCCGCGCGCATGCGGGGCAAAAGTGACAGAAAGGTTACAATGGCAGCCCATTCGCCCTCACCCAGCAATGCCATGAAACTTCATTCCGACAGCACCCAGCAATACCAGACCGTCACCGGCTACGATGCCTCGGGCGTGGAAATCAACGCCGAGCGCTTCAACCACAGCCTGCTGGTGATGCCGGAAGTCCCGCCGCGCCCGTGGGACGTGACCCGCTTCGAGGATTTGCAGGCCGCGCACTTCGAGCAGATCGCGGCCGACGCACCCGACGTCGTCATCCTCGGCACCGGCGAACGCCAGCGCTTCGTGCATCCGCGCCTGATCCAGGCCCTGTCGGCGCAGCACATCGGCGTCGAGTCGATGGACAGCCAGGCCGCCTGCCGCACCTACAACGTCCTGATGGGGGAAGGCCGCAAGGTGACGCTGGCACTGATCATCGACGCCGCTGCAACCGCCTGATACGGGCGACGCAGCGCCCTATTGAATGGCCGCGTTGCGCCCGCATATCGGGTTGGCGCTTGACAGTTCGGCATGCCAGACTGGCATCGGCGCCAATGCTTGATTATCATGAGCGCTATGCAGGATGGCACGAGGCCGATCCTGCCCCACCAGTCCAGGAGAACCCCGTGGCCGACAGCCCCAGCGCAGCAACCGTAGAGAACTTTTCCGCCGCCATGACCGGCGACCAGACCTTCCAGTTCACGGGACGTCCAGCCAAATATACGGTGCTGTATTTCTACCCCAAGGACAATACCCCCGGCTGCACCACCGAGAGCATGGCCTTCCGCGACAAGCACGACGAGTTCGTGGCCGCCGGCGCCGAAGTGTATGGCATCAGCCGCGATTCGCTGCGCTCGCACGAAGGCTTCAAGTCCAAGCTCGGCCTGCCCTTCGAACTGATCTCCGACCCCGAAGAACAGATGTGCAACCAGTTTGGCGTCATGAAGAACAAAATGATGTACGGCAAGCAGGTACGGGGGGTCGAGCGCAGTACGTTTGTCGTTGACGCTCACGGCCGATTGGTGAAAGAATGGCGTGGCGTGAAGGTCGCTGATCACGTCGATGAAGTGCTCGAATTTGTGAAGAGCCAGCCGTAAATTATGGCTCCAGTGCACCAACTTACTGGACGAACCCCGTTATTTTGAGTCAACCCGTTTTAGATCAGCATCACTCCAACCTGGCTGCCTGCCACGCCGCTCTTTGCGGCCCTGGCCCGCGCCTTTCGCAAGTGCAGTTCGCAAGTTTCTTTACCTCAGTTGCATCTACTCCGCCCGCCAGTGCTGCTTACGCACTGGCGCGAGCGTCCTCCACTTTATTAGATTGAGAACCTGATGCCACTACCAAAAATGCCAACCAAGCCGGCCACATTGCTGCCGGTGAACGAATACCCGAAAGCCGAACCCGGCAAGTCTCCCGTGCGCGCCGTTGCCGCAGCGCCGGCCGAAGCCGATCCCGTCGAAGACCTGATCAGCGGTAAAGCCGTACCCGCCTCCAAATCGAGCCGTGCGCGCAAGGGAAAGGCCGCGCCGCTGGCCGCCGTGCCTGCACCAAAGGGCGAAACGTCGACCTGGCCAGCGCATGCCGAGACCGGCACCGTCGCCAAGCTCAAGGAAACCGACCAGGACGAACCGCATCCAGCCAAGCACAAGCCGGTCGAGGTCAACGTCAAGTCGTCCACCAGCCGCAAGGCCGACCGCTCCGGCAAGACCAAGGTGTTCGTACTCGACACCAACGTGCTGATGCATGATCCAACGAGCCTGTTCCGCTTCGAGGAACACGACGTCTACCTGCCGATGATGACGCTCGAAGAACTCGACGACCACAAGAAGGGCATGTCGGAAGTCGCGCGCAATGCACGCCAGGTTTCGCGCACGCTCGACGCCCTGATCGCCGACATCGACGACGACGGCATCGAGTCGGGCATCGAACTGGCCAAGCTCGGCAACAAGGATGCCAAGGGCCGCCTGTTCTTCCAGACCAGGCTGCAAAGCGGTCCCCTGCTCCCCGAAGGCCTGCCGGTCGGCAAGGCCGACAACCAGATCCTGGGTGTGGTGAAAGCGCTGGCCGCCGAGCAGCCGGAACGCGCCATCGTGCTGGTGTCGAAGGACATCAACATGCGCATCAAGGCGCGTGCGCTGGGCTTGCCGGCCGAAGATTATTTCAACGACCACGTGCTGGAAGACACCGACCTGCTGTATTCGGGCATCGTCCAGCTGCCGGACGATTTCTGGGACAAGCACAGCAAGAACATGGAGTCGTGGCAGGAAAACAAGAACGGCAACAACGCGATGTTCTACCGCGTAACCGGCCCGTTCATCCCGAGCCTGCTGACCAACCAGTTCGTTTTCCTCGAGCCCTCTGGCGGCGAGGCGCCACTGTATGCGCAAGTAAAAGAGATCAACGGCAAGACCGCCGTGTTCCAGGTGCTGCGCGACTACAGCCATACCAAGAACAGCGTCTGGGGCATCACCGCGCGCAACCGCGAGCAGAATTTCGCCCTGAACTTGTTGATGAACCCGGAGTGCGATTTCGTCACCCTGCTGGGCCAGGCCGGTACCGGTAAAACCCTGCTGGCGCTGGCCGCAGGCCTGGCGCAGGTGCTGGAAACCAAGCTCTACAACGAGATCATCGTCACCCGCGTGACGGTGCCGGTGGGCGAGGACATCGGCTTCCTGCCGGGTACCGAGGAAGAAAAGATGTCGCCATGGATGGGTGCCTTCGACGACAACCTCGAAGTGCTCAACAAGACCGACTCCGACGCCGGCGATTGGGGCCGCGCGGCAACGCAGGACCTGATCCGTTCGCGCATCAAGATCAAGTCGCTCAACTTCATGCGCGGCCGTACCTTCGTGAACAAGTTCCTGATCATCGACGAGGCGCAGAACCTGACGCCGAAGCAGATGAAGACGCTGGTCACGCGCGCCGGTCCCGGCACCAAGATCCTGTGCCTGGGTAACATCGCGCAGATCGACACGCCATATCTCACCGAAGGCTCGAGCGGCCTGACCTATGTGGTCGACCGCTTCAAGGGCTGGTCGCACAGCGGGCACGTGACGCTGGCGCGCGGCGAGCGTTCGCGCCTGGCGGATCACGCGAGCGACGTGTTGTAAGCGGTTTTCGCTTTCCAAAAGCCTGCGCGCCGGACGGCCCGCAGGCTTTTTTTATCTCTACGGCAGATGCGCACCGTAGGGTGGGCACTTGTGCCCACGCGGATCACCGGTTGATATAACGGCGGCCCATCATCAGCGGCACAGCAAGCGATTCAATCATTTGCATGAGCATCCACCGGTCACGCCCCGGACCGCGTGGGCACAAGTGCCCACCCTACGGTACGCCACGGTCGCGAGCAAAAACAAAAACGCCCGGCACAAAGGCCGGGCGTTTTTACGTTCGCAAGAACGTCATTACATGATGTGGGTACCGATCCACCACGCCACCGCCGCCATGAAGGCCGATGCCGGTATGGTGAAGATCCAGGCCCAGACGATGCTGCCCGCCACGCCCCAGCGCACGGCCGAAGCCTTTTGCGAGGCGCCCACGCCGACGATGGCGCCGGTGATGGTGTGGGTGGTCGAGACCGGGATGCCCCAGAAGCTTGCCATCAGCAGGGTCATCGCGCCGCCGGTTTCGGCGCAGAAGCCGCCGACCGGTTTCAGTTTGGTGATCTTCTGGCCCATGGTTTTCACGATGCGCCAGCCGCCGAAGAGCGTGCCGAAGCTGATCGCCGCATAGCAGGAGATGATGACCCAGGCCGGTGGCAGGGTGTCGGTCGGGCTGACGTGGCCGGATGCGATCAGCAGCATCCAGATGATGCCCATCGTCTTTTGCGCGTCGTTACCGCCGTGGCCGAGCGAATAGCCGGCTGCCGACACCAGCTGCAGGCGGCGGAACCAGACGTCGACCTTGCGCGGCGTGGATCGCACGAAGATCCAGGACACCAGCAGCATGATGATCGACCCGAGCACGAAGCCGAGCAAGGGAGCGACGACGATGAAGATGACGGTCTTCCACAGGCCGGCCGCGACCAGCGCGCCGGTGCCCGATTTCGCCACCGCGGCGCCGACCAGGCCGCCGATCAGCGCGTGCGAGGACGACGACGGGATGCCGTAGTACCAGGTAATGATATTCCAGACGATGGCCCCGACCAGGGCCCCGAAGATCACGTAATGGTCCACCACGTGCGGATCGATCGTGCCCTTGCCGATCGTTTGCGCCACCTTCATGCTGACCACGAAAATGGCGATGAAGTTGAAGAAGGCGGCCATCGCGACGGCCGACTGGGGCTTGAGCACGCCGGTCGAGACGACGGTCGCGATCGCGTTCGCCGAGTCGTGGAAGCCGTTCATGAAGTCGAAGACCAGTGCGAGCAGCACCAGCAGACCCAGCACATAAATGCTGATCGTTAAATGTTCCATGATTATTCTTGTTCTGCGCGGACGTTACGCGTTCTCGACGATGATGCCTTCGATGATGTTGGCGACATCTTCGCAGCGATCGGTGACGGTCTCGAGAATCTCGTAGATCGCCTTCATCTTGATCAGGTTGCGCACGTCCGGTTCGTCGCGGAACAGTTTGCTCATGGCGGCGCGCATCACGTGGTCCGCGTCCGATTCCAGGCGGTCGATTTCTTCGCAGATGGCGACGATCTTCTGGGCATTGCCCATGTCGTGCAGCAGGCCGACGGCGGCTTGCACGCGCTCGCAGCAGGACAGGCACAGCTCGGCCAGGCGCTTGGCTTCCGGCGTGACGGCGTGCAGGTCGTACAGGGAGATGGTCTGGGCCGCGTCTTCCATCATGTCGAGGATGTCATCCATGCGCGTGATCAGCTTGTGGATGTCGTCGCGGTCGATCGGGGTGATGAAGGTCTTGTGCAGCAGGTCGACCGTGGCGTAGGTGACCTTGTCCGCCTGCTTTTCGATGCTTTCGACGGCGTGCGTGCGGGTTTCCAGGTCGTCGAAGTTGGTCATCAGGCCAACCATTTCTTGCGCACCCTTCACGCACAGCGCGGCGTGCTGGTTGAACAAATCAAAAAACTTGCCCTCGGTGGGCATCAGGCGTCCAAACATTAAAGATTCTCCGTGATAAAACTCTTGGGACTGCGAGGGGCCGGGACCACTGGTCCCGGCGACGGCGCATTGGCGGCTTAATCGCCTTGATAAACGGCGAGGTTACCGCTGTAGTTGCCAAACTTGGTGTACTGGCCGATCCAGGTCAGGCGAATCGCGCCGATCGGACCGTTACGCTGTTTGCCGATAATGATTTCGGCGGTACCTTTATCGGGCGAGTCGGGGTTGTAAACCTCGTCGCGATACAGGAAGATGATCACGTCCGCATCCTGCTCGATTGCGCCGGATTCGCGCAAGTCGGACATCACGGGACGCTTGTTCGGACGCTGTTCCAGCGAGCGGTTCAGCTGGGACAGCGCGATCACCGGGCAATGCAATTCTTTCGCCAGGCCCTTGAGCGAACGCGAGATCTCGGAAATCTCGGACGCCCGGTTGTCGCCCGGCTGGCTACCCTGCATCAGCTGCAGGTAGTCGACGATAATAAGGCCGAGCTTGCCACACTGGCGCGCGAGGCGGCGCGCGCGTGCGCGCATCTCGATCGGATTCAATGCCGGCGTCTCGTCGATGTAGAGCTGGGCATCGTTCATCTTCTGGATCGCGTGCGTGAGGCGCGGCCAATCCTCGTCGTTCAGGCGGCCGGTACGCAGGCGGTGCTGGTCGAGCTGGCCGACCGAACCGAGCATACGCATGGCCAGCTGGGCGCCGCCCATCTCCATCGAGAACACGGCGACCGGCAGGCCGGCTTCGATGGCGACGTTCTCGCCGATGTTCACCGAGAACGCGGTCTTGCCCATCGACGGACGGCCGGCGACGATCACCAGGTCGCCCGGCTGCAGGCCCGACGTCATGCGGTCGAGGTCGATGAAGCCGGTCGGCACGCCGGTGATTTCGCCCTGGTTCTCGCGCGAGTACAGTTCGTCGATGCGCTCGACCACCTGCGTGAGCAGCGGCTGGATCGGATTCCAGCCCTGGGCGCCACGGGCGCCGGACTCGGCGATGGCGAAGATCTTCGATTCGGCTTCGTCAAGCATCTGCTTGACTTCCTTGCCTTGCGGATTGAACGCGTTGCCGGAAATTTCGTCGGCGACGGTGATCAGCTTGCGCAGGATGCCGCGGTCGCGCACGATCTCGGCGTAGCGGCGGATGTTGGCGGCGGACGGCGTGTTCTGCGCCATCGCGTTCAGGTACTGGAGGCCGCCCACGTCTTCGGCTTTGCCGAGCGAGACCATGGCCTCGTAGACGGTAATCACGTCGGCCGGCTTGCCGCTGTTAATCAGGCGCACCATCTGTTCGAAGATGATGCGGTGGTCGTAGCGATAAAAATCGTCCGCGTGCATGAAGTCGGCAATGCGGTCCCAGGCCGCATTATCGCGCAGGAGACCGCCGATGACGGACTGCTCTGCTTCGATGGAATGCGGGGGAATGCGCAGCGATTCGATTTGCGGATCTGCGGGGGTATTCATGGCGGGCATTATAACCCCTCCCGTCACACGGCTGAAATAATTGGTTAGTTTCCACGCATAAAAAAAGCCGGGCGAACCCGGCTTTTCCTTTTACGCAACAAGGTGTTGCGTGTACTCGGCTGTGCTGCTCAGTTGTGCTGATTAAGCAGCTTCGCCGACGACAGCGATCGTGATTTCCACGACGACGTCGGTATGCAGTGCGACGGCAACTGGGTGCTCGCCGGTGGTCTTCAGTGGACCGGTCGGCAGGCGAACCTGTGCTTTTTCGACTGCGAAGCCTTGCTTGGTCAGCGCTTCGGCGATGTCGAAGTTGGTGACCGAACCGAACAGGCGACCGTCAACGCCGGCTTTCTGGGCGATGGTGATGGTCATGCCGTTCAGCTTGTCGCCCTGGGCTTGCGAAGCCGACAGCTTTTCGGCTGCAGCTTTTTCCAGCTCGGCGCGCTTGACTTCAAACTCGGCAACAGCCGACGAGGTAGCACGGCGGGCCATCTTTTGCGGGATCAGGAAGTTACGTGCGTAACCGTCCTTGACCTTGACCACGTCGCCCAGGTTGCCGACGTTAACAACTTTTTCCAAAAGGATAACTTGCATATTTTTCTCCAGGATGTTCTGAACTGTACGACGCGATTAAGCGTTGTGCAGGTCGGTGTACGGCAGCAGCGCGAGGTAGCGTGCGCGCTTGATCGCGGTATCGACCTGACGCTGGTAGTGCGCCTTGGTGCCGGTCAGACGTGCTGGCATGATCTTGCCGTTTTCCTGGACGAAGTCCTTCAGGGTGTCGACGTCTTTGTAATCGACCTGTTCCACGTTTGCAGCGGTGAAGCGGCAGAATTTCTTGCGCTTGAACAGCGGGTTCTGCTGTTTGCGCTTCAGTTTTTCTTTGGCCTTGTTTTTGTCGAACTTTTTACCGAATGCCATTTGAGGCTCCTGTATCTAAATGGTGGCCGCTAATTAAGCGGCGGCACTGAAATCAATGATGTGAAACACCAGGGCTTTACTGTTGCGATTCTTTTTGGCCAGGAATCCCGTGAACTGGTGGGCGGCACCCAATTCCGCGCTGGCGAAGCGGCCCGAAATCTCACCCGCGGCGAACGCGGAAATTTCGAACTGGACCAGCCTCTCGACCCCTGCCTCGACCTGCTGCGAACTGTGCATCAGGATCGCCGAGACAACCGGCACGCCGGCGGGGGTGTAGCGCAGTACGTCGCGTTCAGCGATGGTGGCGACGACTTGTAACTGGTTCACTTCTTCAACGCGGGGCACGCGGCCCGTTCACGCTTCCTGGCAAAAAAATTAGGCAGCAGCTGGGGCTGAAGCTGCGGCAGCCGCTGGGGCTTCCGAGCGGTGGCTCTTGGCCGCGTCTTCGCGCTGGACCGACTTCATCATTGGCGATGGAGCGGTTTCAGCTTTCTTCATCTTCACGGTCAGATGACGCAGCACGGCATCATTGAACTTGAATGCGGTTTCCAGCTCGACCAGGGTCTCGTTGTCGCACTCGATGTTCATGCAGATGTAGTGTGCCTTCGGCAGCTTCTGGATCGAGTAAGCCATCTGGCGACGGCCCCAGTCTTCGACGCGATGGATGTTACCGCCGCGCGCGGTGACGCTGGCCTTGTAACGCTCGATCATCGCCGGGACTTGCTCGCTTTGGTCCGGGTGGACGATAAAAACGATTTCATAATGACGCATGCAACACTCCTTGAGGACGTTTAAACAAATGCCCACCTCGGCGTCAAGACGAGTGTGGGAAGGGAAAGCCGGCAATTATAGCGCGACTACGGCATTGGCGCAATCACCGGCGAACTCCGGCAAGCCGTCGTCCCTGCGCGACACTTGCCGGGCAGGAATCGCACAGTGCGTGACAAATAATCAGAATTCCCCTTGCATTCCCCTAAATACTGTACAAAAATACAGTCTACTCATACAACCATGCCGTAACACCATGCTCAAGCTCACCGCAAGGCAAGAACAGATCCTCAACCTGATCAAGGAAGCGATCGACAATACCGGCTTTCCGCCGACCCGCGCCGAAATCGCCAGGGAGTTGGGCTTCAAGTCGGCCAACGCAGCCGAAGAACACCTGCAAGCCCTGGCGCGCAAAGGCGCCATCGAAATCGTCTCCGGCACCTCGCGCGGCATCCGACTGATCGGCGCCCCGGCAAGCACACCGGCGCCGCTGCCGGTGCCGCACGTCCCGGCCGCCCTGCTGATGTCGCTGCCGCTGGTCGGCCGCGTGGCGGCGGGTTCGCCGATCCTGGCGCAGGAACACGTCGAAGCCACCTACAACATCGACCCGGCCATGTTCGGCGCGCGTCCCGACTTCCTGCTGAAGGTGCGCGGCTGGTCGATGCGCGACGCCGGCATCATGGATGGCGACTTCCTCGCCGTCAAAAAGATCGACAGCGCCAAGAATGGCCAGATCGTGGTCGCCCGCATCGGCGACGACGTCACCGTCAAGCGCTATCGCAAGACCGGCGAAACGATCGAACTGCTGCCGGAAAACCCGGACTTCACGGTCATCCGCGTCGAACCGGGCGACGAGTTCGCGCTCGAAGGCCTGGCAGTGGGCTTGATGCGCAGCTGGCACTGACCGCTTCCGCACCTACATGACAAAAAAGGCCGCGTCAGCGGCCTTTTCCTTTGGTGTTTCCTATCTGCCCGACGGGGCGTAGTTGCGCTTGCGCGCCTCGATATCGCGCGCCCGCTCTTCGGATGGCGCGGTGCCGACGATGGCGTTGTGTTCCTTCACATACGCATCGGTGGCACTGCGCCAGGCGGCGATGTCTGCCAGTGCCAGCTTGGCGCCGATACGGGCTTCTTCCTTGGCCGAGGCCAATACCTCGTCGAAACGGGCCGTTGCCGCCGCCGTTTCGGCGGGCGTGAGCAGCGCGGCGATCGCGGCCGGCATGCGTTTCGCCAACGGTTCAGCCGCGTTCAGGGTGGCGATATAGTCGTTGTAGCAGGTTTGCCACTTCTCGATACGCGCCGCGATCCGATCGATCTCGTCGTTCTGCTTCGATACCGCCGGCAGCCGTGGGACGACACAGCGGGAAAGGCCCGCCTTGATGTCTTCGCCATCGTAGCGCTTGACCCAATGCTCGATCTCGGCACGCTGCGCCGTGCGCGCCTTGATGCGCTCCAGGCTGGCGGCGGCGCCGGTGTTGCCTTTGGCGGCCGCCTTGGCGAACCAGGCCGCCGCCTTCTCCTCGTCGACCTGGCCGGCTTCGCCACTCAGGTAGAGCTCGCCCAGGCGCTGCTGGGCGGCGGGGTTACCGGCATTGCCGAGCTTGGTGTAGAGACGCATCGCCTCGGGAACAGCCTTACGCGCCAACAGGGCGTTGGCGTCGGCAAGTTCGTCGGCGTGGGCGGGAATGGCAAGGCAGAATGCCAGCGACAGCAGGAGTTTTTTCATGGGGAACAGGTTTGCTCGAATGCACGATAATACCCCGCAGCCCCGCCCGACTCAACCTTGACGTCAGCGCCCGCTATTGGATGGGGCTACCGGCGCTGGCGGCGGTGGTGGGTTAAATGTACGCAACTGTTCCATCTGGCGCCGCTGATTGTCGACGATAAGACGCGTCTCTTCGCGGGTCGCGCGCTCGGTGCGCTCGTTTTCTTCCTTGACGTAGCGGCCCGTCGCCGATTCCCATGCAAGCTGCTGCCGCTTCACGGTGTCCGCGTCGCGTTCGCTCTGGGTCAGCACAGTCCGGTAGACCGACTCGATGTGCGTGCGTGCGCTCTCGATTTCGCGCGGGGTCATCATGTCGAGCACGTCGGCGGGAATGCGCTTTGCGATCGGCGCCGTCGCGTTCAGGTTGGCAACAAAACCGTTATAGCAAATGCGCCAGCCCTCGATTGCCGTGCGGGTGGCGCCGACATCGGCATTGGTGGTCGATACGGCGGGAATGACAGGAGATGGGCAGGCGAACTGGCCGGAACGCAGGTCGGCGCCATCGTATTGGCCCGTCCAATAGGCGATCTCGCCGCCACGCGTCTTGCGGCGCTCGAGGGCCGCGAGGGCTTCCCTGGCGTCGGCGTTGCCGCCCGCGGCGGATTTCTCGAACCAGCGCCGGGCGGCTTCCAGGTCTTGTGGAGTGCCGTCGCCGAACCACACCATTTCGCCGAGACGGAACTGGGCGTCGGCATTGCCGGCATTGGCCAGCCGGGTGTAGAGCGGCAAGGCCTTGCCGAACTCGTTCGCCATCAGGTATCTATTTGCATCGGCCATATCGTCCGCCAGCGCGGCAGAGCTGACGAGCAACAAGGAAAGCAGGATCCGGCGCATACCACCTCCAATGAATGTTTAGAAGTTCATGGTAAAACGCCGGTATGCATTATGCAATTCTTGTTACAAGCGAAACATCAGGCGCGATGCAGGGCTCATGCGCCGAGCGCCGCGCGGAAATCTTCCAGCAGATCCTGCGTATCCTCGATGCCCACGGAAACCCGGATCAGCGACTCGGCAATGCCCATGCTGGCGCGGCGCTCGGCCCCCATCTCGAAGAAGATCGTGTGCGCCACCGGAATCACCAGCGTGCGCGTGTCGCCCAGGTTGCTGGCGGGGATCGCCAATTGCAGGCGGTTCAGATAATCGAACGGGTCGATATCCGCGCGCAACTCGAAACTGAGCAGCGAGCCGGCCGAGCGGAACAGCTCGCTCGTCAAGCCATGCTGCGGATGCGAGGCCAGGCCAGGATAGTGAACGGCGGAGACACGCTCGTCGCTCTCCAGCATGCGCGCCAGCGCCAGCGCGTTGGCGCAAGTGCGTTCCATGCGCAGCGCCAGGGTTTCGGCGCCGACGGCGATGTGGTGCGCCGCTTCCGGTCCGAGGGCGGCGCCGAAGTCGCGCAGGGCTTTCGCGCGCAATTGCGCCATGCCCTGGGCGGCCGGCGGCTGCTTGCGGAAGTTGGCGGCGATGTTGGGGAAAGCGCTCCAGTCGTACAGGCCGGTGTCGGTCAGCGCGCCGCCGAGGGCGATGCCGTGGCCGGCGATCGATTTGGTGAGCGAATTGACGACCAGTCCGGCGCCGACCGCTTTCGGACGGAACAGATACGGCGTGGTCATGGTGTTGTCGACCACGTACAGGATGCCACGCGCGCGGCACAGTTCGCCGATGCGCGCCAGGTCGGCCACCTGGGTGCGCGGATTGGCGATCGTCTCGACGAACACCAGGCGTGTGTTTTCCTTCAGCACCGCCTCGACATTGGCCGCATCGGTGGCATCGACGAAGTCGACGTCGGCGCCCTGCCCCGCCACCGTCTGCCACAAGCTGTTGGTGTTGCCGAACAGGAAGCTCGAGGAGACGATGTGGTCGCCCTCTTTCAGCAGCGCCTGGAACAGCGCGCCGATGGCCGCCATGCCTGTGCCGAAGCACAAGGACGCGACGCCGTCTTCCATCCGGGTGATCTTGTCTTCGAGCGCCGCCACCGTCGGGTTGCCCTGGCGGCCGTAGCGGAAGCCCGGCTCCTTGCCCTGGAACACCGAGGCCAGCTGGCGCGCATCGTTGTAGCCGAACGCGACCGAGGTATGGACGGGCTTGTGCAACGAACCCTGCTCGATCGCCTTGCGGCGGTCGTTGTGCAAAATCGTGGTGGTGAAACCGTAGGTTTTCTTGTCGCTCATGTGCGTTCCAGTCCTTTATTCGGCGGGAACCGCGGGATTGAGGTTCAGCTGGGTGCGCACCACGTCTTCCTGGGAAACACCCTTGCCGCCGTTATGACGCGCGCGCTCCAGGTTGTCGAGGTAGGCCGGGGTGACGTCGCCGGTGACGTACACGCCATCGAAGCACGAAGCCTCGAAATTCGACAGCGCCGGATTCACGTCCGAAATCGACCGTTTCAGGGCGTCGACGTCCTGGTAGACCAGGCGGTCGGCCGTGATTTCGGCGCACACTTCTTCCACCGTGCGCCCGTAGGCGATCAATTCCTCGCGGGTCGGCATGTCGATGCCGTAGACGTTCGGGAACAGCACCGGCGGCGCGGCGGAGGCGAAGAACACTTTGCGGGCGCCCGCTTCGCGCGCCATCTGCACGATCTCGCGGCTGGTGGTGCCGCGCACGATCGAATCGTCGACCAGCAGGACGTTCTTGCCCTTGAATTCGGAACCGATGGCGTTGAGCTTTTGGCGCACCGATTTCTTGCGCATGCCTTGCCCCGGCATGATGAACGTACGGCCGATATAGCGATTCTTGATGAATCCTTCGCGGTACTCGACGCCGAGTTTCAGCGCCAGCTGGATCGCGGCCGGACGCGACGAATCGGGAATCGGCATCACGACGTCGATTTCCTCGACCGGGATTTCCTTGCGAATCTTGTCGGCCAGATATTCGCCCATCTTCAAGCGCGTGGCATACACCGAAGCGCCGTCGATCACCGAGTCCGGACGCGCCAGATACACATATTCGAAGGCGCACGGATTGAGCGACGGATTCTCGGCGCACTGGCGCTCGTGGAAGCTGCCGTCTTCGCCGATGAACACGGCTTCACCCGGCGCGATGTCGCGCAGGAAACGGAAACCGCTGCCTTCGAGCGCCACCGATTCGCTGGCAACCATGTATTCGATGCCGTTCTCGCCCTCGTTCATGCCCAGGCACAGCGGACGGATGCCGTACGGATCGCGGAAGGCAAGCATGCCATGACCAGCGATTTGCGCGACGACGGCATAGGCACCGCGCACGCGGCGGTGCACGATGCCGACCGCCTTGAAGACGGCTTCGGCGTCGAGCGAATACCCGTTGGCCGCTTCCTGGATTTCGTGGGCCAGCACGTTCAACAACACTTCCGAATCGGAATTGGTGTTGATGTGGCGGCGGTCGTTGCGGAACAGCGCTTCTTTCAACTCGGCCTGGTTGGTCAGGTTGCCATTGTGCGCGAGCGTGATGCCGAACGGGGCGTTCACGTAGAACGGCTGCGCTTCTTCCTCGCTCGAGGAGCCGGCGGTCGGATAGCGGCAGTGGCCGATACCGGTATTGCCATGGAGCGAGCGCATGTTACGGGTGCGGAACACGTCGCGTACGAGGCCGTTGGCCTTGTACATTGCGAACATGCTGCTGTGATTGGTTGCAATCCCTGCCGCGTCCTGGCCGCGGTGCTGCAGCAGCAGCAATGCGTCGTACAACAATTGATTGACGGGGGTTTGCGAGACGACGCCGACGATGCCACACATGGTGCGCTCCTAAGAACTGAATGCAGTAACAGAAAGGTAAATCGGGAATGTAAATCGAAAACTCAAAACGGATGGTTCACATCTTTATGTGCTGCGCCAGCGCATCAGGGAGAAATGGCTTGACGGTGCGCGCGCCGGCCTCGGCCAGTGGGGACAACAGCGCGTCTTTCCAGAAAGCTTGTTGGGGGATGGCGGTCATCGAACACAATATGACGGCGGCCAGCACGATTACAATCCCGCGCGCCAGGCCGAACAGGCCGCCGAGGCCGCGGTCCGCCAGGCCCAGGCCGGCGGCGTCGATCAGGGCGCCGATCGCCAGCGACAACAAACCCATCAGGATGCGCACGCCGAGGAACAGGACCACGAAGGCCGCGATCAGCCGCGCCGTGTCGCCCGGAATCATATCCGGCAACAGCGGCGCGAGGCGCGCACCATAGGCGTTGGCGACGACAAAGGCGACGACCCACCCCACCAGGGACAGGATTTCTTTTACTAAACCACGCATGGTGCTGATCACAACCGAAGCCACTAGCACGAACAACACCAGGTAATCGAAAATCGTCACAGTACCTGAAACATCAAACCGGTACCAGGAACCCGCCCAGGCCCAGGCTGCCGAGCTTGGCCTTGGTGCGGTCGGCTTCTTCGCGGCTGCCGAACGGACCAACCTGCACCTTGATCAGGGCGCCGGACTTTTTCGTAAAGGAACTGATGCCGCCGGCGCGCAGGCGTGCCTGCAGTTCGTCGACCTTTTCCTGGGTGGCGAGGGCGGCGACCTGGACCACAAAGCGCTGATGGGCTTCGGACTTGGCTTCGGCCTTGTCCTCGACGCGCGGGTGCGATTCGGCCGGCTTGGCCGCAGGCTTACCTTCTAGCAGCGCCAGGGCACGGGCCGCTTCGCTGTCCTTCGCCTTGGGCGCAACGGGCTTTTCTTCAGGCTTCTTGACCGGCGGCTTTTCAGCCGGCTTTTCGACTACCTTGCGCTCGACGGGCTTGGGCTCCGGCTTCGGCTTGTGCTCGACAGGCTTGGGTTCGGGCTTGTGTTCGACGACTTTTGGCTCGGGCTTGGCCGGCTTGATGGCGGGTTCGTCATACACCAGCGGCGCAGGTTCGTCCTCCACCGGCATACGGGCAACCGGCGTGGCGGCAGAACGGGGCGCAGGCGTCTCCGGCGGCGGCGCGATGATTTCCTCGTCCTGGTCGACGCTCTCGGCGGCCGGCACCGGGCTGGCCGGCAACGGCAGCGCGGGCGCTTTTTCTTTCGATGGAATCTGGATGGCGATGTCGCCGTTCAGCGGCCGCGGCTCGGAGTCGAGCAGCATCGGCAAGCCGACCGCGGCGGCCAGCGCCAATGCGACCGCCCCGACCAGGCGGCGCCGTGCACGCTTCTTTTCCGGCAGCATGGGGTCGCCACCGCTGCGGCTGCGGCGCGAACCGCCCTGCCCACTTTCATTGGCCTGGTTGGCATGCGACGCGCGCCTGGCCCGGGCCTGGCGGCCGAGCTCGTCGTCGTCGCGGGAAAAACGGCCACTGTCCTGGGCGGTATCTTGCTTGTTTTTGCTGAAAATCGAGAACAAGCCCATGCGTCTGTATGTCAGTGAAGAGAGTTTTTTCGGGCGGCCATCACGCCGGCAACGGTGTAGAACGAGCCAAAGACCACAATTCTATCATTCTCCTCGGCACGGCTCATCGCATTTGCGAATGCGGCCGCCGGTTCGGCAAAGCTGGACACCGAAAAATCGGCCTCTTTCGCGCCCGCGGGGCGCAATGCGGCGACTTTTTCGGCCAGGGCGCTGCTCTTGGCCGAGCGCGGCGACGGCAGGTCGGCCAGGCACCAGTGGTCGATCAGGCCGGCCATCGGCGCGATCACGCCGGCGATGTCCTTGTCGTCCATGATGCCGAACACGGCATAGGTATAGCGGTGAAAGCCCATGTTGCCGAGGTTCTGGGCCAGCGTGGCCGAGGCATGCGGATTGTGGGCGACGTCGAGCACCGTGGTCGGGCGTCCCGCCAGCACCTGGAAGCGGCCCGGCAATTCGACCAGCGCCAGGCCCGATCGCACTTCCTGCGCGCCGCAAGGCAATTGCATGCGCAGCGCTTCGAGTGCGGCCAGCGCGGCCGAGGCGTTCAACAGCTGGTTGGCGCCGCGCAGGGCCGGATAGGCCAGCGAATTGCGGCGCTGGGTGCGACCGCCATAGCTCCACTGCTGCTGGTCGCCCTGGTAATTGAAATCGCGCCCGATCAGCCACAGGTCGGCGCCGATGTCGCTCGCATGCTGGATCAGCGATTGCGGCGCCAGCGGGTCGCTGCAGATCGCGACTTTGCCGGCGCGGAAGATGCCCGCCTTTTCGAAGCCGATTTCCTCGCGCGTCTCGCCCAGGTAGGCCGAATGGTCGATGTCGATGCTGGTGACGATCGAGACGTCGGCGTCGATCACGTTCACCGCGTCCAGGCGCCCGCCCAGGCCGACTTCCAGGATCGCCACGTCGACGCCCGCTTTCGACAGCAGGTGCATGATCGCCAGCGTGGTGAATTCGAAATAGGTCAGCGAAATGTCGCCGCGCTGGGCTTCGACGAAGTCGAAGGCTTCGACCAGCACCGCGTCGCTGGCCATCTCGCCATTGATGCGGGCGCGCTCGTTGAAGTCGAGGAAGTGCGGCTTGATGTAGAGGCCGACGCGGTAGCCGGCGTGCAGCAGGACCGATTCGAGCATCGCGCAGGTCGAGCCCTTGCCGTTGGTGCCGGCAACCATGATGACCGGGCAGGTGAACGCCAGTTCCATGCGCTCCTTGACGGCGCGCACGCGGTCCAGGCCCATGTCGATATAGGTTTCGGCGTGACGCGATTCGAGCAGGGCCAGCCAGGCGGGCAAGGTAGTAGGAAGAGTAGACATGTGCGAGGACTTTTGAAGGACGAACGGCCGACGGCCCGCATTGCGGACAGTCGGCCGTGGGCATGTTAGACGCTAGTTACGCGATGACTTCGGCTGGCTGGTTCTGCAGCAGGGCCAGCAGGCGCGCGATTTCTTCGCGCATCTTGCGGCGGTCGACGATCATGTCGACGGCGCCCTTTTGCACCAGGAACTCGGCGCGCTGGAAACCTTCCGGCAGCTTTTCGCGCACGGTGTTTTCGATCACGCGCGGGCCGGCAAAGCCGATCAGCGCTTTTGGCTCGGCCATCACGACGTCGCCCATGAAGGCGAACGAGGCGGAGACGCCGCCCATGGTCGGGTCGGTCAGCACGCTGATGAACGGCAGTTTTTTCTCCGACAGCTTGGTCAGCATGGCAGTGGTTTTCGCCATCTGCAGCAGCGACAGCAAGCCTTCCTGCATGCGCGCACCGCCGGTGGCGGTAATGCAGATGAACGGCACTTTCTGCTCGAGGGCGATCTGGGCGCCGCGCGCGAAACGCTCGCCGACGACGGAGCCCATCGAGCCGCCCATGAATTCGAATTCGAAGCAGGCCACCACGACCGGCAGGCTCATGATCGAACCGCCCTGGACGATCAGCGCATCGGTCTCGCCGGTGGCGTCCATCGCCGCTTTCAGGCGATCCGGATACTTCTTGCTGTCCTTGAACTTCAGGGTATCGACCGGCAGCGCTTCCTGGCCGATTTCATAGCGGCCGCCTTCGTCGAGCAGCGCGTCGAGGCGGGCACGGGCGCGGATGCGCATGTGGTGGTCGCATTTCGGGCAGACGTGCAGGTTCGACTCGAGGTCGGCGCGGTAGAGCACCGCTTCGCACGACGGGCACTTGACCCACAGGCCCTCGGGCATGGTCTTGCGGTTGGCGGCATCGGAGCGCTGGATTCGTGGGGGCAGCAGTTTTTCCAACCAACTCATGTTCTTCTCCTGTGCGGCGTTTCTGGAATGGGGCGTAGTGTAGCCGCTAGCGCCGGGCTTGTCACCGCTTGCTTGTCTGGCAATCAATTGTTCCTGAGCTCTCTCATCAGGACCCCGCCCTGCCGACGGCATCGCAAAGGAAGTTATACACCAGCCGTAAAACAGCGCGCACACGAATAAAAAAGCCGGCGCCGGTTTCCCGGGACCGGCTGTGCTGCGCCGCGCGTCGAGCGCGTACGGGGTCAAGCCTCTTTGACCTCGGCGGTCGTGATTTCGAAGCCGCCCACGCGCGCGGCGACCAGGTTGTAGATTCCCGCCCCGATCAGCGTGAAGATGAAACCACTACCGGCATAGGCGGCCACAAAAGCACACATGGCCGCCATCGACATGCCCACCTGATTTGCCACGCCGCCGATTGCCAGCATGATCACAAGAAGCGGCAGGGATATGACGAGATAAATTGCTGCAACTACTTTCGCGTTCTGGACCAGCGACACGCTTTTGATCTGCTTCTTCATTCAACGGCTCCATGAAATGTTGGGATACGGAAATTAAATGTACCGTAATCCGACGCGGCGCCCTATGCATACGGCGCAGTTGTCCCGTTGAGCGAACGCAGAAAGCAGTACGCAGGCCTTACGCGCCGTCGAGCGCCGCGCGGATGTTGGCGCAGAAGGCGCGCACGGCTTCGGGGCCATCCTCCTTCGGCGTATTCTCCAGCTCCTGGATGATGCGGCTGCCGATCACGACCGCGTCCGCCACCGAGGCCACCGCCTTCGCCGTCTGCGCATCGCGGATGCCGAAGCCGACGCCGATCGGCAGGCTGACGTGTTCGCGGATCGCGGCCACGCGCCGCGCGACGTCCTCGGTATCGATGCTGCCGGCGCCGGTCACGCCCTTCAATGACACGTAATAGCTGAAACCGCTGCCGTAGCGCGCCACCTGGCGGATGCGCTCTTGCGTCGAAGTCGGGGCCAGCAGGAAGATCAGGTCGAGTCCATTGGCGCGCATGGCGTCGGCAAAGGCTTCGCACTCTTCCGGCGGGTAGTCGACGACGATGGCGCCGTCGGCGCCGGCTTCTCTGGCGCGGGCGATGAAGTTGTCGGGGCCGATGCGTTCGATCGGGTTGGCGTAGCCCATCAGGACGACCGGGGTGTCGCTATTCGTCTTGCGGAATTCGCGCACGTAGTTGAAGACATCGCCCAGGCCGATGCCGAAGGTCAGTGCGCGCTCGCAGGCGCGCTGGATGACCGGGCCTTCGGCCATCGGATCGGAAAAGGGAACGCCCAGTTCCAGCACGTCGGCGCCGCCCGCGACCAGCGCGTGCATCAGCGGGACGGTCATCTCGGGACCGGGGTCGCCGGCGGTGATGAAGGTGACGAGACCGGTTTTGTTTTGCGCGCGCAGGGCGGCGAAGGTTTGTTCGATTCGGGACATGCTTTGTTCTCTATTGGAGTAATCGATGTGACGGTGTGCATGCGTTTGTTGGACGCGTGGGCGTAATTTCAGCCATTGGCTGAAATTACCCTGCCCACCTTACATCCCTACGCTTATCCGTAACGTAGTTCGGAGGGCCGTAAGGTGGGCGGGTCTCCCGCCCACGCGTTCAACGAACAGTCGAATGGCGCGGATTAACTAAAATCCAGCCCCATCCGCTGCGCCACCGTATGCATGTCCTTGTCCCCGCGCCCCGACAGATTTACCAGGATCAGCTGGTCCTTCGGCAGCGTGGCCGCCAGCTTCACGCCATACGCGATCGCGTGCGACGATTCCAGCGCCGGAATGATGCCTTCGATGCGGCAGCAGTCGTGGAAGGCCTGCAGCGCTTCGTCGTCCGTCACCGACACATACTCGGCGCGCAGCGAATCCTTCAGCCATGCGTGTTCGGGACCGACGCCTGGATAATCCAGGCCGGCCGAGACCGAATGCGTCTCGATGATCTGGCCGTTCGCATCCTGCAGCAGGTAGGTGCGGTTACCGTGCAGCACACCCGGGAAACCGGCCGTCAGCGACGCGGCGTGCTTGCCCGAATCGAGTCCCTCGCCCGCCGCCTCGACGCCGACCAGTTTCACGCCCGGTTCGTCGATGTAGGGATAGAAAATGCCCATCGCGTTCGAACCGCCGCCGATGCAGGCCACCACGTAGTCGGGCTGGCGGCCGGTCATTTCCGGCATCTGCACGCGGCATTCCTCGCCGATCACCGACTGGAAGTCGCGCACCATCATCGGATACGGGTGCGGTCCGGCGACGGTGCCGATGATGTAGAAGGTGTTTTCGATGTTGGTGACCCAGTCGCGCATCGCTTCATTGAGCGCGTCCTTCAGGGTCTTGCTGCCCGACTCGACCGGCACGACGGTCGCACCCAGCAGCTTCATGCGGTAGACGTTCTGGGCCTGGCGCTTGACGTCTTCGCTGCCCATGTAGACCACGCATTCGAGGCCGAAACGGGCGCAGATGGTGGCGGTGGCCACGCCGTGCTGGCCGGCGCCGGTTTCGGCGATGATGCGCTGCTTGCCCATGCGGCGTGCCAGCAAAGCCTGGCCGATCACGTTGTTGATCTTGTGGGCGCCGGTGTGGTTCAGGTCTTCACGCTTGAAGAAGACTTGCGCGCCGCCGGCGAGTTCCGACCAGCGCTTGGCGTGGTAGACCGGCGACGGACGGCCGACGAAGTGCGCCAGCTCATAGCGGAATTCGTCGAGGAATTCAGGGTCCTGCGAATAGCGCGCGTAGGCTTCGTTCAGCTCGGCCAGCGCGTGGGTCAGCGTCTCGGCGACGAAACTGCCGCCGTAGGGGCCGAAGTGGCCTTTCGCATCGGGGAATTGATAGTCGACGGTCTGGAACAGTGCGTTGATCGACCGTTCAAGGACGGCTTCCTGGGTCTCCAGGGCTGCTTCCTGTACTGATTTCATGGGAATGTTCGCTTTCAATGTTGGCATCGGCTGCCCGCACCGCGGCGATGAAACCAGCGATCTTGCGGGCGTCCTTGATACCCTTGGCCTCCTCGACACCACTGCTGATGTCGACGGCCCAGGGACGTACGCGGGCGACTGCGTCAGTCGCGTTTTGCACGCTCAAGCCACCACTCAAAACGACCCGAGGCGCGAGCTCTTTTGGGATAAGAGACCAATCGAAGACCTTTCCAGCGCCACCGTAGGCGTCCACGTAGGTATCGAGCAGGAGGCTGGAAAACCAGGGACTGGCGGCGCGGTATGCGAGTTCGCATTCTAGCAAATCCGATGGCGCCGTGTCCGGCTTGACGCGGTAGGCGTGCACGAACGGGCGCTGCACGGCAGCGGCGATGCGCGCGCACTCGTCCATTGTTTCGTCGCCGTGAAACTGCAGCAGCGCGACCGGGCCGGCGTCGACCACCGCCCTCACCTCTTCCAGGCTGGCGTTGACGAACAGGGCAACCGAGCTGACGTAAGGCGGCAAGCCCGCTGCAAGTTCGGCGAACCTCGACGGCGACACGTAGCGTGGACTCTTCGGGTAGAACACGAAGCCGAGCGCGTCGGCGCCGGCGGTCACTGCGGCGCGCAAATCTTCTTCGCGCGTGATGCCGCAAATTTTGATACGGGTACGGTGCATGCTAAAACCTCAAAGCCACGGTAAAGGCGAGATCGCTTCCTGCGGCAATCCCCACTTCGGATCGTAATCGATTTTCGCGAAGTACAGGCCGTCGGGCATGAAGGTGGGCGCGGCGGCGTCGCGGTTGCGCGCGGCCAGCACGCCGGCCATCCAGTCCGGCTCGTTGCGGCCGACGCCGACGTAGATCAGCGCGCCCACCAGGTTGCGCACCATGTGATGCAGGAAAGCGCTGGCGCGCACGGTGAACACGATGATGTCGCCGCGCCGCTCGATGCCGATTTCCTGCATGTCCTTGATCGGCGTATTGGCCTGGCAGCCCGACGCGCGGAACGAGGAAAAGTCGTGCAGGCCGATCAGGTGGCGCGCGGCCTGCTGCATGCGTTCGACGTCGAGCGGACGGAACACCCAGCCGGCGCGCCCGGCCAGCAGCGAAGATGGATTCGGGTTGTTGTACAACACGTAGTGATAGGTGCGCGAACGCGCCGAATAACGCGCGTGGAACTCCTGGCCCTCGGGGTCGGGCGCCACTTCGCTGGCCCAGCGCACGGCGATCGAATCGGGCAGGAAGGTATTCGTGCCGCGCACCCAGCTTTGCATCGGTCGATCGAGTTCGGTATCGAAGTGCACGACCTGCTCGACCGCATGGACGCCGGCATCGGTGCGGCCGGCGCAGGTAGTACTCAGCTTCGTGCGCGCGAACTTCTCGAGGGCGATCTCGAGGGCGTCCTGGATGGTGTCACGGCTTGGCTGTTTCTGGTATCCATTCCAGCCGGTGCCGACGTACTGGAGTCCGAGTGCAATCCGGGTCACGCTAACTGGGCGCGCATGGCACTGGCGCGGGTGGACTGTTCGACGTTACCGCCCTTGATGACTTCGTCGAGCAATTCGCGCGCACCTTCCTTGTCGCCGATCTCCTGGTAGGCAATCGCCAGATCGAGCTTGGTTTCCATTTCCATTTGCGCCGCGGTCAGCTCGGCAGTGGTGCCTGCCGGGCTGCCTGCGGGCGTCTCCGGCTGCGTCAGGGCGAAGTCGTTGGGCGGCAGGTCGAGGTCCATGGTGGACAGGTCGAAGCGCGGCACCGGCGTGCCCGGGTTCGGGATCGCCGGCACGTCGTCCAGCGCGAACGGATCGTCCTGCGGCGCGGCCGCTGCCGCCGGCTGGCCGAAGTCCATCATGTCGAGGTCGAACAGCGGGTCCTTGTCGACGGGCGCCGTCGTCTCCTTCGACGCGTCGGCCACCGGCGGGGTCAGGTCGAAGTCGGTCGAACCGAAGTCGAACACCGGTTCCTGGCGCGCGCCCACAGGCGTCACCGGGGTCGTGTCGGTCAGGCTGAAGTCCATCGCGTCGAGGTCGAACAGCGGGTCCTTCAGGTCGGATTCCGCTGGCGTTGCCGGGACGTCCGGCAGCGGCGGCAGTGCGGCCGGCTCATTTACTTCGTTCAGTTCAAATTCGCGCGCCAGCTGGGCGATGTCGATGTCGGTGTCCGGGCCGCTCTTGCTGAGGTCGAGGACGAAGGCGTCGTCCTCGTCGGACACCGGTGCGGCCGTCGGCGCGCCTGCCGGCGGCGAATCGAAGTCGATGTCGAAGGCGAGGTCGTCCAGGCTGGCGCTGTTGGCGACAACTGGCGTGCCCGATGCCGGCTCGAGCGGCGCGAACGGCTCCATGTCGAATTGCAGGTCGGGCACGGCGGTCGGGTCGTCGTGCACGGCATTGGCCGTGCCGGTGGCGGTGGCAGCTACGGGTTCGAACGACAGGCCGCCGAGGTCGAAGTCGAGAAGGTTGTCGTCAGCCTTGTTTGCATCGGCCTGCGGCAGCGCCGTGGCATCGTGGTCCAGGCCCAGGCTGTTGAAGTCGAAGTCGCTGCCCAGCGGCGCACCGGTGACGGCGTCCACGGTCGCATCGGGCTCGATGATCTCGGGCGATGCCTCGCGGCTGCGGAAGGCTTGTTCGAGCTGTTGCGACAGCATGGCCTGCGGATCGGCATCGTTGTTTGCGGCGACAGTGGCCACGCCGGCTCCCGCCACCGCGGCACCGACGGCCAGCGCCGCACCGCCGCCGGCGGCCTGCGCATACATCGGGTTGGCCGGATCGAGCGTATGGCCGAGCGCGGCGGCTTGCGCCCACTCGTCGCCCTTGCCGCCCGACAGGCTGTACAGCTCGGTCGCCTGGGTCTCGAAGGCGCGCACGTCCTTGCGCGCCGCGTAGATCTCGAGCAATTTCAGGCGCACCGGATGGCGGTACGGGTCGTTGCGCAGCGCTTCCTTGAGGATGTCTTCGGCCTGGGTGTCGAAGTTGTAGGCGAGGTACAGCTCGGCTTCTGCGAGCGGGTCGACTTCGTTGGTATCGAGCTGGCTGGCCGAGGGCGCGAAGCTGGAGTTGAACACGCTGTCGTGGGTGTCAACGCTCTGGCCGCCGGTTTCGGCGAACATCGATTGTCCCGGCTGGGCCGCGCTGCCGAGGATGGTCGGCGGATTCGGCGACGCCTGCACGGCCACCTTCTGCTTGCGGCGCTGCGACAGGCCGAGCGCGGCCAGCAGCAGCACGGCGGCGCCGGCGCCCAGGTACAGGATGTTGTCCATCAGGGTGTCGAGCAGGCCCGGCTCGGCCGGGGTGTCGAACACGATCGGTTTCGGCGCGGTCTTGATCTTCGGTGCGGGCTTGGGTTCGGTGTCGGCCTGGGCGACGACCACCGGCGCTGCCGGCGTGGCCGGCGCATCGGCGGCGCGCTGGGTCGCGTCGGCGCCGGTCTGGCTCTTCACCGTGATCAGGCTTTCCAGCTCGTTGACGTTCTTTTCCAGCTCCTTGACGCGGGTCTGGGCGTCCGCCAATTCCTTTTCCCTGGCGATCGCGTCTTCCGCGTTCGGCGCCGCCGCGCCTGTGGCCGGACGGTTCGGCGCCGCTTTCGACAGGCGCAGCTGGTCTTGCGATTCGTTGGCGGCGGTCGGGCGCTCCTCGACCTTGGCCGTGATGCGGCCGGTCGCGCTCTGCCCTGCCGGCGCCTCGCGTGCCGGCGCGCTGGTGGCGACCTGGCCGGCCAGCTTGCTGCGGTAGGCATTGAAGTCGGCCGCGTGCGCCACGACCGTACCGTGTGCTTCTTCCGCATCGATGCCGCGCATGCTGTCGCCGCTCGGCACCGACAGGATCTGACCCGACTTCAGGCGGTTCATGTTGTTGCTGATGAACGCGTCCGGGTTGGCGCGGTAAAGGGCGACCAGCATCATGTCGAGCGAGACGTCGACCGGTTTCAGTTTGCCTGCGATGCGGCTGAGCGTGTCGCCGGCCTTGACGCGGTAGCGCGAGGGGCTGGCAGCCGTGCCAGCCGCTCGTGCGGCCGGTTCGCCCGCGGTCTCGTCGGCGCGTGCGCCACGTTGCGGACGCGCGCTCTCGGCCGGCGCCGGCCTTGGCGTCTGGGCCGCACCGGAACGCGCAGCCGGTGCCGGCGCCACCTGCGCCGATTGCGTCGAGCGCAGCTCGGCCGGATCGAGCAGGAAGGTGTATTCGCGCACCAGGCGGCCGCCATCCCAGGACAGCTCCAGCAGCAGGTCGACGAAGGGCTCGTTCAACGGCTGCGGCGAGGTGATGCGCACGAACTGGCGCCCGCCGCGCCCCTCGACCGCGAAGCGCAGCGACAGCAGTGCCGGATTGAAGTCGACGTTGGCGGCGCGGTAGGCTTCGGGACTGGCCAGTTTCGCCACCAGGTTCGACGCTTCTTCGCTCGAGACGGCGGTCAGTTCGATCTCGGCGCGCAGCGGCTGGCCGAGGGCCGAGAGGACGGTGAGTTTACCCAGTCCCGCCGCGTTTGCCACCGAAGTCAACAACACTGCACTGGCGACCGCTGCGGTAAGCGTTTTCAACGCGGACGACATGATCTGAGGGCGGCGGTTCAGTGGCATAGGGTTGGAGTTGGTGTCGAGAAGGTTGGCAGGAGGGAAAGGACGGTTTCCCGGAAGTCTCAACATATCATCATGCACTGGAGCATGCAAGCGCTGCGGGGCGTAGGCTTGTGATTCTGTGGGATGGATGAGCTATCGATAATGTTTAGATATCGTATTGATGAGCAGAGATTATCAGGGCACCAACAGGTGTGATCGAATCGCCAAGTCTACCGTAGGGTGGGCACGTGTGCCCACGCGGTACGGCGGTAACTCCGTCGAAACGACAAACTTCTTACCTTATGCGAGCGTGCCATTGTTGAACAACCGCTGATCAACTGTCGTACCGCGTGGGCGAAGCCCACCCTACAAAAACAAAAACGCCCGCATTCGCGGGCGTTGTTTTACTTCTCCAGCACGATCCGCAGCATGCGCCGCAGCGGCTCGGCCGCACCCCACAGCAGCTGGTCGCCGACCGTAAACGCCGACAGGTAGTCCGGTCCCATCGACATCTTGCGCAGGCGGCCCACCGGGATGTTCAGGCTGCCGGTGACGGCGGCCGGCGACAGGTCATGCATCGACGCTTCGCGCGTGTTCGGCACCACCTTCACCCACTGGTTGTGCGAGGCGATGATGTCGTTGATCTCGTCGAGCGGCACGTCCTTGGTCATCTTGATGGTCAGCGCCTGCGAGTGGCAGCGCATCGCGCCGATGCGCACGCAAAGGCCGTCGACTGGAATCGCAGCGGTACCGAAGCCTTCGCCGCGGCCCAGGATCTTGTTGGTCTCGGCGCCGGCCTTCCACTCTTCCTTCGACTGGCCGTTGCCCAGGTCCTTGTCGATCCATGGGATCAGGTTGCCGGCCAGCGGCACGCCGAACTGTTTGGTTTCGTCAGCGGACAAACCGTGCTGGGTCGCCAGCACCGTGCGGTCGATCTCGAGGATGGCCGAGGCCGGGTTGTCGAGCAGGGGCTTGATGGCGCCGTTGATGGTGCCGAACTGGGTCAGCAGCTCGCGCATGTGCTGGGCGCCGCCGCCGGACGCGGCCTGGTAGGTCATGGAGGTCATCCACTCGACCAGGCCCTGTTCGAACAGCCCGCCCAGGCCCATCAGCATGCACGACACGGTGCAGTTGCCGCCGACGTAGTTCTTCACGCCGCGCGCGAGTGCGTTCTTGATGACGTCGAGGTTGACCGGGTCGAGCACGATGACGGCGTCGTCGTTCATGCGCAGGGTCGAGGCGGCGTCGATCCAGTAGCCGTCCCAGCCGCTGGCGCGCAGCTGCGGGAAGACCTCGCTCGTGTAGTCGCCGCCCTGGCAGGAGATGATGATCTCGCACTTCGCCAGTTCGGCGATTTCGTGCGCGCTCTTCAACGTGGTTTCGTTCTTCGCCATCGCTGGCGCGGCGCCGCCCGCATTCGAGGTGGTGAAGAACACCGGCTCGATGTGGTCGAAATCGCCCTCGTCCTGCATGCGCTGCATCAGGACCGAACCTACCATGCCGCGCCAACCTACCAGGCCTACCAATTTCATTTTATTTCCCGTTTGTTTTTAAAAGTTATCCGAGCGCGCGCACGACCGCGTCGCCCATCTGTTCCGTGCTCACGCGCTGCGTGCCATCCTCGAATATATCCGCTGTGCGCAATCCTTGCTGGAGCACGCGCTTTACGGCGGTCTCGATGCGGTCGGCCTGCTCGGCCTTGTTCAGCGAGAAGCGCAGCATCATTGCGGCGGACAGGATCGTCGCCAGTGGATTGGCAATGCCCTTGCCGGCGATGTCCGGTGCCGAACCGTGCGAGGGTTCGTACAGGCCTTTATTGCTGGCGTCGAGCGAGGCCGAAGGCAGCATGCCGATCGAGCCGGTCAGCATCGCGGCGGCGTCCGACAGGATGTCGCCGAACATGTTGCCGGTGACGATGACGTCGAATTTCTTCGGCGCGCGCACCAGCTGCATGGCCGCGTTATCGACGTACATGTGTTCGAGCGCGACATCCTCATATTCCTTGTGCACGTCGGTGACGATGTCGCGCCAGAACTGGAAGGTTTCCAGCACGTTCGCCTTGTCGACGCTGGTCACGCGTTTATCCCTTTTCTGCGCAGCCTGGAAGGCCACGTGGGCGATGCGGCGGATTTCGCCTTCGGCATAGCGCATCGTGTCGAAACCTTCGCGCTGGCCTTTGAAGGGCCCGTCGGGGCACTCGCGCACGCCGCGCGGCTTGCCGAAATAGATGTCGCCGGTCAGTTCGCGGATGATCAGGATGTCGAGGCCCGCCACCACTTCCGGCTTCAGGGTCGAGGCGCCGGCCAGTTCCGGATACAGGATCGCCGGTCGCAGGTTGGCGAACAGGCCAAGTTCGCGGCGCAAGCCGAGGATCGCCTGCTCCGGGCGCAGCGCGCGCTCGAGCGTGTCGTACTGATAATCGCCGACGGCGCCGAACAGCACGGCGTCCGCTTCCTTCGCCAGCTTCAGCGTCGATGCGGGCAGCGGATGGCCATGCACCGCATAACCGGCGCCGCCGACCTCGGCATGCTCCATCTCGAAGGATTCACCCAGCGCTTCGAGCACGCGCACCGCTTGCGCCGTGATTTCGGGACCGATGCCGTCGCCCGGCAGGATTGCAATCTTCATGGTCGCTTTCTTGTCAAATCGTGTTGGCCAGCCAGGGCTGGCGCGCCAGGTGGCGTTCTTCGAAGGCGCGGATCTCGTCGGCGTGGCGCAGCGTCAGGCCGATGTCGTCCAGGCCGTTCAGCAGGCAGTACTTGCGGAAGTCGTCGATCGCGAATTCGAAGCCGATGCTGCCGTCCAGGCTGCGCAGCACCTGGTGTTCCAGGTCGACCACGAGCCTGAAAGCGCTCGATGCTTTTACTTCATTGAACAGCTGCTCGACCTGCGCTTCGGTCAGCACGATCGGCAGCAGCCCGCTCTTGTAGCAGTTGTTGAAGAAGATGTCGGCAAAGCTCGGCGCGACAATGGCGCGGAAACCGTACTGCTGCAGCGCCCATGGCGCGTGTTCACGCGAGGAGCCGCAGCCGAAGTTCTTGCGGGTCAGCAGGATCGACGCCCCCTGGTAGCGCGGCTGGTTCAGCACGAAGTCCGGATTCAGTGGACGGTTGCTGTTGTCCTGCCCCGGCTCGCCATGGTCGAGGTAACGCCACTCGTCGAACAAGTTGGGGCCGAAGCCGGTCTTGCGGATCGATTTCAGGAACTGCTTCGGAATGATGGCGTCGGTGTCGACGTTGGCGCGGTCGAGCGGCGCCACCAGGCCTTCATGTACGGTGAATTTATCCATGTCCTCTACCCGGTTCGTTCAATGGAATTACTTGCCGCCAGCGCCGGTGACGACCTGGCCGACCTTTTGCACGTCGCGGCCGATGCCGGAAATCGTGTTGCAGCCTGCGAGAACGATGGCAACCAGGGAGAGGGCGAATACTTTTTTCATGATGGTCCTGTAAATCTGTTTATATTATTTATTCAGAGTGCGCGCACGTCGACGAAGTGGCCCGCGATCCCGGCCGCGGCGGCCATTGCCGGCGACACCAGGTGGGTACGTCCGCCCTGCCCCTGCCGTCCTTCGAAATTGCGGTTCGAGGTCGAGGCGCAGCGTTCGCCCGGCTCCAGGCGATCGGCATTCATCGCCAGGCACATCGAGCAGCCCGGCTCGCGCCACTCGAAGCCGGCGGCCTTGAAGATCTGGTCGAGGCCTTCGCGCTCGGCCTGTTCCTTGACCAGGCCCGAACCCGGCACCACCAGCGCCAGTCTCACATTCGAAGCGCGCTGGCGTCCGCGCACGATGGCGGCGGCCTCGCGCAAATCCTCGATGCGCGAATTCGTGCACGAGCCGATGAAGACCTTGTCGATGCGGATGTTCTCGATCGGCGTGTTCGGCGTCAAGGCCATGTAGGTCAGCGCCTTTTCCATGGCGTCGCGACGCACGGCATCCTTTTCCTGGTCGGGATCGGGCACGCGGCCGTCGATCGAGGTCACCATTTCCGGCGAGGTGCCCCAGGTGACTTGCGGACGGATCTGCGCCGCGTCCAGGGTGACGACCATGTCGAACTTCGCGCCCGGGTCGGTGTGCAGGGTGCGCCAATAGCTGACGGCCTGCTCCCACTGCGGGCCGCTTGGGGAAAATGGACGGCCCTTCACGTAGTTGATCGTGGTGTCGTCGACGGCGATCATGCCGGCGCGCGCGCCCGCTTCGATCGCCATGTTACAGACCGTCATGCGCCCTTCCATCGACAGTGCACGGATGGTCGAGCCGCCGAATTCGATGGCGTAACCGGTGCCGCCGGCGGTGCCGATGCGGCCGATCACGGCCAGCACGATGTCCTTGGCGGTCACGCCCGGCGGCAGCGTGCCGTCGACCTGCACCAGCATCGACTTCGATTTTTTCGCCAGCAGCGTCTGCGTCGCCAGCACGTGCTCGACTTCCGAGGTGCCGATGCCGTGCGCCAGGCAGCCAAAGGCGCCGTGGGTGGACGTGTGCGAGTCGCCGCAGACCACCGTCATGCCCGGCAGGGTCGCGCCCTGCTCCGGCCCGATCACGTGGACGATGCCCTGGCGCTTGTCGTTCATGTTGAAGTAGGTGAGCCCGAAGCTCTTCGCATTGCTGTCGAGCGTCTCGACCTGCAGGCGCGAGGTGGGGTCGGCGATGCCTTCGCGGCGGTCGGTGGTCGGCACGTTATGGTCGGCCACGGCCAGGTTGGCGGCATTGCGCCACAGGCCCCGGTTGGCTTCGCGCAGACCCTCGAAGGCTTGCGGACTGGTGACTTCGTGCACCAGGTGGCGGTCGATATACAGCACCGTGGTGCCGTCGGCATCGGCACGCACGACGTGCGATTCCCAGAGTTTGTCGTAGAGCGTTTTTAACATGCTGTGTCCCGTGCTGAGTCTTACGTGCGGCCACTGTCGATAGTGGGATTTTGATTATGCCATAATTGTGCACTGCGGCAGAAGTAAGGCCGTTTTGCACGTTTCTGCCAATAAATCACTTGTGTGGCAAACAAGATTTGCATGGAACGGCTCAGGTGCAAATAAAAAAAGCCTGCGCATCGGCTGCGCAGGCTTTTATTGCAAGGGCCAATGTCCCCCTTTTTCACTCGTTTAGTGCATTCATGCGGCCATGCGCACCGTGCTGCGGCAGCCATCCATCAGGAACGACAGGCCCACCACCAGTACCAGTTCGCCCTCGGCCGACCGCGCGGTGCCGGTGATGCCCTCGACGGTCAACGCCGTCATCGGCTTGATCACCAGGTCGGCGGTACCGTCGACCGCTTCCACCGCCAGGATATACGGCTGCGGCGCATTGATGACGATGCCGACGCGTTCCACCGCTTCCTCGTAGCCGAGCGAACCGGCCAGCGAGCGCACCGGCAGCGGACGGCCCTGGTCTTTCAGCACCGGGGCGCCGCCGACCATCGAGAAGGTTTCCGGCAGTTCGACCACGCGCTCGACCACCGCCATCGGCAGCGCCAGCGAAGCGCCGGACGTCGAGACCAGCATGGTCGGCACGATCGACAGTTCGATCGGCAGGCGGATCGCGAACTTGGTGCCGTGGCCGAGCGAAGAATCGATGCGGATCGCGCCGCGGTTCTTTTCCACCGCCGTTTTCACGACGTCCATGCCGACACCGCGGCCCGAGACCGACGACGCCACTTCCTTGGTCGAGAAACCCGGCAGGAACACCAGCTGGTAGGCGTCTTCGTCGCTCTGGGCGCCGTTTTCGCCGATCAGGCCCTTGTCGATGGCTTTGCGGCGCAGCTTGATCGGGTCCATGCCCTTGCCGTCGTCCTGCAGCACGATCATGACGCTGTTGGCTTCCTGCCAGGCTTTCAGCAGGATGAATGCTTTCGCTGGCTTGCCGGCGGCGACACGCTCCTGCGGCGACTCGACGCCATGGTCGAGCGCATTGCGCAGCATGTGTACCAGCGGATCGTAGAGGCTGTCGACGACGACGCGGTCGACTTCGGTCTCGGCGCCTTCGATGGTCAGCTCGACGTCCTTGCCGAGGTCTTTCGCCAGCTCGCGCACCAGGCGCGGGAATTTCTGGAACAGGCGGCCCACTGGCTGCATGCGCGTGGCCAGCGTGGCGCGCTGCAGTTCGGCCGAATAGCGCGAGGCGCGTTCCAGCGTTTCGGTCAGCGTCGCCATCAGGGTGGCGGCCTGCCCTTCGAACTTGAACTGCGACAGGCGTTCGAGCAGCACGGCAGCCTGGTTGGCGGCCTGCACCGATTCGCCGGCCACTTCCAGCAGCGCGTCGAGTTTCACGGCATCGATACGGATGCTTTCGTCCTTGGCCGGGGCGGCGGCAACGGGCTTGACGTCGTTGCGGCGGTCGACGCCATCCCAGCCGGCTTTCGCGGCCGGCGCGGCATCGTGCTGCGCAACAGGTGCTGCGGCGGGTGCTTGCGGCGCGACCGCGGCGACTGGCGTCGGCGCGGCAGTGGCTGCAGCAACCGGGGCAGTCGCGGCAGTCGCAATCGCGGCGCTGGCCGGCACCACGGCGTTGTACATCGCGGGCCAGTCGAGTCCGTCTTCAGCGACGGCAGGCGCGGCAACCGGCGCGGCGGCAACCACCGGTGCAGCTACCGGAGCAGGCGCGGCCACCTGTGCCACCTGCGCCTTGCCTTCGATCGCGTCCGTCAGGATGCGCTCGAGGTCGGCCGGCATCGGCGCCAGCTGTTCCGGCGTGGCGCCGTTGTTCAGGTCGTTCAACTGGTCGGCGACGAAGCCGGAAGCTTGCAGCGCCGCTTCGATCGACAGCGGCGTGACCGGCGCGGCGCCCGTACGCAGGGCGTCGAACAGATTCTCCGTCAGGTGGCAGGCCGCAACCAGCGCAGGCAGGCCCATGAAGCCGGCGCCGCCCTTGATCGTGTGGAACGAACGAAACACCGCGTTCAGCGTTTCCTTGTTGTCCGGATCGCGTTCGAGGCGCAGGAGGTGCTCTTCAACATTGACTGCCAGATCCATCGCCTCGACGACGAAGTCCTTGAGCATATCGTCCATTAGAATCCCAGATCGGCAAGTAGGTCGTCGACGTTATCCTGGTCCAGCGCCGCTTCCGGCACGGACGGGCCCGACATCAATTGCACAGGTGCAGCTTCTTTCTCGGCCAGCTTGGCGCGCGTTTCCGGCGGCGCGTTATCGCGCAGCAGCTGGGCCAGCTCGTTTTCCACGGTCTTGGTGATCGCGACTACTTTCTTGATCAGCTGGCCGGTGATGTCCTGGAAGTCCTGGGCCATCATGATTTCCAGCAGGCGCGCTTTTTCCGCCTCGGTCGCTGCCGACACGGCTTGCGAGAACTGGCGCGAGTCGCCGGCCAGGGCCTTGAATTCGTCCAGGCTCAGCTTGCCGGCGAACAGCGCATCCCAGCGGCCCGACATGTCCTGCGCCTGCTTCGACAGCTTGTCCTGCGCCGGCATGCCTTCGTCCAGGGTGTTCAGGACCTTGTTGGCGGCCTGCTCGGTCAGGGTGGCGACGTATTCCAGGCGGTCCTGGGCGTCGTTGATCTGCGACGAAGCCTCGGACAACGCGCGGTCGTAGCCCAGTTCGCGCAGCGAGTCGTGCAGCAGGCGCACGATGCCGCCGAGGCGTTCGTACATGTTCTTGTCGCCCTCGGCGCCGTCGTCGGCAGCGCTCGCAGCTGCGGGCGCGGTAGCGACGGAAACGGCCGCGGCCGGAGCAACCGGCGCGGCGGGCTTGTTGGTAGCGATCTGGTCGAACAGTGCGTCCAGGTCGTCTTCATCGGCGGTGGCGGTAGAGGCGGGCGCAGCCGCTGCAGCCGCTGCAGCCGGGGCCGGCGCGCTGGCGCGCTGGGCTGCCACTTCCTCGAATAGTGCGTCGAAATCGTCGGCGGCGTCGGTCATAATCCCTGCTTCTCCATAATATGAATGTCTCGCAATCTTGCGTGCTTCGGTCCGGTGGATGCGGACTTCCACGCGCGTCGTGCCGCCGCCGGAAGCCCAAAAATCGTTAGCGAGTGTAGCAGCGCAGTTGCCGTAGGTAAATATCGGAAAAAGCAATACGCCGAAATGGACAAGGAAACTTAATTCCGCGACAATAAAACCGTGCCGTTCCTGAATATTTTCACAAGTCAGGTGTTGTTTTTGTGGTCGCGTCGATTGTGCACTGTTTTTGCAAGCCTTCCAGCGAAGGCGGGCTCATCATTGAGCGAAGTCAACAGGTTGCGCTATCGCAAGCCCGGCACATTCAGCAGCAGCCAGAATACATAGCGTATTGGAGGGGCTCATCATGTACCGGAAAATCCTGATCACCACCGACGGCTCCGCCGTTTCCCAGCACACTGCCTGCGCCGGGGTCAAGTTCGCGCACCAGATGGGTGCCGAAGTGCTGGCCCTGTTCGTCGCACCGGACTACCAGTACCCGGTGTACGTCGAGATCATTCCGCCCTCGTATCCCAGCGAAGACGACTACATCAGCCAGATGCGCCGCACCGGCGAAGACTACATGGGCAGGATCATGCGCTCCTGCGAGCAGGCCGGACTGCAGCACAGCTGCATGACCGCGTTTTCCGACGCCACGGCCCTGAAGATCGTCGACGTCGCCGAGCAGGAAGGCTGCGACCTGATCTTCATGGGTTCGCACGGGCGCAGCGGCTGGGGCCAGCTCCTGCTGGGCAGCGTCACCAATAAAGTGTTGTCGCATACCACCAAGCCGGTACTGGTGCACCGGCTGATCAACGAGCCAGCCTCGACCTGATGCCGGCGCCGGCACGCCGCGCCGCGGCGTGCACACTATAAGCCGCGGACCACGTGGCAAGGGGGTGCATTCATGATAAGAATCGTCATCGCAGATGATCACACGATCATGCGTGAAGGGCTGAAGCGGATCCTCGACGGCGCGCTCGACGTCGAGATCGTCGGCGAAGCGACCAACGGCTTCGAAGTCCTGTCGCTGGTGCGCCAGGGCGGCTTCGACCTGCTGCTGCTCGATTTGTCGATGCCCGGGCGCAGCGGCGTCGACCTGATCCGCCAGGTACGCAGCGAGGCGCCCAAGCTGGCCATCCTGATCCTCACCATGCACGAAGAGGAACAGTATGCGGTGCGCGCCATCCGCGCCGGCGCCCAGGGCTACCTCACCAAGGAGAGCGCGGGCACCCAGCTGGTCGGCGCGATCCGCAAGGTGGCCTCGGGCCGGCCCTACATCAGTACCGAAGTGGCCGAGCAGCTGGCGCTGAACATCATGGCGCCCAACGAGCAGCTGTTGCACAAACAACTCTCGGACCGCGAATTCGAAGTGTTTTCGCTGCTCGTCGGCGGCAAGTCGATCACCGAAATCGCCAACAACCTGCATTTGTCGGTGAAGACCGTGAGTACCCACAAGACGCGCATCATGCAGAAGATGGGGATGACGTCGCTGTCGGAAATGGTGCAGTATGCCGTGGCGCATCGTCTGCTGGCGCCTCTGAAAGCCTGAACCGGTCGAGCTTCTGAAACGGCGGCATTGCCTTCGCCGTATTAACAACGTTTGACAGTGGCGGGCGGCCATTTGTGCCTTGCCCGCCACGCTGCAATCCACGCTTTGCTGCCCTGCCAGCAAGTTGTTGTACCGGATAGTGCCCGCGACGCCCCGTTTTGGTAAGAAAATTCCTACGTTACTAGTTCCTCTCCTACCTACACATTCAGCCATTGCTGATACCCATGCCGAACTCGTGTTGGCATACTGAATTCAGCGTATCGACTTGCTTGCGATCTAATTTCTCTCCGTAAGCCAAGCCTCCCGCTTGATGAATCCTATTGAAGCACCCGGTAGCGGCCCCAGCCACCTGCCCTGCCAGAAGATTTCTTCACCGGAGATGAGCATGCAGTCCCAGCCAACGCCAGAACAACGCAACGCCTCGTCGACCATGCATTCCACACCAATGGAAGCAGGCCGCCAACGCCAGGGCCGCCTGTGGTCCAACCTGAAAGAAGTCTGCGACCTGCTGCACATCCCGGCCGCGGTCTCCATCAATTCCGAAGAACTGCTGTTCCAGCACGTACAGTTCAAGACCGGCCAGCGCGTCCACACCATCGGCCAGGCCTTCGACACTCTGTACATCGTCAACTCCGGCTTCCTGAAAACGGTGCTGATCGACGAGTTCGGCAACGAACAGGTGCTGAGCTTCCCGATGAAGGGCGACATGCTCGGCGTCGACGGCATCCACACCCGCCACTACGCCTCCGAAGCCGTGGCGCTGTCGGACTGCGACCTGATCCTGCTGCCGTTCAAGAAACTGACCGCCCTCGGCCGCGTGCACATGGAGCTGGAAAACCTGATGTACGGCGTCATGAGCCGCGAGCTGGTGCGTGAGCAGGCCATGATTGGCATGCTCGGCGCCCTCTCCGCCGAGGCACGCGTGGCGCGCTTCCTGGTCTCGCTGGCTGACCGTTTCGCCGCCATGGGCTACTCGAGCAAGCTGTTCAACCTGCGCATGACGCGCCACGAGATCGGCAGCTATCTGGGCCTGACGCTGGAAACGGTAAGCCGCACCCTGTCCGCCTTCAACGAGATCGGGCTCATTACCGTCGACCAGCGTACCATCGGCATCAAGGACCCGGAAGCCCTGAAAACCCTGCGCCGCCTGCCACCGTCGCGCTCGCGCACCAAGGCAGCCGGCGCCAAGCAGAAAGCCGAGCTCGACGCAGCCGGCGACGACCAGGTGCTGGCCACGGCCTGATTGATTGCCTCCTTGCCGGCAAGTGCGGCAGGGGCAAAAACAGCTCCGACATGGTGGTTTCTTCGCGAGACCAGAATGTCGGAGTTGTTTTATTTTGTGGATTGTTGAAAGTGCGTTCCGTTATTGATCCCGCGACAACACGCCATTGTTGACGCGTACCGGATCGCCGACGCGGAAGCCGGGATCGTTGTCATACTGCAGCGTCTGCGTCGCTCCATTGCCCGCATAACGCACCACGACTTCGTAGCGCTGGGCCTGCCGTCCGTTGCGCTGGATGGCGTTGCCGGCGACCGCGCCGCCGACGGCGCCGGCCACGGTGGCCGCCTTGCGGCCGCTGCCGCTGCCGACCTGGTTGCCGAGCAGGCCGCCGACCACCGCGCCGGCCGCCGTGCCGAGGTAATTGCCCTGGCCGCTCACTTCGACCACGTTGACCGCTTCCACGGTGGCGCAGTTGGTGCAGTAGCGCGCCGTGCCCGGCGCACTGGTGGCCACGGCGGGTCCTGCGACCGGACGCAGCGTGGGACCGGCCAGCAGCGGACGGCCCAGCACCTGCTCCGTATAGCGGCCGTTGGCGCGGATCGTCGCCGTCACCCGGCTGTCGGGGGCGATGCGGTCGTCGCGGCGGATCGTGTAGTCGGCAGCATATTCGCCGGGACGCACTTCCGGCAGGAAAAAGACGCCGCGCGCGCCCGCCATGGTCAGTTCGACGCGGGCGCCGGGCGTGCCGAAGACGGTGAAGCCGAGGTCGTTGCCGGGCGCCAGCTCGTCGCTGGCGCGCACTTCGAAGCGTTCGATGCGCGGCACCGAGGCCAGGTCGCCGCGCCGGTTCGGACGCGGGGCGCCGTCGCGCACCACCGATTCGCTCAGCACGTCGGTCGCCACGCGGTTGCCCACACGCAGGTTGGCGGTGACGGCGCTGGTATTGACGATGCGGTCGCGCGCGCCGATGACATAGGTGCCGACGTATTGCCCGGGTTCGGTTTCCGTCATGTACACGTTGCGCGTGGCGCCGTCGATGCGCAGCGTGGCGTTGCCGCCGGGCGTGCCGTACAGGTCGAAATGCAGCTCCACGCCGGGCGCCAGGCGCCGCACTTCCTCGACATTGAAACCGCGAATCAGCGGTCCGCGGCTGTCGCGTTCATATTGCTGCGCATGCGCGGCAGCCGGCGCCAGCGCTATGGAGCACAGCGGCAACAGCGCAACCAGCGTGGCACTCAGGGTATGGCGAAGCTTCATGGCATGTCTCCTTTCGATGGGCCGCCTTCACGTACATACACAGTACGCCAATGCCCAAAAGAAAACAGTGCGCTAACGAACGCTGTGCACGGCCTCGCCTGAGGTGACGAAAATGGCGTCTCCGGCCTCGCGCGTGACCACGTGGCCGCCGGTGAACGAGCCGAACGACGGCAGGATCATGCGCTCGCTGCCGACCACGAAGCACGGCAGGCGCAGCGAATCGAAACGCGTGGCCAGCATCCAGGCCGGGTGCACGTGGCCGGCCAACGCATAGCCTCCCGTGTCGACATCGGGATGATGGCAAAAGGCAAACGGCCCGACCATGTGCGGTTCGTCCACCAGTTCGATGCCGAGGGTGGCCGCCGGGTCGCCCGCGTGCTTGTCGTGGTTGCCGCGCACCAGGGTCAGGCGCAGGTCGCGGCGGCGCTCGCGCCAGGCCAGCATCGCCTGCTGGGTGCTCGACGCGTGGGCGGCGCGCGCGTGCAGGAAGTCGCCCAGGAAGACGACGTGGCGCGCGCCGTGGGCATCGATCAGGGCGTCGAGCCCTTGCAGGTTTTCGCTGGTGGTGCCGCGCGGCACCGGGATGCCTTGCGCGCGGAACGAGGCCGCCTTGCCGAAGTGGATGTCGGCAATGATCAGCATCGATTGCGCCGGCCAGAACACGGCCTTTTCGGGCAACAGCAAGAGTCGTTCACCAGCAACTTCAACTTCGGACACCGTCATACGGCAGCAGCCTTCTCCAGTTCGCGCACCATGCGCGCCACGCGGTCATTCAGTTTTTCGGTGCTCACCTTTTCGCGGAAGCGCTCGACCATCAACGCAAAGCCAAACGGCGTCGCGCGTTTCACGACACGATACGCCACTTTGCGTGCATGGAGTTCCGCCAGCGTGTCACGCAGGCGGGTCAATTCCAGTTCCTGCTCCAGCACTTCGCGCTGCGCTTGCGTGAGCAGCAGGTTGCCGGCGTCGTGCTTGCGGAAGACTTCGAAAAACAGCGACGACGACGCCTGCACCTGGCGGTTCGATTTCGGCTGGCCCGGATAGCCCTGGAACACCAGGCCCGCAATGCGCGCCACTTCGCGGAAACGCTGCTGCGACAGCTGGGTCGCGTTCAGGCTGTCGAGCACGTCCTCGAGCAGGTGCTCGGTGTCGAACAGGCCAACGTCCGCCCCGGTGGCGCCGGCGAATTCGCGCTCCCAGTCGACCGGTTCCGGCGACATGAGTTCAAAGCCGTAATCGTTGATCGCAATCGAAAACGTGATCGGCTGGCGCCGCCCGATGCGGTAAGCGAACAGCGAGGCCAGGCCCATGTGCACCGAGCGCCCGGCGAACGGGTACACGAACAGGTGGTAGCCTTCGCGGCTCTTCATCGATTCCAGCACCAGGGTGTCGATGGTGGGCAGCGCCGACCATTTGGCCTGGATGTCGAGCAGCGGCCGGATCGCCCCCATTTCCGGTCCTTCGAAGCGTCCCTCGGCCGCCTGGCGCAGCTGCTCGAGCGCGGCATGCGCGAGTTCCGAGGACATCGGCATCTTGGTTCCCTGCCAGCGCGCGATCGCGCCGCGGCTTCCCGTGGCGCGTTTCACGAACGCCGTCATCTCGTGCACGCGCACGAATTCGAGGATGCGTCCGCCGAACAGGAAATGGTCGCCCGGTTTCAGGCGCCCGATGAAGGACTCTTCCATGCTGCCGATGCGGCCACCGCTGACGTATTTCACCTGGATGGTGGCGTCGGAAACGATGGTGCCGATGCCCATGCGGTGGCGGCGGCCGATCGCCGTATCGGGTACGCGATACACGCCCTCCTCGTCCGGCAGCACGCGCCGGTATTCCGGATACACGGTCAGGCTCTGGCCGCCGCGCGCGACGAAATCGAGCGCCCACTGCCATTCTTCCTCGGTCAGGTGGCGGTACGACCAGGCGCGCCGCACCTCCTCGTAAAACGCCTCGGAGCGGAAGCCGCCGCCCAGGGCGACGGTGACCATGTGCTGGACCAGCACGTCGAAGGGTTTGTTCGGCACATAGCGGCCCTCGATCCTGCGCGCGGCCACCGCCACCTTGGCGCCGGCCGCTTCCAGGATCTCCATGCTGTTGGTCGGCACCAGGGTCACGCGCGAGACCCGTCCCGGCGCGTGGCCGCTGCGCCCGGCGCGCTGCAGCAGGCGCGCGATACCCTTGGCGCTGCCGACCTGCAGCACGCGCTCGACCGGTAAAAAATCCACGCCCAGGTCGAGGCTGGCGGTGCAGATCACCGCTTTCAGTTCGCCCTTTTTCAAGCCCATCTCGACCCAGTCGCGTACCTCGCGCGCCAGCGAGCCATGGTGCAGCGCGATCACGCCGGCCCAGTCGGGACGCGCTTCGAGGATGTTCTGGTACCAGATCTCCGACTGCGAGCGCGTATTGGTAAATACCAGCGTGGCGTCGTAATGCTCGATCTCGTCGATCACGGGTTTGAGCATCTGCAGGCCCAGGTGTCCGCCCCAGGGAAAACGCGCGACGTCCTTCGGGATCAACGAATCGACCACGATCTGTTTCTTGGTATCGCCTTCGACCAGTACGCCCGGCGAATTTTGCCCAACTTCTCCCAACAACACCTGGCGCGCCAGGTCGAGGTCGCCCATCGTCGCCGACACGCCCCAGATCACGAGGCCAGGGCGCCAATGGCGCAGCCGCGCCAGCGCCAGCTGCACCTGTACGCCGCGCTTGCTGCCCATCAGCTCGTGCCACTCGTCGATGATGATCATGTCGAGGTGCTTGAACTGTTCTTCGGCAGCCGCGTGGCTGAGCAGCAGCGACAGGCTTTCCGGCGTCGTGATCAGGCTTGTCGGCCACTTGCGCGACTGGCGCGCGCGCTCGGCCGAACCGGTGTCGCCGGTGCGCGCACCGACGGTCCACTCGGGCGCCAGCGCCGCCGCCGATTCTTCCAGCGCGCGCTGGGTGTCGGCGGCGAGCGCGCGCATCGGCGTGATCCACAACACGCGCAGGCCGCTCATCCGGCCTTTACTCAAAGCCCCACGCTGCAGCGCTGCCAGCCACACGGCATAGGTTTTACCTGCGCCCGTGTTCGCATGCAGCAGCCCGGACTGGCCCGCCAGCGCCGCCTTCCACACTTCCTTTTGAAACGGGAAGGCCTTCCAGCCGCGCGCGGCGAACCACTCCTTGACTTTTGTCGGCGTCGGCCCGCTCATGCACCGGCGGCGGCCAGCAGGCCTTTCAATGTGTCGAGCGTGTCGGCATCGTCCACCAGCTTGTCGTCGCGCCGGCGCAGGATGCGCGGGAAGCGCACGGCAATCCCCGCCTTGTGGCGCGAGGACAGCGCGATGCCTTCGAAGCCGATCTCGAACACCATCGTCGGTTTTACGGAGCGCACCGGCCCGAATTTTTCGACCGTGGTCTTGCGGATCGCATTGTCGACCTGGGCGATCTCGGCATCGGTCAGGCCGGAATAGGCTTTCGCGAACGGCACCAGCTTGCGCTCGCCATGGCCCTCGTCGTCGTCCCACACGGCGAAGGTATAGTCGGTGTAGAGCGAGGCGCGCCGTCCATGGCCGGCCTGGGCATAGATCAGCACCGCGTCGACCGAATACGGGTCCACCTTCCACTTCCACCAGGTGCCGACGTCCTTGGTGCGGCCGACGCCGTACTGGGCGCTTTTCGCCTTGACCATCATGCCTTCGACGCCGCGGTTGCGTGATTCCATACGCAGCGTCGCCAGCGCTTCCCAGTTCTGCGCATGGACCAGCGGCGAAATCTTCAGCTGCGGCTGGTCGACCGCGGCCACCTGCGTTTCCAGCAGCGCGCGCCGTTCGTGCTGGGGCAGCGCGCGCAGGTCGACGCCGTCGAGTTCGAGCAGGTCGTAGCAGACCAGCACCGCCGGCAGTTCGGCCAGCAATTTGGCCGACAGGGTTTTTCGTCCGATCCTGCGCTGCAGTTCGGCGAAGGGCGCGGGCGCGTCAATGGCATGGTCCCAGACCAGCACTTCGCCATCGACCACCGTCCCTTCGGGCAGGCGCACGCCGCACAGTTCCGGGAAGCGCTCGCTGATCAGGTCTTCGCCGCGCGACCACAGGTAGTTTTGCGCGCCGCGCCGTACCAGCTGGGCGCGGATGCCGTCGTACTTCCACTCGACCTGCCAGTCATGCACATCGCCCAGCGCCGCCGGGTCGCCCTGCAACTGGTGCGCCAGGAAGAAGGGATAGGGTTGGCCGCCGCGCAGCTTGTGTTCTTCGTCGGACTGCGCCGCGATCAGTTGCAGGAACTTGGTCGCGGTCGGACGTACGCTGCCGTCGGTCCAGCCCATCAGGCGCTGCGCCACCAGCTTGCTGTCCACCGCGGCAATCGCCGCCAGCGCGCGCGTAACCAGCAGTTTCGAGACGCCGACGCGAAAACCCCCGCCGATCAGTTTGCAGAACAGGAAGCGCTCGGGCGTGGTCAGCTCGTTCCAGTAGCCAAACAGGGCTTCGCGGATGACGGCGGGGTCGGCGCCGCGCAAGGGGCCGATCCGTTCCGTCATCCATTCGGCCAGGCCGACGTCGCTCTTCTTTTCCGGCGGCGGCAGGATGTGGGCGATGGTTTCGGCCATGTCGCCCACCGCGTTATAGGACTCGTCAAACAGCCATTCGTCGAGCACCGCGTATTCGATCGCGTACTGGCGCAACAGCTTAGTGGGAACGGCCTGGCGCGGCTTGCCGCCGGCGAGGAAGTACACGGCCCAGGCGGCGTTTTCCGGTGCGGCCGTGGAAAAATACTGCTGCAGCGCTTCGAGCTTGCGGTTGGTGGCTGTGGTTTCGTCGAGTTCGGCGAACAGGCGGGCGAATTCACGCATTGCCGGACTCCTCCACTGGCGCGGCCTCCGCCGGCTGGGGCGGGATACCGACATCATCGTCATCGTCGCCGTATTCGGTATCGAAGCCGGCCGCGTCCAGCCCCTGCTGGCAGAGCCAGCGCACTAGCACCGGAATCGAGCCGTGGGTGACGATGACGCGTTGGGCGCCGGTGGCGCTGATTGCCGACATCAACCCCGGCCAGTCGGCGTGGTCGGACAGAACGAAGCCACGGTCGACGCCACGCCGCCGGCGTGCGCCACGCAACTGCATCCAGCCGCTGGCAAAGGCGTCGCTGTAATCGCCGAAGCGCTTCATCCAGGGCGAGCCGGAGGCGGACGGCGGCGCGACGATGATGGATCCCTTCAGCGCCGCCTTGTCGACGTCGCTCACCATCAGCGTCGGCGGCAACGCGATGCCGCCTTCCCGGTACACGCGATTCAAGGGCTCGACCGCGCCATGGCAGACGATCGGCCCGATGGCCGGGTCGAGCCCGGACAGGATGCGCTGCGCCTTGCCGAACGAATAGCCGAAGATCACGCTCGGGCGGCCCTCGGCGGCGTTCTTCTGCCACCAGCGGTTGATGTCGTCGAAGATCGACTGCTCCGGGTCCCAGCGGTAGATGGGCAGGCCGAAGGTCGATTCGGTGATGAAGGTGTCGCAGCGCACGGGTTCGAACGGCGCGCAGGTTTTATCCGGCTCGATCTTGTAGTCGCCGGACGCGACCCAGACTTCGCCCCCGTATTCCATGCGTACCTGCGCCGAGCCGAGCACGTGCCCGGCCGGGTGCAGCGAGATGGTGACGCCGTTGTGGACCACGGTTTGCCCGTACTCCAGGCCGTCGACGTTGATGTCGCCCAGGCGCGAGCGCAGCACGTGCACGCCGCTGGCGGCAGTCAGGTATTTGCCATGGCCATAGCGCGCATGGTCGCCGTGCGCATGCGTGATCACGGCGCGCTCGACCGGGCGCCAGGGATCGATATAAAACCCGCCAGGGACGCAGTACAGCCCCTCCTTGCGTACCACCACCATATCTGCCATGCGGTCCTTTCTCAATACGTTTTGACGATCGTCCGACAAGGCTCCCAGGGCAAGGCGCAGCGTCGCATCGGCGAACCGCGAAGACAGTACGCTAGTACGGCGAGACGCTGCAACGCAGCCATGGGAGTCTTTTCAGACAATCGTGACGAAGTCTGCCATAAAGGAGCGATGCTCGCCGTCCGGGAAGTCGATGCCGATCTGGTCGCCGGCGACCGAGACGACGATGCCCTGCCCATACTTCGGCACCGTCACCTGCATGCCGGTTTCGAAATGCGGGCCGGCCGGTTCCGGCTCGGGCGCATGGTCGAACTCGTCGTCGCGGATCTCGATGTCGTCCAGGTTCATCGACGGCGGGTTCTTGCAGTTGTCGCACTTGCAGCACTTCTCGAAGCCTTCGACTTCGTCGCCGAAGTAATCGAGCATCAGCTTCCAGCGGCAGAAACCGCTGACCGCATAACCAACCATCTTTTCGAGCGACTCGCGGTCGTGTTCCTGCTTCTGCACGTAGACGGCGGCCAGCGCTTCGAAGGTGGCGGCCTTGGGCTCGGCCTTGGTGACGACAAATTCGAGCTTGCGGTTCTGGCGCACCAGCTTGCCGTCTTTCAGCAGCTTCAGGCAAACCTTGATCTTCGCTTCGTTCAGGTCGACCAGTTTCTCCTCGATGCGCTCGCTCGTGACCGCGCCCTCTTCCGCCAGTTCGCAGGCGGCGTCATACACCGAGCGGATCTCGGCGGCGTCCGGGTAGTGCTTGACCAGGAAGAACTGCTGCAGGCGCTTGTCGTCCTGCAGGAACAGCAGCGTGCAACTGGCATCCTTGCCGTCGCGTCCTGCTCGCCCCGACTCCTGGTAATACGATTCGAGGTTGGCGGGAATCTGCAGGTGGACCACGAAACGGGTATCGCTCTTGTCGATGCCCATGCCGAAGGCATTGGTTGCGACCATGATGCGCCGTTCGTCGTTCATGAACAGGTCCTGGTTGGCCTTGCGCTCGGCGCTGGGCAACTTGCCATGGTAGATCGTCACCGATTCGCCGGCTTCTTCCAGGATGCGGTGCATTTCCTCGGCCGCCTTGACGGTGGCGGCGTAGACAATGCCGACGCCCTCGTTTTCCGCCACCAGGCGCCGCGCTTCCTGGAATTTCTCGTCCAGGTTGGTCACCTGGCGCACGCTGTAGTGCAGATTCGGGCGGTAAATGCCGGTATTGATGACGTTCATGCGCGGCCGGTTCAGCTGGCGGCCGATGTCGTCCATCACCTCGTCGGTGGCGGTGGCGGTCAGCGCCAGCACCGGCGGCTGGCCGAGCGCGGCAATCGCCGCCGCCATTTCGATATAGGCCGGGCGGAAATCGTGGCCCCACTGCGAGATGCAGTGCGCCTCGTCGATCGCGACCAGCACGATCTTCGTTTGCTTGAGCACGTCGAGGAAATCGGGCGAGGTCAGGCGCTCGGGCGTGCAGAACACGATCTCGCACTCGCCGGCGGCGATGCTGGCCAGGGCCCCATGCTCTTCCTCGGCGTTCAGGCTGCTGTTGACCTGGCAGGCGCGAATGCCCAACTCGTCGAGCTTCTCGAGCTGGTCCTTCATCAGCGAAATCAGGGGCGAGACGACGACCGTCGTGCCCTTCAGGATGTGCGCGGGAATCTGGTAGCACAGCGACTTGCCGCCGCCGGTGGGCATGATCGCCAGCGTGTCCTTACCGTCGAGGACGCTGTCGATGACGCGCTGCTGTCCATCGCGCAGGCGTTCGATGCCGAACACGGAGCGCAGCAGTTTTTTGATGGAATGGCGGCGCACTGCGAGCAGGCCATTGTGGAGGAGTTGGGGATCGTGTCGGGTCATGCGAGCACTGTAATTCGCACGCGCGAACCCGGCTATAGGACGCACGCCAAAGGCCGCGTAGGAGCGGCTCTCTGAGCCCCTTCCTGCGGCTGAGACAGCGCCACAAGGTCTTTTCCTACAGAACGGCGGAGTCCCCGCCGATGCCACGGAATGTGGCCCGGCCTCAGAATGGCACCATACCAAGCGAAAACACACACCCGAAAGCAGGAGAACCCATCATGATGCGCTCGATCCCCACCACCCTGACCGCACTCCAACTTGCCCTCGCCGGCGCCGCAGCCTGGCTGGTGTATGAAACGAACGCGCTGCAGGGGGCAGCGGTGCTGATGTTTCACTAAACGAATTCCGCCACAGGCGTGGCCGGTTGTCTTGAACATGATGACGTCTTGACCAAATCATTGTCGCAAAACATCGGGCTGATCGGCGCACGATAACGCCAGGCAACAAGTTTCAGACCGGTGCACCGGATGCACCGGCAATTAATAAGCAGACAACAGCGCCATCCGCTCGGACCGGATGGCGCTTTTTATTTATACCGGCTGCTTATGCAGTAGGCAATCCATCCAACAAATAATAAAAAAACGCCACCCCGGCTTGCACCGGGATGGCGTTTCCATTTACTGCACTACTGAAGATCAGGCAGCCGCTTGCGCCGGCATGTCGACCGCATCGGTCTCTTCGGTCGGCAGGCGCATCATGTAGTCGAAGGCTGCCAAGGAGGCCTTGGCGCCCTCGCCCACGGCAATCACGATCTGCTTGAACGGCACCGTGGTGACGTCGCCGGCCGCGAACACGCCAGGGATCGAGGTTTCGCCTCTGGCGTCGACTTCGATCTCGCCGTGCGGCGTCAGGTCGAGCGTGCCCTTGAGCCATTCGGCGTTCGGGAGCAGACCGATCTGGACGAAGACACCTGCCAGTTCCACCGTATGCAACTCGCCGCTGGCGCGGTCCTTGTAGACCAGGCCGGTGACTTTCTTGCCGTCGCCCAGGACTTCCGTCGTCTGCGCACCCTTGATCACGTCCACGTTATTCAGGCTGTAGAGCTTGCGCTGCAGGACCGCATCGGCGCGCAGTTCGTTGCCGTATTCGATCAGGGTCACGTGCTCGACGATGCCGGCCAGGTCGATGGCCGCTTCGACGCCCGAGTTACCGCCGCCGATCACCGACACGCGCTTGCCCTTGAACAGCGGGCCGTCGCAGTGCGGGCAATAGGCCACGCCGTGGTTCTTGTACTCTTTTTCGCCCGGCACGTTGATTTCGCGCCAGCGGGCGCCGGTCGAGATGATGACCGACTTCGATTTCAGGACGGCGCCATCTTCGGTCGTCACTTCGAACAGCTTGTCGTTCTTCTCCAGCTTGGCGGCGCGCTGCAAATTCATGATGTCGACGTCGTAGTGCTTGACGTGCTCTTCCAGCGAGACGGCGAACTTCGGTCCTTCGGTTTCCTTCACCGAGACAAAGTTTTCGATCGCCAGCGTGTCGAGCACCTGGCCGCCGAAGCGGTCGGCGACGACGCCGGTACGAATGCCTTTGCGGGCGGCGTAGATTGCCGCGGCCGCGCCGGCAGGACCGCCGCCGACGATCAGCACGTCGAAGGCTTCTTTCTTGGACAGTTCAGCGGCCTTGCGCTTGCCGGCGCCGGTGTCGAGCTTGGCGAGGATTTCCTCGGCGCTCATGCGCCCCTGGCCGAAATGCTCGCCGTTCAGGAACATCATCGGCACGGCCAGGATCTGGCGCGACTCGACTTCATCCTTGTACAGGCCGCCGTCGATGGTCGTGACCTTGATGCGTGGATTGATGATCGACATCGAGTTCAGCGACTGCACCACTTCCGGGCAGTTATGGCAGGACAGCGAGATGAAAGCTTCGAAGACGTAGTCGCCGTCGAGGTTCTTGATCTGATCGATCACTGCCTGGTCGAACTTGATCGGATGGCCGCCCACTTGCAGCAGGGCCAGCACCAGCGAGGTGAATTCGTGGCCGAGCGGAATCGCGGCGAATTCGATGCCGATGTCGGTGCCGACACGGTTGATGGCAAAGGATGGCTTGCGCGTGCCCTTGCCGTCTTCACGGTAGGTAATCTTGGTGCTCAGGGAAGTGATTTCCTTGAGCAGTTCTTCCATTTCTCGCGCCTTGGGCGAGTTGTCGAGCGATGCAACGATCTCAATCGGCTGCACCACTTTTTCCAAATAGGCTTGTAACTGCTTTTTGAGATTTGCATCCAGCATGGTTTTTCCTTGTATTCGGTGAGTGTCGGACACTGGCCGGCTGAGGCGGGCCAGTGTCCGGTACAACGGGTATGACTAGCTAACTACTTACTACCTACTGCTTAGATCTTGCCGACCAGGTCCAGCGACGGGGTCAGGGTTTCAGCGCCTTCGGTCCACTTGGCTGGGCAGACTTCGCCTGGGTGAGCAGCGACGTACTGGGCAGCCTTGACTTTGCGCATCAGTTCCGATGCGTCGCGGCCGATGCCGTTGTCGTGCACTTCCATGACCTTGATCTGGCCTTCAGGATTGATGACGAAGGTGCCGCGCAGCGCCATGCCTTCTTCTTCGATCATGACCTGGAAGTTACGGGCCAGGATGCCGGTCGGGTCGCCGATCAGCGGGTAGTTGACTTTCTTGATCGCGTCCGAAGTGTCGTGCCATGCCTTGTGGGCGAAGTGGCTGTCGGTCGACACGCCGTAGACTTTGACGCCCATCTGTTCGAACTGCGGCTGGAAGTCAGCCAGGTCTTCCAGTTCGGTCGGGCAGACGAAGGTGAAGTCGGCCGGGTAGAACATCAGGATGGACCAGGTGCCTTTGAATTGTTCTTCGGTCAGATCGATGAACTTGCCAGCGTGGTAAGCGGTTGCTTTGAATGGCTTGATTTCGGTGTTGATAAGGGACATGGAAGCTCCTGTTTGTGTGTTGAATCAAAGTTGATGAATGCAAGTGTAAAGCGCTTGCGGTCGCTTGTAAAATTAATTGATCAGATGATTTCGATTAATTTCTACTATCGCGAGGAGGAAACAAGTCCGGCCGTGGCTGGCAGGGCTGTCAATCTCGCAAGAGACTTGTCAGTGTGAGGGAAACGCGCGGTCTTTGCAACCGCGCGCCAATTGAATGCGGGGCTGCAAGGCTGGGGTCAGGGCTGACATTTAGACACGAACTCGACGGTGCCGCATCAATGATGGCTGAGGCCGCGCCAAGGCGGGAGTCCAAATGTCAGACCTGATCCCGGGTTTTTCGACGTCAGGCGGAGACGGGTGAGCACGCCACTGCCACGTCGCACGGCAGCGCCAGGCTGAAGGTTGAGCCCTGCCCCGGCGTGCTCGTCACCGTCAATTCGCCGCCGTGGGCCGTGGCCAGCTGGCGCGAGATGTAGAGGCCCAGGCCCAGACCTTTCGGCTCGCCGTTGCGTGCGCCGCGTTCGAACGGCTGGAAGATGCGCTCGACGTCTTCCGGCGAAATCCCCTTGCCCTGGTCGATGACGTCGATGCGGGCGCACTTGCCTTCCACGACCACGCGTACCTCGACGTTGCAGCCGCCGCCGTAGCGCAGCGCATTCGTGAGCAGGTTGACCACCACCTGCTCGATGCGGAACTCGTCCCAGCAGCCGGTGACGGGCGCGTGCGGTGCCAGCGAAATGGCGCAGCCGCTGGCCGCCGCCTGCAGCGACAGGTCGCTCACCACGCGTTCGAGCATGCCGATCAGTTCGACCTGGGCCGGGCGCACCGACAGCGTGCCGTTCCTCATGCGGGTAACGTCGAGCATGTCGTCGATCAGACGGATCATGGCCTTGATCTGGCGCTCGTCGCGTTTGATCATCGCGCCCATCTGCTCGCCGGCAAAGGCTTGCAGATTGCCGCGCTTGAGATGCAGGGTGCGCATCTGCGTTTCCAGAAACAGCGTGTTCAGCGGCGTGCGCAACTCGTGGGCGACCAGCGACATGAACTCGTCACGCATGCGCAGCGAGCGCTGCAGTTCGGCCTGGGTGGCGTTCAATTCCTGCAACAGGATTTCCTGTTCGCGCCGGCTCTTTTCCAGCGCTTCCATCTGGCGCCGCGTCTCGCGCCGCTGCTGGTCGAGCGCGACGAACACGTTCACCTTGCCGCGCACCGCGTCCGGGTCGAGCGGCTTGTACAGGAAGTCCACCGCACCGGTCTCATAGCCCTTGAAGGCGTAGTTCAGCTCGCGCCCGGCGGCCGAGACGAAGACGATCGGGATGTGGCGGGTGCGCTCGGTGCCGCGCATCAGTTCGGCCAACTCGAAACCATCCATGCCGGGCATCTGCACGTCGAGGATGGCCAGGGCGAACTCGTGCTCGAGCAGCAGCGCCAGCGCCTCGTCGCCCGAGTGGGCATGGAACACGAGCCGCTGCTCGTCGCGGATCAGGGCGTCGAGGGCGCGCAGGTTGTCGGGAAGATCGTCGACGATGAGAAGTTTGCTTTTGGTTTGGACGTTCATATTCTTGTCTCCAGCTGGGGCAGCAGCGCGCGGATGGCGGCCAGCGGCAGGACCAGGTGCGGGGCACATTTGCGGATCGCCCCGTCGGGCATCGCGCTCGCCTGCGCTTCTCGTGGGTCCTGCACGACCGTCAGGCCGCCGCGCCGCCAGATGCTTTGCATGCCGTCGGCGCCATCGGTATTCGCGCCGGTCAGCAAAATGCCGGCCAATCCGTCGCCATAGGCGTCGGCAGCCGACTCCATCAGCACGTCGATGGCCGGACGCGCATAGTGTACGGGCGGCTCGCAGCTGATGGAAAAAACGCGGTCCTGCTCGATCGACAGGTGGTAGCCGGCGCCGGCGAAATACACGGTGCCGCCTTCGACCGGCGCCTTGTCCACCGCTTCGCGCACCGGCAGCGACAGGCGCGCGCCGAACAGTTCGGCCAGGCGGCTTTCGCGGTCGGCGGGCAGGTGCAGGATGCACACCGTGGCCGGCTTGAAATCGGACGGCAGCGCCGGCAGCAGCTCGACGAGCGCATCGACGCCGCCGGCCGACGCGCCGATCACGATCGCCTCGACCCTGCGGCCCGCCAGGGCGGCCTCTATTGACTCTGCCGTCGCGCTCATACCCCGACCTTGCGGAAGATGCGTTCGCGCCGCGCGACCGATTCGAATTTGTTTGCGTGGTTCGAAAAGTCGATGCTTTCCTTGCTGCCCAGCGCAAGGAAGCCGCGGTGGCAGAGCGACTCGTGGAACAGGCCCAGCACCCGGTTCTGCAGGCGCCGGTTAAAGTAGATCATGACGTTGCGGCAGCTGATGAAATGGGTTTCCGAGAACACGCTGTCGGTGGCCAGGCTGTGGTCGGCGAAGGTCACGTTCTCGACCAGGTGGCGCTCGAACAGGGCGCCGCCATAGGCCGCCGTATAGTAATCGGAAAACGCGCGCTTGCCGCCCGCCTTCTGGTAGTTCTCGGTATAGAGGCGCATGCGGTCGAGCGGGAACACGCCGCGCCGGGCCGCGTCCAGCGATTGCGGATTGATGTCGGTCGCGTAGATCAGGCTGCGCTCGAGCAGGCCTTCTTCGTGCAGCAGGATCGCCAGCGACCAGACTTCCTCGCCGGTGCTGCAGCCGGCCACCCACAGTTTGAGCGACGGGTAGGTGCGCAGGTGCGGCACGACCTGGGTGCGCAGCGCCTCGTGGTATTCGGGGTCGCGGAACATCTCGGTGACGGGGATCGTCAGGAACTGCAGCAGCCGCGCGAACGCTTCCGGCTGGTGCAGCACCTTGGCCTGCAACTCGGAGACGGTCGCGCATTCCATCTCGCGCAAGGCCACCAGCACGCGCCGCTTTTGCGACGCGCCCGTGTAGTCGCGGAAGTCGTAGTTGTACTTGAGGTAGACCGCCTCGACCAGCATGCGCAGTTCGATGTCGATGTCTTCGATCGGATGTTTCATAGGCTGACTCGCACTCGCAAACTCATACCCGCTCCATGGTCGGCATCCAGACCCGCAGCAGCGAGTACAGGCGCGCCAGGTCGATCGGCTTGGCCAGGTAATCGTTGGCGCCGGCGGCCAGGCACTGTTCCTGGTCGTCCTTCATCGCCTTGGCGGTAATGGCGATGATCGGCAGGCGGTTGAAGCGGCCATCGGCGCGGATGCGGCGCGTCGCTTCCAGCCCGTCCATGCCCGGCATCATGACGTCCATCAGCACCAGGTCGACGCCCGGCACTTCGTCGAGCTTGGCGATCGCCTCGAATCCGTTCCTGCCCACCTCGACGTTGGCGCCACGCTGCTCGAGCGCGGCGGTGAGGGCGAACACGTTGCGCACGTCGTCGTCGACCAGCAGGATGGTGCGCCCTTCGAACACGCGGTCGCGCCCGCGCACGGTTTTCAGCATGTGCTGGCGCTCGGTCGAGAGTTGCGACTCCACCTTGTGCAGGAACAGCGTCACTTCGTCGAGCAGGCGCTCGGGCGAGCGCGCGCCCTTGATGATGATCGAGCGCGAATATTTCATGAGCTCGGCCTCCTCGTCGCGCGTCAGGTTGCGTCCAGTGTAGACGATGACCGGCGGGAAGGAGAACAGGTCTTCCTGCGACATCTGTTCCAGTAGCTCTTTGCCCTGCATGTCCGGAAGTTTGAGATCGATGATCATGCAGTCGAAAATCTCGGTGCGCAACAGCGCCAGCGCTTCCTCGCCCGAGCCGACGGCGTCGATCTTGACGTCTTCGTCGGCGATGAGTTGCACCACGCTGTCGCGCTGGCGTTCGTCGTCCTCGACCAGCAGCACGCGCTTGATCTGCTGCGAACTCTTTTGCTGGAGTTTGCGGAACACGTCTTCCAGCTCTTCGCGGCTGGTCGGCTTCAGGGCGTAGCCGATCGCGCCCAGGTGCAGCGCTTCGCCGGCATTGTCCATGCTCGACACCACGTGCACCGGGATGTGGCGCGTGGCCGGGTTGTCCTTCAATTGCTGCAGCACCGACAGGCCCGAGCTGTCCGGCAGGCGGATGTCGAGCAGGATCGCGTCCGGGCTTTCGCTGGCGGCCAGTTCCAGGCCCTCGCCCGCGGTCAGGCCGACCAGGCAGCGGTAGTCGAGGTCGTGCGCGAGGTCGAACAGGATGCGCGCGAAGTCGGGTTCGTCCTCGATCACGAGCACGGTGCGCACGCCGTCGGCCGGGCGCGCACGGTCGTCCGGGAACGAGACCATTGCCGGGGCTTGCTCCTGCGGCGCGACAGGCGCCACGGGAGCATGTGCAGGACGGGCAGGACGAGGCTGCGGCGCGGCCGCCCGCGGAGCCGGCGGCGCCGCCGAGACCATGCCGTTGCGCGGCATGCTCAAGGTAAAGGTACTGCCCTCGCCCGGCGTGCTCGACACCACCAGCGTGCCGCCCAGCAGGCTGGTCAGGTCGCGCGAAATCGACAGCCCCAGGCCGGTGCCGCCGAAGCGGCGGTTGACCGTGCCGTCGGCCTGGTGGAAGGCTTCGAAAATGCGTTCCTGCTCCTCGGGCGCGATGCCGATACCCGAATCGACCACCGTGAACTGGACCCAGCCTTCGTCCGTGCCGCTGACCGTCAGGCTGACCTCGCCCTGTTCGGTGAATTTGACGGCGTTCGACAGCAGGTTTTTCAGTATCTGTTCCAGGCGCTGGCGGTCGGTGTGCAGCGTGGCCGGCACGTTCGGCTCGACGGTGAGCGCGAAGCGCAAATCCTTCTGCTTGGCCAGCGGCTCGAAGGTGCGGCCCAGCCCCTCGACCGTGCGGCGGATCGGCAAGTCTTCCGGCATCAGTTCCAGCTTGCCGGCTTCGACCTTCGAGATATCGAGAATGTCGTTAATCAAATGCAGCAGGTCATTGCCGGCCGAATAAATCGTCTGGGCAAAGCGGACCTGCTCTTCGTTCAGGTTGCCCGGCACGTTGTCGGACAGCAGCTTGGCCAGGATGAGCGAGCTGTTCAGCGGCGTGCGCAGTTCGTGCGACATGTTCGCCAGGAATTCCGACTTGTAGCGGCTGGCGCGCTCCAGGTCGAGCGCGCGTGCGCGCAACTGTTCCTGGGCTTCGGTCAGGGCCGCGTTCTTCATGTCCAGGTTCAGTGCCTGTTCGGCCAGCTGGTCGTTGGTTACCTCAAGTTCGGCCTGCTGGTTTTCCAGGCTGCTCTGCGATTCTTCCAGCGCACGCGACTGTTCTTCGAGTTCCTCGTTGGCGGTGCGCAGCTCTTCCTGCTGCACCTGCAGTTCCTCGTTCAGGGCCTGGCTTTCCGACAGCGCATCCTGCAGGCGCTGGCGGTACACCACCGCGCCGACCGAGGCGCCGACGGCGTCGCCGACCAGTTTCAGGAATTCGATGTCGCGCTCGCGCACCGGGTGCAGGAAGCCGATCTCCATCACCCCCTTGACCTTGCCGAAGTTGTTGAACGGCGCGATCACGATTTCGCGCGGCGCCGTCTCGCCCAGGCCGGAGACGATGCGGATGTAATCCTCGGGCAATTCCTTCACGCGGATCAGGCGGTTTTCGTTGGCGGCCTGGCTGGCCAGCGAGGCGCCCGGCTGGATCACTTTGGCGCGTTCCTCGTCGTTCGAGAAGCCATACGCGCCGATACGGCGCAGCACGCCCTCCTCGTTCCGGAAATACATCGCCGCCACCGAACCGCCGAGGTAGCGCACCACATGGTCGAGCACGGCCTCGGCCAGGTTTTCCAGGGAATTGAGGCCGATGCTCTTTGCCGCCAGTTCGGTCTGGCCGCTGCGCAGCCAGCTCAGGTGGCGCAGCTCGGCATTGTGCTGGTTTTCGTGCTGGAGGATCTCGTCGTAGTTCGACGACAGGCGCACCAGTTCGCGCCGGCCAAAGGCGGCCAGCAGGCCGCCGACCACCAGCGTGAACAGCAGGAAGCAGGCCACCGACCAGGTAATGACCGAGCGCGCTTCTTCGCCACGCTCGACCAGCAGCGCATTCTCGCTGTTGCCGAAGGCGGCAAACTGGGCGCGCATGTCGTCGGTCAGGCTCTTGCCGCGCCCGCTGAGGATGGTCTCCAGCACGTCCTGCTTGCTGCGGCGGCGGTCGATGACTTCGTTGGTGAACTTGAGCCACTCGTTATAGGCGCCGCGCACGCGATTGAGGCGGTCGGCCTGGGCCTGGTTATCGGCGACCTGACGAAGCAAGCCGTCCAGTTCGACGTCGACCTTCGGCTTGGCGACCGTGTAGGGCGCAAGGAAACTCTCGTCGCCCGAAATCACGTAGCCACGCATGCCGGCTTCCATGTCGGCCACGAGTTTGCTGGCTTCGTTGGCCTTGCCGATGACTTCCTGCGAATGCTCGACCCAGTTCAGCACGCTGACCAGGTAGGCGATGACCGCCACGAAGACGGCCGCGCTGAGCACGGAGAGGCCGAGCGGAAGGGCCACGTTACGCGTCAGGATGCGGCGGAACTGGGAATTGTCGAGCGAGGTGCCGGTCATGAATTGCGATAATCTTAAGAAAAAAGTTCTTAAGTGTAACGCAAATGTCACCTCCTCGGGCGCGTCAACCGTGCGCTGCCCAGGCAGCGCAGCGGCAGAGTTACAACGTGTTTACGCCGGCAGATAAGGCCTTAAGTACGGCGCCGTTCGGCTCTTCGCCGCGCGCGCCACCGTTTCCGGCGGACCGGCCGCGACCACGGTGCCGCCCTCGTCGCCGGCGCCCGGCCCGATGTCGATCGCCCAGTCGCAGGCGGCGACCACGCGCATGGTGTGCTCGACGACGACCACCGTGTTGCCGGCATCGACCAGGCGTTCCAGTTGCAGGATCAGGCGGTCGACGTCGGACGGGTGCAGGCCGGTGGTCGGCTCGTCCAGGATATATAAGGTGTTGCCGCGCCCGGTGCGCTGCAGTTCGGTGGCCAGCTTGATGCGCTGTGCTTCGCCGCCGGACAATTCGGTGGCCGGCTGGCCCAGGCGCAGGTAACCCAGGCCGACTTCGCGCAGCACTTCGAGCGAACGTTCGACCAGCGCCTCCCCGGCGAAGAATTCGGCGGCGGCATCGACCGTCATGCCCAGCACCTCGGCGATGTTCTTGTCTTTATAGGTCACTTCCAGTGTCCTGGCGTTGTAGCGCGCGCCGGCGCAGACCGGACAGGGCGCGTACACGCTCGGCAGGAACAGCAGCTCGACCATGACCGAACCCTCGCCGGCGCAGTTCTCGCAGCGGCCCTTGGCGACGTTGAACGAGAAACGGCCGGCGTCGTAGCGGCGCGCCTTGGCCATCTTCGTTGCGGCGAACAGCTTGCGCACCTGGTCGAACAGGCCGGTGTAGGTGGCCAGGTTCGAACGCGGCGTGCGCCCGATCGGCTTCTGGTCGACCCGCACCATGCGCCGCACCGCTTCCATGCCGGACACGATGCGCCCTTCCAGCGGCATGGCCGCTTCCTGTTCCAGGTCATCGGTTTCTTCCTGCTCCGCCGCCGGGGCTCCCTGCCCCAGTTCGCGTGCGACCAGGTCGACCAGTACCTGGCTCACCAGGCTCGACTTGCCGGACCCGGACACGCCGCAGACAGCGGTCAAGACGCCGAGCGGGAATTCGACCTTCAGCTTGTTCAGGTTGTTGCGGGTGACGCCTTCCAGGCGCAGCCAGCCGGCCGGTTCGCGCCGCGTGCGTTGTTCAATCGGCGCGTCGTCGAACAGGTAGCGCCGCGTCTGCGAGGCTTCGATCTTTTTCAGACCTTCCGGTTCGCCGCTGTAGAGCACTTCGCCGCCCTGTTCGCCGGCGGCCGGGCCGACATCGACGATCCAGTCGGCGCGGCGGATCACGTCGAGCGCGTGTTCGACCACGAACAGCGAATTGCCCGAGGCTTTCAACTGGTCGAGTGCGCTCAAGAGCGCCTCGGTATCGGCCGGGTGCAGGCCGGCCGAGGGTTCGTCGAGCACGTAGACGACGCCGAACAGGTTCGAGCGCACCTGCGTCGCCAGGCGCAGGCGCTGCAGTTCGCCAGGACTCAGCGTCGGCGTGCTGCGTTCGAGCGCCAGGTAACCCAGGCCCAGCGCCAGCAGCACGTCCAGGCGCGCGACCAGGTCTTCGGCGATGCGCTGGGTGACGATCAGTTGTTCCGGATGCAGTTTGGCGCGCGCCTTGTCTTCGATGCCCTTGCCGGTCGCATACGGTGCGAGCATGTCGTGCAGGCGCGCCAGCGGCATGCGCGAAATGTCGGCGATGTCGACGCCGCCGAAGGTGACCGACAACGCTTCCTGGCGCAGGCGCTTGCCGCGGCACAGGGGGCACTCGGTGCTCACCATGTAGCGCGCCACGCGCTTTTTCATCGAGGCGCTTTCGGTGGTGGCGAAGGTCTGCAGCACGTAGCGGCGCGCGCCGGTGAAGGTGCCCTGGTAGCTGGGCGTGTCCTTGCGCTTCAGCGCTTGCCGCACTTCCTCGGGCGTCAGGCCGGCGTAGACCGGTACGGACGGCGTCTCGTCGGTGTACAGGATCCAGTCGCGGTCCTTCTTCGGCAGCTCGCGCCAGGGCGTATCGACGTCGTAACCCATCGTCACCAGGATGTCGCGCAGGTTCTGGCCATGCCAGGCCGGTGGCCAGGCCGCCACCGCGCGCTCGCGGATGGTCAACGAATCGTCCGGCACCAGCGATTGTTCGGTCACTTCATACACACGGCCCAGGCCCGAGCATTCGGGGCAGGCGCCTTCCGGGGTATTCGGCGAAAACGATTCGGCATACAGCAGCTCCTGCCCGGCCGGATAATCGCCTGCGCGCGAATACAGCATGCGCAGCGAATTCGACAGGGTACTCACGCTGCCGACCGACGAGCGCGTAGTGGGCGAGCCGCGCTGTTGCTGCAGGGCCACCGCCGGCGGCAAGCCGTCGATCTCGTCGACTTCCGGCACCGGCATCTGGTGGAACAGGCGGCGCGCGTAGGGCGAGACCGATTCCAGGTAGCGCCGCTGCGCTTCCGCGTACAGGGTGCCAAAGGCGAGCGAGGACTTGCCCGAACCCGACACGCCAGTGAACACTACCAGCGCATCGCGCGGGATGTCGAGGCTGACGTCCTTGAGGTTGTGTTCGCGCGCACCGCGCACGCGCACATAGCCGGGGCGCCCCGCGCCGCTCATCGTCTGCCCGCCCGTCTGCCCGCCTGCTTCCTGGTTGCCTTCCGCTTTCCGTCGCATTGCCTGCCCTGCCGTGTGCTGTCGATGGAAGTATTAAATCGTGCTGGAGGGAAGTTGACGGTGCGTTGACACACCGAGACGGTCTCACCGCGTCTGGCATACCGGTAGGATGGGCGGCTGCACCGGCGCCTGACGATCATCGCTCATGTCAGCGCCGCCCACGCGTTCAACCAGCCCCGGAGACCTTGCGACGCTTCACCAGACGTATGCATTAAAAAAATATAAGCACTTATGTATTCGCGTTACTATTTGTTCATGAAACAAGGACTCGGAACCCAATTGCGTCACCTGATCGAATTGCTCGACGGCGCCGTCGCTGCCGCCTACGAAGAGGAAGGCATCGACTACCGCCCGCGCTATACGCCGGTGATGCGCGCCCTGACGAATGGCGCCTTGAGCGTCGGCGACATCGCGGCGGCCGCGGGCATTACCCAGCCGGCGGCGACGCAGACGGTGGCGCTGATGCGCAAGCACGACCTGGTCGACGTCGCGCCGTCGCCCACCGACGCGCGCCAGAAGATCGTGCGCTTGTCGAAACGCGGCCAGGCCCTGCTGCCGCGCCTGCAGCGCTGCTGGCGCGCCACGGCTGCCGCTGCCGCCGGCCTGGACGCGGACTTGCCGCATCCGCTCTCCGACACCCTGGCGCACGCCATTGCCGCACTCGAACAACGGCCGTTCGGCGCACGCATCCGCGCTGCCCGGGCTTCGCTTCCCCCTGACGACAAGGAGCAATCATGACGAGCACATCGATGTCTACTCCCTCCCCGCGTTTCAGCGAACGCATGCTGGCGCGGCCCTCGGTGCGCGCCGTGCTGGCCCTGCTGTGCGTGCTGGTGCCCTTTGCATTGGCCATGGTGCTGGCGAACGCGGTGCCCAAGCCGTGGCGCGCCACCTGGCCGCTGCTGCTGGCGGCCGCCGCCGTAGTCGCTGGTTATGCGTTCTACGTGCGCAAGGTCGAACGGCGCGCGCCCACGGAATTATCGGCAGCGGGCGCGTGGCGCGAACTGGGCAGCGGGATCGGGATCGGCGCACTGCTGGCGGTGTCCTGCAGCATCATCCTGCTGGCCAGCGGCGCCTGGTCGGTCACCGGACTGGCTGCGCCCGGCGTGATGCTCAAGCCGCTGCCGGAGCAAATCATGGTGGCCCTGTTCGAGGAAATCCTGTTTCGCGCGGTGATCTTCCGGCTGCTCGAGCAATCCTGGGGCAGGAAAGCCGCGCTGGTCGGGTCGACGCTGCTGTTCGTGCTTGCGCACATGCCGAACGACGGTTTCAGCCTGCTCGCCGCAACGATGACGGGCGTGGCTTCGCTGGCATTCACCTTCGCCTGGCTCGTCACGCGGCGCCTGTGGCTGCCGGTCGGGCTGCACTTCGGGTGGAATTATCTGCTCGATGCCGGCGTTGCCGTGCCGGTGTCGGGCCATGCCGCGCGGGGCTGGGTACAGGTCGGCGCGAACGGGCCGGCGTGGCTGACCGGCGGGGCGTATGGGATCGAGGGGTCGGTGGTGACGCTGGTGGCGTGGAGCGTTGTGGGGGTGGTGTTGGCCGTGGTGGCACGGCGGCGGAACGGGAAGTAAGCGGTTTTCGGAGACGGTGGGGCTGATCTGCTGCACGAACGCGTGGGCTCGAAAAGCCCACGCGTTACGCACGTATCTTCTAGCCAGGTGCGGCGACTAATCCTCCCACCGCCTTTACCACCTCCTCCACCCCATCATCCCCCGCAAAATTCCCGGCCACCGCCCGGCAGCGCGCGCGCAATCCGTCGTCATCGAACAAGCCCGCCAGGCAAGCAGCCAGGCGCCGCGTGCTCAAGCGCGTGGCCGGCAGCGACCGCCCGACCCCGAGCGCCTCGACCCGCGCGCCGTTGTCGAACTGGTCGTGCGCCAGTGGCACCACCAGCTGCGCGGTGCCGGCATGCAGGGCTTCGGCCGTGGTGCCGATGCCGCCGTGGTGCACCAGCAGCGCCACCTGTGGCAACAAGGCGCGCAGCGGTACGTAGTCCTGCCACAGCACGTGGCGCGGCAGTTCGGCAGGCAACTGGTCGCGATGCGGCGTCAGGAAAATCGCGCGTTCGCCCAGCAGGCGCACAGCAGCCAGCGCGTGCTGGAAATACGCCCGCGCCTGGCGGTTGCCGGTGCCGGGCGTGAACACGAGCGGCCGGCTGCCCTGCGCCAGGAACCCCTGCAGCTCGCTTGACAAAGCCGCATGCGGGTCCGGATCGAACAGGGGAAAGCTGCTGCGCACCAGCGGGCGCGGCCAATCCGGCTGGGTCGGCGCGAACCAGGGCGGAAACAGGGCGATCGACAGGTCGGCGATCGACACGATGGCGTCCAATAGCGAGCCGACCGGCGCCAGCCCGGCCGTGCGCCGCGCCGCGTTCACGCCGGGCAGCGCGATCGGATCGACGAAGCGGCTGGCGAGGGTACGCCACAGCCAGCGGCGCGCGCCATGCGGCACCCAGCGCGGCACGCGCCAGGGACCGAGCAGCAACGGGTCGTGGACAGTGGGCAGGTTCGAGGGCGCCAGATAGGCCGCCGCGATGGCCAGTCCGGGACGCGCGGCACGGCACAGGGCCGCTTCCGGCAGCGCCAGTGGATGCACCAGCATGGTGCATTTTTCGTCGGACGGCAGCGTGGCCATGAAGGCGGGAACCTCGGCCATGGCCGGCCGCGTCGCTTCCCAGACCACGCCGAAACCACGCGTCGGATGCCACAGGTCCGGGTGGTCGAGCACTGCCGGATCGGCCGGCAGACCATGGAACTGCAGGCCGGCGGCCTGCACGAAGGGTTCGTGCTGCACCGGCCCGAGGAAGCTGATCCGGTGTCCAGCCGCGCGCAAGGCCAGCGCCAGGTGCATGAAGGGAAACAGGTCGCCGGCCGAGCCAATCGTGACCAGCACGACGTGAGGTAGTCGGGAACTGCCCTGTGTCCGCGTGTCCATCGCAGTCAGGCCGCGGCCGGCAACATCAAGGAATCAGGCGTTCGGCCCGCAGGCGGTCGAACAGCGCGAAGAACGAGGAGTCGGTGGCCTGGTAAGCGGCAAAGCCGAGGCGGCGGCTGTTGGCCATGTCGGTCATGACTTCGAGCGGCCGGCCCAGGTCGAGGTCGGTATGCCAGGCCGACGCCAGGCGGTCGAGCTCGGGTTCGGCCAGGTTGTGGCGCGTCGCGATCTCGCGCCACAATGGACCGTCGTTTGCCATCGCCGGTTCCAGTGGCTGGATCTCGCCGCTGTAGCCAGCCGCCTCGACGCCGAAATAAGCCGCCAGCTTCGGCCACAGCCAGCTCCAGCGGAACACGTCGCCGTTGACGATATTGAACGCCTCGTTTTTTGCGGCGTCGGTATCGGCGGCCCAGACCAGCTGCTTGGCCAGCATGCGCGCATCGGTGACGTCGGTCAGGCCATTCCACTGCGCGGCCGAGCCGGGGAACTGGAACGGCCGCCCGGTTTCCTTGCAGATGGTGGCGTACACGGCCAGCGTGGTGCCCATGTTCATGGCATTGCCGACTGCCTGGCCGATGATCGAGTGCGGGCGGTGGATGCTCCAGGTGAAGCGGTCGCGCTCGGCCGCGGCATACACTTCGTCTTCCTGCGCATAATAAAAATTATCCAGCGGCAGGCGCGGCTGGCTTTCGCGCAGCGGCGTGTCCGGCAGCGTGCCCGAGCTGGCATAGGCTTCGAACGGGCCGAGATAATGCTTCAGGCCGGTGACCAGCGCCACGTGGCGCACGCTCTTTTTCGGCGACAGCGCGTCGAGCAGGTTGCGCACCAGGGCGGCGTTGACGCGGATGTTTTCCTGCTCGGTGTCCTGGCGCATCCAGGTGGTGATGAAGACGTGGGTCGGGTCGACGTCGGCCAGTGCGGTGGACAGCGCAGCCGGGTCGAGCAGGTCGGCCGCGACGTGGCGGACCTGCGGCAAATCCTTCGGCGCGCGGCGCGACAGGCCGACCACGTTCCAGCCGTTGGCCAGCAATTCGCGCGCGACGTGGTTGCCGCCGATTCCCGTGATGCCCACTACCAAAGCCGTTCGTTGCATGTGATTCCCCTGCGTTTTTCGATGGAACCCATTTTAACTGCGGGTCGCAAACGGCGTGCGCGAGGGATGAAAAACGGTCAACCGTGCGCGCCCGCACGGCTGCCCCGGCCGGCGCGCATGGCTTGCGGTCGGGTGTCTTGCCGTCGATGCAGGCTTACGGCGTCAGCATGCCCTCGATCGAGTCGTCGAGCGTTTTGCCGATGGCCGCGCCGATCAGCATCTTGGCGCCGGCGACCACCTGGCCATGCTTGTTGTCCCAGTAATAGCCTTCACGCGGCACGACCTGGATGACGGTGATGCGCGGGTCGTCCTCGCCTTCGGTGAACCAGGTTTTCAGGATCGGGTCCCACAGTTCCTTGATCTTGGCGCGGTCGGTCGACACCGTGGCGATGCCGTCCAGTTCCAGGAAGCCGGCATGGGCGCTGCGCTGGAAGAACAGTTTGACGGCCGGGTCGTGCGCCAGTTCGGCATTCGTGTGGCTGTCGCTCGCGCTCAGGAACCACAGGTGGCCGTTGTCGTCGGCTTGCTGCACGCTCATCGGACGCACGCCGCGGCTCTGCCCGGTGCCGCCCGTCGTGCAGAAAAAGCAGGTTTCAATTTCCTTGGCCATGTCGCGGATCAGCTCGCGCGCTTCGGCGCCGGCGAGGTCGCGGTGGTTTTGTTCTGGCTGGTTACGGTTGATCGAATCCATGGTCGGTTTCCATTCAAGTTGGTAATGGCCCCAGCTTATGCACGCAGCGCTTGCCGGTCTGTGAGCAGTTTCACGTTGATTCCCTCGAACGCGGGTCAAAGGCAGGTCAGGCGCGGACTAACTTGCGCCCTCCGAACGCGTGCGCGGGTAGGCAGGCAAACCGTCGGTGTGTATCCAGCTCAGCCGTTCACCGGCAAAGGTATGGTCGCGCGGCGGTGCGGTTTCCGGGTCATCGAGGCTGGCGGTGGCGATGTCGATTTCGTCGCGCGACCCCTCGGCCTGGTAGGTCAAGGTCGTGCCGCAGCTGGCGCAAAAGCCGCGCAGCACTTGCTCGCTCGAGCGGAAGGTCGCGGGGTTGCCCTTTGTAAAGCGCATTGACTGCACCGGAACGCTGAACCAGGCCACCGCCGGCGCCCCGGCGATGCGCCGGCAGTCGCTGCAATGGCAGAGCGTACTATTGAAGGGTTCGCCTTCGACGACATAGCGCACCGCGCCGCAAAAACAGCCACCTTGCAACATGCTGCCTCCCGATGTCCGTGGATGGGACCAGCATAAGCCAGGCTGCGGCGCGGTTCAAGCGCAGCGCGCGTTAGGAATTGTCCGGGTCGGGTTCGGCTCGATGAGGCCCAATATGTAGGGTGGAGTCCTGACTCCACGCGGTACAGCGCGTGCGCCGTCGACATGCGGGCCTTGCACCGCGTGGACTCGGGAGTCCACCCTACGTGTATGCCAATGCTGGCGTACGCGGGTTACAGGAACCGGTCCAGAATTTTCCTGCTGTGCTTATCGATCCTGAACATATCCCGCACCAGGAAGTTGATGCCGTGGCTGTCGGCAATGAGCAGCGAGGCTTCTCCCACGCGGCGGATGTCTTCGTCGACCTTCAGCACGAAGGCAGTCTCGCCGCGGTCCGTTTTGACGGTCCAGGTGCAGGGCGTGGCGAAGCTCGATACCTCGCGGATGTGCTCGATCTCGGGAATGAATTCGCGGCCTTCGAGTTCCTCGGTGACGAGATCGCGCACGTGCGCAGGCGCAGTCGCCAGGTCGTCGATCCAGGCGACTTCCTTGCCGCCATCGCGCACCAGCGAGATGCCGCGGGTCGGCGCCTGGATCGGAAAGGCGCGTACCGGAATCACGCCGACGACGTCGACGCCGTCGTCGCCGGTGAACACCAGTTTGCCGAAGCTGTCGCGGCGCAGTGCAAAAGTGCTCATCTCAATCGTCCTTGTCGTCCATGTCCTGGTCCACGTTGCGCGCCTGCGCTTCGTAGAGGCGGTGGTAGGCGCCTTCGCGCGCCATCAATTCGTCGTGGCTGCCCTCTTCCACCACCACGCCGCGGTCGAGCACCACCAGGCGGTCGGCGCGGTGCAGGGTGGACAGGCGGTGCGCGATCGCGATCGTGGTGCGGCCCTGCACCAGGTTGTCGAGCGCCTTCTGGATTTCCTTTTCGGTTTCCGAGTCGACCGAGGACGTCGCTTCGTCCATGATCAGGATCGGCGGATCGATCAGCAAGGCGCGCGCGATCGAGATGCGCTGGCGCTCGCCGCCCGACAGACCCTGGCCACGCTCGCCCACCATCGAATCGTAACCCTGCGGCAGGCGCAGGATGAATTCGTGGGCATGCGCGGCGCGCGCGGCGGCGATGATGTCTTCGCGGGTCGCATCCGGCTTGCCGTAAGCGATGTTTTCGGCGATGGTGCCGAAGAACAGGAAGGGTTCCTGCAGCACGAGACCGATGTTGCGGCGGTAGTCGGCCACGGCAAAGCTGCGGATATCAACGCCATCGAGCAGGATCGCGCCTTCGGCCACGTCGTAGAAGCGGCAGATCAGGTTGACCAGCGTGCTTTTACCGGAGCCGCTGTGGCCGACCAGCCCCACCATTTCGCCGGCCTTGATATTCAGCGAAATGCCGCGGTTCACAGCCCGGTTACCGTAGCGGAAACCGACTTCGCGCAGTTCGATATTGCCCGACACTTTCGGCACCTTCACCGGATTGACCGGGTCTGGCACGCTCGACACGTGGTCGAGAATGTCGAAGATGCGCTTGGCGGCCGAGGCCGATTTTTGCGTGACCGAGACGATGCGGCTCATCGAATCGAGCTTCACGTAGAAGCGGCCGCTGTAGGCGATAAAGGCGGTCAGCGTGCCGACCGTGATGTCGCCCTGCGACACCTGCCAGATGCCGAAGATCCAGATCACCAGCAGGCCCAGTTCGGTCAGCAGCGACACGGTGGGCGAGAACAGCGACCAGACCCGGTTCAGCTTGTCGTTGACGGCCAGGTTGTGCTTGTTCGCTTCGCGGAAACGCGCGGCTTCGCGCTTTTCCTGAGCGAAGGCTTTCACCACGCGGATGCCGGGAATGGTATCGGCCAGCACGTTGGTGACTTCGCCCCAGACGCGGTCGATCTTTTCGAAGCCGGTGCGCAGCCTGTCGCGCACGACGTGGATCATCCAGGCGATGAAAGGCAGCGGCACCAGTGTCACCAGCGCCAGCCACGGGTTCATGCTGAACAGGATCACGCCGGTCATGATGATCAACAGCACATCCGACAGGAAGTCGAGCAGGTGCAGCGACAGGAAGACACTGATCCGGTCCGAGCCACTGCCGATACGGCTCATCAGGTCGCCAGTGCGCTTGCCGCCGAAATATTCCAGCGATAGCCGCAGCAGGTGTTCATACGTGGTCGAGCGCAGGTCGGCGCTGATGCGCTCGGACGCGAGCGCCAGCACATAGGTCTTGCCCCAGCCCAGCGCCCAGGCCAGCATCGATGCGCCGAACAGGCCGCCCATGTACAGCCAGACGAGCGAGTCGTCGATGGTCTGGCCGTTCTGGTAAGGAATCAGCACGTTGTCCATCAGCGGCTTGGTCAGATAGGGCGGAATCATGTGCGCCGCCGTCGACCCCAGCATCAGCAGGAAACCCACCAGCAGCTGGACCTTGTATGGCCGCGCGAAACGCCACAGGCGGAACAGGGTCCAGGTGGACGGCGGCGTATGCACGACCTTGGCGCAGATCGGGCATTCTTCCTGGTTCGGTTCGAGCGGCGCCTTGCAGCTCGGGCAGGTGTGCTGTTCGGGCGCCAGCACCGGATTGCCGGTCTCGACGCCCTTGATCTGGTCCGTAAACGCGTCGGCGACGCGGATCGCATGCAGGTTCTGCCCAAGCGTGAAGCGCCAGGACCCCAGCAAGCCGTGCGCATCGACCAGTTCCAGGTGGCCGACGCCGGCGTGATCGTGGTGGCGCAACGCCAGGCCAGGCCTGAATGCCCAGTCGCGCCAGGCGGTTTCCCCGGGTGCGCGCGCCAGCAGGCGGCGGTTGGTGACCACCAGGATGCCCTTTGTGAAACGTAATTTCGTGTCGAGGTCAACCTCCACGCCAGTTAGAACGTTTTCCCCTGGTGCAAGCTGTTTCCGAACGTCATTTTCCCAACCGTCAGGCAGGAATCCGGCGGCAGCCGCCAGCGATGTCGGAAGAGCGAGTTGTTGAGTTGTCATTGATGGTGCCGCCCGTGACAGGCAAGTTCTGGAAAGGGTAACTAAGGGGTAACGCGGTGACCGGCTCGGCGGTTTACATGGATCAGAGGAAAAGTTCCACTGCGGGACCGGAGCGCAGCGCCATTCGGTGGGCGTTTGGCAGAAATCGGCATGGGGCTGTAAGCTTCGGCCCGCAAGTATACAACAAGTGCGCCGCTTCACCCGGATTGGGTGCGGTAACGCACAGGCAGGCAAACATAGGCAACGCCATCATGGTGAACGAGCGGACACTGTGGGCAAGAATCATTACATGACAAAGAAGAATGACATCAAGTTTCTCCGTGTAACTCACCTGCGCGGTCCGAATATCTGGACTTATCGTCCGGTGATCGAGGTCTGGCTCGACATTGGCGAGCTGGAAGACTTCCCTTCGAACAAACTGCCCGGCTTTAACGAGCGCATCACGAAGCTGCTGCCCGGCCTGGTCGAGCACCGCTGCGGCATCGGCGAGCGCGGCGGCTTCCTCGAACGCCTCGAAGGCGGCACCTGGGCCGGCCACATCCTCGAACACATCGTGCTCGAGTTGCAGAACATGGCCGGCATGAAGACCGGTTTCGGCAAGACCCGCTCGACTGGCCAGCACGGCGTCTACAAGATGGCCTTCCGTACGCGCGACGCCATCGTCGGCCGCGCCGCCCTCGATGCCGGCCATCGCCTGATGATGGCTGCGATCAACGATGAAGCCTTCGACATGGCGGGCACCGTGTCCGCCCTGACCGACCTGGTAGACCGCTACTGCCTGGGCCCGTCCACCGCCAACATCGTCGACGCCGCCACCGACCGCCGCATTCCCTCGATCCGCCTTACCGAAGGCAACCTGGTCCAGCTCGGCCACGGCGCCGCCCAGCGCCGCATCTGGACCGCAGAAACCGACCGCACCAGCGCCATCGGCGAATCGATCGCCAGCGACAAGGATCTGACCAAAACCCTGCTCGCCTCGTGCGGCGTGCCGGTGCCCGAAGGCGCCCTGGTGCGCAGTGCCGAAGCGGCATGGGAAGAAGCCCGGGACATCGGTCTGCCGGTGGTGGTCAAACCGGTCGACGGCAACCATGGCCGCGGCGTCACGCTCAACCTCATGACCGAATCCGACGTCCACACCGCCTACGCCATCGCCTCGGAAGCCGGCGACAGCAGCGCCGTGCTGGTCGAGCGCTTCATTCCCGGCAACGAACACCGCCTGCTGGTGGTCGGCAAGCAGGTCGTGGCGGTGGCGCGCGGCGAATCGCTGTGGGTGACGGGCGACGGCGCGTCAAACGTCACCGCACTGGTGGCCAGCCAGATCAACACCGACCCGCGCCGCGGCGAGACCGAGGAACACCCGCTCGGCGCCGTCAACGTGGGCGACAACGAAATCCTGCTCGACCTGAAGCGCCAAGGATTGACGCCCGACTCGGTACCGCAGGATGGCCAGAAAGTGCTGATCCAGCCGAACGGCAACGTCTCGGACGACGTCACCGACCTGATCCACCCGGAAGTGGCGCACGTAGCCGCCCTGGCGGCGCGCGTCGTCGGCCTCGACATCGCCGGCATCGACCTGGTGTGCAACGACATCTCGAAACCGCTGGCCGAACAGCGCGGCGCCATCATCGAAGTCAATGCGAGTCCGGGCCTGCTGGCCCACCTGAAGCCGGGCAGCGGCCAGCCGCGCAACGTCGGCAAGGCGATTGTCGCGCACCTGTTCGCCGAGGGCGAAAGCGGCCGCATTCCGGTCGTCGGCGTCACCGGCACGCTCGGCACCAGCCTGATCACGCGCCTGCTCGGCTGCCTGCTCAACGCCGCCGGCAAGCACGCCGGCGTGGCCAATGGCGAAGGCCTGTACCTCGACGGCCGCCAGGTCCACAAGGGCGACTGTACCGGCTTCGCCGCCGGCGAGCGCCTGCTCATCAACCGCAACGTCGAAGCGGCCGTGTTCGAGTCGAACGCGCGCAGCATCCTGGCCGGCGGCCTGCCCTACGACCGCTGTTCGGTGGGCGTGGTGACCGACATGGGCAAGCTGGACGACGTGACTGAATTCCACATCAACGACGACGAAGCGCTGGCCAATGTCGTGCGCAGCCAGGTCGACGTGATCCTGTCGAACGGTTCGGCCGTGCTGAACGCGGCCGATCCGGAAGTGGTCAAGCTGGCCGAACTGTCGGATGGCCGCGTGATCTTCTACGCGATGGACGAGTCCAATCCGGTCATGGCGCAGCACCGCGCTGCCGGCGAGCGAATCGTCTTTGCGCGCGACAACCGCATCGTGCTGGCCGACGGCGCCGACGAGACGGTCCTGCTCGACCTCGGCAAGATCAAGCCGGCCACGGTCAAGCATCCGGCCAGCGTGCTGGCGGCGACGGCTGCCGCCTGGGCGCTGGGCCTGGAGCACGACCTGATCTGCGGCGGCCTGCGCGCCTTCGATGCCACGAAAAAAACAGCTTATTAATTGATTAATTGGCAGTGCCGGTTCGCCGGACCCGGGGACAGCCTCCCCACATTAAAGGAATGACGGTTTATGGAAGTATCTCGCGTACGGGCCTTGCGCGGCCCTAACCTCTGGAGCCACCACACCTCGGTCGAGGCGATCGTCGCCTGCACCCCGGAGGAAGAATCGATCGCCAGCCTGCCTGGCTTCGAGTCGCGCCTGCGTTCGCGCTTTCCCCAGCTTGGGCCATTGCAGCCCTTCGGCCACGAAGAAGATGCGCTCGACCCGGTGCCGATGGCCGAAGTACTGGAAATCGTGGCCCTGGCCCTGCAGGCTGCGGCCGGCTGCCCGGTCACCTTCAGCCGCACCACCGCCACGGTCGAAACCGGCATCTACCAGGTGGTGGTCGAATACTCGGAAGAAGACGTCGGCCGTCTGGCGCTCGACCTGGCGCAGCAACTGATCGCCGCCGCGCGCAGCGACGCGCCCTTCGACCTCGAAGCGGTGCTGACCCAGCTGCGCGACCTCGACGAAGACGTGCGCCTCGGCCCGTCCACCGGCTCGATCGTGCAGGCCGCCGTCGAACGCAACATCCCGTTCCGGCGCCTGACCGAAGGCAGCCTGGTGATGTTCGGCTGGGGCAGCAAGCAGCGCCGCATCCAGGCCGCCGAGATCGACGCCACCGGCGCGATCGCCGAAACCATCGCCCAGGACAAGGAGCTGACCAAGCGCCTGCTCGACGCCGCCGGCGTGCCGGTCCCGCTCGGCCGCACGGTGGTCGATCCGGATGACGCCTGGGCCGCCGCCCAGGAGATCGGCCTGCCGGTCGTGGTCAAGCCAAAGGATGGCAACCAGGGCAAGGGCGTCACGGTCAACATCACGACCAAAGAACAGATCACGGCTGCCTTCCACTCGGCGTCGGGCTTCCGCGACGACATCCTGGTCGAGCGCTACCTGCCGGGCCACGACTACCGCCTGCTCGTCATCGGCGACAAGCTGGTCGCCGCCGCGCGGCGCGATCCGCCGATCGTGGTCGGCGACGGCGTGCACACGGTGCGCCAGCTGGTCGACCAGGTCAACCTCGATCCGCGCCGCGGCAACGGGCATTCCACCTCGCTGACCAAGATCCGCTTCGACGACATCGCGCTCGGCAGCCTGGCCAAGCAGGGCATGAACGCCGACACGGTGCCGGCCAAGGGCCAGCGCGTGGTCTTGCGCAACAACGCCAACCTGTCGACCGGCGGCAGCGCCACCGACGTCACCGACGACGTCCATCCGGAAGTGGCCGAGCGCGCGATCGCCGCCGCGCACATGGTGGGCCTGGACATCTGCGGCGTCGACCTGGTCTGCGACAGCGTGCTCAAGCCCATCGAAGAACAAGGCGGCGGCATCGTCGAAGTCAATGCCGCGCCGGGCCTGCGCATGCACCTGTCGCCCTCGTTCGGCAAGGGCCGCGACGTCGGCGGCGCCATCATGGACACGCTGTTCAAGGATGGCGACGATGGCCGCATCCCGGTCGTCGCCGTTACCGGCACGAATGGTAAAACGACGACGGTGCGCCTGATCGCGCACCTGCTGGGCGCCTCCGGCCTGCGCACCGGCATGACCAACACCGACGGCGTCTACATCGAAGGGCGCCGCATCGACAGCGGCGACTGCAGCGGCCCGCGCAGCGCGCGCAACGTGCTGCTGCACCCCGACGTCGACGCCGCCGTGTTCGAAACCGCGCGCGGCGGCCTGCTGCGCGAAGGCCTCGCCTTCGACCGCTGCGAAGTGGCGGTGGTGACCAACATCGGCGCTGGCGACCACCTCGGCCTGAACTACATCACCACGCTGGAAGATCTCGCCGTGCTGAAACGCGTGATCGTCCAGAACGTCAAGGCCGGCGGCATGGCCGTGCTGAATGCGGCCGATCCGGTGGTGGCCGAGATGGCGGAACACACCCGCGGCGACGTCACCTTCTTCGCCCAGGATGGCGGCCACCCGTTGATGGCGATGCACCGCGCCCAGGGCCGGCGCGTCGTCTACGTGGAAGATGCGCAGCTGGTCTGCGCCCAGGGCCGGAACGAGACGAAGATCGACCTCAAGGAGGTGCCGATCACCCGCGGCGGCGTCATCGGCTTCCAGGTCGAGAACGTGATGGCCTCGGTGGCCGCCGCCTGGGCGGTCGGGCTGGACTGGGACAAGATCCGCCTTGGCCTGAAAACGTTTGTGGGCGAGAGCGACAATGCGCCGGGCCGCTTCAACGTCTTCGACTACCGTGGCGCGACCCTGATCGCCGACTACGGCCACAACCCGGACGCGATCGCGGCGCTGGTGTCGGCGGTCGAGAACATGCCGGCCAAGCGCCGCCTTGTTGTCATCAGCGGCGCCGGCGACCGGCGCGACCAGGACATCACCCAGCAAACCGAAATCCTCGGCCAGGCCTTCGACGACGTGCTGCTGTACCAGGACCAGTGCCAGCGCGGCCGGCCGGATGGCGAAGTCGTCGCCCTGCTGCGCCAGGGCCTGACTGGCGCCACCCGGACCAGCCACGTCGAGGAGATCAATGGCGAGTTCATTGCGATCGACCGCGCGCTGGCCAGGCTGAGCGAGGGGGATTTGTGCCTGATCCTGATCGACCAGGTCGATGAGGCGCTGGCGCATATTGCGAAACGCGTCGCGGAAGCAAACTGACGCCTCTGCATATCGTAACGTTTGCCTCTGCGACGTAAGGTGGGCGGGTCTCCCGCCCACGCGTTCAACTAACGCATAATGTGCTGGTCTGGCTGATCTCGCACTGGCTGAACGCGTGGGCGGCGAAGCCGCCCACCTTACGTCCCTCCGCTTAACCGCCCAACCAACCTCACTCCCATGCTCGCACCCGAACAATTCTTCGGCTTCCTGCTCGCCGCCCTCCTCCTCACCGCCTCCCCCGGCCCCGACAACCTGATGGTCCTCGGCCTGGGCATGTCGAAGGGCCGCAAACAAGGCATGGTCTTCGGCCTGGGCTGCGCGCTCGGCTGCCTGAGCCATACCTTCCTGGCCGTGATCGGCGTCAGCGCGATCATTGCCGCCTCGCCCACCGCGTTTACGCTGCTGCGCATCGGCGGCGGGCTGTACCTGGTCTACCTGGGGATCGGGGCGCTGCGCAGCCAGGGCGGCCAGGCAGCGAGCAAGGACACAGGCACGCAGTCGCTGCGCAGCCTGTTCATGAAGGGCTTGTTGGCGAACGCCATCAACCCGAAAGTGGTGCTGTTCTTTCTCTCCCTGCTGCCGCAGTTCGTGATCGCGGCCAACGGCAACGTGCCGGGCCAGATGCTGGCGCTGGGCCTGACCTTCACGCTGCAGGCAGCGGTGCTGTTCGGGCTGCTCGGCTATTTTGCCGGCGCCGTGGGCGCCTGGCTCGAGCGCAAGCCCGGCGCCGGCAAATGGCTGGACCGCCTGGCCGGGACCGTGTTCGTCGCGCTCGGCGTCAAGCTGATCGTGTCGCGTTGATGGGACATATCCCGGTCAGGATGCGTCCGGCGCCGGCCGCCGCGGCAGCAGCTCGGCCACGATCGCATGCAGGCGGTCGATCGATACCGGCTTGCCGAGATGGGCCGAGAAACCCGCGCCGCGCGTCCGTGCGACATCGTTGTCGCGCCGTACGCCGCTGACCGCGATCGCCGGCAAGGCGGCCAGCTTCGGATTGGCGCGGATGCGCTCGATGAACGCATAACCGTCCATCCCGGGCATCGAGATATCCGAAATCAGCAGGTCGACCTGCTCGCGCTCCAGGAAAGCGAGCCCTTGCTCGGCACTGGTGGCGCCGAAAACGATCGCCCCGCTCACCTCGAGCAGCGACTGGAACGCGGTCAGCATCTCCTCCATGTCATCGACCACCAGCACGCGCAGGCCCGCCATGCAGTCTTCGGCATTGCCCCCGCCGCCCGCCGACAGGGCGGCGCCGCCGTGGAGCAGCGGCAGCCAGAAGCTGAAGCGGGCGCCCTTGCCGACGCCTTCCGAGAAGGCTTCCACACGCCCTCCGTGGAGCGTGACAATCTCGCGCACCAGCGCCAGGCCGATGCCCAGGCCGCCTGTCGAACGCGTGGTCACGGAGACGCTCTGGCCGTACATGTCGAATACGTGCGGCAGGAAGCTCGGCGCGATGCCCTGGCCGGTGTCGGCCACGTCGACGCGTGCCAGGTCGGCATCGCGTTCGAGCCGTACTTCGATACGCCCGCCCCCCGGGGTGAACTTGACCGCATTGCTCAGCAGGTTCATGAGCACCTGTTCGATGCGCACCAGGTCGGCCTGCACGTACAGTCCCTCGGCCTGGTTGACGAGTTCGATTTGGATCTCGCGCGCGGCCGGGTCGGCACGCTGGACGTCGACGATCCCCTGCAGCATCGGCCCCAGCGCCACCGGCGCCATCGCCAGCGACAGCTTGCCGGTACGTATGCGCGACATGTCCATCAGGTCGTCGATGATCTTGGCCTGGCTGAGCACCGCGTTGCGGATGATGGCGGCGGCGCGCATGAACGGCGCCGACTTGCGGATTTCCGGCATGCGCGAGAGCAGCTCGACGTTAATGTTGATCATGTTCAGCGGATGGCGCAGTTCATGCGACATCACCGACAGGAACTCGTCCTTCATTGCCGCCGCGTTCTGCGCTTCCTGGCGCGCCGCCCGCTCGCGTTCCAGGCGCCCGGTGGTGGGGTGCTCGTCGTTGAATTCGCGCTCGGTGACGTCGCGCGCAATCTTCACGTAGCCGTGGAAGCCGCCATTGCGCAGCGGGGTCGTGACGCCGCTGCAGAAGAAGCGGCTGCCATCCTTGCGCAAGTGCCAGCGTTCGTCCTCGGCGCGCCCGTCGCCGCGCGCACGCGCGAGTTCCCCGGCCGGCACGCCGGCGGCCACGTCCTCGGGCACGAACAGGCGCGTCGTGTGGTGGCCTTCCATTTCCTCCAGCGTCCAGCCGAACAGGTGGGCCGCGCCGCTGTTCCAGCTGGTGACGCGGCCTTCTTCGTCCATCGTGATGATGGCGTAGTCGGCGGCGCTTTCGGCCACCATGCGCATGCGCGCCTCGCTGGTGCGCGCCTTTTCCTCGGCTTCGCGCCGGGCGGTAATGTCGAAGAAGGTCATCACCGCGCCTTCGATGCGGTCCTCGTTGGTGCGGTAGGGCAGCATGCGCACGATGTAATGGCGGCCCTCGATGCTGCGCACTTCGCGCTCGACCAGGCGCAGCGTGTCGAAGCTGGTATTGACGTCCTCGGCCAACTGGTCGTAATCGAGGCGGTGGGTCAGGTCGAGCAGCGAACGGCCGATGTCGGACCCGATGATCGAGAACAGCTCGGCCGCGCGCGGCGTGAAGCGCTTGATGCGCAAACCGCTGTCCACGAAAATCGTCGCGATGTCGGTCGAGGCGATCAGGTTGTTCAGGTCGTCGTTGGCCTTGCCGGTCTCCTCGACCTTCACCTTCAGCTCGTAGTTGACGGTGACGAGTTCCTCGTTCACCGACTGCAGCTCTTCCTTGCTGGTTTCCAGCTCTTCGGTGGCCGAGCGCAACTCTTCGTTGATGGCTTGCAGCTCCTCGTTCGAGGCGCGCAGCTCTTCGGTGGAGACTTCCGCGCTCTCGATCGTTTCCTGCAGCTGGATGCGCTTGCGCTGCAGTTCGGCCTCGAGCTGGGACAGCACCACGTCCTGGCTGCCGTTCGGCAGCAGCCCCGCCGCCTGGTCGGCCGTCTGCTCGACATGCTTGAACAGCACCAGCAGGAAGTCGGTTTCGGCCTCTTCGTCGCGGAACGGGCGCACCGTCATGGCGACGGTGCCGAGCTCCTTCCTGTCCGGCAACTCGATCGGGCGGCACTCGACGCTGACCGCGTTCTGTGTCGCCTGGTAGATCCCCGAGCGCAATTCGAGCCGCAACTCCGGCAGCACCAGGGCCAGCAGGTTGCGCGACGGCTCGCCGCCGCCCATGCGCAGGTAACGGCCGACCTCTTCCGACATGTGCACGATATTGCCCTCGCTGTCGATGACGGCCGAAGGCGGTGCGAACTGGGCCAGCGCGCGCTGGTGCAGCTCGGTATACGAAAAGCGGCGCTTGCCCGGCAACTTCACGCGCATCGGGTCGACCAGGCGCGTGGTGGCCGCCGCCCCATGGTGGGGCTGGTACTGCAGGGTACGGGTGCCGCCGCGGGCGCGGTAGATGCGGTTCTTCTTGTCGACCGGGATGAAGAATTCCGCGACCGACTCGGCCGACTCCGAGCTCCCCAGGAACAGGTAGCCGCCCGGTTTCAGCGCGAAGTGGAAAGTCTGCAGCACGCGGATCTGCACCTCGCGGTTCAGGTAGATCAGCAGGTTGCGGCACGAAATCAGGTCGAGGCGCGAGAACGGCGGATCGCGCAGCAGGTTGTGGGCTGCGAACAGGACCCGGTCGCGCAGCGTCTTGCGGATCCGGTAGCGGTCGTCTTCCTTGGTGAAATACTGGCGCAGGCGCGAGGGCGTCACGTCGGTGATGATCGATGCCGGGTAATTGCCCGCGCGCGCAGTGGTAATGGCGCGCTCGTCGATGTCCGAGGCAAACACCTGGAAAACAGGGGGATGTTCCGACAGCGCCGCCTGGTCGGCCAGCAGCATGGCCATCGAATACGCTTCCTCGCCGGTGGCGCAGGCCGCCACCCAGGCCCGCACCTCGTCGGTCGGCCCCTTGTCCTTGAACAGGTCGGGAAGGATCTCGCGTTCGAGCGACTCGAAGGCTTCGCGGTCGCGGAAGAAATTGGTCACCCCGATCAGCATGTCGGCCAGCAGCGACTTGTACTCGGCGCTGTTGGAGGCGAGCACGTCGCGGTATTCGGGCAGGGTGCGGACTCCGCACACCTGCAGGCGCCGTTCGATGCGGCGCAGGACGGTCGCGCGCTTGTAATGGCGGAAATCGTGGCCGGAGTGGTTCAGGAGCATGCCGATGATTTCCTGCAGCGCACTTTCGGCGGCCACGGTATCGACCGGCTCGCTCACATGGGCGACCGGCTGCTCGCCGTCGCCCGCCGGCGGCAACTCGATGGCCCGTGCATTGTTCCACAGCTCCATCAGCTTTTGCGGCATCTCGACCACGGGCAACACGAAATCGACCGCGCCGGTCAGGATCGCGGCCGCCGGCATGCCGTCGTGCTCGGCATCCTCCGGCAATTGCACCAGGGTGACGCCGCCCTGCTCCTTGACCCGCGCCAGGCCGACGGCCCCATCGGCCCCGGTGCCCGACAACACGATCGCGATCGCGCGTTCGCGGTGGGTTTCGGCCAGGGTTCGGAAGAACATGTCGATCGCGATGTGGCGGCCGCGCGGACGTTCGAGCTCGTCGACCAGCAGCAAGCCGTCCCGCATCGCCATCTGCTGGTTGGGCGCGATCACGTACACATGGCCGGATTCGATCTGCACACGCGAATTGACCTGGATGACGGGCATGCGCGTGGCGCGCTGCAGGATCGCCGCAGCGGAACTGGGGTGCTTGGGCGACAGGTGCAGGACGACAACGAAGGCCATTTCGTGCACGGCCGGCATGTTCTCGAACAGCTGCAACAGGGCCGGCAGGCCGCCGGCCGAAGCGCCGATGCCGACCACGGGAAACGCGAGCGTACTGCGGACAGTGCCGGCTGACATGGGCATGCTGGGCGCGTCGGCGGATTCGGACATGTTTTCAGAGCGATAGATGAAATGCCAAGTTTAGACTATCCGTTATGTATTTTGGCTGGAATGTGAAAAAATTTATATCTTTTTCTGGCGCTTGCTACTGAAATCGGCCCCGCGCTCGCTCCGGCTACCGGCTCAGCTCCCGAAATAGCGCAGTTCGAAGTCGAGCGCCCACTGCAGCTTCGAGGACGACAGCGGCGCCCGGATGGTGGCGTCGCATTCGCCCATCCAGGCCTCGTTGGCGGCCTCGGGCGCCTGTTCGTTGAAGCCGACCACGGCGCTCCCGGGTGCGACCGCGCGCAACTCCTGTACGAAACTGCGCTCGCCCCCCGGCTGTACCGTGCCGATACTCGTGAGAATGACGTCGAAGCGCACCGTGCAAAGCGCCTTGAGCGCCGCGCGCCGGCCGGCCGCGCTAACGGCGATGTGGCCCATGGCGCCGAGCAGGCGGCGGATGTCGGCCGGGTCGTGCGCCGAAGGGTGGATGACGAGGATGGTTTTGCGTTGGGTAGCCATATACATGGGTTTATGGCTGTTTTGCCGATATCAAGGGCGCATGCCCCCTTTATTTTGCCGAGCTGCCATCAGGCATGACCATGCGGCAGCAAAACGTGTCGGAACGGCACGCCCGCTGGTCTATAATCGTTATTCTGTTGATACATCATGGAGTCGCCGTGCACGGTACGCCGCATGTCCGCTGGTTGTCGAACGCCGTCCCACCCGGGGCCATGGGTGCGCGGGCCGATGAAAAAGATGCCGGCGCCGGCGCGGGCCTGGTGCGCAAGGTGCTGGTCGTCGACGACGAAGCCGACCTGGCCGACCTGGCCGACGCGCTGCTCACCAGCCGCGGCCTCGACGTCGTGGTCGCCAACTCGGCCATGGAAGCGCTGCGCATCCTGGAAGGGGACAGCGATATCGACGCCGTCTTTTCCGACATCATGATGCCTGGCATGAACGGCCTGCAGCTGGCCGACGCCGTCAGCGAGTTCTTCCCCCGCATCAAGATCGTCCTGACCTCGGGCTTCACGGTGCCGGGCATGCTGGCCGACCGCGAGCGCAGCTACCTGTTCACCACCAAGCCCTACCGGATCGAGACCATCATGAAGCTGCTGCGCAGCTGAGCAGCCGAAGGTTGTAGAATGGCGGTCCTGGTACGGCGATCCGTTCCTGCCTTCCCGAATACAACCCACATGACCACCGTCCCCACCGAAATCAACGCCGCCGCGGCCCGCGCAACGTCCGAAAAAGTCACCCCGATGATGGCTCAGCGTGTTCTCCTACTAGAGGAGTCTAGAAGCCCGGAAAGTTACGCCAAATGCTACGCGGAGACAAGTTGGTCGATTGTGTTAGATCAGACTTTTTTCTGCAGCCAGCTCTCTCTGCAAGCCTAATAGCGTACACTATTAAGCAATACGCGTTGCCATTTCATCAATGACATGGTATTTGGTGACGAAGTCCGCAACCTTGACTATAAGAAAATCCATGCTTTCAGATATCAGCATTAGGCAATTTCGTTCTTGCCGAAATGTTCACTTAGCCAACATTCGTGATGTACTTGTGCTTATCGGTCGTAATGGCGCCGGTAAGACAAACATTTTAAAAGCGATTGAGTGGGCTTGTAAATTTGCTTGTCACGGCCTAGAGACACCCTCGTCTCAAGCGCGGCAGGCTAAAAGCCTGGAAGACGGAAGTGTAGGGATAACATTTTCTATCGAAGGCACTTCATACCGATATGAAGTAAGCAAAATAACGAAATACACTGTGCGGGACCGGACGCTGCCTGAAAGTACCACATCTATCGATGAGCGGGTGTACCTATGTACTGGGAAAAGCAATAAACTCATTATCCACAGGACCGGCGAGTCCTTGAAGCTCCATGGTCCTAAAGCTGGAGAAGAGCTCGTAGTTGAAATATCAAGAACCGTGCCCTGCATTCTTGCGATCAATGCATTATTTCCGGAGGATAGCTACTTTAGGAAGATTGCAAGTTCCCTGTTAGGATTTTTTTCTTCGATTCAGTATTACCCCTTACACAATTTCGATGAAACTATTGACGAAGTTTTTGTCCTCGGGAGAAACTATTTAAAGTGGCTTAGTGAGAAGTCGAACGAGCCGGATTCGCTCTCGTCGGTATTATATAAAATTGTAGACCTAAAACTTAACCGGCCTGAAAAATTTTCTGAGTTGGTGCATTTGATGGGCTCAAACGGCCTAGGACTAATTGAAGACATTCATATTGCTGAATATCCGATGGGTGGTAGCGCTGATTCGTCTGGCACATCGAAAGACAATTCATTCTACTTCATCACTTTTTCGCAGCCGACCTCAACTGGAATGTACCAGTTTTCGGTCAACGATTTATCATTTGGAACAAAGCGCCTTCTGTTTTTGGTGGTCGCTATGCTTTATGATAAAGCATCGGTCGCATTGCTCGAGCAACCTGAAGATGGAGTGCACATTGGACTTGTGGATAAACTCGTTCCGCTATTTAGATCATACGCAGAGCACTCACAGTTCGTGATAGCTAGCCACTCAACAACTATCCTGAACCGGGCACAACCTGAGGAAATCTACTTCATTTCAAAGAAAGACGGCGCGACAATGGCACGCGCCCTTAGCCAGGAAGAACTCTGCATTGCAGAGTCGTATTTGCGCGAAGAAGGATCGCTTTCAGATTTCGTTGGCATGATTGGGGACGACTGATGTACGGAGTTTTAGGTGAAGATGAAACAGATATCGAAATGCTGAAAGTTTTGATTCGCCGTATCTCAGGAATTGCAAATCTAAAAATCCGAGATAAGCCCTATGGGGGATGTGGCGACTTGCTCAAGAACGCACATAAAGACATAAAGGTTTTGAAGTCTCTGGGCTGCACACGCTTTGTAATTTGCTATGACTCTGATAAAGAGTCTCCTCAAATTCGATACCAAGAGATTGTCAGTAAGATTATCAAAAAATCCGGCGTGGTTGCATCGTATTGTGCTTTGGTCCCTGTGCAAGAGATCGAGGCTTGGCTATTAGCTGATCCAAGTGCCGTAACTCGTGTGATTAGCTCAGTAAGAATCACCAAAAGGTTCGCCAATCCCGAAGCCGAACCTGACCCAAAAGAACTCCTAGAACGACTTTGCAGGCGGTCAGATAGCAAGCCGCGTTATACAAACACGTTCCACAACAAAGGCATTGCTGAGCATCTGGACTTAAAAGCACTTGCACGGGCATGCCCATCCTCGCTTCCCTTGTTTGAAATGGTTCAAAGCGGGATCGGGAACTACCCGCATGTAACGCATCCTAATCATGCTCAACGTGTTAACTCTATCGTAGCGGCAATTAAATAATTTAAGCCCATCAATTCTTAAAGATTATAAATTTATTACCACAGGCCAGACTTAGTATTGTAAGCAAAAGCTTTGATGTGTCGCTTTATAGCAGTAAGATCATCAGCTTGGGAACCCGTATCTAAAAATGGCTCATCCATGCGGGTTGCACCACAAATCCGCTCCACAAAATAGAAGATTTCGACCTCCCGAAAGCCGCTATCCATGCGGGCCTGTTTCGTTTTGTAGAGCAGATTTTGCTACCATACGAGCCCACTTACGCGTTGCAGCGGTAGCGGCTCGTCGGTGTAAACATGAAGATCCAGTGTTGATCAAGAAGCAGAAGCAGCCGAGTATCGAGTTCGACCCCGAAGACGGTCTTGCCGCAGATGATCGCGGGGGCTGGCGACGATCAAGAGCGCGTGCTGGTCATAGAATCACCGCTCAGTGAACTGTTCGACGAAACGATCAGGGTGTATCGGGAACCCGACTGGCCCGGCCAAGTGCTAGTCAATGAAAGGCACCGCGCCTTCTTCGAGGCAGTGAACCAGTCGCTGGCCGAGGTGATCGCAAGGATCGACCAGATTAAGTTCGTCGACCTCGATGACGGCGAGGACAGGAGCTAAGCATTGGGTGGCAGCCGCGGGAACTCCGTTACGCATGGCTCATCCTTGAGCCGTTCACGCAGCGTATCGAGTACCTCACCCTGCGGCCCAGGCAGCGTCGTCAGCATGCGCTGCAGCTGGTCGGCATACAGCACGAGCGATCGAAGGCGCGCGATCTCCCACAGGAGCGCACGCACATCGGGCGAGTCAGGATTGCGGTCCTGGATCTCCTGCAGGGTTACCTTGGGCAGCGGTTCCTTGAATCTCATACACGGCTTTTACTGGATGGGCATCCAGTATAGCAGCCGGGAATTGCACGCTCCGTCCATCTTGGGTGCTGAACAGGTGCAGATCGCCGTGCGAAGTGGCCAGGTGGAATTCCATCAGATCACCATTCGCTTCCAGGCTCTACCTGGGCCGGTGCGGGCGCGTAGTGCGACGAGCCGCCCACGCGCACGCCAGCCCACATCAGCCAGCGGCGCCAGGCCGGCACGCCGCTCACTTCTGACGCCTCCCGCAACACCTCATCAGCGATCTTGCGCGACACCAGGCGCGAGCTGTACAGCCAGTCGTGCACGACGGCGGCCGAGCGCGCGGTATCACCGGTCAGCAGGTACACGACCGGCAGCCGCGGTACCGATGCGAGGTCGGTCTGGAAGCCAGCTGGCACGGTGATCGTCTGCTTGGCCGCGTCCGATTCGTAGACCAGCGGCTTGCACAGGATCCAGCGGCCGTCGTCCTGGTCGGTTGCTGCCTCGAGCGCGCAGCGGGTCAGAAACCTGCTCATGCCAACGCCTCCATGAATCGGTCGGTGATACTGCACCGCTCGGCTAGGCCAATGTCGCCGCCGTTCACAACGCGCGAGAGCGCGATGATCTTGCCGGCGTCGGCGAGAAGGTTGAGGCTGGTCCCTGTACGGTTACCCTCGTGCCAGAACCAGGCGGCGGCCAGGCAGCCGACGTCCGGCCGCGACAGCAGGTCCGGCGACGTCACTAGGTCGTAACCGATCGCGATGCCGCAGCGGCGGTAGTTGTCTTTGCCGGTCAGCTGGATCGGGCCGCGGCCGCGGTACCGCCAGCCGTCACCCGAATGGATCGGGCCATTGCCGAGCCGGCTGCCGTAAGCAATGTTGGCGATCATCTCCTGGTCGGCTTTCTGCTCGCCCGGGATGTACCCGAGCTTGTCGGCCTGGGCCCGGGTAAAGCGGCCTTTGAAGCCGGACACCGTCATCAGCGCCTCGGGCCGATAGTTCAGGTTCTCGATCATCCGGGTCAGGCCCTGCGATTCATGCAGCAGCTGGCTGACGAAAGCGGCCTGGCGTTTTGGCGTGGTGATGCTGAAGCGCGTCATCGCATTGTTCAGGTGATCGATGAAGAGTGCCGCCGTGCCGGGGCGGACGTGGCCAATGGTAATGAGCTGTTCGAGCTTCACAGCGGTACTCCCAGAGCGGCAAGACGCGCTTTGCGCTCACGCTCCTCGAGGTCCGCCTGACGCTGTTCGCGCGCGTCCTTGCGGTAGGTGTAAATGGCATTCAGCGCGAAGGTCAGCAGCGCGGTGACGATGCCGGCGATGATGCCCCACTGGGCCAGGGTCAGCGACGCCCCGATTGACACTAAACCACCGGCATAGCTGGTCAGCCCGGGGGCGTTTATTTTGCTCATTGGAGGCCTTGTACGCGTTGCACTTTGTTGGAGTGAATGCGCTGCGTGGCCACTGGGACTTTAGGCGCATTCGATGAAAGAATGGCCCCACGTTAACAATTGCATTGTCTCAATTCTCGGAAAATTGAGACAATGATTCGAGCGTGTGTCCTACATGCTCTCCCACTCCAAAGTGGTAGCGTGCTGCGCGAAGTTCGGTCGGCGCATTGCAGAAGTTTGCACCAGGGCGCCGTACATCCGGTGAGCGCGCGATCGCTCGGCCGACGGATCGCCCGGGTACAGGTCGATGATGCTTGGCCCGTCGATGTCGTTGGCCACCTGCATGTCGCAGATGAACGAGCGATCGCGCTCGGTCATGGTGTCCAAGTTGATTGACAGCTTCCATCGCTTGGTGCCCTTCACCGAGCGCCGATCCCCTGCATCCGTGTAGTACGAGGTCCCGGTGCTGACCGGCGTCCGTGCCGGGTCGTATGACGCGTTTTCGTCAGGGGAGAAAGCTTCGCCCACGAAGATCCGCGACAGCTCGAGGTAGCCCTGCAGGCTGCCCGGGTCCTTGAGCCGGATGACCAAGCGCCTGACGCTGGTGTTGTTGAACCAGGCGAAGGCGTGTGCACCACCGCCCCAGGCATACGCACTGGCCGCGCTGACGGGCGTCCAGGGCGGGAGGAGTTCGCGTGGCCGGGCTGGGCAGGCAAGCTGCACGCCCGTGTCGAGCACCTTGGTGACGCCCGTCTTGTCGGAGTAGCCGAACACTTCGATCGTCGTCGCCGGCGAGCCGTTACACCAGGGGAAGTGCACTCCACCGATGCGCTCGGCGACGTCCCAGGTCATGACGATTTCGATGCTGGTACCGGTCGCGCGGCAAACGTTCGACTTCGTATCGTTCAGCATCGCGGCCGCCGACATCCCGGGTGCGACTGGGGACGCCGACAGGGACGCCCGGGACGCGACGTTTTTATTCATGATGATCAGGTTAGGCATCGGGTCACCACACAATCGCGTCGAGTTGTTCGGCGGTTGCCGCGTCGACCTGCTCTCGCAGCTGCTCGTTCTTGGTCAGCGCCTCCTGCCTGGCCGCCGCAGCGTCGCGCCCGATCTGCTGGGTCTGGGCCGCGGTGTGCGGGCGCCGCGCCCAGACATCGTCGACGTCCATGCACCACAGCGGCGTCGTCCAGTTCCCGGGCAAATTCGGCATCAGGGAGTCGGTCACCGAGGCGAGCAGATTGTCTTGGTCCTGCTTTTTTGCTGGGTAGTAGTAAGGCTCACCCAGGGCGTCCGACCGGAAGCCGTTCATGATGGCCAGGCTGCAGCACGAATTGAGCACCGCGATCTTGCGGGCCTTGCTCGCGGCGAGCCCGATCGGGCCATGAGGGACGACGGTTCCGCCGGCGAACTTGCTCTCGGCTGCACTGACCAGCCAGGCCTCGACGTGGTCGATGATCGGGCCGGCGAGCCCCTGCAGCGGGACGATGATGTTCGTGTTGTCCAGGTTGCCATGTCCGCTGATAAACGACTGTTCACTGGCATAGCTTCGGACCTCAGCCCTGGCTTGATCGCCCTGGGCCTGGATGCTCAGTTGAGTGACCACATGGACGAGGGTCGTGGCGCCGACCTGGGCGATGAGTTCTTTATGGATCATGGTGTCAGTCGTAAAGTGAGGCGTTAATCATGGGCAGCAATAGCCCGTCTGTATTTCCGAAAGTCTGGTCTTCGTCGTAGCCACCGCGTGACCTTGGGTTAGAAGCATTCACTTCCATGTTGTAGGCCAGCAGCATGCGAGTGAAAATGGCGCCCCCCGAATACTTGATCACTCCAAGCCAAGACTGCGCTGTCGCCATTTCGTTCGGCTGGTTCAAATATCCGTCGAACTGTTCGGCGTGCCGCGTCACATGCGGTACCAGGAATGCCCGCTTGCCGCCGATTCCCAAGCCAACATTGCGATCCCAACCGTACGGATATGAAACGTTCGACCCGATGCCTTCGATTGCCAGGTGAAGAGCCCCGCTATCGAACAGCAGCTTGCCGCTGGCAGGGTCCCAAGTGCGCAGGGCCGGATTGACCCCGGAGTGATTGACGTGGCCCAAGGCAAAAACATAGCCTTCGGGGACGCCGTTGATAAATGCCCCGGGCGGGCAAAGCGCGAACATACCCGCGTTTGGAGTGCCGCTCGCGCCGGCGTTCATAAACGGAGACGGGATATACCACCAGACGTCAGCCGGAAGGGTCCAGAAGATAACGACATTCCGGCCGCCGAAGTCGGGGGCGAGACCGGAGTAACTTCGCGACTGAAAGCCCTGTTCGGCTCCCTGTTGCGAACGGATGTTATCGTCCCTGGTAACGATCTTGCCGATGAACTGGGGCACCATGTGGGTACCATCCACCACCACCCTATTCGCGTCATTGCGGATTTGGAAAACGTTCGTCATTCGGCAAACACCATAAGGGTTGCGGGGCCACTCACATTCTTAACCTCCAACTGGTTCAACGTGATGTAGGGGACACCCCATCCGTCGACGCCGGTCGTCCAGGTGAATGCGCCGGCTTGCACCTGGTAGACGCGGAGGACCATACCGATCGCGTTCGAATAATATTTCGTGAAGCTCCCCTGGCCTGGGCTGGCCGAAAGCATCTCAACGAAAACGCCGCCGGCGCCCTGGGCCGCCGCCACCGGCGTACCGTCAGCCTTCCAGGTGATCAGTCCTATCCCCATAGCGAGTCGTCTCCCAGAAGAACTCTCCGGTTGTTAAACTGGTCGAACATGACCGTGCCAAGTTGGGTAGTGACCACGCGCTGGCCCGAAGCAGCGGACTGAATCCGGGCCGCCGTGCAGGTGCCTAAGTCCGCGCTGATTGCAGAGAGCTGGGCTACGTTCATCCTGTTGGCCTCGATCGACCTCACGTCGATCCGGTCACCGCTGAGGTTGTAAATGAAGGCGCTGTCCATGTAGGCACCTGGGGGATACCACCGGCCGTTGATTTCCGTCCAGGTGGTGCGCACCACGAACGGCACTTGCTTGGGAATGCCAGCCCCGGCCGGCGCCGCGACGAAGAAGGTGTTCGCGCGCACGCCGAAATCGACGCGGCCGCCGCCACCGAGCAACTCGGTGCCGCCCACGACGCCATCCGCTTCTACCTGGACGCTGTATTTCGCCTGCACCTGGCCCACCGCATCGACTGCAGCCTGCGCCTGGACCTGCACCGCGGCGAACTTAGTAACCAGCCCGGTGCTCGGGTCCGAAACAGTCGCCTGCACAGTGGAAATCTGCCGAGCAAGCGATCCTGTTTCGTTGGCGCGCGTGGTGGCCTCGTTCTGAATGGCGGCCGTATTCTGTCCGGACGATGCCACCACAGTGTCGATCCGCGACGACAGGGCGCCGTCGGCATTGGCCCTGGTCTGCGCTTCGCTGGCGATCGCCGCGGTGTTCCCCGATGCCGCGGCGACCACCGTATCAATACGGGTTGACAGCGCGCCGTCCGCGCTCACCCGAGCATTGCGCTCTTCCACCACCGCAGCGTTCGCACCGCCAGAGGATGCGACGATCGAATCGATCCGGGACGACATGGCGCCGTCGGCATCTGCGCGCGCCCGCTGCTCAGCCAAGATCGCTGCGGCGTTCCCTGAGGCCGTCGCGACGACGGCATCGATCCGGGTCGAGAGCGCACCGTCGGCATTGACACGGGCCGTACGCTCCTCTACCACTGCCGCGTTCGCGCCGCCGGCTGATGCAACAACCGTGTCGATCCTCGTGGACAGTGCACCATCAGCATCCGCACGGGCCCGTTGCTCAGCCAGGATGGCCGCGGTGTTTCCGGACGCTGTCGCGACGACGGAATCGATCCGTGTACCCAGGGCGCCGTCAGCGTTGGCCCGGGTGGTTTGCTCGGAGGCGATCGCCGCAGCATTGCCGTTAACATTCGAAACGACCGTGTCGATCCGTGACGAGAGGAAGCCATCGGCATCCTCTCGCGTGAAGGCTTCAGACTCGATCCCGCTCCTGCGCGCGGCTGCTTCGGCGGCCAACGCCTGGGCGCGGGCGCCGGCCTCGGCGGCGACTGCCTCGGCACGGGCGGCAGCCTCCTGCGCAACCCGGTAGGCGACGCTGCCAACGGTCGCGGCCGAGTCCGTAATCAGGTTGATTTTCTGGCCGAGATCCTGGTGAAGCTGGGATTCCGTAATTTCGTTTTGCAGCAGCTCAAGCAGGTATTCCGCGTCCGTGCCGGCGGTACCAAGCGTCCCGGCCTCGGAATTAAAGGGGCCGACCACGTTCGCCTTCGAGACGTAGCGAATCCAGTAGTAGAACGAGCCGCCGGCGCCGATGCCATCGACGAAGGTGCGCGCCAGGCCCGCGGTCGACCCGATCGCCGCGGCCGCACTCCGGTCGTTGGTCAGCGCGCGCCAAATTTCGACGGCGCCGATGTTGACGTTATTGGTCGGGTTCCAGCGCAGCTGGATGCTGGCCAGCGTCCCCGCGGTGGCCAGGCCAGCGGGCGCCGGCGGTACGGAAGCATCGAACGCCAGTTGTTTGGTGATGAACTGCCGGGCGACGTGCGGCTCGCCCTGGTACGTGACGGTGGCCACGACCTCGCACGTCGGCCCCATCATCGCCGCCGGCACCAGGGTAGCGACGTCGCCGTCGACCGTGAGCGGCGTGCCGTTGTCGGTCGAGAACTCGACCGTGCCCCCTTCGAAGCCGACCCGGCTTGCAATGAACACAATCGCCGACGGGGTAACGGTTGCATCGAGCGCGACCACGAAAGCGCGATCGCTGGCACTCAGGTTCAGGCGCCGCGCGTACGCCTGGGCATAGCGCGACGGCGCCGCCTGCAGCAGCCGGTCGATGGGATTGATGAATGGGATCATTTCAGGAACCTGATGGTGACGTTGCGCGTCCACCAGTTGCGCTTGATGGAGATGATCTGGGCCTGGACGCCGGCGATCATGCCGTCCAGCTCGTGGTAGACGACCAGGCCTGCGCCGATGGCCAGCAGCAGCAGATCCGGGGTGCCTTCAAATTCGTAGATGTCGCGACCAGGACCCCACAGCGCGTTCAAGCGGTCGGCTTCGGCCTCGGCATCCTCTTGCAGGAGCAGCATCGTCGGGCGCATCGTGGCAGTGCCCGGCAGCTTGGAATCGCGCATCACGTCCGGACGGGTCCGGAGCACCGTCAGTGGCCATTCCTTCGCGAACAAGGCAAGGTGTTCAGCCGGCACATTGCTCGACAGGCCCGGCTGCGGGGTCCAGTTCTTGCAGTATCCCAACTCGACCGCCGCCACCGGATCGATGTGCTGGACGTGCTTCAAAGTCCCGCCGACCATGTGCTCGGCACGGATCTCGGTCGCGGACCCGGCCGCCGGCAGCGCGATCTGGATCAGCTGTAGCTTGCCGTTCAGCGTCGGCACGAGCTGGGCACCGACGCTGCTGGCCAGCATGGCGCACGCGGCGATGACGTTCAGACTTTCGCGCACGTGCAGTCCGACCGGCTGCTGGTTGGCGGCGTCGAAGGCGGCGAAATTGATCGCGTCGATGTTGGCCAAGCTGTAACGATCGGCGTACTTGCCGTACCCGGTGATGAAGCGCTGCACCAGGGTCGCGATGGTCTTGCGGAAAACACCGCCGAACTTGTCGCCCTGTACCGTTGCGGTGATGTTGGAAGTCTCGTTGAAAGCGGTCAGCTTCGCTTTGCCCGTGCTCTCGGAGACGATCACCTGCTCGGTAATCGGCAGCGCGTTGGCGCGGGTCTCGGGGATGCCTTCGATCGGACCATCGTGCCACTGCCGCTCGAGCGCGTTGGCGTCGCTCCACTCACCTGCCGGGTTGAAGCATTCACCGAACGTATTGGGGATCAGGAGGTTGGCGTTCGAGCCATTGCCGCCGAACGTGCGCTCGCTGAGCGGGTAGTTCAGGCCTTCCGTCATGTCGCGCATGCGCAAGACAAACTTACCCCTGCCCTTGCGCACCAGGCCCGCGGTATGGCCGACGAAGATATTGCGGTAGTCGGCACGCGCCCAGGTCTGGTCGCCCACGACCGCCACGATCTCATCGGCCCAGATATAGCTGACGTAGGCCTCGTTCACACCGTTCGTGTTGTCGATCTCGAAGTCGCCGGCCGAGAGCTCGGCGGCCGACGTCAGCGACATAGCCTCCTCGAACGGGATGCTGGCCGAGATGAGCGGCGCGTAGAACACCGGGTTGCTCGTGCCAGCAGTGGTATAGCCGTTAGTCGACCAGCAGAACCTGATGCGCACGCCATCGACGAGCGCCCAGGTCTCGACCAGGATGTTCGTGATCGCAGCATCGCTTTTCAGCCAGGCGGCGAAGTCGGCGTCGCTGACGGTGCGCACGACCTCGACCGGGTCCGGCATGGCCGGGCTATCGAACACCACGCTGCCGTCTGGCGCATACGACGATTCAAAAATCAGCGTCGTCATGCGGTCACCTGGACGCGGCTCAGGATGGTCGTCAGTCCATCAGGATCGGACAATGCGAGCATGTACCAGCCTACCGGTACCGTGGCGGCAGGTACACGGATCTCGAGCAGCGGCGAGCCGGGCGTCATCACCTTGATGCCCTTTGCAACCGGCGCATTGAATCCCGACGGCAGCAGCTGGGCGAAAACAGACCAATGGACGACTGCGAGGTTGAGATGCAATTCGCCTTTGCGCGTGCCCAGCTTGACGCGGATGTAATTGTCCGTTCCGCCGCCAGCCGCAGGCGCATCCGTCTTCGCGGCGATCGTCAGCGGCGCCGAGACGTTTCCGCTCGTGTCGACGCAGCGCACGTCGACCTGGTACGTTGAGTGCGAATCGAGGCCTGCGAAGGTATGTGCCTTGGCTGTCTCTTCAGCAGCAGTGGCGGCCGCGTACGGTCCGCTGCCGCCGAGCCTGTACTCGCGTCGAGCCACGCCGACGTTGTCGGCACTGGTCGTGCCGGCCCAGCTGACTGTGATCGAGCTTGAGGTCGCGGTGTAGGTCAGCGTGCCGATGAAGCTCGGCGGCGTGCTATCCACAACAGGTGCTGACGTCGCATCAGGGTCGCGCAACACGATGTCCGAACCTGATTCAATTTCATAGAGGTAGATGTCGGTCATTACGGTGCCGTCGCTCGACGAACGCGGGTTGCGCCGGTTGCACCATTGCCGGAGCGTAGTGTGTTGCTACGCTGCCCGCCGCCAGCGGCGCCCGTGCCTGGCGTTGCATCAGCAGGCACAGCGCCTAGGCCGCCAGGAGCACCTGCCCCATCGACATAGGTGCCCAAGGTGGCAGAACTGCCGCCCACTGCCCCAGGGCCACCACCACCGTAACGCTTGCCCCACACCTCAATGCCAGGGCCGCCGTTGCCGCCCTTGCTCAGAGCCGCGTCGCCGCCTGGCCCGCCTGCACCGCCACCGCCACCGCCGGCGCGCTCGGCGTTGGTTCCAGAGCCGAAACCTGCGCCGCCGGCGTTGCCTTGCCCTGCGGTTCCTGCTGCGCCCGGATATGGACCGCTTCCGCCGCCGCCGCCGCCGCCCGATCCGCCCGTATTGGCGGATGATCCCGATGTAGTGCCACCACCTGCGCCGCCGCCGAGAACCGACAGCAGATTGCCCAGTGACGTGTCAGTGCCATTGTTCCCGCGCAGAACGCCAACGACGCCAATGCCGCCCTGCCCGATAGTTACGCGGTGCGTCCCTGCTGGGATGTAAATGCGCTCTTTCTTCCAGCCGCCTGCGGCTGCGCCACCGCCGCAGCCCGTCCCCCCGTTACCGCCGGAAGCACCGCCACCGATCATGAACACATCGGCCCAGCCGCCTTCAGTGACAACGAAATCCGTATCGACCAGGATTTCCCATTCGCCGTCGGCGCCGGCAGGCTCCGTGTACGTCCCGCCGGTTGCCTGCAGCCTGGTGGCGACAGCAATGTCCTGCGTCTTGAAGCTGGCCGAACTCAGAACCGCCGATTCGTTGCCGCTAGCATCGCGGTGCAAGAAATGCGTGTAGTAAGTCGTCGATGAGGACAGGCCGGTTTCGTTGTACGACTTGGCGCCCGCCGAGGTAATGGCCTGCGATGCGCCTGCCTTGACTTGCGCAGCGGTGGCGGTGCTGCTGGTCGAGATCAGACGGTATAGCGTGCCTTCGCCCGTGTCGGTAGTCACGCCGGTAGTTGCGGTTGTGATGCCCGTAGCCGTGCCGGTCGGCAGGGTCAGCTTTGGTGCCGTCGTGTCAGCAGCCGGCCCGTTCAGGCTGCAGGTGAATGCGTAATCCATCAGCACACTGTCGTCGGCCGCAGCCTTGCTCACTACATGCACACCGATGGTGTCGCCACCGTTATCAGCAATGTCCACGTACGCGTAATTGCTCGTGGCAGTTTGCGCGACAGGACCAAACGTGTAGGGTCCGCCTTTCGTCGTGTACGTGCTGTGCATCGCACCGATATTGAATACCGGGATAGGGCAACCGCCGCCAGTCGCAAGGTCATAGCCCGAGTGATACGCTGCCGCATGCATATCGCCCGAGAAAACAAATACTCGGCCCGCCATGCCGGCGGCTTTGATGTAGTCGGCCAGCTCGGCTTGTTCCACCTGGTACGGCCCCCAGCTACTGCCGACAAATGGCGAACTGCTGCACCAAATTACAATCTGGCCAGCCGCCTTAGCTGCCGTGATGTGGTTCTTGAAACGCTGTTTCTGCGCGTCGCCCATCATCTTTCGGGTGGACACATTGCCAGTGCTGACGGTCCACCTATCCGCGCGCAAGTCGCTCATGATGACCTTGACCCGTCCGAAAACGTGCACATGGTCGACCGGGTCGGTAATGACATCCGACTGCGGCGTAACAGGTACGCGACGACGGAACGCCTCAACAGACGGATTACGGAATGCCAGCGGGACGCCGCTTGCGTCGAGCCCGGTCAAGTCGTTGTCGCCAAAATCGTGATCGTCGTAGATGTACAGCGTGTTAATTTCCCGCATCGTCTGATGACGCGTGGCTGCACCGCTCGCAGTCGACAGAACTGACTCATACTTGCCGAGGTGGTTAGCCACATCGGTCGAGGTGCTGTCGGCGTACGTGATGTCCCCGATGTGCAGAAACGCAGCTGGGCGCGGCGACAGCTCGCGGATCGCCTGCCAGGCCGGCCAGCCTGCCGTAGATCCGGAGGTATGGTTCGAGCAGCAGCCGACCGCGAGCCTGAAGCTTTTGGCCACGCCGACAGGGGGAAGCGTACGGAATCGCCCTTTGGTAACAGTATCGCGAACGCCGTCGATCTCAACAGCGTAGTGGTAGTCCTTGTCGGGCGACAGGCCTGCAATCGACAATTTGGCGATGCGATAAGTAGGGTCCGGTGCGACGACGAAGCCCTTGACCGGGTTCGACAGGTCGGCACTTTCCGACACGACCAGGCGGGCCTGATTCGCGGTCTTGGTCGTGTTCATGCGCGCCGAGACGAGAACGCCGTCGACCCGAGGCTCGCCCGTCCACATGTTTTTGACAGTCGTACCATCGCCGACCGGGACTTCTTCATCCGGCACCACGACTGGGTCAGCCGCACCAGCAAGATCGCGGCGGGTCATACCCGCCAGGTAAGGCGGACCGGCCTTGAACGCGAGAGCGAAATAGTCCGCGGTCGTATCCGGAACAGTTACCGAATAATTGCCCTGGGCGTCGGCCACTGCGCTACCGATGTAGGCCCTGGTCGAGGTACGGTACACCTCGACTGTTGCGCCGGACAAAGGTGCATTTGATGATGCGCGCGCTACTCCCGTTACCTTTGGCATTACGTGAATTCCCTAGAATTGATTGGTTTTTTTTGAAATTTGTTGCTGCGGCGACTTACCGTGGCGCGACACGGCTTGGGTTGGCGACGATATGGGCGACCTCTTCCAGCGCGGCTTCCATGCTCTTTTCGAAGCCCTTGCCAGCGTCTTCAGTTGCGCCGGTCATCGCCTCCGTCTGCCGCTCCGCATCGCGCCGGCGCCCCTTGGCTTCCTCGAGCAAATAATCCAGGGTGCGCTGCATCTTTTCGTTGGCCTCGCGCTGCGCCTTGAGCTCGGCCGCCAGCACGCCAGCCGCCTCGCCCGAACTGGCCGCATACCGCTGCACGTCGAACAGGGGCGCGACCACCGGCCCGCCCACGGACTGATTGGCGATCGCCTGCTGGATGGCGGCGGCGGTGTCGTTCAACTGGGCGATGCCGACCACCTGCTTGTCGAGCGCGGACAGCTGCCGCTGCGCGTCGGTCATCTGCTGGCCGGCGATCGCGGCCAGGCGGCCCATGTCGCCCATCACCTTCGACTTGTCGCCGACGAAGGCTGCGCTCGATGCGTTGATGACCTGGGAGGCCGTCAGGAACGCCGTGGCGGCGCTTTGGGCGGCCGACGCGGCTGCGGAGTCCGACGGGTCCGCCTCGGCCTTCCTGAGCGCTTCTGTGTACTGCCGCTGGGTTTCCAGGTACTTTTCCATCGGGGTCAGCGTCGACAGCGTGCCCACCAGCAGCGAATCGCGGTATGCCAAGGTGCTCGCCTGGGTAGCGCCCAGGCGCTCCACGGTGCCCTTGAGCGCTTCGGATGCGGCTTCGGTGGTGGCCTTCAGGTCACGCTGCAAGGCGATCTGGTCGAACAGCGCGCGGTTGCTCGGGTCGATAGCCAGGCGCGCCTTGGCCTGCAGCTGCGCCGACGTCATGGTCAGTTCGTCCCATTCGCTTTGCAGGTCGGCGCGCTCGTCGGCGATGTCCTGGGCGGACCGGGACAGGTCTTTGGCCTGCGCGGTCACTTTGGCGAACGCGCTCTCCAGATCCATCAGCTGCGCGAACTGCTGCTGCTCGGCCGCGGTGACCAGCTTCAGGCCCAGCACGTGGTTCTTGAATTCCTCCCGGGTGTCGATGTAACCCAGGTTCATCTTGGCCAGCTGGTCCGTCACGTACTTCTGCAGCGGCGCCAGACGTTCCTGCTCGGTGAGGAAGTTCTCGCCGAACGATGCTGCCTTGCCGGCGAGCGAGTCGATGCCGCCGGCTAGCTGGATCAGGTTTTCGCGCGCGGCGATGCTGGCCAGACCGGTCGCACCGAACTCCATGCCGATCGAGCGCAAGGTACCGTCCAGGTTCGCGTAATTGGCCGAGATCCGCACCAGGGTTTCGAGGTAGCCCTCTCCCACCTTCTGGAATTGCGACAGTCCCTGCACGCCCCAGCGCGCCATGTCGTCGCCGACTTTGGAAAACACGGACTCGAGCTCTTTCTGGATCTCGTCGGCGTCCATGTCCTTGATGCTGATCTTGCCGACGTTGACCACGAAGCTGGACAGGCGCGCGTTGAACTGGTCGCTCTCCAGGCCGAGGAGTGAGCCAGCCTGCGCGACGGCGTCGGCCATCGTGGTGATGACCTGGCCGAACTGCTGGTTCATCTCTTCACCGAGGCTGGACAGTTCCGTGCGGCGCTTGTCGCTGTGGAACCAGCCACCGTCCTTCTTGATGTCGGTGTAGCTTTGGGCATTAATGCCACCGGCCTGGATGTCGGCGAGGCGGGCCGAACCCATCGTCAAGCCGACGTCTTCCACGGTTTGCTTGCCCCCGAAGACTTTGCTCGCCGCCTTGCCCAGGAAGCTCCCACCAATGGCGCCCAGCAGGCCGCCGAGGACCAGGCCAATCGGACCGCCGAGAGCCGCGCCGGCCGACATGAACGATCCCATACCGATCGAGGTGCCCAGCGCGGCGCCGGCCAGGCCGCCGCCAATGGTCCCGGCAACGCTCAGGCCGACGTTGTCCCATTTGCTTTTCTGGTTCAGCGAGCCGTAGTCGGTACCCGTCAGGCCGTTCTGCGCCATGAGGTTGCCCAGACCGCCGAGGGACGATTCGATGTTTTGCAGCGACCGGAGCATGCCAGCGGTGTAGTTCAGTTCGATGCTGGAATTCGATGCCGCCAGCTCGAGCGATCGCGCGATTGATTCCGACTTGGCCGATGGCTTACCCAGCACCGAGCCCGTACCTTGGGCCTCCTGATGGGACTCGGCCAGGCTCTTGCCACCACCGCCAAGACTGCCCATCATCTTGGCGCCGATGGCGACGACGGCGGCCAGGGTAGCGGCGCCGGCGGCAATATTCAGCGGGAACGGCATCGACGCGATCGCCTTGACCACGGCCGTCACGCCCCAGGCGCTGGCCTGGGTACCAGCCATCGCCGTCGACGCCGCGGTCGATGTGCCCTCGGCGGCGGTCTGGGTCGCTTTCGAAGCGACGAACAGGCCGGTGAAGGCCGTCAGCAAGCCGGACTTCTCGACCATGCTCTTGATCGACATCGCCATTTCATAGGCCCGGAACGCCTTCTCGGCGCCTTCCATCACCTTGTAGCCGGCGGTATTCTCCTTGAAGAAGCCCTTTGCGGCCTTGGCCATGTCGCCGTACTGGCGGATCTGGGCCGAGGCTGCGGCCTGGCTGGCCCGGATCTCGGCCGCCTTGATCTTGACCGGGTCGTTGGCCGCATCCTTCTTTTCGGCGGCCAGCTGCGCGGCGATCGCCGCCTGCGCACGGCCGTATCCGCTCAAGGCGGTGGTCATGTCGCCGATTGCCGAGCCGACGCGGCCGAACGATTCCGCCATGCCGGCAGCTGCCGACCTGGTGACCTCGTCGATCGACGTCATGATGTCCAGCAGCTCTTTCGCCTTGGTGACGTCGGACCCGCGCTCGAGCACGTCCAGCTTGCCGACAGCAGTCATGTTGCGGCGCTTCGCCGCGATCATCCGCTCCAGCTGGGCGACCTCTTCGGCGTCGAGCTCGAGCGCCGCGCGCTGCGCGAGACGGTCCTCGAGGCGGGCCAGCGTCAGCTGCTCGATCTGCAGTTTAGTCATACCGTAGGTGGCGACCAACTCCTCGTTGGCCGTTACCTCGCCCATCACCGCGGCGTAGGCGCTGTTGCGGTCATCGTTTAGTTCCTGCACGGCTTTCTTGACGTTAGCCGCCGATACCAGCGCGGCGTCCTGCGCGGCGACGACGGCGATCTGCGCCCGGGCAGCCTCAATGTGGTCCTTCGACAGCTTGTTCTTGCCCGTGCCGATCGCCGCGTCCAGCTGGATCGTCATCTTCTGGGCGTCGGTCATTTTCGAGTAGCCGGCCGCCTCGAGCTCGTTGGCCGCGATCTTTTCCCGGATCGACGTCATCAGCGTGGCGTAGGCGCTCGCCTCCTGCTTTACGGTGGCGGCGGCACCCTTGTCGGCATGCTTGGCACGCACGAACTTTTCCATTTCCGGCGTTACGCGGCCATACTCTTTTCGCAGCTCTTCCAGCTCGTATTTGATTTTATCGGCGGCAGTCCCGTTCTTGCCCAGCCACTCGGCATATTTGGGCGCAAACGCCAGGTCCTTGTTCTTTTGCTGCTCAGCAGTAAGGTTCGCCATTTCCTGAGTGACCACATTGAGGCGGCCGCCCCAGACGCGCAGCATTTCGGTCTTGGTCACGACGTCGAGGTCGGTTTGCTTCGAGATACGGTTGATCTCGGCGAGGATCTGCTCGCGCTTCTTCTCGCCATCCGTCGCCGGCGCCGCAGCAGGCGTCATGCCCTTGGCGGCCAGTTCGTTGCGTTCCTTCAGCTTGTCGATTTGCTTCTGGAGGTTCGCCAGGTAATCGTCAATCTCCTCCGCGAGCGTGCTGGTGACCTTCTTCTCCGCCTCGGAGCCTTTATCGCCCCATACCTGCCAGGCCATCGCGCCGACACCCAGCAAGGTGACGATCGCGCCGATCGGGCCGCCCAGGAACGCGACGGCGCCGCGCAGGATGCCCATCGCGCGCGCACCGATGGTGGCGGCCGCAGCCTGGGCACCAAGAGCCACCGTGTGGGCATTTGCTGCAACGGTCGCGGCATTGCCGGCAACAGCCTGTGCGGCCAGCGCGACGGTATTGGCCTCGGCAAGCGCGATCGCGCGCGCTTGGGCCGGGATCAGGCCATTGGTGGCGATGGCGAGCGCGACCGCGCCCTCCGCCGCCAGCACCGACGCACGCAGCTCGGCGACACGGGCGTTCGCCAGCGTCATCTCGGAGGCGGTCGCGCGCACGTTCGCCTGCGCTTCGGCCAGCTTCGCGGCTGCCGAAACGGATGCGGCTTCGGTCGTTGCAACGGCAGATGCCAGCGTCGATGCAGCGTGGGCGCGGTTCGCCGTCACGGCGCTGTACGTGCTGGTGATCATGCCGCCCAGCCAGGTGGCGAGCTTCGCCGTGGTGACGGTGGCGACTGCGCCCGCGATAAGCGCGAGGTTGTCGGCCAGCAGGCCGATCGCGCCGGTCAGGGTGGCGACCGCGCCGCTGGCGTTCGCCTCCATGCCAATGAATTCCATGGCGTTGTTCTTCAGCACCGTGAAGGCGCCGCCGATGGTCTGGATCTGCTTTGCTTCCTCGCGCAGGGTCGCCAGGGCTTTGGGCAGCACGTCGGCCATGATCTTCGACGTGATCTCCCCGTTCTCGGCCATTTTCTTGAGCGCGCCAACAGGCACGCCAATGCCATCGGCCAAGGCCAGCATGAGGCGCGGGGCCGCCTCGTTGACAGCGTTGAATTCCTCACCGCGCAGGGTTCCCGAGGCGAAGGCCTGGGACAGCTGCAGCTGCGCCGACGCCGCTTCGGAGGCGGTCGCGCCCGACACCTTGAGCGACATGTTGACGACTTCGGTGATGGCGGCGACCTGCTTCTGGGTGGTGCCCAGTTCGCGCGTGCCGTTCGCGATGCGGGCGTAGAGCACACCCGTCGACGCCAAGCCTTGCTGGGCATCGTTGGCGATCCGCTTCACATCCGCATAGGCGGCGCCATACTCGCGCTGTGACTGGGTTGCCAGGCGTAGCTGCGCCGTGAACTTGGCATACTCGTCCGACATCTGGACGATCCCGGCGATGCCGGCGCCGATCCCGACCGAGGCGGCCAGGTTGCGCATGGCATTCTGGACGGTGTTCGACAGATTGCTCATCGTGCGCGCGACCGTGTCGATCTCGCGCCGGGATTCAGCGGCGCCGTCGACGCCGATGCGGATGATTGCTCCAGGGGTCCCGCTGTATGCCATAGTCTGCCGTTACCTATCTCGTCGTTTGGCCCACTCATCGAGTGCGGCAAATTCCATCGCCTGGAGCGCCTCGAAATATCGTGGCTTGTCTTTTTTCTTGATCAATCGGCTGTCCATGCAGACCTGGACCCCCTGGTAGTCCAGCCGCGTGCGGATGCCGTTGTCGGTGAACCACTGCGTCTGCACTGAGAGCCACAAGCTCCAGATCCCGCAGTTTTCCGGCCAGAGGAAGAATTCATCCTCGAGCGGCGCATCGTCGCCAACCACGTAGAAGCCGAATCCGGCCGCGTCCGCGTCGAGGCGCGCGGCGGCCGGCGGATCGTCAGCTGATGGGAACCGCAGTTCCCCGCCAGCCAGCAACCGCGCGGCTTCCACTAGTTTTTTGCTTTGGCGGCCACTTCCTTCATGTAGGAGGTCACTGCGATGTCCAGGACGTTGGGCGTCTGGAACATGATTTCCTTGGCTTCCTGGTCGCACGGCGCGGGCTGGCCGGTTTCGTCGAGTACAAAGGTCTGGTTGACCCAGCCTTCGGTAATCCGGATCATCGTTTCCTGGATCTTTTCGTTGGTCGTGATGCCGTCGCTGTTCTTGTTGCTTGCCTGGAATTCATCCACGGACAGGCGCTCGCAGGTGAGCGAGAAGTTGAAGCGCTTGGTCTTTTCGCCGTCCTGGATCTCGAAGATCATCGGGACGCGGACCAGATTGCCGACTGCAAGTTTGTATTTAGGCATGTTCTTTATTTCGATAAGTAGGTGGAGGGTGTAGCAAACCAGGTGGCGCAGCAGCGTGCGCCATTCCCGTTTACAGGCAGACCAGGCGAATTTCATCGTTGCCGGCGACTGGGATGAACTTCAGATCAAAGCCGACGTAGCGGATGCCCTGGACATCGTTTTTCTTCGGGTTGGACAGCTGCACGGACGGGCCGTAGATCAGGATGCTGTTGCCAGTGACCAGGCCGATCTTGAGGGCGACGCTGATCTCTTCGCCAGCACGCACTTTCGCCAGCATGGCCACTTCCTGGGCGGCGGTGAGCTGCAGCTCGGTCGAACCGGTCACTTCGCGGTCGGTGATGTCGGCCTCGTTCAGGCTCAGGTTCGAATGGAACTCGACCTTGTTGCCGAGGTTGACGTCCAGGCCCGTGCTTGGGTAGACGGTGCCGCCGTCGATCGCGCCAGCCGCGTAGACGCCGCCGAAGGTCATGTCGACCACGTTTTCCTTGATCATGGCGACCGGCTTTTTCCATGCCGACAGACTGGGAACCGCGTTCGACTCTGCGCTGATCGCACCGGCCACGCCGGTGAATTCATACTTCAGCGAAGGCGTGCCGCCTTTCTTCGCCGACAGGGACATGTTGCCCATCGAGCCGATCGCTTTATGCAGGACACCGTCGTCGTAGTAATAGATCGTGGCATCCTTCAGGCCGGTCGAGACTGGCGTGTATTCGACGCGGTTCGGCACGGTCAGCGCGCCTTCGGCCATGGCACAGGCCATGTTCAGCTTGCCCCAGGCTGGCGGCGTCGCGGCGGCGCCAGACCCGGCCAGTGGCACGGTGATATCGATCTTGACGCTGGCGGCGCCCATCAGGTCGGCGCTTGCACCGAAGAAGCCCTTCATGGTGGGGTTGGCGATCTTCTCGAGCTCGAGCGGGGTGATCGACATCTCCGAGATCAGCACCGCATTGGCGGCGCCGGTCGGTGCGGCATCCTCGCCGGCGTTGGTCGCGATCTTGACCAGGATGACGGTGTTGCGGATGCGACGGGTAGTTGCGCCCATGGCTTATTCCTTCACTTCAGGTGCTGGTTGATCGACAGGGTCGTTCGAGACCCATTCCCACTTCGTACGGTCGAAGGTCCAGCTGCCGCCGCTCGGGGGCGGCGGGATCGGCCGCGAGTCGGCGACCACTTGTTCTTCGTTTTTCGTTTTCATTCTTGCTCCAGGGTGGAATTGCTGGTTCGGTGTTCTGCGATGTAGGTGATGCGCACCCATCCGGCTTTCTTGCCTTCGGACGTGTTGTCGGCTTCGACGCCTGCGATCGCCAGGTCGCCCACGAGGCCGCCGAGCGTTGCGTCCGCCGCCAAGCGGGCGAACACCGCTTCGAGCAGCGGATCGACGGCCAGGTCGCCCGTCTCCGTTACGCTGCGCGCGAAGCAATCGACGGTGATCCGGCTGCTCCAGTCGATCGGGCCGCCGTGCATGACGCCGCGGTTCGGCAGAGACTGGTCGAACTGCACGCTGATGGCCCGGTCGAGTGTCTCGGGGATGGCGTTCGAACGCGCGCGGTAGATGGCGTCGCACACGGCCGGGGCTTCCGACAGCTTGGCCATCACTGCGGCGACGATGCCCGAAAACGCTGTCGTCACTGGGCGCACTCCACGGTCAGGATCGTCATGCCGGTGCCGTCAGGAGCAGGCAGGACGACCATGTAGGGCACGCCGTTTATCTTGATGAGTTCGTCCACCAGGTTCGCCGGCAGGCCCGCGCTGGCGACCTTGACGGTCGGGCTGGTGTCCGCCGCCCCCGGACCGCCGCCAACGACAACGGACGGACGCTGGAAAATCCCAGGCACGACCGTGCCAGCGATGCGCACCTCGGCGTTGGCCAGGTGCCGCATGATGGCGGCGTTGGTGACGGCCTCGATGGCGGCGAAGTTCATGGGCGACTTAGCGGATCACGCCGTCGAGGCAGACGCGCGCGACGCTCGCCGCCCCGCCCTTGGCTTCGGTCAGGGCGCCGACCAGCGTATTGCCGGCAGCGGTCGTGGTGATCTTGCGGGCGGCGTTGTCCCAATAGACCTTGGCGCCCTGGGCGGCCGCGTCGGCGGTGACAGCGGTGATGTCGAAGACGCCTTCGCGGTCGATCTCGACCGGCTGGCCTTGGAGCGCGTCGCCCGCGGCGATGCCGAACAGCGCGCCGACCAGCACGCCCATGCCGCCACTGAGGCCGTATGGGGCGGTGACGGTGATGACGCGGCCCTTCTGAATTTTGTTGCGCATATGGTTTCCCTGGTTGATGGTTTCGGTGAAGCGCGCTTACGCAGCGGCGCCCTTGTACAGGCCGCGGTGGTCGACCGCCTTGGCGGCGAAGTCGAGGCGGCATTTCCAGGTGACGCCGTCGACCTCGAAGCCGGCCTGGCTTTCGATGACCGGACCTTCGGCGCCGTCCAGGTAGCAGTACTCGACGGTGTCGATCTGGCTGTTGTTACTGGCCAGGTACCATTCCTTGTCGCTGGCGCCGTCCAGGATCGGCTCGACGATCGGCTCGACCGCGGTGCGGCCGCCGCTGCGGAATTCGTTGATATCGCCCTGCTTGGCCGGCACGTAGTTCGCACTGGTGAGCTGGTAGGCGTCCTGCTCGAGCGAGACCGGCACGATCAGGAAGTTCGGCGACAGGTTCAGTTCTTCGCCCTGCAGGCCCTTCTGCAGGCGCATCGCGGTGCGGCCCGCTTTCAGCGCGGCCAGCTGCAGCGCCGAGCCGGCGCCGGTGCCGAGGTTCTTGTGGTCTTCGTGGAACAGGGCCTTGCCGTCGCCCATCGCAGGGTTGGCGGTCAGCTGGCTGTACACCAGGCGGTTTTCCAGGCGGCTCGAGCTTGCGCCGAACGCGGTCACCAGTCGCTCGAAGGCGCGCAGGTCGTCGTTGATGATGGCCTGGCGGGTGAGCGAGACCATGCGACCATAGGTGACCAGCGCGTAGCTGGTGGCGCCGTCGACCATCGTGCCGTACTTGAACTCGCCGTGCTCGTTGGTGCGCAGCAGTTCCGGCGCGCCCGACAGCTGGACGATGTTGATGTTCTTGAAGTCCGGGGCGTTCGGAGCGCGGCGGGCCCAGCGCGTGTAGGTGCCCTGGTTTTCTTCATAGGCCGAGCGCATGCGCTTGTTCGCCACGTTGGCGAAGATGTTCGCGAAGTCGCTGGTGCCGTGCATGCCCGACCGGTATTGCAGCACTTCGGTGGCCAGACGCAGGCGATCCATGCCGCGGGTCTGGATGCCACGCGATTCGAGGAAGTCGCGCCCGATTTCCAGCAGGCTCATGCCGCGGTACTGGCGGCCGTTGTCGGTGAGCTGGGCGCCCGCGTGCACGCGGTGCATCATCGCTTCTTCGATACCGGCCATACGCACCTGCTGCTCATCGCCCACGACCTGGATGCGGGTGTTGTGGTGGCCGCCGGCGGCGGCGTCGCTGCGGGCCAGCTCGTCCAGCACTGCGCTGCGCGCCTGATCGACGGAGTTACCGCTTCGGATCAGGCCCGCTGCCAGGTGACCCACATTGTGGCGGGTGCAGATTTCGGTAATGTCGGCCGCACGCGCGGCTGCATCGGTAGCGGCACGGGTTGCCGCGTCTTCACCGGCTGGCGGACTCGCCGGCGCGGCGGCGGCCGGAGCAGGTGCTGGAGCGGCAGTGCGGGTTGCATCGGTAGGCGCTTGGGTCGAGGCGCCCGACTGGGTCGTGGACATAGGATTTTCCTGTGATGGTGGAACAGACGATTGGGCGGGCGCCCGGGTAAAGAATTCACACGGCGTGCCATTGGTCGGTGCGCTGCGCGTACTTGCTTCAGCGTCGAACGGGATGCCGACAAAGCTGAGCTCATGTGGCTGCCACGACACCGCGCGGTAGAGCGGGAGCGTGCCGCCGTCGGTACGATCGATGGCGCGCGTGATTTCGTATTTGGTAACGACGTAGCCAACGGAGATCGAGCGGATGATGCCGGCCTTGATGTCGTTGACGATGTCCGCGATCTCAGCGCGCTTGGACAGGCGCAGCGTTGCGGTACCCACACCATTCTGGATATCGCCACGGATGGCCACGCCGAGAATCGCGCCAACCCCGCCATAGGTGCGGTGGCTGTCGAAGACCTGGATGGTGCCCGCATCGAAGCGCGTCATGTCGACCGCTTCCGGTGTGACGGCCAGCTCCTCTTCATACTGGGTTTCGGTCCACCAGTCGTAGCGGCGTCCGCGGGCGCCCGTGGTCCAGACCACGTCTACCGTGTTGTCCTGGTCGTTGAAGGTACTGGGGACCAGCTCGGCCGCGCGCGTAAGCATCGGCATGTTCCGAGGATCGGTCGCGGTCCGGGTGGCGTTCTGCGGTTGGGTCGTGGGCGTCGTCATGCACCCATTCTGCGGATTGCGTTGTCTCAATTCTCGGAAAACTGAGACAACTTTTCCGGCCGACAATCAGACCTGTTTCGCAGGCTTGGCCTTGGTGCCTTGCTCGGTCGGCATGTTCCCGCGTTGCATAAAGAGCAGCACGTCGAGAATGCCCCGGCCCTGGAGATCCTTGATGTCGGACTCAAGCTCGGCGAACACCACCTTTGGGTCGTAGCCGCGCTGCCGCAATTTCTCGCTGATGCTCGACAGGCCCGCGCCGATCTCGGCCAGGTCAGCCTGTACATCCTGCTCGGGGTTGACGTAGTCCCACTTCGGCGGGCTGAAGTCGACCGACTTGTCGCGGCTCTTTACCTTGCCGGCCAGGTAGGCCGCTTCGACGAACGCGCCCCACAGCGGCTCGAGCAGCTTAGGGATCAGGACCAGCCACTGCAGCTGCTGGACCGAGCGCCGGAAGTCGAGCAGGCGCACGCGCGCGCTGCTGAAGTTCACGCCGGTCATGTCGCCGGTCAGCATCTCGTAGGGCACGCCGATGCCGGCGGCGATCAGGTGCAGCTGGTACTTGACGTAGTCGACATAGCCAGGCGCCGCCTTCGGCTCGACAACGGTGAAGTTCATCCCGGCCGGCATGCCGACGACAGTGCCGCCGCCCAGGTCGCCCAGGTCACGCGCGCCCTGGCCCTCGCCGGCGCCGCCCAGCCCGGCGGGGTTTTCCATCTGGGTCATATCGCCGCTGGCCAGGACCGACAGGCGCGTCTCCAGGTTCTTGCGCGCCAGCTCGGCGTCCTCGTACAGCTGCAGGTCGCGCACACGCGAAATCACCGACGCGAACCGCGAGAAGCCGCGGCCCTGCCCTGGCCGCTCGGGCGAGAACAGGTGCACGATGACGTCGGCCGAGACGCGCTGGCTTTGCGCGCGCCCGCGCACGGTACTCACCTCGCCAGGATGCTGGTCCCACAGCCAATACGCTGCCACGGCGCCGAGCGGGCTGTACTCGATGCCGTTGATGATCGTGTTGCCCTGGTAGGTGCCGGTCTTGCTGTCGTCGAGCCAATCGATTTCCAGCAGCTGCAGCTGCAGTGGTACCGGCAAGCCATCCGAAGCGCGCCGCCAGCGCAGGCGCACCAGCACCTCGCCGTCCTGCTCCATCGCCGTGTCGGCCGCCTTGGTCAAGCCGAAGAAATCGAAACGACCGTCGGCGTCACAGACCTTTGACCATTCGGCGAACAGCTTGTTGAGGACGTCCTTCTCGCGCCCGGTGGCGCGCGGCAGGATGCCGGTGCCGACCGCGGCAGAGACCAAGCCTTCCAGGCCGGCGCGGATGTAGGGCACGTTCTGCACCAGGGCGCGGGCCTTGGTGCGCACGGTGCGGGCGTCGGCCTTGTGGTCGGCATTCGCGCTCGCGCCGGCGCGCCGTGGCCGCCAGGCATCACGCGGGCTGGCCGCTTCGTACGCGCGGGCCAGTTGCTGGCGGGCGAAGTGCCGGGCGATGCCGGCGTGCGGGCTGACCCAGCCGACGATCCGGTCGAGAACGTTCGGCATCAGTCGCCCCTGGAAGTGGTGAAGTTGAAGCGGAAGACGCCCGGGCCGCGCGTGCGGCCCGCCGCGTTGACCACCGTCGCGACGTGGTTGCGCGCGGCGATCAGGGCGGCGGTGGTCTGGTAGGTAATTTTGCGCCCGTCGAATTCCACCGACAGCGTGCCGGAGGCGATTGCGGAATCGAGCGCGTCGAGGTCAGTTTGGGAAAGGGCCATGCCGCCAAGGGTAGCGTCATCGCAGTCTCAATTCCCGGAAAATTGAGACAATTTTCACCTTACTCTCTCCCACCTAAATCACCTAGACAGGATTGAGAAAAGTTATCGCAACAACAAATATTACCCGTTTTTCTTTTGAAATAGATCCGAAATGATTTTAAGCATATCAGTCTGCGACGATCGATCAACCCTTACTTTTTCAAGCTCAACTGTTGTCTGATCCTTCGAAATGATATGGTTTCTTTCAGTTTCTGAAAGGACGGCCAGAACTTTATTGATTGCCGCAAGATCATCCAAATTCAGCGCAGCAATTAGCGCAACCTGTTTTGACTCAACGTTTGTAAGCTCATTTTGAAAATATTTGATTTCCTGCAAATTATTCCTGTACAAACTCAAGAAAAAATAGGCAAAAATTTCGATGAATACGACTAGCGTTAGACGAGGTAAAAAGTGAGTCGCAAACGCCCAGATATCTTTGTTTGCAGTCAACTCCGAATAAACGCTCGTACCAAGAATAGCGATCCCAACAATTGTAGTAATTGCCCCAAAGGCTAAGTTAATATTTCCTCTCCGCCCAAGAGCGGCTAGCTCTCGCTCTAAACGAGCGCGAGAAATCCCAAGCATTTCTCGCACGTCACGTTGCTTAGCGGACGCTTGCAGTTCTTTATCTGCATTAGCCTTAAACTCCGCAAAAATCTGCGAATTGGTTTCGGCAGCAATGCTTGCACGTAATTGATTGGTGATTTTCTTTCGTTCCTCTTCAGTAATTATCCCTGCAGGTTTGTTGTCTAATTGAGTCAAGATCCATCTTACTCTCGCGCTGTTTTCTCTCAGTTCCTCTTGAAGCTCACCAATCAAACGTTCTATCGGCGCCTCCGTTATTTCAGCCATATGATCACCAATAAAACCCTTAAAGCCCACCTGAAGGTAAGTCATAAGAACCATAAAAGCCGAGAACGCTATAAACGTGTAGCCGAGTATGAGCCAGATCTCAGCCCTAAATGGATAAAAATATAAGACCTCGCGAAACTCGTTTACAAAAGCCACAGTAAAGAAGCCGGTTGCAGCCGGCAGCACCATGGTAACCAGACGCTTCCGGCGGGCCTTTTCTATTGCGCTATTGTTCATAGGAGTCAAATTGCATAAAGTAAAGATTGATAGTTTGCACTACATTAATAAGGAAGTCCACTGGGTAGTTCTAGACAACAACGGCAAGACACGGCTGACGTGACGCTACTTTCTCCCGCCGTCCTGCTTGATGATTCTATATACGGTTGCTCTACCTATGTTTAGGCGGCGAGCGACCTCGGCAGCATTACGGCCATTAAACATTGCCAATACTTCCTTAGTTATGCGCTCGCGCTGCGCAGTAGAGCGCTGAGGGATGTAGATTTCGATTCCACTAAACTCGCGCCGCACCTCTTCCTTCAGCACGGCCGCGCGCGGCGCGAAGTCCGGAAACTCGGCTGCAATGAACGCGAAGATGGCGTCGACCAGGTCGGGGTTGCTGAAGACCTCGTTCGCTACCACTGTCTCCCGGCCGGCCGGCGCGGCATGCTGGTTGTCGACGTGGATTTCGGTGTTGGCGGCCATGGTTCGCTTTTCGTTTCTTGTACTGGAGTGGATGCTGCTGGTGCGACAGGTATTGCTGGTGGCGGGTCGTCTGCTGCCGGTGGTGCCGGCGCCTGTTCGAACAGGTCGGGCGTGTCCGGATCGACGAAGTCGCGCAGCACCTTCCACTGCGCCGGCGTCTTCTTGTGCAGGCCCAGGTACTGCGCGCAGGCCACGCCGTACACCATCAGGTCGCCCGCCTCGTTGCGGTCTGCCTTTTTCTTTTCCCAGACCCGGACCTTGCGCCCGCGCTTGAAGGCGGTAACGCAGTATTCGGCTGTCAGCTGCTCGTAGTATTCCTTCGGCAGGTCGTTCGGGAAGTGGATCGCGCCCGGGCCGCTGGTGAGGTGGTAGCGCGCGGCCAGGTAGTCCTTGGCGGTGTCGGTACCGATCAGCCACAGCTTGGCGCCATGCGGCATCACCTTGCCCTGCCAGTTCACGTCGACCAGCGACGGCTTCGCGCTCAGGATCGGTTTGTTCAGCGTCGAGGCACCCTTGATGGCGTACACGTGCCGGTGCTGGCGGGTGCGCGTGAAGTTGTAGACGTCCTGGGTGTTGGCGCCGCCCGAGTCGATGAACACCGCGGCGATCGACAGCATGCGCCCGCCGGCGTGGCGGTACCGGCCGAGCAGTGCCTGGTCGAGCTTTTCCTGCGTCTCCACATCCGACGGCGAGCCGGCGATCACCTGATAGTCGACCACCCAGCTTTCCATGCCCTCGCCCCAGGCCAGCACCTTCAGCTCGAAGCGGTCCGGCTGGGTGTCGACGGTGCCGGTGAGGATCAGGCCGCCCTTCGGCACCTCGCCCATCTTGTAGGCCTCGGCCCGGGCCTGCAGCTCGCCGGCCTTGGTCTGCTCTTTCTTGCGTTCCCAGCAGCGCGCCAGGCGCGTGTTGTAGAACGTGATCATCAGCTCCTCGCTGCCCTCCTCCAGCTTGGCGCGGGCCGCGCGGTACTCGAGCAGCAGCGCGCTCCAGGGGATCCAGCCGTAGGGCGCGAACATGGCGTTGATCGTGAAGCTGACGGTCTCGCCATCACCAGGCACGCCGGCGGACCACAGCCCGCGCGCGAACATGCGGCCCTTATCGGTTTCGACCATGTACGCGCCGCAGTCGCTGCACGGGTAGATGGCCTGGCCGCTGTCGTCCTGCTCCAGACGCTCAAAGACCAGCGGCTGCGCGTGGCCACAGTGCACGCATTCGGCCAACGCCTCCTGCTGCGTGCCCTGCAGGTACAGCGATTCGATAATCGATGCACCGGTGACCGTGGGCGAGCTGGGGAAATAGGACTTGCGATTGCGCTCGAACGTGGTCTGGCGGGCCTTGGCCAGCGCGACCGGGTCGCCTTCGCCGTTGACGTTCGCCTCGGCGCGGTCGACCTCGTCGAACAGCACCCGGCGCGCCGGGATCTCGGAGAGGTTCGCTGCGGCGCCGGCGGTGACGATGTGCAGCGAGCCGCCGATGTATTCCTTCGTGTCGAGCGTGTTGACCGAATCGCGCGAGCGGGGCCCGGCCACCCGCTCCCGCACCTCCGGTACTGCGGCGATGGTCTTGCTCACCCGCGCGCTGGTCCGCTTGGCCAGCTTCCCGGTCGGCAGGATCCACAGGAAGTTCGCCGGCGACTGGTGCACCGTCGAGCAAAACCAGTTCAAGCCCACCTGCGTCTTGAGCATCTGGGAGGCGCCCATCAGCGCGACTACCTTGCACCAGTGCGCGTCCGACAGCGCGATCATCACCTCGCGCGCGTGCGGCGTGCGGCTGGTGCGGTACTTGCCGGACTCGTTCGCGCCGGATTCCTTCGGGATGATCATGTAGCGGTCGGCCCAGGCGTCGACCATCATGTTCGGGTCGGGCATCAGTCCGCGCGCAAACGCCTGCCGTGCGACTCCAGCTGCTGGTGCCAGGCCGATCATTCGAGCGCATCCTCGATCTGGATGGACAGCTTTTCGCTGAACGTGTGCACCATACTTTCCAGCAGCGTGCGGGTCTCGCGATCGATGACGGCCTCGCATTCATCGGCAGTGGTCAGCGGCGCAACGTCGGCAGCGACACGGCGGCCGTAGTTCATCAGCCCATCGCGCAGCGCCCGCGCCACCTCGAACACGACTGAGTCCACGTCCGCTTTGAGGAGGTACAGGCCGGCCATCTCCGCCAGCTTGATCTCGGCGACGGCTGCCTCCGCCGCCTCCCTGCGCGCGCGGCTCGAATCGTACCCAGGGATCTTGGCAGGCGCCTCCGCACCTCCGGCACCTCCCGCGCCCGCCACGCTTGAGGGCTGCGCCCCATTTGCCAGCAGGTCAGGCTTGTTGCCCTTCGCGCGCTTGCGGGTGTTGGTCTCGTAGCGGTGGGTCGCATATTCGGCATCCACCTTGCCGTCGGTGACCGGGATCTCGCAACGGTCGACCGCGTCATACGCGGACTGGCGGGAAATTCCCACCAGCTTGGCCCACTCGGCAATGGTTGTCAGTTTCGGCATGTGTTTCGGTACGTTGTCAGGATGTTTGTCAGGAAATGTTTTTGGGTTCCGCTAGTGCGTCGTCGAGGCCTGAATTACCCTTGCCTAAATGTTGCTGGGAAGAACCTAACCCCGGGGGGGGTGCCCCTATGCAACATTTACAAGGGGAAACCTACCTTCGGCGGGCTGTCGCCAGCGCCTTCGTCAGCTCGGCATTGAAGTGCCCAGGGAAGCGCGCGCGCGCCGTCGCTTCGCCCACCTCGAAGAACTTGAAGATCGGCCGGTAGTTGGCACGCCTGGCAAAGATGAAGACCGGCTTGACGGTCGTTCCCATGCCCACCTTCTTCTTCATGTACACCCCAGGCTGCAGCCCGCGGCGCGGCTGGGCCAGCGCGAAGTAGGTGACGCCCTGGCGTGCGATCGTGCGGTTCGACGCCGCGCTACCCGATGCCCGCGATTCGTAGCCGGCGCCGCGCTGCAGCTTCAGCTGCGACAGGATCTGGATGATCTGGCTGCGCTTGACGTTGCCGTTCGCGTCCAGCTGGGCACCCACGGCCGGCACGGCCACCCAGCCGGCAGGCATGAGGCGGGACGACTGGAGCAGGCGTTCCATGCCCTTCTGGCGGCGCTCGCCGGCGAAGATCTGCGGCGCCAGGTAACGGTCTGCCGGCGCACCCTTGCCCGATGGGTTGTCCTTCAGCCAGACGCGTGCCTCCAGGTTGCCGCGCGTGGCGCGCTTGAGGAAGGTGCTGTTGAGGGTGTAGTTGGTCGGCCGGTCGAATGCCCGGGTCATTTCTTTCTTGATCGCGGGCTGGACGTCCTGGGCCGTGCGGGTGAGCGCGACGGCGGCGGCGAACTCACCCTGGCGTCCGAATTCGCGGATGTTCGCGGCGACGTTCGGGAAATTGTGTTCGATGCTGATTCTCATTGGCGACCTTTACATGGGTTATCAGTCGGAGCTTGCAGCCCTGATACGCTGAAACCCGCATGGATACTGTCTCTTAACAGGGTTAACAGGGTTAACGTGGTAGTACTACACACACGAGGATTTACTGAAACGTGGCGATTGAGATTGGAATTCAGTACGTGCGCGCGCTCGACCCCTGTTAACCCTGTTAACCCTGTAGAACCCGCATGGATACTGCGTTTCAGCGTTACAGCCGAGTCCGCTTGTACGTTAGCCCCTGTTATTGGATGAGCGAGTTTCATGCCGTGCCCTTGATCGCGGCCATCTTGTAGAACGTGTTGCACAGGTCGGTCAGCGTTTCCTCCTCCGCCTCGGGGGGCTGGGGGACCTGGAACACCGTCAGCAGCCGCTTCCTGCTCTCGCCTTCAGGCGTGATCCATTGGCGGCTCTTCGGCACCCGCTGCGCGATCAGCTCGGAGAACTTCGTCAGGGAGAGCGCCTTGAATCCGAACCGGCTGCAATAGCGCACGTAGATCACGTACAGGTGCTCGGACTGGCACGAGCAGTACGGCACGCTCAGGTCCCCGGCCTGCCAGGCCAGGTAGAACGCCTCCCAGTCCGGCCGGCCGAAGTTGATCATGCGTTCTTTCGAGGATGTCATGACCGGCTTCGTGTGCGGCGTGAAGTCGCCTAGGGGATATTCGAGCAGGAAGGCATAAAACGCTTCGCTCAGCCCGTTGCCGAGCGCATCCTGGATCTTCGCCAGCAACGAGGGGTCGAGGGGATTGCGGGCCTCGGCCACCTGGAAGCGCCGGTCCTCGGGCTCGATCGGTACCGCTTGGAATTCGTTCGACAGCATCACCACGTTCATGTGGTTCGCCTCGGTCCGGTCATCCTTGAACTTCTGGCTGATGGGCATGTCGCGGCCGGTGATCATGTGCTTGATCAGGCCGAAGTGCGAGTACTTGTCCTGGCGCGAAAGGATCTCCTCGAACAGCACGAACAGCTTCTGCGACCGCCAGTGCGTGTATTGGGCCTCGAGCTGATGCTGGCCACCGGTGGCGCCGTGCGCGCCGTAGATCGGTTTGACGATGCCTTCGAAAAACAAGCTTTTGCCCGTGCCCTGCTTCTCGCCGAAGAACAGCAGCGCGGTCTGCATCTTGGCACCCTTGTTTTGCAGCGGGTAGGCCAGCCAGCACAGCACCCAGTGGAATATCTCGTCGCAGTTCGCCTCGCTGCTGCACAGGCTGTGCAGCAGGCCGAGGGCCAGCTGGGCTTTCGCCTCGTCCTTCTTCGGCGTGAGGGGGAAGCCCTCGAACATGTTGATGTGCGTGTCCAGGTCGACACGCTGGGTTGGATCGAACACCAACTTGTCGAGGTCGATCTCGCGCCGCATGGGGTGGCCCAGCCAGCGCGTCGCCAGATCCGAGCCGCGCGCCAGGGTCATCGCATCGTAGGCGATGACCGTTCGCTTGTCGGCGTCCCACACGGTCTTGGTTCCGTACAGCAGGGTGTACCGCTCCAGCATCATGACGATATGGTTGTCCGCCCCCGCCCCCGCCCCCCCATCGTCGACGGCGACGCCGCGGATCGTCTTCGGAAGGTTGCGCGGACTGATATTGCGGCGATCAGGATGCGACGACCAGGCAAGTGCGCCTTCCCTGCCGACCATGTCGACGAACGCGGGCCGCTTCATGCGCAGCTTGTTCAGCGAATCCCAGACGTCGGTCGAACCCTGCACCAGGGCGCAGTGCGCAATTGCCCACTGCAGCGTAAAGATGCCCGTCATCACCGGCGCCTCTGGTCCAGAGGGAGCGGGGGAAGTCGGCTGGGCGCCCTGCACAGGAAGGGAGGCGGGAAACACGTCGGCGACATCGCCGAGCGGCACATCGTCAAAATGCGCTGGAATGTCATCGCCGACTGCGGCGGCCACCGCTTCGCCGATGAGGGCGCGGGAGCGCGCAGCGACCACCTGGTCGCGGACGGTCTCAAGCGATTCGGCCAGGTACAGGTCGTTGAAGTCGCTCCACTTGTCGTCGACGCGGTCGGCGAACTGGGGCCAGACCACGGAAGCATTGCCGACAGCGCGGGCTGCGGCACGGGCACGCGAAATGCCGGCATTCTCGAATTTGCGCAGCGAGACCTGCCGGCCGGCGCGGATATCGGCCTCGATGTAGTCGGTGCCGGTGGCGTCCTTGCGCCAGGTGGCGCGCACGCGCACGATGTCGCCGCCTTTGGACTGGATCTCGTGATCGGCGCCGTCGATGACGGGAACCCACTCGGCGTCGAAATCCTGCTGCAGGGCTTCGGCCAGGCGCGCGACGATGCGCATGTCGTCGTCGGCCAGGAACAGCAGGTGCGCATCCGGGAAGTCGCGCCGCAGCTGCTGCGCAACCGGCAGCAGGTTGCCGGCGTTGAAGGCGACCATCGCCGGGGTGTCGAAGCCGGTCGCCATGCGCACGGTTTCGACCGTCGCATAGCCCTCGCCGATCTCGATCAGCGGCGTGCCGGCGGGAGCGGTGCCGAGGAGGCAGCAGGCGCCGATCATGTCGCCGCCGGTGCTAAAGCGCTTCGCCCCGTCAGCCTCGATCCGCTGCAGCGCCGACAGCGTCGCGCTGGCGGTGCTGTATTTGCGCGCGGGTACCAGCAGTTGGCCGCTTGCCGTGACGCGCGTGCCTTCGGTGCCGACGCGCTTGCGCTCGAGGTAAGCATGGCTTTTCTCGCTGGCGCCGCGCCAGTCGGCACGGGCGCGGCCTGCGGCCAGCTCGGCGGCGCGGCGTTTGCGCTCCTCGGTAACGCGATGGTGCTCGACCTGCTTGCGCTCGGCCTCGGCGCGCTCCGCTGGCGTGACTCCTTCCCAGTCGATCGTGACCGGTACCGCGTTCTGGTCCTGGCCCTGCCAGATGCCATAGGCGCCGGTGACGACACGGCGGCCGCTGCTGAGCGTCAGCTCGCGCAGCACGTACCAGGCTTTCTTTGCCCGCCCGAAGCGATGGATCTTCCCGTCGAGCAGCGGGTGGCCAGACGGCAGGCTCGGCAAGCCGGAGCCGGTCATCTGGTCGATGACTTGCTCAAGCGTTGCCATACTCAGCCTTTTCTTGCAGCAGTTCGATCAGCATGCCCTGGTAGTGGGCCAGGACGCGCAGGCTTTCCATTTCCGTGCGCAGTCCCTTGCGGATGTGACGGCGCTCAATCGGTTTCCTTGCCGTATCGTGTGGACGGTCGTTTTCGTGTGGCGTATTTTGTAGCGGGGCGTTATTTTGCATCGTGCTTTTCTTTGGGGGGAACAGGGGCAATAGGAGAGCGCGATTCAGCGCTGCGCCATCCCGCCGAGGCGAGCGAGTACGCCTTCCAAAGCGCGCTGGGCGAGCCGCACCTTTTCACGAATCCGATCCATCTCGGCCTGGGTGAGGTGCCCGTCAGCCAGAGCCAGGTTGATCTCGGTACCGACTTCCCCGTTCGTCTGCCACACTTGGGTGATCATCTCGAGCACGGCCATGTCCCCGGCGCTCGCGCCCTCTTCCATACGCACGCACACGTAGCCGTGATTTGCAGCCAGGGCATGCAGAATGTCGTGCACGCCGGTGAGACCCATCAGCCGATCGGCCTCATCCAGCGACGGCTTGTTGGTCGTGCTGTTCGGGTTTGCCTTGTTGCGCAGGATGGCCGCCGACATGCCCATGCGCGGCGCGATCGCCTCACAGCCGCCAGGGGCGCCGTGGACAGTTTTGTGGAATGCGTCGAGATGGTTCATGCGGGAAACCCTTCAGAAAATGGTGTATTAGGACTGCTCTGCTGCAATGATTCAGTTATGGAAACGTCAACTCACCCTTCTTTGTCACCTGACCGCCGCATTAGCGCCTCCGCACAGTGGACGCCATGCAACCTCGTTATGGCGGTAAGCGTAGTGCTGAGACACCTTGCCTGCCCGTTCAGGATGCGATTGACTGTTGGCTGGGACGTCTTGATCTCAGTCGCCAGACGGGTCTCGCTCCAGCCAGTCGAAAGCTTGAGTTCGCGGAGAAGGGTCGAAGGGTCTTTATCCATGCCGACAGTCTATACACGAATGGATAGAGTCGCAATACTTAAATGAATAGAGCCTTGCATCCGATTTATACGCGTGCGTATAGTCTGCGAATGACAATTGGACAAAGACTTGACGAGGCAATGAAAGCGGCTGGGATACCGTCGCAGAACGCACTGTCGCGGCTTTCAGGGATTCCCCAGCCGACGATCAACCGAATACTGAAGGGTGTTGGGAAAAAGGGACCGGAAGCACATACTGTGACTTCCCTGGCCGAGGCATGCAATGTTGCGTTCCAGTGGCTGTATGAAGGCATCGGACCGATGCAACGACAGGCGCGACAGGACACAGACGAAACGGCAGCGGCTGCAATCCGCGTAATCGTGGATGAAAAAGACAGTGGGAAGTTTGTAGGGGTGCGAATGCTGACGCGGGTGATCCATGCAGGCGTGGATGGAGTCGATGGTGATTTTGAATACGAAGATGGGATTGCCTTAAGCTTGCCACTCGACTGGGTCCAAGGGAAACGGCTCGACCCGGCAAAATTGGTTGCCCTCCGGGTGAAAGGCGAAAGCATGTACCCGACCATGCGGGAGGGTGACGTCGTAATCGTGAACACTGCTGATCGTCAGCCGCTAGACGGAGAACTGTTCGCCGTAAATCACCACCATAAACCGTTGGTGAAACGGCTAGAACGTGAGGGAAACAGATGGCACCTGGCATCAGACAATCGCGCTCCCGCATATGGCCGCCGCCCCGTTGAAGAAGACACCGAAATCGTTGGTCGCGTGGTCCGTATGCAAGTGGACTTCATCTGAAGGCGCAGGCGGCTGAGATCGATCCTTATGGCGCCCCGATCATGGTTGTTATCGTGGACTCAGCATATACGTCAGCCGCCCCCGGTGACCAGCTCCTCCGGCGACTTCAGCCATACTTCCCTACGCATCCAATTATGCTGGTGTCGGTAGAGCCAAACGGCTACCGAGCGTACGCTCCGTTTCAGACACACCGCCTGCTTGCCCTCATCCAGTTGGAAAATCTGACACTATCCGAGGTCGACCTAAGCCTACCGCCGTCGAGTCCAGACGAGCCTCTGCCGTTCTAGCAATAATTGGCGAGATTGCGTGATCAAACACCCTCTATAATTGATCAGCGAACGGCACGCTTAGATGCCGAATCCTGACTGGAGACATCATGAAATATTTTGGGATCCTTATCTTGGTGGCCGGCCTGCTTCTAGGAGGTTATGCGTTAAACATGGACGTCGGCATTGACGTTCCTGCTCGCGATCTCGGATATGGCGTTACGACGCCTGCCATGACCGTCGCAAACGTTGACAGAATGGCGCAGCGACAGAATCTACTTATTTTTTCGGGCGTCCTGGCAGTTGTCGGCGCCATTCTTACTGGCTTTTCTTCAATGCGCCCAACCGGGGCCGATACCGCCCCCGGCCCAGTTCGTACCCAGCCGGCTGTCCCGCTAGCGCGAACTATACCGCCAGCCCAGGCACCGACTGCGGTGACTATTTGCCCCAAGTGTCGAAGTATGGCAAGTGGCGATGCAAGCGACTGCGGTCGGTGCGGAGCGAACCTCTCAAGCGCTTAAAGATAATCCGTCAACAACAAGCCTGCCATGCGCAGGCTTTTTTTTCGTCCGCAATCGTCTCGGGTCCTCCTCGCGTATAACCCGCACCACAATTTATCCATTCGCGTATTGCGCATTCTATTCATTCGTGTATATTTATCTCCACGATATATACCTGGAGATAGAGGATGCGCACCTTCCACGTCATCGTCCGCGCCGCCGGACACCCAACCGAATACCTCCGGGACGACGAGTCCCAGTCCGCGGCTGAAGCCTGGGACCGCGCAGCTGAACGTTTTGGCGATGAGCCATGCGGCATCACCGTCATCGCGGGTGGCCGCTAATGGATATCCCGAACATGGTGTTCCACACCGGTGCGGTCAACGCGCTCGCCGATCTGGGCGATCGCCGCTTAGGCGTATTCAACACCGGCCCAGCCACGATCACGTCCCTGCGCAAGGCGATCATGGACTGTGCACACCAGGCTACGGCTGCCGAGCCAACCGATAGCGACCGCCGCCTGCACAGCTTCATCGCGAAGCTGTCCGGGACCATGGCGCACATGGGTGAGGTCGAACTGGACGCGGTGCTCTGGAACCTGATGGCGACCACCCAGCCGCCGGCTCCTGCGACAGGTGAGCCGGTGGTAAGCGACGTCCAGCTCGGCATCGACTGGTGGAACAGCCTCACGGAAGAGCGCCGCTCCTACTGGCTGTCGAAAGCCGTGTCCGCCGTGCCTTACGCCGCCTGGATGGCCTTCCGCGCCGCCGAGAACGACCTGGCGGTGGACGGCTCACTGCAGGTTGTTACCCCCGACCGACTGATCATTGATGAGATTGACCGGTGCAGCACCGGGAACCCACTTGATCAGGTAATCGCGGAACAGCCTGGCCTTCTCAGGCGAGAACTGGACTGCCAGCCAGCCGGCACCGGTGTGGCGAAGCCAGAGCCGGATCCCGCCATCAGCAAGGGCGGCGAAGGTGATGTCCGGATCACGCTGGACGACGACCGGTGATCGGGCGTGTGCGTCTGCAGCTGTTGGAGGCATAGGGTGAACAGCAGGGTCGGTCTTGCTCCGCGCGGTCATGAGCGCCGCGATCAGGATTTCAAGGTCGGACACGGTCAGCTCCTTGTCGAGACCCACCTGCACACCCCGCGCTACGTCGGACAGCTTCATTCTGACCTCCTATCAAAAATGATGAGTTTCGATTTTCGCATGGCTGGTAACCGCCTCGAATATTCGCGCAACAGGACCTGACATGCACCGCATCTCGCCCGACGCCGCCGCCCTGGAAGTCGCACACCACATGCTGCGCACCCCGCAGCCGCTGGACGAGATGCTCAAGAACCCCAGCCTCAAGATCATCCTCGAGGCAGTCGCCCGCCGGCATATGCAGCGCCGCGCGCGCATCGACGTGAAGAAGCTGCAAGCCAACGACAACGACTAGAAAGGATCACCCCACCCCATGAGCAAGAGAGCATTCGCCGTCTTTTTGCAGGAGCTGCGCGACGGACGCACCCATGCCGAGCTGAGCGACCAGCTGGCCACCCTCCTCGAGAAGGTGAAGGAAACCGGCAAGGGTGGCGAGCTCACCCTGAAGCTGAAGGTCCGCCCTGCCGGCCGCGGCGCCGACGTCGACAAGATCGTGATCGCCGACGCCGTCACGATCAAGCTGCCGAACCCCGAGCGCGGCGAGGACTTCTTCTGGCTGACCGACGCCAACGACCTGTCACGCAATCACCCGCGCCAGGGAAACCTCGAACTGCGCGACGCCACCCCATCCCAACCCACCACCTTTAAGGAAGCAACGAAGTGAACGACAACAATAACGGCCTGGCCCAGGCCATCCAAGAGATCGGCGCCCTGGCGAATGCAGCCGCGGCATTCCAGGAAGTCGAAGGCACCACGCACCTGGTGGTGCCCGAAGGCTACAAACACATCGACCTCACCGGCGCGATCGAGAAGATCGGCGACGGCCCACGCCGCAAGACCGGCACCGTTCACCTGAGCGAGATCGCGAGCTTCAACGTGTTCTGCGCCGACCAGGGCGAGACCGGCCAGGTCTACATCTACGCGGATCCAGAAGCGCGCACGCTGACCGCGGTGCTGAACGATCACGTGCACGGCGACGAGGCGGCCGGCTGGCGTGACTACCTCGCCATCTTCAAGGCCGAGCTGAGCCGCGAGTTCGAGACCTGGATGCGCCACAACAAGAAGGTGATGGAACAGGAAGAGTTCGCCATCTTCCTCGAAGACAACATCGCCGACGTGGTCGAGCCGTCGGGCGAAACGCTGCTGCAGGTCGCGCTGACGCTGCAGGCCAAGACCGAGGTCAACTTCAGCAGCCAACGCCGTCTCGACAACGGCCAGGTGCAATTCACCTACAACGAAACCATCGACGCGCGCGCCACCGGCGGCTCAATCGAGATCCCGCGCGAGTTCGCGATCGGCGCCCGCCTCTTCAAGAACGGCGACGGCTACAAGGTACGTGCGCGCCTCAAGTACCGCCTGGGCGCCGGCAAGGTCAAGTTCTGGTACGAGCTGGACCGCGCCGAGAACGTCATCGAGGATGCCTTCCAGGCCTACGTCAACCAGGCACGCGAGAACGGCTTCACCGTCCTCTTCGGCAAACCGTAACGAAAGACCCTGCCATGCACAAACGAGCATTCCAGAAGGACGCGCGCATTCCGATGACCGCCGAGACCTACAGCCGCCTGGCGCTCCAGCTGCGCATGGCAGGCGAAGCACTGATCACCCATCCTACCCCGGACACCTACAACCAGCTGACAAAGATGCTGGCCACGCTGGTGCGCGCGAAGATGGACAGCCCGGCGATCGACGACGCGAACAAGGCCCTGTCGGACATCTGCGATCGCTTCGAAGAGGAAGGCCGCATCCACGTCACCGACGACGAAGCCGCGCGCATTCGCCAGGCGGTCGCACGCCTGGACAGCCAGCTGCCGAACGTGGCAGTCAACCACTTCCGCCAGGCCGTAGCCGAGGTCGAAGTCTTTTGCGCCAGCGTCGGCGCGTAGGAGCCACAACATGGACATGCGAACCTGCGGCATCACGACCATTGCGATCGACTGGCACCCGGTGGCCAGCGGCTTTCCGGATGACGACACGACCGTCCTGGTCGCCCTGGACGACAAAGAGGTGTACACGGCCTACCGCGACGGCGGCATCTGGCGCGAGATCGACTCCTCACCGATCCCCGATGAGTGCGTCACGCACTGGGCACACATGCCGGCGTCACCCACCGAGGAGCCCGAGGCGCCCCAGGAAGCACTGCTGCCGCTCGACGAACAGACCTTGATCATCTTAGGGCGCCCGAACTTCGCTTGCATCCGTACGGCGCAACGCCTGCGCGAGCTGGGGCACCGCGTCGAGCGGAAAGCCGAGCACGAGCAGGCGGCTGTCATTCACCTGCACCTGACCATGTACCAAAAACACGGCGCGGCCTGGCTCGAGCACACGCTCAAGTACCTGGAACAGGATCAACCGGTGGCTGCTGCTGCGCAAGAGGTACCGGCGTAATGAAGCGCGACATCGCGACAAAGGCAGCAGCGTGAGCCAGCTCGCCCTCTTCGAACAAGCACGGCCCCGCTACGGCATGCCGGCCGGCGTGTACGCGCGGTACGAGCTGGCGTTCTCCTCGCCGGTCAAGCTCGAGCTCGAGGCCAGGTTGAACGAGCGCCCGGGCGAATGGTTGGACTGGAATGACTTCGCCGACATTCGCGATCGCCACCAGATCGGCTTCTGCATGGGCCACGTCCTTCACCGCCTGGTGAGCGAGGGTCGCGCGCTGGACAAGGAGGTCTATTTCGGAGCTGAACGCCCAGGTATGCCGGAGCCGTTTCTGGGTTCAGAAGTGTTATGGGGATCGGTCCTGTGCGGGCCGGCGCCCGAAAAGAAAACGAGGAAGAAATGATGAGCACCACAAAAACGCCAATCGCATCTGCCGCGGCGGTCTTGCCGCCAGACGTTCGCGCGCTGCTGGTGGAGATGACCACGTTCGCCGGAACCCTGGTCAGCGGCGACTACTTGGTCAAGCGCGCGGCTGCATTGCTTGGTCTCCCAGATCCGCAGTACCAGGTGCTCTGCTTCGCTGACGTGGTCGCGGACACGATGGACCACGCGCAGCTGCAGGCGCTGGGCCAGCAGCAGAAAGGCGGCACGCTGGGCATGGCAGAGACATTGCAGGAGCGTGAGCGCTTCGAGGCGCAAATGCGTACCGAAGGCGTCGAAAACTTCTCACGCCGTTCGAGCGGCCGCTACGACAACATGGTCCTCGAGTGGCACTGGCTGGGATGGCGCGGCCGTGCGCGCGCAGGAGCCGCATCGTGACCCGCCAGATCAGCAGCTGGGACCAGCGGCGTCTGGCGGCAGCGTGCCTCAATCCAGGTGCGACGATGGGCCGGCACGCAGGCATCCAGAGGGAAAGCCCGGTGGGCGCCTACTCGCCGATGCGCAACTGCCAAGGCCCGTGCCGCAGGCGCCGCTCCCATACGCAGTTCACCGGCACGAACACGAAGTGCAACCAGTGTGTACTCCGGACGCCGAAAGCCCCCCGATGTGATGGCTGATGCACTCACAGAAGCTCCACAGAATATTCGTGAAATTTCACGTTAATTCCTGACGCGAGAAACGACCATGACGTCCATTAACACGGGACCAGAGCCGGCGAAAGGCTCGAAGAGGAAAGGCCGGCCACCGACCGGAAAGGCGCTGAGTGGGTCCGAGCGGCAGGCGCGCCGCCTGGCAAAGCTCGAAGCCGAGGGCAAGACCGTACTGCCCCAGGCAGTAGTCTCACTCGAAGTGCAGCAGGCCCTCGTGAAGTTCATCCAGTTCAAGCCCATGACGCTCGGCGACGCCCTGGACAGGATTGTCCGCGACAGGCTGATGAGAAAACGTTCGGGCCGCCGCAAGCCCAAAGCGAAGCAACTGGGCACCAGCCCATCCACAGAACAAACGAAAGCGTAAGTGACCGTGAAGCCCTTATACCTTGAGCTCGAAGCCGTCGCCACTGCAGTCGCCCTTGCGGCGACGACAGTCCAGCGCCTTGTCCGCGAAGAAAAGTTCCCGCGGCCACGCCAGCTATCCGGTCGCCGCGTAGCATGGTTAGTACGTGAAGTCGAAGAGTGGGCTGAAGCGCGACCTGTCTCCGAACTTGCACCTCCACCTAACACAGCACGCCGTAATCATTGAGGCCGGCAGCGCAGCGGAGGAAATGACAAACTCATAGCACTCAGGAGTTTGCGGGATACAATGACCCGGGCTTCCTCCAAAATCCTTTCCCTATCGAGGTGAATAATGCTGCTGTATCAACTACCCCATCGCGAAGTTGCCTTCGAAAAAGATCCAACAGCTTTTGGCTTACCTTTCGAGGTGACGATTAATGTCGACCTTACCCCTCCAGAGCTATTCGGCGACGCCGAATTTACGGATTCTTTACGCGAATTTCCCAATAAAATTGAAAGCCAAACCATTAAGATAAAAGGCGATATTTTTAGAGGAGTATCGCGAACGAGCACAGGTGAACCTGTGCGTTTCGACCCATTCGAATTTAGTGGGAAGTATGGCGAGGCAGACTTAAAAATCACAGGATCACTTGCCACGTTCGAATTCATTTGTGACGATCTAAAGGTATTCTTCTTTGTTGTTCAGTCGATCATCGAAACGTTCCCCGCTTCGTTTTCTGGCATTTCCGTGACGCCCGTTTCAATTCGTAATATGAGCGGGATGGTTAACTCCGTTCCTTTCCAAGTACGACTGAAAGAGGCCCTCGGCGTACCCTTTTCGACCGCGGGTGACACACATCAGAATCTCAAGAAATATTTCCTTGAAACTCTGCCGTCGGCCCTCGATTGGCCTATTCAAATCGTCTCTGGCATCCGGTATCTTTCGCAGTCTTTCTTGTTGGAATCAGTCTCTAACTATAGCTACCATTTCTATGCTGAGCGAATGCTGAACGTCTGCAAAGCTGTAGAATCTCTAACGTTAGAATTAGGGCCAAATGTCGACGACATGAAGAGATTGCTTCGCAAATGGTCAGTGCATGAAAGATTTATAGAAATATTTGCATCAATCCGATATTTGCGAAATAAACTTGATGTTGGACACATAGCTTACTCACCCATCAGTGAAAATGCTTTTCGGCAAATAATGTACTTTCTCCCCATGGCGGAAAAATGCACGCAAAGATTAATCGTAACAGCCATTCGTGAATTCAATAAGAATCCAAATGTTTACAGAAAAGTTAAGCAAGAAATTGATGACCCAGACGTAATAAAAAAACTTGCCAAATACGACGATATAATTTTCGGTACCGACGGTGGATTATCAGACATCGGGTAGGTTTTCATTTTATATTTTAGTAAAGCAGCATTAAACCTTGGCTAACTTCTCATAATGGTCGCTGAGCGTACCGAGCCATTCACGCCGCTCAGCATCGTACCGGTGTAGGTTGTAAACGCCAACGATCCCGCTCGGCATGTGTCCCAACACTGCTTCAGCAATCTCATCTCGGCACCCCAAGGCTGCCAGCTGCGTCCTCCCGGTTCGCCGTAAATCGTGGACTGACCAATGCGTTACTGGAAGCCGCGGCCGCACGTAATCTGGCCGGGTTTTCGCATAGGGTTGATGCATCCACACGGACGCGCTGATGTTCTTCTGCTCCGTGTATCCACTGCGACCCGAGGAGGGGAACAGGTAACCCGACTCCACCAGTGCTAGCCTGCGCTTGACGATGGCCTCGGCCCGGCCGACCAACGGCACCCGCAGATCCGTAGCCTGGTCGCGCCAGGAGTTCTTAGTCTTCGCCTTCGGCAGTGTCCACCACATGCCATCGCTCTCGACGGATATCTCCGACGCTTCCATCGTAACGATCTCGCCGCCTCGGGCGCACGTCCACAGGTATAAAGTCACCACGTCGCCGACCAGGCGCGAGAAGTTCGGTATCCACTGGATGAGCTGCCCGATCTCCGTCGGCGTCAGCACACGCTTGTCCGTCCCGATCGACTCGCCTTCCCGAATGCGCCCCTTGCTGCGAAGCTTCCCGCGCATGATCAACCGCCACCAGTTCGGTGCATTCTCGTCGAGCCGGCCGGAGTCGTGACCGTAGTCCCAGGCGGCGCCCAGTTCCCCGCGCAGGTTCGCCGCTGTCACCGGCGTATCCAGGAAGGATTCGAGTAGGCTGAACGCCTGCGCGCGCGTGACCTTGGCGGCGTCCAGGTCGCCAAAATCTCCCAGCATGCGATCGAACAGCCGGCGAACCTCTGCAGCACCCTTCGCTTTGCGGTGCCGATCGACGTGTCCTTCAAGGTACTGGTCACATAGGCGCCGCACGGTCAGCCGGCTGGCTGCAGCTGCCCGCGCGCGTTCTTCCGCAGCCTTCTCTTCCTGCCGCTCGGCTCGCCGCTCCTCGGCCGGATCACGGCCAGCTGCACGGATATCGCGAAGCTTCTCCCATTCCGCCACCGCGGCCGAGACCGAGACCTTTGGCCAGGCGCCGATCTTCACCTGACGCATGCGCTGGTCGACTGGACTCTTGAATCGGTATACCCACGAGCGCGTCGATGCAGTGGCCTCAAGTCGAAGTCCTGGACAGTCGGAAATGGTAAAGTGTTGGCCGGGCTCGAGGAGCTTGGCGGCCTTCGCATCGAATTGCATTTTGACCTCGGCGTAGTCTCGGCGTAGCTTTTGCGGCGCCAGTGGAATGAGTCGAGGAGTGTAGCGTAACGCACTGCTGAGCGCACGCGAAAAGTTACGCTAAACTGGTGAGTGTAGTGATGTGTTGTGGAGTGTCGAGACCATAACCAAAAAAGCCGAAAGCGCTTAAAAGTCCTTACAGAACATGAACCTATCTGAACATTTCCAGCAAGATCAACGCCTTAGTGAAGTATCCAAAGGTAAGATTACGCCGATGATGGCCCAATACCTGGGCATCAAGGCCGATTACCCCACCATGCTGGTGTTCTACCGCATGGGCGACTTCTACGAGCTGTTCCACGACGACGCCGAAAAGGCGGCGCGCATCCTCGGCATCACCCTGACCGCGCGCGGCTCGTCCGGCGGCAATCCGATCAGGATGTGCGGCGTGCCTTTCCACTCGCTCGACGGCTACCTGGCCAAACTCGTGAAACTCGGCGAATCGTGCGCGATCTGCGAGCAGATCGGCGACCCGGCGACAAGTAAAGGTCCGGTCGAGCGCAAGGTGGTGCGCGTGGTCACGCCCGGCACCCTGACCGACTCCGACCTGCTGCCCGAAAAGGCCGAGCGCGCGCTGCTGGCGCTATGCACCGTCTCCGCGCGCAAGTCGAGCACGGTCGGCCTGGCCTGGCTGTCGCTGGCCAGCGGCGCGCTGCGCCTGATGGAATTTTCTGGCGACGAGCGCACGGTGGCGGCGCGCCTGGCGCAGGAACTGGAGCGCATCTCTCCGGCCGAGATCCTGCGCGCCGACGACGGCGACATGTTCGAGGAAAATCCGTTCGCCCACACCCAGCGCGTGCCGGAATGGCATTTCGACGTGGTCAAGGGCCACAAGGCGCTGCTCGATCAGCTGGGCGTGGCCACCCTCACCGGCTTCGGCGCCGATGGTCTCGGCGCCGCCTTTGGCGCCGCCGGCGCGCTGCTGCGCTATGCGCAATCGACCCAGGGCCGCGGCCTGCAGCACGTGAACAGCCTGGCGGTCGAGAGCGAGAACGAATTCATCGGCCTCGATGCCGCCACCCGCCGCAACCTGGAGCTGACCGAAACCATCCGCGGCCAGGAGTCGCCGACGCTGTTTTCGCTGCTCGACGGCTGCCGCACGCCGATGGGCTCGCGCCTGCTGCGCCACTGGCTGCACCACGCCAAGCGCGACCAGGCCGTGGCGCGCTCGCGCCATGAAGCGATCGAGGCGCTGGCCCAGGGCGATGCAACCAGCGACTTGTCGACGACCCTGAACGACGTGCCCGACATCGAGCGCATCACGACGCGCATCGCGCTGCTGACGGTGCGTCCGCGCGACCTGGCCAGCCTGCGCGACGGCTTGCAGCAGCTGCCGGCCCTGCGCCAGCAGGTGGCGCGCTGCTTCATCCCGGGCGATTCCGGCCTCTTGCGCACGCTGCACGACGCCATCGATACGCCGCTACCCTGCCTCGACCTGCTGGCGCGCGCGGTCGCCGAGGAGCCAAGCGCGATGGTGCGCGACGGCGGCGTGTTCGCCAGCGGCTTCGATCCCGAACTCGACGAGTTGCGCGCGCTGTCGCAGAACGCCGGCCAGTTCCTGGTCGACCTCGAGACGCGCGAGCGCGCCCGCACCGGCATCGCCAACCTGCGCGTCGAGTACAACCGCGTGCACGGCTTCTATATCGAGGTCACCAACGGCCAGGCCGACAAGGTGCCGGACGACTACCGCCGCCGCCAGACGTTGAAGAACTGCGAGCGCTACATCACGCCCGAACTGAAAGCCTTCGAGGACAAGGCGCTGTCGGCCCAGGACAAGGCGCTGGTGCGCGAAAAGGCGCTGTACGACGAACTGCTGGCCTGCCTGGCGCCGCACATCGGCGACCTGCAGCGTGTCGCCCAGGGCCTGGCCCAGATCGATACGCTGGTGGCGCTGGCCAGCCACGCGCTGCGCCACAACTGGTGCGCGCCGACCCTGGTCGACGCGCCTTGTCTCTCGATCGTCGAGGGCCGCCATCCGGTGGTGGAGCGCCAGATCGAACGCTTCATCGCCAACGACTGCAAGCTGTCCAACGACAGGCGCCTGCTGCTCATTACCGGCCCGAACATGGGCGGCAAATCGACCTTCATGCGCCAGACCGCGCTGATCGTGCTGCTGGCCTACGTGGGCAGCTACGTGCCGGCGACGAGTGCGACAATCGGCCCGATCGACCGCATCTTTACCCGCATCGGCGCCAACGACGACCTCGCCGGCGGGCGTTCGACCTTCATGGTCGAGATGACCGAATCGGCCGCGATCCTCAACAGCGCCACCGAACACTCGCTGGTGCTGATGGACGAAGTCGGGCGCGGCACCTCGACCTTCGATGGCCTGGCGCTGGCCTGGGCGATCGCGCGCCACCTGATCGACAACAGCCGCAGCTTCACCCTGTTCGCGACCCACTATTTCGAACTGACCCAGCTGCCCGAGATGCACCCGAGCGCGGCCAACGTGCACCTGTCGGCGGTCGAGCACAAGGACACCATCGTCTTCCTGCACGCGGTGCAGGACGGCCCGGCCTCGCAGAGCTACGGCTTGCAGGTGGCGCAGCTGGCGGGCGTGCCCCCAGGCGTGATCAAGGCCGCGCGCAAGCACCTGGCGCGCCTCGAATCGCAGGCGGTCGGCACCACGCCGCAGCTCGACCTGTTCGCGCTGCCTTGCGACGGGGTTGAAGAAGATCCGGCACCTGCGCTTGAAGCAGCCATGCCGCCCGCGCTGGCCGCCGCCCTGGACGAACTCGACCCGGACGCCCTCACGCCGCGCGAAGCGCTCGAGCGGCTCTACGAGCTCAAGCGCCTGGCCGTCATGCGCGACCCGGCCTGATGCCGCGCCCGCGTCCCCTGCTGCTGTTGGCCGCGCTGGCGGCGGTGCTGTCGGCGCCGGCCGGCGCGCGCGATGGCGACCGCAAAGGGGACGATGCGCACCGCTTTGGCGTCATCGGCCACAGCTTTGCCCGGCCGGGCGATGCCCGCTTCAAGGAGGCGCTGGCGGAGACGAGCGAGAAGTCGCTCGCCTTTGTCGTCGTCACCGGCATCAAGGCGGCCAGCGAGCCATGCGGCGACAAGCTGTACCAGGAGCGGCGCGACCTGCTCGACAAGGCCAAGCGTCCCGTCATCGTGCTGCCCGCCGGCAGCGACTGGACCGAGTGCCGCAACTCGGCCGGCCGCACCAACGCCGTCGAGCGCCTGAACCGGCTGCGCGAACTCTTCCACGGCGAACCGAATGCCCCGGGTGCGAAGAAGCTGGAGCTGACGCGCCTGTCGGCCAGCCCGCGTTTTCGCAGCTATGCCGAGAACGCGCACTGGAGCGTCGACTCGGTGCTGTACGCCACCGTCAATCTCCCGGCCAACAACAACCACTACCTGGCCGCGGCCGGGCGCAACAGCGAATACGAAGACCGGCTGGTGGCGACGCGCTTCTGGCTCAACCGCCTGTTCACGCTGGCGCGGCGCGACAAGGTCGATGCGATCGTGCTGTTCTCGGAAGGCGACATGAAACCCCCGCAGCTCGAACCGACCGGCCTGCGCGGCCTGCTGCGCCGCGCACCGGTGGCGCAGGATGGTTTTGCGGCCGTGCGCAAGCAGGTGCAATCGCTGGCGCAGCGCTTCAAGGGCAAGGTGTTGTTGGTGGACAGCGAGGCCTTGCCGAAGAAGGCGAAGCCGGCGATCGCGTGGCGCGACAATGTCGGGCACGTATCGGTAGGAAATGATGCGGTCGAGATCGACGTGACGCCGGGCGAAAAGGCGCTGTTCAGCGTCAAGGACGCGGCAGAGTGAAAACCGGGGACGTTCGTCCCCGGTCGATCCAACGATTAATGCAGCGGCTGGCTACGGAAGTGGTCGCCCTCTTCGCCGTCGTCCGCGTCTTCACCATGGTGGTGGCCGTGGGCGCCGTGCACGTGGCCGTGGGCGATTTCTTCTTCGGTGGCGGCGCGCACGTCGACGACCGACAATTCGAAGCGCAGGGCGATGCCGGCCAGCGGGTGGTTACCGTCGAGCACGACCTTGTCGTCGGCGATTTCGGTGACGGTGAAGATCATCGGCTCGTCGTCCGGCGCGCCGTCGGCCATGCCTTCGAACTGCATGCCCACTTCCAGCGGCTCGGGCAGCAGCTTGCGGTCTTCGACCTTGACCAGTTCGGCATCGTAGTCGCCGAAGGCATCGTCCGGTTCCACTTGCAGGGTCGACGAATAGCCAACTTCCTTGCCGTCGAGTTCTTCTTCGATCTTCGGCAGGGTGTTTTCGTAACCGCCGTGCAGGTAAACCATCGGCTGCGCGCCTTCTTCGATCAGGTTGTTCTGTGCATCCGACAGTTTGTAGTTGACCGTCACGACCGTATTCTTGGCAATCTTCATCGCATTTCCTTTCGTTGTAAGGGGCAAATTATAACCCTTCGTCCGCTGCCGCTCCGATAGCGCTGGTTATAATGGCGCATGAAAAAATTACAGCTCCTCGGGAACATCACCCCCGCGCAATTCCTGCGCGATTACTGGCACAAGAAGCCCCTGCTGATCCGCAACGCCATCCCCGGCTTCAAGCCGCTGCTGAAGTTCGACAAGCTGGCCGAAGCGGCCCGCATGAACCACGTCGAGTCGCGCCTGGTCACCAATGTCGATGGCCAGTGGGACATGCAGCATGGCCCGCTGACCGAACTGCCGCCGCGCACCCAGCGCGAATGGACCCTGCTGGTGCAGGGCGTGAACCTGCTCGACGAACGCGCCGATGCCTTGCTGCGCGAGTTTCGCTTCCTGCCCGATGCGCGCCTGGACGACCTGATGGTCAGCTACGCCACCGACGGCGGCGGCGTCGGCCCCCACTTCGATTCCTACGACGTGTTCCTGCTGCAGGCGCAGGGCAAGCGCCGCTGGAAGATCAGCGCCCAGCAAGACCTGTCGCTGGTCGACGGCATGCCGCTGAAGATCCTGTCGAACTTTACCCCGGAAGAAGAATTCGTGCTCGAACCGGGCGACATGCTGTACCTGCCCCCGCACTACGCCCACGACGGCGTGGCCGAGGGCGAATGCATGACCTATTCGATCGGTTTCCGCGCGCCTTCGTTCCAGGAACTGGGCGAAGCCTTCCTGCAGTTCATGGCCGACTCGATCGACCTGCCCGGCCGTTACGCCGACCCCGGCCTGCAGCCGGCGAAGAACCCGGCCGAGATCCCGCGCGAGATGCTGGCCTCGGTGACGGAAGAACTCAACAAGGTGCGCTGGGACGAGGAAGACGTGACGGTGTTCTTCGGCGAATACATGTCCGAGCCGAAGCACAATGTGTTCTTCACGCCGCCACCCAAGCCGCTGGTGGTCGGCCGCTTCATGGAGGCGGCCGCCAAACGCGGCCTGAAACTGTCGGCCAAGTCGCTGATGCTGTACCGCGGCAAGCACGTCTTCATCAACGGCGAATCGTTCGCGGTCAACCGTGCGGACAAAATTGTCCTCGACGTGCTCGCCAACGAACGGCGCCTCTCGGGCGAAGCGCTGGCGCAGGCATCGGACGACGTGCTCGAGGCGCTGTACACCTGGTACCAGGACGGCTGGGTCGAGCTGGGTTGAGGATGTCATGAGCGAGCCGGCCAGCGTCCGCTTCGATACGCGCCGCGAGCTGCAGGTGCAATGGCGCGCGCTGCTGGCACGTGCTACCAGCCGGCTCGACCTGTTCGACCGCGATTTCGCCGCCTTTCCGCTGGGCGCGCCGGACGTCGAAGCGACGCTGCGCGCCTTCTTCCAGCGCGGCGGCCGGTTGCGCCTGGCTTTGCACGACATCACATTTATTCAACAATCGTGTCCACGCTTTCTGGGGCTCGCGCGTTATTACGACGAGCGCATCGAATGCCGCCAGAGTCCGCGCTCGTTGCGGCATCTGTCGGATTCGTTCGCACTGGCCGATGGCATGCATGTGGTGCGGCGTTTTCACTGCGACCACATGCGTGGCGAGGCCGTGTTCGGTAGTCCGGCTGCGGTCGAACTGCCGGCGCACCGTTTCGAGGCATTGTGGGAAGAGTCGAGTTCGACACTCTCACCGACTGTCACCGGACTGTAAATTTGATTTAAATCGATACGCAAATAGAAATCTTGATGTTTGTAGCATCTTGTAACAAAATGAAGCTTATCAAGTCACAAAATACTTCCATTTTGGCATTGGTTTTCTATTGCGATTCGGTAAATTTGGCTATAATATCGGGTTAGGAAGGTTCCGTTGTCTATCAAGCACTGTTACCAGTACGAAAGCCACGAGAATTCCAAAAGAGCGATAATTACCGGTAATTATTCATCGCAACACAAGTACTAAACTTAATTAAGGAAAAACCATGAAAAAATCCCTGCTGATCGTTTCGCTGATGGCTGTTGCTCTGGCTGCTTGCTCGAAAAAAGAAGAAACCACCACCACCACCACCCCAGCTGCTGTTGAAGCACCTGCTGCAACGACCACCACCGACGCTGCCGCTCCAGCTGCAACGACCGACACCACCACGACCACCACCACCACCGACGCTGCTGCTACCCCAGCTGCTGACGCTGCTGCTGCCGCTGCAACCGCTTCGGCTGCTGCTGCTGACGCTGCTTCGGCCGCTTCGACCGCTGCTGACGTCGCTGCTGACGCTGCCAAGAAGTAATCAGCTACCCGCTGACAGGAAAGACCGGCCTGCGGGCCGGTTTTTTTTCGTCTGGCGGTGGTGTACCGTAGGGTGGGCACTCGTGCCCACGCGGTCGTACCGGTGCGTGCCGCAACGTGTGAAAATTCATCCAACGCACGCGTAACGCCTTTGGTCTGCGTTTCGACGTGCATGCGTTCGACCGCGTGGGCACGAGTGCCCACCCTACGGTGCACTACTGATTCGACATAAAAAAAGCCGGCCACAGGGCCGGCTCGTCTGAGACTGAATGATGATTACTTCAGCTCGTCATTCAGCAGCGACAGGATCTTCTTGCCCGTCGCCGACGTATCCGGCGCGCCGGTGTTGTCCTGCACGGTGACGTTGCTGACGGCGGCGTTCGGCTCGGCCTTGACGATCACGCGGTAGCGCTGGGCTTCCTTGGCCTTGTCGGAATCGCCGAAGCTGAACAGGCGCTTGAAGAAGCCTTCCTTGTTCGCGCCTTCCGGATCGACGTAGCGCACGAAGTACACGCCCTGCACGCGGTCGCGGTCTTCGACGGTGAAGCCGACGCGGTCGAGCGCCAGGCCGACGCGGCGCCAGGCGCGGTCGAAGCCTTCGTCGACTTCGACGCGGTCGCCCAGCAGTTTCGCATGCTGCGGCGCCACGGCGGCATTCGCCACCGTCGCCTCGGCGGCCTGGACGGCGGCCGGCTCGGTGGCGCCGGTCAGGCGGGCCACCAGGCGCGCCAGGAACTGGGCTTCGAGCGCCGGGTCGTTCGGACGCACGGTCCAGGTGGTTGTTTCCTTCTGCGCGCCGGTCAGCACTTCTTCGGCGCCGCGGTGGCTGATGTAGATCTCGGTCGAGCCGTCCGGCAGGCGCTCGAGGCGGGTACGGAACTTGTCGCGCTCGCCGGTCGAATAGGCGCTGTCGAACACGCGGCCGATCGTGCGACGCACGATGTCTTGCGGGATCTTCGAGCGGTTTTCGTTCCACTCGGTTTCCATCACGCCGGTCGGGGCCGATTCGGATTCCAGCACGAAGCCGGCATCCGTCCAGAACTGGCGCACCTGCGGCCACAGTTGCTCGGGCGATTGCTTGACCACCAGCCAGCGCTGGTCGCCGGCACGTTCGACGCGCACGGCATCGGTCGAGACCGGGCCGATGGCCGCGCCGCTAGCGGCGGGAATAGCAACGCCTGCAGCAGCGCCTGGTTGCACAGCCGCGCCCGCCTGCATGCCGGATGCGGTAGCGATGCCGCGCTCAGGCACGGCGTAACGATTGTCTTTTTGCAGCTGGGTCAGGTCCGGCGGCACGTCCAGCGGTGCGGCCTTTTTGGACGACTTGTAGTCCACCTTGTCGGACTCGAAAACGGTGGTGCATGCCGCCATGGAGAGCGCCACGGCGCCGATGGCGAGCACGCGCACAGGCGCGGAAACGGAGGTCGTCGTCTTGTTGCTTTTAGTCATATCGTTACGGTGTCAGATCTGTAATCAGGATTGCACGAGACCGGCGCTGCGCAGGGCGCCGCGGACGGTGTCGTGGAAAGCGTTCGACAAGGGCGCGAGCGGCAGGCGCAGGCCGGACGGCATCTTGCCCATCTCGGCCAGGGCCCATTTCACCGGCACCGGATTCGGCTCGACGAACAGCTTGGCATGCAGTTCGAGCACGCTGTTGTTGATGGCGACGGCGCGCTGGACGTCGCCCGCCATGGCCGCTTCGCACAGCGCGTGCATGGCGCGCGGCGCCACGTTGGCGGTGACCGAAATATTGCCGGCGCCGCCGCAGAACATCAGCGTCATCGCAGTCGGGTCGTCGCCCGAATACACGGCGAAGGACTTGTCGACCATCTTCAGCAGCTCGATGCCACGGCCGATGTTGCCGGTCGCATCTTTCACGCCGACGATATTAGGGATCGTCGACAGGCGCAGGATGGTGTCGTTGCTCATGTCGGCAACCGTACGGCCCGGCACGTTGTACAGGATGACCGGCAGGTCGACCGCTTCGGCGATCGCCTTGAAGTGGCGGTACATGCCTTCCTGGGTCGGACGGTTGTAATACGGCACCACCTGCAGCGAAGCGTCGGCGCCGACTTCCTTGGCCGCGCGCGTCAGCGTGATCGCCTCAAGGGTCGAGTTGCCGCCGCTGCCGGCGATGACGGGGATGCGGCCGGCCACGTGGTCCACGGCCAGCTTGATCAGTTCGACGTGCTCTTCCGGGGTGACGGTGGCTGATTCGCCGGTGGTGCCGACGATGACGATGCCGTCGGTGCCTTCGTCCACATGCCAGTCGATCAACTTGCGCAGGCCATCCTTGTCGAGGCTGCCGTCTTCGAACATCGGCGTGACGATTGCTACAATGCTGCCCTTAATCATAATCAGTGGTACGTGCGGTAAAGGAAAAATCTGATTGTAGCGGATCGTCCGCCAATATGGTTCATTCCCGACCAACTAAATGGTCGAGCTTGGCCTCGGTTTGAGTGAAGGCGCGCCCCGCCGCGCACAGGCGCTGCACCCGCGCCGGCTTCGGATCGGCGACCACGCCATCCTCGTAGGCCAGCACGGTGAGACCACCCTGCGCCGCCAGTTCCAGCAGTTCGCCGGGCCGCAGCAGGAAGGCGGGATTGCTCGGCTTGCCGAAGGCTTCGTTGCCGAGCGCAAAAGTTTCGTAGATCAGCACGCCGTCCGGCGCCAGGCTGTCCAGCAAGTTTCGAAACAGCGGCCGGTGCAGGTAATTCGTGACCACGATGCCGGCGAAGCGGCCCGGCTCGAACGGCCAGCGCGCGCCCTCCGCTTCAAGATCGATCTGCAGGGTGTCGATGCCGGCACCGGCCGCGGCGGCCAGCGCTTGCGGGTCGCGGTCGGCTGCCAGCACCTGATGCCCGAGTCCCGCGACCAGGCGCGCGTGGCGCCCGCTGCCGCAAGCCAGGTCGAGCACTTCGCCGGCCGGCACGCTCCCCGCGAAGCGGCGCACCCACAGGGACGGATTGTCGATGGATGCGTGCATCAGGTCAGCAGGAAGGTGATGGGCGACGCGATCAGTTTCACCGCCTGGGCGCCGAGCCACATCACCGGCTGCACCCAGAACGAGAGCACGCCGAACCACAGCAGCGCCAGCAGGATGAAGAAGCCATACGGCTCGATCCTGGCGAATTTATAGGCCAGGGTATTGGGCAGCATGCTGGTCACCACGCGTCCGCCGTCGAGCGGCGGCAGCGGGAACAGATTAAACGCGAAGATCAGCAGATTGGTCACGATGCCGGCCTGCGCCACCTTGTGCGGGAAGTCCTCGGCCACGTCCAGCGCGGTGAGCGCCACGGCGAGAATCAGCCACATCACCGCCATCACGAAGTTGGCGAACGGACCGGCCAGCGCCACCCAGGCCATGTCGCGCTTCGGATTGCGCAGGTTGCCGAACTGGACCGGCACCGGCTTGGCATAGCCGAACACGAAGCCCGAGGTCAGGTAGAGCGCGACCGGAATGATGATCGTGCCGAACAGGTCGATGTGCGAGATCGGGTTCAGCGTCATGCGTCCCTGCGCATACGCCGTGTTGTCGCCGAAATAGCGGGCAGCGTAGGCGTGGGCGGCTTCGTGCAGGGTAATCGCGAATAGAACGGGCAGCGCATAGACTGCGATATTGCGAATGATTTCATCCATAAGGGAGCGATTCTAGCAGAGCCGGGCGCACAGGCCCGGCTTGTGGGCGGAGCCGTTACAGGCCGAATGCTGCGGGGTCGCCCCGCCCTTCGCGCACGAGGACGGGTTCGGAGCCGGTGAGGTCGATGATGGTGGTGGCTTGCAGCGTGCCGGCGCCGCCGTCGATGACGAGCTCGATCTGCTTTTCCAGGCGCGCGCGCACTTCGTCCGGATCGGACAGCATGTATTCGTCGCCCGGCAGTTGCAGGGTGGTGCCGATCAGCGGTTCGCCCAGTTCTTCCAGCAGCGCCAGCGTGATCAGGTTTTCCGGCACGCGCAGGCCGATCGTCTTGCGCGACGGATGCGACAGCCGGCGCGGCACCTCTTTCGTCGCTTCCAGGATCACCGTGTAGGGCCCCGGCATGGTGGCTTTCAGCAGCCGGTACTGGACGTTGTCGACGCGCGCATATTGCGCGATTTCCGACAGGTCGCGGCACAGCATCGTCAGGTGGTGCTTGTCGTCGATGCCGCGCACGCGGCGCAGTTTCTCCACCGCCGCCTTGTCGTCCAGCTGGCATACCAGCGCATAGGCCGAGTCGGTCGGCAGCGCGACCACGCCGCCGGCGCGGAGGATCTGCGCCGCCTGCGCGATCAGGCGCTTCTGCGGATTTTCAGCATGAATATGGAAAAACTGGCCCATTCAAACTCCTCTCTCGATGTCTTTTTCTTAGCGCAGTGCCTGCAATGCCGCGATGCGTTCTTCCATCGGCGGGTGGGTCGAGAACAGCGCGCCCCAGCCGCCGCCACCACCGGAAATGCCCGAAGCGCTCATGGAAGAAGGCAGCGCACCAGGCTGGAAACCGCCCAGGCGCGCCAGCGCGTTCTGCATCGGCACCGTGCTGCCCAGCAGTTTCGCCGAGCCGGCGTCGGCGCGGAATTCGCGTTTGCGCGAGAACCACGCGACGATGATCGATGCTAGCAGACCGAACAGGATTTCGCACACGAACACGGCTGCCATGTAGCCGATGCCGCGCCCGCCCTCGTTACGCAGCAGCACCTTGTCGACGAAATAGCCGACCACGCGCGCGAAGAACACGACGAAGGTATTCACCACGCCCTGGATCAGGGTCAGGGTGATCATGTCGCCGTTGGCGATGTGCGCCACTTCATGGCCGAGCACGGCTTCGACTTCGTCGCGGTTCATGCCTTGCAGCAGGCCGGTCGACACGGCGACCAGCGCCGAGTTTTTAAAGGCGCCGGTGGCGAACGCGTTCGGCTCGCCATCGTAGACGGCCACTTCCGGCATGCCGATGCCGGCGCGCTCGGACAGTTGGCGCACGGTGTTCACCAGCCACAGTTCGGTCGAGTTCTGCGGCTGCTCGATGACGCGCGCGCCCGTGGACCACTTGGCCATCGGTTTGCTCATCAAGAGCGAAATGATGGAACCGGTAAAGCCCACCACCAGCGAAAACACGGCCAGCGCGCCGACATCGATCCCCTGCGCCGAAACCGCGCGCCCGACCCCCAGCAGGTTCAGGACGACCGTCAGCACCAGCACAACCGCGAGGTTGGTGGCGAGGAATAACACGATGCGCTTCATGGGGATGCCTCCGGGGCGATTGACATTAACAGGATGCCAAGATAGGGGTGCCCGAGGGGAAATACAAGGGTGGGAGGCTTATGCTGGGCTTAAAGCGGCCGCGATCATGGTGTTGGTTTTTTCTTGCAAATGACCACGCTAACACGGTGCATCGTTCACGACGGCAGATGCACAGCGCCATTGTATCGCCCAGTCAGGCGTGCGTGCTCAGAACCAATCGTGCCACACCGGCGTCACACCGGCCGGCAACGGCGGCAAGGCATCGAACTCCACCCGTGCCTCTCCCGGCGCATGGAAATCGGTCCCGCGCGAGGCCAGGAAACCGTAACGCCGCGCCACCTCGGCATAGGTGGCGTACTGGTCCGGCGTATGGCTGCCGGTCACCACTTCGATCGCATTTCCGCCCAGCTGGCGGAATTCGTCGAACAGCGCGTCCTCGGCCGTCTGCGAGAATTTATAGCGTCCCGGATGCGCGATCACGGGAATGCCGCCGGCACTCTGGATCCAGCCCATGGCTTCGGGGAGCGAAGCCCAGCGGTGCGGCACGTAGCCGGGCTTGCCTTCGGTGAGGAAGCGGCGGAATACCTCGGTGGTGGTGTCGCACTTGCCGCATTCGACCAGGTAGCGCGCAAAGTGCGTACGCGAGAGCAGGTCCGGATTGCCGACGAATTTCAGCGCGCCTTCATAGGCGCCGGGGATGCCGGCCGCTTCCAGCTGGGCGGCGATTTCGCGTCCGCGCGCATCGCGCCCGTTGCGGGTCTTGGCCAGGCCGGCCAGCAGCGCCGGATTGTCTTCGTCGATCTGCAGGCCGACCAGGTGTACGGTCTGGTTGGCCCAGGTGACCGAGATTTCGACGCCGGGCACGAAGCGCATGCCCTGCGCCTGCGCCGCCGCGCGCGCCGGCTTGATGCCGCCCACCTCGTCGTGGTCGGTCAGGCCCCAGACCTCGACCCCGCCCTTGCGCGCGTAGGCGGCCAGGGCGGCGGGTGCGAGCACGCCGTCGGAGACATTGGAATGGCAGTGAAGATCGACTTTCAGCATGATGCGGGCGCGGTTTTCTGGACGAGCAAACATTGTACGCCCATTGCGCGGGCCGGCGCGACGGCGTCCGCTTGGCGGGCCGGCAATGGTAGAGTGAAGGTTTTGTTTTCGAGGCGGACGATGCGAATTTGTCACGGCAGCTGCCACTGCGGCGCGGTGCGCTACGCGGCCGACATCGACCTCGCCGCCGGCACTATCAAATGCAATTGCTCGATCTGCACGAAGATGCGCTTCTGGGCGGTGCAGGTGCCGTCCAGTGCGTTCCGGCTGCTGGCGGGCGCGGCTGCCTTGAGCGAATACCGCTTCGCTGCGAAGCGCGATGGCCACTATTTTTGCCGGCATTGTGGGATCAATGTGTTCTCGACCGGGCACTCGGCGCGGCTTGGCGTGTTTCATGCGGTGACGGTGGCGAGCCTGGATGATGTGGCGGTGGAAGAATTGCTGGCGGCGCCGGTGCGGTATGTCGATGGGCGCAATGATGCGTGGGATAGGCCGCCGCAGGAGAAACGGCATTTATAGGGGATGCAAATATTCTTTGCAGTTTGGGCCTTCGATGCAAATATCCTTTGCACGACGCGGATGATCGTTGAACGCGTGGGCGGGAGACCCGCCCACCTTACGTCGCCCTCAGTCGAAGCTCACGATCATACCGCGTAAGGTGGGCGGGTTCCCCGCCCACGCGGATCGAACCCACCATTAACGTAGTAAGCAACAGCCCCGTGTAGGCAAAATTATTTGGCCAGAAACGCCTCGATCACCCCCGCCAACACCTCCGGCCGGTCATGGTGCACCATGTGCCCCGCCCCCGCCACGACATGCGGCTCGACCGACGCCATGTGCGCCAGCCGCCCATCGACTTCGGCGCGCATCCCGTCCTGCGGCCCCATCCACTTCCACATTTCCGTCTCCGCGCCCTCGATCCACAACACCGGCGCGCTGATGCGTTTCCACAGCGCGATCATCTCGTCGAGGTGGTACAAGAGCGGCCCCGGCATCTTGTGCGCCGGATCGCCCAGGATTTCGTACTCGCCGGCATCGTTGGGCGCCGACCAGTGTTCGGCCAGGAAGGCGGCGCGCGCAAACGGCAGGCGCGGGTTGGTCTTGCGCAGCCTGCCCGCCACTTCGTCCAGGCTGGCATAGCCGCGCATGGTCGGCGGCGTGCGCAATTCGTCGAGCCACTTGGCCATGCGTTTCGGCGCCTGCTCCGGCTTGCTGCCCATCAGCCCGATGCCTTCCAGGTTGATGAGTTTGGCAACGCGCTCCGGCCGCACGCCCGCATACATGCTGACGATGTTGCCGCCCATGCTGTGGCCGAGCAGGTTCACCGGTGCGCTTGGGGAATAATGGTCGAGCAAGGCGTCGAGGTCGGCCACGTAGTCCGGGAACCAGTAGGTGTCCGCATGGCTGCGTTCGGACAGTCCGAACCCGCGCCAGTCGTTGGCGATGACGTGCCAGTCTCCTTGCAGGTTGTCGACGATGAACTGGAACGAGGCGGACACGTCCATCCAGCCATGTGACATGAACAATTTCGGGGCGCCGGGGCGGCCCCAGTGGCGCACGTGGGTGCGCAGGCCGCGGATGGTGAGGAATTCGGAACGGGAAGGTGTCATGTCGGCCTAAAAAAAGTACGGTCGTGCGGATTGGAACTGATTATACGCATGGCCTTGGATTCTTGCCGGCCGTCCCCATTTGCTGCAATCAGCGGACGCGAGGGCGTAAAATAGCGTCACTTCAACCTTCCGCGAGCACATCCATGGCGATTTACCAGCTGGGCGAGCATGCCCCCGAGATCGATGCGTCGGCGTTCGTGGCCGATTCGGCCAACCTGATCGGCAAAGTGACCCTCGAGGCGAATGCCTCGGTGTGGTTCGGAGTCACGATTCGCGGCGACAACGAACGGATCACGATCGGGGAAAACAGCAACGTCCAGGAGGGAACCGTGATGCACACCGACATGGGCTACCCGCTCGTGATCGGCAAGGGCGTCACCATCGGCCACCAGGCCATGCTGCACGGTTGCACGGTAGGCGACGGCTCGCTCATCGGCATCCAGGCCGTGATTTTGAACGGCGCCCGGATCGGCAAGGGTTGCCTGGTCGGCGCCGGTGCCCTGGTAACCGAAGGCAAAGAGTTTCCGGATAACTCGCTGATATTGGGTTCGCCTGCGAAAGTGGTGCGAACGCTCACGGAAGAAGACCTGCTGCGCCTGCAAGGCAATGCCGCCAGTTACGTGGCGCGTGGCCAATTGTTCAAGGCGCAGCTCAAGCACATCGGATAGACAATGACGACAGTAGACACCAAGGACACCCTGCAGAAATTTATCTTCGACAACGCCGCCGTGCGCGGCGAGCTGGTCGAGATTTCCGACACCTGGCGCGAGATCCAGGCCCGCCACGGCTACCCGAAAGCCGTGCGCTCGATGCTGGGCGAGATGGTGGCCGCCGCCGCCCTGCTGTCGGCCAACCTGAAATTCAATGGCTCGATCGTGATGCAGATCCACGGCGACGGTCCCGTGCGCCTGCTGGTGGTCGAGTGCGACGCCGACCTGCGCATCCGCGCCACGGCAAAACTGGCTCCGGACGCGCACATCGCCGACGACGCCGGCCTGACCGACCTGCTCAACGTTAACCGCCGCGGCCGCTTCGTGATCACGCTCGACCCGCTGGAAAAAATGCCGGGCCAGCAGCCCTACCAGGGCATCGTCCCGCTCGACGGCGACAGCGTGGCGACCGTCATCGAAAACTACATGCTGCGTTCGGAACAGATGGACACCAAATTGTGGCTGGCGGCCGACGACAAGGTCTCGCGCGGCCTGCTGCTGCAAAAGCTGCCGCGCCACAGCGGCAAGGATGACCAGACCAAACAGGCGACCGAAGAGGAAGACCTGGAAACCTGGAACCGCGCCGTCATGCTCGGCCAGACCCTGAAGCAGGAAGAACTGCTCAGCACCGGCATCGAAACCCTGCTCAACCGCCTGTTCTGGGAAGAGACGATCCGCGTCTTCGATCCGCAGCACCCGCAATTCCACTGCAGCTGCACCCGCGAAAAAGTCGGCAACATGCTGAAAATGCTGGGCCAGCCGGAAGTCGAATCGGCACTGGCGGACCTGGGCGAACTGGGCATCAACTGCGACTTCTGCGGCAAGCACTACGCCTTCGACAAGGTCGATTGCGCGCAGCTGTTCGCCACCGCGACCACGGCCGACGCACTGGCGCCAGCTGCGGATGTGAAGCACTAAGTGAAACACTAAGCTGAAAGGTTATTGACGATGCGCGACATGCCCCGCTCCGCCTTCCCCCATTTGTCGGCATTGCCGACGCGCTGGATGGACAACGACAGCTACGGGCATGTCAACAACGTCAACTACTACAGCTTCTTCGACACCGCGGTCAATCGCCTCCTGATCGACCGCGGCGTGCTCGACATCCACAAGAGCGACATTGTCGGCTTCGTGGTGGACACCGGCTGCTCCTACTTCAGTTCGATTTCCTTCCCCGACACCATCCACGTCGGCGTGCGCGTGGCAAAGCTCGGCACCTCGAGCGTGCGCTATGAACTGGCTTTGTACCGCAACGACGAGCCCCTGCCCTCGGCGGCGGGGCATTTCGTGCACGTGTACGTGGATCGGCCCAGCGGCAAGTCGGTGCCGATTCCGGCCCCGGTGCGCGAAGTCCTCGCCAGCCTGCAGGCTGCTTAGTTACCTAACTTAGCGCAGGTGCGCGATCTCGACCGAGCCGTTTTCGTCGAACACCGGCGCTGACTGCGCCAGGCGCACGGCATCGTTGAAATCGCGCGCCGCGACGAGACAATAGCCGGACAAGGCGCTGCTGCTCAGCTTCGGGCCGATCAGGCGCGTCGGTACTTCGACACTGCCGTGGCTCAGCGCGCCGCGGTCGAGCAACGCCCCGCCCAGCTCGTTGAACCAGGCATCCCAGCGTGCCGGATCATGTTGCGGACCTTCGGCCTGCCCGATGGTCGCACCCCGAAAAACGATCAGAAACTTTTCCATGCCGTCTCCTCCGCGGTTGTTGCGCACGTGGCCATGCGCCAGTGGCTCGACCGTAGCACAAGCCTGCGGGCGACGACGCACGGCATTGCCGTGTCCCGGAATTGAAACGGATCACCGTGCCGCACGTTTTTCCAGCCGGTGCTAAGCTGTTGCATTGTTAGCAGTGTTGCAAATTTCACCAACACTGACATTTCACTTATGGAGAACTGCAATGCACATGGATACCGGAATCAACACCGAGGACCGCGCCAAGATCGTCGAATCGCTCTCGACCGTACTGTCGGACGCCTTCATGCTCTACCTGAAGACGCATAATTTCCACTGGAACGTGACCGGTCCGATGTTCTCGACCCTGCACGTCATGTTCGAGGAACAGTACACCGAGCAGTGGAACGCGCTGGACGACATCGCCGAGCGCATCCGCGCGCTGGGCCACTTTGCCCCTGCAACGTCGCGCCGCTATGTCGAGCTGTCGGGCATCACCGAAGAGCCGGAAGTGCTGTCGGCCAAGGACATGATTCGCCAACTGGTCGACGGCAACGAAATCCTGGTGCGCACCCTGCGCGCGGGCGTCAACGTTGCCGACGAGCTCGACGACTTCCCGACCGCCGACATGCTGACCACCCGCATGGAAGTTCACGAGAAAAACGCGTGGATGCTGCGCTCCTTCCTCGAGCAGGGCGCCGGTTCGCAGCAGGGCGAAGCGTCGTCGGACTAAGTCAGTACCGCCGCGGCGCGCCCCAACCAAGGGCGCGCCCGGGTTGTATTCCTATTTCTATTTCCACTTGAGCATTTTCATGACCTTGTCGGCCGCGTTCTTGCTCAATTGGTCTTCCCGCGCCTTGGCCTGCGCTGCCTGCTGGGCGCGTTCCTGTTCGGTATTGGCGCTCTCGGCGCATGCCTTGCGGTAGCTTGCGTATTGCAGGCAACGCGTCATCATGCCGGTCTGCGCCAGCGCGTCTCCGGTCTCCCGGTAGATGGCCACCATGTCGGGCATGGCGCTGGCCGGTTCGCCGAACATCTTGAAGAGCGTATCGAGTCCTGCTTTCGCCTGTGCCGGTTGCGCCGGCATGTGGGCCAGGTACACCGCCTGGCGCAAGGCGTTCCACGAGCGTTCCGGCCAATCCCTGTTGAGCACCAGAACCTCTGCCTGCTGAAGGGACGAGGCCCCGGTGCGCCGCATCGCATCCTGCAGCGTCAGCAGCATGGTGGCGTCGCCCGCCGTGGCGCCGGATGCGGCCTGTTGCGCCAGCTTCAGCGCCTCGCCTTGCTTGCCCTGCGCCTGCAAGGCGGCGATGCGCGGCAACAGCGCGAAATGGGCCAGCACCTCGGCCGTGCCCGGCGCGCGCAGCGCCGCCTGCCACGGGGCCTTGCGCGGCGACGGGCGCGGACGCGGCAACAGCGGCGCGACACGCTCGGTCAGCAATGTCTCGCGCTCTTGCGCACTGGCGTGGGTCTTGCGCGCAGTCGTGCCCGCCACGGCCGCACCGGTCGCATTTGCCGCATTTGCCTGGACGGCCGCGTCGCGCGCTTCGAGCGTGGCGAGGCGCTCCAGAAACGTCTTGAAGCCCGCCGGATAGGAATAGCCGGCGCGCATGCTCAGGTGCACCCCGGCCATGTCGGCCTGCTGCTCGACGTCGCGCTGCCACACCGGAATCAGCGCGTCGTGGGCCAGGCTGTTGGCGGCGCCGATGGTGTCGCCCACGCCCCACTTGATGGCGCCCGTGCCACCGATCTTGCCTGCCAGGACACCGAGGATGGTGCCGGCAAAGCGCAGGTTTTCCGCCGTGTTATGGGTTTCGTAGGTGGCCTGGTGGTTCAGGTACACGTGGGCGAACTCGTGCGCGAGCACGGAATAGATTTCGTCCTCGGATTCGGCCGACTGGATCAGCGCGATATGCAGGAACAGGTTGCCGGCGGCCGACGCGTGCGCATTGAGCGTGGTGTCCGCCGAGATGTACACCGATCCCGGCCAGTCGGGCACACCGGCCGACGCCTTCAGCCTGGCGTACAGGCCGTCCAGGTACTGTTGCAGCGCCGGCATCGATATCAGGCCGTTGCCGTGGACGCGGTTATCGTCCAGGCTCGCGCGGGCGTCGGCCCACACATGGGGCGGCGGCGGCGGCAGTTCGGCGACACCGACGACGGCGGGGATCTCGGCCGCCGCTGCCGCCGATGCCGCCGGGGCAGCCGCCATCCAGGCGAGCGCGGCCAGCAATGCCCCAGCGCGCACGCGGTTCGGTGACAGCATCCTCATTTGCAGCGCACGCGGCCAAGGCCCGGGGCGCCGGCAACCGGCACCGGCTGCACCTGGCCGACGCGCGCCAGCTGTGGACAAGCGTCGCTCGACGCCCGCGACACCGTGACCTGCATGGAATCGACCCAGGCATCCTTGCCGTTCACGGCAACCCGATAGAAGCTGTTCTTTTCTTCCTTGATCGCCCATGGCAGGCCGGCCACCGGCAACATGACGCCCGGCTCGGCATTGTCGGGAACGGCGAACACCTCGACTTGCCTGCCCTTGACAGCGACGACCTCGTCGGCGGCAAACGCGGTGCCGGCCACGAGGCCCAGGAAGAGCAGCATGGCGGCCGGGCGCGCCAGCTCAGCTAGCAGGGGTGGGAACATCATCGACAGACTCCTCGGACAATTCGGTTAACGGGACGGGTTGGGTGGCGGGCGGGGTAGCCGGCAGCAGGTGGCGGCGCAGTTTTTCGTTCAGGTCGAACCATTCGGCAAACAGGGTCATGAAGATCACGCCGACCACGGACAATACGCCCAGGCCGAAGAAGCGCTGACCGGCCCAGATCATCGCGTACCCGACTACGAGCACGCTGGCCACGCGCACCAGCCACACGGCGGGCAGCACCAGCAATGCGCCCCATTGCACGCGCCCTGCCCTGTGCAGGCGCAGGCGGGTCATCCAGTACTCGACCGGCTCCTCAAGCGGTTGCGTACCGAACCGCGCCTCCACCCAGGGACGCAGCAGCTTGGGTACGATGGTCACGAACAGGATAGCCAGCACCAGGAAGACGACCAGCGGCGCCTGTTCGCGGCCGAGCTGCATGGAGATGTGACGCGCGTGGTTGTCGCCGTCCACCAGCAGGTTGTCGAGCGCCATCGCGTGCAGGTAGATACCGGGAATGCGGCCATGCAGGGGCGACTGGACGAAGTCGCCCGAATTCGTCGTGCCCAGTCCGACAAGGACGAGCTTGCCTTCGATCTGGCTGCGCAGCTGCGCCTCGCCGTCCGCGCTCGTGTTCGCAAGATCGCCGGCATGCAAGGTTTCGTGATACACGCACAGCGGCTTGTCACTGTCCTCGTACCGGAGGTCGCGGATGCCCTGGGGCAGCAACTCGGCCCAGCCGCTCCATGGCCGGCAATACGAGGCGGCGTTCGGGCCGGCATCCTGGCGCCAGCCGGTGCCCTGCCCGGCCTGGTAGCTGCCCCAGGTCAGGGCCAGCGGATGCCCTGTCGCCGCCAGCGCGCGGCCGCTGGCCGCTTCATGCAAGGCCAGCGCTGCACTCTTGAGCGGCGCGGCGTCCTGCCCGGCGCGTGCGGCGACGAGCGGATAATTCCAGGCGACGCGGTCGATATCGTCGGGGGTGTACTGGATCGCCACCTTGTCGAAGCATTTACCGTCGAGTGCATCGATTTCCGGGCGCAACCGATAATTCCCGCTGCCATCGCGTGCACTGGCCAGGAATACTGCGATGCCGTCGCGCCGCAGTGCGCATAATGTGCGGGTCAATGCGCCGAGCGAAGGATCGTCGCGCTCTGCACTGAAATAGATATCGACGAAGATGGCTTTCGGCTTGTATTGCGCAATGGCGCCAAGCAGGCGCGCGGAATACCCGTAACGGGCGGGCCACACCTGCCCGGCCGCCGCCAGCGCGGCGTCGTCGATCAGCAGTACCCGGATATCGCCGCGCCTGCCCTCCCCATACTGCGCCCCCGCAATCGGCGCATACACGCGCGCCTGTTCGCGCGTGGCGAATTCCTCGCCAAACAGCCATTGCAGGAAGAACGCAAGAAAACAGCCGGTGACAAGCGCGAAGGCGCACTCGTACATACTACGCCGGAGTGTTTTCTTTTCTGGAGCAGCATTCACCTGTTCATTCCGGATGGACGATAAAAGGCGAAGCATGCCCGAAAAGAGCTTTTATGACAATTATTAATTTTATATTAGAAAGATTCTGCGGAATTTTTAGAACACATTGTTAAATACGAGATCGGCTGCGTTATCGATTCGCGCTTGAATAATCTGCATCGCTGATTGCGCATCGTTTGATAGCAGCAGTGCCGAGGAATTATGCCGAATCGAGAAATGTATAGCGGTGAAGAGCAGCCTGCTTGCCGCACTGTCGGCCCCTTCCTGTCGGAAATATTTACACCTGAAGGTCAAATAGTTGAGCGAGCGTTGATCTTCATAGGAAACATTTGTTCTGGAACGTTCCTTGCTTTTGGAAAGCTACCAAAACGGAGGATTTTTCATGAACATCAAGTCTGCCCTGGCCGCTGCCGCCCTGTCCCTGCTTCCCCTGATGAGCCATGCCGGCATCGTCTACGAATGGACGGCGACCAACGGCGCAACGCCATGGGGCATTACGCTCGAACTCGAATTCGACCGCCGGACTGTCCAGTCCGGCGCCTTCCAGCTCGATTTCAACAGCTACGACGGCACCGTCAAGGCACCGCGGCATGGCCTGCTGGGCTTGCGCTACAGCTTCCCCGGCATGAGCGAGCAAATGGATTACTCGTCCGTGAATGGCCGTGGATTCAGCACTGAACTGGGCTTCATGCAAATGGACCTGCGCTTCGGCGCAGACGGTTTCCTCAGCGGCAGCTTCTATGCCAACGACCAGTCCTCTCACATCGGGATGGAATCGATCGGACAGGCGTTCACGGTCACCGACGCCAACAGCGACGAGGGCATGATCGGTGCCGGCTGCGAAGCATACAGTGACTTCCCATGCATTGGCGCAACGGGCTACTTCCAGCGCGTTCGGGAAACCGAGGTTCCCGAACCGGCGAGCCTTGCCCTGCTCGGCGCCGGACTGATCGGCCTGGCCGGCCTGCGCCGCCGACGCGCCGGCTAAAAGCTGAAAGCAAACCTTGGGGTCGATTCCGACCCCATTGCTGTCCTCAGCGCTGCGCCATGCGCGAAGAAAGGACAACCACCTGGGCCAGGTCGGTATCCGGCACAAAGCGCATCGTCATCCCATCCGCGTACTCGCCTTCCCTGAAACGCATGCTGACCTTGCCGTCGCGCGAGACGAATGTATCCTTGCCGATCGAACGCAGCCGCATCGGCTTTTCGCCGTCGATGCGCGCCTCGATGTAACGCCCCGACACCATGGTGACTTTCGTTTGCCAGCCGTTGGACATGCTGTACGAGCCGGCAATCTCGCTCGCCTGGTCCGGCGTGACGAAGATGGTGGCGGCGGGCGCCGTCACCTGCACGGTCGACCCGGCCGACTCGTCGTCGACTTGTGGATAGGGCAGGGTACGGGCCGAGGCGGCGCTGGCCAGGAGGAGCAGGCAGGCAGGGAGCAGGCGGTGCAGGCGGAGAGCGGGACGCATGATGGTTCCTTTACGAAGCGGGATAGATTTCGGACCAGGCAGCCCGCGGCCGCCTGCTCCTTCGGGATACCGCAATGCATTCCAAGTGGATTGCGGATGACCCAGTCTATGCCGGCGCCTGCCGGCAAAACAGCACTATCCAGCCCGTATCACGAAACAATCTCAAGCTGCATAAAAGCAGATCACAACGAAATGAATCGATTTCCCGCATGCAGATGCCAGATTTCGAATCATATGGGGTCGATTCTGCCAAGCATCTCCCACTCCTGCGGACCGGCGTTCACACTTGCGGCAGGATGTAATCGAATTCGTAGAAATGCTTGCGCTCCTCGATGCGGATGCGCATCGTGCCGGCGATCCCGGTCAGCTCGCCGGTGCCCGAATCCGGCACGACCGTGATCGACAAGGCCTGCGCCCCGCGCGCCATGGTGCCGCTGTGCTGGACGACGAAGCTGCCACTGCGGCCCTGCAGGGTGCCGGTCACACGCTCGATCGCCACGTAGCCGGCCGAGCCTTCGGTGGTGGTCATGGCCGACAGCATTTCGCCTACGCCAGTGCCTTCGAGCTCGCCATGGTAGCGCTTGTCGATGGCCATGCGGCCGGTGGTCATGCCGTCGCGTACCTCGGGCTGGCCTTGCGGGGTGACGGTCACGTCGAATGGTCCTGCGACATGTTGCTGGCTCATGATCGGCTTCCTTGTGAATGAAGAGATAGCGAACATTCTAGGGCAATCAGGGCGGCTTGCGGACGCTGGTAAAGGCGCTTATTGCATGTCGTAGTCGCGACGGGTCATCGGCCGGCCGAACAGTCGCGACGCTTAGTGCGCCGCCCCTGGCATATGCAAATCGATCACCTTCATGATCGCCAGCGTGGTCCCCATGCTCATTTCGCCGCTGGCGAAAGCATGGCGCAGCTCAGCCTGCGGCAGGCCGGCGGCGGCGGCCAGGTGGGTCGTGCCTTCGGCATGGGCGGCGACGGCGAAGGCGTCGGCGAGGCTGGCGGCGTCGCCGCTCTCGAAGGCGGCGGCGAGGTAGGCGGCGAGCGCCTCGAGCGTCGTCAGGGACGCGGGGTTGGTGGCATGCATGTCAGTGGGTCGGTGCGTGGGCGGCGCCCTTGCCGGGCTTGGGCGCCGGCGGTGGCGGCGGCACCGTCATCGATTCGGTCGGCTGCTCGTCTTTCCTCAGCACCTGCACGAAGATTTCGTTCTGCTTGATCATGCCCAGCTCCAGACGCGCGCGTTCCTCGACAGCGCCGGTGCCTTCGCGCAGGTCGCGCACTTCGGATTCGAGCTTGGCGTTGCGCGCCTTGAGCTGCTCGGTCTTGACCTGGGCCAGCTGGACCTGGTCGCGCATGTCGGCGACGGCGAGCATGCCGCCCTTCCCCAGCCACAGGGGATACTGGATCAGGACGAGTAAAGCAGCGAGAACGAGCGTAATGATGCGCATGGCGGAATTCGGGAACGCGGGCCGCGCCAGGATGGGCGGCCCGCGGGGTACATCGATTTACTTCAGACGGATCACTTCAGGCGCATTACTTCAAATTATAGAACGCGTCACGGCCAGGATAGCTGGCGACGTCGCCGAGGTCTTCCTCGATGCGCAGCAGCTGGTTGTACTTGGCCATGCGGTCCGAGCGCGACATCGAGCCGGTCTTGATCTGCAGGGCGTTCAGGCCCACCGCGATGTCGGCAATGGTCGAGTCCTCGGTTTCGCCCGAACGGTGCGAAATGACGGCGGTGTAGCCGGCGCGCTTGGCCATCTCGATGGCGGCGAAGGTCTCGGTCAGGGTGCCGATCTGGTTGATCTTGATGAGGATCGAGTTGCCGATGCCCTTCTGGATGCCCTCTTTGAGGATCTTGGTGTTGGTGACGAACAGATCGTCGCCGACCAGCTGCACGCGCTTGCCCAGTGCGGCGGTCAGCGTGGCCCAGCCTTCCCAGTCGCCTTCGTGCATCGCGTCTTCGATCGAGATGATCGGGTACTTGTCGCACCAGGTCGAGAGCATGTTGGTGAAGTCGGTCGCGGTCAGTTGCAAGCCTTCGCCTTCCAGGTGGTACTTGCCGTCCTTGTAGAACTCGCTGGCGGCGCAATCGAGGCCGATCGCGATCTGGCTGCCGGCTTCGTAGCCTGCCTCTTCGATCGCCTGCATGATCAGCTTGATCGCTTCTTCGTGGCTCGAGACCGATGGAGCAAAGCCGCCTTCGTCGCCGACCGCGGTCGACAGGCCTTTCGAATGCAGGATCTTTTTCAGGGTGTGGAACACCTCGGCGCCGTAGCGGATCGCTTCCTTGAAGCTGGGCGCGCCGACCGGGATGATCATGAATTCCTGGATGTCCAGGTTGTTGTCGGCGTGGGCGCCGCCGTTGATCACGTTCATCATCGGCACCGGCATCTGCATCGCGCCCGAACCGCCGAAGTAGCGGTACAGCGGCAGGCCCGCTTCTTCGGCAGCGGCCTTGGCCACGGCCATCGACACGGCCAGCATGGCGTTGGCGCCCAGGCGGCTCTTGTTCTCGGTGCCGTCCAGGTCGATCAGGGTGCGGTCAAGGAAGGCCTGTTCGTTGGCGTCCAGGCCCATGATGGCTTCGCTGATCTCGGTGTTGATGTTCTCGCAGGCTTGCAGTACGCCCTTGCCGAAATAACGCTTCGGATCGCCGTCGCGCAGTTCGATCGCTTCGCGCGAACCGGTCGATGCGCCCGACGGCACGGCCGCGCGGCCCATCACGCCCGATTCGAGCAGGACGTCGCATTCGACGGTCGGATTGCCGCGCGAGTCAATGATCTCGCGGCCGATAATATCAACGATAGCACTCATGTTTGCATCTCCAAAGGGTAAAAATCGTCTCGCACATGAAAGTCGAGGCGCCAAAGAGGCGCCTCGTCATGCAATGCTTTATAAGCTCAGCAGTATTATGCCTTGAAGTCGTTCTCGAGGAAGCCCGCACGCTTGACCACGCGGTCGATCTCGACCAGCGTCGTGAGCAGTTCCTTCATGCGGCCCAGCGGTACCGCGTTCGGGCCGTCCGACAGGGCGTTCTTCGGATCCGGATGGGTTTCCATGAACAGGCCGGCGATACCGGCGGCAACCGCCGCGCGCGACAGCACCGGGATGTGTTCGCGCTGGCCGCCCGAGGACGTGCCCTGCCCGCCCGGCAGCTGCACCGAGTGGGTGGCGTCGAACACCACCGGGCAGTTCGATTCGCGCATGATGGCGAGCGAACGCATGTCCGAAACCAGGTTGTTGTAACCGAACGAGGCGCCACGCTCACAAGCCATGAAGTTGTCCTGATTCAGCCCAGCGGCAGCTGCGGCCGCCCTTGCTTTATCAATCACGTTCTTCATGTCGCCCGGGGCCAGGAACTGGCCCTTCTTGATGTTCACCGGCAGGCCCGAACGGGCGCAGGCGTTGATGAAATCGGTCTGGCGGCAGAGGAAGGCCGGGGTCTGCAGGACGTCGACGATGGACGACACTTCCGGAATCTCTTCCTCGGTGTGGACGTCGGTCAGCACCGGCACGCCGATCGTTTTTTTCACGTCGGCCAGGATCTCGAGGCCCTTTTCGCGGCCGGGGCCGCGGAACGAGGTACCCGACGAGCGGTTCGCCTTGTCGAACGAGGATTTGTAGATGAACGGGATGCCGAGTGCCGCGGTGATTTCCTTGAGCGTGCCGGCGACGTCGAGCGCCATTTGGCGCGATTCGATCACGCAGGTGCCGGCGATCAGGAAAATCGGCTGGTCCTGGCCTACTTCAAAGTCGCATAACTTCATGCTGCGTCTCCTTGCAAAGCGGTTGGCGCCGCATTAATTGGTCCATTAGCGGCAGTCGCGGTGTTCGCCGACTGGTGTGCCAATGCCGCCTGGATGAACGACGTGAACAGCGGGTGGCCGCTACGCGGGGTCGACTTGAATTCAGGGTGGAACTGCACGCCCATGTACCACGGGTGCGCGTTGTCGCCGCTGCGCGGCAGTTCCATGATTTCGCACAGGTTCTCGTTCGGGGTACGCGCCGCGACCACGAGGCCGGCCGCTTCCACCTTCGGCAGGTAGAAGTTGTTGGCTTCGTAGCGGTGGCGGTGGCGCTCGGTGACCACGTTGCCGTAGATCTCGGCCGCCAGCGTGCCCGGATTGACTTCGCAGGTCTGGGCGCCCAGGCGCATGGTACCGCCCAGGTCCGAATTTTCGTCGCGCTGTTCGACTTTGCCGTCGTGGTTTTGCCATTCGTTGATCAGGGCGACGACCGGCTGGTCGGTCTCGAGATCGAATTCGGTGGAGTTCGCGTTCGGCAGGCCGGCCATGTGGCGCGCGTATTCGATCAGCGCGACCTGCATGCCCAGGCAGATGCCCAGGTACGGGATCTTGTTTTCGCGGGCATAGCGCGCGGCCATGATCTTGCCTTCCACGCCGCGCTTGCCGAAGCCGCCCGGCACCAGGATGGCGTCGTACTTGGCCAGGTGGTCGCAACCCGTGCTTTCGATCTCTTCCGAGTCGAGGTATTCGATGTTGACGCGGCTCTCGGTGTGGATGCCGGCGTGGCGCAGCGCTTCGGTCAGCGACTTGTACGATTCGGTCAGGTCGACGTACTTGCCGACCATGCCGATGGTGACTTCGCGCTTCGGGTTTTCCAGCGTGTAGATCAGCTTGGCCCACATCGACAGGTCGGCCGGCGGCGCCTGCAGGTCGAGCGCTTCGAGGATGATGTCGTCCAGGCCCTGCTCGTTGAGCACTTGCGGCACTTTATAGATGGTGTCGACGTCCCACACCGAAATCACGGCCTGCTCTTCGACGTTGGCGAACAGAGAAATTTTCGCGCGCTCGTCGTCGGGAATGCGGCGGTCGGCGCGGCATAGCAAGGCGTTCGGCGAAATGCCGATCTCGCGCAGCTTTTGCACGCTGTGCTGGGTCGGCTTGGTTTTCAGTTCGCCGGCCGATGCGATGTAGGGCACCAGGGTCAGGTGCACGAACGCGGTCGACTTGCGGCCGGCGCGCAGCGACAGCTGGCGCGCGGCTTCGAGGAAAGGCAGCGATTCGATGTCGCCGACGGTGCCGCCGATTTCGACCAGCGCGACGTCGACACCTTCGGCGCCGCGGCGGATGTAATCCTGGATTTCGTTGGTGATGTGCGGGATCACCTGCACGGTCTTGCCGAGGTACTCGCCGCGGCGTTCCTTGCGGATCACCGATTCGTAGATCTGGCCGGTGGTGAAGTTGTTCACCTTCTTCATGCGGGTGCTGATGAAGCGCTCGTAGTGGCCGAGGTCGAGGTCGGTCTCGGCGCCGTCGTCGGTGACGAAGACTTCGCCATGCTGCATCGGGCTCATGGTGCCCGGATCCACGTTAATGTAGGGATCGAGCTTGAGCATGGTGACTTTGAGGCCGCGCGATTCGAGGATCGCGGCGAGAGAAGCAGCCGCGATTCCCTTGCCCAGGGAAGACACGACGCCGCCAGTGACGAATACAAATTTGGTCATTGTGCTGAAGGTGCCGAATGGCACGCGCGGGAAATTGAAATTATACCTCAAACAGGCCGATGCAGCTTCACCAACGGCCCCCTGCCGGGCTGGCGCGGCCGTTTTTACCTTCTCGCACGAGCCCTGTTTCGTAAAGACAACACCTCGCGCCATCACACATGGAATGAGGGATATATATCTCAGTTGTAATTGAAATTGCCCTAGATCAAGGTTACATTCGGATTTTCCTCATTTGTATAGGCATTGGCGCCATGGGCTTTCTCAACAACCTCAACATTGGCAAGCGCCTGGCGCTCGGCTTCGCGCTGACCCTGGCCATGGCGGTCCTGATCGCCACGGTCGGCATCGCCCGCGTCAACAGCGGCGCCGCCAGCACGGCGCAAGTCCTGGCCGAGCCGCTGGCCAAGGAACGCATGATCACCGAGTGGACCATGCAGGTCTTCGGCGCCGTGCGCCGTACCGCGGCGATCGTCAAGAGCAGCGACGCCAGCCTCGGTCCCTTCTTCAAGGAAGACAGCGCCCAGACCGGCAAGCGCTCGGCCGAGCTGCTCAAGCAGATCGAAGCCCTGATCGTGCCCGGCGAAGAAAAAGCCCTGTTCGACCGCATTACCGAACAACGCAAGGCGTATTCGAGCGCGCGCGACGAAGCCGTCAAGGCCAAGGCCGACGGCGACCAGGAACTGGCCGCGCGCATCCTCGACGAGCGCTTCACACCCGCCGCCAAGGCGTACCAGGAATCGATGCAGCAGCTCGTCGCCATGCAAGCGGCGCACATCAGCGCCACCGCACGCGACATCGACGCGCGCGCGCACGACAGCCAGACCCTGATCGGCACGCTGGCCCTGTGCTCGGTGCTGCTCGGCGCGCTCGCCTCGTGGCTGCTCACGCGCGGCATCGTGCGCCCGATCCGCGAAGCGGTGCAACTGGCCGAGATGGTGGCCGGCGGCGACCTGACGCGCCGCATCGACGCCACTTCGAAAGACGAGACCGGCGCCCTGCTGCGCGCCCTCGCCCACATGAACGACAGCCTGGTGAAAATCGTCACCGAAGTGCGCAGCGGCACCGACACCATGGCCGGCGCCTCGGGCGAAATCGCCAGCGGCAACCTCGATCTCTCGAGCCGCACCGAACAGCAAGCCGCCTCGCTCGAAGAAACCGCCGCCTCGATGGAACAGCTGACCGGCACCGTGCGCCAGAACGCCGACAATGCGCGCCAGGCCAACCAGCTCGCGATCACCGCCTCGACCGTCGCGATCGAAGGCGGTGCTGTCGTCGGCCAGGTGATCACGACCATGGGTTCGATCAACGAATCGTCGCGCAAGATCGTCGATATCATCGGCGTCATCGACGGCATCGCCTTCCAGACCAACATCCTGGCGCTCAACGCCGCCGTCGAGGCGGCGCGTGCCGGCGAACAGGGCCGCGGCTTCGCGGTCGTCGCTTCCGAAGTGCGCAACCTGGCGCAGCGTTCGGCCGCCGCAGCCAAGGAAATCAAGATCCTGATCGGCGACTCGGTCGAGAAGGTCGACGTCGGCGCCAAACTGGTCGACCAGGCCGGCGCCACCATGGAGCAAGTGGTCGAATCGATCCGCCGCGTCACCGACATCATGGCCGAGATCACCCATGCGACCCACGAACAGACCGGCGGCATCGAGCAGGTGAACCAGTCGATCGGCCTGATGGACGAAGCGACCCAGCAGAACGCCGCCCTGGTCGAGGAATCGGCGGCGGCGGCCGGCGCGATGCAGGAGCAGGCGGCCAGGCTGGCGCAGGCGGTGCGCGTGTTCAAGCTCGATGCGCAGGCGGCGGCGGTGGCGCCGGCGCCGGTGCGTGCCATTGCGGCGCGTCCGCAGCCGGCAGCGCGTCCAGCGAAAGTGGCGAAGGCGCCGGTGGCCAAGCCGGCTGCGCGCGCCAAGGCCACGGCCGCGGTCGACGAATGGGAAGAGTTCTGATCGCCGCCGTTTGACATGATCGACGAAGCCGCCCGCATGCCGGGCGGTTTTTTTTGCGGCGCGAATGTTCAACGGGTGAACCGCGTGGGCACAAGTGCCCACCCTACAAGGCAGTCGTAGGGTGGGCTCTCGAGCCCACGCGGTATGGCGCATGAAAGTCCGCGCCATCACCGCGAGCCACAAACAAAAACGCCGGCATCGCGCCGGCGTCTTCCTTCCTGCTTCAACTACCTTACTTCTTCTGCCCCGGCTTCAGCAGATCCAGCAGGATCGCCGTTTCCGCCGTGATGAACGAACGCACGGTCGGCTTGAAGTCCGGCGCCCACTGCGGCGAGTGCGTGCCTGGCGGGTACTTGCCGGCCTTGCGCGCATCGGCCAGTTTCTTCGGTTCGACGGCGCCCACGTGCAGCAGCACGGCCTTCACGCCGGCCTGGCCGTAGTTCGCAAAATCTTCCGACGTCATCTTGGCCGGCATCTCGACCACGTTCTGGGTGCCCAGCGCGCCCTGCACCGCAGTCACGGCGCGTGCGGTCAGCTCGGGGTCGTTGTAGACCGAATCGGCGCCCGGCACGATGTCCACTTGCGGCTTCTTCGGCATGCCGGCGGCCATTGCCTCGCCTTCGACTTCACGCACGATGCTGGCCAGCACGCGCTTGCGCACTTCCGGGCGGAAGGTACGCACGGTCAGCTGCAGCTTGACCTGGTCGGGCACGATGTTGGCCTGGGTGCCGCCATGGATGCTGCCGACGGTGATGACGACCGGGTCGGCCGGGTTGTTCTCGCGCGAGATCAGGGTCTGCAGCGCCAGCACGACGCGTGCCGACATGACGACCGGGTCGCGCGTTTCCTGTGGCGTGGCGCCGTGGCCGCCCTGGCCGTGCAGGGTGATGGTGACGGTGTCCGCCGACGCGCGGAAGTGGCCGGCGTGCCAGCCAAGCTGGCCTGCCGGCAGCGTGCCTTCGTCGTGCAGCGAGATCGCATAGTCAGGCTTCGGGAAGCGCGTGAACAGGCCATCCTTGAGCATCGCGGCCGAACCGGTCAGCGGTTCCTCGGCCGGCTGGCCGACCAGCATCAGCGTGCCGCTCCAGGCCTTGCGATTTTCCGCCATCAGCTTGGCGGTGGCATACCAGGCCGACATGTGGACGTCGTGGCCGCAGGCGTGCATGGTCGGGACGGTCTCGCCGGCCGCGTTCTTGGCGGTGGCGGTGCTGGCGAACGGCAGGCCGGTCTTTTCCAGCACCGGCAGCGCGTCGATTTCGGTGCGCAGCATGGCGACCGGGCCGGGGCCATTTTTCAGGATCGCGACGACGCCGGTGCCGCCGACGCCGGTGGTCACTTCAAAGCCCAGCGCCTTGACGCGCTCGGCCAGCTTCTTTGCGGTCTGGTGTTCTTGGAAGGCCAGTTCCGGGTTGCGGTGCAGGTCCTGGTACAGGGCTTCGATGGCAGGGAAATCCTTGTCCAGCTGGGCGGTGAATTCGGGCGGCAGGGCAGCCGATTGGGCGGCGCCGGCTGCGGTCACGCCGGCCAGCAAAAGGTGTTTCAGGAGACGGGAAGATGGTTTCATGGTGTAGGAAATTGAGGCGCCACGTGGCGCGGGCGGAACGAAATCTATTTCAGATTTCAAAGTTTCATTAGCGTAACAAATTAGATGTCTCAGATCAATATTTAACAATTAACTTCGCGAGACCTTCTGCAAAAGTGTCGTAAAAATTTCCTCAGATCACTTTTTTATAGCTTTCTCTCAGGAAATAACCGTAGAATTTGTCTCCTTCACGCAGTTAATCGTGCACTTCCGTGGCTGCCCTTTTACTCGCACGGCGCAGCCCGCCCTCCCCCCTACTACCTACAACAAGGAATGCTGTAATGGGCTTCATCTCGAATATCAAGATCGGCAAGCGCCTCGGACTCGGCTTTGCGCTGATCCTGGCCATGACCGTGCTGATCGCTTGCGCCGGTATCTGGCGCCTCAACGAAGTGGCCGACGCCACCCGCGCCATGATGGCCGCGCCGCTGACCAAGGAACGCCTGATCACCGACTGGTACAGCCTGAACTTCGCATCGATCCGCCGCACCGCCGCCATCGTCAAGAGCACCGACCCGGCGCTCGGTCCCTACTTCAAGGAAGACGCGGCCGCATCGGTGAAAAAGGCCGCCGAACTGCTCAAGGGGATCGAGCCGCTGATCGCGGGCGACGCCGAAAAGGCCCTGTTCGCAAAGATCCTCGACCAGCGCAAGCACTACAGCGCCTCGCGCGACGGCGCCGTCAAGGCCAAGGCCGACGGCAACGAAGCCGAAGCGGCGCGCCTGCTCGACGAGAAGTTCACCCCGGCCGCCAAGCTGTACCAGGACCTGCTGCAGGAACTGGTCGTCATGCAGCGCACCAGCATCGATGCGACCGCCAAGACGATCGACGCCAGCGCCAAGCGCAGCACGACCATCATCGCCCTGTTGACCGCCGCCGCCGTCCTGCTCGGCGCCATCCTGTCGTGGCTGCTCACGAAGGGCATCACCCGTCCGATCCAGGATGCGCTCGACCTGGCCGAAACCGTGGCCGGCGGCGACCTGACGCGCACCATCAACGCCACCTCGAAAGACGAGACCGGCGCCCTGCTGCGCGCCCTGCGCCACATGAACGACAGCCTGGTAAAAATCGTGACCCAGGTCCGCAGCGGCACCGACACCATCGCCACCGCTTCGGCCGAAATCTCGGCCGGCAACCTGGATCTGTCGAGCCGCACCGAACAGCAGGCCGGCGCGCTGGAAGAAACCGCCGCCTCGATGGAAGAACTGACCACCACCGTGCGCCAGAACGCCGACAACGCACGCCAGGCCAACCAGCTGTCGATCGCCGCATCCGAAGTGGCGGCGCAAGGTGGCGCCGTGGTCGGCCAGGTCATCACGACCATGGGTTCGATCAACGAATCGTCGCGCAAGATCGTCGACATCATCGGCGTCATCGACGGCATCGCCTTCCAGACCAACATCCTGGCGCTCAACGCCGCGGTCGAGGCGGCGCGTGCCGGCGAACAGGGCCGCGGCTTCGCCGTCGTCGCCTCCGAAGTGCGCAACCTGGCCCAGCGTTCGGCCGCCGCAGCGAAAGAAATCAAGGTCCTGATCGGCGACTCGGTCGACAAGGTCGACGTCGGCGCCAAGCTGGTCGACCAGGCCGGCGCGACCATGGAGCAGGTGGTGTCGTCGATCCGCCGCGTCACCGACATCATGGCCGAGATCACCCATGCCAGCGCCGAACAGACCGGCGGTATCGAGCAGGTGAACCAGGCCATCGGCCAGATGGACCAGGTCACCCAGCAGAACGCCGCCCTGGTCGAGGAAGCCGCCGCCGCGGCCGCCTCGATGCAGGACCAGGCGGCAACGCTGGCGCAGGTGGTGGGGGTGTTCAAGCTCGACGGCCAGGCCCTGCCGGCCGCCTCCGCCTCCGCTCCTGCCCGCGCAGCCGCGCCGGCCCCGGTGCGCGCCATCGCCCGCCCCGCCCCGGCCCTGCGCGTCGCCAAGGCGGCGCCGGCCAAGTCGCCGGCACGCGTCGATGCCGACGAATGGGAAACCTTCTAAACGGTTCTGACCGTTCTGCACCTGCTTACCTGAAGCCGCCCGCACAGCCGGGCGGCTTTTTTTATACTTTTCTCAAGTGCCTGCCGAGCGCAAAAGATCCTTGCAGGGATTTACAAGACGAGTAGCAGCAGAAATAAAGTTGGGTTATCGTAAAGCCACCCGAAACATCCGACTTCATCAAGGAGAACCAGCCATGTCCCTGGTAGCGCCTCCCGAACCGTCCGCCGCATCGCTTGGCGACATCATCCACTCGGCCGTCAACCTGGCCCGCATCTGCCTGGGCATGGATGTGGCGTTCATCACCGAGTTCAAGGACGGCATGCGCATCTTCCGCCATATCGCGACGACCGAGGAATTCGTGCCGATCAAGGTGGGCGACGCCAATCCGCTCGAGGAAAGCTATTGCCAGTACGTCGTCGACGGGCAGATTCCGGCGAGCGTCGACGACAGCCATATCTACCCGATCCTCAAGGCGCTGGGCGCGACCGAGGCGATGAAGATCCGCGCACACCTGGGGGTGCCGATCCGCCTGTCGGACGGTTCCGTGTTCGGCACCTTTTGCTGCTACAGCCGCAACCCGTCGTCGCGCCTGCGCGACGTCGACGTCGTGGCCATGACCCAGTTCGCCGACCTGATCGCCACCATGCTCGAACAGCGGGTGCTGGCCGAGCGGGCGCACGAGGCGGCATCGGACCGGCTGTGCGCCCTGATCGCCTGCCGCGGCCTGCACATGGTGTACCAGCCGATCGTCGACCTGGCAAGCGGCACCGTCGTCGGCGCCGAGGCGCTTGCCCGCTTCGAAAACACGCCCGCGGCAGGCGCTCCCGCGCGCGGCCCCGACGTCTGGTTCGAGGAAGCCGATGCCGTCGGGCGCGGGACCGAGCTCGAACTGCTGGCGATCGAACTTGCCGTTGCCGGCATCGGTGCACTGCCCTGCGGCGCCTACCTGTCGATGAACGTCTCGCCGCACACGATCCTGAGCGGGAAGCTCGACGCCTGCCTGGCGGACATGCCGCCGGGCCGGCTGGTGCTGGAACTGACCGAACATGCGCCCATCGAGGAATACGCGGACCTGGTCGGCGCACTCGAACGCCTGCGCCAGGCCGGCCTGCGGCTGGCGATCGACGACGCCGGCTCAGGCTATGCGAGCTTTCGCCATATTCTCCAGCTACGTCCCGACATCATCAAGCTCGACCAGAGCCTGATCCGCGACATCGACCTCGATCCGGGACGGCGCGCACTGGCCATGGCCCTGATCACCTTCGCCGGCGCGACCGGCAGCAGGATCGTGGCCGAAGGTGTCGAGACCGAGCGCGAACTGGCGGTGCTGCGCGCGCTGGGCGTGACCACGGCGCAGGGCTACCTGCTGGGACGGCCCGCGCCCGCCGGCTGACGCCGCGCACCCTTCCCTCCTGTGCACGGCGTGCACGGCGTGCACGGCGCCTGTCGTACCATGCCAGCATCACTTTTCAAGGAGCGAAGACGATGCTGAAACTCGGAAGGGACGACGCGCTGGTCGACAAACTGGGCGCACTGGCGGCAAACGTGGTCGAAGAAGCGCTGGCTTCGGGGCTGGCTTGGGACCAGGCGATTGTCGCCTTCGGCATCGCCTGCAAGGCAATCGCGGCGCAAGCGGCCAACCAGGGCAATGGCACGCTCGAACAATGCACGGCGCATGCGCACGGGCGCCTGCAGTTCGGCATGGAGCAGAGTGCGGACGTGCTCAAGGCCTGGCTGCGCTGAACGCATTGACGGCGTGCCGTTGTAGGGTGGGCGCCCTGTGCCCACGCGGAACTTCGCGCAGACGAGCAGCCGTTCGTGACGCGCTAGCGAGTCATCCGATCACGTGTTCCAAGGGCAGACATTGCGTCTAACGTAGCGCCAACACGGCACAGGCGTCCGCGTGGGCACAGGGCGCCCACCCTACAAACCCGAGCGCCAGGACGGCCATCCGATGTCACGTCACGCACGTCAACCCGGCGCCCTCAATCCGCCACCACGTGCCACACGTCCTTCATCTTGTCCCCCTTGCGCTCGCCCGGCTTGGTATCGTTGGCGAACAGGTACAGGGGCTTGCCCTTGTAGGCCAGCTGCTTGGTGCCGTCGTCGCGCGTGACGGTCGAATACGGCGCGGCGACGCGTTCCTCGGTGACGGGCACCGGCGGCCACATCCTGGCGCAGCCTTCGTTGCAGGCGCTTTTTCCGGAGCCGGCGGTGTCCTTGTCGAAGGTGTAGACCGTCATCCCGGCGGCGTCGGTCAGGGCGCCGTTCGCCTTCTTGAAGCCCGACTGCGCCAGCGCGGCGCCGCTCGAGAACACCAGTGCAGTGGTCAATGCTGCAAGTACAGGGTAATTCGCAGGGTAAATCGCTTTCATGGCAACCTCCTGGATGACAGTGAGTCTGAAGTATAGGCCTAGAGTGGCACGAACGGCACTCATCAAAAATAGTTGACAGACTTGCCAGCACAGGAGGATATTTCTTTCTGTTATGCCTCCCCTTTTCCGGCATACCAGATGAACGCAGTCCGATTGCCACTTCCTGATATCGCCCATATCGATGGCTCAAGATCCTGTTCACACCGCCCCCAGCCGCCCCGCCTGGTGGCGCGGCGTCGCCGCCGACCTGGGTATCGTCGCCCTGCTGACGATGCTTGCCTTCCTCTTCGCTACCCGATTTGAATTATCCGAGCGCATCGCCGCGTGGGAGTTGCGCCACGAATCCTGGCAGGTCGACGAATTGCCGGGCACGCTGGTCGTGCTGCTGGCCGGTCTGCTGTGGTTTTGCTGGCGCCGCACGCGCCAGGCGCGGCGGGAGATGCACGAGCGGATGGCGGCACAACAGCAGGTCGTGACCCTGCTCGTGAGTAACCGCGACCTGGCGCGCCAGCTGATCGTGATGCAGGAAAACGAGCGGCGCACGCTGGCGCGCGAACTGCACGACGAGCTGGGCCAGAACTGCACCGCGATCCGCGCCGACGCCACCTATATCCTGCACGCTAGATCAGGCGACAGCGCCGGCGTCACCGCCAGTGCGCAGCGCATCGCCGCGACCTCGGAAGCGCTGTACGGGATGGTCAAGACGATGCTGCGCCGCCTGCGCCCGATGACGCTCGACAGCCTCGGGCTGGTGCCGGCCTTGCAGGAGTTGTGCGAACTGTGGGAAGAGCAGACCGGTATCGGCTGCGCGTTTTTCCCATCCGCCGTTCCGGACGAACTCGACGACCTGGTCAGCATCACCCTGTTCCGGCTGGTGCAGGAGAGCCTGACCAATGTGGCGCGCCATGCGCAGGCGAGCCAGGTCAGGATCGAGCTGCGCCGCAGCGACTGCGGCGCGCAATTAAAACTGCGGATCGAGGACGATGGCCGCGGCATGGCCGCCGGCGCCGGGCTGCAGGCCGGCTTTGGCCTGACCGGGATGCGCGAGCGCGTGGCCAGCCTGCAGGGCCAATTGCGGATCGGCGCCGGGCCGGGCCAGGGCGTGCGCATCGAGGCGCTGCTGCCGCTCGCGGGGGCTGCATGAGTACAATCCAGGTACTGCTGGTCGACGATCACCCGGTGGTGCGCTCGGGCTACCGCCGCCTGCTCGAGCAGGCCGGCGACATCGCCATCGCCGAAGCCGGCAGCGCCGAGCAAGCCTATCTCGATTTCGTGCGCCAGCCGGTCGACGTCTGCGTCACCGATTTATCTCTGCCCGGTACCGGCGGACTCGAACTGCTGCACCGGATCCGCGCGCGCGACGAGCGTGCCCGGGTGGTGGTCTTCAGCATGTACGATTCGGCGCACCTGGTGCGGCGCACCTTCGATGCCGGCGCCTGCGGTTTCGTCAGCAAGCAGGCGGCGCCCGACGACATGGTGGCCGCGGTGCGCGCAGCACACGCCGGCCAGCGCTTCCTGAGCGCCAACCTGTCGCGCCACCTGCTGCAGGCGGGAAGCGACGACGAAAGCCGCTGCCTCGACTCGCTCAGCCCGCGCGAATTCGAGGTGTTCCGCCTGCTGGCCGAAGGCCGCTCCGCCGCCGACTGCGCACAACTGCTCAACATCAGCCAGAAGACCGCCGCCAATATCCAGACGCGGGTCAAGGCCAAGCTGAACGTATCGACCTCCGCGGCGCTGGTGCACCTGGCGCTGCGCCGCGGGATCATCACCGCCAGTTAGAATTTATAGTTCATCCCCACGCTGAACGAGCGCGGCGCGCCCGGTGCGACGAAGCGCGCATCCTCTGCCTCCCCGGTGCCAAGTGCGGGCTGCACCAGTTGGCCATCCGGGAACATGTTCTCGGCCAGCACGCCATAGGTTTCGTAGCGCCGGTCCAGGGCGTTGTTGATACGCGCATAAAATTCCAGCTGCCGCGTCGGCTTGTAGCTGGCGCGCAGGGCCAGCAAGGCGTGGCCGGCGATGCCGGCATTGCCGGTCGCGGGCGGCTCGTCGTCTTCCAGGTCTTCCAATAAACCGTCTTCGTTGCCTTGCGTGACCAGGCTCGACACGGCGACCAGGTCGGCGCCGAACATCCATTGCGCCGACGGCCGCCAGTCCAGCCCCAGTTTCAACGTGTGGCGCGGCAGGCCCGCGATGCGGGTGCCGGGCCGCACCTGCACGGTACGCTCGCCGGCGAACAGGTTGCCGTCGGCGTCGTAGGTCGCGTCCAGGTAGCTGTAGCCCAGGCGGGCTGCGAACGGGCCGAAGTTGCGCTGCGCCGACAGGTCGACGCCGCGGTGGCGGGTGCGTTCGAAATTATCGAAGTAGCCCAGTTGCGTCGCGCCGGCGCGCAGGAACAGGATGTCGTCGCGGTTGACGCTCTGGTAGACGGAGACCGATAACCTGCCCTTGCCGTTTTCATCCAGGCGTGCGCCCGCTTCGATCGTGCGCGAGGTCACCTGCTCCAGGAAAGGGTCGGCCTGCAGCCCGGTCGGCAGCGCGCAGGGTTGCTCGGGGTCGGCGCAACCGAGTTCGATCACGGTCGGCACGCGCGTGTTCTGGGCCAGGTTGGCGAACAGCGTCCAGCCGCTCCCGATCTGATGCGTGATGCCGATTGCGGGATTGAGTTTGGTGTAGCGGAAGGACTCGCTCGGCTGCACGCCATTTTCGTTGGTCAGGGTATTCGTCACCTTGGCGACGTTGTAGCGGGCCGAGGCCGTCAAGTGGGTGGCGCCGGACAGGGCCATGGTGTCGGAGGCATACAGCGCCGCGTTCCAGGCGTGGCCGCGCACCGCCGCGTCCAGTTCGGATTCGGCGCCGGGAAAGGCGACGGCGCCGCGGCTGTCGTCGAAGCCGGCATCCTCGGTGGTCTGCTCGTAGCGCACTCTGCTGCGCTCGGCCGAGGCGCCGACACTGAACTTGTGGATGCCGACATCGCGCGCCAGGTTCAGCCCGAACCCGTACGAACGCTGGCGGGTGCGGGTCTGGTTCAGCACGCCCGCTGCCAGGCCGAACGCGTCGTCGAGGGTGAAAGGATTGCCGTCATCGTCGACGCACTCGTCGTCCTCGATCGGTGCGCCACCCGCATCGAAGCCGCCCTCACAGGCTTCGACATAGGATTCGTAGGCGGGATTGATGTCGCCGTTGACGGTGCTGCGCCGGCTGTTGCGGCCAAAGACGAGCGCGGAGACGACGGTGCTGCTGTCGAGCCAGTGCTCGGCATTGAAGGCGAGTTGCTGGACCCGGTTGCGGCTGCGGTCGGGATGGGTGTAGACGGTGCGCCGATCGTTCTCGTACAGTTCGTCCGGCAGCAAGCCGTTGCCAACCAGGGTGCTCGAACCGTGCAGCAGCGACAGGTCCCAGTTATCGCGCCCACTGCTGCGGCCGAACTTGGCGAAGACGTTGCCGAGCCGGCCGTTCGAATAGTCGCGCCAGCCGTCTTCCCTAAAACGGGTGCCGGCAACGAAGGCATGCCAGCCATCCTCGAACTGCGCCCCGTAGGCGAGATCGATGCGCTTGCGGCCGAAACTGCCCAGCGAGACGTCGGCCTCGAAGCCGGGGTCGGTGCGGCCGGATTTGGTGCGGAACGCCAGCGCCCCGCCCAGGGAATTCAAGCCATAGGTCGGGTTCGCGCCCGGCACCAGCGTCACGCTGGCAATCGCCGCTTCGGGCAGCATGTCCCAGTTGATGACGTCGCCGAAGCCCTCGTTGATGCGCACGCCGTCGAGAAATACGGAGATGCCCTGCGGCGCGCCCAGCAGCGGCGAGGCGCGGTAACCGCGGAAGGTCAGGTCGTTCTGGAAAGGGCTGCCCTGCACCTCGTTGACGTTCACGCCGGTCAGGTTCTGCGCCATGTACTCGCTCAGGTTGCCCGCCCGCGCCCCCTTGCGCTCGCGCTCGCCGGCGGTCTGCACCGGATAGGGAAGCAGGTTTCGGTCGATGCCGATGCCGGGCAGCGGCGTGGTGCCGATCACTTCGACCACTGGCATCGGAGGATCGGTTTGCGTTTGCGCCTGGGCTTGGGCCGTTAGTGCGGCGCCGGCGCAGGCCAGTCCTAGCAAGGAAGCGCGGACTGGGGGGGGGTTTGTTGGAGGGAGATTGCGTGGATCAGGCAAGACTGGCGGGTGCATGTTCTGTCTCCATTGATGATTTGTTATTGTCAATGAAGGTTACGGCAAATGCATGGGTTCGGGGATGGGAAAAATTCCCGACTTGTCTCGTCGCAGCCACCGTAGCGCTGCCGTCCATTGGACATCCACGCTATTTGGCATGTCTGGATAGTTGCGGTTCAGGTAGACAATGCCCGGGCCACCAGGCGCGTCGCGGCAGCGACAATGTCGTTGCGCGCCTTGCTGTCTTGTACGTGCTGCACCGTATAGATTGACAGCACGATCGGCGCCCGGCCGGGTGGCCAGATCACGCCGATGTCGTTCGCGCTGCCGTACCCGCCCGTTCCGGTTTTATCGGCGACTCTCCAGCCGGCTGGCACGCCTGCACGGATGCGCGTCGCGCCGGTGGCGCAGTCGAGCATCCACTGGGTCAGCAGGGCGCGTTCACGCGCGGGCAGTGCTGCGCCGAGCATGAGGGCATTCAGCGTGACGGTCATCGCGGCCGGCGTGGTCGTGTCGCGCGGATCGCCGGCGTGGGCCGTATTCAGTTCCGGTTCCCAGCGGTCGAGCCGGAACTGGGTGTCGCCGATGGTACGGGCAAAACGTGTCAGCCCTGCGGGACCGCCGATCTCGCGCAGGATCAGGTTGCCGGCGCCGTTATCGCTATGGATGACCGTCGCGGCGCAGAGCTGTTCCAGCGTCATGCCATCCTGCAGGTGCTGCTCGGTGACCGGAGAATAGGTGACCAGGTCGTCCTTGGCATAGCGGATGCGCTTTTGCAGCAGCCCTGGCGCTCCGGCATTGCGTGCGAGGATCGCGGCGGCGGCGATCGCCTTGAAGGTGCTGCACATGGCAAAGCGCTCATGCTCGCGGTAGCCGACGCTGCGGCCGCTGCCGGTATCGAGTGCCGACACGCCCAGGCGCCCACCCAGGTCTTTTTCCAGCGCCGCGAAACCTGCGTCGGTTGCAGCCGCTGCCGGATGGGCGCAACCGGAGAGGTAAGACACGGGAACTGCGGCCAGGGCCGCAAGCATCGTACGGCGTGAAGTGAAGTTGTTCATGAAGTTGTCATGTGAGGGATTGCGCAAGGATGTCAGCGTGACACGTCTTGATGCTCAACCGACAGCATGCGGATGCCGCCACACCGTTGGCGAAGATACGATTCCCAACAGTTCCGCCGAGTTCACCGGTTTCACCAGGTGGTAGTCGAAGCCGGCCGCGAGGGCGTGTTCCCGATCCTGTTCCTGCCCATAACCCGTCACTGCAATCAGGAGGCTGTGCGCTGTACCTGCGGAGGATCGCAGCATGCGCGCCAGCTTGTAGCCGTCCATGTGAGGCAAGCCGATATCGAGTACGCATACTTCGGGCGATTCTTTCTCGGCCAACTCCAGTGCGCGCGCTGCACTATGGGCAATGGCGACGTCGTGCCCGGCGACTTCGAGGTACATGGCCAGCATGTTTGCCGCATCGACGTTGTCATCGACGACGAGAATGCGGCGCCTGGCGACGGAGGCCGGCAATCGTTCCGGTCCGTGCGTGGTCTCCGTCGTCCTCGCGTGATGGAGGCGCGGCAAGGTCACGGTAAAAAGACTGCCCTTGCCGGTCCCGTCGCTCGCGCAGCCGACCGTTCCACCGTGAAGCTCGGCCAGGCTCTTCACGAGCGCCAGCCCGATCCCCAGGCCGCCCTGGGAGCGGTCGGAACTGCGTTCCGCTTGGGCGAACAGGTCGAAAATGTGGGCTTGCACCTCGGCTGGAATCCCAACGCCATTGTCGGCAACGTGCAGGAACACGCTTTCCGCACTTGCCTGCATGGTGATGTGAATATTGCCACCGGCGTTCGTGTACTTCGCGGCGTTGTTAAGCAGGTTGGTCAGGATCTGGACGAGCCGCTTGTGGTCGCCCAGCACATGCGCAGGTTCCGGCTCGAGGTCGAGCTTCAGGTGGTGCCGCTTCGCTTCGATCAATGGACGCACCTGCTCGAGCGCATCGGTGATCACCTGCTTCATGTCGGTCTCGGTACTCTCCAATCTCACCAGGCCACGCGTCACCCGGGAGACATCGAGCAGGTCGTCGACCAGCGAGGTCATGTGGCGGACCTGCCGCGAGATGATCTGACTGGTTCGCTTGAGGCGCTCGCGGTCGAGATTGGCGACTTCCATCAAGTCCGCGGCCGCCCGGATCGGCGCCATCGGATTTCTCAGTTCGTGCGCCAGCATCGCCAGGAACTCGTCCTTCCGGCGGTCGGCCTCCTTGAGCGCCGCCTCGACCCGCTTGCGCTCGCTGATATCCACCGACACCGCCAGCAGGCTGTCGATCGACCCGTCGCTCACGCTGCGGATCGGGCTGACCGTATTGCTGACCCACACGATGCTGCCGTCCGGATGGAGATAACGCTTCTCGATCTCGAACGGCTCGCCGTATGCGACCGCCCGCTCGAACAGCGCAAGGTTCAGCGCCAGGTCATCGGCATGCGTAAGATCGCGCATGTGCCGCGTGAGCAGTTCGGCGCGGGAGCGCCCGACAATCGCGCAAAAGCGGTCATTGACACGAATGATGGTGCCAGTCGGGTCGACTTCGCAAAAGCCGGCGCCGGTCTGGTCGAACAGCGAGCGCAGATGGGCCTCGCTTTCCTGCAACGCTTTCTCCGTGCGCCGGCGGTTCGTCAGGTCGACGAAGGTACAGACGGCGCCGGCCAGCTGTCCCTCCTTCCATACCGGCCGTGCCCGGTACTCGACAGGAAAGCCCGTGCCGTCCCGGCGAAAGAACAATTCATTCTCGACGACCGCCGGCGTACCGAACTGCGCAGCCTGATAGATCGGACAATCGCAGACGTGATAGTGCGAGCCATCCGGATGGGAATGGTGAATGACGTCGTGCAGCTTGCGGCCTATAACGTCTTCCTCACGCTCAAAACCAAGCATGTTCAGGAAGGCGGTATTGCACATGATCGTTACGCCTTCACGGTCGACCGAATAGAAACCTTCTTCCGTACAGTTGATGAGCAGGCGAAGATAGTCGCGGCTTTCGCGCACTTCCTTCTCGACGTTACCCAGCCTTAGTGCAAGGCGCGTGCGTTCCATCGACTCCCAGCAGCGGTTTGCTACGGCTGCTACCAGCTGCACCTCGTGCGCCTGCCAACGTCGGGGCACCGACTGGTGCACTGCCATGCCCGCCACCATCCTGCCATCCTTGACGATGGGAACGCTAACGACCGCGCCGATGCCGGTATCGCGATAGGCCTGCAACACGTCCTTGACGCGCGCGTCGGTTTCAACGTCATCGACGACATACGGCAGTCCCAGGCGGTTGAGACGGACGAACTCGGCCCCAAAGGCGGCCATGTCGTAACGCCCCACAATGCTCTGCACCCCATCGGTGTAGTTTCCGGTCAGGGTAAAACTGTCCGTTGCGTCGTCCACATAGGCATACGCACAACGGTGGACCGCGAGATGCTTGCCGAGGATGGAGGCGGCGGCGAAGGTGATCTCTTCCGGCGCAATCAATGGCCATAATGCCTCGTCCAGCCTGGCTACAAACCGGTGACGATCCAGTTCGTCGAGCATGGCCGACTCTTCATCGCGCTGGGAATCGGGCATCTGTTCCTGCTTTACTGTGAAATGTGATGGAGGTTGCGTGGGCGGACGTTATCGGACCCATTTTACCGGTTCGTTCGATACGGCAGCGCAGAATAAGGAAGCCGCAGGCGTCGGGCAAGCGCTCATTCACTTACTAGCGCGACCTGCCAGGTCAACAAAAATCCCTGCTCCCCGTCGTCAACCTCCCCAGCAAATGCGACAAATCCACCAGCCGCTTCGCCACCAGGTGCTTGACTGCCCCCTGGCTCTGCCAGATCCCATACACGCCGAGCAAATTCGCGCCTAATACCTCGCGGCGCTGGTGCTCGACCAGGTCGGGCCAGACGATCACGTTGACGTTGCCGGTCTCGTCTTCCAATGTGAGGAACAGCACGCCCTTGGCGGTGCCGGGGCGCTGGCGCACGGTGACCAGGCCGCAGCCGCGCGCGAGCTGGCCGTCGGCGTACTCGTTCAGCACGGACGACGGCATGAAGCGCTGCGCCAGCAATTGCTTGCGCAAGAGCGCCAGCGGGTGGCGGCCCAGGGTGAGGCCCTGGGCGCGGTAGTCGCCGACGATCTCGTCGCCTTCCGAGGGCGCGGCCAGGACCGGCATCTCCTCGTCGACCGTGGTCGGGCGCAGCAGGTCCTTGTCGGGCACGCCGCCGACCGCCTGCCACAAGGCTTCGCGGCGGTGCCCGGCCAGCGAACGCAGGGCGTTGGCGCCGGCGAGCACCTGCAGGTCGGCGCGGTCGAGCCCTGCCCTCCTCGCCAGGTCGGCCACGTTCTCGAAAGGACGGATCGCGCGCGCGTCTTCGATGCGCGCCGCCGCCTCGCGGCTCATGCCGCGCTGCAGGGACAAGCCGAGGCGCACCGCCGGCTGGCGCGTGGGATCGTCGAGTTCTTCCAGCGTCGATTCCCAGCCGCTGATGGCGATGTCGACCGGCCGCACTTCGATGCCGTGGCGCTGGGCGTCCTGCACCAGTTGCGAGGGCGAATAGAAGCCCATGGGCTGGCTGTTGAGCAGTGCGCATAAAAACGCCGCCGGTTCGTGGCACTTCAGCCAGGAGCTGGCGTAGGCCAGCAGCGCGAAACTGGCCGCATGCGATTCGGGGAAGCCATACTCTCCGAAGCCCTGGATCTGGCTGAAGATCGCTTCGGCGAATTCGAGTTCATAGCCGCGTTCGAGCATGCCGCGCACGATGCGGTCGTAGTACTGTTCGAGGCCGCCTTTCCGCTTCCAGGCCGCCATCGCACGGCGCAGCTGGTCCGCTTCGCCCGGCGTGAAACCGGCGCCGAGGATCGCCACCTGCATCACCTGCTCCTGGAAGATCGGCACGCCCAGCGTGCGTCCGAGCGCGGCGCGCATCTCCTCGCTCGGATAGCGCACCGGTTCCAGTCCCTGCCGGCGGCGCAGGTACGGATGCACCATGCCACCCTGGATCGGCCCTGGCCGCACCACCGCTACCTCGATCACGAGGTCGTAGAACACGCGCGGCTTCATCCGCGGCAGCATGCTCATTTGCGCGCGCGACTCGATCTGGAACACGCCCACCGTGTCGGCCGCGCAGATCATGTCGTAGGTGGCTTTGTCGTCGGGCGGGATGTCCTGCATTTCGAAGAGGCTGCCGTGGCGTAGGCTGACCAGTTCCAGGGCGCGCCGCAGCATCGACAGCATGCCCAGCGCCAGCACGTCGACCTTCATCAGGCCGAGTTCCTCGAGGTCGTTCTTGTCCCACTGGATGACGCTGCGATCGGCCATCGCCGCGTTCTCGATCGGCACCAGGCGCGACAGCTTGCCCCGGGCGATGACGAAGCCGCCCGGATGCTGCGACAGGTGGCGCGGGAAGTTCAGCAATTGCGTGGCCAGGATCGCCCACTGGCGCGACAGCGGCGCTTCCGGGTCGAGGCCACTCTCGGCCAGGCGGTTGAGCAAATCGGCCTTGCTGTCGAACCAGCGGTGGCTTTTGCAGACCTTTTCGATGATGCCGAGATCGACGCCGAGCGCCCGCCCGCTGTCGCGTAGCGCGCTTTTCGGGCGGTAGCTGATGACGACCGCCGCCAGCGCGGCGCGGGTGCGGCCGTACTTGTTGTAGATGTACTGGATGACCTCCTCACGGCGCTGGTGCTCGAAGTCGACGTCGATGTCGGGCGGCTCGTTGCGTTCCTTCGAGATGAAGCGTTCGAACAGCAGGTTGGCGCGTGCCGGATCGACCTCGGTGATGCCGAGGCAGTAGCACACCGCCGAATTGGCGGCCGAACCGCGGCCCTGGCACAGAATGTTGTTCGAGCGCGCGAAGTGGACGATGTCGTAGACGGTAAGGAAGTAGTGTTCGTAACCCATCTCGGCAATCAGCCCCAGCTCGTGCTCGACCTGCGCCTGCACCTTGGCCGGAATGCCTTCCCTGAAACGCCGGTGCGCGCCGATATAGGTTTCGGCGCGCAGGAAACTCGACGCGGTGTGGCCTTTGGGGACGACTTCGTTCGGGTATTCGTAGCGCAGCTCGTCGAGCGAGAAGGTACACAAGGAAGCGATACGGAGTGTCTCGTTCAGCGCCGCGCGCGAATAGATGTTCGCCAGGCGCAGGCGCGCGCGCAGGTGCTGTTCGGCGTTCTGCGCCAGGCCGTAGCCGCATTCGGCCACCGGTTTGTTCAGGCGCGTGGCGGTGAGCGTGTCCTGCAAGGGTTTGCGCGAGCGCACGTGCATCACCACGTGGCCAAGGGCGGCGATGGGCAGGCGGTGCTGCCAGCCGACTTCCTCGACCGTCGCCTGGTGCGCTTCGTCGAAGGCGCGGTGCAGCAGCACCAGGCCGAGCCAGGCGCGCCCCGGGAACTGGGCTGCCACCCACTTGGCCTGGTCGTGCAGGCGGTCGACGTCCTTCGGTTCGTGGCCGGGATACGCGGGAAGCAGGATCGCCAGGCAGCCGGGCATGCCCTGCAGGTGCGCGAACTCCGGCGGCGGAGCCGCGATGTCGTCCGGCGTGAGGAAATAGGCGCCCTTCTCGGCCCGCGTACGCCCCAGCGTGATGAACTCGGACAGGTTGCCGTAGCCGTTGCGGTTCTGGGCCAGCAGGATCAGCGACAGCGCCGGGTCGCCACCCGGATGGCGTAAATGAAAATGGGCGCCGACGATGAAGGGCAATGCGGCCTTTTTGGCTTCGGCATGGGCGCGCACCACGCCGGCCAGCGAACACTCGTCGGTCAGCGCCAGCGCCGCGTAGCCCAGCCGCACTGCCCGCTCCACCAGTTCCTCGGCGTGCGATGCGCCTTGCAGGAAAGAGAAATTCGAGAGGCAGAACAGCTCCGCATAATTAGGCAAATGCGCAGGCAAATGCGCAGGCAAATGCGCAGGCAAATGCGCAGGCAAATTCTGCGTCGGCGGCAAGGGTGGCGGTGACGGCATCGGCAGGTGAAGATGTGAGTTCACAAACTACTGTATAAAAACACAGTATAACCGACGAGATCAACTTAGCAATTGATTTCCGTGCGGATATAAGAAACTTGCCTGAAGAGGAAACGCGTATTCGTCTACGGTGCGCTCGACCTGATGCGTTTTGCGTATAAATTGGTAAATGAATATCGACGAAGTGCCGAACCAATAGGTGCCGAAAAAAGCACGTCGTCTTAACGTAAAACCAACCGGAGAGAAGCCATGAGTAAAAGCCAGGACGCCAAGAAATCGACCAAGAAGGAACCGGCCAAGACTGCGAAAGAAAAAAAGGAGGCGAAGAAGGTGAAACAGGAAGAGAAAAAGCGCCAGCAGTAATCAGCCCATCGGGCACCGGTGCATCAGGCCGCCCTTATCCGGTGGCGGCCAATCCCCTGCCCTCCTACCTTTATTTACCAGAATCACACGCATATCCTGGCTAACCTGCTGCACACCGACTACCAGTTGACCGACGCCTTCCGAGTCGGCCGCCACCTACGGCGTCGGCTCCAACATCCTGCAGGTGATCACGATTCCCGTGATGGGCGTGGCGATGGCGGTGGCGACGCTGGTCGGCCAGAACATCGGCGCCGGCAATGTCGAGCGCGCCGAACGCATCACCTGGCTCGGCACCGTGGTCAGCTTCGTCATCCTGACGCTCTTGGGCGGCATTGCCTGGCTGTGCGCGCCCTGGCTGGTGCGCTTCTTCATCCCGGACGATCCGGACGTGATCGCCGGCGGCGCCCATTTCATCCGCATCATGTGCCTGGCCTGGGGCGGCATCGGCATCCAGCTGTGCATCGTGTCGGCCTTCCGCGCCTCCGGCAACATGCTCGGTGCGATGATCATCGCCATGGTCTCACAATGGATGATCCAGTTCCCGATCGCCTACGTGCTGGGCAAGCACACGAGCCTGGGCGCGGACGGGCTGTGGTGGTCCTTCCCGGTTACCAACGTGGCGGTGGCGCTGATCTCGGTGGCATGGTTCGCGCGCGGCAGCTGGAAGACGACGCGCCTGACCGAGGACGATGCGCAGGTCGCCGAAGTCAGCAAGGAAACGGCGATCGAGGAAGCGACCCTACGCTAGATACTTCATCAGGACGAACAGCCCCGCCTGCACCGCGGCGAACACCACGCCCGACACCAGCACCGCCGACGCCGCGGCCACCGCCAGGCCGCCGACGATCCAGTAGCCGTCGCGTTCCAGGATGCCCAGCGCCAGCATGCTGATCGCCAGCGCCGGCAGCATGTTCCCCAGCGGGATCGGCAGCAGCACCACGATCGCCAGCAGCAGGCAGACCAATCCGACCAGGTATTCCATCGGCGGCAGCGCCAGGGCGCTGGCGCGCGGACGCAGCATGCGCTCGGCGCGCTGCAGCCAGGGGCAGATGCGGCTGATCAGCGCCTGGAAATCGGCGCGCGACATCGAACGGCGCGCGATGAAACCGGGCAGCCAGGGCTGCCGTTTGAACGCCAGTTGCGCCGCCAGCAGCACCAGCGGCGCGCCCAGGATTACCGACGTGCCGGGCAGCGCCGGCAGCGCATTCGGGCAGGCGAACACGAACAGCAAGGCGCCGAGCGCGCGGTCGGACAGCGCCGCCAGCAGGTCGCCGACCGCGATGCGCTCGCGCGCGTCGTCCTCGGCCAGCCCTTGCAGGATGCTGGATAATGCCTGACCACCCGCCCGCTCCATCATCGTGTTCCCTCCACTCCTGCATGCGCCTCTTCGATCTCGGCCGGGGCAATCCGGCGGATCGCCACCCTGGCGATGCGGCGCTCTTCCACCGCCAGGATTTCATAATGCAAGCCATTCAGTTCGACGCTTTGTCCGACCTCGGGGAAGCGTTCGAAATGCGCCAGCAGGAAGCCGGCCAGCGACGTATAGTCGGCATGGTCGCCTACCAGCCCATCGGTGTCCAGCACCTGCTCAAGTTGGCGCAAGTCGGCCGTGCCGATGACTTCCCACTCGCCGGGACCGCGCGCCTGGATCGCCAGCTGCTCGTCCTCGTCCGGAAATTCGCCGGCGATCGCTTCCAGGATGTCCACGGGACTGAGCAAACCCTGCACGCTGCCGTATTCGTCGGTCACCAGCACCAGCTGGCCGTGCGAACGCTTGAGCGTGTCCATCGCCTTGAGCACGCCGGCGGTGTCGGGCAGATAGGTCGGCGCGCGCAAGGGGCTTTCCGCGCCGGCTTCTTCGATGCGTCCGTGCTGCAGCAGGGCAGCGATCAGGTCCTTGGTGCGCGCGATGCCGACGATGTTGTCCAGTTCGCCCCGGGACACCGGGATCAGACCGTGCGGCGTGTCCTGCAATTGGCGCAGGATATCCTCGACGCTGTTGCCGAGGTCGACCCAGGACACTTCCGAACGCGGCGTCATCACCGAGCGGATCGAGCGGTCGGCCAGGGTCAGCACGCCACTGACCATATTGCGCTCCTCGGCGGCGAAGGCGGCTTCTTCTTCGGCCTTTTCGTCCTGCACGGCGTTTGCGGCATCGACGCGGTTGCGTCCGCCCATCAGGCGCAGCACGCGGTCGGCGGTGCGTGCGCGCAGTGGCAGGCGCGCCTCGTTGCGCAGCGAGTTACGGCGCGCGAACTGGTTCAGCGCCTCGATCACGATCGAGAAACCGATGGCCGCATACAGATAACCCTTCGGGATATGGAAGCCCAGGCCTTCGGCAACCAGCGACAGGCCGATCATCAACAGGAAGCTCAGGCACAGCACGACCACGGTCGGATGCGCGTTGACGAAACGCGTGAGTGCCTTCGAGGCCAGGATCATGACGCCGATCGAGATGATCACGGCCGCCATCATGACGCCCAGTTCGTCGACCATGCCGACCGCGGTGATGACGGCGTCGAGCGAGAACACGGCGTCGAGCACGACGATCTGCGCGACGACCACGCCGAAGGCGGCGTACGCCTTGGAACTGGTGTGCGCATGCGTCACGCCTTCGAGCCGTTCGTGCAGTTCGGTGGTGGCCTTGAACAGCAGGAACACGCCGCCGCCCAGCAGGATCAGGTCGCGTCCCGAGAAGCTGAAGCTGCCGAGCGCGAACAGCGGCTCCGTCAATGTAACGAGCCAGGACACGATGGTCAGCAGGCCCAGGCGCATCAGCATCGCCAGCGACAGGCCGATCAGGCGCGCTTTATCGCGCTGGTGCGGCGGCAGCTTGTCGGCCAGGATGGCGATGAAAATCAGGTTGTCGATGCCCAGGACGATCTCCAGGACAACGAGTGTGAGCAGACCCGCCCAGATTGCCGGGTCGAATAGCCATTCCATGGTATACCTCGTTAATATAAGAACAATGTCGTTCCCGGCTGGATGCGGTGCCTGATTGGCACGCGCTTACAGCGGGAAGGCGTGTGCGGACGACGGCCCTTGCCGATGAACGGCAGGACCGCTGTTACACGGGAGGCGGTTTTATGGGGGGAAAGGGCGCAAGGCCGCGCCGCGCGGGCAAAGGCGGGATGACCAGCCGGCCGGGAAGCACCGCAGCCTGCAGGCGCCCTTCCTCGTTCATGGAATCGTGGAAATCGTAGCCGGCCGGAGGTTCGTCGGAATCGGGGTCGCCCAGCGTCTGCAGATCGACGGTGTTCGTGAAGGCGCTGGCTTCGTGCGTGACAGGGGTGTGCGTATCAGTGATGTGAGTCAACGACGCAACAGAGGTCGACAGCGCAAGGACGTTCAGTGGGAACAGCAGGATCAGGAAGATGACGAATACTCGTCGCATGGCAGCGTGGTTGAACAGGACGGGTCGAGTATATCAGCTATTCTGCAGGGCAGTTTTTACAGGATGACCATGAAAATTCAACGATTCACCTGCTTCGGCAGCGGCGACGGCGGCGGCAATCCCGCACTCGTGATCGAGGACGGTCCGGCCGATGCCGCAGGGCGCGCCGCCCTGGCGCATGACAACGCACTGACCTGCGTTTTCATCGACGAAGCCGCCGCACCCGGCGTCGTCGCCACGCTCGATTTCGTCTACCCGCACATGCGCAGTACGCTCTGCCTGCACGCCACGCTGGCGGCGGCGCAGGTGCTGTTCGGGCGGCACGGCGCCGCTCCGGTGACGGTGACGACGGCAATGCACGGCCAGCGCCTGCTGCTGTCGCGCGAAGAAGATAAGGTGTTCGTCGCGCTGGCCCCGCAAGCCGCGCCCCGCGTGGAGATCGTCACCGCCCTGCCCGCGCGCCTGCTGGCAGCGCCCGGACTCGCCTTGGCAAGTGCTCCGGTCATCGCCTCGGTCGGCAGCCCGAAGCTGCTGCTGGAAGTGGCCGATGCGGACACCTTGTACCAGCTGGCGCCCGACCTGGCGGCGATCGCCGCCTGGGGCCGTGCACATGGCGTGAACGGCTGCTATGCCTGGTGCCGCTTGAACGAAAACGAAGTCGAAGGCCGCAACTTCAACCACCTCGACCCGGCCCTGGAAGACAGCGCCACCGGCGTGGCCGCCGGCGCCCTCACCCTCGCGCTGGGGCGTGGATTGCTGCTGCGCCAGGGCCGCGCCACGGGACGCGATTGCCTGATCCGCACCGCACTGGAAGGCGATGCGGTGCTGGTCGGCGGGCGGGTGCATTTGGATTAACATAAATCGATACGAACATAAAACAAACGGAGACCCCATGACCTTCCTGACGACCACCCGGCGCTGCCTGGCCACCCTTGCACTCGCCCTGCCGGCAGCGGCATTCGCCTTTCCGAACGGCCCCATCGAATGGGTCGTGCCCTACGCGGCCGGTGGCGGGTCCGACGTCGTGGCGCGCGTGATCGCGTCCGAAATGACCAGGACGCTGGGCCAGCCGATCATCATCAACAACAAGCCCGGCGCCGGCACCAACATCGGCGCAGCCTATGCCGCCAAAGCGAAAGCCGACGGCCACGTGGTGCTGACGGCCGATACGGCCACCCTGGCCACGAACCAGTTCCTGTATGCGAAGCCGGGCTACAACGCCGAACAGGATTTCGTCCCGGTCGGCCTCATCGCCCGCTTCCCGATGATCCTGGTCGTCAATCCGCAGGTGCCGGTGAAGAACCTGCAGGAGTTCCTGGCCTGGGCCAGGGCCCAGCCCAACCCGGTGGCCTACGGCAGCCCCGGCGCCGGCAGCCCGCATCACCTCGCAACCGAACTGTTTTCCGACCTCGCCAGGGTGACGCTGCTGCACGCGCCCTATAAAGGTGCAGCGCCGGCGGTGCAGGACGTGATCGGCGGCCAGGTGCCCTTCATGTTCGTCGACACCGCCGCCAGCGGCGCCCACATCCGCGCCGGCAAGCTGAAAGCCATCGGCGTCGCCAGCCTGAAGCGGGTGACCGGTTTCGACACCATCCCGACGCTGAGCGAACAGGGACTGAACGGATTCGAAGCCTATGCATGGCAGGGCATGGTGGCGCCGGCGAAGACGCCCGCCGCCGCTGTGAACGCCATGAACGCGGCATTGATCAAGGCCATCGCTACTGACGCCGTCAAGGCGCGCTTCCAGGCGCTCGGCCTGGAAGCGATTCCGGGCAGCCCGAACGAGATGGCCGCCTACGCCAAGGCCGAGCGCGAAAAATGGGGCAAGGTGATCAAGGCGAAGACGATCAGGCTGGATTGAGTTTTGCGAGCAGCGGCCCGTCGCCGGGATGCGTCAGGAATGCCGCCAAGGCCGCGCGCGGCACCAGATGCACCGCCTGCGTCTCCCAGCCCATGTGGGCCGGCGTGCCGCCGCAGCGCTGCGCGCGGTAATAGCGGGTGTAGCTCCGGGTCCGGTTCGAATCGGCCAGCCAGCCGGTGATCCGCACCTGCAGCCCCGATTCCTCGAAGGCTTCGCGGATCGCGCAAGCCTGCAGGTTGACGCCGCCATCGATGCGGCCTTTCGGGAAGGTGGCCGCGTGGCCGCCGAAACGGTTCGACGGCGCCACCAGCCAGATCCTGCCGTCGGCTTCCTCGATGACGACACCGGCCGCGGCCATCTTGCCCGGCGCGACGGCGAACGGCGGCTCGGCGAAAACGAGTTGGCCAGGGACGCCGTTCCAGCCTGCGTCATCGGTGGGCACGTCGTGCCATGGCGCGAAGGCGATCCCGTTCAGAGCAGGCGGCAGGTCACCGCCGGGGATGACGGTTGCGGCTGCGTCGGGGTCGGTCCAGGCGGCGAGCGGGGTCGGGGTGCTGGGACGATGCAAGACGACAGGTTCGCCATGGTCGTCGAGGTGGGGATGGTAAGTCGGCATGCCGGTCTGTATCGGAAAGGATGGTTGGACGCGCCCAGTTAAAATACATTCTCAAAAGGCAACGCGAAAGTCCCCTCACACTACCATGGCCGATCTGAAAACAAGCGCCATCAAGCAGTTCTGCTACGTTGGCATCACGATCGGCATGTTTCTCGCGGTGAACTGGGTGAATGAAGCTGCGTTCCTTTGGCTCGAACAAAGCAACGGAATCAATTGGGTCTTCCTTCCAGCCGGCATCCGCCTCCTGTCCACCCTGCTGTTTGGCTTCGCCGGATTCATCGGCTTGTTCCTGGTCGGCCTCTACCTCGACTTCCACCATTTCGTCTTCCAGGATGAAGTGCGTGCGCTGAGCGGCGCATTGGCGGGCGCCGGCGGTCCTTATCTTGCCTATCTGTTCGCGAAACACTGGTTCGACCTGGGTCCGCGCCTCGCGAACCTGACGGCGCGCCGGCTCTTGATGACCGGCGTGCTATGCGGACTCATGAGCCCTGTTTCCCACCATGCGTTCATGTGGGTGCAGACCGGGCTGGTGGACTGGACCGCGCTGCTGGCGATGATCACCGGCGATATCGTCGGTATCCTGGTCGTGCTGTATATCGCCAAGGGCTGATTACGCTGACCGATCCGCGCGATGTGGATGCGCATCTTCGTTAGATGCCTGCACAAAATCGATGAACGCCCGCAGCGGCGCCGGCAAATGGCGCCGTCCCGCGTAATACAGATACGGCCCCGGAAACTGCGGCCACCAGTCGCGCAGCACCGGCTGCAACTGGCCCGCTTCGATAAACGGCGCCAGCCAGTCTTCGAACAGGTAGACCAGGCCGTGCCCGGCCACCGCGGCCTGCACCGCCATGTCGGCCACGGTCGGCGTCACGATCAGCGGGCCGCTGGGGTCGACCGTCAGGCGCTGGCCGTCGCGCTCGAACTCCCACGGGAACACCAGGCCGCTGAGGAATTTGCCGCGCAGGCAGGCGTGCTGCAGCAGTTCGCGCGGGTGCTGCGGCACGCCGCGCCGCGCCAGGTAGGCCGGCGACGCCGCCAGCGCGAAGCGCTCGCTGCGCGGACCGACCGGCAGCGCGATCATGTCCTGTTCCAGGCGTTCGCCGTAGCGGATGCCGGCGTCGCAACCGCTGGCGACGAGGTCGACGAAGTTATTGTCGACGACGATGTCGAGCACGATGTCCGGATAGCGCGTCAGGAAGCGGTCGACGAGCGGCTGCAGGAAGGAGCGCGCCGCGCTCACCGGCACGTTCAGGCGCAGGGTGCCGCGCGGGCTGTCGCGCAGCTCGTTCAACACGTCGAGCGCGCCGGCGACCTGCTCGAGCGCGGGACGCAGCCGCGCTAGCGGCAAGGCGCCCGCTTCGGTCGGCGCCACGCTGCGAGGTTGTGAAAAAATCGCCATGGCTGCGTTGCCTCGTCTCGCCGTACACTCGTACTGTCTTCGACTCGGCGCCTTGCCCTGACGATTTTTTCACAACCTCTGCGCGTGGTGCGCAGCAGCAGGCGGATGCCGAGCTGCTTTTCCAGGCGGCGCACTGCTTCGCTCAGGCTGGAGGCCGACTGGCCGCTGGCGCGCGCGGCCTGGCGAAAGCCGCGGTGCTCGGCCACCAGGGCGAACAACGGCAGGTCGGCCAGGGCATGCAGGTCGGTCGTCATGTTGTCCTCATTGTGCGGATTTCGGCACAGCCCGTGCGCGATTACCCGGATTATCACATGCAATGATCCTCATTAGTATCTGGTCATGCATTACTCACCCAACCGAGGACGCCCATGACCACCATCGACAGCTTCACCCCCGCCGGCACCGATCTCCATTTCAATCGCATCGGCTACGGCGCCATGCAACTGGCCGGCCCGCACGTCTGGGGGCCGCCGCGAGACCGCGCCGCGGCGCTGGCCGTGTTGCGCGCGGCAGTCGATCTCGGCATCAACCACATCGACACCTCGGATTTCTACGGTCCCTACGTCACCAACCAACTGATCCGCGAGGCGCTGCACCCCTACCCTGCCGGCCTGCACCTGGTGACCAAGATCGGCTTCCTGCGCGCACCCGATGGCGCCTGGATGCCGGCAGCCGCGCCCCAGCAATTGCGCGACGCCGTGCACAGCAACCTGATCAACCTCGGCGTGGAAGCGCTCGACCTCGTCAACCTGCGCGCACCGGGACTGGACGGCGCCGACGGTTCCTCGATCGGCGCGGCGCTGGACGTGCTGGCCGGCCTGCAGCGCGAAGGACTGGTGCGCCATATCGGCCTGAGTAACGTCAATGCCGCGCAAGTGGCCGAGGCGCAGCGCATCGTGCCGATCGCCTGCGTCCAGAACCACTACAACCTGGCCCACCGTGGCGACGATGCGCTGATCGACACGCTGGCGGCGCAGGGCATCGCCTACGTGCCCTTCTTCCCGCTGGGCGGTTTCTCGCCGCTGCAATCAACCACGTTGAACGAGGTGGCCGTGGCAGCAGGGGCGACGCCGATGGGGGTGGCGCTGGCCTGGCTGCTGCAGCGTGCTTCGAATATCCTGGTCATTCCGGGTACGTCGTCGGTGGCGCACCTGCGCGAGAACGTGGCGGCGGGCAGCCTGAAGCTCGATGCGGCCGCGGTGGCGGCGCTGGACGGGATCGGCGAATCGGCTATAGCAACCTGATCCCCGGCAGCGCCAGCAGCGAGGTCTCGCGCATCACCTGCACGAAGTCGGCCAGGTAGGCATTCCCCGCCAGCCGCTTCGGGACCACCGCATACAGGCGCGCGGTGAGTCCCTCGGGACCGATGCGCTGGCGCGCCACGTAGCCGCGTTCGAGGTAGCCGTTCACGGCCCACAGCGGCAGCGCAGCGAAACCGCGTCCGCTCGCCACCAGTTGCAGCATGCCGACGGTGAGTTCGGTGGTGCGGCGCGGCGGCTCGACGCCGGCGGGACGCAAGACCTGGCGCACCAGGTCGAGCATGTCGTCCGGGACCGGGTAGGTAATCAGGGCCTGGCCGGCGAAATCCTGCGCCTCCAGGTGCGGCTTGGCCAGGCACGGGTGCCCGAGCGGCACGATGGCGACCATCTCGAATTCGAACAGCGGGTGGAACACCATCTCCGTTTCGTTGTCGTCGAACTCGGAGACGATCGCCACTTCGGCGCGGTCCTGGTGCAGCAGGCCGACCGGGTCGGCCTGGAAGCCGGAGACGATGTCCTGCTCGACTTCGGGCCAGCGCTCGCGCAGCGCATCCATCGACGGCATCAGCCAATCGAAACAGGTGTGGCATTCGACGGCGATGCGCAGCTTGCCGCTGCCGTCGCTGGCCATCCGCGCCAGGTCGCGTTCGGCGGCGCCGACCAGCGGCAAGACCTGGCGCGCCAGGTCGAGCAGGCGCTGGCCCGCCGCCGTGAAAGCCACCGGCGCCGACTTGCGCTCGAACAGGACGGCGTCGTACTGGCGTTCCAGCGCCAGCACCTGGTGCGACAGCGCCGATTGCGTCACGTTCAGCAGTTGCGCCGCGCGCGAGATGGTGCCGGCTTCTTTCAGCGCCAGCAGGGTGCGCAGGTGGCGCAATTCGAGAAGAGAGATGGCCATGAATATTTTTCAGGTGATCAGCAAAATTTGTCGTTTGAATTATGCACCAGCTCTGCCGATAATCGATAGCATTTTTCATACAGATAGCGATTATCATGATCAAAATTCATACCTTGGGTTATCCACGCATCGGTCTGCAACGCGAACTGAAGGTGGCGCTCGAACGTCACTGGCGCGGCGAGCTGACGGAAGCCGAATTGGAAATAACCGCCGCCGCCCTGCGCGAACGCCACTGGGACGAGCAGCGCGCCGCCGGCCTCGACTTCGTCACCGTGGGCGACTTCGCCCTGTACGACCACGTGGCCAACCACGTCCAGCTGTTCGGCTGCGAACCGGCCCGCTTCGGCTTCAACGGCAGCGAAACGCCGCTGGCGCGCTACTTCACGCTGGCGCGCGGCGTCGCCCGCGAACAGGCCGATGCCTGTTGCGGCGGCGCCCATGGTGCAGCCACGGCGGCGCTGGAGATGACCAAGTGGTTCGATACCAACTACCACTACCTGGTGCCGGAATTCGACGCCGCCACCCGCTTTACGCTGGCGTCCGACCGCCTGCTGGCCGAAGTGGCGCAGGCGCGCGCGCTCGGACACCGCGTGAAAGTGGCGCTGATCGGTCCCCTCACCTTCCTCTGGCTGGGCAAGGCCCGGGCGGACAGCATCGACAAGCTCGACCTGCTCGACGCCCTGCTGCCGGCCTATGTGCAGTTGCTGGTGCAATTGAAGGAAGCCGGCGCCGACTGGGTGCAGGCCGACGAACCGATCCTCGGCCTGGACCTGCCGGGCGCCTGGATCCTCGCCTTCGAGCGCACCTACCAGGCCTTGAACACGGCGCAGCTGCCGCTGCTGCTGGCGACCTATTTTTCGCCGCTCGAAGAAAACATCAGCATGGCCTGCAAGCTGCCGGTGGCCGGGCTGCACGTCGATGCGGTGCGCGCCGCCCACGAGCTGCAATCGATCGCCGACTGGCTGCCCGAAACCAAGGTGCTGTCGGCCGGGATCGTCGACGGCCGCAACATCTGGCGCGCGGACCTCGACGCGGCGCTGGCGCGCCTGCGGCCGCTGGCCATGCGCCGCCGCGGCGAACTGTGGCTGGCGCCATCGTGCTCGCTGCTGCACGTGCCGCTGCGCCTGCGCGACGACGCCGCCATCGACCTCGAACTGCGCGGCTGGCTCTCCGGCGCGCGCGAAAAGCTCGACGAACTGCAGTTGCTGCGGCGGGCGCTGGTCGAGGGCGATGGCAGCATCTACCTCGACCTGTGCGCCGCCCGCGCCGCGCTCGACGCGCGCCGCAACAGCGAGCGCGTACGCAATCCGCTTGTCGGCGCGCGTGCCGCCGCGCTGCCGCCCGGCGCCGACCGCCGCACCAGTCCCTTCACGGTGCGCCAGGCCGCGCAACAGGCGCGTTTCAATTTGCCGCTGTACCCGACCACGACCATCGGCTCCTTCCCGCAAACCGCCGCGATCCGCGCGGCACGCGCCGCGTTCAAACGTGGCGAACTGGCGGCGCCGGATTACGAGGCGGCGATGCAGCGCGAGATCGCACACGCCGTGCGCGAGCAGGAAGCCCTCGGCCTGGACGTGCTGGTGCACGGCGAAGCCGAGCGCAACGACATGGTCGAATACTTTGGCGAACAGCTGGACGGCTTTGCCTTCAGCGCCAACGGCTGGGTGCAGTCCTACGGTTCGCGCTGCGTGAAGCCGCCGGTGCTGTTCGGCGACGTCGCCCGCAGCGCGCCGATGACGGTAGCCTGGAGCGCCTACGCCCAAAGCCTGACGTCGCGTCCCGTCAAAGGCATGCTAACCGGGCCGGTGACGATCCTGCAGTGGTCTTTCGTGCGCGACGACCAGCCGCGCGCGCAGACCGCGCTGCAGATCGCGCTCGCCATCCGCGACGAAGCGGCGAACCTGGAAGCGGCCGGCATCGGCATCATCCAGATCGACGAGCCGGCGCTGCGCGAAGGCCTGCCCCTGCGCCGCGCCGCCTGGAACAGTTACCTGGACTGGTCCACCCACGCCTTCCGCGTCGCCGCCTGCGGCGTGGCCGACACCACCCAGCTGCACACCCACATGTGCTACGCCGAGTTCAACGACATCCTGCCGCAGATCGCCGCGCTCGACGCCGACGTCATCACCATCGAGACCAGCCGCTCCGACATGGAACTGCTGCGCGGCTTCGGCGAATTCGCCTACCCGAACGCGATCGGACCGGGCGTGTACGACATCCACTCGCCGCGCGTGCCGACCGTCGACGCCATCCTGCGCCTGATGGGCAAGGCGGCCGAGGTGATCGCGCCGGAACAGCTGTGGGTGAATCCGGATTGCGGGCTCAAGACGCGGGCGTGGCCGGAGACGCGCGCGGCGTTGCAGAACATGGTGACGGCGGCGCGGGTGTTGCGCGGTAAGCAGGCGTTGAAGCGGGCGGCATAGACGATTGGTCGGGTGTGCATGGGCACGAAAAACGCGTGGGCTCGAGAGCCCACCCTACGGTGCGCGACCAGCCGTAGCAAGCTCACGGAACCGCGGCGTAACGTAGGGTGGGCACTTGTGCCCACGCGTTTTTTGTACCGATGCACACCCGACGATATGCACCACCCGCCCCATTTCGGTGCAACCGTTGTGTTTCCGTCACACACTATGGTTGAGTCCATCAAGATTGTTTAGCATGCAATTTTGATCTTTGGAGAAGTTGCGTGTTCGAACAAAAACAATTGCGCCGCGCCGTCCTGCTGGCCTTGTACGGCAGCGCCACCTTCGCCCTGGCTCCGTCGGCTTCGGCCCAGACCGCCACGCCCGACACCGCCCAGGCGGCGCAGGTCGATCCTATCCAGAGCGTGCGCGTGGTCGGCACGCGCCGCATCGGCGCTTCTTCTTCCACCGACACCCCGGTTCCGATCGACATCATCCCGATGACGCGCGTGGCCGAGCAAGGCAGCCAGTTCGACCTGGCCCAGACCCTGACGAATATCTCGCCCTCGTTCAACTCGACCCGCCAGAGCGGCGCCGACGGCGCCGACCTGGTCGATTCCGCCGCCCTGCGCGGCCTCGGCTCCGACCAGACCCTGGTGCTGGTCAACGGCAAGCGCCGCCACAGCACGGCCCTGGTCAACCTGTTCGGCGCGCGCAACCGCGGCAACACCGGCACCGACATGAACGCGATCCCGCTGCTGGCGATCCGCAACGTGCAGGTGCTGCGCGACGGCGCCGCCGCCCAGTACGGCTCGGACGCGATCGCCGGCGTGATGAACATCGAACTCAAGAAAAGCCTCGGCTGCGAAGCCGTCACCGGCTTCGGCGAATACACCAAAGGCGACGGCGAGAACTACCTGGCCTCGGCCTACTGCGGCGTCGCGCTGGCCGGCGGCACCTTCGGCGTGACCGCCGAATACCTGTTCCGCGACCGCTCGAACCGCGCGGAAAGCGACAACCCGCGCATCATCGGCGACAGCCAGACCGAAAACCAAACCGTTTATATCAACGGCGAGATCCCGTTGGGTGAGGGCCGCCTGTACACCACGCTCGGCGTGCAGCGCCGCGACGCCTCCTCGGCCGCGTTCGCGCGCGGCGGCCTCGGTTCCGACGACATCCCGTCGCGTAACTCGGCCGCCATGTACCCGAACGGCTTCGTCCCCTTCATCAACGGCGACCTCGACGACCGCTACGGCACCCTCGGTTACCGCCTGAAATTCGGCGAGTGGAATGCGGACTTCTCGCAGACCTACGGCTATAACCGCCTCGACTACACCATCGCCAACACCCTCAACGCCTCGATCGCCAACCTCGACCTGGCCAACGGCGGCCGCGGCGTCAGCGCCGGTTCCTTCGGCGCCGGCGGCTTCGCCTTCCGCCAGCTGACCAGCAACGCCGACTTCAGCCGCTTCTACCCTGGCGTGTTCCAGGGCCTGAACGCCGCCTTCGGCCTCGAATACCGCAGCGAGAACTACAAGATCTTCGCCGGCGAACCGGGTTCGTACATCGACGCCGACGGCGTCGGCAACGGCGGCAACGCCGGCAGCCAGGGCTTCCCCGGCTTCCAGCCGGGCGACGCCACCAGCCGCAGCCGCCACAGTACGGCCGCCTACATCGACCTCGAAGCGGACGTCACCGACCGCCTGAAGGTGCAAGGCGCGCTGCGCCACGAGCGCTTCTCCGACTTCGGTTCGACCACCGACGGCAAGCTGGCCGCCGCCTTTAAATTGGGCGGCAACGTGCTGCTGCGCGCCTCGGCCAGCACCGGCTTCCGCGCGCCGTCGCTGCAGCAGGTGTACTTCTCCTCGACCTTCACCGATTTCGTCAACGGCCAGCCGCTCGACGTGGTGCTGGCGCCGAACGGCGGCGCGGTGGCGAATGCCGCCGGCATCCCGGCCCTGAAGGAAGAAAAGTCGAAGAGCCTGACCTTCGGCGCGACCTGGACCCCGACCCAGTCGACTTCGCTGACGGCCGACCTGTACCGCATCGACATCGACGACCGCATCGTCCTCTCGGGCCGCTTCGACGCCGATAACTACCCGGCCCTGGGCGCGACCCTGCAAAGCCTGGGCGTGGGCCAGGCCCAGTTCTTCGTCAACTCGGTCGACACCGAAACCAAGGGCCTGGACATCACCGCATCGCACCGCACACCGCTGGGCGCCGGCCGCCTGAACACCTTCCTCGCGCTGAACTTCAGCAAGACCGAAGTCACCGGCGTGCATGCACCGAGCGCCCTGAGCGGCTTCGAGGACGTGCTGCTGTCCGAGCGCGAGCGCCTGTTCATCGAACAGGGCGGCCCGCGCCGCAAGGCCACGCTCGGCTTCGAGTACAGCCAGGGCAAGTTCGGCTCCGACTTCCGCATCATCCACTTCGGCCCGCAAACCCTCGGCACCTTCTCGGGTCCGCCGGTACCGAACGCCTACTATGAACCGAAGACTTCGGCCGACCTGTCGTTCAGCTGGTCGTTCAGCGAGAAGACCCGCCTGACCGTGGGCGGCACCAACATCTTCAACGTCAAGCCGACCGCGCAGGACGAGAACGAGACCGACAACGGCTTCAAGTACGAGAGCGTGCAGTTCGGGCTGAACGGCGCGGCGTATTTCGCGCGGCTGTGGCACAAGTTCTGATGGCGCCGGCGCCGCAAGGCGCGCCGTGAACACTGCAGTGTGAATGAAGGGGGCATGCGAATGCCCCCTTTTTTTCGTGCGGACAGACGCGTTTCTGGCCGCCGCTGCCGGCTGCGCGGCCTCCGGCAATTTTTGGCGCCCGGACAAGACAAGGCATCGCCCGTATAATCGAAAATTAACGAAATCGCCGAAAGGAAAACCATGTACGCCAGCAATGGCTCGCCGCAGCACCTGGCGGACGAGGCTATCGCCGTCCTGGAAAGTATTTCCGACGGTTTCTTTTCCGTCAACGCAGGCTGGGAATTCGTCTTCCTCAACCGCCAGGCCGAGCGGCTGCTGGGCATATCGTGCGCGCAGGCGGTCGGCCGTACCATCTGGGACGCGTTTCCGGGCCTGATCGGCAGTGCCTTCGAGACGGCTTACCGCAAGGCGATGCGCGACCAGGTGGCTGCCGAGGTAACCTCGTTCTATCCCGAACACGACACCTGGTACGAGGTGCGGGTCGCGCCGGCGGCCGCCGGCCTTTCCTTTTATTTTCGCGACGTCGGCGCCCAGATCGCCACGCAGCAGGCGCTGCGCGAGAGCGAGCGCAATTTCCGCCTGATGGCCGATTCGGTTCCGCAGATTATCTGGATCGTGACCGCCTCGGGCCAGGCCGTCTACTTCAATCGCCAGTGGGACGACTACACCGGGGTGCCGATCGCGTCCAGCACGCCGGCCGATATCGCCAACCGGTTCGTCCATCCGGACGACCAGGGCCTGACGATGGTTGCCTGGGCCGACGCTTACGAACACGTGCGCGCTTTCCAGGTCGAGCACCGGATCCAGTCGAGAACCGGCGAATACCGCTGGTTCCTGGTGCGGGCCGAGCCCTTCCTGAACGAGGCCGGCAAGATCGAGCGCTGGTTCGGCACCTCGACCGACATCCATGACCAGAAGATGGTCAAGATGGCGCTCGAGCGGGCCGAGCGGCGCCAGGCCTTCCAGCTGGCGTTGGCCGACCGTATCCGGCCCCTGACCTCCCCCGAGGAAGTGACGGGCGCCGCCTGCGAACTGCTGGGCAGGCAGGTCGGCGCGAAACGCGTCGTGTACGGCAAGGCCGACGCCGGCGGGGCCTTCCTGACCCTGAAACGCGACTGGACCGGCGGCGGCATGGCCTCGATGGGCGGCATGTGCCTGAGGCTCGACGATTTCGGCAGCGCCGTCGTCGATATCCTGCGCGCCGGCCGCAATCTCGTCATCGACGACGTCATGCGCGAGGCCGCGGCCTTGCCGCATATCGCGCACTACCTGGCTGCGGATATCCGCTCGGTGCTGGCGATCCCGCTGCTCAAGGACGGGCGCCTGCGCGCCGTGCTGAGCGTGCACGACGACGTTCCCCACGCGTGGACGCCTGAACAGATCGCCATGGCCGAGGACATGGTCGACCGCACCTGGTTCGCGGTGGAAAGCGCACGCGCCCAGTCCGAACTGCGCATGGAGCGCGACCGGAGCCGGCAGATCCTCGACAGCATGGCCGAGGGCTTTGCCCTGCTGGGCAGCGACTGGACCGTCCTGCAGGTCAACGAGATCGGTGCCCGGCTCGCGCGCAGGTCGCGCGCCGAATTGTTGGACGAGCACCTGTGGACGGTGATGCCGAGCCTGGCCGGCAGCGCCGTCGAAACGATGTACCGGCGCGTGCAGGCGCAGGGCTTGCCGGAAACGCTGGAACACGAGCAGGTGCTGCCCGGCGGAGACACGGTCTGGCTCGATATCCGTGCCTATTCCTTGCCCGAAGGCCGGCTTGCCGTGTTTTTCCGCGACATCAGCGAACGCAAGTCAGCGGAAGCGGCGCTGCGCGACGCCGACCGCCGCAAGGACGAGTTCCTGGCCATGCTGGCGCACGAGCTGCGCAACCCGCTGGCGCCGATCGGCGCGGCGGCCCAGCTGCTGCGCATGGGCAGGCTCGACGAGGGGCGCATACGCCACACGAGCGAGATCATCGGGCGCCAGGTCGACCACATGACCCACCTGATCGACGACCTGCTGGACGTGTCGCGCGTGACGCGCGGCCTGGTCGAGCTCGAGACTGCGCCGCTCGACATGCGCGACGTCGTCACCGATGCGATCGAACAGGTCGCTCCGCTGATGCAGGCCCGGCGCCACCGCCTGTCGGCCCACATGGCGCCGGCCTCGGCGCTGGTCATGGGCGACAAGAAGCGCCTGGTGCAGGTCGTTACCAATATCCTCAACAATGCCGCCAAATACACCCCGAAGGGGGGCGCGGTCACGCTCGCCCTGGAAGTCGACGCAGGCCAGGTGGCGATCGATATCGCCGACGACGGCATCGGCATGACGCCGGACCTGGCGGCCCGTGTATTCGAACTGTTCGCCCAGGCCGAGCGCAGTTCGGACCGTTCCGCGGGCGGTCTCGGACTCGGCCTGGCGCTGGTGCGCAGCCTGGTCGAACTGCATGGCGGCAGCGTCAGCGGCGACAGCGCCGGGCCCGGCCAGGGCAGCCGCTTCCGGGTCTGCCTGCCGCGCCTGCAAGACAACCATGGCGCGGCGCCGGCCGGCGGCGGTACGCAGGCGCCGCAGTCCGTGGCCGGGGCGCTGCGGGTGCTGGTGGTGGACGACAATGCCGACGCCGCGGCGATGCTGGCGATGGTACTCGAGACGTTTGGCCACCAGGTCATCGTCGAACACGATTCGCGTTCCGCGCTGGCGCGCGCACGCCTGGAGCGGCCCGACGCCTGTATCCTCGACATCGGCCTGCCCGAGATGAACGGCAACGAACTGGCCCGGCGCCTGCGCGCACAGCCCGAAAGCGCGCACGCGGTGCTGATCGCCGTCACCGGTTACGGCCACGACAGCGACCGCCGGGAGTCGCTCGCCGCCGGCTTCGACCATCACCTGGTCAAGCCGGCCGATACCAACCAACTGGCCGCGATCCTGGCCGGGATCGGCCAGGCACGGGCGCGCTGAAGCAGGATGCCGTCGTCCTGCCCCATGCACGTCAAGAAGGCCTGGCCTGATTATCGGGCAGCGTCCCCGCCTGACATGGCGCGCAAGGACGCGATCCCGTCCTTGCTCATGAATACCCATCACGAACTGCTGTTGAATGGTACGCGTGATTTTTTTTGGCTTGCCCACAAGACCGTTGTAACGGCCGACGAGCACAGTCCGTCTCGCAGCTTCATTGTCATCAGCCAGGTGACCTTGGCAGCCGGACGCGCATCGTCGTGCCTTTGCCGCGTCCCGCGCTTGACGCTGTAACGGTGCCGCCGTGGAATTCCACCAGTTTCTTTACCAGATGCAGGCCGATGCCGAGTCCCGCATTGGGGCTACGCACCTCCGGGCGGATCTGCACGTACAAACCGAAGATCCGGTCGAGGTCATCGGCTGCGATACCGATGCCGTTGTCGCTGACCGACAAGACAACATGGTCCGGCCCATCGGCGCGCACGCTCACGGCGATGGCGCCACAGCGCGGCGTGTATTTGCAGGCATTGGTCAGAAGGTTGACCAGCACTTGGGTAAGCCGCACGAAATCGCCTTCCAGCTCGATGTCGGGTTCCGGCACGTCGATGCTCAAGCTGTGGCCTGCGCGGGCAAGTGCGTCTTCGCACATGGATGTTGCGCTGTCGACGACATCGTTCAGGGAAATGCGGCAGCGCTCGATTTCGAGTTCCCTGCATCGCAAGCGGCGCAAGTCGAAAATGTCGTCCACCAGCCGGGTTATGTGGATCAACTGACGGGTCATGATGCCTTCGACTCGCTCCATTCCCATTGCCGTCATCCTGGCGTGCATGAGTTGCATGCCGGACGATAAGGGCGAGATGCAATTGCGCAGTTCGTGGCCTAGCGTCGATAGCAGTTCCGCGTTGCGCATGTCGTTTTCTTCCTGCTGCACGACGGCCTGCTGCAATGCGTCCTGGATGGCAATGCGTTCGCTGATGTCGAAGAAAGCACAGATCATCCGGCGCTCGCCCTGGCCACCGATCGCTCGTCCCGTACATTCAATCGTGCGCGCTCGCCTTTCCCTGGGGCAATGAAAGCGGCCCAGGAAATAAAAACCCGATTCGGCCTCGTCGAAAAAACGGGCTGCCGCTGCCTGGAAGGCGTGCCGGCAGTCCTCGGTCCACAAAGCATCGAAAAACGTGGAAGCTGTCCTGCTCTGCGGCGCATCCCCCTCGATGCCGAGGATGTCGCATGCGTGTGCGCTTTCCAGGATCAGGACATCGCTCAGCGCGTTCCAGTGCCACACGCCCATATGCGCCGCGTCGACGAGCAACGCGAAGCGCTGCGTCTGTGCCTGTAACGCATCGGCCAACCGCCGTTCCCGGGTAATGTCCCGTGCCGTGCCATGCAAGCCGACAATGCTTCCCCTGTCGTCGCGCTCGACTTCACCGCACGCTTCCATCCAGCCGGTACCGCCGTCCGGGGCAAGGTACTCGAGTGCGACCACGTATGGCGTGCCGCATGTCAGGGTCGTGAGCACCGCCGTTTGCAGCAGCGCCAGGCTGTCCGGTGTGTAAAGCTTGGCATGCTCGGCAAACGTAGGTGGCAACCTATGCGGATCGTAGCCGAACAGCCGATACAGGCCATGCGACCAGGTGGTGATATCCGATTCGATTTCCCAGTGCCAGCTGCCGATCTGTCCAAGCTGCTGTACGGCTGCGAGCGCAGCATCCTTCCTGCCGAGCGCGTCGATCATGCGGCGTTTCAGCGCGACTTCTACTTCGAGGCTCGCTTCCAATGTCTTGAGCGGACCGACATCGGATACCTCGACGATGAATCCCACGACTGCGCCATCGACCACATCGGGGTAATAGCGGGCCAGGCTGCGGCGCACGACACCATCGGAGCCTGTGAGGCTGCGCTCGAATTGCTGCGGATGGCCGGCGAGCACACCAAGAACATAGGGCCTGTTCAGCGAAAAAAGCGCCGGACCCAGCAGGTCCGGCAACAAGCAGCCGAGCAATTCCGCTTCTGATTTGCCAAACCATTGCTGACAGGCGCCGTTCGCATAACGGCAGCGCAGGTCGGCATCCCAATAAGCCATTATCGAGGACGTATGGTCGAGCACGCGTAAAGCAAAGCTGTTCTGGCCGATCGTATTCATCCACTCGCTCGCTCATCGGGTGTATTGACGCATTAAATTAGCATAAGTAGCTCAGGCGGTGAAGAACTAAAAACAGCGCACCAGGCGCATTCGCCGGGACAGTCGTGTACCGGACATGCGGCGGCGAATTACCTGCGCACTGTGAACCGAGCCAGGAGCTTGTCCCGGCAACGCGCATCAAAAAAAACAGCAGCCGAAGCTGCTGTTTGCCATTCAGCCCACCACTTTCCTCAGCTTGGGCGCCTTGGCGCGGTTCTCTTCGGCCACGCGCCGTTCCCAATAATCGGCATTCTCGATCCCCAGCGCCAGCGGATCGAATTGCGGATCCTTGCCCGCCGCCTTCTGCGCCTCGTAGTCGCGCAGGCACTTGAAGGCGACGTTCCTCAGCAGGACGATCGCAACCAGGTTCAGCCAGGCCATCAGGCCGACGCCGATGTCGCCCAGCGCCCAGGCCAGGTCGGCCGTCTTGACGGTGCCGTAGACGGTGGCGGCGATAATCGCGGCTTTCAGCAGGAATTTCAGCCATGGATACTTCGCATGGCGGTCGATGTAGGAGATGTTGGTCTCGGCGATGTAGTAGTAGGCGACGATGGTGGTGAAGGCGAAGAACAGCAGCGCCACCGCGACGAAGATCGCGCCGAAGCCCGGCATCACGTTTTCCAGCGCCGTCTGCACGTAGCCGGGGCCGCTGGCCACGCCCTGCACGCCGGTGAACATCGCCGTGCCGTCGGGGCCCTCGACGTTGTACTGGCCGGTGATGAGCAGCATGAAGGCGGTGGCCGAGCACACGAACAGGGTGTCGATATACACAGAGAAGCCCTGTACCAGGCCCTGCTTGGCCGGGTGGCTCACTTCGGCCGCGCTCGACGCGTGCGGGCCGGTGCCCTGCCCCGCCTCGTTCGAATACACGCCGCGCTTGACGCCCCACTGGATGGCGAGGCCAAGGATGGCGCCGAAGCCGGCATCCATGCCGAAGGCCGAACGAAAGATCAGCGAGAGGACTTCCGGCAGGCGCTCGAGGTTCATCAGGATGATGGCCAGGGCGACCAGGATGTAGCCGAGCGCCATGAACGGCACCACGACTCCGGCAAAGGTGGCGATGCGCTTGACGCCGCCGAAGATGATAAAGGCGAGCACGATGGCGACGCCGGCGGCGGTGACGTTGCGGTCCAGGCCGACGGCCGTCTGCAAGCCTTCGGCGATCGAATTGGCCTGCACGCCCGGCAGCAGCAGGCCGGTGGCAAGCACGGTGGCGAACGCGAAGGTCAGCGCATACCGTTTCATGCCCAGGCCCTTTTCGATATAAAAGGCGGGGCCGCCGCGGTACTGGTTGTTGATCTGCTCCTTGTAGACCTGGCCCAGCGTCGATTCCACGAACGCCGAGCTGGCGCCGAGGAAGGCCACCGCCCACATCCAGAACACGGCGCCGGGGCCGCCGAAGGTGATCGCCGTGGCGACCCCGGCGATGTTGCCGGTGCCGACGCGGCCGGCCAGCGTCATGGACAACGCCTTGAACGAGGACACGCCCTGCTCCGAGCTTTTACCCTCGAACATCAGGCGCACCATTTCCTTCGCATGGCGCAGCTGCAGGAAGCGCGAACGGATCGAAAAATACAAACCCACGCCCAGGCACAGGGCGATCAGGGCCGGACTCCAGATAATGCCGTTGATGGTGCTGACTAACTCGTTCATCTACTTCCCCTGGCATGGCCGCGGCGTCGTCGTCCGCCGGACCTGATTATTGACGCTTGTCGATTAAGTTATCTTACGGGCAAAAAAATAGAAGATACCCGAAGCGGGCACGGTTGGGCAACGCATTGCGCTCTGGCGGGCCGATGCGCGCCTGCGGATGCGGACCCGCACGGGGTTCTGCGCCGCTGTTGGTTCGTGTAAAATCTGCTGGTCAGATGGACAATCAACCAAAGGATGTCGGATATGAAGCTACTCTCCAAATCGTTCGCACTCGCTTTCGCGGCCTCGGTCGTGTCGCTGAGCGCGGTCGCCCAGAACTGGCCTGAAAAGAACGTCAACGTCATCGTGCCGTGGCCACCGGGTGGTCCGTCCGACATCGCGGCGCGTCCATGGGCCAAGCAACTGACCGAGTCGCTCGGTAAAACCTTTATCATCGACAACCGCGCCGGTGGCGGCGGCAACATCGGCACCGCGGCCGTGGTGCGTTCGCAGCCGGACGGCAACACCCTCCTGATCACCTCGAGCGCGCCGATCGTCATCAATCCGAGCGTCTACAAGAACATGACCTTCGATCCGCTGAAGGACCTGGCGCCGGTCAGCAACCTGCTGCGCGTGCCGCTGGTGCTGGTGGCGAACCCGTCGGTCCCGGCCAAGAACCTGAAGGAACTGATCGCCCACATCCAGTCGAAAAAGGGCGGCTTCTCGTTCGCCTCCTCGGGCAACGGCACGCCGCAGCACCTGACCGGCGAACTGTTCAACACCGTCCAGAAGCTGAACATGGTGCACGTGCCGTACAAGGGTTCGGCGCCGGCGATTTCCGACCTGCTGGGCGGCCACATCCCGATCATGTTCGACAGCACCATCGCGATCATGCCGCACATTAAGAGCGGCAAGGTGCGCCCGATCGCCATCTCCAGCGCCAAGCGCTCGCCGCTGCTGCCGGACGTGCCGACCTTCGCCGAAGCCGGCATCCCGCAGATCGAGTCCTACGCCTGGTACGGCCTGTTCGCCCCGGCCAAGACGCCGAAAGCGACGATCGACAAGATCAATGCCGAAACCATCAAGTTCCTGAAGTCGCCGGAATTTGCCAAGGTGCGTGCCGAAACCGGTTCCGACCTGCTGGTCGACACGCCGGAAAACTTCACCAAGTTCGTCCACGCCGAATCGGCCAAGTGGTCAAAGGTGGCAAAAGACAGCGGCGCGACCGTGGATTGATGGATGTGGACGCACTCCGGTGCGTCGCGCATGACAAAGGGACTGGTTTCATCCAGTCCCTTTTTTTTTGCCTGCTCGGCAAGAAGGCCCGCATGCTCCTACAACAAGAGTCGGCAACGTCCTATGGAGTGCGGACGAGTTCGCTTTCATAATCGGGCCATACCATCCCATCCCTGGAGAACATCATGCGCACCAGCCATAATGTATTGCTCGGCGGCCTGCTGGCCCTGTCCCTCGCAGCATGCAGCTCGACCGGCATGAACGACACCTCTTCCGGCAGCAGCACGTCGAGCGCGACGGGCAGCTCGTCCTCGATGCCGGCCACCGGCAGCGGCGCCGGCAGCCCCACCAACGCGGGCGGCAACGCCGGTTTCTCGGGCGACAGCGGCCAGTCGGGCAGCACCAGCACCACCGCCGCCGGCTCGACCGGCGGCACGACGACGCCAACGACGAGCAACTCGGGCGCGACGCGCTGACCGCGTAGCGGCATCGGCATGGGGGACTGGGTGAAACCAGTCCCCTTTTTTATGGTGCGATGCTTGGATGGAATCGACGGCCTGCTGCATACCGTAGGGTGGGCTCTCCGAGCCCACGCGGAACGGTGAGCAGACGCAGCCTATCCAGCAGCGCCAACACGACGCATGCATCCGCGTGGGCACGGGGCGCCCACCCTACGCTTTCAACGGAAACCGGACCGTCGCCATCAAACCGCCCAGACGCTCCGACTCGCCCAGCTTCAGGCTCGCCCCGTGGCGCTCGGCGATCGCCTTGATGATCGCCAGTCCCAGGCCACTGCCGGCGGCGTCGCTGCCGGCGACGCGATAGAAGCGGTCGAACACGCGCTCGCGTTCTTCCGGCGGGATGCCCGGGCCGCTGTCTTCGACGATGACCTCGGCACTGCCCTTGTCGGCGCGTACGGCGATGTCGACCGTGCCGCCGTGCGGGGTGTATTTGACGGCGTTCTCGACCAGGTTGCGCAGCAGGATGTGGAGCGCGTCGGGCTGGCCGTCGACGCTGGCGGCGTCGGCATGCTGCAGGCCGAGGTCGACTTCTTTCGCCTGCGCCAGGCCGACCAGGTCGCCCACGGTGCGGCGCGCCAGTTCGGCCAGGTCGACCGGACGGGTGGCGACGCCGTTCGCGGCCGAGGCTTCCTGGCGCGCCAGCACCAGCAGCTGCTCGACCAGGCGCGTGGCGCGGTCGATGCCGGCGGTGAGGCGGCCGACGGCCACTTTGCGCGCGTCCGGATCGGCGGCGCGGTCCAGGCTTTGCGCCTGCAGGCGCAGCGCGGCGAGCGGCGTGCGCAACTCGTGGGCGGCGTCGGCGACGAAATTCTGCTGGGCGTCGAAGGCGGTGCGCACGCGCCCGAACAGCAGGTTCAGTTCATGCACCAGCGGCCGTACCTCGTCGGGCAGGCCGGCTTCGGATACCGGCGACAGATCGTCGGCCTGGCGCCGCGCCACCTGCGAGCGCACGCGCGCCACCGGTTCCAGCGAGCCGCTCACCACCCACCACACGACCACCATCAGGATCGGCATCATGACCGCGATCGGGCCGAGCGTGCGCAGCGCCAGGTTGCCGGCCATGTTGCGGCGCACGGCCAAATCCTGCGCAACCTGCACGGTCTGGTTGTTGGTCTGAATCGAGAACACGCGGTAGGTGGTGCCGTTCGCTTTTAAATTGGAAAAGCCGAGCACCGCGCGCTGCGGCAGGCGCGCGCGCGAGACGCTGTGGAACACCTGCACGCCGTCCGGGGACCACATCTGCACCACCAGGTCGTCGTTGCCCGGCGCCGATTCGACGCGCTCGTTGGCCTCGGTGTTCGACAGCGGCGTGCTCGAACGCAGCGACAGCGCCATCTGCTGCATGTGGTAGTCGAAGATCTGGTCGGCGTCGTCGAGCGCCGTGCGGTAGGCGATCGAGGCTTGCGCCAGCGCCGCCAGGGTAATGGCCGCCAGCAGGAACCATAACAGGCGCCCGCGCAGCGAGTGCGTCACCTTCATGCTTTGGGAACCATGTAGCCGACGCCGCGCACGTTCTGGATCAGGTCGCTCCCTAACTTCTTGCGCAGGCCGTGGATGTACACCTCGACGGCGTTGCTGGAGACTTCGTCGCGCCAGCTGTAGAGCTTTTCCTCGAGCTGGGCGCGCGACAGCACGGCGCCCGGACGCGCCACCAGCGCTTCGAGCACCGCCCATTCGCGCGCCGACAACGAGACCGGCTCGCCATCGACCAGGGTTTCGCGGGTGGCGGGGTTGATCGAGATGTTCTTGTATTCGAAGATGGGTTCGGCGCGCCCGGCGGCACGCCGCAGCAGTGCACGAATGCGCGCCAGCAGTTCATCGAGGTCGTAGGGTTTTAAAACGTAGTCGTCGGCGCCGGCATCGAGCCCGGCGATGCGCTGGGCGACGGAATCGCGCGCGGTGGCGACCAGCACCGGGGTGCGGTCCTTGCGGGTGCGCATGGCGCGCAGCACGTCGAGGCCGTCCTTGCGCGGCAGGCCCAGGTCGAGCAGCACCAGGTCGTAGTTCTGGTTCTGCATCAGGGCCGTGTCGGCCATTTCGCCGTCCTTGACCCAATCGACGGCGTAGTGCTCGGCCCTGAGCAGGTCGAGCACTACCTCACCGATCATCGTATCGTCTTCAACTAACAGCAGCCGCATCGCATTACCTTTTGTCGTGTGATCCGGCTGCCGGAGAGGCCATGTTAGCCAATCCGCACCGGAATGAAGATTCTGTCATTCCCGCGCTGGATCAGCAAGGCCACCGACTTGGCGGATTTACTGACCATCTCGCGCACCTGGGCGACGCTCGACACCGGCTTGCCGTTCACCGACAGCAGCACGTCGCCCGGCAGCACGCCGGCGGCGATCGCCGGGCCGCCCGCATCCTCGATCACCAGGCCCGAGGAGATGCCGCTCTGGCGCTGTTCGATCGGTTCCAGCGGACGCAGGGCCAGGCCCAGCTTGGCGCCCTTGTCGAGGTCGGCGATCTGTTCGCGCTCGGCCGGCGCGGCCTTGTCGCTGGCATTGGCCAGGGTCGCGTTCAGGCGCACGATCTTGCCGTCGCGCCAGACGTCGAGCACCACCTTGTCGCCCGGCTTGGACACCGCCAGCATGCCCGGCAGGTCGCCCGAGCCGATGATCGGATTGCCGTTCAGGCTGCGCACCACGTCGCCCGGTTTCAGGCCGGCGCGTTCGGCGGCGCTGCCGCGCTCGACGTTGGCGACCAGCGCGCCTTCGGGCGAGGCCAGGTTGAACGAATCGGCAAAGCCCTGGTTCACGTCCTGGATCGACACGCCGAGCTTGGCATGCTGCACCTTGCCGGTGGCGACGATCTGGTCCTTGATGCGCACCGCGACGTCCATCGGGATCGCGAACGACATGCCCATGTAGCCGCCGGTCTGGCTGTAGATCTGCGAGTTGATGCCGACCACTTCGCCGCGCGTGTTGAACAGCGGACCGCCCGAGTTGCCGGGGTTGATCGCCACGTCGGTCTGGATGAAGGGCACGTTGGTGTCGCTCGGCAGGTTGCGCCCGGTGGCGCTGACCACGCCGGCGGTCACGGTCGACTCGAGGCCGAAGGGCGAACCGATCGCCAGCACCCACTCGCCGACCTGCAGGTTGCGCGAATTGCCGAGTGGCGCAACCGGCAGGTTTTTCGCATCGATCTTGAGCACGGCGACGTCGGTCTTCGGATCGGAGCCGAGCACCTTGGCGCGGAATTCGCGCCGGTCGGCCAGCTTGACCGTGACTTCGTCGGCCCCCTGCACCACGTGGGCGTTTGTCAGGATGACGCCGTCCGGGCTAACGATGAAGCCCGATCCGGCGCCGTAAACAGGTTGGTCGCGTTGCGGAGCGCCGCGGTATTGCGGGCCCTGGAAGCGACGGAAGAATTCATAGAAGGGATCGTTCGGATCCATTTGCGGGCCGCCGCGCGCGCTGGTCTTGGTGCTGCCGACGACGCGGATGTTGACGACCGCCTTGCCGTTCTGGGCGGCGATGCGGGTGAAGTCGGGCAGCGTCACGGTGGCGGCAGGGGCGCCGGCGGCAACCGGCGGCGCAGTAACGGGCGCCGGCGCGGGTGCCGCAGCGGCAACCGGTGCACCCTGGGCGACGGCATTGTTATGGTTGACTGTAATCGCTCCGACCGCGCCGCCAATAACGCCCGCCGCGCAGAGCGCCAGCGTGAGACGTTTTGCGGTGATGGCGGTAACTGCACCTTCGTTTTGCATGGACGTGCTCCTGGATTAAGGTTGGACGATAACGGTGTATCGATGGTGTTTAGTGTCGCTGATCTGTCTTAGAACATGCTTAAACTCAGCCGTGCCTGGGACGGCGCGTTGCATTCGGTGCCGCGTCTGCGCATCGTTTTTGGCGGGCATGCCCGCCCTACGTGCGCCACCGCTAACGTTTCTTAATGGATGGCGCGTTGCGTTCGGTGCCGCGTCGGTTCGGCGTTCGTGGCGGGCAATGCCCGCCCTACGCACCACCGCTACCCGTTGCGTAACGTAGGGCGGGCATGCCCGCCATCACACGCCGGAGGATCGAAACGCGGCGCCCGGACAAATCTGTCCGCCGCCAAGCGCAAAAAAGGGCACCCACTACCGCGGGCACCCTTTTCCTTACTGCCTGTACTGCTTATGCCACGCGTTCTACCTTAGGCAGCCTGACGCTGTTCGATTTTCTGAACATTGTCGGCGGTGCCGGCGGCGTCGCCGATCTGGATCTTGCGCGGCTTGAGTGCTTCGGGCACTTCGCGCACCAGGTCGATGGTCAGCATGCCGTTGTCGAACGAAGCGGTGGTCACCTTGACGTGGTTCGCCAGCTGGAAGCGCTGTTCGAAGTCGCGGGCGGCGATGCCGCGGTGCAGGAAGGTACGCTGGGTCTCGTCCTTCTGCTTGCGACCGGTCACGTGCAGCGTGTCGCGCTCGGAGACGATTTCCACTTCATCGCGCGAGAAACCGGCCAGGGCCATCACGATGCGGTATTTGTCTTCGGCGAGCAGCTCGACGTTGTACGGTGGGTAGCTCGGCTGCGATTCGGCGCGTTGCTCGAGCAGGCTGGCCAGGCGGTCGAAGCCGATGGCGGAACGGTACAGGGGAGCGAGGTCAAAAGTACGCATGATAAATATCCTTGTAAAAGTTAAGCGATAAGTTGACGGACCTCATCGTGAGCATCCGCTGGAACCAATCTAATGCCATCCCTCGGCCTTTTCAAGACATACGAAATACGGATTTTTAAGCCATTTTGCAAATTTTGTTTTCATCCATGTTTCGTACTATTTTGCAACTTTTTAAGGGAGGGCTGCGTGCTACACTCGTCCGGTTTTGTTCCATACATTGCCCACGAGATGACCGCACACGCCACGTTCTCCTTCGCCGCCAAGACGGCATCCAGCATCGCCCTCGCGTTCGCGCTGGCTTTCCCGGCGCAAGCCGCCGTCCCGGCCCCGGTCGACCAGCCCTACCCCGGCACCATCGTCCTGAAAGTCGATGCCACCAACCTGACGCAGCAGATCTTCCGCATGCGCATGACGGTGCCGGTGAAACCTGGCCCGATGACCTTCCTGTACCCGCAATGGCTGCCGGCGAACCACGGCCCGAGCGGCCCGCTGACGCAGCTGGCCGGCCTGAAATTCACCGCCAACGGCAAGCCGGTGGAATGGACGCGCGACCAGGTCGAGGTGTTCGCCTTCCACGTGACCGTGCCCGAAGGCGTGACGACGCTGGAAGCGGAATACCAGTTCCTGTCGCCGCTCGACCCAAGCCAGGGCCGCATCGTCATGACCGAGGATATCCTCGGCCTGCAATGGCCATCGGTGACGCTGTACCCGGCCGGTTACGTCGCGCGCCGCATCACGGTGCAGCCGTCGTTGACGCTCCCCGCCGGCTGGCAGTACGGCACCGCGCTGGAGACGTCGGAACGTCGGGGCGACGAAGTGCAATTCAAGGCGCACGACCTCGAAACGCTGATCGACTCGCCGCTGTTCGCGGGCCGCCATTTCAAGAAATTCGACCTCGATCCGGGCGCCAAGGTGCGCGTCTCGCTGAACGTCGTGGCGGACAATGCCGAGAGCCTGGAAGCCAAGCCCGAGCAGATCGCCGCGCACCGCGCGATGGTGCAGCAGTCGCTCAAACTCTTCGGTTCGCACCACTACGACCACTACGACTTCCTGCTGGCGCTGTCGGACGACTTCGGCGGCATCGGCCGCGAACACCACCAGTCGAGCGAGAACGGCGTCAAGCCGGGCTACTTCACCGACTGGGCGCGCTCCGAAGCCGGCCGCGACCTGCTGCCGCACGAGTACACCCACTCGTGGAACGGCAAGTTCCGCCGCCCTGCCGGCCAGGATGTCCCCAACTTCAACACCCCGCTGCAGAACGAACTGCTATGGGTCTACGAAGGCCAGACCCAGTACTGGGGCGGCATCCTGGGTGCGCGTTCCGGCCTGGTCTCGCAAGCCGGCGCGCGCGATGCGCTGGCCGCCACCGCCGCCCGCTACGACAAGGTCGGCGGCCGCGCCTGGCGCGCGCTGCAGGATACGGTCAACGACCCGATCATCATCGCCCGCCGCGCCCTCGGCTGGAGCAACTGGCAGCGTGGCGAGGATTATTATTCGGAAGGCGCCCTGATCTGGCTCGACGTCGACACCAGGATCCGCGAACTGTCCGGCGACAAGCGCTCGCTCGACGATTTCGCGCGCGCCTTCTACGGTATCAACAACGGCAGCTACCAGCCGGCCTTCTACACCTTCGACGACGTCGTCGCGACGCTGAACAAGGTGCAGAAATTCGACTGGGCGCCCTTCCTGCGCTCGCGCCTGGACGGCCACGGCCCCGGCGCCCCGCTCGACGGCCTGACGCGCGCCGGCTGGAAGCTGGTCTACACCGACACCCCGACCGACTACCTGAAAGCGGCGGAAGAACGCAGCAAGTCGACCGACTTCAGCTATTCGCTCGGCTTCGCCGTACGCGCCGATGGGGGCGTGAGCAACGTCCAGTGGGATGGTGTCGGCTTCCGTGCCGGCCTGGCCGGCAACACGACGATCGTCGCGGTGAACAACAAGGTGTTCAAGCCGGACGTCCTGAAAGCGGCCGTCAAGGCGGCGGCCAAGGACAGCAAGGCGCCGATCGACCTGCTGGTCAAAAAGGGCAACACCCTGCGCACGATCTCGCTGGATTACCATGGCGGCCTGCGCTACCCGCGCCTGGAACGGATCAGCGGCACGCCGGACCGGCTGGAGGCGATCTACAAGGCGCTCAAATAAGGCTTGATGTGCTGCGTGCTGGATGATGGGGGCGCCGGACCTGGTTCGGCGCCCCCTGTTTCTTTCCGGCTGCGGTTCCTCCAGGCTTCCCGTATTTTGGTATGCTCCGTCACATGACTACCGATACCGACATTGAACTGTCCGGCCCCTTCAAGGCCAACGACAGCACCGGCCGTTCCCACGACGTCAAGGCAATCCGCATTTTCGACGAGGGCTACGGGATCATCGACGTGTACGTCGACTTCGCCGCACCGGTCGATCCAGGCCTGCACCAGGACACCGTCCTGCTCAAGGCCATCATCGACCGCCTGCGCGCGCTCGGCTACAAGGGGCCGGATTTCGGCCTCAGCGATCCGGGACTGCAAGAGCGCAAGCTGATCGTGCTCGAAGCGCCCGAGGAATTCGCGCCGTTTGCCAAGAGCCGCGGCTGGAAGAACCTGGCCGAAGAGTTCGACGAATAAGGAACCGTCGCGTTCTGCTGATGTAGGGTGGACGGCTCCACCCTGCGATGCGCGTGTTCGTGGCCCATGAGCCGTCCACGCGTTCAACCCGTGCGTGCATCGACGCGCTGTTTTCACGGCTGCCTGAACGCGTGGACGGCATTGCAGCCGTTGGAATCTCACTTGTTCAGGTATAGCCGTCCACCCTACGGCAAATCGATGTACCTGCCACTCCACGCCGCAATCATCGCGGCCACCTGCGCCGCCTCCTCCCTCCCCGTCACCAGGTGATCGACCCCATCGAGCGACACGAAGCTCTTCGGATAAGCGGCCAGCTCGAAAATCCGCAGCGCATTCACAATCTCCACCGTATCGTCGCCCGGCGCATGCATCACCAGCAGCGCCCGGTCCAGCTGCGCGATCCGCTCGGCCAGCTGGTGCTGCGTCGCATCCTCGACGAACTGCTGGCGGATATTGAAATCGCGCCCCGCCAGTTTGACGCGCGCCTCGCCGAGCTGGGCGATCGTGTCCAGGTGCTCCGACAACAAGGCATTCACCACATAATGCGGATCGCTCGGCGAGGCGATCGTTACCACGGCTTTGGATTCCGGAATCCGGTGCGCGGCAGCCAGCACGGCCGTGCCGCCCATGCTGTGCCCGACCAGCAAACGCGGCGCCGCGAATTTGTCGCGCAGGAAACCGGCAGCGGCCACCAGGTCTTCCACGTTCGACGAAAAATTGGTGTCGCCAAAATCGCCCGCGCTGCTGCCCAGGCCGGCAAAATCGAAGCGCAGCATGCCGATGCCATGCGCAGCCAGTCCGTGCGCAATGCGGTTCGCCGCCAGCACGTCCTTGCTGCAGGTAAAGCAATGGGCGAAGACGCCATAGGCGCGCGGGAGGCCGTCGGGCAGATCCAGCTTGGCCGCCAGTTTGCCGTGCGGGCCCTGGAATTCGACGCGTTCAGTGAGCATGCGGTGTCCTGTTTGAAGAAGGCGCTACTCTGCACCGGATCGGGCGGGTGTGCAAGGGAGCACGCCTGATGCCGGCTGGCAGGATGTATCACCTATGTCTCTAGACATGTGTCACCCATGTCCCTAGACAGCAGCTTTTTCATCGTTTTTACCCAAACAACCCATGCAAATACCACCGCGGATCCGTATCCTCGCCCGCTCCCACGATCCGCTCCCGGTACACCCAGTACAGCGTGTGATCCTGCCCCTCCGCAATGAAATAATCGCGCGTCTGCGGTTCGGTCCACCAGCCCGCTTCGATCCGCTCCGGCGTCGACGCCATTTTCAAGGGCGAGCCATAGAACGGCCGGTGTTCGCGCATCAATAAAGCGATCGGCTTGGCCAGGATCCAGGTCGGACGCGGCAGGCTGTGCACGTCGGCCGGCAGCTGCGACAGACGCACCGATTCGCGTACCTTTTGCTGCACCGGCACCCAGGTATTGGCGACTTCGGGCCGGTAGTCGGCCTGGGGCAGTGCCTGTAAAACGTTGTCCGGACCGAGGCGCGCCACCAGCAGTTCGAGCATGCGCACGCGGTCTTCTTCGCTGCCGCCGGGTTCGGGGAAAAGCGATTCGCTCGGCGGCGCCATCGGCTGCAGTTGCGCGGCGTCGAGGGCGAGGCCGATGACGGGGGCGTCGAGCATGGTGTTCGCCAGGCGCTCGCGCAGCAGGCGCACCAGGTGTTCGTCGCGCCAGGTCGGTTCGCCCAGCGCGATCTCCACAAGCGTGGGTGGGCGCGCCACCCTGCCGCGCTCGTGTTCGAGGGAGAGCGTGATGCGCTCGACGGCGAGCTGGTGCGCGCACAGCCAGCCGGTCAGTTGCTGCACCAGGCGCTGGGCGCCTTGCAGGCATTCCTCGGCATTCTCGATGCGGTCGAACAATTCGATCTTCGCGTGGAAGACGGTGGGCGCCTCGACCCACTCGAACAGTTCGGGCGCCATGCCGTAGGCGGCGTCGAGGACGTCGAGCAGCGCGCGGCCGCAACGGCGTTGCAGGCCGGGGCGCGGCAGGCGGCGCATGGCGCCGATGTCGAAGCAACCGATGCCTTCGAACCAGCTGGCAAAGGCGCGGGCCGGCATTGGCAGCGTACTCGGCAGGCGGTCGAGGCGGCGCGCGAGCGACTCGATGCGCAGGACGCGGCCGGCGCGCCGCCGCGCCAGCATCCAGGTGCCGCGCGCGGTGGGCGCGCAGCTGAGGTAACCCGAGAAGCCGAGCGCGCGCAGGCTGGCGCGCACGCGCCGGCACAGCGCACGGATGCCGCCGAACAGGCGCAGGCTGGCGCCGATGTCGATGAGCAGGGTCGATTCCTCGGCCTGGGCCACCTGCGGCGTGTACTGCAGCAGCGCCAGCGCCACCGCGTGCAAGGCTTCGGCTTCGCGCTCGGGCGAACGCTCGACGATGCGCGCCTCGGGCATGAGCATCAGCACGCCGCCGCGGCGCATGCCGGGCTGGACGCCGGCGGCCTGCGCCAGCGGCGAGGCCGCCAGCACCCGCTCCGCCTCGAGGACGACGATGCCGGCGTCAGTTGACCAGTTCGGGGCGAAGACCTCGAGCGGCAGCCGGGGCAAATACAGGCCGATCCACAGTCGCATGGCGTTGGAGGGAGGGAGGAGTAAGGGGCAGGAACAGCGGCGCGTCGCGCTGCGGTCCCCGGCGTTTGATAAAACCGATGTCGAGCCCGCCGGCGGCGGGCCGCAGCGACAGGCGCAGCGGCGCCGGCGAAGCATCCTGGGCGCTGGCCAGCGGGCGCATCATGAAGAACAGGGTTTCGCCGCACTGGGCCGCCAGGTGCAGGCGGCGCAGGCTTTCGCCGCGCGCGTGGTTGGCCCAGAACAGCAGCGCCCCGCAACTGCCGCTGCGCAGCACCTGCTCGGCCGCCCACAGCGCGTCAGCGCCGCGGTTGGCGCGCAGCCAGATCAGCTGCGAAGGCGGCACGCCGAGCGCGGCCAGGGCCAGCGCCTGCGGCGGATGGGGCGGCTGCAGCAGCACGATGCGGCGCGCGGCGGCTGCCGCCAACGCCGGGCGCAGCAAGCGCATTTCGCCGATGCCGGGCTGCTGCAGCAGTAAATCGATCAGGGTGCCGGTAGGCCAGCCGCCGCCCGGCAACTGCTTCGACAGGGCCGGGTGGCCGGTGTCGACACAGCGCGCATGGGCATGCGCCAGCTGCGAGGCGCGCCACAGCGAAGGGTGTAAATCTTCCGGCGCGGCAGTGTGTTGTGAACAAGACATGATTAAGGGTAATGCAAAAGTACTGGATGGATATACAGTACTCGCTCGTTCAGCTTTTGGCAAGATGTGTATAGTTTGAAAACACGGTATTTAACGTTGTGCTTGTGTGCGCGCAAAGCCGCGACCCTTCAAGCGGACACGCCTGACGAACCATCCGACCTGCATCAAAAGATGGAATAATGAACGTTCATTCATTATTCTTCTAGCAATGACCGCTCTTCTCTTACATCCAGGACGCTGCCCATGACCACAATCCAGCTGGTCGGCGCCATCCTCTTCGCCTGCGCCCTCGTCCACACCTTCGCCGCCAAGGGTTTCGAGATCCTGGCCGATCGCCATCCGCGCCACGAAGGCCTGTTCCACCTGCTCGGCGAAGTCGAGGTCGTGTTCGGTTTCTGGGCCTTCGTCCTGATCGTGGCGATGGCCCTGGTCAGCGGGCCGGGCGCCGCCATCGACTATGCCGAATCGCGCCATTACACCGAACCGCTGTTCGTGTTCGTGGTCATGGTGATTGCCGCCTCCCGGCCGATCCTGTACGCCGTGCGCGCCCTGCTGGGCACGATCGCGCGGCTGGTGCCGCTGCGCACCGAAGTCGCACTGGCCTGGCTGGGACTGGCGCTGGTGCCATTGGCCGGCTCGCTGATCACAGAACCAGCGGCGATGACGCTGGCCGCGCTGATGCTGGCGCCCCAGGTATTCAGGCCCGGCATTCCGGAACCGCTGAAATACGGCGCGCTCGGCGTACTGTTCGTGAACGTCTCGATCGGCGGCACCTTGACGGCCTACGCCGCGCCGCCGGTGCTGATGGTGGCCGGCACCTGGGGCTGGGACAGCGCCTACATGCTGACCCATTTCGGCTGGCGCGCGGCCGTGGCTGTGCTGATCAACGCCAGCGTCGTGACCTTTCTGCTGCAAAAACACCTGGCGCCGGCAACTGCAGAGGCTGTCGCCCCGGTACCACTGAAAGTCTCCGCCATCCACCTGGCCTTCCTGGCCGCGGTGGTGCTGCTGGCGCACCATCCGGTGCTGTTCCTCGGCCTGTTCCTGCTGTTCCTGGGCTTTACCCAGGCGTATGGGCGCCACCAGGATCCCCTGATCCTGAAGGAAGGGCTGCTGGTCGGATTCTTCCTGGCCGGCCTCGTCGTGCTGGGCGGGATGCAGCAGTGGTGGCTGCAGCCGATCGTTTCCAGCCTGGCGCCGACCGCCCTGTTCTTCGGTGCGCTCGGCCTGACCGCAATCACCGACAATGCGGCACTGACCTATCTCGGTTCGCTGATCGCCGGCCTGTCCGAACACGCCAGATACATGCTGGTGGCCGGTGCGGTGGCCGGCGGCGGCCTGACCGTGATCGCGAATGCCCCCAACCCCGCCGGCGCCGCCCTGCTGCGGCACGGTTTCAACGACGAGTCGATCGGCGCCCTCGGCCTCCTGGGCGGCGCGCTGGGTCCGACGATCGTCGCCGCAATCCTGTTTTTAATCTGAAGACCTGAAGGAGTGAGCATGGACGACACCGTATTGGTCGGCAAGACCGGCATCATCGAACGCTGCTGCCGCCGCGCCCGCGAAGAGTACGAAAAGGATCCGACCACCTTCGTGGGCGACCTCACGCGCCAGGATGCGGCCACGCTGAACGTGATCCGCGCCTGGGAAGCGGCGGTCGAGATGGGAGACTATGTGATCGCCATGGCCGACCTGGGCGAGCCGTTCAACGAGCGCGAGGTCATCAGCATCCTGGCCGACAACGGCTGGATCGACGCCACCCTGGCCGAGGACCTGAAACGCACCGGCGAGTTCTGCCGCGCCGAATGGGATTACCAGGCCGCGCCGCTGCCGGCCCTGGTCACGATCATCAAGCGCGGGCTCGACAATTTCGCGGCCTACAGCCAGGCGCTGGTCACGGGCGCGGCGACGCTGCCGGATACGCCGCAGGCAGACTGACAATAACTAGCCCTGGAGGCAGGACATGTCGGAAATCTTTCTGGTGATTGCGCTGCTGGTGGCTGGCATCGCGGTTTTGCTCCACACGGCAAGCGATCGCAAACTGTTGAATTTCATCGATTACGGTGGCCCACAGGCGACGGCGCGCATCAACCGCTACGCGGCGCGGCGCCTGCTGTTGCCGGTCGCCGTGAACCTGGCAGGCGCCCTGGTCGCCGCGCGGCAGCCGCAGCTGGCGGTGCCGCTCCTGTTCCTGACGCCGCTCTCGATCCTCGGCGCCATGGTCTGGATCGCAGCCGGCGTGTCGCGCCTGAAAACGGTTCGGGCGAATTGACCGGAGAGACGGACATGGAGCATTACAACGGCGGCTGCCTGTGCGGCGATATCCGCTTCGTGGCGACCGGACGCCCGTACCGGGTGGGCCTGTGCCACTGTCTCGACTGCCGCAAGCATCATGGCGCGTTGTTCTACGCGGCCGCGATTTTCCCGCAAGACGCGGTGACGATTAGCGGGGAAACACGCGACTACGCCGGGCGCCATTTCTGCCCGCGCTGCGGCTCGCCTGTGTTCGGACGCAGCGAAGACGAAATCGAAATCCACCTGGGATCATTGGACACCCCGAACCAGTTCACGCCGACCTATGAAAACTGGACCGTCCGGCGCGAGTCTTGGCTGCCGCCGTTTCCGCTCGCGCACCATTACGCGCACAATCGCGAGACCACAGGGCGTAGCGAAGAATAAGTACCCGGCCCGTGTTGTATCAGCCTGCCGGCCGCATGTCCGGCGCCGCCACCGTCGACACCCCCTGCGCCAGCGCGGCACACTCCTGCGCCGCCATCGCGCGCCCGAAGCCATCGCGCGTGCGCAAGCGTTCCCAATAGCGCGCCACCTCCGGCGTGAACCGTTCGTGCAAACCCAGGTGCTGCGCCAACAACAGTGCATAGCCGACCGACACGTCGGCCGCCGTGAACCGGTCCGCAGCCAGGAAATCACGTTCACCGAGGCGCGGCTCCAGCGTGCGCAAGCGCGCCAGAAACCACTTCGCATAATCCTCGGCCACCTGCGGCGCGCGCCGCCCAAGAGATTCAAAATGGGTGTAGCGCAGGACCAGCGTCTGCGGAAAAGTCAGCGTCGCCTCGCCGAAATGCAGGAAGTTCAAGTAGGCCGCGTAATCCTGCTCGCCCGGCTCGACATTCATCGCCGATCCCGCGCGCGCCGCCAGGTACTGGCACATCGCCGCCGATTCCGTCATCCGCACCGCGCCGTCGAACAGCGCCGGCACCGTCCCCAGCGGATTCACCGCCAGATACTGCTTGTCGAATGCGCGCGGCGGAAACGGCAGCATCTTCAGCTCGTAGGGCAGGCCCAGTTCTTCCAGCATCCACAAAGGGCGGAACGAACGGGCGCTCATGCAATGGTAGAGGGTGATCATTGGCGTGTTTTCCTGTTGGACTGCATGGGCAGCGAGGATTTAGTATAAAGAAGTACTGATCATGACAACGACATGGAGACACAGATGCAGCAGAGCCCGAGCTATGTACACGGCGCCCACGACGTGCCCCTCATCGGCGACACCATCGGCCCCTTCCTGGCCAACATCGCCCGTCGCTACGGCGACAACGAAGCGCTGGTCGTACCGCACCAGAACGTGCGCTGGACCTACACCGAATTCGATGCGCGCGTCAGCCGGCTGGCGGCCGGCTTGCTGGCGCTGGGATTGCAGCCGGGCGACCGCATCGGCATCTGGTCGCAGAAGTGCGCCGAATGGGTGCTGGTGCAATTTGCCACCGCGCGCGCCGGCCTGGTGATGGTCAACATCAATCCGGCCTACCGCCGCTCGGAACTCGAATACGTGCTGGACAAGGTCGGTTGCGCCGCCCTGATCCTCGCCCCCGCCTTCAAGTCGAGCGATTACCTCGCGATCCTGCAGGACGTGGTGCCCGAGATTGCGCACAGCGCGCCCGGCCAATTGCAAGCAGCGGGTTTGCCGCACCTGCGCCACGTGATCCGCCTGGGCACGGATAAAACGCCGGGCATGCACAATTTCGACGACGTGCTGGTGCCCGACGGCGACCCGCGCCTGGCGCAGCTGGCCGAGCTCGAAGCGACGCTGCAATTCGACGAGCCGGTGAATATCCAGTTCACCTCAGGCACGACAGGTGCACCGAAAGGCGCCACGCTCACCCACCACAATATCCTGAACAATGGCTTCTTCGTCGGCGAAGCGATGCGCCTGTCGAACCGCGACCGGCTCTGCATCCCGGTGCCGCTGTACCACTGCTTCGGCATGGTGCTGGGGAACCTGGCCTGCGTCACGCATGGCGCCACCATGGTCTTTCCGGGCGAGAGTTTCGAGCCGAAAGCGGTGCTGGAGACCGTGCAAGCCGAACGCTGCACCGGCCTGCACGGCGTGCCGACCATGTTCATCACCTTGCTCGACCATCCCGATTTCGCCAACTACGATTTGTCGACGCTACGCACCGGCATCATGGCCGGCTCGCCCTGCCCGGCCGAAGTCATGAGCCGCGTGATCGAGAAGATGCACCTCGGTGAAATCACGATCGCCTACGGCATGACCGAAACTTCGCCGGTCAGCTTCCAGAGTTCGGTCGACGATCCGGTGCCGCTGCGCGTGGCCACCATCGGGCGCGTGCATCCGCACCTGGAAGTGAAAATCGTCGACGCCGACGGCAAGATCGTTCCGCGCGGCGTGAAAGGCGAACTGCTCACGCGCGGCTATTCGGTGATGCTCGGCTACTGGGGCGACGAAGAAAAAACCCGCGAAACGATCGACGCCGCGCGCTGGATGCATACCGGCGACCTGGCCGTGATCGACGAACAGGGTTTTGCGACGATTGTCGGCCGCGCCAAGGACATGGTGATTCGCGGCGGCGAAAACATCTATCCGCGCGAAATCGAGGAATTCCTGTACCGCCATCCGAAAATCCTCGACGTGCAATGCGTCGGCGTGCCGGATGCGAAATATGGAGAGGAACTGTGCGCCTGCATCGTCCTGCGGCCCGGCATGGAAGCGAGCGAAGACGAGATCCGCGACTTTTGCAAGGGGCAGATCGCGCACTACAAGATTCCGCGCCATATCCGCTTCGTTGCGGGTTTTCCGATGACGGTGACGGGGAAGATCCAGAAATACCTGTTGCGTCAGCAGGTAACGACGGAGCTCGGCTTGGCGGGTTAGGAATGCCTGGCGAAATCGTCATTACCTCGTAAGTGGCGGCGGCTGGACTATTCGTTTTTCACTTTGCTGTTTGCGTACACCCACGTGTATTCAGCGCCAAACAGGAAAATCTGCGCAGAGTAATAGAACCACGCGACGAGAATCACAAACGAACCGGCTGCGCCAAAGCCCGAGGCCACGCTCGATTTCGCCAGGTACAAGCCGATCAATGATTTGCCTACGTTGAACAGCAAGGCTGTGACCGCGGCCCCCATCCAGACATCGTGCCAGGATATCTTCGCAGTCGGCATGATCTTGTAGATCATCGCAAACAGCACCGTGAAGAGGGCGAACGACGCGGCGAAATTCAAACCATTTGCCAGGACGCTTTCCGCTGCAGTCCCTCCGCCCAACCATTCGCTCGTCGCAGCGAGCGCAGCGCTGACGACGAGTGAAAGCATCAGCATGAAAGCGAGTCCGAGAACCAATCCGAAAGACAATACACGGCTGCGCAACCAACCCCAGAGGCCCGACGGTTTCGCTTTCGCCGGCACCTCCCAAATGCGGTCCAGATCAGTTTGCAGCTCGGCGAAAATCGCAGTTGCGCCCAGCAGCAAAAGAAAACCGCCAACGATACTGGCGACCATTCCGGTGGACGGTTCACGCGCAGCTTGCAGCAAGCCCTGCACGGCCGTCGCGCCTTCCTCCCCCATAATGCCTTGAAGCTGCCCGATGATTGCGCCTTGCGCAGCGTCCTGTCCAAATACCATCCCGGCAATCGCGATGATGAGGACCAGCAGCGGTGCCAGGGAGAACAACGTGTAATACGACAGCGCCGCCCCCATGCTCGGCGCGTAATCATCCATCCATGCGTTTGCCGCCGCCAGGAATATTTGCCACTGCCTGCCTATCCAGCTCGCCGAGGTGTGTTCGAACCTTGGACGCGGAGGCGTGCTCGTGGCTGGTTCCGTATCCTTCGCATCAGGTTTGTCTTCCGCCAAACGCGTCGGCGCATCTTCTGTTTGTTTCTGGACAGCGGGGGACGGGTCGACGCTGGTATTGCTCATGGCAGAGGCAAAAGACGCCAGCAGGGGTAGAAGAAAACTGCCCGTTTTCAGAAGGTCGCCAGTGTCGTCGCTGCGTTCCCGCGCCCGTTCTGGTGCCCTATAGGATATGGAGGTCTTTTTACGCCTGAAGAAAGCATAGCCCGCCGCGGCGATTCCCAGTACGGCGGCGCCACGCACATAACGGGAGGAAAGCACGTCTGAAGCTTTCGATTTCCACACGTCGAATTGCTCATTCGTTCTCGACTCGGCGGCAGCTACGCGGGTTTCGGCTTCATGCTTTTCGTGGGCGGTAGCGGTCATATTGTCCTCATGTGGTCGGTATTCGTGCCGGGCCGCCTTGGCGCGACGGCCACGCCCGGCGGCTACGAAGGGCTGCTTTTGCCCGAACGGGTTCTTCTTGAACCATAAGCCTTCCGTCAAGAAGGTTCAGTACGGTGACTCACCGTCTGCAGAAGCAAATAGAGGATTGTTGCAACTGAAAATGCAGCTGTCATACCGAGACCGCAGCGTTGAAGGACCGCAACCCAAAGGAGCGCTTGCGACCCAGCGGTGATCAAGTGAAGTCCCGCGATCCGTAGGGTGGACTCAAGAGTCCACCCTACGAACGTCGCGACGGATCACTGGCTGGTTGAATGCGTGGCGGCGCAAATGGCGCTGATCCACAAACTGAACAGGTATAGCCGCCCACCTTACGGGTCTGTGCATCGTTCACGAACCAGGCGCGTGCGCAAGCCGTTTTACAAGCCGTGTAAGATCGCGTATCCCTTCAACCCAAGCACACCATGACCGCCAATTCGTCCCCCACCCTGCGCCACGTCGTCCTGTTCGCCTTCAAGGACGACGCTACTTCCGAACAGATCGATACCGTCGTCAGCGACTTCGGCGCCCTCGCCCAGGCCGTGCCCGGCATCGTGGCCTACGAGTGGGGCACGAACGTCAGCCCGGAAGGCTTGAACGACGGTTTTACGCATTGTTTCACGCTCACCTTCGGCAGCAATGAAGACCGCGACGTCTACCTGGGCCATCCGGCGCACACCGCCTTTGTCGCCACGCTGGGTGTCTGCCTGGCGCGCTCGCTCGTCGTCGATTATTGGGCGAAATAAAAAAGAGCGGGCATGCCCGCTCTTCGTGACGCACCCTGCCGCAATTCAGACTTTCGCGGCGCGCTTGCGGCTCGCCATTCCCACGCCCAGCAAGGCAATGCCGAACAATGCCAGCGATCCCGGCTCCGGCACTTCGGACAGTTTGAACTGACCGTTATTGCTGACGAAGAAATAGGACGGGGTATTCGCGTAGGCCGTGCCATTGCAGCCATTGCCGGTGAAGCCGGCGAATTCGCAGGCGACTTCGCTCACCAGGGTGGTGGTCGGCTCGGCGACGGTGTTCGCGTTGGTAAAGGCAAAGGCCATGATCGTTTCCAGTGCCAGGTCTTCGCCGTTTTCGCGGAAGAAATAGCCGGAATCCAGAGATCCTGCTTCAGCCCGCGCGAACACGGTGACGCGGCCGTTATTGGTTGGCGACCCGCTTGCATCGACCTCGCCGCCACCGCCCGCCATCACGGTAAAGGTTGCGAACTCGTTGCCCAGGTCTGCGCCATACGTGCCCGCCGTGGTGCCGTACTGACCGGCCGTCGGATTCTGGAACATGCGGATGGTGCCACCGGTGAAGGTAAACTGGCCACCGAAGGTACCGGTACCGGTTGCATCGAAGGTCGCGGTGATGTTGCCACCCGGGTAGTTCACCGGAAACAGCTGGAAGTTGCTGTCCGCCTGAGCGATGTTGAACACCGCGTGTTCGGTGAACGAAAAGCTCGTACCGCCGCTGGGGTTAAGCTGGATGAAGGCATTGCCGTTCACGTCCAGGTATTCATTGATCGTCTGGCCGCCGGCGAAGCCGCCTCCGGTCGGATTGAATACCCAGTCGTTCAGGACAACTTCGGCATGGGCAACGCCCATCGATGTTGCAAGCGCAGCAGCACACGCCATTTTCTTCAAAAGTTTCATGACTGAATCCTCTTAAGTGGTTGATCAGGCACAGCACTCCATTTTTAAGCAACCTGCATACCAGTGTATTTACATCATTTAAAATCAATAGCTTGCGGATTATTGTTAACTCTGCATTGATAAAAATGTAAAGAATTTCGACGCCGCGGGCGGCGTCCACCCATCTTTCCGGCCGCGCCCGGCCAGCATTTTTATTACAAAAAACCGCGGCCCGATGTCGAATATCCGAAGCTGTATTCGTCGTACTGCCAGAGGGACGTCCTCTGCCTTTTCATAAGGAAACCGATCATGTCCACGAATACCGTCGAGCTGCACCGCGTGTTCAAGTCGACCGCGGACCGCGTCTACCGCGCCTTCACGACCCCGGATGCCTTTGCCAAATGGCTGCCGCCGCATGGCTACTTCGCCACCGTGCATGCCATCGACGTTCGACCAGGCGGGCGCTACCGGATGTCGTTCACGAACCTCACCACCGGCCACAGCGAAGTGTTCGGCGGCGAGTACCTGGAACTGGAACCCGGCAAACGCCTGCGCTATACGGCCGAGTTCGACGACCCGAAGCTGCCGGGCCGGATGCAGACCACGGTGACCCTGCGCGACGTGTTCTGCGGCGTCGACATCCACATCCGCCAGGAAGGCATTCCGGAGATGATTCCGGCCGAATCCTGCTATCTCGGCTGGCAGGAGTCGCTGCAGCAGCTCGGGCAACTGGTGGAAGCCGGGATCAAGGATTGAATCGCTCCCCGTATTGCGCCAACCAACAAGGAGACACACCATGACCAGCAAAAACACGATCTGCCTCTGGTTCGACGGCGGCGCACTCGACGCCGCCCGCTTTTACGCCGAAACCTTTTCCGACAGCGCCGTCACGGCCGTGCACCATGCACCGAGCGATTTCCCGTCCGGCAAAGAGGGCGACGTCCTGACGGTGCAATTCACCGTGCTCGGCATCCCCTGCCTCGGCCTGAACGGCGGCCCGCTCTTTCCCCAAACCGAAGCGTTTTCGTTCCAGGTCGCCACCGACGACCAGGCCGAGACCGACCGCCTGTGGAATGCGATCGTCGGCAATGGTGGCCAGGAAAGCGCCTGCGGCTGGTGCAAGGACAAGTGGGGGCTCAACTGGCAGATCACGCCGCGCGTGCTCACCGACGCCATTGCCAACCCCGACAAGGCGGTAGCAAGGCGCGCGTTCGAAGCAATGATGACGATGCGCAAGATCGACATCGCCACCATCGAAGCGGCAGTGCGCGGCTGAGACTTTCCGCTCCCTGCTTGCTTGTCAAGCATTGCATTCCTCATCTTGAGCAGCATATGAAGTGGCACGACGGCTGCCGCCCGGCGGCCGTCCGCGTGCCGGCCCCGTGGTCAAACTGGTATCATTCGCGTTTGTCCGGACCCAGGCCCCGACGCTCCCTACCACTACAGAACATCAAGAATGAGCACACCGACCCAACTGCCCTCTTTCTGGAGCCGGCTCTCCCTCGCCTTCGGCACCTTTTTCAAGACCGTCGGCGACGCCGAATTTGCCGCGCGCGTGCGCGATGACCAGGTCGGCCCCGTCGCTGCCCCGGCTCCTGCGTCGGCGCCCGCCCAGACGCCCGTCCCTGCCGCCGCGCCCGCCCCGGTCCCGGTCCAGCTGCGCGAAGCCACCCCGGACGCCGCCCTGCAACTGCTGACCCTGCTGCAGCGCGAAGCGCGCCTGATCGACTTCGCCCACGAAAACCTGGCGGCCTATGCCGACGCCGACATCGGCGCCGCCGCCCGCGTCGTCCACGAAGGCTGCGCGCGCGTACTGAAAGACCACTTCACGATCGCTCCCGTGCGCAACGAGGCCGAAGGGGCGCGCGTCACGCTCGAAGAAGGTTTCGATGCGGCCAGCGTGCGCCTGACCGGCAACGTGGTCGGCAAGGCGCCGTTCAAGGGCACCCTGAGCCACCGCGGCTGGAAAGCCACCGACGTACGCCTGCCGCAGCTGGCGAAGGAACACGATGCCAGCGTGCTGGCGCCGGCGGAGGTGGAACTGTGAGCGCCCCGATGAACGCCCCGGTGAGCGCCAGCTATGCCATCGGCATCGACCTCGGCACCACGCACAGCGCCTTGTCGTACGTCGACCTGGAAGCGAGCGACGGCGAGAACACCGCGCACGGCGTGCTGCCGATCCCGCAGCTGAGCGCGCCCGGCACCGTCGAGGCGCTGCCGCTGCTGCCCTCCTTCCTCTACCTGCCGCACCCGGACGAACTGGCGCCGGGCGAGCTGGCGCTGCCGTGGGGTTCGGAAGGCGATGCAGTCGCCGGCGAAATGGCGCGCAGCCGCGGCGCCACCACGCCGATCCGCCTGGTCTCTTCGGCCAAGAGCTGGCTGTCGCACCCGAGCGTGGACCGCCGCGCCGCCATCCTGCCGTCGGACGCGCCGGAAGAAGTCACGCGCGTCTCGCCGCTGGACGCCTCCACGCGTTACCTGCAGCACCTGCGCCGCGCCTGGGACAACGCCCATCCGGAAGCGCCGTTCGACCAGCAGCAAGTGACGGTGACGATTCCCGCCTCGTTCGATCCGGGCGCGCGCGAACTGACCGCCGAAGCCGCCCGCAACGCCGGCTATACTTCCGCTACGCTGCTCGAAGAACCGCAGGCGGCACTGTACAGCTGGATCCAGGGCAGCAACGGCGCCTGGCGCAAGCAAGTCAAAGCCGGCGACATCGTGCTGGTGGTCGACGTCGGCGGCGGCACCAGCGACTTTTCGCTGATCGCCATCCTCGAGCGCGACGGCAAGCTGGAACCGCACCGCGTGGCCGTGGGCGATCACATCCTCCTCGGCGGCGACAACATGGACCTGGCCCTGGCCCACCTGGTGGCGCGCAAGCTCGCCGCGAATGGCACCCAGCTCGACGCCTGGCAGATGCGCGCGCTGACCTACGGCTGCCGCGGCGCCAAGGAACACCTGCTGGCCGACGCGAATGCCACCACGTGGCCGATCGTGGTGCCGAGCCGCGGCTCGAAACTGATCGGCGGCTCGATCCGTACCGAACTCACCCGCGACGAAGTCACGACGTTCATTACCGACGGCTTCTTCCCGCGTGTGGAAGCGTCGGCACGCCCTGCCGTGCGCACCCGCGCCGGCCTGACGCAACTGGGCCTGCCGTATGCGCAGGATGCCGCCGTGACGCGCCACCTGGCCGCCTTCCTGGCGCGCCAGGCCGGCGCCACCGCCGAACTCGAAGGTTTCGCGGGCCGCGTGAGCGCCGACCACTCCTTCCTGCATCCGAGTGCGGTGCTGTTCAACGGCGGCGTGTTCAAGTCCGGCATTCTCGCCCAGCGCGTGATGGAGACCATCAACGACTGGCTCTACATGGAAGGCGCGGAACCGGCACGCATGTTAGAGGGCGCCGACCTCGACCTGGCCGTCGCCCGCGGCGCGGCCTACTACAGCTACGCGCGCCGTGGCGGCGGCGTGCGCATCCGCGGCGGCACGGCGCGTTCGTACTACGTCGGCGTCGAATCGTCGATGCCGGCGATCCCCGGCATGGAACCGCCGATCCAGGCGCTGTGCGTGGCGCCCTTCGGCATGGAGGAAGGGAGCGAACTCGAACTGCCGGGCCAGGAATTCGGCCTGGTGGTGGGAGAGCCGGTCCACTTCCGCTTCTTCGGTTCGACCACGCGCCGCCAGGATCAAATCGGCGAGGTGCTCGATTTCTGGGGTCCGGACGAGCTGCAGGAGCAAAACGAAATCCAGGCAACCTTGCCGGCCGATGGCCGCACGCCGGGCGACGTGGTGCAGGTCAAGCTGCATGCGCTGGCGACCGAAGCGGGCACCCTGGAACTGGCGGCGGTGGCGCGTGACGGCCAGCGCTGGAAAGTCGAATTCGACGTTCGCACCACGACCGAACAGTGACATCCTACCTGGTCAGTATCGACCTCGGCACCACCAACACGGTGCTGGCGTATGCCGCACCCGGTGCGGCGGAGGTCGAACTGTTCCCGATCGACCAGTTGGTGGCGCCCGGCGAAGTGGCCGGCGCGCCGCTGCTGCCGTCGAACCGTTATCACCCTGCTGACGAAGAACTCGGGCCCGGCCAGTTGCAGCTGCCCTGGCAGTTGGCCGACGTGGCCGGCCTCGAGCGCGTCGCCATCGGCCGCCTGGCGCGCAGCCTCGGTGCGGCGACGCCGGGCCGGCTGGTGGCCAGCGCCAAGAGCTGGCTGTCGCACCCCGGCGTCGACCGCATGGCGCCGATCCTGCCCTGGGGCGCCGAGCCCGAGGTGCCGAAGGTCTCGCCGGTGGCGGCCAGCGCCAGCTATCTGTCCCACCTGCGCGCCAACTGGAATATCCGCTTTCCCGGGCAGCCGCTGGAACAGCAGGAAGTCGTGCTCACCGTGCCGGCCTCCTTCGACGAAGGTGCACGGGCGCTGACGCTGGAAGCGGCGCGGCTGGCCGGCCTGCCGCGCCTGCGCCTGCTGGAAGAACCGCAGGCGGCGCTGTACGACTGGCTGTACCGCCACCGCGCCACCCTGGCCGAGGACCTGGCCGATACAAAGCTGGTGCTGGTGGCCGACGTCGGTGGCGGCACCACCGATTTCAGCCTGGTCAAGGTCGAACTCGTCGACGGCCAGCCGCAACTGACGCGCATCGGCGTCGGCAACCACCTGATCCTTGGCGGCGACAACATGGACCTGGCGCTGGCGCACCTGGTCGAGGCGCGCATGGCCGAACAGGATGGTACTCAGGCGCCGGCGCGCCTGTCGGCCGCGCGCCTGGCCCAGCTGACCGAGCGCTGCCGCGCCGCCAAGGAGCAGCTGCTGGCGAGCGACGCACCCGAGCAGGTACCCGTCACCCTGCTGGGTTCCGGTGCGCGCCTGATCGGCGCCAGCCGCAAGGCCGAACTGCGCCGCGCCGACATCGAACGCGTGGTGCTGGACGGCTTCTTCCCTCTGAACGAAGCGCAGGAAAGCGCGCGCCGTGCACGTGCCGGCATCGTCGAATTCGGCCTGCCCTACGCCAGCGACCCGGCCGTCACGCGCCACCTGGCCAGCTTCCTGCGCCAGCACGCGGCGGCGGCGCGCGCGGCGCTCGGCCTGGTGGAAGACGACGCCACACTGCCCGTGCCTGACACCTTGCTGCTCAACGGCGGCGTATTCCGCGGCGCCGCGCTGGCCGAACGCCTGGCCGCGACGCTGGAGAATTGGCGTGGGCAGCCGCTGCGCATCCTGCACAACCTCGATCCGGACGTGGCCGTCGCGCGTGGCGGCGTCGCCTATTCGCTGGCGCGCCAGGGCGCCGCGCCCGCCATCGAGAGCGGCGCGGCGAGGAGCTATTACCTGCTGCTCGAAGGCGAGCGCGCGCAGTCAGGCTTGCGCGCCGTGTGCCTGCTCCCGCGCGGCACGCCGGCCGCCACCGAAGTGCGCCTGCACGAACGCAGCTTTGCCCTGCGCCTGGGGCGTCCGGTGCGCTTTCACCTGGTCTCGACCGTGGCCGACGGCGGCGCCGCGCCACATGCCGGCGCACTGGTCGACCTGGCGCCGGAAGACGTCGTGCGCCTGCCGCCGATTGCGACCGTGCTGCGCGCTGCGCCCGGCGCCGCGCCGCGCAGCGAGATCGCCGTGCAGCTGGTGGCGTCGCTGAGCGAAGTCGGTTCGCTGGAAGTGCATTGCGTGGCCGAGGATGGCAGCGGACGCTGGCAGCTCGCCTTCGAACTGCGCGCCGCCGAGGGCGAAGAGGAAGCTGTCGAGACCGAGGTCCTGCCGCCGCAGACGGATGCGGCAATCGAGAAGATCGAACGTGTCTTCGGCACCCGCTCGAAAGCCGTCGACACCAGGGAAGTGCGCCAGCTGCGCGCCAGCCTCGAACACCTGCTCGGTCGGCGCGAAGGCTGGGCCACGCCGCTGTTGCGGCGCCTGTTCGACGCCTTGATGGAGCGATCGAAGGGACGGCGCCGCTCGGCCGAGCACGAACGCGCCTGGCTGAACCTGGCCGGCTTTTGCCTGCGCCCCGGCTTCGGCCATCCGCTCGACAGCTGGCGCATCGAGCAGCTGTGGGCGATGTTCGAAACGGGCGTGCAATACCACAAGGACACGCAGGTGCGCGCCGAATGGTGGACCCTGTGGCGGCGCGTGGCCGGCGGCCTCGACACCGAAGCGCAGCTGCGCCTGCTCGACGATTTCGCCTTCAATCTGCAGGCCGATGCGTCCGAGCGCGGCAAGCGCCCGATCACCCTGGTCGACGGCAGCGAGGACGACATGCTGCGTCTTGGCGCGTCGCTGGAACGCATCCCGGCGGCTTACAAGGCGGAGATCGGCAACTGGATGATGGAGCAGATCGCGGCGATTCCAACAGGCGCCGCCAAACTCGACGCCAAGACGGCGGCCACCTATGCGCGCTACCTGTGGGCGTTTGGGCGCGTCGGCGCGCGCCAGTCCTTCCACGCCAGCGCCCACGAAGTCGCGCCACGCGCGGTGGCCGAGGCATGGCTGGGCCAGTTGCTGCTGCTTGACTGGAAAAAGATCGAACCGGCCGGCTTTGCCGCGACCCACATCGCGCGCATGACCGGCGACCGCTCGCGCGACATCGGCGAGTCCGTGCGCGCCGAAGTGCTGCGGCGGTTGGGAGCGACCGGTGCGCCGGCCGCCTGGACGGCGCTGGTGCGCGAGGTGGTGGAGCTCGACCAGGCGAGCGAGACACGCATGCTGGGCGAGGCGCTGCCGCCGGGCCTGAAGCTGCTTCGTTAAGAATAGATCGACTCGATGACCCTGCTGTTTGACCTGATGAACGCCGTCCCGCGCGGCCTGATCCTTCCCCCCGCCAACCTGTTCCTCCTCATCGCCCTCGGCCTGGCGCTGTCGCGCCGCTGGCCGCGGACCGGCCGTGCTGTCGCCGCCAGCGCGCTCGTGGCCATGTTCCTGCTGTCGAGTACAGGGGGCGCACGCTTGCTGGTTGCACCGCTGGAAAGGATGACCGCGCCGCTGCAGGAAGCCGACATTGCCGGGGCACAGGCAATCGTCGTGCTGTCGGCCGGGCGCCTGCAGCGTGCGCCCGAATACGGCGGCCGCGACATTCCCGATTACGTCGGCCTGGCGCGCCTGCGCTATGCGGCCCACCTGCAGCGGCGCACCGGACTGCCTATCCTCGTCAGCGGCGGTCTCGGCACCGGGAACACGCCCTCGCTGGCCGATGGCCTGGCCGAGGCATTGCGCGAGGACTTCGGCGTCCCGGTGAAGTGGCTGGAGGCGCGCTCGCGCGACACCGGAGAAAACGCGGCCTACAGCGCCGCGCTGCTGCTCCCCGCGGGCGTCAAGCGCATCCTGCTCGTCACCGATGCGATGCACATGCCGCGCTCGCGCGCCGCGTTCGAGCGTGCCGGGCTCGAGGTGGTGAGCGCGCCGACCGTTTTCTTCAGCCAGCAGCGGCAACCGCTCGGGGCCTGGGTTCCCAGTACCGAGGGCATGCGCCGCTCCTCGTATGCGCTGTATGAACTGATCGGCATGGCCTGGTACAGGGTGCGTTCAGCGGGCGCCGGTTAAGGCGTGCGGCCGCGTCGGTGCGGGCCTTGCGCGTGGGCGGCGCGACGGCCGCGTGCGTGCCGAGTTTCGGGTGGAGCCGGCTACCCGACGTCCGGCCGCACATGTTCGAGCACCCCGGGAAACCTCGCGACGGATTACTCGACCCTGATTGCCAGGTCGCGCCCCTCGACCGCGACCTGTCCCGCGTAATCGGCCGCATGGATGCGCAGGATGTAATCCCCCGGCGCCAGCGCCCCCACCTGCCAGCTGCCCGGCGCCACCCGTCCGTTTTGCAGCGTGTTGTTGACCGCGTACGCAAAGCGCGTCGCCTTGCTGCCGTAGACCGTGATGCCGCTGTCGGGCGCGTACAGCAGTTTCACCGCCTCGCGCTCGCGCGGCAGGCGGTCGTAGACTTGGGTGATCAATGGCTGCTCGAAGCCCGGCAGCGCGCTGCCGTCCGCACGCAGCAGCTGGTAGCCGAGCTTGTACAGGCCGAGCCGGCGCCGCGCCAGGTTGCCGTCCATCTGGTCGTAGCCGTCGGCCACGATCGAGACCTGGCCCAGCGCGCGTTCGATGCGTACCGGCTGGCCCTTCTTCGCCGGCAGGCGCTTGCCCGCAGCGTCGTACAGGGCCACGCCTTGCAGGCGCGGCGCGATGGTGTCGACCACGCCCGGGAACGGCAGCGTCAACGGGTTCACCAGCGAGCCGCCCGGATAATAGTCGAGGTGGACGTGGGCCATGGCGTTGATGGTGCCGAGCGCGTCGCCGACCGCGAAGCGCGTGCCGCGCGGCACCCGCACCCGCTCCGGCTTGCCGCGCGCATCGCTCAGGATCTGGAAGCGCGCGTCGAAGGGTTTGTCGCGGCCGTCGCGGCCGACGCGCATGTGGATGTACGACAGCGGCCCGATGGCGATGCCTTCGCTGAGCGAACCGAAACCCCAGTTCGCGTAGGGGTCGCTGACCTTGGTTGGCGTAATTGCGAGCACGCGCGCGCCGACGTCGGCGCGCACGTCGAGGCCGGCGTGGAAGTGGTCGCGGCTTTCGCCGTCGTAGCTGCCGCGCACTTCGCCCATCAGGCCGACGACTTCGTGCGGCATGTCTTGCGGCCCGACCGGCCAGGGCATCGGTGCAGTACGCAGCGCCTGCCTCGGCGGCGCGATGACAGGCGCGGCTTCGCCCTCCTTCGGCGGCGCCAGGCGCAGCACGCGCAGCGCCAGCGCGTCGGCCACGACCAGGGAGCCGCTACGCTCGACGGCGATGCCGTGCGGCGCGAACAGGTGCACCTTGCCGTCTGCGCCAAAGCTTGACTGCGGCGGGCGGTCGGCGTCGTCGAGGGCGTGGAGTTCGCCGCCAGGCTGCAAAGCCAGTTGCAAAATGCGTCCGCCGGCGCCGGCGATGTACAGGTAGCCGTCGTGGGTCAGCGCCAGGCCGGTGGGACGGCGCAGCAGCGGCTGGCGCTCGCCCGCCAGCGGCGCGACCAATGTCGAGACGATGCCGTCCGCGCCGATGCGGCGGATCGCGTTGTTGCCGGTATCGGCCACGTACAGCGTGCCGTCCTTGTCGACGGCGATTGCGCTTGGCGTGTCGAAGGCGGCAGCAGCGCCGGGACCATCGGCATTGCCGGGGCGGGCGCCGCCGGCCAGCGTGGTCACGACGCCGTCGGGCGCGATGCGGCGGATGCGGTCGTTGTAGGTGTCGGCGACGTACACGTTGCCACGCGCGTCCACCGCCACCCCGACCGGCGCGTGGAAGCGCGCGGCGCGGCCAACACCGTCGGCGTTGCCCGGCTGGCCGTCGCCGGCCAGCGTGGTGACGCTGCCGTCGGGTGCGATCTTGCGGATGGCGTGGTTGCCGGTATCGGCCACGTACAGGTTGCCGAAGCGGTCGCTCGCCAGCGCCGACGGCGTGTGGAATGCAGCCGCGGCGCCCACGCCATCGGCAAAGCCTTCGCGCGCGCCGGCAACCGTGGACACCGCGCCGTTGCGGTCGATGCGGCGGATGCGGTTGCTGTCGCCGCCGTCGGACACATACACGTTACCGTGGGCATCGAGGGCGACAGCGAACGGATCGCTGAAGCGGCCCTGCGCCTGCGCACCGTCGACGACGCCATCCTGGCCGTCTCCCGCCAGCGGCGTCACGCGCGCGGCCCAGAACGACTTCGTTGGTGCTGGCGCCGCCAGCAGCACGGCGCCGGCGCCCGGGGCGGCCGGCTCGCGCTGGCCCGCGATGTAATAGCCGGCCAAGGCGGCCGCCAGTACGCCGGCGCCCGCCAGGGACGCAATCTTCGTTGTTCGGTTCACTGCCCTGCCCATCCTGATGCAAAGCGCAAGTCTAACCGATCAGTTCGGTGCGCACGAGAGACGGTTCCTGCCGTATGCCGCGTGTTCCGGATCATCGCTACCATCGGGACAGCCACTCTTGGCCTCCACTTTCCCTTTCAGGAGCACCATGGACTCGAACGATCAAGACCCGGCGCCATCGCGCCGCCGTTTCGTCGGCACGGTTGCCGGCGGCCTTGCCGCTGCAGCGGCCGCCGTACCCGCCGCTGCCCAGCAACCAGCCGACCCGGCGCCGGGCCAGCCGCCCGCCGGCCGCGCGCGCGAGGCGGCTGCCCGCTATCCGCGTCCGCCCTTCCAGAACCAGTCGCAGCCCTGGCCGGGACTGGCGGGCAAGATGACGCCGCGGCCCGACCACGGCGAAACCACCTACCGCGGCAGCGGGCGCCTGGCGGGCAAAAAAGCGCTGGTGACCGGCGGCGACTCGGGCATCGGCCGCGCCGCCGTGATCGCGTTCGCGCGCGAAGGGGCCGACGTCGCCATCAATTACCTGCCGGCCGAGGAAGCCGATGCGCGCGAGGTGGTGAAACTGATCCAGGATGCCGGGCGCAAGGCCGTGGCCCTGCCCGGCGACATCCGCGACGAAGCCTTTTGCCGCAAGCTCGTCGCCGAAGCCGTGCGCCAGCTGGGCGGCCTCGATATCCTCGTCAACAACGCCGGCCGCCAGCACTCGACCGACTCGATCCTCGACCTGACGACCGAGCAGTTCGACTGGACTTTCAAGACCAACGTGTATGCGATGTTCTGGATCACCAAGGCGGCGGTGCCGCACCTGAAAGCCGGCAGCTGCATCATCAATACGGCGTCGGTGCAGGCCTATGACCCGTCGCCCAATTTGCTGGACTACGCGCAGACCAAGGCGGCGGAAGTCGCGTTCACCAAGGCGCTGGCCAAGCAGCTGGGCAAGCAGGGCATCCGCGTGAACGCGATCGCGCCGGGACCGGTCTGGACGCCGCTGCAGGTGTCGGGCGGGCAGACGCAGGAGAACCTGAAGAAATTCGGCGCGGATTCACCGCTGGGACGTCCGGGCCAGCCGGCCGAGCTGGCGCTGGCCTTTGTCACGCTGGCGGCGGACGAGTCGAGTTATACGACCGGACAGGTGTATGGGGTGGCGGGAGGAGCGGGCAATCCTTGACGTGCTTCCACCCTGCGTTGGCTGTCGCGCAATGTAGGGTGGGCTCTTGAGCCCACGCAGTCGTACGGTAATGGGACTGCACAGGTGAACGACGAACGGGTACGCCTGCTTAGTAGGTATTTTCGTGCATATCCACACGCATAGGCTCTACCGCGTGGGCACCAGTGCCCACCCTACGAGAATCTTCTGTCCGGTTCAGCGCTTGCGCAGCAGGCGCGCGAATAAAGAAGTGATCGACACGGTTCGAATCCGCTTGGCCAGCGGGCCTGGATGGTTGCAGCGCGAGGTGATGGTCATGTTGTAGTCTCCGAAACACTGCTTGTCAGGATAATCACAAAGCCGAGCTCGCTCTGTGCGCCATTTCGCATAGCTGAGCTATGGTGTCATGCCACGATGACGCGCGCGTGACAAGCGCGCGCACCCCTGTCCGATTGAGTCATATCATGGGCGCAGCGAGGCCTTGGCCTATCTTTGAAGCTGGCTTTGCACCGACGCAAACACAGACGGGGAGAACGACATGGGCTATGCAGACCGCGACAAATACGGCATCTACAAGGGCAGGAGCCACGCCGGCCCGGGTCCGGCGCTGATGGGCGCCGACACGCTGATCGGCGACGGCGTCGTCAACGGGGCCGAAGAAGACCTGGGCGACATCAAGGAAATCATGCTCGACATGAACACCGGCCAGGTGGCCTACGCCGTGCTGGCTTTCGGTGGCTTCCTCGGCATGCACGAGAAACTGTTCGCCGTGCCCTGGCAGGCCTTGCACCTGGACACCGTCAACCACCGCTTCGTGCTGAACGTCGAGAAAGAGCGCCTGAAAAAGGCGCCCGGCTTCAACAAGGATGCCTGGCCCGACATGGCCGACATCAGCTGGGCGACCGAGATCCACAGCTTCTACGGTACCGACCTGAACCGCGGCGGCGCACCGACGATCGGTGCCGGCGTCGGCGTGGAGCGCGGCGGCATGGGCAATACGGAGGGGGCGGTGCACGGCTCCGGGTCGAGCGTCGATCCACGTCCGGGCAACCTGGGCGATGACAAGGACATCAGCAGGATCCGGGGCAGCAATATCGGCTGATGCCGGGGTCAGGCCGCTTATCCGAAAACGGAGTATCCATACTCCGTTTTCGGAGTGTCAGGAATCAGGATTTGTACTTTACGGCGCAGCCATACGGCCGCGTCGTCGCCTGCGCGACGGTTTCGCCTTTCAATACCGATTCCAGCGCGGTCTTGAAGTAAGGATCGGCTTTTTCGATATCGGCCGGCTTGGCCGTCGCAATGCTGTCGATCCCGCCGGCATAGCGCAGGATGCCTTTGGCGTCGATCACGTACATGTGCGGCGTGGTGCGCGCATCATAGGCCTTGCCGATCTCGCCTTGCGGATCGAGCAGCACCGCGCTCGGCTGCGCATTGCGGCTGGCCGTCAGCTCATCCGCCTTGGCGCCGGTCACGTGGCCCTGCTCGCCGGGCGCCGACGAAATCACGCTCAGCCACACCACGCCCGCCCCTTTCGCCTGCTTCTGCAGGTTCTGCATGTTCGAGGCGCCGTAGTGTTTTTTCACGTAGGGGCACTCGTTGTTGGTCCATTCCAGCACGACCACTTTCCCCTTCAGGTCGGCCAGCGTGTGCTGCTGCCCCTTGCTGTCGAGCGCCGTGAAGGCGGGCGCCGGCTGGCCGATCGTGGGTGCGGCCATGGCCGGCGCAGCGGCGAAGGTCAGGCTGGCGCCAGCCAGGGCGGCTGTCAATGCAGTCATGCGCAGCAAGGCGCGGCGTGGGGAGCGGTTCATGAAATCCTCCTTTGAGAACGTGGCTAAAGTTCGATGACGACGATGTTTACTGTTTGGCTACCGCTACTGCATTGTTACCCGATTGCTGCGCGAATGCCTCCGTCACGATCGCTTGCGTCAGCACCGGCGGCAGCACCGCCGGCTCCTTGCCGGGCGCGTAGAACACGTAGAACGGCAGGCCGTCGCGCCCGAACGCGCGCAGGAAAGCGGTGATGGCGGGATCGCGATTGGTCCAGTCGCCCTTCAGGTAAACCACGTCGTGCGCGCGCATGGCTTGCTGCACGGCGCTTGTCGACAGCGTCGTGCGTTCGTTGACCAGGCAGGTGATGCACCAGGCCGCCGTCATGTTGACGAACACCGGCTTGCCCGCGGCGCGCAAGGCGGCGAGCCGCTCGGCACTGTACGGTTCGGCATTCTTCGCTTGCCGGCTGTCCGGCGCGTCCGGCGGCTTGGCGACATGCAGGTTGGCCATCAAGCCGACCAGTCCCGCCAGGGACACCAGCGCCACGCCACGCGGCCACCATGACTTGCCGGCGCCGTGCTGGTGCAGGCCGACGAGCCACGCTACCAGGCCGACCAGCACGGCGCCGGCCAGCGCCATGCGCAAGCCCGCTTCGCCCGCCTGCTGGGCCAGCACCCATAGCAGCCAGGCCGCTGTCGCATACATCGGAAAAGCCATCGCCTGGCGCAGCCGCAGCATCCACAGGCCGGGCCGCGGCAGGCGCCGCGCCACGGTAGGGAACAGCCCCAGCAACAGGAACGGCAGCGCCAGTCCCAGGCCCAGCATCGCGAACACCAGCAGGCTGACCGCGGCCGGCGCCACCAGCGCCGAGCCGATCGCCGCGCCCATGAAGGGCGCGGTACAGGGCGTCGCCACCACCACGGCCAGCAGGCCGGTGAAGAAACTGCCCGCGTGTCCCTTGCGCTCTGCCAAGCCCTGTCCGACGCCGGCAAGCGAGCCGCCCACTTCGAACACGCCGGACAGGTTCAGGCCGATCGCCAGCATCAGCCAGCACATGGCCGCGACAAACAGCGGCGACTGGAACTGGAAGCCCCAGCCGACCGCGCTGCCGCCGGCGCGCACCGCCAGCAGGGCCAAGGCCAGCGCCAGGAATGCGGCCAGCACGCCCAGCGTATAAAACACGCCCGACAAACGCAGCGCACGGCGGTCGCCGCCGGACATGCCGGCCACCGCCGTGGCCTTGATCGCCAGGACAGGAAACACGCAGGGCATCAGGTTCAGGATCAGGCCGCCGAGGAACGCAAAGCCGGCCATCTGCCACAGCGGCAGGCTGGCGGGCAGGTTGGCGGCAGCGTCGGCCGGGGTGGCTGACACTGCGGCGGCGGCAGTCGGGTTCAGCGCGAACCAGCGTTTCTGTCCGCCGCCGTCCGTCAGCGCCAGCAGTCCCGCCGCCGGCGCCGACGCATCCTGGCCCTTCGGCAGCGTCAGGGTCAATGCGCCCTGCTCCACCTTCAGCGCCTGCGCGGCGGCATGGTCGACGACGCCCCAGCGCTCCGGAAAATACAGGGCCGATTGCACGGACTGCGGCGCAATGCCCTCGCCTTCGACCCGCAAGGCCATGGCGCCGCCGCCACTGATCGACGCCCGCCACGGCGCCGCCTGCGGCTGGCGCGCATCGGCAATCGCAAAGGCCGACTGGACGCCGGCACTGGCCGGGCGTGCCGTCGCTTCCACCGGCAAGTCCAGGCGAAACTTCCCTTCTTCGGGAATGCATTCCTTCTCGCAGACCACCCAATCGGCATTCGCCTCGAGCACCAGCCGGCTGCCCGGCTGCGCATCCGGCGGCACCGTCAGGGTCATCGGGAAGACGATCTCGTTCTCGTAGCCATAGCTGGCGACCGGCCCGATCAGGAAGCGATCCGGCCCCGGCCAGGCGATCGCGCCGACGCTCGCACCTTCCGGCAGCTTGAATGCGATATTCGGCGGCGAGCCCGCATCGCCCGGATTTTTCCAGTACGTGTGCCAGTGCGGCGCCAGGCGCTGGCGCAGGCCGATGCGCACCTGTTGCCCCGGGCTGACGGCGGCATGTTCGCTCACCAGCGACACCGTCGCGCGCGGGCTGCGCTGCAGATTGCTTTCTGCGGCAAATGCGAGCGCCGGCATCAGCAAGGCCAGCGCCAGCGCCAGCACTGTGGTCAGGTCACGCCAATCGATGCGCGCGGCAGCGGGAAAGGATGGGTGCATGCGAATGTCGATAAGGGTGGGTCGGCAGTCGCATGCAAAGTAACACGATGCGGTAGCGTTGAGCAATCGGCTTGGGTGCTGCGGCTGTCATGGGGTCGTCATGTCCGCGGTTTACGCTGGCGCAGTCCTCTGCCCTATCGGCCTGATGAAGACAACCGGCAACACGCGTTGCAGACGCGCGTCCCTCAACGTCCTCAACTAGAACCTTATGACCTCACGACGAAGTTTCCTGCGAAACAGTGCCCGCGCCGGTATCGCGGCCGGCACCTATGCCGCTTTCCCACCGGCGATCCAGCGCGCGCTTGCGATCCCCGCCAACAACGTGACAGGTACCATTCGCGACGTCGAGCATGTGGTGATCCTGATGCAGGAGAACCGTGCGTTCGACCATTATTTCGGCACGCTCGCAGGCGTGCGCGGCTTCGGGGACCGCTTCCCGATTCCCCTGCCGGAGGGCCGCAATGTATGGCAACAGCGCATGGCGAACGGCAACGTGATGATGCCGTTCCACCTGGACGGCAGTGTCGGCAACGCCCAGCGCGCCAACGGTACGCCGCATGACTGGAACGACAGCCAGCAGGCCTGGGACAACGGCCGCATGGACCAATGGCCGCGCTACAAGAATCCTATCTCGATGGGCTATTTCAAGGAAGCCGAAATTCCTTTTCACTTCGCGCTGGCGAATGCTTTTACGGTATGCGATGCCTATCACTGCTCGATGCACACGGGGACCGATGCGAACCGCTCGTTCTTTCTGACCGGCACAAACGGCGCGGTGCCCACCGGCACGGCATTCGTCAGCAACGAATGGGACGCCATCGACGGCCTCGCCAGCGGGGTGAACACCGGCTATACCTGGACCACGTATGCCGAACGCCTCGAGGCTGCCGGTGTGCGCTGGATCAGTTACCAGAACATGCCGGATGAATGGGGCGACAACATGCTTGGCGCATTCCGCCAGTTCAAGCGCGCCAACATCGCTTCGGGCTACCCTGTCTCCAGTGGCGGCGCGCCGGGCCAGCCCTACACCAACACCGGCCAGGCATTGCCGTACCACGCCTACGATGCGGCCACCGACAACCCCAACAATCCGCTCTACAAAGGCATTGCCAACACCTTGCCGGGCACCCAGCCCGAGCAGTACCTGGATGCATTCAAGCGCGACATCCGCGAAGGCAAGCTGCCGCAGGTGTCGTGGATGAACGCACCGTCGATCTACTGCGAACATCCTGGCCCGTCGAGCCCGGTGCAAGGCTCCTGGTTCCTTCAGGAGGTCATGGACGCATTGACGGCCAACCCCGAGGTCTGGAGCAAGACTGTGCTGATCGTCAACTTCGACGAGAACGACGGTTATTTCGACCACGTGCCGTCGCCCTCCGCCCCTTCGCCCGACGGCAAGGGCGGCTACGCCGGCAAGACGACGCTGGCGCAGGCGGACCTGGGACCCGAGTACTACACGCACCCGCGGCCTGCCGGCAGCACCAGGCAGCCCGCTGCGGATGGCCGCGTCTACGGCCCCGGTCCGCGTGTGCCGATGTACGTGATTTCGCCATGGAGCCGTGGCGGCTGGGTCAATTCGCAGGTGTTCGACCACACGTCGGTGCTGCGCTTCCTCGAGGCGCGTTTCGGTGTGCGCGAGCCGAACATCAGCCCGTTCCGCCGTGCGGTCTGCGGCGACCTCACCAGCGCGTTCAACTTCGCAACGCCCAACGCCGAAGTATTGCCGGTGCTGCAGGGCCGCAGAACCAGAAGCCAGGCGGACGCCCTGCGTGCCGCACAGCAGCGCCTGGCGCAGATTACGCCGCCTGCCGCGCCGAGGCTGCCGGTGCAGGCCGTGGGCACGCGACCGTCGCGCGCCTTGCCGTATGAACTGGCGACGACCTGCGACGTGCTGCCCGGCGCCACGATGGCTTCCGTGCGGGTGGCGCTGAACTTCATCAATACCGGGCGCCAGGGCGCCGTGTTCCATGTGTACGACCGCAAGAACCTGGCGGCGATACCGCGCCGTTACACGGTCGAGTCGGGCAAATCGCTGTCGGACAGCTGGACGCCCGCGGTCGGCGGAGCCTACGATTTGTGGGTGCTGGGACCGAACGGCTACCACCGTCACTTCACCGGCAGCGCCCTGCGCGCCGTCGCGGCCGGCCAGCCACGACCGGAAGTCCAGGTACGCTCCGACGCCAGTACCGGCGAGTTGCTGCTGCGCCTGGTAAACAGCGGCGCCGCGCCGTGTACCTTCAACCTGACCGCGAATGCCTACGCGCCGCTGAGGCAGCTCCACACCCTTGCGGCACGCAGCGAAGTCGTCGTGCGCATTCCGGTGGCGAGCAATGGCTATTGGTACGACCTCAGCGCCACGGTCTCGAGCCAGCCCGACTACCTGCGGCGCTTCGCCGGCCGCGTGGAAACCGGCCGCCACACGGTCAGCGACCCGGCCCTAGGCCGGGCCTGACCATGAAGACGCAGCCGGCGCAGCGCCGGCTGCCGCTATCCAATCACACATTCAAAAGGAATGTCATGCACCTGAATATCCGCAACTTCGCCGCGGGCGCAGCCCTCGCGCTGTGCGCACCCTTCGCCGCGGCGACCGTCCTGACGTTCGACGACATCGCCGGTCCGGACGATTATGCTTCCGTGCCCGCCAACTACGGTGGACTGGACTGGTCGAGCTCGGGCTTGTCCGTTTTTACGGGTGAACAGGCGCCGTTCACGGCGCATTCGGGCCAGGGCCGTGTGACCACGGACTGGATCGACGGTGGCCCGATCGCAAGCACCATCCGCTTCCTGGCGCCCACAGTCTTCAACGGCGCCTGGTTCTCCGGGTACAGCGACAGCAGCGTACGTTTCGACTTGTACGCCGCCGGCCAGCTGGTCGCCAGTTCGGCTGCGCTGCAACTGTCGGACGCGCCTGCCTTCCTGGACGCCGGCTGGGACAGTGCGGTCGATGCGATCGTCGTCTCGAGCGGCTTCCAGGCATCGTACGTGATGGACGACCTGAGTTTCGAGGGCGCCGCGGAAGTGCCGGAACCGGGGTCGCTGGCCCTGCTGCTGGCTGGATTCGGACTTGCCGGCGCGGTGCGGCTGCGCCGTTCCAAGCCCAGGTAATGTCATCGCCCTGACATCTTCACTGGTTAAAGTGCAGTGTCTCCGATGTAGTTTTCAACGTGTTTATCCGTCAACGTCCAGTTGACGGATTTTTTTTCAAGACGCAAGGCTCCAGGAAATTCTCAAAGCCGGGAGACATCGATGTATTACCTGATCCTGACCATGGCGCTGTGGCGGCAAGACCCGGCCGGCGGCGACGTGTCTTCGTCGATGCAAACGCTCGAATTCCGTGACGAATTGGCGTGCCGGCGGGCTGCGGCGGCCTGGAAGGCCGACGTCCTGGCAGCCCGCGCGAAGCCTGACAATATGGGGCTGCAACCCTCCTATACCCTGTCGGCGGTGTGTGTTCCGAGCGATAGCACCTCAAGAATAAAATAACGCGCCCACCTCGAAGCGCGCACAGGCGGAACGGCTTCAGCGAATCATCGACTCCCACACCTTCTGCAGCCGCTTGGCCGACACCGGCATCGGCGTACGCAACTCCTGGGCGAACAGCGAGACGCGCAGCTCTTCCAGCATCCAGCGGAACTCGGTCATGCGCGGGTCGTTGACTTTACCCGGCTGCTTCGAGATGCGCTGCCACTGGCTGGCGGCGTTCTGCCACTCGGCCATCAGTTGCGCATCGCGCGATGGATTGCCGCGCAACTTTTCCAGGCGCACGTTCATCGCCTTCAGATAACGCGGGAAGTGCGCCAGCTGGCTGTATTCGTTGTCGGCGATGAAGCGCTTGTGCACCAGTCCCGCCAGTTGCGCCTGCATGTCGGCCGCGACCGGCGCCGCCAGGCCGTTCAGGCGCTTGGGCATGCCGTGGAATTCGCCCAGGATCGAACCGACCAGGCGCGCGATCTCGTTGATGAGCAGGCCGATGCGGCCCTTGCCCTCGTCCTTGCGCTTGTTGAACGAAGCGGCATCATGCGGCAGCGGGTCCTGTAAACAGGCGATGTCGATCGCCTTTTGCACGATCTGGTCGCGCAGCTCTTCCTGCGAGCCGACCGTCATGAACTGCATGCCCATGCCCTGCAGGCCGGGGATGTTCTTCTCCGCGAATTTGAGTTGATCCTTCAGCTGCAGCGCGAACAGGCGGCGCAGGCCGACGCGGTGGGTGCGCGCGGCGACATTCGGGTCGTCGAACACTTCGAGGTCGCAATGCGTACCCTTGTCGACCAGGGCCGGGAAACCGATCAGGGTCAGCTTGCCCTGGTTGATCTCCAACAGTTCCGGCAGCTCGCCGAAAGTCCAGCTGGTGAGATTGGTGTGCTGGCTGACGGCCGGCGCGGGAGCCTGCGGCGCAGCTGCGGCACCCTTCCCCTTCGCCTGCGGTGCAGCCACGGCAACCGCCGCAGTGCTCCTGCCCGTGCTCCTGCCCGCGCCCCAGGCCGCCGGCGTCGCCACGTTGGGACGCAAGGCACCGACCGCCGCCGGCGTCGCTTCCGCCATCTTCTGGAAACTCTCGCGCGCCTGGCTGCCCAGTTCCGCCTGCAGGCTGGCCAGGTTGCGGCCCATCTCGAGCTGGCGCCCGTGCTCGTCGATGATTTTAAAATTCATGAACAGGTGGGTCGGCAGCGTCTCCAGCTTGAAGTCGCCCGTCAGCACGTTCACGCCGGTCTGCGCGCGCACGTCGAGGATCAGCACGTCGACCAGGTCGCCACGTCCGAACGCTTTCGCCGCGTGGATGCGCTCGACGAAACGCGCCGCGTAGTCCGGCAGCGGCACGCAGTGGCGGCGCAGCTTTTGCGGCAGGGACTTGAGCATCAGGTGTACTTTTTCCTTCAGCATGCCCGGCACCAGCCAGGCCGCGCGCTCTTGCGGGATCTGGTTCAGTGCGAACAGCGGCACGGAGAGCGTCACGCCGTCGCGCGGGCTGCCCGGTTCGAAGTGGTACGACAGGCCCATCTCGATGCCGGTGACGTTCATCGTCTTCGGGAACAGTTCCGTCGTCACGCCCGCCGCTTCGTGGCGCATCAACTCTTCGCGGTTCAGGTACAAGAGCTTCGGGTTGTCGCGCGCCGCGTCCTTGTACCACTTCTCGAAGCCGGCGCCGTTCACCACGTCCTGCGGAATTTCGGCGTCGTAGAAGGCGGCGATCAGCTGGTCGTCGACCAGCACGTCCTGGCGGCGCGATTTATGTTCCAGGTTCTCGATCTCCTTCACCAGCTTGTGGTTGTGCGCATAGAAGGGCTGGCGCGTCTCGTAGTCGCCGGCCACCAGCGCATCGCGGATGAAGATCTCGCGCGCTTCAATCGGGTTGTGCAGCGCGTGGTTGATGCGGCGCCCGCTGTAGACGACGATGCCGTACAGGGTCGCGCGTTCCAGCGCCGATACCTGCGCCGGTTTCTTTTCCCAGCGCGGCTCGCCCCACGACTTTTTCAGCAGGTGCGCCCCGACCTTTTCCACCCATTCCGGCTGGATCTGCGCCACGCAGCGCGCGTACAGGCGCGTGGTCTCGACCAGTTCCGCCGCCATGATCCAGCGGCCCGGCTTCTTGGTCAGCGAGGAGCCCGGCCAGATGTGGAACTTGATGCCGCGTGCGCCCAGGTAGGCGCCGCCCGGCTCGTCCTCGGCCTTGAAGCCGATGTTCCCCAGCAGGCCGGTCAAGAGCGCCAGGTGCAGCTGGTCGTAGGTGGCGGGTGATTCGTTCAGGCGCCAGCCCTGCTCGCGCACGATGGTCAGCAACTGCGAATGCACGTCGCGCCACTCGCGCAGGCGTACCTGCGACAGGAAGTTGGCGCGGCAGTTTTCCTGCAGCAGGCGGTTCGTCTTCTTGTGTTCGATCGCGTCCTCGAACCAGTTCCAGATCTTGATAAAGCTGAGGAACTCGGACTTCTCGTCGGCGAATTTCTTGTGCTTCTCGTCGGCCTGCTGCTGGTATTCCATCGGCCGGTCGCGCGGGTCCTGCACCGACAGGGCCGAGGCGATGATCAGCATCTCGGTGAGGCAGTTGTTGTCGAGCGACGCGAGGATCATGCGGCCCACGCGCGGATCCAAGGGAAGGCGCGCGAGCTTGCGGCCCAGCGGCGTGAGCTCGTTGGTCTCGTCGACCGCGCCCACCTCTTGCAGCAACTGGTAGCCGTCGGCGATCGCGCGGCCTTGCGGCGGCTCGATGAAGGGGAAGGTCTCGACGTCGGTCAGGTGCAGCGACTTCATGCGCAGGATGACGGCCGCCAGCGAAGAGCGCAGGATTTCGGGGTCGGTGAATTTCGGGCGCTGGTTGAAATCGTCTTCTTCGTACAGGCGGATGCAGACGCCGTCGGCGACGCGGCCGCAACGGCCGGCACGCTGGTTCGCCGCCGATTGCGCGATCGGTTCTACTTGCAGCTGCTCGACCTTGTTGCGGAAGCTGTAGCGCTTGACGCGCGCGAGGCCGGCGTCGACCACGTAGCGGATGCCCGGCACCGTCAGCGAGGTCTCGGCCACGTTCGTGGCCAGCACGATGCGGCGCGCGTTCGTGGTGCGGAACACGCGGTCCTGCTCTTCCACCGAAAGACGCGCGAACAGCGGCAGGATCTCGACGTGCGGCGGATGGTGTTTTCGTAATGCTTCAGCGCAGTCGCGAATTTCTCGTTCGCCCGGCAGGAATACCAGCACGTCGCCCTGGCCCAGGCGGCACAGTTCATCGACGCCGTCGACCACGGCATCCATCAGGTCGCGTTTTTCGCGCGCCTGCTGCGCCTTCGGCATCGGCTTGTTGTCGACACCGCCGCCGGAAACCACCGGATCGCGGTCGACCGGACGGTAACGGACTTCGACCTTGTACAGGCGGCCCGAGACCTCGATCACCGGCGCCGGCTTGCCGTTCGCTGCGGCGAAGTGGCGCGCGAAGCGTTCGGCGTCGATCGTCGCCGAGGTGATGATCACCTTCAGGTCGGGACGGCGCGGCAGCAGCTGCTTCAGGTAGCCGAGCAGGAAGTCGATGTTCAGGCTGCGTTCGTGGGCCTCGTCGATGATGATCGTGTCGTAGGCTTTCAACAGCGGATCGGTCTGCGTTTCGGCCAGCAGGATACCGTCGGTCATCAGCTTGATCGAGGCGCCCGGCTGCAGCGTGTCGTTGAAGCGCACCTTGTAGCCGACGTGTTCGCCCAGCGGCGTGCCGATCTCCTGCGCGATGCGTTTCGCGGTCGAGGAGGCGGCGATACGGCGCGGCTGCGTGTGGCCGATCAGCCCCTTTTCGCCGCGGCCCAGCTGCAGGCAGATCTTCGGCAGCTGCGTGGTCTTGCCGGAGCCGGTTTCGCCGGAGACGATGATGACCTGGTTCTCGACCAGGGCCTTGGCGATTTCCTCGCGCCGGCCGGAGACCGGCAAGTCTTCCGGATAGGTGATCGGCGGCAGCGGCGTCTGTACGCGGGGCGCGCGTGGCGCCCTGCTCTCGTCGCGCGGCTTGCGCTCGCGCGGTGCGCGATCGGCCGAGGCACGCTCGCCGTCACCTTGCGGACGCTGACTGCGTTCGCCTTGTGGCTGCTGGCCCCGTTGCCCGCGCGGCTCGCCTTCGCCGGCATGGCGGCGCTCGCGTTTCGCGCCCAATTCCGGCGTTTGCGTCATCGGTGCACGCAGCTCCCCCGGGGCACGAGAGCCGCGTGTGCGCGGCTGCCTGTCGTTACCAGTTGGGACTGCTGCGCGCGCCGTGTCCGGCGCAGGCTTGTTACTCTGTTCTGACATTGATTTTTACGAGGTATTTGGTGCGCAAGTCGCGCAGCGAATTATAATGCGGCAAATGGAAAACCCTACCCAATTCGTCCAGTGGCTGCGCTCTGTCGCGCCGTATATTCATGCCTTCGGCGGCAAGACATTTGTCGTTGCTTTTCCCGGCGAACTGGTCGCCGCCGGCGCCTTGCCGGTACTCGCGCAAGACCTGTCTTTACTCGTCGCACTCGGCATCCGCATCGTGCTGGTGCATGGCTCGCGTCCGCAAGTGGCCGAGCAGCTTGGCCTGCGTAACGTCGAGGGACGCTTCCACAACGGCGTGCGCATCACCGACACCGCGGCCATGGAATGCGCCAAGGAAGCGGCCGGCGAACTGCGCCTCGATATCGAAGCCGCGTTCAGCCAGGGCTTGCCGAACACGCCGATGTCGAATGCCCAGATCAGCATTGTGTCCGGTAATTTCGTCGTGGCGCGTCCGCTTGGCGTGATCGACGGCGTCGATTACGAACTGACGGGCGTGACGCGCAAGATCTCGGCCGAGAAGATCGCGCCGATCCTGCAGACCGAGGACAACCTGGTGCTGCTCTCCCCGCTCGGCTTCTCGCCGACGGGCGAAGTATTCAACCTGACGATGGAAGACGTGGCCGCCGCCGCCGCGATCGCCCTGCACGCCGACAAGCTGATCTACATTACCGAGACGCCGATGATGTCGGACGCCGCCGGCACCGAGATCCGCGAACTGTCCTCGCACCAGGCCGAAGCCGTGCTGCAGGCGAACTTCCTGCCGCCTGACGCCGCATTCTACCTGCGCCATGCGATCAAGGCCTGCAACAGCGGCGTCGACCGCGCCCACATCGTGCCCTTCGAGATGGATGGCTCGGCCCTGCTCGAACTGTTCACCCACGACGGCGTGGGCACGATGATCAGCCACGAGAACCTGGAAAGCCTGCGCCAAGCCACAATTGAGGACGTCGGCGGAATTATCAAGCTGATCGAGCCACTGGAAGCAGACGGCACGCTGGTCTATCGCGGGCGCGAGCTGATCGAGCGCGAGATCGAGCAGTTCTCGGTGATCGAGCACGATGGCGTGATCTTCGGCTGCGCCGCGCTGTACCCTTTCCCCGACGCGAAAATGGGCGAGATGGCCTGCCTGACGGTGAACCCGGACGTGCAGGCGCAGGGCGACGGCGAACGCATCTTGAAGCACATGGAAAACCGCGCGCGCGCCGCCGGCCTCACCAAATTGTTCGTGCTGACCACGCGCACCGCGCACTGGTTCAAGAAGCGCGGCTTTCAGCCGGCCACCGTGGACGACCTGCCGAAGGACCGCCAGCACATGTATAACTGGCAGCGCAAGTCACAGGTCTTCATCAAGTCTTTATAATCGCGCTTTTACCCAATACCGAATCAGGAGTAACAACATGGCCCGTACCGTCCACTGCGTCAAACTCAACAAGGAAGCCGAAGGACTGGACTTCCCGCCCGTGCCGGGTGAAATGGGCAAGAAGCTGTACCTGTCGGTCTCGAAGGAAGCCTGGCAGGGCTGGCTCAAGCACCAGACCATGCTGATCAACGAGAACCGCCTGAACCTGGCCGACGACCGCGCGCGCAAGTACCTGGCCACGCAGATGGAAAAGCATTTCTTCGGCGAAGGCGCCGACCAGGCGATGGGTTACGTGCCGCCGACGGCATAAGCACCAACCCGTAAGGTGGGCGGCTTTGCCGCCTACGCGTTCAACCAGCCGGTGATATGTCGCGAATGATCTGATGGTTGTTGAACGCGTGGGCGGGGGACCTGCCACCTTACTGGGTCTGCAACGCCCCGCGCTAATCTTCCCCTCGGCAGCACTCCTCTTCACCCGCCTCTTCCGGCGGATACAAGATCCGCGTCCCCTCCACCCGCGCAAACGGCGTCAATTTGGCCGGCCTCCTCTTGCCCGGATTGATGATGTGCTCGACCGGAATGCCGCGCACCAGCAGCGCGTCCGCCACCAGCGAGCGGTGGCAGCGCCAGGGCACCGATTCGGCGCACATCAGCGCGCAGCGCGTGGTCCGCGCCAGCGCGATCACCGCCTCCACGTTCGCGGCGAATTCCGGCGTCTGCATGTAGTCGGCATAGCCGCGGAACGAAGTGTTGCGCCAGCCGCTGTTGGGCGAATCCTTCAGCGCGCGGCGCAGTCCGCCGAGGCCCGGCATCTGCCGGTATGCGATGCCGGCCGCCTGCAGCGACAGCGGCAGCTGGTCCTGGCCGAACTGCGGATTGTGGCGCGACTTCGGCACGGTGCGGACGTCGAGCAGCAGCTGCACCTCGTTCTGGCGCAGCAGGTCGATGAATTCTTCGATCGGCCGGTTCGAGTGGCCGATGGTGCGGACGATTTCCGTGTTCACGTTACAACTCCCAATGGCGAAATCAGATTTTCTCCCGGATGGGATTCGACCGGCGCCGCGGAGCTCGTCGTACAATCGACGGACCGCCACCGGCCTGGAAAAGAACATGAACAAGCTCGCCGCATTCGACAACCTGCTGCTGGACGACCGGCCACGCGATCTCAACAACCTGCGCCGCGGCCTGGTCGAGTTCCTGTACTTCGGCTTCAAGAACGCGCGTTCCTGCCTGTTCGTCTTCACCTTCATGGCCACCGTGCTGGTGATGCCGCGCGCCGGCCTGTTCGGCATTCCGCGCTACGACCTGCTGCTGCTGGTCGCCCTCGGCATCCAGTTCTGGATGGTGTACGCCAAACTGGAAACCTGGGACGAATTGAAGGCGGTCTGCCTGTTCCACGTGGTGGGGTTTGCGCTGGAAGCGTTCAAGGTGTCGGGCGGTATCCAGTCCTGGGCCTATCCGGATTTCGCGTACACCAAGGTGCTGGGCGTGCCGCTGTTCGCCGGTTTCATGTACGCCTCGGTCGGCAGCTACATCGTGCAAGCCTGGCGCATGTTCGACCTGCGCATCCGCCACCACCCGCCCTACTGGATGGCGGCGCTGATCGCGCTCCTCATCTATGCCAACTTCTTTACCCACCACTACATCGGCGACTACCGCTGGTACCTGGCGGCCTGCGCGCTGGGGCTGTATTCGCGCACGACCGTCATCTACCGCCCGCTCGACCGCGACCGCCAGATGCCGCTGATGCTGGGCTTCGTGCTGATCGGCTTCTTCATCTGGCTGGCCGAGAATATGGGGACCTTCTGGGGGGTGTGGCGCTACCCGAACCAGCTGGGCGCCTGGTCGATCGTCCACATCAGCAAGTGGAGCTCGTGGTCGCTGCTGGTGATCATGACGTTCACGATCGTGGCCAGCCTCAAGCACATCAAGCGCAAGATTCACATCGCAGAGGCATGACCATGAACAGGAATAACGCGCGCAGCAAGGCTTTCATCGTGGCGAAATGGGTGCTGATCGCCCTGGTCGTGCTGTTCCTGGTAACGCGCGTCATCCGCTACTTCCTGCAATAGCAACGACAATGCCCGCGCACCTTGCGGCGAGCGGGTTGTCGGCAGAACAGCCGGCTGCGCTGCAGCCGGTTTGATTCGGGTTCGGATTACTTCGACGCGTCCTGCATCTTCTCGCCGGCACGCTCCAGGCCCTTGCCGGCCTTGTCGGTCAGGTTGGCGGCGCCTTCCTTGACGTTGGCGGCGGCTTCTTTCGATTCCTGGCGCACTTCGGCGCCGGCTTCCTTCATGTTGGCGGCAGCGCGGTCGGTGGCGGCATCAACGTTGGCGGCAGCGCGCTCGGCGCCCGCTTCGACGTTCTCAGCAGCGCGTTCGGTCGCTGCACCAACGGCGGCGCCGGCTTCTTTCGTTTCCTGGGCGGCATTAGCGGCGGTGTTGTCGATGGCCGCGCCGGCTTCCTGGGCTGGGCCCGTCGTTGGGTCGGCGTCTTTCTTGCAACCGGTGGCGAGGACGGCGACGGCAAGCATCAGGGCGGAAATGGTGGTCTTGTTCATGACGAGCTCCTTATCGAATTGTTAATACAAGATTACACGTTTTTGTTCCAGAGGGGCCGCACGTTACAGTTGTTACAAAAACATTATCTGTGCATAGCCCGGCGCCGCTCCATGGCATGATGCACGTTCCGTACAAATGGAAGCATCGTGACACCTGCCATCAACCCCGCCGAAGTCGAGTTCATCGCCATCCGCGCCCAAGGCCCCGGCGGCCAGAACGTCAACAAGGTCTCGTGCGCCGTGCATGCGCGCTTCGACATCGGCGCCTCTTCGCTGCCGCCCTGGATCAAGGAACGCCTGCTCGACATGCGCGACACCCGCATCACGCGCGAAGGGGTGCTGGTGCTGAAGGCCCAGCAATCGCGCAGCCTCGAGCAGAACAAGGAGGACGCGCTGCAGCGCCTGCAGGCGCTGGTGGCGCAGGCGGCCGACGTGCCGCCGGTACGCCGCGCAACCAAACCGACGCGCAGCTCGCAGCGGCGCCGGCTCGACGAAAAGACGCGCAGCGGCCAGGTCAAGGCGCTGCGCGGCAGAGTCAGCGAGTAGTTTCGGACTGCGCAGTTTCTTGCGCGCCGACCTTGCCGGCACGGCTGTGCCGGTCCCCTGCCGCGGTCGCGCGCAGCACCCTTGCCTGGGCGGCGAGCAGCGCGAGATAGCCGACCAGTTCCACCAGTTCTTCATAGGCTTCGCCCTGCTCGAGCACGACATCCTTGAATGGATACAAATGCCCTTCGGCGAAGGTCGAGGCGCACATGACGGCCACGATGGTGAGGATCGGCAACCACGGGAAGCGCCGGCGGGCGATCAGCTGCCTGAGCGGACGGTCGAGCCGATGACGCCAGGCGGCGACCAGCACGATGAGGAGGATGACCCCGGCGAATGCCGGCACCAGCGGCCGGTACCAGAGCACGCGCGAAGTATAGATCGGCCCGCCGGCGTCGAAGCCGTGAGGCGGGAGAAACACCGCACCCCAGCTCAGCTCGCGCCCGGCCAGCAGCAGCCAGACCGGCACCGCGCAGGCGGCGATCAGGGCGGCGGCTTGCGGACGCAGGCGGCGCCAGGCAAGCCAGGCCAGCACCGCGCCCATCACCAGCGCGATCGCCTGCGCATTTTCGACGACGCCGTTTTCCCACGCCCAGGCCGGCGGCATGATTCTCGACAGCGGATAGCAGGCGAGGAAGGCCAGCAACAGGGCCCAGTGGAAGTGGCGCGAATCCAGCAAGCGGGTGAGTGTGTGCATTTTTATTATTGGGTAAAGGATTGTCCGGCGGATTGACCGGCGCCCGGTGGACAGGTCATCGGCAGGACACGCTACGATGCGTTCATGGTACTAAATGACCAATAAGTTATTTAGAGCATTTGCTCAAATACCCGGCACGACGTGCCACGCCAGGATACGGCCGATTCGCCCGCGCACGAATTCGCTTGCGCTCGTTCCCCCGGCAGGTAGAATATAAATGAGAATGATTATCATTCATTACCTTACCACTGCCTGTCGAGGACCCATCATGTGCGACAAACCTGCCCCATTTGCTCCGACCTCAGCCGCCACCCAGGGTTCGCGCCGCCGGCGTTTATGGGAACTGTCCCCTACCTGCCATTGTCCGCTGATCGGCGTCGGCCTGTCGCTGCAGGGCTTGCGCAAACTGGCCGAAAAATCCATCGGCAATGAATTGGGACTCGACGATTACGAGCTGCATGTGGGCGTCGTTAACGAATGCGCGGCGCGCAAGACCCTGTCCGAGGCGCTGCAAAAGGAATTCGAGCGTCGCTATGCCGGCGAGGTCGCGCGCTTCCACAAGGCCAGGACCACGGACGAGGTGCAGGCGCTGTGGAATGCGGCGGTCGCTGCGGGCAACGTCGCCGGCGCGTACTGGGCCGGCCTCACCCACCCACGCTGCACGCCGGAACTGGAAGAGCAGATGACGCGCGACATCCACATGGTGCAGCACCAGGCCGGGGCCGGCGCCCGCGTCGACCTCGACAAGTACAACAGGCTGCTGGACGACAATGCGCGCATGGAACGCGAACTGGTCAGACTGCAGGAACGCTGCAACGCGCTGGTGCAGGACAAGGCGACGACGGCGCGCGAGCACGACGCCGCGCTGATGGGTTTGCGCGCGCTGGCGATCGGCAGGGAGACCGAACTCGGGCAGGCGCGCGCCGAACTGGCGGCGCTGCGCGCGACGGTCCCGGAACTGGAAACGCGCAAGCGCCTCGCCAATCGCCTGGCGCAGGTGGAGGCGCGCGAGGCGCGCTTGCGGGCGCAGCTGGCGGCGCTGAAGGAGGCGCAGGTACCCGCAGCCCCGGTGTCGATGTCCGAGTGCGTGCCGCAGCCGGCGCCCCCTGTCGCCCAGCCGGTCCGGCTGGTCAACCGCAGCATCCTCTGCGTGGGCGGGCGCAGCGGCAACGTGCCGGTCTACCGCAGCATGATCGAACAGGTCGGCGCCCAGTTCGCGCACCATGACGGCGGCCTGGAAGACAGCAGCGGCCTGTTGGATGCCAGCCTGGCGGCGGCGGACCTGGTGATCTGCCAGACCGGGTGCATCAGCCATGGGGCCTACTGGCGGGTGAAGGATCATTGCAAACGCACGGGGACGCAGTGCGTGTTCGTGGACAATCCGAGCGCGTCGAGTTTGGCGCGGACCTTGCGGGAAGTGGAGACGGCGTTGTGAGGTGAAATTGAGGGCGCGTTTGTTCAAGCGTTGAACCGCGTGGGCTCGGAGAGCCCACCCTACGGTGCACCACCGCCGGTAGCAAGTTCATGGAACTGTTGTGTACTGTAGGGTGGGCTCTCTGAGCCCACGCGTTTCGTACCCATGCATACCGTACCGTCGGCGAATGTGGGATCGTCAACCTACATCTTGCGACACTGCCGCAACTCGCAGCGCGCCATGAACACCTTGCCGTCGCTGCACTGCAGCCGATACACCTCGACCGGCCCCGGCTCGGTGATGAGCCCGGCGCCCTGCCCGCTGCAGGCGTGCTGCCGCGCCAGCTGCTCGACCGTCACCGAAGACACGCCGACACGATAAGGAACCCGCTCGATCGGCACCTCGGCCGCCTGCGCCGCGGCCCTGGCCGGCGTTCCAGCAACCGGCGCCGGCATCGGCGAATTGAACATCGCGCAGCCACCCGCGGCAGCCGCCACCATCAGCGCCAGCAATGTCCGCATCGCCGCTCCTTCAGAACGTCAGGGTTTTCACGCCTTCGGCCATGCCGAGCAGGCAGACGTTGGCGCCGCGTTGCGCGAACAGGCCGACCGCGATCACGCCGACGATGCCGTTGATCCGCGTTTCCAGCGCCACCGGATCGGCGATCTGCAAGCCGACCACGTCGACGATCTCGCCGCCGTTGTCGGTAATGAAGGGCTCATCGCTGCCGGCCCTGGTGCGCAGGCGCGGCTGGCCGCCGAGGGCGGCGAGCTGGCGCATGACGGCGGCGCGCGCCATCGGGATCACTTCCACCGGCAGCGGGAATGTACCCAGGGTCGCCACCAGCTTCGAGCCGTCGGCGATGCACACGAACTGCTTCGACACCGAGGCCACGATTTTTTCGCGCGTCAGCGCCGCGCCGCCGCCCTTGATCATCGCGCCGCTGTCCGTGATCTCGTCGGCGCCGTCGATGTAGACGGCGATCGACTCGACCTCGTTCAGGTCGAACACGGGAATGCCGTGGCCGCGCAGGCGCGCCGCGGTGGCTTCCGAGGAAGCGACGGTGCCCTGGATGCGGTCCTTGATCCGCGCCAGTTCGTCGATGAAGAAATTGGCCGTCGAGCCGGTGCCCACGCCGATGATTTCGCCGTCGACCACGTAATCGATGGCGGCGCGTGCCACGGCTTGCTTGAGTTCGTCCTGGGTCATGATGTCTGCAAAGTAAAGAGGGAATGGCGCCATTTTAGCGGATCGCCATGGCCAGGCTCGCCCTCTGCATCCGCATTACCACATGCATATCCGATTCCCGCCCATATGCATCCAATTTGCATTGCCGAAAGCACAAAAATCACAGACACTCAGTTAATTGCAATTAATTGCAATTTGGCATCATCCTTCCCTGACAGGTCACCCGATGAAGATCTTCACCAAAAAACGCGTGCTGGCGGCAGCCGCCCTGCTCGTTGCCGGCGCGGCCGCCGTCGCCTACGCCAAGCTCAACAGCGAGCCGAAGACGCCGCCGCTGAAGTACCGCGCCAGCGTGGTCGACACCGGCAGCATCACGCATACGGTGACGGCCACCGGCACCATCAATCCGGTAGCGCTGGTGAACGTCGGCTCGCAAGTCTCGGGCACCGTGGTCGAGCTGCAGGCCGACTTCAACGACCGCGTGAAAAAGGGACAGGTACTGCTCAAACTCGACCCGACCATCTTCAACGCCCAGGTCGGCCAGGCGCGCGCCAGCGTGGCTTCGGCCCAGGCGTCGCTGCGCCTGGCCCAGGCCAGCTTCGAGCGCAACAAGCAGCTCGTCGCCCAGAACTTCATCTCCAGCCTGGCGCTCGACCAGTCGCAGCGCGAACTGGAGGTGGCGCGCGCCAACGGGCAGCTGGCGCGCGCGCAGCTCGACCGCGCACTGGCGGACGTCAACAACAGCGTGATCCGCAGCCCGATCGACGGCGTGATCATCAAGCGCACCATCGACCTCGGGCAGACGGTGGCGGCCTCGTTCAACACGCCGAACCTGTTCCAGATTGCGCAGGATCTGACCAAGATGCAGATCGATACCAGCGTCTCGGAAGCGGACGTCGGCGCCCTGAAGGATGGACTGCCGGCGCGCTTCGTGGTCGACGCCTACCCGAACCGTGAATTCAACGCGACCATGCGCCAGTTCCGCCTGGCGCCGAACGTGGTGCAGAACGTGGTCACCTATAACGTCGTGCTCGACGTCGCCAATCAGGACGAGTTGCTGAAACCCGGCATGACGGCGCAGGTGCGGCTGGTAGTGGACAACCGTCCCAGGGCGCTGCGCATCCCGACCGCCGCCCTGCGCTTCCGCTTGTCGGAAGAAGAGCAGGAAAAGGAGCGCAAGGCGGCGGCCGACAAACAGGCGAAGGAGCCTGCCAACACGGCCTCCCTGCCGCCGCCGGAAGACGATTTCGCACTCCAGAATACGGGCGCGACCGCGCGCATGTTCAAGGTCTATAAACTCAATGCGAAGAACGAAGCGCAGCCGGTCGACATCCGCATCGGCCTGTCGAACTTCCGCTATACGGAGGTGGTGAGCGGCGACCTGAAAGTGGGCGAGCGCGTGGTGACGCGTTCGCTGGCGCCGGCCAAGGATATGTAATGACCGAGGCATTGATTGACGCATTGATTGATATTCGCGCCGTCACCAAGAGCTACGTGTCGGGCAGCGTCGAGACGCCGGTGCTGTTCGGCGTCGACCTGCGCGTGGAACGCGGCGACTTCATCGCGGTGATGGGCCAGTCGGGCTCCGGCAAGTCGACGCTGATGAACATCCTCGGCTGCCTCGACCAGGCCAGCGGCGGCGACTATTTTCTCGACGGCGCCGATACGCGCGCGCTCTCACGCCCGCAACTGGCCGCGATCCGCAACCGCACCATCGGCTTCGTGTTCCAGAGTTTTAACCTCATCAAGCGCATGAGCGTGGCCGAGAACGTGGCCCTGCCGCTGATCTATGCCGGCGTGGCGCGCGGGCGCGCGCTGGCCAAGGCGAAGCAGGAGCTGGAGAGGGTCGGGCTGGGAGAACTCGGCAAGCGCACGCCGAACCAGCTCTCGGGCGGCCAGCAGCAGCGCGTGGCGATCGCGCGCGCCCTGGTGGGCGACCCGCCGCTGATCCTGGCCGACGAACCGACCGGCAACCTCGACACCCAAACCAGCGACGACATCATGCGCGGCCTGCAGGCCTTGAACCGCGAACGTGGCATCACCATCGTGCTGGTCACGCACGAACCGGACATCGCCGCCTGGAGCCGGCGCCTGGTGCGCCTGAAGGATGGGCGGGTGCTGTACGACGGACCCGCCGGCGAGGGCTTGCGCCAGCTCGCCGCCAGCCACGAACAGGCGGCTGCCGGGAGCCCGGCATGAAAGTGCTGCAGGTACTCGTGGAAGCCCTGCGTTCGATGGCCGCCAACCGGCTGCGCACGGCGCTGACCATGCTCGGCATCGTGATCGGCATCGCCTCGGTGGTGCTGATGCTGGCGCTGGGCGACACCATGCAGCGCTTCATCAAGAAAGAGATGCAGATGCTCGGCACGAACATGGTCTACGTGTTCCCCGGCGGCGACCGCACGCAGGCGCAGCGCATGCGCAGCGGCGCCGTGCCCGCGCTCACCGTGGCCGACGCCGTCGCCCTGAACAGCCTGCCCAGCCTGTCCGGCGCGGCGCCTGCGCTGCAGGGCAGTTTCAAGCTCGCGGCCGGCAACGAGACCGCGGCGAACCTGGTGCATGGCATCACGCCGGCCATGCTCAAGATCCGCAACTGGAAGATCGACCAGGGCAGCATGTTCACCGACGACGACGTGCGCGCCGCCGCGCGCATGGTGGTCATCGGCCAGAAGGTGGCCGACCAGTTCTTCTACCGCCAGGACCCGCTCGGGCGCTACCTGCGCATCGAGAACGTCGCCTTCCAGGTGATCGGCGTGCTGCAGGGTGAAGGCCGCCAGCTCGACGGCGACGACCTCTCCGAAATGGTGCTGGTGCCGATCACCGCGGCGCGCGCCTACATGGTGCGCGGCCCCTTCCCCGACAACGTCCACTACATCGCCGCCCAGGGCAAGAGCGACGGCATGCTCGACGATGCGATCGAGGACATGAAAGAGACCCTGCGCGACCGCCACCGCATCAAGTTCGAGGAACCGGACGATTTCAAGATGCAGAACATGGCGACCTTTGCTGCCACCGCCGGCAAGATCAGCGCCGGCATCGCCGCCCTGCTCGGTGTGATCGGCGGGATCTCGCTGGTGGTCGGCGGCATCGGCATCATGAACATCATGCTGGTGTCGGTGACCGAGCGCACGCGCGAAATCGGCATCCGCATGGCGATCGGCGCGCGCCCGCGCGACATCCTGCTGCAGTTCCTGGTCGAGGCGGTGATGATCTGCCTGGCGGGCGCCGCGGTCGGCATCGCGATCGCCGCGGCCGGCGCGGCGGCGATTACCGCGGCGGCCGAGTTCGACGTCAGGGTCGGCCTCAGCGCGGTGATCGTGGCCTGCGGATTTGCCACGGCGGTGGGCGTGTTCTTCGGGTTTTATCCGGCACGCAGGGCTTCGCGCCTGTTGCCGGTCGATTGTTTACGTCACGAGTAGATTGGACAATATGTTCGCATTGCGCAGCCTCCTGCTGGCCGGCCTGGTCTGCCTCGGCGCCCTGCCGACCGGTGCGCATGCCCAACGCGCGCCGGACGTCGAGAAGGAGCGAGCAAAGCTGGTCTACCGCTTGTACCAGGCCACCTACGGCGCGCAGCAACGCTGCGGCGCATCCGCCCCCAGCCACGGCGAAACGCTGGCGCGCTTCCTTTCGGCCTATCCTGAATTGATTACCCTGCTCGATGCCTCACCCTATCTGGCGCAGGCACGGGACCGGTTCACGCCACTGCAGGACAGTGGCGCGCTGCCGCAACTGGACGAAGAAGGCTTGCGCCGCGAATGCCGGGGACTCGAGGCGATGCTGCGTGCGCTGATCGATGCACCGGGAAGCGCCGAAGCGGTTGCCGGGTATGTCGACATATTGAAAAGGTAGAAGCATAAAGCGATGACGACCATTCTCCAGCTCGGACCAGGCGACGCCGGCCTGATGGATGCAGTGCTCTCCTTCTTCGGCGAGGCTTTCAACGATCCGGTCTCGTACACGAGCAAGCGGCCAAGCACGGATTATCTGCGCACGCTGCTCGGTGGGGACAGCTTTATCGCACTGGCGAAGCTCGACGGCGACAAGGTCACGGGCGCCCTGTGCGCCTACGAACTGCGCAAGTTCGAGCAGGAGCGCAGCGAGATCTACATCTACGACCTGGCGGTGGCGGCGACGCACCGGCGCCAGGTCATCGCGACCGCCCTGATCCGCGCGCTGCAGGACATCGCCGCCGCGCGCGGTGCCCGGGTCATCTTCGTGCAGGCCGATACCGCGCCCGAGGATGCGGCGGCGATTGCGCTTTACACGAAACTGGGCACCCGCGAGGACGTGCTGCATTTCGATCTTCCCGTCAACCGGACGGACCACTGATGTATCCCGAACAGGAACCAGAACGATGAAAACGACCTTCTCGCGCCGCACATTCACGACCGGCGCACTCGCCTTGCTGGCAGCCCTTCCATTCACGAGCGCGCTGGCCGCGTCTTTCGCATCGGAGCGCATCAGCGTGCGCACCGAGGGATCGGGCCCGGACGTGATCCTGATCCCCGGCCTGAATTCCTCGCCACGCACCTGGGCCTCGACCGTGGCCGCGCTGCCGGGCTACCGCTACCACCTGGTGCACGTCGCCGGCTTTGCCGGGCAGCCAGCCGGCGCCAACAAGGAGGGGGCGGTGGCGGCGCCGGTCGCCGAGGAAATCGCGCGCTACATCAGGGAATCGAACCTGAAGGCACCCGCCGTCATCGGCCACTCGATGGGCGGCACCATCGGCATGATGCTGGCCGCGCGCCATCCCGAGTCGCTGTCGCGCCTGATGGTGGTGGATATGTATCCGTTCCTGGGGACCTTCTTCGCCGGCCCCGGCGCCACCGCCGCGCGCGTCGAAGCCGTCGGCGACCAGATCGCCGCCGGCATGCGCGCCACGCCGCCAGACCAGCGTTCGAAACGCGCCAACGACACCATCGCCGGCATGGTCGACACCGAAGCGATGCGCCCGGTCGCGGTCAAGGATTCGATGCAAAGCGACGCCGACGTCGCCATCCGCGCCTACCGCGAACTGATCGTCACGAACCTGATTCCGGAACTGGCGCAGATCGCGGTGCCGGTCACGGTGCTGTACGTCCAGCCGAAAAGCGTGCCGCTCCCGGCCGAGCAGTTCGATGGCGTCTACAAGGCCGCGTACGCGCCGGTCAAACAGCTGACCATCAAGCGCATTCCGGACAGCGCGCACTTCATCATGTGGGACCAGCCGCAGCGGTTCCAGGCGGAGGCGAAGGCGTTCCTGTCGGCGCGCTGAGCCGGCACGCTGCGCCGCTCCATGGCCGTCACTCTTCCTGGAAAGCTTCCTCGCGCTTCCTGCGCAGCGACGGCGACAGCACCACCGCCATCGCCAGCGCGGCCAGGCCGAGCATGACGGCGCTGATCGGACGCTGCACGAACACCAGCGGGTCGCTGTGCGACAGCAGCAGCGCGCGGCGCAGGTACTCTTCCATCATCGGGCCGATGATGAAGCCCAGCAGCATCGGCGCCGGCTCGGCGCCCAGCTTGGCGCAGATGTAGCCGAACAGGCCGAAGATCGCCATCAGGTAGACGTCGAACTCGTTGTTGTTCAGGCTGAACACGCCGATCGCGCAGAACATCAGGATCGCCGGATACAGGCGGTGGTAAGGCACGGTGATCATCTTGACCCAGAGGCCGATCATCGGCAGGTTCAGCACGACCAGGAACAGGTTACCGAACCACATCGACACGATCAGGCCCCAGAACAGCGCCGGCTGCTCGGTCATCACGGCCGGACCCGGCTGGATGCCCTGGATGATCATGGCGCCGATCATCAGCGCCATCACCGGGTTCGACGGAATGCCCAAGGTCAGCATCGGGATGAACGAGGTCTGGGCGCCGGCGTTGTTGGCCGACTCGGGGGCGGCGACGCCCTCGATCGCACCCTTGCCGAAGTTGGCCGAGTTCTTCGAGATCTTCTTTTCGATCGAGTACGACGCGAACGAAGCGAGCATGGCGCCGCCGCCCGGCAGGATGCCGAGGGCCGAGCCGAGTACGGTACCGCGCAGCACCGGCGCGATGATGCGCTTGAAGTCGTCCTTCGTCAGCATCAGGCCCTGGACCTTCTTCATCATCACCGAGCGCGACTCGTCGTGCTCGAGGTTGCGGATGATTTCGCCGATACCGAACATGCCCATCGCCACGATCACGAAGTTCACGCCGTCGGCCAGTTCAGGCAGGTCGAAGGTATAGCGCGCCAGGCCCGAGTTGACGTCGGTGCCGATCAGGCCGAACAGCAGGCCGAGGATGACCATGCCGATCGCGTTGAGCAGCGAACCGCTGGCCAGCACGACGGAGGCGACCAGG